>NZ_SLZL01000001.1 GCF_004342605.1 Caulobacter sp. BK020
GACGACAGCGGCGTGGGCTGGCATTACATCGCGCCGGGCAAGCCCCAGCAGAACGGCTACAACGAAAGCTTCAACGGCCGGCTGCGCGACGAACTACTGAACGAGACCCTGTTCCGGTCGCTGCCGCACGCCCGCGCCGTGCTGGAGACCTGGCGGCGCGATTACAACGAGCGCCGGCCCCATTCCAAGCTCGGCTGGATGACGCCCAGGGCGTACGCCAGCGCCTTCTGCGGAGACACCGGCCGGCACGCTGCGCAGGCTGATAGCTCCGCGCGCCGGCCTCTTGCCACCCACCAACACCAAGGCTCAAATCAACCCAGGACTCTCGTTATCGCTGGATGAAAAATGGGGGTCACGTCACGGTCACAACGATCAGCAAACGCACCTTGAGAGAGGCCCGTCCCCGGACGCGCTTCTTAACACGCGAGGAGTTCGCTTCTCTCAAATCTGCGGCACCCGACTTCTTCAAGCCGATGCTCGTGCTGGCTGTCGAGACCGGGATGCGCCGCGAGGAGCTTCTCAGCCTGACGGTGAGGTCGATTGACCTCGAACGGCGGGAGGTTCACCTCGACAAGACCAAGACAAACGCACCACGCCGGGTGCCATTGACGGACACAGCAGCGGTCACAGTCGAAAGCCTCCTGAACGCTCCCAACCGACCGTTGTCGCCCTACCTGTTCTGCAAGGCTGATGGCAGCCGGTATGTGGACCCGAAGAAGGCGTTCGCGTCAGCCTTGAAAGCAAGTGGGATCAAAGACTTCCGCTGGCATGACCTTCGTCACACCTTCGCGTCATGGTGGGTGCAAGCGGGCGGCGACCTCTACCGTCTCAGCAGGGTGCTGGGTCATTCCACGCTGCAAATGAGCGCGCGATATGGCCACCTTCGCACCGACGATCTGCACGACGAACTGCGGACCTTGGCACAAAAGCGGTCACAGGGGCGTCAGACCAAGGCTCCAGAACTGTCGCCGGAACTGTCCGTGGATTTTGGCTCGCGACCGTCTAAACCGTTGAAGGAAAACGGTTCTCGACGGTCTGGAGTGTCAGGAGAAAATGGCGCGCCCGGAACGATTCGAACGTCCGACCCTCAGATTCGTAGTCTGATGCTCTATCCAGCTGAGCTACGGGCGCGCACTGCCTTTCGGCGAGGCGGGGGAGATAGCCCGGACCATCCGAGGACGCAAGCGCCTTTTGATGCAGAAGAGGCGAAGTTTGTGGAGAAGGGCCTCCAGGCCTTGACCCGCAAGGCTCCGCTCCCCTTTTGGAAGGAACGACCTTGGCCACGCGGGGATCGCAACGGCGCGCTCCCCGTTTCCGTGGCCGGGGTCTTCGAGAAGGTTCGCCATGCGTCTGATCGCCCCCCTGCTCCTTGCCCTGCTCGCCGGCTGCGCGCCCCTCGCGGCGGAGGCCGGGCCGCCGGCGCCGGCGGCCGCGACGGCGGCGTCCGCCCCCGCCTACACGCCCCGCGGCATGGTGGCGGCGGCCAATCCCCTGGCGGTTGAGGCCGGTCTGCGGGTGCTGCGCGACGGCGGCACGGCGGTGGACGCGGCGGTGGCGGTGCAGGCGGTGCTGGGCCTGGTCGAGCCGCAGAGCTCGGGCCTGGGCGGCGGGTCGTTCCTGGTGTTCTACGACGCCAAGACCGGCAAGGTGACCGCCTATGACGGCCGCGAGACGGCGCCGCGGGCGGCGACGCCGCAGCTGTTCATGGGACCGGACGGCAAGCCGCTGAACTTCGTGACCGCCGTGCTGTCGGGCCGCTCGACCGGCGTGCCCGGCGCGGTCGGCATGCTGGCCCAGGCCCAGAAGGAACACGGCAAGGCCGCCTGGAACACGCTGTTCAAGGACGCCGAGCGCCTGGCCGACGGCGGCTTCACGGTCAGCCCGCGCCTGGCCGGCATGATCAACAGCCCGCGCGTGCCGCAGAACGTCGCGCCGGACGTGATCGCCTATTTCACCAAGCCGGACGGCCAGCGCTACCAGGCCGGCGACACCCTGAAGAACCCGGCCTACGCCGCCACCGTGCGCGACCTGGCCGCCAAGGGCCCCAGCGCCCTCTACGACGGCCCCCTGGCCCAGCAGATCGTTGACCGGCTGCACCAGGGCGACCTGCCCTCCAGCATGACCCTGGCCGACCTGAAGGCCTACAGGCCGCGCTCGGCCGACGCCCTGTGCCGGCCGTGGAAGGTCTACACCGTCTGCGTGCCCAATCCGTCGTCGAGCGGCGTGTCGGTGCTCCAGGCGCTGATGATGCTGGAGCACACCGACATCGCCCAGCGCGGACCGACCGATCCGGTGGCCTGGGCCCAGCTGGCGGAGGCCGAGCGGGTGATGTACGCCGACCGCGACCGCTATGTCGGCGATCCGTCGTTCGTGAAGGTGCCGGTCGAGGGCCTGCTGGATCCGGCCTATGTCGCCCAGAGGGCCAAGCTGATCGGCAACACCGCCGGGCCGGTCCCGACGTTCGGCCTGCCGAAGGGCGCGCCGGCGGTCGGACCGGACAAGACCCAGGAGCCGGCCGGGACGACCCACATGGTCATCGTCGATCCGATGGGCAATGTCGTGTCGATGACCACCACGGTCGAGAGCGTGTTCGGCTCGGGCCGGATGGTCGGCGGGTTCTTCCTCAACAACCAGCTGACCGACTTCAACTTCGACCCGCACGACGGCGACGGGGCGCCGGGGGCCAACGCCGTGGCCGGCGGCAAGCGGCCGCGTTCGTCGATGGTTCCGATCGTCGTGCTGGACAAGGACGGCAAATTCCTGGCCGCCGTGGGCTCGCCCGGCGGCTCGGCGATCCTGTCCTACAATCTCAAGGCCATGGTCGGGGTGTTCGACTGGGGCCTGACCATGCAGCAGGCCATCAACCTGCCCAACCTGGTGGCGCGCGGCGACAGCTTCTCGGCGGACGTCGAGAAGTTCGGGCCGGAGATGACGGCGGCCCTGCAGGCGCGGGGGGTGGCGATCAGGACCGGCCAGAACGAGACCTCCGGCCTGCACGGGGTGATCGTGCGACCGGGCGGCGTGCTGGAAGGCGGGGCCGACCCCCGCCGCGAGGGGGTGGCCAAGGGGTTGTAGGACCCCCTCCGGCCCTTCGCCCCTCACACGGGAGGATCTACGCCCTACGTGCTGCTCCCCTCTGGGGGAGCTGTCGCGGAGCGACTGAGGGGGCCTACGGCTTCGACTTCGCCCTGGGCTTCACCGGCTCGGGCGGCGGTTCCGGCAGCGGCTCGGGCGCGCCCGCCAGCGTCAGGTCGAACACCGAGCCGCCCGGTCCGGTCTCGACCAGGGCCAGGTCGCCGCCGTGGCCCTGGGCCAGTTCGCGGGCGATGGCCAGGCCCAGGCCGGTGCCGCCCCGCCGCACCGAGCCGACGAACGGCTGGAACAGGTTGTTGCGCGCCTTTTCCGGCACGCCGGGGCCGTCGTCGGACAGCCGCAGGATGCTTGAGCCCTCGGCGCGGCGCAGCTCGACGAACACCCGGCCCTTGCCGCCGCGGTCGGGCGCGCCCTCGATCGCCTCGCGGGCGTTGCGCAGCAGGTTGGTCAGGATGCGGTGCAGCTGGTCCGGATCGGCCAGCACCTGCTCGCGGCCGTCGATCACGGTCTCCAGGGCCACGCCCGTCGGCTGCAGGCCGGCGTCCTCGGCGGCCATGTCCAGGGCGGCGCGCAGCGGGGTGGCGCGCAGGGCCGGGGCCGGCTCCTTGGACTTGCCGTAGGCCATCACGTCGCTGGCCAGGGTGATGGCGCGGTCCAGGGCCCGTTCGAGGCGCGGCAGGGCCTGGGCCACCTTGGGGTCGCCCAGGGCGGCCAGACGGTCGGAGGCCATCTGGGCGCTGGTCAGCATGTTGCGCAGGTCGTGATTGATCTTGGCCACCGCCTCGCCCAGCGCGGCCAGCCGGGCCTTGGCCTGCAGGGCGGCGATCAGGTCGGTCTGCATCATGTCCAGTTCGCGTTCGGCCCGGCCGATCTCGTCGCGGCGGCGCGAGACCACCACCCGGGCGGCCGGATCCTCGGGATCGACGCGGAACCGCTCCATGGCCTGGGTGATGCGCTGCATGGGCCGCACCAAGAGGAAGTTCAGCGACAGATAGATCAGCCCGCCGGCCAGGGCCGCGACGAACAGCGTCACCCCGGCCAGCCGGCCCAGGGTGGCGACCAGCTCGGCCTTCAGCTTGGCGTCGGGCAGCACGATCTCGACGAACTCGGCCTCCTGGCGGAAGCGCGGCTCGGCCATCACCCGCACCATGCTGCCGGGCGCGCTCTTGAGGGTGAAGAACGGCGCGGCCAGCCAGGAGCCGGGGTTCTGGCGGCGCAGGTCGACCAGGTAGGGCGGCTGGATCTTCAGGCCGCGCGGCTCCGACGGCAGGACCAGGCGGCGGGCGCCGTCGACCTCGAGCGCCACGATCACCACCCCGGCCTGGTCGAGCAGCTGCTGGGAGACCTTGTCGGTCACCCGCCGCTCGGGATCGGCGTCGGCGATGGTCGAGGCCAGCTCGGCGGCCCGCACCCGGTCCAGCAGCCACTGCTTCTCGAAATAGGCCAGGGCGGGCGGCAGGATGACGACGCCGGCGATGGCCACGAACAGGGCGGTCAGCAGCAGCAGGCGCGCCGACAGGCCTCCGGGCCACGGGAAGCGACGCCCTGGCCTGGCATTCTCCGGAACGGACGGCGCGACCGGCTCGGTCATTCGTCTGGGTTACTTCACGTCTGGAGCTTGGGCAACGCGGCGGTTTCGCCAATAGCGCCACAACGGCGGCAGCAAGGCCAGGGCGCCCATCGCCGCGATCGGCAGGTAGATGCGCGGCGAGAACAGGGTGTGCATCGTCACCGGCTCGCCGCTGGCGAAGATATGGCCCAGGCCCGCGCCGATGCCGGCATAGACGAACGAGCTGGGAATCATCCCCAGGAACGAGGCCAGCAGATAGGTGCGCACCGGGATGTTCATCAGGCCCGAGGCGACATTGACCAGCAGCAGGGGGAAGGCCGGGATCAGGCGCAGGGTCAGCAGGTAGGAGAAGGCGTCGGCCCTGAAGCCTTCCTCGATCCGGGTCAGCAGGGCGCCGGGCTTGCGGCGCAGGAAGTCGCCGAAGGCCGAGCGGCAGACGAGATAGACCACGGTCGAGCCGCCGGTCGCCCCGGTCACCGCCGCCGCCCCGCCGCCGATCGGTCCGAACAGGAAGCCGCCGGTCAGGGACAGGAACAGGGCGCCCGGCAGCGAGATCGACACCGTGGCGACGTAGATCAGGATGTAGATCGCCGCGCACTTCAGCGGATTGGCCGCGGCGTAGGCCTGCAGGGCCTGTCCGTGGGCCTGCAGGGTCGCCAGGTCGAGCTTGCCGGCCAGGCCGCTGGCCAGGGCGGCGACCAGCAGGATCAGCAAGGCCCCCAGCGGCCCGAACCGGCGCAGCCAGGCCAGGGTGGCGTCAGGCGTCATCCCGCGCCGACCGCGTCGGTCACCGAGGCGAAGCCCTCGGCGCGCAGCCGGGCGGCCAGGTCGCGCTTGATCCGCTGGACCAGGCCGGGGCCGCCATAGACCAGGGCCGAATAGAGCTGCACGGCGCAGGCCCCGGCCCGGATCTTGGCCAGGGCGTCGGCGCCGCTGGCGACCCCGCCCGCCCCGATCAGGACCAGCCGACCGCTGTTGGCGGCGTGGAACCGGGCCAGCATGGCCGTGGAGGCGGCCAGCAGCGGCCGGCCGGACAGGCCGCCGCTCTCGCCCTTGTGGGACGAGGCCAGGTCGGTGGGGCGGGCGATCGTGGTGTTGCTGACGATGATCCCGTTCAGGCCGTTGGCCGTGACGGTCTCGACGATGGCCTCGACCTCGCCGTCCTCCAGGTCGGGCGCGACCTTCAGGAAGATCGGATAGTCGACCGTTCCGGCCGCCTTCAGCAGGCCGCGCGCCTCGGCGATGCGGCCCAGCAGCTCTTCCAGCGCCGCCCGGGTCTGCAGGGCGCGCAGGCCGGGGGTGTTGGGCGAGGAGATGTTGACGGTGAAATAGTCCGACAGGCCCCAGAGCCGCGTCAGGCCGGCGACATAGTCGACGATCCGGTCGGTCGCGTCCTTGTTGGCCCCGATATTGGCCCCGACCACCGGTCTCCGGCGTTCGGGAACGGGCGCGGCCTTCAGGGCCGACAGGCGGGCGGCGAACGGCTCCAGCCCCGCGTTGTTGAAGCCCATCCGGTTGATCACCGCCTGGTCCTGGGTCAGGCGAAACAGCCGCGGCCGCGGGTTGCCGGCCTGGGCCAGGGGCGTGACCGTGCCGCATTCCACGAAGCCGAATCCGGCCTGGGACATGGCGGCGGGCACCTCGGCGTTCTTGTCGAAACCGGCGGCCAGGCCCACGCAGTTGGACAGCGAAAGACCGGCCACCGTGCAGGCCAGGATCGGATCGTCGACGTCGGACTGGCGCGGGCCCAGGCCCATCTTCAGACCCCGGATCGCCCAGCCGTGGGCGTCCTCGGGGTCAAGCGCATGCAGGGCTCGGGCGGCGATGTCGTGCAAGGTCATTGGGGCAGGCTCATGCGGCCAGCTCGCCCAGGATCGGCGCGCCGTCGGCGTCCAGCGCGAGCGGCCGCTCGGCGATCACCTCGTCCACCTTCAGCGCGCGGAACAGGTGCGGGAACAGGGCCCCGCCGCGCGAGGCCTCCCATTTCAGGGCCTCGCCCAGGTCGTCGGCCTCGACGGTCAGCAGCATCAGGTCGGACTGGCCCTTGAAATAGAGTTCAGCCGTCCGCTGGGCGGTGTCGTGACCGGAGAAGTGGATGAAGCCGTCGGCCAGGTCGACCGCCGAGCCGGCGAAGACGCCGGCCGCGCGAGCAGCCTCCCATTCGGCCTTGGGAAGGATCTTGTAGATCTTGCTCATTCGCCGCCGTGTCCGCCGTTTTCCGAAGCATAGAACAGGTGGCTCAAGGTCGGGGCTCCATCGGGGTCGATCGAAAACACCGCGACGGTCGCGGTGGGGAACTTGCCGCGCAGCTGGGCCAGCTTGGCGGGATCGGCCGGACCGCCCATGGCCAGGCGCAGGGCCAGCTCGTGCAGGCCGGGATTGTGGCCCACGACCATGACCGTTCCTTTGTCGGGCGCCTCCTCGCGAATCGCCGCCAGCACGTCCTGGGCCTCGGCGTGATAGAGGTCGCGGCGGGTGGCGGCTCGCGCCTTGGGAAACGCCGGGGCGGCGGCGTCCCAGGTCTCGCGGGTGCGGCGGGCCGAGGAGACCAGGGCAAGGTCTGGCGACAGGCCGGCCTTGGCCAGGACCTTGGCCATCAGGGCCGCGTCGTTCTGGCCGCGCGGCGCCAGGGCGCGCTCGAAATCGCCGCCCGACGCGGCGTGTTGCTCGGCCTTGCCGTGGCGCATGAGGATCAGTCGGTCCATGATCCTCCATAGCCTTGACCGGAGCGCATCGGAAGCGCGCGGTTGACACGGAACACGCCAAGCGGTCCAAGGCGGCATGGCTGAACTCGACTTCGCCGGACCTGTGCTGTCGGAAGGCGGAACCTGGCGGTTTCCGTCCCATCAACCTCTGCGGCTCGACTCCGGCGCCCAGCTGGAAAACCTGGAGATCGCCTACCGCACCTGGGGCGAGCTGAACGCCGACGGCACCAACGCGATCCTGATCTGCCATGCCCTGACCGGCGACCAGCACGTGGCCGGAACCCACCCGGTCAGCGGCAAGCCCGGCTGGTGGACCCGCCTGGTCGGTCCCGGCAAGCCGATCGATCCGGCCAAGCACTTCGTCATCTGCTCCAACGTGGTGGGCGGCTGCATGGGCTCGACCGGCCCCGCCTCGATCAATCCGGCCACCGGCAAGGCCTACGGCCTGAGCTTCCCGGTGATCACCATCGCCGACATGGTGCGGGCCCAGGCCATGCTGGTCGAGGCGCTGGGCGTCGAGAACCTGCTGGCCGTGGTGGGCGGCTCGATGGGCGGCATGCAGGTGCAGCAATGGGCGGCCGACTATCCCGACAAGCTGTTCAGCGCGGTGATCGTCGCGTCGGCCTCGCGCCACTCGGCCCAGAACATCGCCTTCCACGAGGTGGGCCGCCAGGCGATCATGGCCGACCCCGACTGGAAGGCCGGCGCCTACGCCGAAGGCAAGTCCCGGCCGGAAAAAGGCCTGGCCGTGGCGCGGATGGCCGCCCACATCACCTACCTGTCCGAACCGGCCCTGCAGCGGAAGTTCGGCCGCGAGCTGCAGCGCGACGGCCTGTCGTGGGGCTTCGACGCCGACTTCCAGGTGGAGAGCTACCTGCGCCACCAGGGGGCCAGCTTCGTCGACCGCTTCGACGCCAACTCCTATCTCTACATCACCCGGGCCATGGACTATTTCGACCTGGCCGCCGCCCATGGCGGGGTATTGGCCCAGGCCTTCGCCGGGGCGCGCCACGTACGCTTCTGCGTGCTGTCGTTCACCAGCGACTGGCTCTATCCGACCGCCGAGAACCGCCACATCGTCCGCGCCCTGACCGCCGCCGGCTGCCGCGCGGCCTTCGTCGAGATCGAGAGCGACAAGGGCCACGACGCCTTCCTGCTGGACGAGCCGGTGATGGACGCGGCGCTGCAGGGCTTCCTCGGCTCGGTCGAACGGGAGCGGGGTCTGGCCAAATGATCCGCGAGGACTTCAAGGAGATCCTGCGCCTGGTCCGTCCCGGCTCCCGCGTGCTGGACGTCGGCTGCGGCGAGGGCGTGCTGCTGGACCTGCTGACCCGGGAAAAGCAGGTCGACGGCCGCGGGCTGGAGATCAGCGCCGCCGGCGTCGCCGCCTGCATGTCGCGCGGCCTGTCGGTGGTGCAGGGCGACGCCGACCTGGACCTGGACCACTTCCCCGACCGCTCCTTCGACTACGCCATCCTGTCCCAGACCCTGCAGGCGACGCGCCAGCCGCGCCACGTGCTGGACGAGCTGCTGCGGATCGCCGACCGGGCCGTGGTCTCGTTCCCCAACTTCGGCCACTGGCGGGTGCGCTGGTCGCTGCTGCATCGGGGCCGCATGCCCGAGACCGAGGCCCTGCCCCTGCCCTGGTGGTCGACGCCCAACATCCACCTGTGCACCCTGGCCGACTTCCTGGCCCTGACCGAGGACCTGGGCGTGCGCATCGACGCCTGCGCCGCCTTCGCCGGGATCGGCCCGGCCCGGCAGATCGACCCGACCAAGGCCATCGAGAACTGGCGCGCCGAAAGCTGCCTGTTCATGCTCAGCCGCAATCCTCCGCCGGTGCAAGGCGCGACGAGGACGGAACCTCCAGCGACCTCAGGCGATCTCTTCGACGGATGAAGCTTCGTCTCATGACCTACAATGTCCACCGGTGCGTGGGCACGGATCGCAAGCTCGACGTCGAGCGTGTGGCCGAGGTCATCGCTGCGGAAAACGCCGACGTGGTGGCGCTCCAGGAACTGGACGTCCGCCGGGCCCGCACCCGGGGCGTGGACCAGGCCCACCGCCTGGCCGAACTGCTGAAGATGCGCTCGCACTTCCATCCGGCCATGGCGGTGGAGGAAGAGCTGTACGGCGACGCTATCCTGACCGCCCTGCCCGAGAAGAAGGTCAAGGCCGACGGCCTGCCGCTGTATCCGCGCATCCCCGGCCTGGAGCCGCGCGGCGCCATCTGGATCACCGTCGACGTCGGCGGGACGCCGGTGCAGATCATCAACACCCACCTGGGCCTGGTTCCCCAGGAGCAGAAGCGCCAGGCCGCCGCCCTGCTGGGCGAGGGCTGGATCACCCACGAGGCCTGGAAGGCGCCCGGCATCCTGCTGGGCGACTTCAACGCCACGCCCTATTCGGCCACCTATCGCCTGCTGAGGGCGGCCCTGCGCGACGCCCAGGCCCCTAGCGCCACGTGGCGAAAGACGCCGACCGCGACCTTCCCGTCCAACTTCCCGTTCATGCGCATCGACCACGTGTTCCTGACCAAGGGCCTGGAGACGGTGGGGGTGCGCTCGCCCTACGGCCCCCTGGCGCGGACCGCCTCGGATCACCTGCCGCTGGTGGTGGACCTGGAGATCACCGGCGCTTGACGCGGGCCTGACCGCGGACGCGTCGAAAGTCCGAAGAAGGGTGGTTGTCGGACCTCCCTCTCCCATAGGGAGAGGGTCGGGGTGAGGGGTTATTGAGCAAGACGGAGTGCCGGCACGCCGGTCGACGCTGTAACCCCTCACCCTCCCACCGCTTCGCGGCGGGCCCCTCCCTCTCCCTAAAGGAGAGGGATCTGAAGTCCGACCTGGGTCGAAAGCAGCCGATCACCTCTGCCCGAAGGACGGAAAGTCACTCCCGCAGGTGATCGGGCAGTTCCGGTCGGAAATCCGCCGTCAGGCGGCGCAGCTCGCGCCTGAGGCGCCGGCGGCGGCCCCAGGGCCGCCAGGCGTCGGTCGGCGAGATCGCGTCGCCCAGGCTCCAGTTGGCGATGAACCGCTGGACGCCGGTCAGCGGCTTGGCCGGCACGGGCGCCAGGCGACGCGGCTGGCCGTCCTTGCGATCCAGTTCGTTGATCGTCGCCGCCAGGCCGCCCAGGCGGTCATAGGTCTCCAGCACATAGCCGGTCTCGTGGTCCAGGAAGTGGCCGATCAGCCGGCCCAGGAAGGCGCGGATCGCGGCGCGGCTGGTCTCGTCGGTCCCCTCGAAGGCGATGTCGCACTCGGTGTCCAGCCCGATCGAGCGGTTGTTCAGGTTGGCCGAGCCCAGCCGCAGCACCCGGTCGTCCATGATCGCCACCTTGGAGTGGACGATGATCGCCGCCCCTTTCGGCGTGCGGGCGCTGAAGGCCGAGAAGCGGCCATGGACGTCGATCTCGCGCAGGCGGTTGATCGCCGAGGTGCGGGCGCTGTCCATGGTCATCTGGTCGAAATAGCTGGGGCTGTGCGCCGGCCCCACGGTCACCACCTCCGGCCCGTCCGGCTCGGCCAGGCGTTCGGCCAGGGCTTCGACGATGATCGGCGAGGTCAGGTACTGGTTCTCCAGATAGACCAGCCGCCGCGCGGCCTTGATGCTGGCCAGGTGCATCAGCATCGACTCGTTGATCTCGGCGTCGTCCTTCCAGGCCGGCTGGGTGCGGCAGACGGCGACCGGAACATTGCGCAGGTCCGGCGCCAGATAGTCCGGCCAGGGCGCCTCCGCGGGCCTTTCGGGGCGCTCCAGCGCCTCGCCCGTCGAGCGGGCCCAGCGGGCGATGAACAGGTCGCCCAGGGCCTCGGCCGCCTTGCCGTCGACCATCGCCGCCACCTCGTGGCGCGCCGGATAATGATGACCGGTCGGCAGGCGGCGGCGGGGATCGTTGTCCAGGTGCTGGGTGGTGTCCCAGCGATCGACGCCGATGTCGCCGCCGCTGACCAGGGCCACCGAGCCGTCGACCACGACCACCTTCTGGTGGTGGCTGGCGCTGGCCGGCAGGGTGTTGTCCAGGTGGTACTTCACCCGCGAGCCGGTGAAGAAAACCTGGCCGCGATGGGGTCCGAACAGCTGCGAGGCGGCGATCGGGAACGGCATGTCCCAGACCAGGATCCGGACGTCCAGGCCGGGGTTCAGCGCAGCCTGCCGGCGCAGCAACAAGCCGATGCGGTCCACGTGCTTGGGGTCTCGGCTCTTCCTGACCCGGTCGGGATCCAGGCGGGTCAGCGGGTCGAACACCCAGGCCAGGATCCAGATCGACTTCCGGGCCGACAGCAGGATCGACTTCAGCGCGTCGAAGGCCTCGTCGTTGTCGATGAACAGCGCCAGCCGGTCGGCCTGCTCGACGCGCCAACAGGTGGCGCCCGGTCGGAGGAGGGAAGCGGCGGTCAGCGAGGATGTGTCGTCGGCCATATCGCCCCTTGTGCCATGGAAATTCGTCAACGCACGGACCCATGTTATGGCTCCGCTTGGATTGAACGCTGACCCATGTTTGTTGGACGCCGATGACAACCCAGACACCCGCCCATCATGTTCTCGCCGACCGCCAGCGCCTTTGGGCCTTCTGGCTGGGCTGCCTGGTGGTCACCGCCGGCGTGGTCCTGCACGTGCCGATGTACCTGATGGGCGCCGACATCGGCTACCGGCTGGCCGGCATGAAGATGGACCTGGGCATGACCGTGGGCATGCTGATCATCCCGCCCGGCTGCGCCCTGGCCGGCTGGGGCCTGCTGCCTCGGCGCGGCGTCGACCATCACCTGGAGCACACGATCGAGGTCACCCCGCCCGAGGACGCGCCGCTGTCCCTGGCCCATTGGGGCCTGATGCTGGTGCTGGTGGTGGCCCTGATCATCGACATCATGAAGCCGGCCAGCCTGGGCTTCGTGGTGCCGGGCATGATCAAGGAATACGGGGTGACCAAGGCCATGGTCGCCTGGCTGCCGTTCGCCGCCCTGACCGGCACGGTGGCCGGTTCGATCATCTGGGGCGCCCTGGCGGACATCTTCGGGCGGCGGGCCTCGATCCTGCTGTCGGCGGTGATGTTCGTCGGCACCTCGATCTGCGGGGCCATGCCCGATTTCTGGTGGAACGTCGGCATGTGCTTCATGATGGGCGCGGCGGCCGGCGGGCTGCTGCCGGTGGTCTACGCCCTGCTGGCCGAGACCATGCCGTCCAAGCACCGCGGCTGGGCCCTGGTGCTGGTGGGCGGCCTGGGAGCCGTGGGCGGCTATCTGGCCTCGTCCAGTTCGTCGGCCTGGCTGCAGCCGGCGTTCGGCTGGCGGATCATGTGGTTCCTGAACCTGCCGACCGGTCTGATCCTGATCGCCCTGTCCGGTTTCATCCCCGAATCGGCCAAATTCCTGATGGCCATCGGCCGCCTCGACGCCGCCCATGCGGTGATGAAGCGGTTCGGCTCGGTGGTCCGCGAGAAGGCGGACCGGCCCGAGGATCACCACCACGTCCTGACCCCGCCGCCGGTCGAGCGGCGCTTCCTGGGCAAGACCGCCGCCCTCAGCATCGCCGCCGTGGCCTGGGGCCTGGTCAATTTCGGCCTGCTGCTGTGGCTGCCGGCCGAGCTGGTCGCCGAAGGCCACAGCGTCGGGGTCTCCAGCCAGCTGCTGGCCAAGTCGGCCCTGATCGCCTTCCCGACCGTCTTCGTCTGCGCTTTCCTCTACAGCCGCTGGAGCACCAAGTGGTCGCTGGCGACGACGATCGCGGTCAGCGCCCTGGGGGTGGCCGGCGTGCTGACCATCGGCCCCGGCGTCAGCCCGGTGCTGCCGGTGGCCCTGATGATCATCGGCACGAACGGCCTGCTGGCCATCCTGCTGCCCTATACCGCTGAGAGCTTCCCACTGCGGATCCGCGGCCGCGCCACGGGCTGGGTGGCGGCGTGCAGCAAGTCGGGCGGGCTGATCGCCCAGCTGCTGGGCATCCTGGCCGCCGTGCCGCCGCTGAAGGTCGCCGCCCTGATGATCATCGCGCCCCTGGCCCTGGCCCTGGCCCTGGTGGCCTGGTTCGGCACCGAGACGCGCGGCCGGGACCTGCGGGAGCTGGAGGGGTAGGCGTCCGGCGTCCTTCGAGGCTCGCATCTCAGGATGAGGAAATCAGAGCCAGCCTACGTTCCTCTTCGTGAGGTGCTCGCGAAGCGAGCCTCGAAGGACGCAGGGCGGACTACCCCGCGATCGCGGCGGCGTCGCGTTCGCCGGTGCGGATGCGCAGGGCCTGTTCCAGGTCCATGACGAACACCTTGCCGTCGCCGATCTTGCCGGTGTTGGCGGTGCGCTGCAGGGCCTCGACCACCGGCTCGACCACATCGGTGGGCACGGCGATCTCCAGCTTGACCTTGGGCAGCAACTTCACCTCGTACTCGGCGCCGCGATAGACCTCGGTCTTGCCCTTCTGTCGGCCATAGCCGCGAACCTCGGTGACCGTCAGGCCCGAGGCGCCGGCCTCGGTGACCGCCTCAAGCACGGCGTCCAGGCGACTGGGCTTGATAATGGCGACGATCATCTTCATGGCGCGGCTCCCGCTGACGACGGCTTGTTCTACGGCTTGAAGCTAGGCCCGGGAATCGATGGCTCCAAGGGCTTTGCGGCATTTAGAGTACCCGGCGCCTTTCGAACAGGCGCCGTCCTGACCGGAGCTGGGCCGCCGGGCGAGGGGGCAAGCACCCCCGGCGCGAAAACCCGCACCCGGGCCCGGCTGCCGCGCGGCTTGACCGCGAAGGTCTGCTTGACGGCCTCCATCAGGATCAGGCCGGCGAAACGCGGCCACAGCCGGGCGCCGACCTGCTCGAATCCCTCGGCCCAGCGCGCCGCCACCGCCAGTGGCGGGGCGTAGAGGGCCCGCGTCCAGCCGGCGGGCTCCAGGTCCGCCTCGCGCAGCAGGGCCTCCAGCTGGTGGCGGCTGAACGGCCGTCCGTGGCCGAAGGGCGTGCTCTCGGCCCCCGCCCACAGGCCGTCCCGCGACGCCACCGCGACGATCAGCCGGCCGGACGGCGCCATGACCCGCCAAAGCTCGCGCAGCACCGCGCCCGGGTCGTCGGCCTCCTCCAGGGCGTGGACGGCCAGGATGCGGTCAAACATGGCGTTGGGGAACGGCAGGGCCGTCTCCTCGACCAGGGTCGCGGCGTTGGCCCCGCCGGTGGGCCAGACCTCGACGCCCTGGGCGGCGGGCATGGCCGCCACCACCCGGCGCGCCTGGGGGCGGGCCTTGTCGAGAAACGGCGTGGCGTAGCCCAGGCCCAGGACGTCCAGCCCGCGCGCGTCGCCCCACGCCTCCTCGACCTTGCGGCCCAGCATCTCGCGGGCCGCGCGTCCGAGCGGACTAGCGTAGAACGCTCTGAGATCGAGCACGTCGCGGCGCATTGAGTCTCCCGATCGATCGCATCATCTATGTAGGCGGGCGGGTCCCTGGCGTCACGTCCCGCCCCCCAAGAGAGCATGGCCCTGTCCGGAGTCGAAACCATGTCGCTGACCGTTCACCAGTTTCCCTGCCTGTCGGACAATTACGGCTTTCTCGTGCGCGACGACGCCACCGGGACGACGGCGACCATCGACACGCCCGACGCCGATGCGATCCTGGCGCAGCTGGACAGGCTGGGCTGGAAACTGGACCTGATCCTCAACACCCACTGGCATCCGGACCACGCCGGCGGCAATGCGGCGATCCAGGCGGCGACCGGCGCGACGATCGTGGGTCCCCAGGAGGTGACCCGGATCGCGCCGCTGGACCGCCCCGTGGTCGAAGGCGACGAGGTGCAGCTGGGCGAGAGCGTGTTCCGGGTGATCGACACCGGCGGCCACACCCTGGGCCACATCGCCTATCACGACGCGGCCGACCGCATCGCCTTCGTCGGCGACACCCTGTTCGCCCTGGGCTGCGGCCGATTGTTCGAGGGCACGGCCGAGCAGATGTGGGGATCGCTGGCCCGGCTGGCCGCCCTGCCGGACGACACCACCGTCTATTGCGCCCACGAATACACCGCTTCCAACGCCCGCTTCGCCCTGTCGGTGGACGACGCCCCGGCGCTGAAGGATCGGGCCCAGGCGGTGTTCGCCGCCCGCGAGCGCGGCCAGCCCACCGTGCCGACCACGATCGGCCTGGAGAAGGCGACCAATCCCTTCCTGCGCGCGCCGCTGCTGCGGCCCCACCTGCCCCCGGCCGAGGCGTTCGGCGAGATTCGCGCCGCCAAGGACGGCTTCAAGGGATGAGCATCGACTTGCGCGGCCTCTCCGGCGACCTCGGCGCCCGCGAGATCATCCGGCTGCTGGACCTGGCGCCCCACCCCGAGGGCGGCTGGTACCGGCGCACCTTCGAGGACACGAGCGTCGACGCCGACGGCCGCCCCGCCTCCACCGCCATCTACTACCTGCTGCAGGCCGAGGAGCTGTCGGCCTGGCACCGGATCGACGCGGTCGAGACCTGGCACTGGTACGCCGGCGCGCCGATCCGCCTGACCCTGTCGCCCCCCGACGGCCAGGGGGCCACCGCCCACACCCTGGGACCGGACCTGCGGGCCGGCTGCCGGCCACAGCTGATCGTGCCGACCGGCTGGTGGCAGACCGCCGTCAGCCTGGGCGCCTGGACCCTGGTCGGATGCACCGTGGCCCCGGGCTTCCGGTTCGAGGGCTTCGAACTGGCGCCAGAGGGGTGGCGGCCGGGGGGCTGGCGCTGACGGCTCCAATCAAAATCGGCTTGCAGAACAAAGGTGGAACATGTAGCCTAAGGATGCAACATCCTGGGATACAATCGATGTTCAGGCGCGTACGCGACACCGCCCTTTCTTCGCTGAGCTATGTCGTGTTCATCGGCGCCTGGATCTATGGGCCGGCTCTACCCTTGCTATGGTCCCGCCCCTTGCACGGTTTGGACCTCATTTACGCCGCACCGATCTTTGGCGTTGTCTGCATCGTCATGGCCGGCGCGCTGATGGCGTACTCGGTCTGGTGCGGCGCACGTGTAAAGACCTGGCTGAAGGCCAATCCAAGCCCGCCACTGTCCGCGACGCTCGTGGCCGCCGTGGTCGCATTGTGCCTGGCCTTCTTCACCGCCGAAGGTCGCAGGCTGCTCGGCCTGCTCCAGCCGCAGGGCGATGTCGGTTCGCAGGCCCTGGTCGTCTACGAGACCGTGTGGCTGTTGGCGATCGCCTACCTGGCCAAGCTCTTCTGGGACAACGCCATCGAAAGCTCGCAGCGGGCCCGCGCCGCCAAGGCGGAGACCGCCGCCTGAGCCCCCCCCTGCGCCTCACCTACAGGCGCAGATCAGCGGATAGTTGGTCGTGTCGGCGATGGTGGTCATGCCGTAATAGTCGACCAGCACCGACTCGGCCGTGCAGAACGCCCCTTCCACCCAGGCCTGGTCGTTGGAATAGGCCTCGCCAATGATGAACAGGTTGGCGGCCGGGGCGCCGTCGACCAAGCCGGTGGGCTGGCGGATACGCTGCATCACGTCGCAGATGTCGTAATGCGCCGCCCAGGCGTGGTAGCCGGCCCCGAACGGGTTGAACGAGAAATCGTTGTACACCGCCGACACGGGATACGGGATCTTGTAGGCGTCGTTCGGGTCGCCGTAGTGCACCTTGGCCAACTCCAGCAGCACCATGCGGATCATCGTCTCGTTGGCCGGCGCGGGCGCGTGGAGGACCTGGTAGTCCTCCTCGAGCGGGATGGTGCGGCGCTCATCGACGTGCAGCTCCAGCTCCTGCCAGAACTGCACGTACTGCATGTCGTCGTACGAGGCGAGCACGCCATAGACCGGGTTGGGATTGCCGTCGCTGTTGTTCCCGAAATAGTAGACTTGGCGCAAGGGCAGGTCGGTGATGGTCGGGCCGAAGGTGTTGGGCAGGCCGTCGCTGGTCAGGTCGGGCGGATAGGGGCAGGTCTCCCACCAGGGGCTGTCGAAGAACAGCATCACCCGCATCGACGGCTGGCGGATCACCCCGTCCATATAGAGCTGCACCGGCCTCTGGTTCATGACGTCCAGTGTCCCCGCCGGCAGGTCGGCGTAGCGCGTGGCCTCGGCCACCAGGTCCAGGGAGGCCGGCGGCATGGCCAGGAAGGCGTTGGGCGTGGTCAGGGTCGGCCCGCCCTTGAACGGTTCGGCGGCGCTGGCCAGCCGGTAGCTTATCACCCCATCGGCCAGCCAGATCGAATGCAGCCGGGTGTTGGCCTGCAGCGAGAACCCGATCCCGGCCGCCTGGGCCGCGGCGCGGGTCTGCTGGAACAGCTGGACGAAGACCTGGGAATAGCCGCCCTGCACGGTCTTGAACTGGCCGCCGGGCGCGAACTCGCTGTTGTAGACGGCGGCGTTGGCGGCGTTCCAGTTGATGACGTTGGAGGTGTAGCCGCCGGCGTCCGAGGCGTACTCGTAGCCCTCGTTGCCGGCCTGATCATAGAAGATGTTCCAGTAGCCGATGTTGCCTGCGGTCGACCCCGGCGCATAGACGAACGAGTTGAAGGTCGAGGGTAGGGTCCCATCGCCGTAGAAGGCGCACTGGGCGATGCGGGTCGAGGGCGCCGGGACTCCGGTGATCAGGTTGGAGATGTTGGCGAACAGCGTGGCGGCCGGAGCGGCGTTGTTGCCCGGCGTGTTGTAGGGCGCGTGCTGGGTGGCCAGGTTCCTCTGGTAGATGTGCTCGCCGCGCAGATAGAGCAGCGGATCGGTCGTCGTGTTGAACGGCACGACCTTGGGCGTAAGGCCCAGCTTGTTGATCGTCAGGGTGACCAGCTGGTGGCCCTGGCTGGTCGTCGGATCCCATTCGATGAACCGCATGCCACCGGCCTCGATATAGGACTGGGTCGGGTCGTCGTCGCAGAAGTGGGTCACGATCCGCCCGGCTGGCAGGCGGGAGCCCGAGCCCGGCCCGTCGAACGCGTAGTCGCCCCATTCGATCAGCTCGACGCTGTCGCCCGCCGCGGCCTTGCCGCCGGTGACCAGTCGCCAGGCCGTGTAGAGCCCCGCCGGCCCCGCGCCGAAGATGGTGTAGGTGGTTCCCATGACGCCCTCCCGAGTTGGCGGGCCTTGCCGCCAACTCGACCCCAGCGTGCGTCAATGTATTTTTCGCGTCAATATTGAAGCACCAGAAAAGGCCCCGGAGCGATCCGGGGCCTTTTGCCTTACGGCGCGATCGACGCCGGCTCGGCGGTCGGTTCGGGGGTGGTGTCGTCCGAGCCGTGCGACCACTTCCTGAGGATCGGCGACAGGGCCAGGAACAGCACGCCGATGCCGATCGCCACCAGGCCGATGACCTTGAACACCAGCAGGGACTGGGTCATGGCCGCGGCCGGGTCCAGCACCTGGCCGCCGATGGTCTCGGTCGAGGCGATGGCCGCGATCCAGCTGCCGAACAGGTTGGCCATGGCCAGCGCCATGTACCAGACCGCCATGACGAACGAGACGATCGACAGCGGCGACAGCTTGGTCATCTGCGACAGCCCCACCGGCGACATGAACATCTCGCCGGAGGTGTGCAGCATGTACATCAGGACCAGGAAGATCAGCGGCATCCGGAAGGCGCCGTCGGCGAAGGCGGCGCCGACCAGCAGGATCAGGAAGCCGGCGCCGACCTGGATCAGCGACAGGCCGAACTTGACCATCGGCCCCGGGTTGCGGCCCCGCCGGCCCAGCACCGTCCAGAGCGCCGCGAACACGGGGGCGAAGATCAGGATCCAGCCGGCGTTGATCGCCTGGGTCTGGGCGGCGTTGAAGGCGGTGTTGACCCACAGCTTGCCGGCCGGGTTCTGGCCCGCCGCCGCCAGCTGCTCGGGCGAGCCCAGCAGCACCGCGCCGCCCAGCCATTGCACCGGATGCGACAGCAGGGTCAGGTTGACGTTGGTGGCGGCGAACAGGTTCAGCGACGAACCGGCCTGTTCGAACAGCGTCCAGAACACCACCGCGCCCAGCACCAGTACCGTGGCCAGCAGCAGCCGCTCGCGCTCGACCTTCTGGCACTTGGCGAAGGCGAACCACAGGATGTAGCCCAGCGACCCGAACATGCCGGCGACCAGGGTGGCGCTGACCACCGGGGTGTACTGCACCAGGAAGAAGATCAGCCCGACCACGCCCAGCGAGGCGGCGTAGATCACGCCCTCGCGGTTGACCGGCCCCAGGACCGGGGCCTTCAGCCTGGTCAGCTCCGGCGGCTCGCCCTTGCCCAGCAGCCAGGGCTTGCCCAGCACGAAGGCCACGAAGCCGGCCAGCATGCCCAGGCCGGCGGCGCCGAAGCCCGCCGACCAGCCGAAATTGACGCCCAGCAGGCCGCAGAGGATCGCCGCCCAGAACGACCCCAGATTGATGCCGTAGTAATAGAGGGTGAAGCCCGGATCGCGGCGCGGGTCGCCCTGCGGATAGAGCTGGCCGACCAGGGTGGCGACATTGGCCTTCATGAAGCCCACGCCCACGATGATCAGCGCCAGGGCCAGCCAGAAGATGTTCAGGTACAGCGGGTCGCGGTCCTTGACCCCCAGCTTGTACTGGCCCTTGGGCAGGACGCCGGGCAGCGCGGCCTGGGCCGGCAGGTTCCTGATCTCGAAATCGCCCCTGTCGTTGGCGGCGACGTCATAGGGCTTGTCGCCGACGACGATCCTGGCCACGCGCGCCTCCCCACGGCCCTCGACCTGGAAGTCGTAGACCTGGTTGGCGTAGGTCAGGGTCTGGGTCGCGGGCCGGCCTTCGACGGCCATGGCCAGGTGCCCGGCCACCAGCAGGATCGCGCCGAAGGCCACGGCCTTGCGGGTGCCCAGATAGCGGTCGGCCAGGAAACCACCCAGCAGCGGCACGATATAGACCAGCGAGGTGTAGGAGCCGTAGTGGCCGCTGGCGACCTTCGGATCGAACAGGAAGTGCTGGGTCAGGTAGAAGATCAGCAGCCCGCGCATGCCGTAGTACGAGAAGCGCTCCCACATCTCGGCCAGGAAGCAGATGATCAGGCCGCGCGGATGGCCTCGCAGCAGCTGGATAAGCACGGGTACACCGGTCACCAGGGTGACCAGGATGCCGACGGCGACAACGATATTCATTCACGAACCTTGAAACGTACAAGCGGCGGGGCGACCAGCGGGTGGTTTCGCCCTCCCCTCCCCCAATTGGCGGGGAGAAGATCACGCCGCCCTGCGTTTCACAAGCAATGGCTTGCCGCATCGGAGCCCCGTTCCCGTCCCGCGCGTTTGATAGGCGCACGCTTTCATCGCAGGAGAATCAGCCATGGACGCCACCCGTCAGGACCATCCGATCACCTGCGCCAAGGAGCCCGGCCGGGTCCAGGTGCTGTTCGAGGGCCACAGCATCGCCACCAGCGACGACGTGCTGGTGCTGCGCGAGGAAGGACATGACCCCGTTCGCTACTTCCCCCGCGAACACGTGGCCATGGCCTTCCTGAAGAAGACCGACAAGGTCACCCACTGCCCCTACAAGGGCCAGGCCTCGTACTACACGATCATGCGCGATCGGCAGATCATCGAGAACGCCATCTGGTCGTACGAGGACCCGCTGCCGGGCATGGGCCTGATCGCCGGCCGGCTGGCCTTCTATCCCGAGCATTTCGATTTCCAGGTCGGCGCCCAGTCGGCCTCCGACACAGAAGCCGCCGACCATGGCCGGCCCGAGGCGGCCAATGCGCCGGCCCGCGGCGTCGACGCCGCCCGCTCCTTCGCCCCGGCCGACCCGCGCGGGGTCGACGAGGTGGTCCGCCACACCGACAGCGGCTCGGGCGCCAGCCAGGCCGAGCACTGGGACGCCAACGTCTCGATGCCGGACGACGAGGCCTGGGAAGGCGACGACATCCGCGAGGACGGCCCGCCCACGGTGGCCAAGCCCTACGAGGGAACCGGCTCGATCTGAACGCCGTCGTGGAACCTTGGGCGTAAAACGTTCGTTAACCTATGAAGCGCTGCAATGACCGCAACACTCAAGTTTGAAGCCTCCCCAAGAGAGGCGTCCTGGGAGAAACGTCATGGCCTACATCGGTTATGAGTCCGGCTTGCGTCCGCCCTCCGGCCGGACGCAGTCTCGCCCCGCCCGCGCCCGGTTCGCCTGGGAACGCCTGGGGCTGGTGGCAGCCAGCCTCCTGGCCTGGGCCGCGATCATCGCCGGGGTCCGCGCGATCTTCTAAAGTCCCGGCGCTGGGCCCCGGTCTCAGTACGCGAAGTCCTCGAACACCCGGCCGATATCGCCCTTCCAAGCGCCGTCATACAGCGCCAGCAGACGTTCGGCCGGGGTAATCCCCGTCTCGGCGATCTCCTCCAGGTCGCCCAGATAGATCGTCTCGTCCAGGAATCCGCCGTTCAGGTGGGCGCGGCCCTTCAGGCCAGCCCTGGCGATGGCCACGAAATCCTTGGCCACGTCCTGGGCCCTGCGGCCGGCCACCTTGGCCTTCAGGCCCAGCCGGGGCACGTCGCGGCGCAGCCCCGCGCGGTCCTCGGCCGTCCAGTGCTTGCAGAGGTCCCAGGCCGCGGCCAGGGCGGCGTCGTCGTAGAACACCCCGGTCCACAGGGCCGGCAGGGCGCAGAGGCGGCTCCACGGCCCGGCGTCGGCCCCGCGCATTTCCAGATAGGTCTTCAGGCGGACTTCCGGGAACAGGGTGGTGGTGTGGTCGGCCCAGTCCTTCATCGTCGCGCGTTCGCCCGGCAGTTCGGGGATCTTGCCATCGATGAAGTCGCGGAAGCTGCGGCCGGCCAGGTCGATGTACCTGTCGCCGCGCTTGGCGAAATACATCGGCACGTCCAGGGCGTAGCGGGCGTAGCGCTCGAAGTCGAAGCCGTCCTCGAACACGAAATCCAGCAGGCCGGTGCGGTCGGCGTCGGTGTCGGTCCAGACATTGGCCCGGGCCGACAGGAAGCCGTTGGGCTTGCCTTCGGTGAACGGCGAATTGGCGAACAGGGCGGTGGCGATCGGCTGCAGGGCCAGGCTCATGCGGAACTTGGCGACCATGTCGGCTTCGCTGGAGAAGTCGAGATTGGCCTGCACCGTGCAGGTGCGCAGCATCATGTCCAGGCCCAGGCCGCCGACCTTGGGCATGTAGTTGCGCATGATGACATAGCGGCCCTTGGGCATGACCGGCACCTCGTCCCGCCGCCAGAGCGGCGAGAAGCCCAGACCCAGGAAACCCAGGCCCAGCTCGTCGGCCACGGTCTTGACCTCGTCCAGGTGCTGCCCGGTCTCCTCGCAGATGTCGTGCATGGTCTTGAGCGGCGCGCCGGAAAGCTCGAACTGGCCGCCCGGCTCCAGGCTGACATTGGCGCCGTTGCGCTCAAGGCCGATGATCGTCGACCCTTCCATGACCGGCTTCCAGCCGAAGCGCTGCAGGCCGGTCAGCAGAGCGTGCACGCCCTTGTCGCCCTCATAGGGAACCGGCGCGTGCGAGCCGAGGTAGAAGCCGAACTTCTCGTGCTCGGCGCCGACCCGGAACTGGTCCTTGGGCTTGGAGCCCTGGGCGAAATAGGCGGTCAGATCGTCCAGCGTCAGCGGACGCTCCTGGCTCACGGTTTCGGCCATCGGCCCCTCCCCAAAACACGCTTCAAGAAGGGAGGGAATTTCCCTCCGACCAGGCCGCGAACTGTCGTGCTGCGCAGTTGGGCGCTTTCTTAGCGAACCTCAAGAGGGCGGGACAGGGTTTCGCGACAAGCGAAGCCTTGCCCCAGGCCGGGCGGCGTCGGCCAATCACGGAACGGATGACGTTCGGACGAGGATCTAAGGTGGCGAGGCCGGCAGTTCGGCGCCATATCGCCGGGCGGTCTCGTCGCTCATTTCGAGCACGAAACGGTTAAGGGCGCCGTCCTCGTCGCGCCCCTCCAAATTCAGAAACAGCTGCGGTGTGTGAAGGCCGGGGGTGATCGAAACCTCGTCGATCCGCAGCGGCAGCCGGGCCAGGATTCGTGCGGGGGGCTGGATCTTGCTGTCCGCGAACGCGACGATGACGGTTTCTGACGTCTTGGCAGGATGCATCAGGCCGACAAAAAAGAGCGTTCCACCGGTGTAGACCGGCGCGATCGCGCCAGCCTGAAAGCCCGCCAGCACCGGACGCGCGCCGTGTTCGGCGGCCAAGGTAGCCGCCGGCGCCAGATCACGAGCTTGCGGTTTGAAGACCATGTTCCAGCGCGAGCGATTGGCGTCAAACGCGTTCCAACCCGACGGACCGTCGACGACGAAGCCGCAGGCGTGCCGAGTTCCGACGCCTGGCTGCACGACAAGTTCCCGAAAACGGGGGTCCGAGGACCGGATCGTCAACCCATAGCCCCGATAGGCCAGATCTCCGATGGCGACGGCGGGCCGCTCGCCGGAGACCAGGATCGGCAAGGGCCGTCCGCCAAGCGCCTCGGACGGGATGCTCGACAGACTGATGGCGATCGGCTCGTTCAGACGGGCCACGAAGGCCGCGCAATCTTCACCCGCCAAGACGCCGGCGAACATGAGCACGGCGATCATCAGGGTTCTCCGAGGATGGTGCGGGCGCTGTATGCCCAACAGACGCAACCTCAGGCTACAAAGTTTCAGGGTCGGGACAAGCGCCGCGACAAGGATGTCCGAAGCTTTTGCCTACCGCCAATCTCCCACCGCCGCTTGCCACAGGGTCATGGCGGCGATGGCGGCGGTGTCGGCGCGCAGGATGCGCGGGCCCAGCGACACCGGAATGACGAACGGCAGCGACCGCAGGCGCTCGCGTTCCTCCGGCGCGAAGCCGCCCTCCGGGCCGATCAGGATGGCGGCTGGCGCGCCGGTTTCCGCAAGGGCCTCGATCATCGGCCGCGCGTCGCCGCCCTCGTCGCAGAAGACCAGCCGGCGGGCTGGATCCCAGCCGTCCAGGATCCTGTCCAGCTTCTGCGGATCGTCGACGGCCGGCACGTCCAGGCGGCCGGTCTGCTCGGCGGCCTCGATGGCGATGGCGTCCAGGCGGCCCAGCTTGACGAAATCGACATTGGTCCGCCGGGTCTGGGTCAGGCGCACCCGGCGCGCGCCCAGCTCGGCGGCCTTCTCGACGATGGTCTCGACCCGGCCGCGCTTGACCATGGCGATCACCAGGTCGAGATCGGAACCGTGGGCCTGGGGCCGCGTCTGTTCCTCGGCCTTCAGCAGGCAGCCGCGCTTGCCCGCCTCGGCCAGGCTGCAGCGCCATTCGCCGTCCTGGCCGTTGAACACCAGGATCTCGTCGCCGACCGACAGCCGCATCACCGCGGTCAGGTAGCGCGACTGGTCGATCGTGGGCGCGACGCCGGCGCCGGCCTTCAGCGGATGGGGAACGAAGAGACGGATCATGCCGCTCTTCTAGCCTAACTGCGCATTCCAGGGGTAGGCTCGCGTCATGAGCAAGTCCGAAGACTACGAAGCCGAGCTCCGCGACCTGCAGCTGGCGATGATCGGTCTGCAGCGCCAGGCGATCAAGGAAGGCTGGAAGACCGTCACCCTGTTCGAGGGCCGCGACGCGGCCGGCAAGGACGGGGCCATCGCCCGCCTGACCGAGCACGCCCACCGCCGCGCCACCCAGGTGATCTCGCTGCCCGCGCCCAGCGACCACGAACGCAGCGAATGGTACTTCCAGCGCTATGTCCGCCACCTGCCCGCCGCCGGCCAGTCGGTGGTCTTCAACCGCTCCTGGTACAATCGGGCCGGGGTCGAGCGGGTGATGGGCTTTTCCACGCCACAGGAGCAGGAGCAGTTCCTGCGCGACGTGCCGGCCTTCGAGCTGATGCTGGTGGAGAACGGGATCAAGCTGACCAAGTTCTGGCTCGACATCGACCAGGACACCCAGGCCGAGCGGCTCAAGGCGCGCCGCGACGAGCCGCTGAAGGCTTTCAAGGTCAGTGATCTGGACGCCGTGGCCCAGGCAAAATGGGACGACTATTCGGCGGCCCGCGACGAAATGCTGATCCGCACCCACTCCACCCCGGTCCCGTGGATCTGCGTGCGCGCCAACCACAAGAAGGCCGCGCGGCTGAACATCCTGCGCTGGCTGCTGCACGTCTCAGCCCCCAAGAAGCTGCTCAAGGGCGTCGCCAGGCCGGACCCGGCGGTGATCTTCAGGTTTGAGCCGGCGGCGCTGACGGATGGACGGCTGGCGAAGTAGCGATCGCTTGCCCCCTACGGATCGCTTCGCGATCGTCGTCCCCCAGAGGGGGAAGAGCCTGATGCGCTAAGGCTCCGCCCCCTGTGGGGGCGGACAGGCGGCGAAGCCGCCAGGTGGGGGCAAGTATCAGTTCTAATCCACGTCCCACGCGAACGCCGGATCCAGCCACTCCCCAAGCCGCCCGTCCGGTCGCGCCAGGGCGGAGATCCGGGCCATTTCGTCGTCCGACAGGGCGAAGTCGAAGATGTCGAAGTTCTCGGCCAGCCGCGCCGGATTGCCGGTCCGGGGAATGGTGGCCACGCCCTGCTGGATCTGCCAGCGCAGGGTCACCTGGCCCGGGGTCTTGCCGTGGGCCTGGCCGATGGCGACCAGCACCGGATCGGTCGCCACCTTGCCCTGGGCCAGGGGCGACCAGGCGGTGATCGTCGAGCCCATCGCCTTGGCCTTGGCGATCAGGGTCTTCTGCGACAGGTAGGGGTGGTACTCGACCTGGTTGGTGGCGATCGGCGCCTCCGAGGCCGTCTGGGCCCTGGCCATCAGGGCGGACGGGAAGTTCGACAGGCCGATGGCGCGGGTCAGGCCGCGGCCATGGACGTCGTTCAGCGCCGCCATGGTTTCCGACAGGGCCGGCTTCGGCTTGGGCCAGTGCAGCAGCAGCAGGTCGACGCGCGGGACCTTCAGCCGCTTCAGGCTGGCCTCGACCGACCGCTGCAGGTCGCCCTGGGCGAACTGGTCGACCCAGACCTTGGTGGTCAGGAAGACTTGGTCGCGCGGCACGCCGGTGGCCGCCAGCGCCGCCCCCACGTCCTGTTCGTTGCGATAGGCCTGGGCGGTGTCGATATGGCGGTAGCCCAGCTCCAGCGCCTTCTCGACCATGGCCTGGGCGGCGCCGCCCTCCAGCTGCCAGGTGCCCAGGCCGATGACGGGCATGGCCACGTCGCCCGCGCGGAGGTCGGGAATGGAATGGGGCATGGCGGGGGTCTCCGGACGGGCGCTCCGGCCGATATAGGCGCTGGCGGCCTTCGCGTCAGCCGCCGTCGCGAAACGCCAGCCTCAGGCCTGCGCCGCGTCCCAGGCTTTCAGCAGCCTCTTCGGCGCGGTCGCTCGCCACTGCCGCTCGATCAGGCGTTCCACCGTGCCGGCGTCCGCCCGCGCCAGGCGGACCAGCACATAGGGATAGTTCCGGTAGTGGTCGGTCACGAAGAAGGTCTCGGGCTCGGACTCGACCAGCAGCTCGCGCTCGTCGAAACCGACCCCGGGGCAGACCAGGGTGTCGCCGTCGTCCCAGACACGGGTCAGGAACTTGCCGTAGGCCTTCAGGCACGGATGGCCGTAGGCGGTTCCGTCGGTCACGCCCGGCAGCTTGAAGGCGAAGGCGCGGACGTCCTCGAAGATCATGGCCAAAGTCCTGGGTCGCCGCTGGCGGGGCGACTATAGGAGGAAGATGGACGCTGAAAACACCCCCTCCGCCCCGGCCGGCCGCCCGTCCGCCCTGGCCTCGCCCGTGCTGGTGCTGGGGGCCACCAGCCTGATCGGCGGCTTCATGCTGGCGCGGCTGAACGCCCGGGGGATCACGCCGATCTCGCTGAGCCGGCGTCCGCCCAGCGACGACGTCTGCTGGGTGGACGGCGACCTGGCCGACCCGAACCTGGCCGACGAGCTGCCGCCGGTCGCCACGGTGTTCTCGCTGTCGCCGATCTGGCTGCTGCCCGGGGCCCTGCCGGCCCTCAAGGCGCGCGGCATGACCCGGCTGGTGGCGTTCTCCTCGACCAGCCGCTTCACCAAGCTTGACTCGGTGGAACCTTCGGAACGGGCGGTGGCCCGGTCGCTGGCCGAGTCGGAGGCCCGGGTCGAGGCGTTCTGCGCCGAGCATGGCGTGGCGTGGACCATCCTGCGGCCGACCCTGATCTATGTCGAAGGCCGCGACGCCAATGTCAGCCGCCTGGCCGGCCTGATCCGCCGGTTCAAGGTGCTGCCGCTGTCCGGACGGGGCGATGGCCTGCGCCAGCCGGTGCACGCCGACGACCTGGCGGGCGGCGCGATCGCCGCGGCCGAGGCCCCGGCGGCGCGGGACAAGGCCTATGACCTGGTCGGCGGCGAGACCCTGACCTATCGGGTGATGGCCGAGCGGATCTATGCGGGCCTTGGCTGCCGGCCGATGATCCTGGCCCTGCCCCCGTGGCTGTTCCGCCTGCTGCTGACCCTGGCCAAGCCGTTCTATCCTGGCGCCACGGCGACCATGGCCGATCGCATGGCCCGGGACCTGACCTTCGACGACGCCTCGGCCCGCCGGGACTTCGGCTGGGCGCCGCGCGATTTCCGGCCGCGGTTCTGAGGCGCCGCGACGGGTAACGGGTCTCAGGAAGCGACGGCCAGCGTCCGGACCCGCCGGTAGCTCAGCCCGTAGTCCAGCAGCACCACCCCGCGCTCCAGCGCCTCGACCCCGTTCAGCCGCATGTCCCGCAGACCCGGCGAGGCCTTCGGAAACAGCGACCGGCCCTGGCCCAGCAGCACCGGCGCGACCAGCAGCTCCAGCCGGTCCAGCGCGCCGGCCTCGATCATCCCCGCCATCAGCCGCCCGCCGCCGGCCACCCAGACGTCGCCGTCGTCCAGGTCACGCAGGTGATCGACCAGGGCCGGCAGGCCGTCGGTCCAGAACCGGGTCTTCTCGCGCACGCTGGAGCCGCGCCCCGAGGTCAGCACCAGGGCTCGCTTGCCTGCGTACGGCCAGCCGATGCCCAGGCTGGGGATCAGGTCATAGGTGCGTCGGCCCATCACCACCGTGCCGACCTGGTCGATGAACCGCTGGTAGCCGTGCTCGACCGAGACGAACGGCGCCAGGGCCGCGACGCCGCCGTCGGGGCCGGCCACATAGCCGTCCAGGCTGGCGGCGATCAGTCCGCGAATGACGGCCATGACGTCCTCGAAATCCGGCGCGAAAGTCAGGCCGCCAGCATTTCAGAACATTTCAGGAACATCAAGTATCGCGCTGACGACGCTGGATTTTCTGAGTCTGATCGGACTCAGTCCGCCGGCTTCCAGCGAGGTTAACGGCCGATAACCATGTCCATCAACACACTATTTACTAGCTAGACTCATGATTCCGCTCAGTGTTTTTGACGGGAAGCGGACATGTCCTTCGGGCCTGAAACCATCATCCAGGGCGACTGCATCGAGGCGATGAACGCCCTGCCCGAGAAGTCCGTGGACCTGATCTTCGCCGATCCGCCCTATAATCTGCAGCTGGGCGGCGACCTGCTGCGGCCCGACAACTCCAAGGTCGACGCGGTCGACGACCACTGGGACCAGTTCGAAAGCTTCGCCGCCTACGACAAGTTCACCCGCGAATGGCTGAAGGCCGCCCGCCGGGTGCTGAAGGACGACGGCGCGATCTGGGTGATCGGCAGCTATCACAACATCTTCCGCGTCGGCGTGGCCGTGCAGGACCTGGGCTTCTGGATCCTCAACGACGTGATCTGGCGCAAGTCCAACCCGATGCCCAACTTCAAGGGCACCCGCTTCGCCAACGCCCACGAGACCCTGATCTGGGCCAGCAAAAGCCAGGGCGCCAAGCGCTACACCTTCAACTACGACGCCCTGAAGATGGCCAATGACGAGGTGCAGATGCGCTCGGACTGGACCATCCCCCTGTGCACCGGCGAGGAGCGCGTCAAGGGCGCGGACGGGAACAAGGCCCACCCGACCCAGAAGCCGGAAGCCCTGCTCTACCGGGTGATCCTGTCGACCACCAAGCCGGGCGACGTCATCCTCGACCCATTCTTCGGCGTGGGCACCACCGGCGCGGCCGCCAAGCGCCTGGGCCGCCGATTCGTCGGCATCGAGCGCGAGGCCGAGTATATCGAGCACGCCAAGGCGCGCATCGCCAAGGTCACGCCGATCGCGCCGCAGGACCTGGAGGTCATGGGGTCCAAGCGCGCCGAGCCGCGCGTGCCGTTCGGCACGATCGTCGAGGCTGGCCTGCTGCATCCCGGCGACACGCTCTACTGCGCCAAGGGCGCCCACGCCGCCAAGGTCCGCCCCGACGGCTCGATCAGCGTCGGCGACCTGTCGGGCTCGATCCACAAGGTCGGCGCCCTGGTGCAGTCGGCCCCGGCCTGCAACGGCTGGACCTACTGGCACTTCAAGACCGACAAGGGCCTGGCCCCGATCGACGTCCTGCGCTCGCAGGTGCGGGCGGGGATGAACTAGCGAACCCATCGCCCCCTGACGGGTTAACCCCGTCATGGAACAGCGCTGGCCGAACACTCTCTGGATCGTCCGCCATGGCCAGAGCGCCGGCAATGTCGCCCGCGACGCGGCCGACGCCGCCGGCCTGGGGCGGATCGACATCGCCGACCGCGACATGGACGTGGCGCTCAGCCCGCTTGGCGAGGATCAGGCCAGCGCCCTGGGCCGCTGGCTGGCGTCGTTGCCGCGGGACGAGCGGCCGCGCACTCTGATGACCTCGCCCTATCGCCGGGCGATCCAGACCAGCCAGCGCATCCGCGACGCCGGCGGCATGGCCGCGCCCGACGCCAAGTTCTGCATCGACGAGCGGCTGCGCGAGAAGGAGTTCGGCGTCCTGGACCGCCTGACCCGCGTGGGCATCGAGGCGCAGTTCCCCGAACAGGCGCAGTTCCGCCGCCTGCTGGGCAAGTTCTATCACCGGCCGCCCGGCGGCGAGAGCTGGTGCGACGTGATCCTGCGGCTGCGCAGCGTGCTCGACACCATCAGCCTGCACCACGGCGGCGACCGGGTGATGATCGTCGCCCACCAAGTGGTGGTGCTGTGCCTGCGCTACCTGCTGGAAAGCCTGACCGAGGAGCAGATCCTGGCCATCGACCGCCAGGCCGACATCGCCAATTGCGGCGTCACCGAATACCGCTTCGACCCGACCTGCGGCCCCGACGGCGGGCTGAAGCTGACCCGCTACAACTTCACCGCCCCGCTGGAGGCGCAGGCCGCGCCGGTGACCGCCGAACCCGACGCCAACGTGGCCGCCCGGTGAGCGACCTCCTGGCGTTGGACCGGGCGTGGATGCGCGCCCGCCCCCTGCCCCTGCCCGGCGACGGCGGCAAGGAAGAACGGGGCCGGGTGCTTGTGGTCGGCGGCGGGCTCGAAATGGCCGGGGCCGTGCTGCTGGCCGGCACGGCGGCGCTGCGAGCCGGGGCGGGAAAACTGCAGCTGGCCACCGTGGCCGGCGCGGTGGTCGCCCTGAACGTCGCCATGCCCGAGGCCCGCGTGTTCGCCCTGCCCGAGACGGACGGCCGCCCTTCCGCCCAGGCCGCCGACGTCCTGGCCGAGCAGGTGGCCGGCTGCGACGCCCTGCTGATCGGCCCCGGCATGATGCGTGACGCCGAGGGCATGGCCAGGGCGCTGCTGGACCTGTCGCCCCGCCAGCCGATGGTGCTGGACGCTGGAGCTCTCAACGCCGTCGAGGCCGCCGGCCCGCGCCGCGGGGCCCTGATCCTGACGCCGCATTCGGGCGAGATGGCCCGGCTGCTCGACCGCGACAAGTCGGTCGTCGAGGCCGAGCCCCTGGCCGCCGCGCGCGAGGCCGCCGAACGGTTCGCGGGGGTGATCGTGATGAAGGGCGCCCGAACCCACGTGGTGGGGCCGGACGGCGCAGCAGGCCTCTATGCCGGCGGCGGGGTGGGCCTGGGCGTCTCCGGCTCGGGCGACGTGCTGGGCGGGGTGATCGCCGGCCTGCTGGCGCGCGGCGTTCCGCCGTTCGAGGCGGCGGCCTGGGGTGTCTTCCTGCACGGCGAGGCCGGCGCGCGACTGAGCAAGAGCGTCGGAACCCTGGGCTTTCTGGCCCGCGAGATCGCCTGTGAGATCCCGGCGGTGATGGCGAAATTTCTTTGAGACCCGCTCATTCCGGCGAAGGCCAGAACCAGCGGCCATGAGATTCTAGAGCAAATCGCGCGATATAGGAATCGCACGACTTGCTCTAGATTTTTGTTTTCGCATCGCTTTTGCGGAAAACCGGCGTCCACTTTTCCGCGCGATGCTCTAGACCAAACGATCCCGCCCCGCCCGCGCCGCCTTCAGGAACACGCTGGGCAGCGCGGCCAGCCCCTCCGGCGCCGTCCAGACGAACTCCCCTTCGCCGTTCGACTCCGCCCGCAGCACCCGCAGCGTCAGGGCGAAGTGGGTGAAGACATGCTCCACCGTGCCGACATCCCGCCAGGCTCCGGCCGTCGGCGCGGCCTCCACGGCCTCCGCGTCCGTCCACGGACGGTCGCGCCAGTCGCTGGTCGGCAGGCCCAGCATGCCGCCCAGCAGGCCCTTGGGCGGCCGGCGGACCAGGGCGACCGCGTCGCCTTGGACCAGCACATAGGCCACGCCGAACCGACGCGGCCGGTCGGCCTTTTTCGTCTTGCGCGGATAGCGCTCCGGCGCGCCGGTCTTGAAGCCATCGCACCAGGCCTGGATCGGACAGCGGTCGCACAGCGGCGCCTTGGGCCGGCAGATCGTGGCCCCCAGATCCATCAGCGCCTGAGCCCAATCGCCCGGGCGTTCCGCCGTGACTAGGTCGCCGGCCAGGCGCTTGAGCTGAGGCTTGGCGTCGGGGACCGGCTCCTCCACGGCGAACAGCCGGGCCATCACCCGCTCGACATTGCCGTCGACCACATTGGCCGGCCGGTCGAAGGCGATGGCCGCCACGGCGGCGGCGGTGTAGGCGCCCACGCCGGGGAGGGCTCGCAAGGACTCCTCGGTATCGGGAAAGATCCCGCCATGCTCGGCCGCCACCGCGCGGGCGCAGGCCAGCAGGTTGCGGGCCCGGGCATAGTAGCCAAGGCCGGCCCAGGCGGCCATCAGCGCCCCGTCCTCCGCCGCCGCCAGGTCCGACACGGTCGGCCAGCGCTGGATAAAGCTCAGGAAATAGGGCGTGGCGTGCGGCACGGTGGTCTGCTGCAGCATCACCTCCGACAACCAGACGCGGTAGGGATCGGACCGCCGCCCCGCCTTGCCGGCCGCCGGCCCGGTGCGCCAGGGCAGGTCCCGCGCCTGGGCGTCGTACCAGGCCAGCAGGGCGGCGCGGAGGGCGGGAATGTCGAGCATTGCCTCCCTATGGCAAATCCTTGGGCGGATGGGGAGGGGCTGCTACTGTCCCGCCATGCGCCGTCGCCCCCTGCCCACCGCGGAAGAAGCCCTCGAGATCCTCAAGCGCCGCCGCACGCGTCCGCAGGTCCGGCCGCCGCCGCCGGCCGGCAAGTCGCTGGCCCCGCTGATCAAGAAGCTCGACGAGAAATTCGGCCAGGGCCCGGCCGTCCTGCAGGCCCGCTGGCGCGAGATCGTCGGCGAGACCCTGGCCCGCCGTACCGAGCCCGTCCGGGTGATCAAGAGCCGCACCGGCGAGGGCGGCACGCTGGAGCTGCGGGTCGACGGGCCCGTGGCCTCGCTGATCCAGCACCAGGCGCCGCAGATCACCCAGCGCCTGGACCTGCTGCTGGGCAAGGGCGCGGTCACCAAGCTCCGCATCGTCCAGGGGCCCGTGAAGGCGCCGGCCGCCCCCGTCGCGACCGCCGCGCGCCGCAAGCCGCCGCTGGACGCCGCCCAGGAGCGCGACCTGGCCGACAGCCTGGCCGGCCAGCCGGACGGCGGCCTGAAGGACGCCCTGCTGAAGCTGGGACGCGGCGTACTGCGCGATCCGCGCTGAGCGGCGTCCCTTGCCAAGCGTCTCTGGCCAAGCGTCTCTGGCCAAGCGTCTCTAGATTGACAACCGGACGTCCGATAGGCTGATGCGACGCCTTATCCGCGCCCTTTTCACGCGACTAAAGAATCGCGCTTAACTTCACTGTTCACGCCTCTTCCAGGGAAGATCACATGCGTCCGCTGACCCGCCGGCTCCTGACCGCCGTCGCCCTCACCGCCTCTCTGGGCGTCGCGCTCGCCGGCTGCGACAAGAAGGAGTCGGTCTCGGCCGACGACATGTCGCTGGGCAATCCCAACGCCAAGGTCACGGTCGTCGAATACGCGTCGGCCTCGTGCGTTCACTGCGGCCGCTGGAACAACGAGGTCTTCCCGGCCTTCAAGACCAAGTACATCGACACCGGCCGCGTGCACTACGTCTACCGCGAATTCCTGACCGAGCCGGTGCAGGTGGCCTCGGCCGCGTTCCTGATGGCCCGCTGCGCCGGCAAGGACAAATATTTCTCGGTGCTGGACTCGGTCTACCATTCGCAGGAAGAGATGTTCACCACCGGCGACTATCGCGGCGTGCTGCTGCGCATCGCCCAGTCGGCCGGCATGGACGAGGCCCAGTTCACCAGCTGCGTCACCGACGAGAAGGCCCTCAAGGCCCTGAACGCCCGCGTCGAGAAGTACCAGGCCGACGCCAAGATCACCGGCACCCCGACCTTCGTCATCAACGGCAAGAAGGCCGGCGGCGACGACGGCGGCGAACAGTCGATGGCCCAGCTGGACGCCGCCATCACCGCGGCCGAGGCGGCCGCGAAATGATCCTCGACCGGCGCGCCCTGATCGGAACGGGCCTTCCCGTCCTGGGAGCGGCGGCTTCAGGCCTGGTCCTGACCGCCGCGCCGACCCTCGCGCGCGCCGCGCCGCTGCCGCCGGCCGAGGGCGACATGGCCCTGGGCTCGCCCAAGGCCAGGGTGCAGGTGGTGGAGTACGCCTCGCTCTCCTGCACCCACTGCGCCCACTGGAACAACGAGGTGTTCCCCGCCTTCAAGACGCGGTTCATCGACACGGGCAAGGTCCGCTACGTGTTCCGCGAGTTCCTGACTGAACCGACCCAATTCGCCGCCGCCGGCTACCTGCTGGCCCGGCGGGTGGGGCCGGCCCGCTATTTCCAGGTGATCGACGCGGTCTTCAAGCAGCAGGCGGCGATCTTCGAGAGCCAGGACCTGTGGGGCGGTTTGCTGAAGATCGGCAAGAGCTTTGGCCTGACCGAGGAACAGTTCACCGCCGCCCTGCAGGACAAGGCGGGGCTGGACGCCGTCAACGCCCGGGTCGAGAAGGCCGCCGAGCGCGACAAGGTCCAGTTCACCCCGACCTTCTTCGTCAACGGCGAGCGCTACGACGGCGGCCTGCCGATCGAGACCTTCGCCGGCGCGATCGCCAAGGCCGCGCAAACCAAGCCCGGCAAGGGCTGAGAGGCGGGCGCGCGCCGTGCAATTCCAGCGCCTGCGCCTTTCGGGATTCAAGTCCTTCGTCGAGCCGACCGAGTTCCGGATCGAGCCCGGTCTGACGGGGATCGTCGGCCCGAACGGCTGCGGCAAGTCCAACCTGCTGGAAGCCCTGCGCTGGGTGATGGGCGCCAATTCCGCCAAGGCCATGCGGGCGGGCGGCATGGACGACGTGATCTTCGCCGGCAGCGGGGCCCGTCCGGCCCGCAACCACGCCGACGTCACCCTGACGATCGACAACGCCGACCGCACGGCGCCGGCCCAGTTCAACGACGACCCGGTGCTGGAGGTGGTGCGCCGCATCGACCGGGGCGAAGGCTCGACCTACCGCATCAACGGCCGCGAGGTGCGGGCGCGGGACGTCCAGCTTCTGTTCGCCGACGCCTCGACCGGGGCCAACTCGCCGGCCCTGGTCCGCCAGGGCCAGATCAGCGAGCTGATCGGCGCCAAGCCGCAGAACCGCCGCCGCATCCTGGAAGAGGCGGCCGGCGTCTCGGGCCTGCACACCCGCCGCCACGAGGCCGAACTGCGGCTGCGGGCGGCCGAGGCCAATCTCGCCCGGCTGGAGGACGTGGCCCGCGAGCTGGAGACCGCCCTGGGCCGGCTGCGCCGCGAGGCCCGCCAGGCCGAGAAGTACAAGCGGCTGTCGGCCGAGATCCGCGCGGTGCAGGGGGCGGTGCTCTACACCCGCTGGACCGAGGCCCGCGACGCCCTCAACCGCACCCAGAGCGAGGCCACCGAGGCCGCCCGCGCCGTGGAGGAGACCGCCCGCGCCGCCGCCGCCGCCCAGACCGCGATCCTGGCGGCCGAGGCCGCCATGCCGCCGCTGCGCGAGGAGGCCTCGATCGCCCAGGCGGTGCTGGGGCAACTGGCCATCCAGAAGGACCGGGCCGAACGCGAGGCCGAGGCCGCCCAGGCCGAGTTCGAGCGGCTGTCGGCCGACCTGACCCGCATCGACGACGACCGGGCCCGCGAGGCGCAGGGCCTGCAGGACGCCGTCCAGGCCCTGGCCCGGGCCGAGGCCGAACTGGCCGAGCTGCGCGCCCTGATCGCCGCAGCCCCGGCGCGGGGTCCGGAACTGGCCGCCGCCGCCAAGGCCGCCGAGGAAGCCCGCGCCAAGGCCGACAGCGAGGTCGAGCAGCTGGCCGCCCGGGTCGCCGCCGAGGACGCCCGGGCCCGCGCCGCCGCCCAGCGCCTGGCCGAAGCCGAAAACCGCCTGGCCCGCACGGTCCGCGCCCTGGATCAGGCCAAGGCCGGGCGCGCCGCCGTCGGCCCCGTGGTCGACCCCGCCGCCGCCGAGGCCCGCCAGCGCTTCGCCAACGCCGAGGCCGGCCTGGCCGCCGCCCGCAAGGCCCTGGAGGACGCGGAAAGCCTGCGGGTCAAGGCCGCCGCCGCCGAGGCCCAGGCCCGCGACCTGGCCCGCAAGGTCGAGGACCAGCTGGGCCGCCTGCGCACCGAGGCCCGCGGCCTGGCCCAGCTGACGGCGCCGCGCGCCAAGAGCGGCTTCTCGCCGGCTCTTGACGCCGTGACGCCCGACAAGGGTTACGGCGCCGCCCTGGCCGCCGCCCTGGGCGACGACCTGGAAGCGGCGCTGGACTCTCGCGCGCCGTCGTTCTGGGCCCTCCTTTCGGAAAATGGCGCCGAGGCCAAGCCCGTCATCTGGCCCGACGGCGCAACGCCGCTGGCCCCGCTGATCAAGGCCCCGCCGGAACTGGCCGCCCGCCTGTCGCATGTGGCCGTGGTCGAGCGGGCCGACGGCGACCGTCTGGCCAGAGGCCTGCCCGTCGGCGCGCGGCTGGTCTCCAGGGAGGGCGACCTGTGGCGCTGGGACGGCTTCGTCGCCCGCGCCGACGCGCCCAAGCCGGCCGCCGTGCGGCTGGAGCAGCGCACCCGGCTGGCCGAGGTCGAGGCCGAGATCGATCTGGTCGCCCCGCGCGCTGAGGTCGCGACCGCCGCCCTGAAGACCGCCGCCGACGCCCTGCGGGTCGCGGAGGAGACCCTGCGCGACAAGCGCCGGGGTCCGCCCGAGGCCGAGCGGCTGCTGACCGGGGCCCGCGAGCAGGTGGCCCGCTACGAGCGCGAAGCGGCCCAGCGCGAAGCCCGCGCCCAGTCGCTGGACGACACCATCGCCCGCTTCGAGGCCGAGCGGGTCGAGGCCGAAGCCGCCCTGGCCGCCGTCCGCGCCGAAAGCGCCGGGGTCGAAAGCGCCGAGGACCTGGCCCCGCGCCTGGCCGCCGCCCGTCAGGCCGCCGCCGCCGCCCGCGAAGCCGCCGCCGCCGCTCGCTCGGCCCTGGACCAGGAGACCCGCGAGACGGCCGGCCGGGCCCGCCGGCTGGAAAGCCTGGAGCGCGACCATGCCGACTGGGCCAAGCGCCGCGAGGCCTCAAGCCGACGCGAGACCAGCCTGGAGGCCGACCGGCTCAAGGCCGCCGCCGCCCTGGAGGCCGCCCGCGAGGCGCCGACCGTCCTGGCCGGCAAGCTGGTGGTCATCGTCGAGCAGTTCGCCGCCGCCGAGACCCGCCGGGCCAAGGCCGCCGACGCGCTGGAAGCCGCCGAGACCGCCCGCCTCAACGCCGACCGCGCCGCCCGGGCCGCCGAACAGGCCGCGTCCGAGGCCCGCGAGAAGCGGGCCGGCCTGGTGGCCACCCTGGACGCGGCCCGCGACCGCTTCGCCGAGGTGGCCGGGGCGATTCGCGAGCAGGCCCGGATGGAGCCGGAGGAGCTGGGCCGCCACGTGGCCGGCGAGGCCGTGGCCGTGCCCAAGGACGCCGCCGGGGTCGAGGCCCACCTGTTCGCTCTCGAAAGAGAGCGCGACGCCATCGGCCCCGTGAACCTGCGCGCCGAGGAGGAGGCCAACGAATACGCCGCCCGCCTGGAGACCATGCGCACCGAGCGGGCCGACCTGTCAGGCGCGGTGGGCAAGCTGCGGGCCGGCATCGAAGAATTGAACGCCGAGGGCCGCGAGCGCCTGCTGGCGGCGTTCGACGTGATCAACGCCAACTTCCAGACCCTCTTCCAGGCCCTGTTCGGCGGCGGCCAGGCCGAGCTGAAGCTGATCGAGAGCGACGACCCGCTGGAGGCCGGCCTGGAGATCTTCGCCTGCCCGCCCGGCAAGCGCATGGCCAGCATGAGCCTGATGAGCGGCGGCGAGCAGGCCCTCACCGCCAGCGCCCTGATCTTCGGCGTCTTCCTGGCCAATCCGGCCCCGATCTGCGTGCTGGACGAGGTCGACGCGCCGCTGGATGACGCCAATGTCGACCGCTACTGCAACATGCTGGACGAAATGCGCCGGCGCACCCGCACGCGGTTCATCGCCATCACCCACAACCCGGTGACCATGAGCCGGATGGACCGTCTGTTCGGCGTGACCATGGCCGAGCGCGGCGTCAGCCAGCTGGTCAGCGTGGACCTGTCCACGGCCGAGCAGCTGGTGGCGGCGCAGTAGGGCGGCGGCTCACGTCCTTGCCCCCTACGGATCGCTTCGCGATCGTCTTCCCCCGGAGGGGGAAGAGCGCTCCGCCCCCTATGGGGGCGGACAGACGGCGAAGCGGTCAGGTGGGGGCAAGCGTCACCCGCCGAACAGCCCCGCCACCGCGTGCCGCAACGGGTTCCCCGGATCGCTCAACAGCTTCACCGCCATGGCGCAGGACATCATCACCAGCAGCGGCCGGATCAGCCGGGCCCCGAAGCGCATGGCCAGGCGCGAACCGATCTGGGCGCCGATGAACGCGCCGGTCGCCATGGCCAGGCCGATCGGCCAGACCACCACGCCCTTCAGGATGAACAGCGACAGGCTGCCCAGGTTCGACGCCGCATTGGCCAGCTTGGTGTGGGCCGTGGCCTTCAGCGCGCCGTAGCCCAGCAGGGTGACGATGGCCACCATGTAGAAGGCCCCCGCCCCCGGCCCGAAGATCCCGTCGTAGAAGCCGATCAGCGGGACCACGCAGAGGGCGAAGACCGGCAGGGTCAAGCGCGGATGGACGTCCTCGCCCTTCAGCCCCTTCGAGAAACCGAAATAGAGGGCGATGACGATCAGCAGCACCGGCACCAGCGCCGCCAGGACGCGCGGCGACAGCAGGCTGGCGCACAGGGCGCCGCAGAGCCCGGCCACCGCGGCCGCGCCGGCCACCGGCAGGGCGGTCTTCCAGTCGATCAGGCCGCGCCGGGCGAAGGCGCTGGTGGAGGAGATCGCGCTGACCGCGCCCTGCAGCTTGTTGGTGCCCAGGGCCGCGACGGGGTTCATGCCGGTCAGCAGCAGGGCCGGGACGGTCAGCAGGCCGCCGCCGCCGGCGATGGCGTCGAACGCGCCCGCGACCATGGCCACGGCGAACATCGTGGCCAGCAGGGCGAAATCGACGTGCATCCAGCTCAAGCCCCCACGTGGTCCGCCCTCATACGGGCCGGGACCGCGCGATGGAGCGAGTATCGATGATTACTTCTGGCGCGCCTTGCGGGCGGCGTACTTGGCGTCGCGGGCGGCCTTCTGCTCGGCGGCGGTCAGGGCCTTGCGCTCCTTGCGCTGGGCGCGCTTCTCGGCAAGGGCGGCCTCTTCCTTGGCCAGGGCTTCCTGGCGAGCGGCTTCCTTGATCGCGGCGCGTTCGGCGCGGACCCGTTCCAGTTCGGCTTCGCGCTCGGCGTGGCGCTGCTCGAAATTGGGGTCCTGGACGGTCGGCTTCACCTTCATCTTGGCCAGCATGGCCTTCTTGGCTTCGGCGGCGGCGGAGATGCGATCGGCGAAGCCGGTGTTCTTCAGGTGCGACATGAATCTTCTGGTTGGTGGAAAGTGCGCTCCTAAGACCCCAAAACGCCCGGAAATGCAATGGATCATCCCCGGCGCGAATGGTCGCGCCGGGGAAATCGCAGGCGTTACTTCTCGATTCGGTAGACGGTGTAGCTGTGCGGCGCCACCGCGGCGGCGAACTCGGTGCGGGTCGGCACGCCCTGGCGGCGCCAGGCGTCGGCCTTGCCGTCGGGCGCCCTGGCCTCGACCAGCTTGCCGGTGGCCATGTCGCGCAACTTCACCCCCGCGCCCAGCAGCGACAGGTTCACGTCGGTGTCGTCGTCACGGAACGACTGCACCACGAAGGTCCCGTTGTCGTAGGCGAACAGGCTGACCCGGTCCGGCGCGTCCAGCCGCACGGGAAAGTCGCGCTGCAGGTAGCGCTTGATCTCGGTCGTCACGCCCTGGGGCAGGTTGTAGAGGTCGCCCGGGTTCTCCGGCATGGTGATCACATAGAGGATCCCGCCGCCGTAGCGGTTCATCAGCAGGATCGGGAAGCCCTTGGCGTTGGCCACGCCGCGGATGATCCCCCAGCTGTCGTTGGTGTAGAAGGCCAGTTCCGGGAACAGCACCGGCGGGTTGTCCCGCTTGGGATCGTTGAGGCTTTCGCCATTGCCCGCGCCATAGCCGTTGAGGAAGTCGTGCAGCGCCACCTTGCGACCGGTGTCGCGCACCTCGAGGATGTCCTCGATCCCCTTGCCCTGCAGCGCCCCCAGCAGGCCCGAGGTGATGAACACCGTCTTGCCCGCCAGCAGGTTGCCCTTGATCTCCTCGACGACCTTGGGGTCCTTGGCCGCCGCCTGGGTCAGCAGGGCGACGTCCGCGCCCTTGGGGAAGTTGGGCGACAGCTCGATCGGTATGCCGATATTGCCCAGATAGTTGTGCAGGAAGTCCTCGCCCGACGACTGGTAGGGCTTGTAGCTGGCGACGCCGATCGGGGCGCCCAGCAGGCCCAGGTCCTTGTCGATCTTCTCCAGCGACCAGCCGGCCGCACGGCTCCAGCCGGGACCCGGATCGTTGGGCTGGCCCGAGGGCCGGTAGCTGGCGACCATGGCCTTCCAGTCGAAGCTGGTGACCTTGTCCTTCCACGGACGCTGGCCCGGCTCGACGGCCCTGGCCTCGCTCATCGGCCGCCAGTTGAACAGGGTGATCTCCGGCGCCTTGGCCAGCAGGGTGTCCCACAGCTGCTCGGCGTAGCGGTCGACATAGAGGGTGGAAAAGGTGTCGACCCAGCCGCCGCCGTTGCCCTTTCCGCCGTTGGAGCCTTTGGGGCGGATGTTGTCGTAGTAGCGGACGATCGAATAGCTCTCGTACTGCTGCAGCAGCTGGTCGGTGACCACCGGGTCGCGGGTTTCCGTGCCGGTATAGATGCCGTCGAACATCTGCGACTGCTTCTCCAGGTCATAGCCCGTGCCCTGGAAGTGCTCGTACCAGTTGGGGTACTTGATGATCATCCGCACCTTGGGATTGACCGCCTTGGCCGGGCCGAGCACCAGGTCCTGGCTGACCTTGCGCATGGTCTCCAGCCGGTACTGGCTCCAGCTGCGGTCGCCCTTGGCGGCGATGTCGGCGGGACTCTTGGAAGTGTAAAAGAAGAAGTCGTCGAGGATCACCTCGTCGAAATGCTTGGCCGCCAGGCGCACGGCCTTCTCGCACTCGGCCCGGTCGGCGGGTTTTTCGTAGTCGAAGGTGCCGAACTGGCCGCCCTCGCCGCCGGCCGCCAGGGTGATCCCGCCGGCCACCGTGACGCCGCGTTCCTCAAACCAGCCCTTGACCCGCTCGATCTGCTCGTCGGTGGCGAAGTTCTTGTCGCGATAGACCTCCAGATAGACCTTGTCGAAGCGCAGCTGGCGGCTGGCGCGCTCGAATTCCCGATCGAAGGTGGCCTTGTCGGCCAGCGCCTTGGCGTTGTTGACGGCGATATAGATGGCGGCGCGAAAGTTCTTGTAGGCCGGCGGGGGTTGCTGCCTGGGGGCGGCGGCCTGGGCGGCGGCGGGCGCGAGAAGCGCGCACAGCGCTGCGGCGCCGAGCAGACTGCGGGTGACGCGGATCATGGCTGGTTTCTTCCCTCGATGAGCCCGCCGGCGCGTCGAGGCGGCCGGTCATGGTTGCGGTACCATAGGGTTCGCGCGGGCCGCGACGCGAGGGAAATCTTGGGAAGGTCGATTCGGCGAACCCCCTCCGGCCCTTCGGGCCACCTCCCCCAAAGGGGAGGAGCTACCAGAACGCAGATGCTCCCCCTCTGGGGGAGCTGTCGGCGAAGCCGACTGAGGGGGTCGCGCACGATGCGGTTCCGCGATGGAACCCTGTCGCTGGCAAACCGCCGCCGATCACGTAAGGACGCGATGATTCCGACGCGCGGCTCGAAAATCTCCAAAAACCTTTACAAAACGGCCACTTGACGGGATACCGCCCAACCTTGACGCACCGCAGCGCGCCCTATAGGTTCCGCCGCGATCAAGCCGGCCGGAAAACCGCCTCTTTTGAGGTGGCCGCGGGCGTTATCGGACCTGACCGCTTCCCATGCCCAAGGCCGACGAACCGAACGACAGGGCTCCGCAGAGCCTCGACGCTCGGATCGCCGCTTTCGAGGCGCGAAAAGCGGCCGAGGCGCCGAAGCGCGCCGAGCACGAGAAATCGTCCCAGGACGGCTATCGTCTCCTGGCGGATCTGATCGGGGGCGTTTTGGTGGGGCTCGGCTTCGGCTGGCTGCTCGACCGCTACGCCGGCACGGGGCCCTGGGGCATGGTCGGCGGTCTGCTGATCGGCATGGGGTCCTCGATCTACATCGTCGTCCGCAAGGCGACGAAACTGAGCGCGCAGGCGTCGGCCCAGTCCGCCAAGGACGTAACCGACGGAGACACGGGAGGCGGGTCTACCGCCCCCAAGCAGAAGAGAGACTAGGGCCTTGGCCACGCCGATCGACCCGATGCATCAGTTCATGATCCAGAAGATCGTGGAGCTGCCGTCCGTGACTGTCCCGGGCCTGGGCGCGATCGACCTGTCGATCACCAACTCGATCGCCGCCATGCTGCTGTCGGCGTTCCTGATCGTCACCTTCTACGCCTTCGCCGGCAAGGGCGCGGTCATTCCGGGTCGCCTGCAGACGGTGGGCGAGCTGCTCTATGGAATCGTCGACGGCCTGACCAGCTCGATCATCGGCCACGACGGCAAGAAGTACCTGCCCTTCGTCTTCACCCTGTTCGCCTTCGTGCTGTTCGCCAACCTGCAGGGCATGCTGTTCGGCTGGACCGGCAACTTCCTGGGATTCACCGCGACCTCGCAGCTGGCCGTGACCCTGACCCTGGGCATGATGGTCATCCTGACCGTCATCGGCGTCGGCTTCGCCAAGAACGGCTTCAAGTTCTTCAAGCTGTTCGCGCCGTCGGGCGTGCCGCCGGTGCTCTACATCATCCTGGTGCCGATCGAGATCATCTCGTTCCTGATCCGCCCGATCACCCTGGCCCTTCGTCTGTTCGGCAACATGCTGGGCGGCCACGTGGTGCTGAAAATCTTCGCGACCTTCGTGGCCATCCTGCTGGCCATGGCCCCGGCCTACTGGCTGGTGGGCCTGCTGTCGCTGACCTCCGTCGTCGCCCTGACGGCCCTAGAGTTCATGGTGGCCTTCCTTCAGGCCTTCGTGTTCGCGGTGCTCACCTGCGTCTATCTGAACGACGTCGTGCACCTCGACAGCCACTGATCAACCCTTAGTCTTCCAACCAACACACCACTTCCCAAGGAGTCTCAATCATGGACGCTTCCGCCGCTAAGTTCATCGGCGCCGGCCTGGCTATGCTCGGCATGATCGGCGCGGGCATCGGCCTGGGCATCATGTTCGGCAACTACTTCCAAGGCGCCCTGCGCAACCCGACCGCGGCCGCCCAAGAGCGTCCGATGCTGTTCCTGGGCATGGCCCTGACCGAAGCCCTGGGCATCTTCGCCCTGGTCATCGCCTTCCTGATCCTGTTCTCGAAGTAAAACCCTGGGGCGCGGTCGGTCCCCCGAACCGTTTCGGCGATCGACGACGCCCCGGACTCGTTCTTCGAGCATTTTCGGCTTCGAGAATGCTCCAATCTTGAGAGGCTTCTTCGCCCATGGCGACGGAACATCACGGCACGGTCGAGTCGACTGAGCCCCCTCACGGGCAGGAAAGCGGCGGGCTTCCCCAGCTGCAGTTCCAGCACTGGGGCGGACAGATCGTCTGGCTGCTGCTCATCTTCGCCGTCCTCTACGCGGTGCTGTCCAAGGCGCTCCTGCCTCGGGTCAGCGGCGCGATCGAGACCCGCGGCGCCAAGATCGCCGGCGATATCGCCGACGCCCGTCGTCTGAAGGACGAGGCCGAGGTCCAGGCCCGCGCGGCCGCGGCCGAGGTGGCCGAGGCTCGCGCCAAGGCCCAGAAGACCGCGGCGGACGCCAAGGCCAAGGCTTCGGCCGAGGCCGCCGAGCGTCAGGCCAAGGAAGAGGCCGCGCTGGCTGAAAAGCTGGCCGCCGCCGAGGGCCGCATCCAGGCCGCCCGCGACGAGGCCATGGGCCACGTCCGCGCGGTGGCCTCGGAAACGGCCGGGGCCATCGTCGAGAAGCTGACGGGCAAGGCGGCTTCGGCCGCCGAGCTCGCCGCCTCGCTGGCCTAGGGAGAGACGACGATGGAACATGAAGCCCTCTTCGATCTCGCCAATCCCGAGCTGTGGGTCCTGATCGGCCTGGCCCTGTTCATCGGCCTGCTGGTCGTGCTCAAGGTCCTGCCGGGCGCCCTGTTCGGCGCGCTCGACGCCCACGCAGCCAAGATCAAGGCCGAACTCGACGAAGCCCAGCAGCTGCGGGAAGAGGCCCAGGCCCTGCTCGCCGACGTGAAGGCCCAGCGGGAAGAAGCCGAGCGTCAAGCCGCCGGCATGCTTGAAGCCGCCAAGGCCGACGCCGCTCTGATCGCGTCGGAAGCCAAGGCCCGGCTTGAGGAGCAGATCACGCGCCGCGCCGAAATGGCCGAGCGCAAGATCGCCCAGGCCGAGGCCCAGGCCGCCGCCGACGTCAAGTCGGCCGCTGTCGACCTCGCCGCCCAGGCCGCCGAGCAGATCCTGGTCGCCCGTCTCGCGACCGGCGCCTCGGACGGCCTCGTCGACGCGGCGATCGCCCAGGTCGGCGCCAAGCTGCAATAGCCGGTCCGGACTGCGAAAACATCAAGGGCGCGCTCCTCGCGGGGCGCGTCCTTTTTGGTGGTCGGAGCGCTCGGCCCCCTATGGGGGCGGACAGGCGGCGCGGCCGCCAGGTGGGGGCAAGTCGGGACCGACAAGGGCCAAGCGGCTAGAGCAAATCGCGCGATATAGAAATCGCACGACTTGCTCTAGGTTTTTGTCTTCGCATCGCTTTTGCGGAAAACCGGCGTCCACTTTTCCGCGCGATGCTCTAGCTTTGCGCGGCTAACACTTGCCCCCTCCCGGCCTTCGCCCCTCCTCCCCGGAGGGGGAAGAGCCTAAACCACCTGCTTCTTCAGCCAGCGCCGCTTCAGGTGCTTGCGGCCGCGCTTCAGCACGCGCCAGGAGGCCTTGCGCAGGAACACCTTCTCCGACCGCAGCAGCTGCTGCCAGGCCACCAGCATGATCTCCGGCTCGCGACGCATCAGGCGGCGGATCGGGAAGATCAGCTTGGGGTGACGGCGTTGCCAGCGCAGGAAGCGGCGCTTGGCCTGGAACGAATTGCGCAGCACGATCATCAGGCCGACGACCAGCAGCGGCAGGCCCAGATGCCCCGGCAGCGGCGTCAGGACCACCCCGGCCAGCAGCACGAGCACGCCGAAGGCCAGCGCCGCCCAGCGGGCGACGCGGCCCGCGGTTTCCCGCAGGACGAGGGCCAGGCGGCGGCGGCGGCGATAGAGCCTCGAAGGCAGCCTGGCGAGCGTTTCAGCCGCCGAGTTCACGCGCTCTGCTTGGACCATTGGCGCTTGAACGACTGGCGCCAGCGCTTGGCCACGCGCCAGCGGCGCGGGACGATCAGGCGCTCCATCCGCAGCACCTGCTGCCAGGCGACCGGAAACACTTCCGGCTCGCGGCGCAGCAGGCGGCGCAGCGGGAACAGCAGCTTGGGATGGGCGTGCTGGAAGCGGACGAACTGCTTGCGCGCCCGGAACGAGTTGCGCAGCACCAGCATCAGGCCGGCCACGGTCAGCGGCACGCCCAGCGGGCCGGGCAGCGGCGCGATCAGGAACCCGGCCACCACCAGGATCAGGCCCAGGGTGACCAGCACGACGCGCGAAATCCGCCCGAGAAGCTCGCGGGCGAGTTCATCGGCGGCGGAGAAGCGCACGGGCGGCATGGCGAAGGCGACGTTCATGGGCCAAAGCAAAAGGGGGCAGGACGAAACGGTTCCGTGGTCCGTTCGATCCCGGCGGGGGCCGGCCTCCTCGGCTCACTGAGACCGATATGAGAACGGGGCGCCTTTCCGTAAAGGCGCCCTATTGTCGCTTTCGCCGACTGTGACGTCTATTCCGCAGCCAGTGGCGCGGCGGCCACAGGTTTCCACCTCAAACGTGGCTTGCGAGCCGCCTGGGTCTCGTCCAGGCGCTTGAGCGGCGCGTGGTAGGGAGCCCCCTTGAAGCGGTCGACATCGCCCCCCTTCGCCGCTCCAGCCAGGGCCCGCAGCGCGGTGACGAAGCGATCGAGCTCCTGCTTGGATTCCGTCTCGGTCGGCTCGATCAGCATCGCCCCGTGCACCACCAGCGGGAAGTACATGGTCATCGGGTGGAAGCCCTCGTCGATCATCGCCTTGGCGAAGTCGAGCGTGGTCACCCCCGTGCCCTCCAGCCAGGCGTCGTCGAACAGGGCCTCGTGCATGCAGGGACCGTTCGGGAAGGCCGGACTCATCAGGTCGCCGAGGCGGGCCTTGATGTAGTTGGCGTTGAGGACGGCGTCCTCGGCCACCTGGCGCAGGCCGTCGGCCCCATGGCTGAGCATATAGGCGTAGGCCCGCACGAACATGCCCATCTGGCCGTGGAAGGCGCTCATCCGGCCAAAGGCCTGAGCGGCGGGCCCCTTGGCTTCCTCGACCAGCTTGAACGTATGCTCGTGGCTGACCACCCAGGGGGTGGGCGCGAACGGGGCCAGGGCCGCCGACAGCACCACCGGACCCGCGCCCGGACCACCGCCGCCGTGCGGGGTGGAGAAGGTCTTGTGCAGGTTGATGTGCATGGCGTCGACGCCCAGGTCGCCCGGGCGCACCCGGCCGACGATGGCGTTGAAGTTGGCGCCGTCGCAGTAGAAATAGGCCCCGGCCGCATGGGTCAGGCGGGCGATCTCGACCACGTCGCGCTCGAACAGGCCGCAGGTGTTGGGGTTGGTGACCATGATGGCGGCCACGTGGTCGCCCAGCTTGGCCTCCAGGTCCGCCAGGTCGACCCGGCCGTCGTCGGTCTGAGCGATCTCGACGACGGTGTAGCCGCAGAAGGCCGCCGTGGCCGGGTTGGTGCCGTGGGCGCTGGTCGGGGCCAGGACGGTCTTGCGGTGGCCCTGCCCGTTGGCCTCGTGGGCGGCGCGGATGGCCAGCAGGCCGCACAGCTCGCCGTGGGCGCCGGCCTTGGGGCTCAGGGCCACGGCCGGCATGCCGGTCAGGGTCTTCAGCCAGTGGGCCAGGCGGTCCATCAGCTCGATCGCCCCCTGCACCGTCGACTGCGGCTGCAGCGGGTGAATGTCGGAGAAGCCCGGCAGGCGCGCCATCTTCTCGTTCAGGCGCGGATTGTGCTTCATCGTGCACGAACCCAACGGATAGAGCGCCAGGTCGATGGCGTGGTTCTTCTGGCTCAGGCGCACATAGTGGCGCACCGCTTCCGGCTCGGACAGGCCCGGCAGGCCGATCGGATCCTTGCGGACCAGGTCGCCCAGATCGTCGGCCGGCGGGGCGTCGGGCAGGTCGACCCCGGTCTTGTCCCAGGCGTTCAGTTCGAAGATCAGCGCCTCGTCCTGCAGCAGGCCGCGGGCCCCGGTCAGGGTCGGGTGGACGTAGTCGTTGACGTCGCCCGTCTGGGAGGGGGCTTCGGGACGGGTCGGACGTCCGACGGTGTTCATGCTCATTGGTCCAGCACCTTGGTCAGGGCCTTGGCGAAGAAGGCGATGTCGCTGTCGGGGGTCGTCTCGGTGGCGGCGACCAGCAGGACGTCGTCGAGGCCGGCGGCCGGGTCGAGGCGCGAGAACGGCACGCCGGCGATCACGCCGTTGGCGGCCAGGGTCTCGACCAGCTCGGCGGCGACGCCCGGGACCTTGATCGCGAACTCATTGAAGAAGCGCGGGGTCAGCACCTGGACGCCCGGCACGGCGGCCAGGGCGTCGCGCAGCTTCAAGGCCTTCTGGTGGTTGACCAGGGCCAGGCGGCGCAGGCCTTTCTCGCCCAGCAGGCTCATGTGGATGCTGAACGCCAGGGCGCACAGGCCGCTGTTGGTGCAGATGTTCGACGTGGCCTTGTCGCGGCGGATGTGCTGCTCGCGGGTCGACAGGGTCAGGACGAAGCCGCGGCGGCCCTCGGCGTCGACGGTCTCGCCGCACAGGCGGCCCGGCGCCTGGCGGACGTATTTTTCCTTGCAGGCGAACAGGCCGACATAGGGCCCGCCGAAGCTCAGGCCGTTGCCGATCGACTGGCCCTCGGCCACCACGACGTCGGCGCCCATCTCGCCGGGCGACTTCAGCAGGCCGTACGACACCGCCTCGGTGGTGACCACGACCAGCAGGGCGCCGGCGGCCTGGGCGGCGGCGGCGATCTTGCTGACGTCGGTGGCCGTGCCGAACACGTTGGGGGTCTGGACGACCACGCAGGCGGTGTCGGCGTCGATGGCGGCGATCACCGCGTCCTCGGCGTCGATGGCCGGCGCCAGGCGCTCGGTGGCCACGCCGGCCGCGTGGGCCAGGGTCTCGACCGTGCCGACATAGTGCGGGTGCACGCCGCCCGACAGCACCGCCTTGCTGCGGCGGGTGACGCGCGTGGCCATCATCACCGCCTCGGCCGTGGCGGTGGAGCCGTCATAGAGCGAGGCGTTGGCCACCTCCATGCCGGTCAGGGCCGCGACCTGGGTCTGGAACTCGAACAGCACCTGCAGCGTGCCCTGGGCGATCTCGGGCTGGTAGGGCGTGTAGCTGGTCAGGAACTCCGACCGCTGGATGATGTGGTCGACGCTGGCCGGCACATGGTGGCGATAGGCCCCCGCCCCCACGAAGAACGGCCCTTCGGACGCCGAGCGGTTGCGACGCGACAGGCCCAGCATCTCGCGCTCCACCTCCAGCTCGCCGGCATGGAACGGCAGGTCGACCGGGTCCTTGCGGCGGGCGACGGCGGGCACGTCGACGAACAGCTCGTCAATCGACTCCGCGCCGATGACGCCGAGCATGTCGGCGCGATCTTCGGGTGTGAGGGGGAGGTAGCGCATGAAAAACTTCCGCGGCATGCTCCCTTCCCCCTTGATGGGGGAAGGGTCGGGGATGGGGGTGTTGCGAGCGGCGGGGTCACCCCCACCCCTGCCCCTCCCCCATCAAGGGGGAGGGGTGCTGGGTTAGAGCGTGCCGAGGAACGCTTCGTACGCGTCGCGATCCATCAGGGCGTCGAGTTCGCCGGGATTGCTCAGCTTGATCTTGGCGAACCAGCCGCCGGTTTCCGGCAGGGCGTTGACGGTCTCAGGGCTGTCGGAAAGCTCGCCGTTGGCCTCGACCACCTCGCCCGACACCGGGGCGTAGACGTCGGAGGCGGCCTTGACGCTCTCGACCACCGCCAGGGCCTCGCCCTGCTTGACGGTCTTGCCGACGTCGGGGGTCTCGACGAACACCACGTCGCCCAGCTGCTCGGCGGCGTAGGCGGTGATGCCGACCGTGGCGAGATCGCCGGCGACTTCGACCCACTCGTGGTCCTTGGTGAACTTCATGGTCTGGCCCTTTGGTCTGAGTGCTAGATCTTGCGCACGTAGCGGGTGGGAACGAACGGGCTGGCGACAACCTCGGCGGCCGCCGCCTTGCCCCGGACGATGACTTTCAGCGTCGAGCCGATCACCGCGAACTCGGGCGGCACGAAGCCGATGGCGATGGCGCCGCCGAAGCTGGGGCCGAAGCCGCCGCTGGTGACCTTGCCGATGACATTGCCGTCGACGTCGGCGATCTCGGCGCCCTCTCGGGCGGGAGCGCCTTCCAGCACCTTCAGATTGACGCGCACGCGCTCAAGGTCGCCGGCCAGCTCCCTGAGGATTCGAGCCGCACCCGGGAAGTCGCCGGCCTCGCGGCGGCTCTTGCCAACGGCGAACGGCATGCCGGCCTCGATCGGCGAGACCGTCTCGTCCATGTCGTGGCCATACAGCGGCAGGCCGGCCTCCAGGCGCAGGCTGTCGCGAGCGCCCAGGCCGATGGCCCTGACCCGCTCGTCCGCCAGCAGCGTGTTCCAGATGCGCGTCGCCTCGGCGGCCGGGACCGAGATCTCGTAACCGTCCTCGCCGGTATAGCCCGAGCGGCAGATAATGGCGTCGGTCCCGAGGGCGGTCAGGGCCCTGGCGTCCATGAACACCATGCTCGCGGCTTCCGGAACGTGGGCGGCCAGGACGGCGGCGGCCTCGGGCCCCTGCAGGGCCAGCAGGGCGCGGTCTTCCAGGCGCTCGACGGTGGCCTCGCCCTTCAGGGCCTCCGCGATGATCCTGTAGTCGTTGTCCTTGCAGGCCCCGTTGACGACGATGAACAGGCCGTCGTCGTCGGGGCGGGCGGTCATCAGGTCGTCGATCACCCCGCCTTGGTCGTTCAGCAGCACGGCGTAGCGCTGCTTGCCCGGCTTGAGACCCTGATAGTCAGCCGAGACCAGCTTCTCGAAGCTCTTGGCCGGGTTCTCGCCGCGCAGCCGGGCCTGGCCCATGTGCGAGACGTCGAACAGGCCCGCGTGCTCGCGGGTCCAAAGATGCTCCTTCAGCACCCCGTCCTTGTACTGCACCGGCATGTGGTAGCCCGCGAACGGCACCATGCGCGCACCGGCCGCGACGTGCGCGTCGTACAGCGGGGTCTTCTTGAGATCTTGGCCGGAAAGGCTTGGGTCGGACACGCTTTGGGCTCCAATCGGGGTCGGCGACGCCGCCCGGCTTTCGCCAGGTGGTCTCGCCCCCGCTGTCCCTTTGACCTGAGAGATTCCGGTCCCTCGCCGCTCGAAAGCGCGATGGCCTTGCTCCTTCGGCGGGCAGACCTGTCGGCCTGCCTCTTTCCAGCGTTCCTAAACCCGCGCGGTCCTTTTGCCTGAGCGTTTCCGGGGCGGTTGCGCCTTCGGCCTCGGGACAGAATCCCGATGTCTCCCGCGAGGGTCGAGGCGTGTTTGGGCGACGGGGCGACGGGAGTCAACTGGGCGCGAACGCCGTCGCCCCAAGGTTGCGAACATTTCAAGAACAGGTCAAGTTTGAGGTCACAAACTGCGATCCCAAGGGACGGTCATGATTTACGCGCCCATTCCCGACGCGCCCATCGAAGCAGCCTTCGCGCCACAGCTGTTCGAGGTGCGCGGGGTCTCCGTGATCATCGACGCCGATCTCGCGCGGCTGTTTGGCGTCGAGACCAAACGCCTCAACCAGCAAACGCGACGGAACGAGGCGAAGTTCGACGGCTTCGCCTTTCAGCTTACCCTCAAGGAGTTCGCGGCTTTGAGGTTGCAAATTGTGACCTCAAAGATCGGTCGGGGCGGCTCCCGCCATCGACCCTATGTCTTCACCGAGCACGGCGTGGTCATGGCGGCCACCGTCCTGCAGTCCGAGGAAGCCATCGCCGCCTCCCGCTTCATCATCAAGGTGTTCGTTGAGGCGCGGCGCAAGACACTCGTGTCGGATGGCGCGAACGTGCTGTCGCTGAGCGACGTGCGTGGGACGCCGCCGCTGCAGAGCGAAGCCCGCACCGGGCTGATGAGCAAGCTCAACGACGCCCTGGGCCGGGTGCTGGACGCCATCGCCGATCCCGAAACCCAGACCACGGTCCGCGACGAGGCCCACGCCATCGCCGCCGAGGGCCTGCGCAGCATCAAGGAATATCTGAAGCGGGCCGGCGTCCAGAATGAGAAGACCCTGGCCGAGGTCCGAAAGCTGCTGGCCGAAGCCGACGCCCTGGAGGCCGAGACGGCCCAGAAGCGCACCGAGAACCAGCACCGGCAGCTGGCGTTGCTGGCCAAACAGCTGCGTCTGGTGCTGGTCGCTCAACAATATCTGGAAACCGGCGGCGTCGAAGGCCTGCTGGCGACGCTGCAGGATCTTGAACGCCCCTAGCGCCGCCTACATCCGCTCCGGCGCTTCGATCCCCAGCAGGTTCAGCGCCAGTTCCAGCTGTTTCAGCGTCGTCTCGGCCAGGGCCAGGCGCGAGGCCCGGATGGACGGCGCGTCGGCGCTGAGGATCGGGCAGGCGGCATAGAACTTGGAGAAGGTCTGGGCCAGCTTGTAGGCGTGCTCGGCGACGAAGTTGGGGGCCTTCTTGTCGTAGGCCTCCGACAGCGCGCCCTCGAAGGCGTCCAGCAGCAGGGTCAGGTCGCGCTCGGCCGGTTCGCCGACCACGATCGGGCCCGAGACGACGTTCTGCTCGGCCGCCTTGCGCAGGATGCTCTTGATGCGCACCGACTGGTACAGCAGGTATGGCCCGGTCTTCCCCTCGAAGCTGGTGAAGCGGTCGAGGTCGAAGACGTAGGAGGTGCCGCGGAAGTTCTGCAGGTCGGCGAACTTCAGGGCCGCGACCCCCACCTTGTGGGCGGTGTCCTCGAAGGCCTCTTCGGAAAGCTCGGCGCCCAGGCCGGCTTCGCGCAGGCGCTCGCGGGCCTTTTCGCGGGCCATCTCGATCAGGTCGTGCAGCTTCAGCACCCCGCCCGCCCGGGTCTTGAACGGCTTGCCGTCGGCTCCGTTCATGGTGCCGAAGCCGATGTGCTCCAGCCCGCCCGGCTGAGCGTAGCCGGCCAGGTACGAGGCGCGGAACACCTGCTCGAAGTGGTCGGCCTGGCGCTGGTCCACGGCGTAGAGGATCAGGTGCGGGTCGAACGACCGGCGGCGATCCAGGATGGTGGCCAGGTCGGTCGTGCCGTACATGGCCGAGCCTTCCGACGACACGATCAACAGCGGGTCGGGGCTCTCGACCTCGACCACCGAACCGTCGGGCAGTTTCTTCTTCTTGGTCTCGCCGGGGCGGGCGACGCGGACGATCCGGGCGCCCTGGTCGTCGACCAGCAGGCCCTTGGCCTCCAGCTCGGCGATCATTCCCGGGATCAGGTCGTTGGCGTCGCTCTCGCCCTTCCACAGGTCGAAATCGACGCCCAGCGCGTGGAACTCGCGCTCCAGGGCCACACGGCTGACCTCGACGAAGCGGGCCCAGATCGCGCGGTAGGCGTCAGCCCCGCCCTGCAGCAGGGCCGTGGCGCGGCGCGCGCGGTCGCGGAACGGCTCGTCGACCTTGGCGCGGGCGGCGGCGATCGGATAGGCGCGATCCAGATCCTCAAGGCCCAGGTCGAGCAGCTTGAGCTTGACCTGCTCGCCAGCCGCGTCACCGGCGAACCGGCCGGTTTCCTCGGAAATCCAGCCGTCGAACAGGCCCCGCTCCTCGCCGACCGAGACGATCAGCAGGCCCATCTGGAAGCCCCAGTCGCCGAAGTGGGCGTCGCCCAGCACCTGGTCGCCGCGGAAGCGGTACAGGCGCTTGATCGACTCGCCGATGATCGAGGCGCGCAGGTGGCCCACGTGCATCGGCTTGGCGACGTTGGGGCCGGCGTAGTCGACCAGCACCCGGCGCGGCTGGGCCAGGGGCTCGGCCCCGGCGCGCGGATCGGCGGCGATCGCGTTGGCGCGGACCGACAGGGCCTCGCTGGCGACGCGCAGGTTGATGAAGCCGGCGCCGGCGATCTCCACCGAGGCCAGGCGTGGGTCGGCCTTCAGGATATCGACGACCTGCTCGGCGATCTCGCGCGGATTGCGCTTGGCGCTCTTGGCGGCCGCCAGGGCCCCGTTGCATTGGAAGTCGGCCAGATCGGGCCGGTCGGACGCGGTGACGCGCCCGAAGTCGGGAGACAGTCCGGCGGCCTGGAAGGCGGCCGCGGCCGCCTCGCTCAGGGACCGCTTCAAATCACTCATGGCTTGGCGACGTTTCCAGGTTGAGTCTGGGCTTGCTGGGTCTGGCCGGCGTTGACGCGGAAGCGCTTGCCGTCACGGTTGAAGGCGGCCATTTCCGGAGTGACGTCGAAACCGATCAGGACCTCGAAATTGCTGCCGCTGACCTTCTCGTCGGCGCGCGGGATGGTGACGGTCTTCAGGGTTTCGGTCGCATAGACGCGGTCTTGACCGCCACGGAAGGTCACCGGCAGATCGAAATATTCCTTGGCCAGCACGTCCTTGTTGCGCTCGGTCACCGCCACCCAATAGCGATAGGTCTTCTGGTCGCCCGTCGCCTGCGGGCCCCGACCCAGCTCGAACAGGATCTGGACCTGCATCTTGATCGGATCGTTGCTCTTGTAGGCGCAGCCGGACGACAGGCCCTGGATCTCGCCGGTATAGGCGGTCTGGGCGGCGGACTCCTTGCCGTCCTTGAACTCGACATAGCGGCTGGCGTCGTACAGCACCTTCACATAGGGGCATGGGCCGGCGTTGCGCAGCTGGGCCAGCGGAGCCTTGGGCTGGTTCCACTCGTCGTCGCGCTTCTTCTTCTTGGCGGCCTGGTCCTCGCCCTGGTCCTGACCGCCCCGGCCGCCCGCCTGGGCGTGGGCGGTCGCCGCCGTAGCGGCGATCGAGAGGGCCATCATGGCGCTGAGGGCGACGGAGAAAGTGCGGCGCATGAAACGTCCGGTTCGAAATTGGAAAGCTTGAGCGGGAATTCCCCGCCAGCGTCATGCAGCCTGATAAAGGCATATGCGTGACGTCGCAATGCGCCGCAGACTTCACGGAGTCGCCGCCCGATGCTGGCGCGGGCGGCCCGGAAGCCTTAGGTTCGGCCCATGAACGCCCATTCGCCCATCTCCAGCCCCGGCCGCCGCGCGCTCCGCGTGGTGCTGGCCAGTCCGCGCGGCTTCTGCGCCGGCGTCGACCGGGCGATCCAGATCGTCGAGCGGACGATCGAGAAGTTCGGCGCGCCGGTCTATGTGCGCCACGAGATCGTCCACAACCGCCACGTCGTCGATCGCCTGAAGGCCCTGGGCGCGGTGTTCATCGAAGAACTGGACGAAGCGCCGGACGATCGCCCGGTGGTGTTCTCGGCCCATGGCGTGCCCAAGACGGTGCCCGCCGCGGCCAAGGCGCGAGAGATGGTCTATCTGGACGCCACCTGCCCGCTGGTCTCCAAGGTCCATGTCGAGGCCCAGAAGCACTATGACGCCGGCCGCGAGATCGTGCTGATCGGCCACGCCGGCCATCCCGAGGTGGTCGGCACCATGGGCCAGCTGCCCGAGGGGACCGTCACCCTGATCGAGGACATCGACGACGCCCGGGCCTGGGTTCCCAAGGACCCGGCCAACGTCGCCTTCCTGACCCAGACCACCCTTTCGGTCGACGACACCGCCGAGATGGTGAACCTGCTCAAGCAGCGCTTCCCTGGCATCGCCGCCCCGCACAAGGAAGACATCTGCTACGCCACCACCAATCGCCAGGAGGCGGTGAAGTCGCTGGCCGAGGCCTCGGACCTGGTGCTGGTGGTCGGCTCGAAGAACTCGTCCAACTCGGTGCGGCTGATGGAGGTCGCCAAGCGGGCCGGCGCCCGGGACGCCCGGCTGATCGACGACGCCCGCGGTATCGACTGGTCGTGGTTCGAGCACATGACAGCCGTCGGCCTCACCGCCGGGGCCTCGGCGCCGGAAGACCTGGTCCAGGGCGTGATCGACGCCATCGCCGCGCGCTATGATGTGACGGTGGATGAACTGATCGAGGCGCGGGAAACCGTGACGTTCAAGCTGCCAAGGTTGCTGACGACGTAGGGGCCCTATTCGTCGTAGGGAGCTCTGTTAGCGAGCCAGCACTTACGTACCGCTCCCGACCCTAGCTCCTTCAGGTAGGCCCCTAAGCAGACGCAGTCGCGCGGCTATCGGTCTGTTCGGAGTGGAGCGTTGGACGTTTTTTCGGATCGCAACCGAACCGATTGTCACCGGCAGTTCCGTCGCGAACCCAGAACGTAATCAACGCAAACACACCGAACGGAATAAACGCGGCGAGTAGCCACCACCCCGATTTATCAACGTCGTGAAGCCGGCGGACCATGACCGCGAACCAAGGCACAGTGACGAGCACGTAGATCAGATTGAGAACGTGGAAGCCGATCTCGTTACCGGGAAACCGTGTGTTTCTCTCAATAATCACTCCACCGACCACACAGGCGGCTGTAGCTAGGAAGATCAGCAGATAGAACAACCAAAATTCGGACCGTCGCGATCTACCCACGAAATCCACATAGCGAGCCAGCGGCCTCAGCATCAGCGGCAAATTTGGTCTCCGTCAAAAGTGGCTCGTTGGAGCTGTACCTTATGCGAAATGCAACTTCCGAAAACCACCCTTCTCAGAAAGTCAGAAGGTCTGCCGCCGGGCAGCCGCTTGCAGCTTGTTTTAGGCGGCAAGTGTCAGCCGCGGCCGGTTTCGGGTTGGGACTCTCCGGTCGTTAAACCGCATTTGTGCAGGCTTTCAGGGGTTAGCCAGCCAACACAAAGTTAGCCTAACGCGGCTTGGCCAGAGCGCTGAAGGTCTCGCCATACTCATCCATGATCGCCTCGCCGAGTTCGACCTGGCGGATGGTTTCAAGATCGACAGCGCAATCCTGGTTCGCAAGCGCTTCGAAAGTCGTCCGGTAGCGGGCCATAAAGGCTTCTCCGCGCGCGAGCCGTTCATCTGCACGCCTCTCAGTCGACGCCTCGGGCTCATCCCGCCCGGTCGAGACCGCAGGCTCGTCGCCGTCTGGTTCGCCGCTCATGGATCGTCTCCTTCCACCGCCATCCTAGCACAATTCCGACACCGCTCTTGACCGCCAGCGTCCCGTCCCGCATCCCGGCCGCATGGCCGTCTATACCGACATCACCGACGACGAACTCGCCGCCTTCCTGGGCGACTACGACCTGGGGCAGGCCCTGGCGTTCAAGGGCATCGCCGAGGGCGTGGAGAACTCCAACTTCCTGCTGGAGACCGAGAGCGGCCGCTTCATCCTCACGGTCTACGAGCGCCGCGCCAAGCCCGAGGACCTGCCCTACTTCCTCGACCTGCTGACCTGGCTGGCCGATCGCGGCTATCCCAGCGCCAAGCCGATCGCCGATCGCGCGGGCGCGACGCTGAAGACCATCCGCGGCAAGCCCGCGGCCCTGGTCGAGTTCCTGCCGGGCCTGTCGGCCCGCCGCCCGACCGTGGCCCACTGCCGCGAGGCCGGCGAGGGCCTGGCCTGGCTGCACCTGGCCGGCGAGGGCTATCCGGCCCGCCGCGCCAACGACCTGGGCCAGCCGTACTGGGCGCCGCTGTTCGCCAAGCACCGCAAGGCCGCCGACGGCCTCAAGCCGGGCCTGTCGGCCACCATCGACAGGGACCTGGCCGAGCTGGCGCTGTCCTGGCCGCGCGGCCTGCCGTCGGGCGTGATCCACGCCGACTACTTCCCCGACAACGTGTTCTTCCGGCCCGACGGCAAGTTCGCGGCCGCCATCGACTTCTATTTCGCCTGCGACGACGCCTATGCCTACGACATCGCCGTGACCCTGAACGCCTGGTGCTTCGAGGCCGACGGCAGCTTCAACATCACCGCCGCCCGGGCGCTGGTCGCCGGCTACGAGCGCCGCCGTCCGCTCAGCCCCGCCGAGCGCGACGCCATCCCGATCCTGGCGCGCGGCGCGGCCATGCGCTTCTTCCTGACCCGTCTGGCCGACTGGGGCGCGACCCCGGCCGGGGCCCTGGTCAAGCCGAAGGACCCGCTGGAGTACGAGCGCAAGCTGGCCGTGCACCGCGAGGGCCTCAGCCTGTTCGGGGCCGGCGCGTGACCCCCAGACTGGTGATCTACACCGACGGCGCCTGTCGCGGGAATCCCGGCCCCGGCGGCTGGGGCGCGCTTCTGATGTACGGCGACAAGAAAAAGGAAATCTGCGGCGGCGAGCTGGCGACCACCAACAACCGTATGGAGCTGATGGCCGCCATCCAGGCCCTGGAAGCCCTGAACAAGCCGACCAAGGCCGAACTGCACACCGACAGCCAGTACGTGATGAAGGGCGTCACCCAGTGGATCCACGGCTGGAAGGCCAAGGGTTGGAAGACCGCCGACAAGAGCCCCGTCAAGAACGTCGACCTGTGGCAGCGCCTCGACGCCGCCCGGGCGCGCCACGAGGTCGACTGGCGCTGGGTAAAGGGCCACGCCGGGCACGTGCACAACGAGCGCGCGGACGAGTTGGCGCGGCTGGGCATGCTGAAGGCCCTGGGCGAAGGGCGCTGAAGACATACCCTGTCGACCGGCGCCCCGACTAGCTCTCGACCAGTTCCAACGGTCCGGCTGTCGTCGCTAGCGCCGCGGCGATGGCTTCGAACAGGGCGGCGACGTCGATGGGCTTGCTGACGTGACCGTCGAGGCCGGCCGCCAGGTAGTCGTACTTTTGATGATCCATGGCGTTGGCCGTCAAGGCGATGATGGGCGTCCGCGCCCGGGCGCTGGCGCCCTCCTCGGCCCGGATCGCCCGGGTGGCGCTGACGCCGTCCATGATGGGCATGTTGATGTCCATCAAGATCAGATCGAACGACCGCTTGCGCCAAGCTTCCAGCGCCAGCAGGCCGTCCTCGACCACCTCCAGGCAAATGTCGGCGCCGCCCAACAAGCTCTGAAGCACCAGCTGATTTGTCGGGTTGTCCTCGGCCACCAGAACGCGGAGCGGCGTGCTGGCCGTCGTAACCAGTGCTTCCGCCACGGGCGTGAGCGCGGGCCCCATGGTGACGGCCGGACAAGCCGCACGCGGCGCCGGCAGCGTCACGCGGAAGACCGATCCTTCTCCGACCCGGCTTTCGACCGAGATGTCGCCGCCCATCAGCTTGGCCAGTTCGCGTGAGATCGGCAGGCCAAGGCCCGAGCCGCCGAACCGTCGCGTCGTCGTGGCGTCCGCCTGCCCGAAACGCTCGAAGAGGCTCGCCCTGGCCTGTTCGCAAAAGCCCACGCCCGTATCCTTCACGGACAACTCGAAACCCGTCGGCGCGAAGGCAAGCCGCACCATGACATGGCCGCGATCCGTGAATTTCACGGCGTTGCCGATCAGGTTGTAGAGGATCTGCCGGATCCGCGTCGGATCGCCATGATAGAGCGCCGGCTCTCCGTCCGTTTCAAAGTGGAGGTCGAGCCCTTTTTCCGCTGCGATGGCCGCGAAGGCGTCGCAGGCGCCGCGCGCCAGCATCTCCGGATCGAAGTCCAAGGGCTCCAGTTCGATCTTGCCGGCTTCGATCTTGGCCATATCCAGCAAGTCGTTGAGCAGGGTCAGCAACGTCGCCCCGGAGTGTCGCAAGACCTTCAGCCTTTCAGCCTGGTCCGCGGTCAGCGGTTCGCGCGTCATCGCCTGGGCCATGCCCAACACCCCGTTGAGCGGCGTGCGGATCTCGTGGGAGACGGTGGCGAGGAAGGCGCTCTTGGTCTCGTTGGCCTGTTCGGCGCTGAGCTGGCCGTTGATGACCTCGGCGTAAGACACGGCGTTGGCGACCTGCAGGCCCCTGGCGTTGACCACGAAGCAAAAGCCCAGCGCCAGCAGGATCCAGCCCTCCAACCCCGTTTGCAGTCGGCTCATGCTGTAGAGCAGGGCGGCCGCCGGAACCGGCGCGGTCCAGAAGAACATCCCGCGCGTCAGGGTGTGTTGGGCGGCGATGGTCATCAGGACGCCGGCGCTGACGATGACCATGGCGACGACGCCGGCGCTGCTCGTCGGGTGGGCCAGCAGGACGGGTCCGGCGCCGGCCACGGACAGCAGTGCCGAGATCGCGATCAACTGATTTCGAAAGACCAGGACTTGCCTTGGCGTGGCGGCGGGCAGACGCGGAACGACCCTGCGCCACCAGGCCATCGAATAGGCCTCGCAAAGCGTGAACGACAGCAGCCAGCCCAAGGCGATCCACGGACCGATCACCTTCAGAAAAAGCAGCAATGCGGCGACCACGCCGATGCTGCCGATGCGCATGGCGACGTGACCAGAATAGGTTCGAGCGTAGTACTTCTCGAACGCCTGCTGAGAATAGGACCTGTAAGCCTCGGCTTTCATGCCGGCAGATTGACCGCTCTAGTCTTTACGCACCATTGGCGGATCGCTCAGGCGGTTGCGGCATTGCGCCACAGCAGGTGCGAGCACGGCATGGCCATGACCGAATTCGCTCCGAATGTTGAGAGCGCTTCGTCCACATGACCATCGCGCGCTGACTGGGCCGAAGCCCCCGGGCCTGCTGCTCCGGGCTCCCGACACAGGCCGGAAGAAAAAGGGGCCGGCCCACGAATGGACCGGCCCTCAGGGGCTTCACGAGGAGAGTGAAGATCAGAAGGTCGCGCGCGCCGTCAGGGTGTAGGTGCGGCCGTCGTAGTCGACCCAGCGAGAGACCCGGCGGTCGTTCTCGAATTCGAAACGCGAGGAGTCGGTCAGGTTGTAGACGTCCAGCGACAGGGTGAAGCTGTCGGTGACGTTGTAGGAAGCCGACATGTCCAGCTGGCCGCGGGCCCTCACGGAACGGGCGCCGCCGGTGTACGTGCCGTTGGCGTTCAGCGGGTAGTCCGAGCGGTAGTTGTAGACCGCGCGGATGCCGTACTTGGGCGTCTCGTAGTAACCGATCAGGTTGACGTTGTGCTTGGAGATGCCCGGGAACGGGGCGATCGATGGGCTCTTGGACCTGGTGTAGGCGTAGTTGAAGCTGCCGCCGAAGTTCTTCCAGAAGCCCGGCAGGAAGTCGAGGTTCTGCTGGATGTTGAACTCCACGCCCTCGACGGTGGTCGGCTTGTCGAGGTTGTAGGCGCCGCTGGCGTTGACGTGCACCTGCTTGGTGGCGCTGGAGAGGCTGGTGGCGTTGCAGTAGGCGCCGTCCCATGACAGAGCGCCGAAGCCCCAGGTCGAGCCGTCCGCTGGGCAGAGGATCGACGGGTCGGTGGTGCTGGCGATGCGGCCGGTGATGTTCTTGTGGAAATAGGCCAGCGAAACCAGACCGTTGGGGCGGTTGTACCACTCCAGCGACAGGTCGAACGACTCGGCCATGTAGGGCCGCAGCTGGTTGTTGCCGATCTGGACCGAGACGTCATAGACGCTGACCGACCCCGAGCTTAGGCCGGTGTTCAGGATCTGCCCGGGATTGACCTTGGTGGCGGGCGAGTACTGGCGCGGGTGCGGACGCACATAGGTCTTGTAGTAGGCGCCGCGCAGGATCAGGTCGTCGGTGACGTCGGCCACGAAGATCGCCGACGGCAGGAAGAAGTCGTACTTGTTCTTGTAGTGGTCGGTCGTGAAGTCGTTCGGCGAGCCGATCGAGTCGGTCGGCGGCGTCTTCCGGTCCAGCACCGTGATCGTGTTGTCGGTGTCTTCGTAGCGGCCGCCGAAGCTGCCGCGCACGCCATGGCCGAAGATCTCGGTGTCATACTTCGCCTGGACGTAGAATTGATTGATGTCGTTCTCGTTGGTGAAGTTCTTGTCGTAGTAGGCGTCCTCGGCGTACTGGATGTTCAGCCCCGTGGGCGACAAGCCGCCGCCCGGATAGACCGTTACGGGTTTGACCGCGTTCAGGAAGTCCTGGATTTTCAGGGTCTGCCAGTTCTTGGTGTAGTTGCCGGCGATGCCGCCCATGAAGTCGCCGACGAACGGCGAGGTGGTCAGCATGCTGGGCGAGATCTTCGACGTCTGAATGCCGTAGCCGAACACGCGATAGCCCGTGGAGACGTACTTCTCGCGCTCGAGACGGACGCCCGCCTGCAGGCTCTTGATCGGGCCCCATTCGACGAAGCGCTCGCCGTCCAGGCCCACGCTGTTCAGCTCGTTCTTGGCGTAGCTTTGCGAGCCTTCCAACCCCAGGCGGATGGAGCTGTTGGCCGACGTGCCGTTGTTGTAATACGAGACCGGGTCATCCTTTCCGCCCCAGGTCCAGGTCGTGCCTGCCGGCCCCAGCGAATTCTGCGGGGTCGACTGGGTGACGTAGGAGAAGCCGCCGATATCGTCCAGGCCGGTCGACATCGAGCCGTTGATGCCGTTGCCGCCGGCGCGGGTGGGATTGACGACGTCGACCGAGGTCTCGACCGAAGCGTTGGAGCCGGACGACAGGCTCAGGGCGGCGGCCAGGCGCCACTTGTCGTTGCTCCAGTCGATATTGCCGATCACGCCGTCCGACTTCTGGCGCTGCGAATACAGGCGGGTCGAGGACAGCCCGTTCATGTTGGCGAACGAATAGCCCTCGTAGAGATAGCGGCCGTCGTTGGTCTGGATCGGCGCGCCGGTCGGGGTGATCACCGTCCCCTCGCCGGGGTTCGAGGACGGGGCGACGTAATTGATCAGGAAGTACTGGACGGTGTCGGGCAGGTTGCGGTCGGTCGAGAAGCCGATCAGGCCAACCTTGGTGTTGTCGTTCGGCTTCCACTCGATACCGGCCGAACCCGACCAGACCTTGCCGACGTTCATGCGCGTGTACTGACGGATGGCGGTGTTGGCCCAGACGCCGTTCGTGGCCTTGGAGCCGGTGTTGCTGGTGATGTAGGGCGTCGCGTCGGCCTGCGACAGGCCCAGCGCCTGGCCCAGCGAGCGGCAGTAGGAGGTGGCGCTGCTAGCGCAGGCGGTGGGCGAGAAGTACTGGCCGTAGGCGGCGTTGAACTGGGTGGGCGTCAGCCCCGTCATCGCCGAGGTCAGATATTTGTAGTCGTTGAGCCGGACCGTATCGCGGCGGAAGTTTTCCTTCTTGTAGGCGATGGTCCCGAAGACGGCGAGATCGTCGGTCAGGTGCTTGTTGTAGCTCAGGGTCGCGGCCGGGGCGTTGAGGTCGCCCAGGGTGTTGTGCTCGTAGGACAGCTTCACGGAGCCGCCGTCCTTGCGCGACAGGGCCGGGGCGATCTGCAGGTCGACATTGCCGGAAAGGCCGCCGGACACGGTGTTGGCCATCGGCGACTTCTGGATCACGAAGGCCGAGAAGATGTCGGAGTTGAACGCGCCCAGCGGCGAGCCCTGGTTGTCGCGCAATAGGGCGGGCCCGGCGAACGACTGGCCGTTCAGCGTCGTGCGGGCGTACTCGCCCGGCATGCCGCGCAGGTTGATGGTGGCGTCGCGGCCCTCGGCCTCGCGGTTGATCTGGACGCCCGGAATGCGCTGCAGCGCCTCGCCGACGTTCAGGTCCGGGAAGCGGCCCAGGCCGTCCGACGAGATGCCGTCGGTGATCTCGATGGCGTTCTTCTTGGCGCGGACGGCGTTGGCGTAGCTTTGCTTGAAGCCGGTCACGACGACCGCGTCGAGCGTGTTGTCCTGGGACGCAGCCGGGGGCGCGGCTTCCTGCGCCGCCGCGAGCGCGGGCGCCCCGCCGATGACGGTGGCCGACAGGAGCGCGACCTTCAAGGCGCGCACGGATCCGGTTCTCAAGCTCAAGACATCCCTCCTTGCATACCGCGCCACCTTGATGGCGACCTCATTGGCCTGACCTCTTTGTATTTCCCGCCCGGCCAGCCACGGCTAATTTCTCAGATAAATATGTTTTTGTGAATGAAATCTTTCCGCTCAGAGGGCAGATTTCTCATAACTAATTGATTTTACCGATATAATTTTTGTTGCGTTTCGAAACACCACGTTCCCATTTCAACTTAAATGGAACAAGAATTCCAAATAGCGGAATTGGTCAGGCCAAAATCGGAACGTAATCCAGCTTTCAACGGGCTGCGAAGACGGGACCGGGGCGCGGTTCGAACCCGCGCAAATCGCAAGCTCAGGATTCACGGCCTGGCGTGGATGACGACGGCGTAGCCGCTGAGATCGGGTGACCGCGGAACCGGGAGGACTCGAAGCGTCGGGGCCACGCCTCCGCCGCCTCCGGGCCAAAGAGGTCTGATCCAGACCGAAACGCCCCACGCCGCGAACGGCGGCTGACGAGGTCGGCGTAGGGCGGCCAGGCTGGGAAAGCTGAACAGCGCCACGTTTATGTTGTCGGCGCCTTACCGGGCAGGAAATCGCCGTGATGGATCCCGCCCATCCGGTTGACCAGCGGGATCCACAGTTTCGCATAGGCCTCGAACTCGGCCAGCGTGTTGGGGTCGATGACCTGGCGCGGGTAGCCGGCGATCATGCGAACTCCCCATTCATCGGCTGGCGCAAGTGACGCCCGCCCCCCGGCGCGGAGAGTCCGAGGAGCGACGGTCAGGCGGCCAGGGTTCCCGGCTCCGCCCCCGTCGCGAACGGCTGGCCTTCATCGTCCCAGCCGGTGATCCCGCCGATCATCAGCTTCACCGGACGGCCCAGCATCGCCAGCTTCAGCGCGGCCCGGTCGGCGCCGTTGCAGTGCGGTCCGGCGCAATAGACCACGAACAGGGTGTCGGCCGGCCACGCGGCCATGCGCTCGGCGGTGATCTCGGCGTGGGGCAGGTGCAGGGCGCCGGGCACGTGGCGGCGGGCATAGGCCTGGGGCGAGCCCACGACGTGCAGCAGCACGAAGTCGACCTCGCCGGCCCGCATCGCGGCGGCGACGTCGGCGCAATCGGTCTCGACGCTGAGCCGGCGGGCGAAATGGGCGACGGCTTCCGGCGACGACGCGGCGGGAATGGCGGAAACAAAGCTCAAGACGGCCTCCTCTGTTTGGCGAAGGAGACTTGCCCCAGAGAGCGGCGCGGCGTTAGCTGGCACGATTGCCATAGGCCGTAAATATCATGCCAAACCGCCCTCGCCCCGCCGACCGACCGAGGAACCTGAAAGTGGTCGCCCTGGCCTATGACGGCCTGTGCACCTTCGAATTCGGCTCGGTGGTCGAGCTGTTCGGCCTGCCCCGGCCGGAGATGGGACCTGACTGGTACAGGTTCGCCACGGCTGCGATCGAACCTGGCCCCCTGCGCGGCTTGGGCGGCGTTCAGGTGATCGCCGACGGCGGGCTGGAACTGGTCGAGCAGGCCGGCACGATCGTCGTGCCCGGCTGGCGAGGGTGCGACAGCCCCGTGCCGCGCCCGCTGATCGACGCGCTCCGGAAAGCCCACGCGCGCGGCGCGCGGGTGATGTCGATCTGTTCGGGCGTTTTCGTGCCGGCGGCGGCCGGACTGCTGGCCGGACGGCGGGCCACCACTCACTGGCGCCATGTCGACAAGCTGCGGGCCCGCCATCCCGACATCGAGGTCCTGCCCGACGTGCTGTATGTCGACGAGGGCGACGTGCTGACCTCGGCCGGCAGCGCCGCGGGCCTGGACCTGGGCCTGCACCTGGTGCGCCGCGACTTCGGTCCGGAAGCCGCCAACACCGTCGCCCGCCGGCTGGTGATCCCGTCGCACCGCGACGGCGGCCAGGCCCAGTTCATTCCGCGGCCGGTGCCCACCGCCCACGAGGCCTCGCGCCTGTCGCCGATCCTGGACCGCATGCGCGCCGACCTGTCCCGCGAGCACACGGTCAAGGCCCTGGCCGACGCGGCCGGCATGAGCCCGCGCACCTTCCTGCGCCGGTTCGAGGCCGCCACCGGCACGACCCCGGCCCGCTGGCTGCTGGCCGAGCGCCTGGCCCAGGCCCGCGAACTGCTGGAGACCACCCCGGCCGGCGTCGAACAGATCGCCCACGCGGTCGGCTTCGGCGCGGCGGCCCTGCGCCACCACTTCCGCAAATCGCTGGCCACCACGCCCCAGGCCTATCGGGCGCGGTTCGGAGGATAGGGCGACGCCTTTCCACTCCGCCCTTCCCGTGGCTAAGCTTGCGCCTCTGAACCGTAACGGGGGCGCCGCCCATGACACGCATGCTCCGGATGGCCCAGGCCGCCGCCGTCCTCGCCGTACCCCTGCTGGCGGCCTGCGATCAAGCCGCGCCTCCGGTCGAGCTGACCGGCAAGGTCAAGGAGGTCATCGACCGCAGCAAGGCCACGCAGGCGACCTACGCCGTATATAACTGGAACGAGCTGCCGCGGGACGGCCAGTTGATCCAGGAATGGGGCGCGGAGTTCCATTCCGGCTACAAGCATCGGGTGGAAACGCCCCGCGACCGCGTGATCGCCGACTGCAAGGCGCAGACCGGCGCGGCGCTGTCGCTGGTCACCGGCAAGACCGTCGAAGGCCCCTCGGTCGCGCGCGCGGCCTGCGGCGTCAACACCAACAAGGCCTTCACCGCGACCGAATGGAAGGGGTTGGTCAAGACGCCCTTTGGCACGGCGGACCGCGTCGTGCTGACCGACAAGGACGACGTCCGCACCTACGACATATCGCCGTCCGGGGTGATCGTGCGATCCACCTACGTGCAGAACGGTCCCCAGGCGCAGCTCGGCCTGTCGTCCGAGGCTGTAAGCGTGCTCGCCGAACTGCCCGCGTCCGGCATGTTCGACAAGGCCTCGCTGGCCCGAAGCTACGTGCCCGATCGTTTCAAGGCCGCGCCGGGGTCGGCGACCGCGCCCTCAGCAACAAGTTCGTCCCGCTGAAACGAACCCGCCCCGAAATGACCTTGGTCGCGCCGTTGCGAAGCCCGGTTCGCATCCCAATCTCTTCCTCGACGCGGACAACCCGGCTCCTCCCCCCCGGCCGGCCCCAGCGTCCCTAGAAGCGCAGCGCCCGTGCCCTCCCCCTCGGCACGGGCGCTGTTTGCGTTTCGGCCCGCATCGCCGCTCAATCGAACATTGTGCTGGTAACGCTAACATTCCGCGCTATCCTGAACTCCGAAACCTCCGGCCGCGAGACCGGAGGATCACGGGAGCGAAACGTCATGCGGGTATCGCCGAACCCCATTTCCAGACGCAGCCTGCTGGGCGCGGCCGGCGCCGCGGCGGCCCTGGCGCCCGCCTCCGCCAAGGCCGCTGCGGAGACCGACAAGGTCGGCTTCGCCATCGTCGGCCTGGGCAAGCTGAGCCTGGGCCAGTTGATCCCGGGCCTGAAGGCGGCCAGGAACGCCAGGCTGGCCGCCGTGGTCAGCGGCCATCCCGACAAGGCCCGCCGCGTCGCCGCCGAGAACGGCCTGCCCGCCGACGCCGTCTACGGCTATGACGACTACGACCGCATCGCCAAGGACCCGCGTATCCAGGTCGTCTACATCGTGCTGCCCAATGCGCTGCACGCCGAGCACACGATCAAGGCGCTGAAGGCCGGCAAGCACGTGCTGTGCGAGAAGCCGATGGCGACCACCATCGCCGACGCCGAGGCGATGATCGCCGCCGCCAAGGCCGCCAGCCGCCATCTGATGATCGCCTATCGCTGCCATTACGAGCCGCTGAACCTGGACGTCATGCGCCGGCTGCGCGCCAAGTCGCTGGGCCGGGTGCGGCAGATCAACACCACCATGGGCCGGCAGGCCGATCCCTCGGATCCGTCCGACGCCTGGCGGCTGGACGCCGCCCTGTCGGGCGCCGGCGCCCTGGGCGACATGGGCGTCTACGGGATCAGCGCCGCCCGCTACCTGCTCAACGAGGAGCCGGTCGCGGTGCAGGCCTGGGCCTGGACCGACCCCGCCGATCCGCGGTTCAAGCAGACTCAGGACCTGATCAACTGGCAGTTCCGCTTCCCGTCGGGCGTGATCGCCAACGGCTCCACCTCCTTCGGCTACGCCCCGACCATGGCCTTCGAAGCGATCTGCGAGCAGGGCCGGCTGGTGGCCGACCCGGCCGCCTTCTACGGCGGCAACCGCCTGATCGTGGTCAAGGGCGGCCAGGCCCAGCCGCCGATCCCCGCCCCGCCCGGCGACCAGTTCGCCCGCGAGATGGACTGGATGGCCGACGTGGTGCGCGGCAAGGCGCCGATGGTCTCGCCGGGCGAGGAAGGCCTGCAGGACATGCGGCTGATGCAGGCGATCCTGGACTCGGCGGCCAGGGACGGCGCGACGGTCCGGACCGACTGGGGCTACAGGCGGGCGGTGGACCCGGCCGCGGTGGTGGCTGTCGCCTAGAGGTCGCAGCTCCGGAGGTTGTTCGCCCGCGAGATGGCCGAGGCGTGGCGGACCCGCCGCCGCCCCGACCGCCTGGATCCTATTTCTTGCCCTTGTCCAGCTTGACCTTAGAGCTGGTGAAGCGGGCCTCGTCCGCTGGCGTCAGGCGGAAACCCCCGGTCACCATGCCCATGCGAACCGTCTGTTCCACATAGTAGGTCTGGCCCGGCTCGACCTCCAGCCGCAGCCGGTCGTCGGCCTTGTTGACCGCCATGGGACCGGTGATGTTGTAGCTGTGGATGCCCGGCTCGACCTCGAGGATGAAGGCGCCGCCGTTCGGCAGGTCGCCCAGGCGCGGCGCGTCCTTGGCCGGCTTGCCGTCATCGCCCACCTCGACGATGTGATAGGTATAGATCGCGCCGGGCAGGCGGCTGGGGCGGAAGAAATAGATGCGACCCTTGCCGGACTCGCTGGTCGCGGCCGCCGGCGGCGCCGCTTCCGGGGCCGGCGGCGTGTCGGCGGCCGGAGCGGCGGCCGCGTCGGGCGCTGGAGCCGTCGTGGTCTGGGCGTCCTGCGCGAAGGCCGATGCGCCGAGCATGAGCGAAAGCGCGGCGCCGGCCGCGATGATGAACTTCTTCATTGAAACGTCCCTATTTGGTCAGTCGTTGATTCAGGCGCCGCGTTGACCGGCAGCTCCACGTCCTCCGCCAGCCGGACGGTGGCCCGGGCGCCGGCGGGTATCTCGATCTCGCCGCCCTGGATGAACGCCGCGGCGACGCCCACATAGGGCGCCAGCAACACGCCCGTCGCCAGGTCGACCCGGCTCTTGCCGGAAGCCATGAACGTCATCCCGCGGATGCGAACCCGCCGGCCGTTCAGGTCCAGATAGCGGGCCGAGATGATCAGCTTGCCCTGCCTGCCGCCCATCCCCGCGCGGGCGGCGTCGATGACTTCACCCTGACCGGTGGCGCCGGCGGCGACCACGTCGACGCCCCGGCTGGAAATCGGCTGCGCCAGGCGCAGCGCGAACCTGTCGCCGAGCTTGTTGACCCGCGAGCTGAGCGTGTCGACCAATTCGACTTCCACCTGGGCGCCGGCCGGCAGCCGGAGCGTGGTCTCGGGAACGGGCGAAGCCGCCACGGCCGGCGGCGGGCCGCTCGCGTCAGCCTGGCCGAAGCCGGCGGACGCCAGGGCGTACGAGAGAAAAGCGATCACCAGCATGCGAATTGCCCCCGAGCTTCGCCGTACCATGGCGCCGTAAACCCGCAAAGGTTGTTTTAGCTCCGCATGGACGAGTTCCGGATCGGGTCGCCGTGCGCGGGACGGGCGGGCCCACACAAACTTCCGCTCATAAGCCTGATCAGCCCTAGCCAAGTCGCCGACCGGGCCCCATCTGGCTCTGGCGGCTCGGTTCCAGGGCGGGACGGCCGCGCACCAGGGGCCCCATGGCGATCATTTCCGTTTCCGGTCTGACCAAGACCTATGCTTCCGGCCATCAGGCCTTGAAGACCGTCGATCTCGACATCCGCAAGGGCGAGATCTTCGCCTTGCTGGGCCCCAACGGGGCCGGCAAGACCACGCTGATCAGCATCATCTGCGGCATCGTCAATCCCAGCACCGGGATGGTGACGGCCGACGGCCACGACGTGGTCAAGGACTACCGCGCGGCCCGCACCAAGATCGGGCTGGTGCCGCAGGAACTGCACACCGACGCCTTCGAGACCGTCTGGGCCACCACCAATTTCAGCCGGGGCCTGTTCGGCAAGGCGCCCAACCCGGCCTATATCGAGAAGATCCTCCGCGACCTGTCGCTGTGGGACAAGAAGGACAGCAAGATCATGGCGCTGTCGGGCGGCATGAAGCGGCGGGTGATGATCGCCAAGGCCCTGAGCCACGAGCCGACCATCCTGTTCCTGGACGAGCCCACAGCCGGCGTCGATGTCGAGCTGCGCCGCGACATGTGGGAGATGGTCCGCAAGCTGCGCGAAAACGGCGTCACCATCATCCTGACCACCCACTACATCGAGGAGGCCGAGGAGATGGCCGACCGGATCGGGGTGATCAGCAAGGGCGAGATCATCCTGGTCGAGGACAAGGACGTGCTCATGCGCAAGCTGGGCAAGAAGCAGCTGACCCTGCAATTGCAGAGCCCGCTGGAAGCCATCCCCGCCCGGCTGTCGGACTATCCGCTGGAGCTGGCGGCCGACGGCCACGAGCTGGTCTACACCTTCGACGCCCAGGCCGAGGAGACCGGCATCGCCGGCCTGCTGCGGCGGCTGTCCGAGGAGGGCGTCGACTTCAAGGACCTGCATACCAGCCAGAGCTCGCTGGAAGACATCTTCGTCAGCCTGGTGAGGGCGCCGCAATGAACATCCACGCCATCAAGTCCATCTACCGCTTCGAGATGGCCCGCTGGTTCCGCACCCTGGCCCAGAGCGTGATCTCGCCGGTGCTGTCGACCAGCCTCTATTTCGTGGTGTTCGGCTCGGCGATCGGCTCGCGGATGCAGGCCATCGACGGGGTCAGCTACGCGGCCTTCATCATCCCCGGCCTGGTCATGCTGTCGCTGCTGGGCGAGAGCATCTCCAACGCCTCGTTCGGCATCTACATGCCCAAGTGGGCTGGCACGATCTACGAGCTCTTGTCCGCGCCCGTGTCGTGGATCGAGACCGTGATCGGCTATGTCGGGGCGGCGGCGACCAAGTCGGTGTGCCTGGGCCTGCTGATCCTGGCCACGGCCCGGATCTTCGTGCCTTACGAGATCGCCCATCCGTTCTGGATGCTGGGCTTCCTGGTGCTGACGGCGATCACCTTCAGCCTGTTCGGCTTCGTGATCGGGGTCTGGGCGACGGACTTCCAGAAGCTGCAGATCGTGCCGATGCTGGTGGTTACGCCCCTGACCTTCCTGGGCGGCAGCTTCTATTCGATCAGCATGCTGCCGCCGATCTGGCAGAAGATCACCCTGTTCAATCCGGTGGTCTATCTGGTCAGCGGCTTCCGCTGGAGCTTCTACGGCGTCTCGGACCTGAACCCGATCGTCAGCTTCGGCGCCACGCTGTGCTTCCTGGCGGCCTGCCTGACCGCGGTGTGGTGGGTGTTCAAGACCGGGTACCGGCTGAAGGTGTAGGAGCCGCTCGAACGGGGACAGGCGCATGCGCCTGTCCCCGACCGCGTTATCTGACCGTCAGCACCGCGCCGTCGACGGCCACCACCAGCACTCGCTGGCCCGCCGCCGGGGCGGCGCCGTCGAGCGCCACCGCCGCCCAGTCCTTGCCGTCGACGAACACCCGACCCTTGCCGTTGACGAAGGCGTCCAGCACCTCGCCGTTGCGGCCGACCAAGCGCAGCGCCGGGTCGTTGAGGTCGGGGTTCTGGGCGTCCAGCACCGGCTTGAGGAACCGCCGGGCCAGGTAGGTGGTCGCGATCGTCAGCACCGCGAACAGCACCAGCTCGGCCGACAGGCCCAGGGGCGCCACCAGAGTCAGCAGCCCCACCAGGAAGGCGCTGGCGGCCGGCCACAGCAGCCAGCCGGTGCCGGTGGCGACCTCGACCGCCAGGAAGATCGCCGCCGCCGCCAGCCAGACCCAGAACGGATGGGTCGCATAGAACGCCATCAGGCCGTCCATGACGTCAGGCTCCGCGCTTGGGCGTCGGCGGGACGGCCGGGCGGGACGGCGCGTCATCGCCGCCGAGGGTCTTCACCAGCTGGGCCACGCCCGCCACCGTACCGGTCAGGCCGGCGAAGTCGGCGGGAACGATGACCGTCTTCTGCTGCGGGCTCTTGGCCAGCTCCGCGAACGCTTCGACATACTTCTGGGCCACGAAATAGTTGATGGCGTTGACGTCGCCCTTGGAGATGGCTTCCGACACGAAGGCCGTCGCCTTGGCCTCGGCCTCGGCCTCCCGCTCGCGGGCCTCGGCGTCGCGGAAGGCGGCTTCGCGGCGGCCCTCGGCCTGCAGGATGGCCGACTGTTTCTGGCCCTCGGCCCGGGCGATCTGGGCCTGCTTCTCGCCCTCGGCCTCGGTGATCACCGCCCGCCGCTCGCGCTCGGCCTTCATCTGCCGGGCCATGGCGTTGGTGATGTCGGCCGGCGGCGTCAGGTCCTTGATCTCGATCCGCGCCACCTTGACGCCCCACGGGCCGGTGGCGTGGTCGATGGTCGACAGCAGCCGGGTGTTGATCGCGTCGCGCTGGCTGAGCACCTCGTCCAGCTCCATCGAGCCGACCACGGTGCGCAGGTTGGTCTGGGCCAGCTGGGTGATGGCGTAGATCAGATTGTCCACCCGATAGGCGGCCGCGGCGGCGTCCATCACCTGGATGAAGACGATGGCGTCGACCTTGACCGAGACGTTGTCCTTGGTGATGACCTCCTGCTGGGGAACGTCCAGCACCTGCTCCATCATGTTGACCCGCCGGCCGATGCTTTCGACGAACGGGGTCAGGATGCTGATGCCGGGCTTGAGCGTCCGGGTGTAGCGGCCGAACCGCTCGACCGTGAACTCCCGCCCCTGCGGCACGATCTTGATGACGTTGACGACGACGAAGATCGCCAGCGCCACCAGCGCCAGCGGAACAAGATAAGACAGCACTGGATGGCCTCCCCACAACCGATGGAAGAGACCCTAGCGCGCGGCTCCGTCGTCCGCCACGGAATCCGGCGCCGCTTGGTCCGAAGGCGAGCGGGCCCGCATCGCGCGCGATAGCCGGGCCGCCAGGGCCCGCCCCTTGACGGCCGCCTGCTGCTCGGCCCGCAGGCTGGCCTCGCCGCATTCGGTGAACTGGCCCTGGCCGGCGGCGAAGCCGGTGTTGAAGCGGTCGCGCAGCTGGGCGTCGAAGGCCTGGTCGGCCTTCTCCACCTCGACCAGCCGCATCATCCGCGCCCGCCAGTACTGGTCGCCCGCCCCTTCGCAGACCTGCCGCAGGGCGTGGCTTTCGCCCAGGGTGAAGGCCAGGTCGAGCAGGGTCTGGCGCTCGGCCGGGCTTCGATCCTGGGCCAGGGCGGGGCCTGTCCCGGACAGGACGGCAAGAACGAGCAAGGCGTTGAGCGGCAGGCGTTTCATGGCCGCACTATCCCCGCTGACGGCGCGTCTGTCACCGTTCCGTCGGCCCGGCCCGACAGCATGATTCGCCTTTGCCTTCAATAGGCCTTGCGAAGGCCGCGGATCGGAGCGACCCTGTGGATAACGTGGGGAACAACACGCGCAGGGAGGTCGTCATGGCTGAAGTGCACTACGGGGTGGTTCGCGTTGGAGAGACCTGGGCCATCATCGGCGACCAGCTCCGGGTCGGCGCCTACACCACCCGCCGACAGGCCGAGACCGCGGCCCGCCGCCTGGCGGAACAGGTCACGGGCGTGGGTCTTCCGGTCCGCATGCACCTGCAGGATGACACCGGCCAGCTGCATAGGCCCACGCTGCTGAGCTGAGCCTTCCAGCCCGCGCGAGGGCGCTCAGGAAACTGATCACGCCGTCGCGCGCTTTGCTCCTGAAAAAGCTCGACTGTTTCCAGGAGGCGAACGTGGCCGATACTGCTGAACTGGCCGTCATTGGCGCGGCCCTGCCGCCGGGCTGCGCCGGAAACCGCCTGCTGGCCGCCCTGCGTCCCGGCGACCTGGCGATGCTGGCGCCGCACCTGTCGCCCCAGGCCCTGACCACCGGCCAGACCCTGTTCGAGGCCGGCGACGACGTCGTCAACACCGTCCTGCCCTGCTACTCGACCATGGTCTCGCTGCTGGTGGTCACCCGCGACGGCGACGAGATCGAGGTGGCCTCGATCGGCCGCGAGGGGGCGATCGGCGGCATCGTCAGCACCGGTTTCAAGCCCGCCTATGGCCGCGCCGTGGTCCGCATTCCCGGCGCCGCCCTCAGCATCCCGACCAACCGGCTGGAGGAGGCCAAGCTGCGCTCCCCGGCCCTGGCCGACCTGTTCGCCCGCTACGCCGACGTGCTGCTGGCCCAGATGATGCAGTCCTCGGCCTGCAACGCCCTGCACAGCATCGACCAGCGCCTGTGCCGCTGGCTGCTGTCGACCCACGACCGGGCCAATGACGCCACCATCCGCCTGACCCAGGAGACCCTGGCCGACATGCTGGGCGTGCAGCGCACCACGGTCACCGCCGTCGCCAAGGCCCTGCAGGACGAGGGGTTGATCCGGACCGGAAGGGGCCGCATCGAGATCCTCGACCGCCCCCGCCTGGAGCGCCGGGCTTGCGAGTGTCATGATCAGGTGGAGGCGCACTTCCAGCGGATGCTGCCGGAGGTGAAGACCTGACTTTCAGGCCTTCGACAGCCCTCAGTCCCGCCGCAGAACGTCCGGCTGGACCTCGGCCTCCGAGGTCCAGAAGCAGGCGGCCATCGCGGTCAGGATCATCGCGATCAGGGCCAGCGTGCCCCTGGGCGGGGCCAGGCCCGCGATGTCTTGCGGTGTCATCCGTCGTTTCCTCTGGCGACGCCCTGGTCTGATGCCCGGGCTGTCGGCAAGGAAAGCTTGTCACCGGCCCAACGGTTCCGCAAGCCGCTAATTTATAAGGATATTTTCTGGACGACACGGTCCAGCTTTCATCTCAACCCTGAGGATCGGGCACGTGCTGTCCCTTCGAAAGGGCGGCTATCGGCCGAAACGCTCGAACGTTTCCCTGATCACCTTGCGGGTCACGTCCCATTCGACCATGGCCAGAGCCTGGTCCAGCGGTACGAACCGGGCCTCGGCCGCGTCGTCGCCGGCCACCGGTTCGCCCGAGATCCACCGCGCCGCATAGTCAATCATCACATAGTGGCGGGTGGTCTGGCCCGTGGACGGGGAGGTGAACAGGCCGTCGACCACGTCGACCAGGCCCAGCAATTGCGCCTGGACGCCGGTCTCCTCGGCCAGTTCGCGCAGGGCGGCCGCGACCGTGGTCTCGCCGCGCTCCAGCCGGCCGCCGGGCAGGCTCCACTGACCCAGGCGCGGCGGCGTGCCGCGCTTGATCAGCAGCACCTGGTCGCCGCGCAGGCAGACCACGCCGACGGTGGGGACGGGGTGTTCAGACGTGGCGGGTACGGACGGAGCGCGGATCGAAGCGGAAACCATGGCGCGTCAGATACGCCCCATTCGTATTCACGGAAACCCCGCCTTCAGGTCCAGGCTGGAACTGATCCCGACCTGGGTCAGGCAATGGCCCAGCCAGTCGTCGGCGGCCTTGTAGCCCCGCGCCCGCAGGTCGGTCAGGAAGCTCCACTCGGTGTCGAACTTGCTGCCCAGCGACAGGTCGGCCAGGGCCTTGTCGGCGGTGATGGCGTGCATCAGCATCCGCCGGTAGCGGCCGCGGGCGTTGTCCTTCAAGAGGCCCTCGTCCAGCAGCTTCTGCACGAAGCCGATGGCCCGCAGCTCGCTGGCGAGGGCGGCGTTGAAGGTGATCTCGTTCAGCCGGTCCATGATCTCGCCCGGCGTCCTGGGCGTCTCGTCGCGGACGAACGGGTTGAGGCTGACCAGCAGGATGTCGTCGGGCGTGTCGTCGTAGAACAGCGGCCACAGCGGCGGATTGGCCAGGAAGCCGCCGTCCCAATAGGCCTCGCCGTCGATCTCCACCGCCTGGAACACCTGGGGCAGGCAGGCGCTGGCCAGGATGTGTCGGGCGGTCAGCTCGGTCTCGCGGAACACCTTGACCTTGCTGGTCCGCACCTGGGTGGCGGCGATATAGAGCTTGATCGGCGCGCGTTCACGCAGGGCCTTGAAGTCAATCTCGGCTTCCAGCACGTCGCGCAGCGGGTTCAGGTTGAACGGGTTGAACTCGTAGGGGCTCATCGACAGGGCGAAGGTTTCGGCCAGTCGCCAGCCGGGGCTGTTCTTGAGCCAGTCGGTCCCGCCGGCGAAGGCGCTGGTCCAGATGCCGGTGTCGCCGAACACGTTGCGGCCGCCGTTGCGGTTGACCTGCTTCCAGAACCGTTCGAGCCGGGCCTTGGCGCCCTCCCGTCCCCCGTCGATCAGCCCCTGGGCCAGGCAGACGGCGTTCATCGCCCCGGCCGAGGCGGCGGTCACCGCCCGGATCTCCAGGTCCTCCGCCTCCAGCAGACGGTCCAGCACGCCCCACTCGAACGCCCCGTGCGAGCCGCCGCCCTGCAAGGCCAGGGCGATGGGCTTCGGGCCGGAGGGCTTTTTCTTGAACGGCGGGATGGGCATGCAGGCGGCCTCGATCTACGGCCGGGGACATGCTCTCGCGGCGTGTCCCCTATAAGGCGCAGCGCTTTCGGAGGGGGACACGCCGCAAGGACGCGTCCCCGGCGGATGAACGCTACTGCGCCGTCCAGCCGCCGTCGATGCTGAAGGCCGCGCCGTTGGCCGAGGCGCCGGCGTCGGAGACCAGGTACAGCAGCATGCCGTTCAGCTGGTCGAAGGTGACGAACTGCTTGGTCGGCTGGGCGGCCAGGATCACGTCCTTCATCACCGCCTCTTCCGAAATGCCCCGGGCCTTGGCCTGGTCGACGATCTGGGCCTCGACCAGCGGGGTCTTCACGAAGCCCGGGCAGATGGCGTTGCAGGTGATCCCGAAGGTGGCGGTTTCCAGGGCCACGGTCTTGGTCAGGCCCAGGATGCCGTGCTTGGCGGCGACATAGGCGCTCTTGAACGGCGAGGCGACCAGGCCGTGGGCCGAGGCGATGTTGACGATCCGTCCCCGGCCCTGCTCCTTCATGATCGGCACCGCCGCGCGGGTGGCGTGGAAGGCCGAGGACAGGTTGATGGCGATGATCAGGTCCCACTGGTCGACCGGGAAGTCCTCGATCGGCGCCACGTGCTGGACGCCGGCGTTGTTGACCAGGATGTCCAGCTCGCCGAACTCGGCCTTGGCGGCGGCCACCATCTCGGCGATCTGGCCAGGCTTGGTCATGTCGGCGCCGTTGTAGAGCACCTCGACCCCGTGCTTTTCGGCCAGTTCGGCGCGGGTCTTCTCGATGGCGGTCATCTCACCCAGGCCGTTGAGGACGATGTTGACGCCCTGTGCGGCCAGCGCGTCGGCCATGGCGTGGCCGATGCCGCTGGTCGAACCGGTCACGATCGCGACCTGCCCCTGCAAACCGAAATCCACGGCCATCGGCGTCTCCTTGCGCTCACCGCCCATCATGTTGCAGCGCAGCATACAACTCGCCCTTGCGGCGGGCGAGTGCTTATAAATTCACCGGTAGATGAAATCAGGGCTGGAGGCGAGCAAAAACCCAGTCGGCGGGGGTCGAGAGGTCGGCCCGGTAGCGATAGCCATCCAGGTCGAAGGCCCGAAGGTCGTCGGCCCGGTCGATCCGGTTGTCGATCGCGAACCGGGCCATGCGGCCGCGGGCCTTCTTGGCGAAGAAACCCAGCACCCGCAGGGTGTTGCCCTTCTCTTCCTTGAAGTGGCAGGTCACGGTCGGCAGCTTCAGGGCCTTGGCGTCGACGGCCCCGAAATATTCCTGGCTGGCCAGGTTCACCAGGGTCGGATCGGCGTGGTCCTGGGCGGCGGCGTTCAGGGTCTTGGCGATGGTCTCGCCCCAGAAGTCGTAGAGATTGGCGCCGCGCTTGGTCTTCAGCCGCGTGCCCATCTCCAGGCGATAGGCCTGCAGGGCGTCCAGCGGCCGCAGCACGCCGTACAGGCCCGACAGGATCCGCAGGTGGTCCTGGGCCCAGTCCAGGGCGGGACGGTCCAGCTCGCGGGCGTTCAGCCCCGCATAGACGTCGCCGTTGAAGGCGATCACCGCCTGGAGGCCGTCCTCGACCTGGGCGTCGAAGTCCTGGAACCGGGCGTGGTTCAGGGTCGCCAGCTTTTCGGAGATGTGCATCAGCCGGCGCAGGTCGGCGACCGTCAGCTTGCGCGCCACCTTGGCCAGCTCGGCGATCTGGGACTTCAGCTCGGGCGTGGTGAGCGGCAGCACCTGATCGGGGGCGGTGAAGTCCAGCGACTTGGCGGGGGAGATGACCATCAGCATGGCGGTGCAGATAGAGGCTTGGGAGGACCGAGGCTAGTGCGGCGCTGGACAACCGGGCCGTCCGCCGCGATGTTGCCCGCCCTTTGGACGGACCCTCACGATGCCCCAGCTTCTCGGCCTGACCGCCGCCCTCCTCTGCCCGCTGGTGATGTTCGTGGGCCTGTTCCTGGTGTTGCGGACGCCGGGCCTGAAATGGCGGATCGCCTGGGCGGTGCTGTGCTTCGTCGGCGTCGGGGCGTTCTGGATGCGGGCCTCGGACGGCGCCTGGGGCTTCGTGCCGGCGGCGATCAACATCCTGGGAACCGGCCAGCAGGCCGGCTTCTACAAGGCCTCGTTCCCCTTGGGCGCCCTGGTCTCGATGTTCATCTGCGTGAGCGTGCGGCGGGTCCGCCTTCAGGCGGCCCAGCGCCGCGACGACGCCGCTGGGACCAAGACCTAGAACAGCACCCGCGGGTTCATGATCCGCTTGGGGTCCAGGGCCGCGCGGATCGCCCGCAGCACCTCGACTTCGACGGGATCCTTGTAGGTCAAGGCCTCGAGCGACTTCATCGCGCCCAGGCCGTGCTCGGCGCTGATCGAGCCCGAGAAGGCGGCGGTGATGTCGTGGACGATCTTGGCCCCCGCCTCGCGCTGAGCGTCGTGGGCGTCGTCGTCGCCGCCCTCGGGCTTGAGGACGTCATAGTGGACGTTGCCGTCGCCGACGTGGCCGAAGGCGACGATGCGGCTTCCGGGGAAGGCCTTGCCGATCGCGGCGTCGGCCTGGCCGATGAAGTCGGGAATCTTGGAGACCGGCACCGAGACGTCGTGCTTCCACACCGCGCCCTCCGGCTTCTGGCCGGCCGAATGCCCCTCGCGGATATGCCAGAAGGCCTTCATCTGGGTTTCGGTCTGGGCCACCGCCGCGTCGGCGATCAGGCCGCTCTCCAGAGCGTGGGCCAGCAGGCGCTCCAGCGCCGCCTCGGCCGCGCCGGGCTCGCCGCTGGCGATCTCGATCAGCACGTACCAGGGATGGGCCTCCGGCAGCGGGTCGCGCAGGCCCGGCACGTTGCGGACGGTCAGGGCGAAGCCCAGACGTCCCATCAGCTCGAAGGCCTCGACCGCGCCGCCGGTCTCGTCCTTGGCCCTCGCCAGGAGCTGGATGGCGTCGGCCGGCGAGGCCAGTCCCACGACCGCCACGGCCCGCGAGGCCAGGGGCGCGTGCAGCTTGAGGCTGGCGGCGGTGACGATCCCCAGCGTCCCCTCGGCGCCGATCAGCAACTGCTTGAGATCGTAGCCGGTGTTGTCCTTGCGCAGACGCTTGAGTCCGTTCCAGATCTCGCCGTTGGGCAGCACCGCCTCGACGCCCAGCACCTGCTCGCGCATCATGCCGTAGCGCAGGACAGCCGTGCCGCCGGCGTTGGTCGAGATCAGGCCGCCGATCGTGCACGAGCCTTCCGAGGCCACGCCCACGGTGAAGCGCCGGCCGACCCTGGCCGCCTGCTGATGGGCCTCCCACAGGGTGACGCCGGCCTCCAGCACCATCACGTCGTCGATCGGATCGACGTCGCGGACGGCCGTCAGCTTCTCGGTCGAGAGCAGGATCTCGCCCTGCGGGATCTGGCCCGCGACCAGACCGGTATTGCCGCCCTGCGGGGTGATCGCCACGCCCTCGGCCGCGCAGACGCCGACCACGGCGGCGACCTGGGCGGTCGAGCGCGGCAGGACCAGCAGCGGCGTCTGGCCGGCCCACCGACCGCGCCATTCCTGGAGCTTGGGCGCCAGCCGGTCGGGGTCCTGGCTCCACCCGCCCTCGCCGAGCACGGCCTTGAGGCGGGAGACGACATCTGCGGGAACGGGCTTGGTCATGGGCGGGAGGATACGCTTTCGAGGCCGCGAGGAACAGTATATACTCGGTATATACCGGAGGCCATGATGGGCATCTTCATCAAGAACCCCGAGACCGAGAAGGCCGTGCGCGAGATCGCCGCGCTGCGGGGCGAGACGATCACCGGCGTCATCGACGCCCTGGCGCGGGAAGCGTTGGCGCGGGAGACGCCGGCGCCGCGCAAGCGCCGCCCGACCCTGGAGGAGATGATGGCCGCCACGGAAGAGTTTCGCCGAGCGGTCGGGCTCGACAAGCACAAGCTCAATGTCACCAAGGCCGACTTCGACGAGCTGAACGAGATCCCTGGCCTCGAATTGCGCGATGACGCTCCGTGATCGTGGTCGATGCATCGGCCCTGGTGGCCATCGGCGACTTCGAGGATGACGCGGAGGACTTCGCCGACGCCATTTCGCGCGCTTCGGCGGCGGTCATCTCACCGGTCAACGCCGTCGAGGCCGGCCTGATCCTGATCGGCCGACGGCGCTTCGCCGACATCGGCGATTTCAACCGCTGGCTTTCGAAACTCGCCGTCGAGGTCGCGAGCGATCCGGTGGACCATTCCGGGGCGCTCGCCGCCTATATGAGCTTCGGCCGCAACTATCACCGCGCGCGCCTGAACTTCGCCGATTGCTTCGCCTACGCGCTGGCCAAGCAGATGGACGCGCCCCTGCTCTACAAGGGCGACGACTTCGCCATGACGGACGTGCGCTCGGCCCTGGGCTGACGGGATGCGGCCGGGGACAGGCGCATGCGCCTGTCCCCAATCCAGCGCTCACCCCACGAACCCCGCCGCCCGGCGCAGGCGGTCGTTGATCGCCTCGCCCAGGCCCTCGTCGGGGATCGGGGCAACGGCGATGGCCGTGGGCCTGACCCGGTCGGCGGCGCGCAGGAACGCGAACAGGTTGGCCGCCGCTTCCGCCAGGTCGGCCGTCGGGCTGAGGTTGAACACCCCCTCGCCATCCGGCCACGGCCCGAACGCCAGGAACGCCTCGCCTTCGCGCGGCGCGGCGGCGTCGATCCGCACCGGAGCGTCGGGCGCGTAGTGCAGGGCCAATCTCCCCGGCGAGCGCCGGGCGTCGTCGTCGGCCTGGGCCAGCGGACCGACCACCGCCTCCAGCTGGGCGCGGGTCACCGCGCCGGGGCGCAACAGGCGGACGGGGCCGTCGAGCACGGCGACGACGGTGCTTTCCAGACCCACCGCGCACGGCCCCCCGTCCAGGGCGGCGTCGGCCTTGTCGCCGGTCTCGGCGAAGGCGTCGGCGAAGGTGGTGGGGCTGGGCCGGCCCGAACGGTTGGCCGACGGCGCGACCACCGCTCCCCCGAACGCCGCCAGCACGGCGCGCGAGAGCGGATGGCCGGGCACGCGGATCGCCACGGTGTCCAGCCCCGCCCGTGCCAGGTCGCAGACGGCGGCGGCGTCGCGGATCGGGGCGACGATCGTCAGCGGACCAGGCCAGAAGGCGGCGGCCAGGGCCTGGGCGCGGTCGTCGAAGGCGGCGATGCGGGCCGCGGCCTCGGCGTCGTGGACATGGGCGATCAGCGGGTTAAAGCGCGGCCGGCCCTTGGCCTCGAAGATCGCCGCCACGGCCGCCGGGTTCGAGGCGTCGGCGCCCAGGCCGTAGACGGTCTCGGTGGGCAGCAACACAAGACCGCCGCCCGCCAGCGCCTGGGCGGCGGCCGCTACTTCTTCTTGGCCGTGATGGCGAAGCTTACCTTCACCTTGCCGCCGATCTGATCCGTAGACGCCCATTCGCCCTGTCCAACCCCGAACGCCGTCCGGTCCAGGGTGGTTACACCGCGCGCCGTGGCTGTGTCGCCGTCGATCTTCAGGGTGAAGGGCAGGCTGACCGGCTTCCTGACGCCCCGCAGGTCCAGGGTCCCATCGGCGACGAACCTGCCTTCGCCGGTCTTGCGGAACTTGCTGGCGGTGAAGGTCGCCTTGGGATGGGCGGCCGTGTCGAAGAAATCCCCGCTGGGCAGGCTGGAGTCCCGCTGGTCGTCGCCGGTGGCGGCCGAGCCCATGTCGATGCTGACGGTCAGCTTGGAGCGGTCCAAGGCGTCCGGCGAGAACAGGATGTCGGCGGTCCAGCGCTTGAACTGACCTTCAATGGCGTCGCCGGCCCAGGAGGCTGTGAAGTTCAGGGTCGAGCTCTTGGCCACGGCCCAGGCGACAGGGTCCTTCAGGGCCTTGTCCGGTTCGGCGGGCGCGGCGGCCTCGGCGGGCGGCGAGGTCGGGGGCGGCGCGGCGGTGGCGGCCTCGGCCGGCGTCGCGGGCGCGGCGCTCGACGTTTCGGCTTGAGTATCGGCGATGTCGGTGGACGCAACGGGCGCCTTGGCCTTGGCCGCCGGCTTCAGGGCGTAGCCCGCCGCGATCACCGCGATCAGGCCGGCGGCGGCCAGCCAGGCGCGCGGCTCCAGCCAGCCTGGGCGCGCGCCCGGCGCCATGTGGCCCAGCACTTCGTCGCGGTCGAGAATCTGGTGCTTGGCCACCGCGCCCAGGTGCAGGGCCAGCAGGCCATAGGTCAGCCACACCAGCAGCTGGTGGGCGGCCAGGCCGGCCTGGTTCCAAAGGTGCTTGGGACCCGCCGCCAGCTCGGACAGGAACGGCATGTGCGGCCACGGGATCGCGCCGTACAGCACCGTCGGGATGGTCAGCTTGCTGGTCGAGACGATGATCCAGCCGGTCAGCGGCAGGCCGATCATGATCCCATAGAAGCCCACGTGCACGATCTTGGAGGCGATCGTCTCCCACCGCGGCTGCCCGACCGGATGCGGCGGCGGCCGGTGGAACAGCCGCCAGGCCAGGCGCGCCAGGCTGAGCAGCAGGATCGTGATCCCGACCGACTTGTGCAGCTGGAAGATGGCGTAGGTGGCTGGTCCCTTGGGCTCGTCGCCCATCCGCCAGCCCAGGATGATCTGGAAGACGATGGCGGCGGCGATCAGCCAGTGCAGGACGATCGCCACCGTCGTGTAGCGGGAACGGACGGCAAGACCCGCTGCCGAAGGGGTCTCGATAGGCGCTTCGGCGGTCATGGTCGTCCTCGTCTCGACGGGCGCTGGCCCCAGCTTACTAGACTTCATCCTGACGCGCTCGCCCAAGAGGTCGAGCGCGTCAGGATGAGGAGCGTGGGTGAAAGACTACTTCTTCGGATTGAACTCGGCTTCGATCAGGAGATCCACGTCGTCGCTGACCATCGGCACGAGGTGGGTGAAGCCGAAGTCCGAGCGCTTGATCTTGCCGGTGGCCGAGAAGCCCATGATCTGCGAGCCGAACGGGGTCTTGGCGTAGCCGTTGTACTTGACGTCCAGGGTGACCGGCTTGGTCACGCCGCGGAAGGTCAGGTCGCCGGTCAGCTTGCCCGGCTCGACCTTGGTCGAGACGAAGGTGATCTTGGGATACTGGGTCCCGTTGAAGAACTTCGCGTCCGTGCCGATTTCCTTGTCGAAGTCCGGCAGGCCGGTGTCGACCTTGGTGGCGTCGATGGTGATCGACACCTTGGTGTCCAGCGGCTTGGCCGGGTCGTAGGCGTACGACCCGTCGATGGCGCCCTGGGCGAAGCGGAAGGTGTAGTGCGAGGTGCCGAAGTGCGTGACCTTCATGGTCAGGCTGGCGTGGCGCTTGTCGAGCGTCCAGTTTCCGGCGGGGGCGGCGGCCGGATCGGTCGCGACCTGGGCCTGGGCCATGGCCGGCAGCGTGACGGACGCGGTCAGAAGAGCGCCAGCCAGGACGGCGCCCTTCAGGAGAGACGGGGCGAGGCGGCGGTTCAGGGCGCGGTTCATCGGGGGACAGTCTCCAAACTGTAATAGCAGCGGTTGCCGAACCCCAACTTAGGAAGCTTGGCCCGGGGCGGAAGAGACCGCCCTTCACGAAGCCGTGATCTGATCCACTTTGCAGGGCCCGTCGCAGCATCTAAACGAGGTTCACCTATCCGCCGCCAGATCGGACCGTCCCATGACCTACCGCGCGCCCGTCCGCGACCTCGCCTTCGCCCTGAAGCACGTGGCCGGGTTCGACCGCCTGGCGGCCGCCTTCCCGGAGGCCGACGCCGACACGGTGGAGGCGGTGCTGCAGGCGGCCGGGGTGTTCGCCAGCGAGGTGCTGGCCCCGCTCAACCGGGCTGGCGATCTGGTCGGCGCCAAGCTCGAAAACGGCGTGGTCCGCGCCGCGCCCGGCTTCGCCGACGCCTACCGCCGGTTCGCCCAGGACGGCTGGACCAGCCTGGCGGCCGCGCCCGAGCACGGCGGCCAGGGCCTGCCCAAGACCCTGGAGGTCGCGGTGCTGGAAATGGTCCAGGCCGCCAACATGGCCTTCGGCCTGTGCCCGATGCTGAGCCTGGGGGCCATCGAGGCCCTGGCCCACCATGGCTCCGACAGCCAGAAGGCGCTGTACCTGCCCAAGCTGGTCTCGGGCGAATGGACCGGCACCATGAACCTGACCGAGCCCCAGGCCGGTTCGGACCTGGGCGCCCTGACGACCCTGGCCACGCCGGACGGGAACGGCGGCTACACCCTGTCGGGCCAGAAGATCTTCATCACCTGGGGCGACCACGACGCCGCCGACAACATCCTGCACCTGGTGCTGGCCCGCACGCCCGACGCCCCGTCCGGCGTCAAGGGCATCTCGCTGTTCCTGGCCCCCAAGGTTCTGGTCGACGAGGCCGGCGGCCTGGGCGCGGCCAACGCCCTGCGCGTGGGCGGACTGGAGCACAAGCTGGGCATCCACGGCTCGCCCACCTGCGTGATGCTGTACGAGGGCGCCAGGGCCGAGCTGGTCGGCCAGCTGGGCCAGGGCCTGGCCCATATGTTCACGATGATGAACGCCGCGCGGCTGCAGGTCGGCGCCCAGGGGACGGCCATCGCCGAGCGGGCCTACCAGCAGGCGCTGGCCTTCTCGCTGGAGCGCACCCAGGGCCGCTCGGCCTGGACCGGCGCCCACCCCGCCCGTCTCTACGACCATCCCGACATCCGCAAGACCCTGGTGCTGATGAAGGCCAAGATCGAGGCGGCGCGCGGGATCTGCCTGTCCACGGCCGTGGCCGCCGACCTGTCTACCCACGCCGCCACCGAGGCCGAGCGCAAGACCGCCAAGCTGCGCGAGGAGCTGCTGACCCCGATCGCCAAGGCCTGGTCCACCGACGTCGGCGTCGAGGTCGCCTCCCAGGGCGTGCAGGTGCACGGCGGCATGGGCTTCATCGAGGAGACCGGCGCGGCCCAGCACTATCGCGACGCCCGCATCGCCCCGATCTACGAGGGCGCCAACGGCATCCAGGCCATCGACCTGATCGGCCGCAAGCTTCCCCTGTCGGAGGGCCAGGCGATCGCCGACCTGATGGACGACATGCGCGACACCCAGGAGGCGCTGGAGGCCGCCGACGGCGCGCTGGGCGGCTTCGCCCTGCGCTTCAAGGCGGCCCTGGACGCGACCGGCTCGGCCACCGCCTGGCTGATCGAGCGCCGAGCCCGCGCCATGCCTGACGCCCTGTCCGGCGCCACCGCCTATCTGAAGCTGTTGGGCGACACGGTCGGCGGCTGGATGCTGGCCAAGGGCGCCCTGGCCGAGCCCGAAGGGCTGCGGCTGACCCTGGCGCGGGTCTATGGCGAGGCCGTGCTGGCGACCGTGCCGGGGCAGGTGGCGGCCGTGACAGCGGGCGGGGCCGACCTGGAGGCCGTGACGCCGGACATGCTGGGCGCGCACTGACGCGGCGGGGATAACCTCACCAGGCCGACCGCTACCGCAGCATCCCCCAGGTGATCATCGCCTGGCCGCCGAAATACAGGAACCAGACCGCCCAGGCCGTCAGTCGGGGCGAGCCGGCCAGCTTGGCCCCCTTGAACAGGTCGAACGACAGGATGGCGTCGGACGCCATGAAGGCAAGGGCCCCGACCGTGGCCGGCCAGCGCAGATGGGGCAGCAGCAGGCTGGTCGAGACCATGGCGGCGATGGCCAGCCCATAGACGACGACGGCCGGCTTCAGGGCGCCCAGCGACGTCCAGAGCCTCGCCAGCATCACCGCGGCGGCCAGCAAGACCAGGGGCGCGACGGTCCAGAACGCCGTCCCGAGCGGACCCCGCTCGCGCCAGAACAGCACGACATAGACCAGGTGCCCGGCCAGGAACGCGGCCAGGCCGAACGGCAGCCCGCGCTTCGGATCGCCGGCCAGGAAAGCGTCGCCGAGCGCGCACAGGGCCAGGGCGATCGCCAGCCCCGGGCCGTCGCCCTCCAGATAGGCCAGCACCGACAGCACGCCGACGGCGAGCGTCTTGACCAGGGTCCGCGGCGGCGACGGCGGCCGCTGGACCAGCACCAGGCCGTACAGCGCCGCGCAAAGCCCGGCCACGGCCCACAGCCTCAGGTCAGTCATCCGCGCCCAGCTTGGCGAGGAAGGTCTTGGCCTCGTCCTTGTGACGGGGCTTGAGGTTCTTGCCGACGATGGCGATCAGGGCCGCGATGACGGCCGCGTCGTCGGTGAAGCCGATGGCCGGCAGCACGTCGGGGATCGCGTCGGTCGGCAGCACGAAATAGGCCAGGGCCGCCAGCATCATGCCCTTGGCGGCGGTCGGGGTGGCCGGGTCCCGGGCGCACCACCACAGCGACAGGGCGTCGGCCGCGAACGGGACCTTGGAGGCCACCTTGCGGATCTTCGGCCAGAAGCCGCGGGCCACGCGCTGCTCGTTGACCTTCACCGTGGCGGGCACGAGCGCCTTCTTCGGGTCCAGCACCTCGCGGGCGTTGGCCTCCGGATCGACGCCGCTGGGCTTGACGTCGGGGGATGGTTTGGCGTCTGCGCTCATCGGGTTAAACCGCTCCTCAAGGACCAATTAAACGCAAGCTCCGAGGAAACGTCCATGAAACTCGATCGCACCGTCGCCGCCGTCGTCACCGGGGGCGCCTCGGGCCTGGGCGAGGCCACCGCCCGCGCCCTGGCCGCCCAGGGCGTCAAGGTCGCCATCTTCGACATGAACGAGGCCAAGGGCGAAGCGGTCGCCCGGGAGATCGGCGGGGTGTTCTGCAAGGTCAACGTGACCTCCGACGAGGACGTCGACGCCGGCTTCGCCAAGGCCCGCGCCGCCCACGGCCAGGAGCGGGTGCTGGTCAACTGCGCCGGCACGGGCAACGCCATCAAGACCGCCAGCCGCGACAAGGCCACCGGCGAGGCCAGGCACTTCCCGCTCGACGCCTTCGACAGGATCATCCAGATCAACCTGGTCGGCACGTTCCGCTGCATCGCCAAGTCGGCCAAGGGCATGCTCGACCTCGAACCCCTGGAGGACGGCGAGCGCGGCGCGATCGTCAATACCGCCAGCGTGGCGGGCGAGGACGGCCAGGTCGGCCAGGCCGCCTATTCGGCGTCCAAGGGCGGCGTCATCGGCATGACCCTGCCGATCGCCCGCGACCTGATGAACGACGGCATCCGGGTCAACACCATCCTGCCGGGCATCTTCAACACGCCGCTGATGAACGGGGCGCCCGAGCACGTGAAGGCCGCCCTGGCCGCATCCGTGCCGTTCCCCAAGCGCCTGGGCAATCCCGAGGAATACGCCCAGTTGGCCCTGACCATGATCACCTGCGGCTATTTCAACGGCGAGGACGTGCGGCTGGACGGCGGCATCCGCATGGCCCCGCGTTAGGCGTCTTAAGGGGCCACGGCGGCTCAACGGAAAAGGGGGCGACCTGAACCCAGGTCGCCCCCTCATCTGGCGCCTTCTCCCTCCGGGAGAGAAGAACTCTCGTTACTTCGGCGCCGGGCGCTGGATGCTGGGGGCCAGGTTGTCCATGATCTCGCGAGCGTCATAGGCCCGCGGATCACCGGCCGGCTTGCGCCCCTTGTGCATCACGATCTCGGCGCTGGCTTCGAACTTCTCGATCGTGCGGACCTCGGTCCGATCGAAGAAGGGGTCGCCCCAGTAGGGATCCCAGGCGCGCCAGCCGCCGTAGCGGGGGCCGTAATAGCGCCACGCCGGACGCCAGTAGCCGTAGCCGCCGCCGTAATAGCCGAACGGCCGGCCGAAGGGATCGCCATCGATCACGGTGCGGGCGTCGCGGTCGGTACGGCGGTCGGCCGTCTCGAACCAGTCATAGCCCTGCTGGGTGGTCAGCTCGGCGGCCCGGTACAGCAGATAGCGCTCGACGGTCTCGCGCGAAGTGAGGCTGTTGCCGGCGAAGGTCACCCGATAGCGGTCGCCTTCCAGGCGCTGTTCGGAGAAGCCGCCGGTGGCCTGCTGGCCGCGAATGTTCGGCTGGTAGGGGGTGGCGGTGGCGCAGGCCGTCAGGAGGGCGGCGAGCGCCACGGCCGCGACCATCCCGGCCTTGCCGCCTATGGTCTTGCGATTAATCATGGCGCATTCCTTTACTCGGAATCTTGGCGAGAAGACTCGTTTCGTCCCGTCAACCTAATGCATGGCCCAGCTTTGTGGTTTCGCCAAGGCCAATGCGTTTCAGCGATGAGATCAGCCGCGCGCCACGATCAGTCCCGCGGCGGTGATCAGCAGCACCCCGACCACGATCGCGAACCCCTTGCGAAACCCCGGTTCGGTCATCCGCGAGGCCAGGGCCGCCCCACCCAGGCCGTAGCTGCTCATGCTGATCAGGTCCATGCCGATGGTGGCGGCGGCGAACATCAGAAGCTGCGGCGCGAGCGGCCGCTGGACGTCGATGAACGGCGGCAGGACGGCGGTGAAGAACAGCAGGATCTTGGGATTGGCGATCTGCACGGCAAAGCCGTCGCGGAACGCCGAGCGTCCCATGCGGAACGACCGGTGAGTCTGGCCCTCGCCGCCCGGGTCCTTCAGGCCCGACCGGATCGACTTCACCCCCAGCCAGATCAGATAGGCCGCGCCGGCCAGGGCCAGCAGGTGGAAGGCCTTGGGGAAGGCGATGATCAGCGCGCCCAGCCCCAGGGCCGAGCAGCCGAACCACACCAGGGTGGCGGTGTTCATGCCGACCACGCCGAGCAGGGCCGCGCCCCTGCCCTTCTGCATGCCGGTGGCGATGGCGAACAGGTTGGCGGGTCCCGGGGTGATGGCCATGACGAACATGGTCACCAGGAAGGCGCTGTAGCGGGCGGGATCGACGGGCAGGATCATGACCGGCTCTCATAGCCAAGCCCTGCCCGCCGGACCAGCGGAGGCTAGGCTCCGACCGTGACGAGGATCCAGATGACGCGGCCCAGGGCGCCGAACAGCAGGATCGCCGTCGCCAGGGCCTGGATGAGGAACCCGGCCTCGCGCTTGCCCGGATCGGCGACGTAGCCGAGGGCGTAGACTATGCGCCCGACGATCCAGATCGCGCCGAGGATCGCGGCGACCAGGTCGCTCCAGTAGATCGCGAACAGCCACAGCGGCGGCAGGAACAGCGGCAGCCACTCCAGGGTGTTGGCCTGCACGCGGATATGGCGTTCCAGGATAGGATCGCCGGTCATGGCCGGCGCGTGGATGCCGCACTGGCGGCGCGCCCGGCCGATGCGGACGGCCATCCAGAAATAGACCAGCAAGGCGGCGATCGTGACGATCGCGACCCAGGAATGCGGTTGCATGGGCGTTCTCCCCCGGCTCTCGTGAAGCTGAGCCTTCGTCCGGCGGACTACACCCCAGTTCGCGCAAGATTGCATCCCGAATAGGCGCCCGAAGCCTTGGGGGAACCGGCTCACCCGACGCGCGCTCTTCCTGTCAGACGACCCCCATGCGGAGATCCTGAGCCATGCGTGTCGACTCCACGGCGATCCGGCAAATCGACTACGAGCCCGAGCACGGCAAGCTGTTCGTCACCTTCATCGACGGCGACGAATACGTCTATGTCGGGGTGCCGCCCCGGGTGACCGAGGCCTTCGAACGGGCGCCGTCGAAGGGCCGGTTCTTCCAGCGGATGATCCGCGACCGATACCCTTACAATCGGGTCTGACGCCCTTCCTTTCCTCGCCGCTCAACGCTAGATCGTAGCCTCTGGTCGGGACGGGGGCGGCGACATGGTGCGGGCGGCGATCGCCATGGTCACGGGCCTGGTCCTGAGTCTGGCCGCGAACGCGCCCCAGGCCGCGCCGCGCATCGGCTACAAGATCGAGGGAACCTGCGACGGCTGGCCCCGCTTGGCGATCGAGACCGAAAAGGGGATGTGCGCCGGCCTGGTGCTCGGCCCCGCGCCCGGCGCGTTCGCCGTCCGCCAGCTGCGCCTGCCCCGCACCCTGGTCCAGTTGGATGGCCAGACCTGGCTGGTCGCCGACCTGGCCGACTGGACGCGGCCGCGCGGCGTGATCTGGAAGCTGACCGCCGCGCCGGACCGGCCCGTGCAATTGCAGCCTCTGCTGACCGGCCTGTCCCTACCGCACGGCCTGGCGATCGGCCCCGACGGCCTGGCCTATGTCGGCGAGATGAGCCGGATCTTCCGCTTCGACCCGCGCGCCGCCGAGCCCGCCGCCACGGTCGAGGACGTGATCACAGGCCTGCCCGACAACAGGCTGCACGACAATCGCCACCCGCTGTCGCAATTCGTGTTCGCCGCCGACGGCGCCCTGCTGGTCAATGTCGGCGCGCCCTCGGACCAGTGCCTTGACGCCAACGGCGCGCGGGTCGGGACCGACCGCTGCGACCAGTCGGAGGACGAGGAGGCCACGGCCGGGATTCGCCGCTACGCGCTCCTGGCGCCGGGGCGCTGGGATACCCGGTTCACGATTCTGGCCCGCGGCCTGCGCAACTCCGTCGCCCTGGCCGTGCACCCGTCGGGAACGGTGCTGCAGGCCGAGAACAGCTACGACTTCGACGACCGCTGGAACCCGTTCGAGGAGCTCAACCGCATCGAGCCCGGCCGCCATTACGGCTGGCCCTATTGCCAGGACATGGCCACGCCGACGCCCGGCTGGACCGGCGCCATGGACTGCGCCTCGGCCGCCCACGCCCCGCCCGTCGCCCTGCTGCCGCCCCATGTCGCCCCCCTGGCCATGACCTGGTACCAGGGCGCAATGTTCCCGGGGCTCAGGGGCAAGCTGCTGATGAGCTGGCACGGCTATCGCTCGACCGGCGGCCGACTGGTCGCCTTCGCGGTCGACGCCCAGGGCGTTCCGCTGACCCGAGCCAAGGCGACCTACCCGGTCTATCCCAGCGGCTCGCGGCCGTTCGGCGCCGGGCCCGCCGCCCAGGCCCAGGTGCTGACCCCGGGCTGGGGCCGGGTCGAGGGCGTGCGGCCGCAAGGAACGCCCGTCGGGATCGCGGTCGCCGACGACGGGGCCATCTGGGTCGCCGACGACAAGAACGCCAGCCTGATCCGCTTCGCCGTCGACCGTCCCTAGCCGGAACAGGGCCGCCGCCTGCCGCGTTCGGCCCGCATGGCCGCGACGGGAACCCACAACAGCTCGACCACCGTGGTCTACGCGGCCCTGGCCGGCAACCTGGCCATCGCCGCCACCAAGTTCGTCGCCTTCGCCCTGACCGGCTCGTCGGCCATGCTGACCGAGGCCATCCACTCCAGCGTCGACACCGGCAACCAGGGCCTGCTGCTGCTGGGTCTGGCCCGGGCCCGCAAGCCGCCCAGCCAGACCCATCCGTTCGGCTACGGCATGGAGGTTTATTTCTGGGCCTTCGTGGTGGCCCTGTTGATCTTCGCCCTGGGCGGCGCGTTCTCGATCTACGAGGGCGTGCTGAAGATCGTCCGGCCCGAACCGATCGAGCGGGCCTGGATCAACTTCCTGGTCATCGGCCTGGCCGTGCTGTTCGAGGGCGGTTCGTTCCTGGTGGCCTGGAAGGAGTTCAAGGTCGTCCGCAAGAGCGCGCCGTTCTTCCGCGCCATTCGCCGCAGCAAGGACCCGTCGATCTTCGCTGTGCTGCTGGAGGACGGCGCGGCCCTGGCCGGCCTGGCGATAGCGGCCCTGGGCGTGGCGGGTTCGGCGATGTTCGGGATCGCCTGGGCCGACGGCGCGGCCTCGGTGGCCATCGGCCTGCTGCTGGTCGGGGTGGCGATCTTCCTGGCCAACGAGACCCGCAGCCTGCTGACCGGCGAGTCGGCCTCGCCGCGCATCGTCGAGGCGGTGCGCGCCATGCTGGCCGCCGACCCGCGCATCGACACCGTGACCGAGGTGCTGAGCATGCACCTGGGGCCCAGCGAGATCCTGCTGGGCGTGACGCTGGACTTCCACGACGCCCTGACCGCCGGCGAGATCGAGGACGCCGCCGACGACTTCGCGGTGCGGATCCGCGCGATCGATCCCCGGATCACCCGGGTCTTCGTGCGCTCGGGCCGGGCCCGGGCGGCCTATGCGCGACCGCTGGAGGCTTCATAACTCGCGCCGCGCCCTCCACGCCTCCGCCGTCTGTCCCCACAGGTGGATCGTCGTATCCTGATAGGGCTCGGGCAGCTTGCCCACCTCCAGGAAGCGCGAGCCGACCCGTTCGGCCACCTTGATCGAGGCGAGGTTGGCCGGGTCGATGCAGTGGACCAGCCGCGTCCAGCCCAGGTGGTCGACGGCCCAGTCCATCGTCGCCGTCGCCGCCTCGACCGCATAGCCCTTGCCGTGGGCGGCGGGGAGCAGGCTCCAGCCCACCTCGGTCCCCGGCCAACCCTCGGGGCGCCAGGGACCGACCCGGCCGACCCACCGGCCGGTGTCCTTCTCGATCAGAGAGAACATGCCAAAGCCGTTCAGCGCCCAGGAGCCGGCCATGGTCGCCATCATCCGCCACGCCTGGGACCGGCTCATCTGGCCGCCGATGAAGCGAGCCGCCTCGGGGTCGGCCATCAGCTCGGCCCAGCCGTCCAGGTCCTCGGTGGCCGGCGGGCGGAGGATCAGTCGTGCGGTTTCCAGGGTGGGGCCAGGGGCGAACATCGCGGACTCCTCTAGGCCACGCAGGCCGCCAGGCCGCCCCGGCGCACCGCGCCCGAGGCCTTGCCGATCCGGCTGGAGCGCTTCTTGACGTAGCGGCCCGGGTTGACCGCCTTCCATTTCAGCGGGCTGGGCAGGATCGCCGCCAGCCGCGCCGCCTGAAGCGGGGTGAGCTTGTCGGCTCCGACCTTGAAATAGGCCCGCGACGCCGCCTCCGCGCCATAGATCCCCGGGCCGTATTCGATGGAGTTCAGATAGACCTCCATGATCCGCTTCTTGCCCCAGATCGTCTCGATCAGCACCGTGAAATAGGCCTCCAGTCCCTTGCGGACATAGGAGCGGCCTGGCCACAGGAAGACGTTCTTGGCGGTCTGCTGGCTGATGGTCGAGCCGCCGCGGATCTTCCTGCCCTTCTCGTTGTTCTCGTAGGCCTTCTGCAGGGCGTCGAGGTCGAAGCCGTGGTGATCGCAGAACCGGGCGTCCTCAGCGGCGATCAGGGCGCGCGGCAGGGCCGGCGAGACCTCGTCGATCGGTCGCCAGTGATGGTTCCAGCCCTTGCCCTCGGCCAGGCGGATAACCATCAGCGGCGTGGCCGGCGGCGGCACGAAGCGATAGAACACCACCGTCAGGATCGGCCCGGCGACCAGCAGGATGAACAGGGCCACCAGGATGTTCCGCACCAGCACCTTCACAGATCGCCCCCTAACCTTTCGCCGCTTGTCTTGACCTTGCGGCCGGATGCTAGCCAAGCCTGTGGCGCGGGGATAGCCGCCCAGCCGTTAGCGAGGCCTTGATGACCCAGTCCAGGACCGTTTCCGAAACCGTCGCCCGGCGAATGTCGGTTCGCGCCTTCCGGCCCGACCCGCCGCCCGGCGCCGTGGTCCGCCAGTTGCTGGAGGCCGCCGGCCGCGCGCCGTCAGGCGGCAACCTCCAGCCCTGGGTGGTGCACGCCCTGGCCGGCGAGCCGCTCAACGAACTCAAGGCCCTGGTCTCCTCGCGGCTGATGGACCGCGACGAGCCGGAATACCACGTCTACCCGCCCAATCTCTGGGAGCCGCTGCGCACCCGCCGCTACCAGGTCGGCGAGGACCTCTACGGCGCGCTGGGCATTCCGCGCGAGGACAAGCTGGGCCGCCTGCAGCAGTTCGCCAAGAACGCCGAGTTCTTCGGCGCGCCGGTCGCCCTGTTCTTCTCGGTGCACCGCGACTGCGGCCCGCCGCAATGGTCGGACATCGGCATGTACATGCAGACCCTGATGCTGCTGGCCGTCGAACAGGGCCTGGACACCTGCGCCCAGGAGTTCTGGTCGGCCTACGGCAAGCTGGTGGCGACCTTCCTGGACCTGCCGGCCGACCACATGCTGTTCTGCGGCATGGCCCTGGGCTATCGCGACGAGACGGCGGCCGTGAACGCCTGGCGCTCGCGGCGAGCCCCGTTCGAGGAATGGGGGTCGATGCGGGGGTTCGAGTAGGGCGGCGCTCGCCTTGACTTGCCCCCTACGGGTCGCTTCGCGACCGTCTTCCCCCATAGGGGGAAGAGCCTGAAGCATGAGGCTCCGCCCCCTCTGGGGGCGGACAGACCGCGCAGCGGTCAGGTGGGGGCAAGTGCAAGAACCCCTCCGCCATAACCTCCCAGGTCATTGCCGCCATGACCGCTTCGGCCGATAGCGGCCTCATGAATGAACTCAGCGTCGCCCTGCTGCTGCAAACCCCGACGGTCGGCGTCCGTGACGTGGCCTGCGATGGAGCCTGCCGTCACCGCAGCCCCAGCGAATGCGCCGCTGCGACCCACCTGGTGTTTCCCTATCGCGGCGCCTACGTCCGCCATGTCGGACGCCAGGACGTGGTGGCCGAGGCCAATCAGGTGGTGTTCTTCAATCGCGACCAGGAGTACGCGATCAGCCATCCGGTCGGCGGCGGCGACGCGTGCCTGTCGGTGTCGATCGGCGACGACCTGCTGGACGAACTCGCCCCCGCCGACCAGTTGGAGGACGGCGCGTCGACGGTGTTCCGGCGACCGACGCGGGGGCTCGCCCCTCAGGTCCAGATCCTGGCGGCCCGGCTGAGACACGGCCTGGCGCGCGGCGCGCTCGAGCCGCTGCGGGCCGAGACCCTGACCCTGGACCTGGTCCGCCGCGCCCTGGGCGAACGGGCCTCAAGCGCCCGCGCCGCCAGCTATGGCCGCCGCAAGCTGGCCGACCGCGCCAAGCTGGTCCTGGCCTCCGACCCGGCCCGCCGCTGGACCCTGGCCGAGGTCGCCGACGAGGTCGGCGTCTCGCCGGTCTATCTGACCCAGGTCTTCGCCCAGGCCGAGGGCGCGCCGCTCTATCGCTACCAGCTGCGCCTGCGCCTGGCCGCCGCGCTCGATCAACTGGACGACTGCGAGGACCTGACGGCCCTGGCGCTCGACCTGGGCTTTTCCAGCCACAGCCATTTCACGGCCGCGTTCCGCAAGCTCCATGGCTGTACCCCGGTCGATTTCCGGCGACTGGTTCGCCCCCGCGGCCACGCCTAGTTGGAGAACCCGAAGCTGAGGCTGGAGAACACGGTCTCGAAATCGACGCCTTCGTCGGCCAGCGGCTTGGTCCAGACCACGTCCATCATCCAGGACCCGCCGCCGGGCATGGCGAAACCGGCGCGTCCCTCGCCATCGGTGCGGTGCTGCTCCAGCGGCGCGGCGTCGTGGGCCAGGTCGGTCAGCTTGACCAGCGCGCCGGCCAGGGGCCGCCCTTCATAGAGCACCCGCACCGGCAGACGGGCCGGACGCGGCAGGGCGTATGGGCTGGCTTCAGGCACGATTTCCAGGCTCAGTCCCACCGGCCGGGTGACCGCCGCCTGATCGCCGCCCTCGCCGACCTGGACCAGCGCCTTGGTCTGGCGGCTGTAGCGCTCGGAAGCGTCGAGCCCCTGCAAGCCCTGCGCGGCGCGAGCCTCCAGCGCCGGGGTCAGGCCCTCCTCCCGCGCATAGGCGTTGAAACGAGCGGCCGACAGATGGCTCTGGGCGGCCGCGTCGCTGCGCAGGGTGACGATATAGGCGCCGGGCCGTGAAAAGCTCAGCGCGCCGTCGGCGTCCGGGGCCCCCAGGGTCAGGACCGGGCGAAGGTCCTGGATCTCGCCGGCCGAGGTCGTGGCGTCGAAGCGCACCACGCGGCGCGGCGGCAGCTGCGAGCGCTGGCGCTCGGTTCCCGTACCGACCTGCAGAGTCATCGGCGTGGAAGCGGCGACCGGCAGCTGGAAGCGCTGCGGCTGGATCCAGAACTCGTGGGCCAGGGCGACGCCAGGTCCAGAGGCCAGGGCCAAGGCGCCGACGGTCAGCAGGGCGTGGCGGAGAGAAACGTTGAACCGGCTCATGATCAGGGCGCCTTGAACGGGGAAGAGGCGGCGCCGTCGGGCGCGGCCAGGAACGGGAACACGGTGTCGGAATGCACGTGGTCGTCGCGGTCGACGCCGTCGTCGACGCCGGTCAGCCGGCCGGTGACCAGGAGCGAGCGGTAGACGTCGACCGCGTCGTAGCTGGGCGTGCGGCCGCCACAGTCGCCGGTCAGGTCGCGCCGGCCGGCCAGGGCCGCCAGCTCCACCGCGAACAGGGTCGAGCACCGCGCCGCGGCGCTGTCGATCCACAGCCGGTCGTCAGCCAGCAGGATCGCCAGGTCCAGATAGCGCGACGCCCCCGCCGAGCGGTCGGCGATCATCGCATTGCCACACTCGCCGTCGAAGGCGTCGTAGAGGCCGAGGGTCTTCTCGATCTCCGGAATGAAGGCGTCCGAGGTCGCGGGCGTGGCGTGGTTGTAGGCCTCCTTCAGGGTGTCGCTGACCGCCTCGGGCTCCAGCGTCGCCAGCAGGGCGTTGCCGGTCAGCGGCCGGCCCATGCGGTCGATGCGGCCCTTGGGCCCGACGGTCTCGGCCCAGACCGCCAGACGCTTGCCGCCGCGCGACACCACGGGCAGGTCGATCGACACGACCAGCGCAGCGGGTGTCCAACCGGCCAGCAGGTTCTGGGCCGGCCCTCCGCGCGTGTGGCGCCAGCGGTCCAGGATCCCCGCCGAGGTCGCCCGGTCGAAGGCGGGGCAGCCCGCCTCGTCCCGCGGCGCGCCGGCTTTCAGCGCCGCGGCGGCGAAGTCATAGGCCTCGCGCGTGCCCTTGACATTGTTGAAGAACGGATCGTCCCGCAGGCCCGCGAAGACGCGGAAATGCTGGCGCCGCGAGACCAGCCCCTCGGGACGGCCGGCGTCGCCCTGCACGTCGTCCCCGGCGGCCTCGCAGCGGATCTCGGCGCCGGGGAACCGGCAAGCGATCGTGGTCGTCGCGGTCGTCCTGCCGAACCGCGCGCCGCTGTCGACGTGGAAGACGTAGGCCAGGTCCTTGGAGAACCCATGGCCGACGATCGCCATCACCAGGTTCAGCCTGCGGTGATCCGGCGAGGTCCAGGCGAAGATGTCGCCGATGTCGGCCCGCGGGTCGGCGATGACGCTGGGCGTGTCGAGGTGGTCGGACGCCTGGGCCGGCCCGGCCGCGGCCAGCAGCAGGGCCGCCGCGCCAGCCAGGCCGGCCGTCAGCGCGGGGCGGAATTTGGGGGTTCGGGTCATGCCGTGGCTCCTGAAGAGTGGAGCCGCAGAAGGCCTTGGAAGGGCGCCCGCGCGCTGTCGAAATCTTTAGCGATCTGCCCTGGAAGCTCAGGCGGTCAGTCTTCCCGGCCCCTCAGGGCGCCACCGTCGCCGCATCGCCGCCCTTCAGCTGCAGCCAGTCGGTGAACGGCAGGTGGTAGTAGAGGTCGAAGACCTCGGCCTGCAGCTTGAAGGGCAGGCTGCCGTCGCTGTTCCACAGCATCACCACGCCGGTCTTGGTCGCCGGATCGAACATCATGGTCGAGCGATAGCCGTCGACCGCGCCGCTGTGGCCAACCAGGCGGTGACCCTTGTAGCCGAAGCTGCGCATGCCCAGGCCATAGCCGGGATGGTCCAGCGTCCGCCCCAGGGGCGAATTGCCGTAGGGCCGGCTGGTGTCGACGCGGGGCTGCTGGATGTCGGTCAGCACCGCGGCGGGCAGGACGGCCGGGGCCTGGCCCATCTGGGCCTGCATCCATCGCGCCAGGTCGACGATGTTGGAATTGACCCCGGCGGCGGCGGGGATCCGGTAATAGGCCTCGGCCAGCGGCAAGGCGCGGCCGCCGCGCGACGGGCGCGCCCAGTGCTTGGCCGACCGCAGGCCTTCCAGGCCGATGGTCGTGCTGGTCATGCCCAGCGGCAGGAACAGTTTCTGGCGGGCCTCCTCCGCGTAGGGCCGATGGGTGGCGGTCTCCAGGACCTCGCGGATCGTGTCGTAGGCGACGTTCTGATAGGTGTGGCAGGTCGCCGGCGGGCATTGGGGCGGCACGGCGGCCAGGCTCTGGCGGATCATCCTCGGATCCCGTCCGCCCTCCAGCCAGCCGTCATAGGCGTTGCGCGGCAGGCCCGTGCGCTGGGACAGCAGTTGCTCGACCGTCAGCCGGTTCTGGGCCTCGCCGGGCAGCCGCAGGCTGGTGTTGAACTTGGCCAGCGGGTCGTACAGCGAGAAGATCCCGTCCCGGGCCAGGCGGGCGCTGAGCGTGCCGGCCACAGTCTTGGACAGCGACGCCCAGCGGAACACCGTATCGGCGTCGACCTTTTCACCGTCTTCCGGCGAGGTCAGGCCATAGCCGCGTACGAACGACAGGCGGCCGCCCTCGACCACGGCGATCGCCAGGCCCTCCATCGAACGGTCGGCCATCATCGCCCGGATGCGGGCGTCCAGGGCGCGGTAGTCGATCCGGCCGCGCCATTCTCCAGGCTCAAGCGGCAGGGCGAGCGGCGTCGCGGCCGGCGCGGCGGCGACCGGGTCGGTCTTGGGCGTGCGAGCGCGATGCAGCGCCATCCAGCTCGCCGCCGCCAGCCCGATCACCAGCAGGACCGCCGCGATCGTCCGCCAGCCGGGCCGGCGCCGCCGGGCGAAGGTGTTGTGTCGGGTCCTGTAGAACTTGGCCAGCCGTCTAACCCGTAGAGAATCGTCGTCGCCCGACGCGGCGACCTCAGCGGCAAGCTGGCGGGGCTTTGCGTCGATTCCGCGTCGCGCGTGATGAACGCCGTGTCCTACGCCTTTGCCGCGCCACGGCAAGGCTTCAGACGCGGCCGCGTCACGGCGCCGCGCCTATTGCCTCCGGCGTCCCGACGCTCGAAAGTGCGGCGCTCGACGAGACCCAGCCGCGTGACCGCCTTTCTCCGCCTCTTCCAGACCGATCCAGGCCCGCGCCTCGAAGGCGAGGCGGTGTTCCTGCGCCTGCCGCGCCTGCACGACTACAAGCCGTGGGCCGAGTTGCGGGCCCGCTCGGCCGCCTTCCTCAAGCCCTGGGAGCCGACCTGGCCCGAGGACGACCTGACCCGCCCGGCCTTCCGCGCCCGGCTCAACGCCTACGCCCGCGAACTGGAGCTGGGAGAGGCGTTTCCGTTCTTCATGTTCCGCCGCGACGATGGGACGCTGATCGGCGGCGTTCGGCTGTTCCACATCCGTCGCGGCGTCTCGCAGACGGCCGTCATGGGCTACTGGATCGGCCAGCCCTACGCCCGCCAAGGCTATATGCAGGACGGAGTCCGGACGGCGATCGACTTCGCGTTCGGCGAACTGGGACTGCACCGGCTGGAGGCCGCCTGCATGCCGGAAAACGAGCCTTCGGCCGCCGTGCTGCTGAAATCGGGCTTCCAGGAAGAGGGATATGCTCCCGCTTATCTGAAAATTAACGGCGAGTGGCGAGATCATCGTCTGTTCGGGATGGTCGCGCCCCCGGCTTGTTAGCCGGTCTTCTCTTCGGAGGGGATTTTTAGCGCGGACCCGGGCGCGGCGCCTTCGGGCGTGGGATCAGGGCATGTCGTTCAAGATCAGTCAGCGACGCGTATGGGACGCCACGGCCACCCTCGAGGCCCTGGGCGCCGCCGAAGTCGCGCTGTGGCTCTGGGAGCCCGAGGCCGATCGCCTGCGCGTCAACGGGGCTTCGCGGGCCCTGGGCCTGGGGCCGCTGGCCCCGGACTGCTCCTCCGCCGCCTTCCGCGCCCTGACCCTGCCCCAGGATCGCGCCCAGGCCGAAGACATCCTCAAGGTCCGCCCGCCGGGCAGCGAGATCATCGCACGCCTGCGCACGCGAGGCGGCGAGATCTGCATCTGGCGCGGGACCTGGCTGGAAGACGGGGTGCGCGCCGCCGGCGTCGTCGTCCCCGAGGTCAAGTTCGCCGCGTCCGAGCGCGACACGCTGACCGGCCTGCTGGACCGCAAGAGCTTCATCGCCCAGGCCCGCGAGCGCCTGGCCATCGGCGGGGTCCATGAACTGGTGGTCGCCGACGTCGACCGCCTGCGCCGGCTGAACGAGGCCCTGGGCCACGAGCGCGCCGACCTGGTCCTGGCCGCCCTGGGCTCGCGCCTGGCCGCCGCCTTCCCGTCCGAGGCCCTGCTGGGGCGGATCGGCGAGGACGAGTTCGCCGTGCTGTGCGATCCGGCCGGCTTCGAGCCCGCCGAACTGCTGCGCACCGCCCTTGAGCAGCCCCTGCGGGTGGCTGGCTTCGACATCCACCCCACCCTGTCGATCGGCGCCGTCGCGGCCGAAGGCGGCGAGGACGCGCCGGAGGCGGCCGAGCTGCTGCGCCGCGCCGAGCTGGCCGTCGAGGCCGCCGCCGCCAACGGCCGCGGCAGCGCCGCCGCCTACGGTCGCTCGATGGAGACCGACGGCCTGTCGCGCCTGGCCCTGGAGGCCGACCTGCGCGGCGCCATCGGCCGCGGCGAGATCACCCCCTTCTTCCAGCCCGTGGTCCGCCTGTCGACCGGCGCCCTGTCGGGCTTCGAGGCCCTGGCCCGCTGGATCCACCCACGCCGCGGCATGCTGCCGCCGGATGAGTTCCTCCCGCTGGTGGAGGAGATGGGCCTGATGAGCGAGCTGGGCGAGCACATGATGCGCACCTCGGCCCGCCAGCTGGCCGCCTGGCGCCGCTCGCACCCGGCGGTCGGCGCCCTGACCGTCAGCGTCAACCTGTCGACCGGCGAGATCGACCGCCCGGGCTTGGTCCACGACGTGCGCCAGGTGCTGCGCGAGCATGACCTGCCGCGTGGGGCCCTGAAGCTGGAAGTCACCGAAAGCGACATCATGCGCGATCCCGAGCGGGCCGCCGTGATCCTCAAGACCCTGCGCGACGCCGGCGCCGGCCTGGCGCTGGACGATTTCGGCACCGGCTTCTCGTCGCTGTCGTACCTGACCCGCCTGCCGTTCGACACGCTGAAGATCGACCGCTACTTCGTGCGGACCATGGGCAGCAACGCCGGCTCGGCCAAGATCGTCCGCTCGGTGGTCAAGCTGGGCCAGGACCTGGACCTGGAAGTCGTCGCCGAGGGCGTCGAGAACGCCGAGATGGCCCGCGCCCTGCAGGCCCTGGGCTGCGACTACGGCCAGGGCTTCGGCTATGCGCCCGCCCTGTCGCCGCAGGAGGCCGAGGTCTATCTGAACGAGGCCTATGTCGACGGCGCCGCGCCGGTGAAGGCGCGGGGCTGATCGTCCGGGCCTTTACCGGGCCGCCGCCTTCGAACCTCAGTGGCTGGCTGAAACCTGCCCGACCGCCGGCTCGCGGGTCAGGCGATCGACGCCGCCAAGCTGCATCGTGTCCAAGGCCGTGCTGGGCACGATGACGAAGGTCGCGTTCTGCTTCAGCCCCTCGTACAGCATGTTCATGGCCCGCAGGTGCAGGGCGGTGGGGTTGGCCGCATAGGCGCGGGAGGCGTCCTCGAAGCTCTTGGCCACCTGGCGTTCGGAATCGCCCAGGATGATCCGGGCCTGGCGCTCACGCTCGGCCTGGGCCTGCATCGACATGGCGTTCTCCAGGGCTTCGGGGATCAGGACGTCCTTCAGCTCCACCGAGATGACCTTGACGCCCCAGGGCTCGGTGCGCTCGTCGATGATCCGGCGCAGTTCCTGGCCGATCCGTTCACGCCCCTCCAGCATGTCGGCCAGCACGGTCTTGCCGATCACGTCGCGCAGGGCGGTCTGGGACGCCCAGGCGATGGCGCTGTGATAGTCCTCGACGTCCAGCGCCGCCCGCCGGGGCTCGACCACGCACCAGAACAGCGCCGCGTCCACGTCGACGGGCACGGTGTCCTTGGTGAGGGTCTTCTCGGCCTTGAAGCTGGAGGTGATCACCCGGACATCGATCCAGTAGGGAATGACGTCGACGATCGGGATGATCCAGAACAGGCCGGGGCCGTTGAGGGCGCGAAAGCGTCCGAGGCGAAGCACGACCGCCCGCTCCCACTGGCTGGCGATCTTGATCGACGCGCCCAGGATGGCGCCGGCGATGACGAATATGGCCAGCAGGACCCCGGCCGTCATGGTGTCGGCGCGGACTGGCCAGGCCGCCGCGGCGCCCGCGGCGACGGCGACCAGAAAGAGGGTGAAGGGGATGGCGCTGGGCTGGCGCATGGGCCTGCTCCCAAGATGGATGCGGAGGCCCCGACGCGGCGCGCCGCGACTTGCATCAATCCGTAAAACGTTCACCCAAGGCAAAGGTTGCGGCGAACGAGCCCCGGGGCGCCTGCCCCGCAAAGATCGCCTAGGCTCGCCCCGCCTGGCTCGACAGGTGATCGGCGGTGACGCCGATCTTGGCCAGGGCCATGGTCCACTTGTTGTCGTAGTCGTCGCCGAACAGCAGGGTCTCGTCGGCGTCGCAGATCAGCCAGACATTGTCGCGCAGCTCCTGCTCCAGCTGGCCGGGGCCCCAGCCGGAATAGCCGAGGGCCAGGATGGCGTGGCGCGGCCGGCGGACCTTGCTGCCCAGGGCGTCCAGGGCGTCGCGGGTCACCGTCAGGGCCAGGCCGTCGGCCACCGGCACGGTGGAGTCGGGCGAGATGTAGTCGTCGGTGTGCAGCACAAAGCCGCGCTCACGCTCGACCGGACCGCCCAGCATCACCAGCTCGCCGCCGGCCTCGATCTCGGGCGCGATCCCCAGATTGTTGAGCAGCTCGAACAGGGTCAGGCCCTCGACCGGACGGTTGACCGCCAGCCCCATCGCCTGTTCGGCGTCGTGGGCGCAGACATAGAGCACGGCGCGCTCGAAGCGTGGATCCTCGATGCCGGGCATGGCCACCAGCATGTGTCCGGCGAGGAAGCCGGTCTGGTCGCTCTTCTGGGCCTGGGCTCCGGGGTCCTTGCGTGATGTGTCCATGGTTAGAGGATCGGGTTGGAACGCGTCGGTTTCAAGTCCAACCTTGCGCTTGGCGATCCGCTCCGGCGCCTTTATCTCGGTGACGCGCTCTCGATGCGCGTTATCCCTTTTCCGGGCAACCCACAGGACACCGCACATGGCGATCAAGGTTGGCGACACGCTTCCTTCGGCGACTTTCATGACCAGCACGGCCGAGGGCCCGACCCCGGTCACCAGCGACGAGCTGTTCAAGGGCAAGACCGTGGCCCTGTTCGCGGTGCCCGGCGCCTTCACCCCGACCTGCTCGGCCAAGCACCTGCCCGGCTTCAAGGAGAAGGCCGCCGAGCTCAAGGCCAAGGGCGTCGACACAATCGCCTGCGTCTCGGTCAACGACCTGTTCGTGATGAAGGCCTGGGGCGCCGACCAGGGCATCACCGACGAGGTGCTGCTGCTGGCCGACGGCAACGGCGACTTCACCCGGGCGGTCGGCCTGGAGTTCGACGGCAGCAAGTTCGGCATGGGCCTGCGCTCGCAGCGCTATTCGCTGATCGCCAAGGACGGGGTGGTCGAGACGCTGAACGTCGAGGAAGGCGGGGAATTCAAGGTCTCGTCGGCCGACTACATGCTGGGCCAGCTGTAGGCCGGACCATCGATAGGCTTCGTCATTCCCTGCTCGCCGGAGAATGACGAAGCCAAGGGGAGCGACGTCCGTGACAGACGGCTTTGACATCTCCGCCCTGCCCTTCGCCGCCTTGATGGGACTGGAGATCACCCACGCCGCGCCGGACCGCGTCGAGGGCCGACTGGTGGTCCGTCCCGACCTGTGCACCGCCGGCGGAATCCTGCACGGCGGGGCGGCCATGGCGCTGGCCGACAGCCTGGGGGCGGTGGGCGCCTTCCTGAGCACGCCGGCCGGGATGCGAACCACCACCCTGGAAAGCAAGACCAACTTCATCGGCGGTGCCCGGGCCGGGACCACGGTCACGGCGGTCTCGACCCCGCTGCATGTCGGCCGCCGCTCCAGCGTCTGGACCACCCGGATCGAGGGCGAGGGCGGCAGGCTGGTGGCGGTGGTCACCCAGACTCAGATGACCGTGGAGGCCTGAGCCATGACCCTGTTCGAAGCCCGTCCGATCACCGTGTCGATCGCCCGCCCGGCCGACCAGGTCTACGACTTCGCCTGCCAGCCGGAGCGTTTTCCCCGGTGGGCCGCGGGCCTTGGCGAAAGCCTGACCCGCGACGGCGACCGCTGGATCGCCCACGGGCCGGACGGCGACGTCGCCGTGCGGTTCTCGCCGCGCAATTCCCATGGCGTGCTCGACCACTGGGTGACCTTGCCCGACGGGACCGAGGTCAGCATCCCCTTGCGCGTGGTGGCCAATGGTGACGGCGCCGAGGTCACCCTGACCCTGTTCCGGCTCCCCGGCATGGACGACGCCCGGTTCGCGCGCGACCAGGGCATGGTCGCCGAGGACCTGGCCACGCTGAAGGCGCTGCTGGAGTCATGATCACCCTGCGCGGACCGCGGCCGGGCGACTATGGCTGGATCGTCCAGCGGCACGGCGCGCTCTATGCCGACGAGCAGGGCTGGGACGCCCGGTTCGAGGGGCTGGTGGCCGGGGTGGTGGCCGAGCTCATCAAGAGCTTCGACCCGGCCCGCGAGGCCTGCTGGATCGCCGAGCACGAGGGGCGGCGGGTCGGCTCGATCCTGCTGGTCCGCGAGAGCGACACGGTCGGCCGCCTGCGCCTGCTGCTGGTCGAGCCCTCGGCGCGCGGGTTGGGCGTGGGCGACAGGCTGGTGGCCGAATGCGTGACCTTCGCCCGCCTGGCCGGCTATCGGGAGGTGGTCCTCTGGACCCAGAGCAACCTCCTGCCCGCCCGCCGCCTCTACCAACGCGCCGGCTTCGTGCTTGAGGACAGCTGGCCCTACGAGGGTTTCGGCGAGGGGCTGATTTCCGAAACCTGGCGATTGCGGCTGTAGATTTCCGCGGTCGGGGCAAACCGGCGCCCCTCCCCCGCGCGGCGCCTTAGCGTCCGGCGATGGCGTAGGGGCCTTCGACCGCCCATGGCGCCTGGTCCAGGAACGCCTTGGCGCGGGTCGGCTCCTTCATCTTGTCGTAGTCCCGCCCCTCGTAGCGTTCGAAGAAATAGGCGCGATATTGCGGGTTGTCGAAGGTCAGCAGGCCGCGCTTTTCCGCGTCTCGAAAGAACCGTCCCAGGGCGGTGATCGGCTCCAGATTGCCCGTGTCGGGCACGCGGACGGAACGATGGCCCATGGGCTTGCCGGTCAGCATCGGACCCACGGGCCAGTTCAGGCCGTCGCGATCGACGGCGATGGTGAAGAAGGCGTCGCCGCCATAGGTCGCCTGGACGCAGTGATAGGTCTTCCAGCGCCGAACGGCGTCGGCGGCCAGGGGTTCGGCGCCGGCCGTCCGCGCATCGACCTGCGCCAGCTCGGTCAGCGGGGCGTTCGGCGCCAGGGTCATGCCTTTGAACGGCGAGACCGGCGGCTCGACCACGTCTTCGACGCCCAGGTCGGCCAGGCGCTTCTGTTCGAGCGCCACTAGGCGGCGCCAATAGGGATAGAAGGCCTGGAGATCGGCGGCGGTCGCCTCGACCGGGCAATTGGCCAGCATCTTCGGCGCCAGGACGTCCAAGGCCTTGGCGCGGAAGCTGTTCAAGGCGCGCTGCATGATCAGGGCGCGCCCCTCGCGGCCGTTGTCCACGCCGGCGAAGTCGAACAGCGGATTTTGTGGCGACTCGAATTCACCGGCCAGAACGGGCTGGCCGTCCAGCCGCGCCAGCTGGCCGACCTCGGCGATCTCCTTGGAGAAGTCCTTGGGCCCGGCGAGGGCAGGGGTGACCGCCCCCATCAGCACGGCGACCGCGAGCAGGACCTTGGAACGACGAAACACCGACAGCATCGACGCGCACTCCAGGATGGGGGTCACAACCTAGGAGAGATTTCCGAACTCTGCAATTGGCCTTGGATCCTGGTGCGGATCACCCCGTCAGATGCTCGCGCCAGACCTCCCGCAGCACTTTCTTGTCGATCTTGCCGGTCGCCGTCAGCGGGACGGCGGCGAACACCACGTCGTCGGGGGTCCACCACTTGACGATCCGTGAGGCCAGATAGTCCAGCACCTCGGCTTTGCCGATCGCCGCGCCCTCGTGGGCCTCGATCACCAGCAGGGGGCGCTCCTCCCATTTCGGATGCGGCACGCCGACCACCGCGGCGATCTTCACGCCGGGGCAGCCGGCGGCGACGTTCTCCAGGTCGATCGAGCTGATCCATTCACCGCCCGACTTGATGACGTCCTTCTGCCGGTCGGTGATGCGCATGAAGCCGTGCTGGTCGAGGGTGGCGATGTCGCCGGTGTCGAACCAGCCGTCGGCCTGGGCGGCGTCGGCGTCCTGGCGGTAGTAGCGGCGGACCACCCAGGGCCCGCGCACCTTCAGGGCGCCCGAGGTCTCGCCGTCGCGCGGGGCCTCGGCCCCGTCCTCGGTCTCGACCCGCAGCTCGATCCCGAACTGCAGCCGGCCCTGCCGGGTCCAGATCGCCTCGTTCAGGGCGTCCTCGCCCAGGACGGCGAGGGACGGCGTGGGGGTGGCCACCACGCCGATCGGGCAGGTCTCGGTCATGCCCCAGATCTGCAGCACGTCGACGCCGTACTTGGTCTTGAAGATCTCGGCCATGGCCCGCGGCACGGCGCTGCCGCCGATCACGACCCGCTTGAGGCTATCCGGCCGCTGACCGGTCTGTTCCAGATGGGCCAGGTACATCGTCCAGATGGTCGGCACCCCGCCGGTGAAAGTGACGCCCTCGCCCTGGATCAGGTCGTGCAGCGACGCCCCGTCCATCTTGTCGGCCGGCAGCACCAGCTTGGACCCGCAGATCGGGGCGGTGAACGGCAGGCCCCAGGCGGTGGCGTGATAGAGGCTGGAGCACGGCATCACCACGTCGAAGGCGGTCAGGCCAAACGCGCTGGCCAGGCCGCCGGCCATGGCGTGCAGCACCACGGCGCGATGCGAATAGAGCACGCCCTTGGGATCGCCCGTCGTGCCCGAGGTGTAGCAGAGGAAGGCGCCGGCGTTCTCGTCCAGCACAGGCCAGTCAAACGACTGGGCCTCGCCGTCGATCAGGGCCTCGTACGACGTCGCCCCGACCCCGGCGTCGTGCGTCCGCTCGGCGTCGGACAGCATGACGAAGGTCTTCACCGTGGTCAGCTGTGGCGCCAGGCGGGCGACCAGCTCGGCGAAATTGCGGTCGAACAGCAGGACGCCGCTGGCGGCGTGGTTGATCGTGAAGACGATCTGCTCGTCCGACAGCCGGGGATTGGCGGTGTGCAGCACCGCGCCCAGGCCGGGGACGGCGTAGAACAGCTCCAGGTGCCGATGGGTGTTCCAGGCCAGGGAAGTGACCCGGTCGCCGGCCTTGACGCCCAGCCGCGCCAGGGCGTTGGCGGCCTGGGCCGCGCGCTGGGCGAGGCCCGCGTAGTCGTAGCGCCAGAGCGGCTCGTCGATCAGCCGGGAGACGATCTGGCGCCCGCCGTGGGCGGCGGCCGCGTAGCGCAGGATGCCGCTGACCAGCAGCGGCGTCGTCTGCATCAGGCCCGGGATCATGGCCGCTCCTCCCCTGTCCTTTTGGGACAAGCTTAGAGCGTCGTCGCGGGAAGGGTAGGCCTTGTCGAGGCTCTCTGTTCGCCGGCCTAGAACTCTTCCCAGCCGTCCACGGCGACCGCGGCATTGCCGTTGAACGCGGCGGCGATCCGGGTCCGGGCCGCGTGGGCCGGGCTGGCGATGGGGCGCGAGGCGGGGCTGGCGGCGACCGGGCGCGAAGCCTCGCCGCCGACCTTGAAGCGCCCGACCAGGGCGGCCAGTTCGCCGGCCTCGCCCTTCAGCGAGTGGGTGGCGGCGGTGGCTTCCTCGACCATGGCGGCGTTCTGCTGCACGACCTGGTCCATCTGGTTCACGGCGCTGTTGACCTGGTGCAGGCCGGTCGCCTGTTCCTGGGCCGAGGCGGCGATCTCGCGAACCAGGCTGTCGATCGAGGCGACCTGGTCGACGATGGCCTGCAGGGCCTGGCCGGTCTGGCCCACCAGGCTGACGCCGCTTCCGACCTGGGCGGTCGAGGTCGAGATCAGGCCCTTGATCTCCTTGGCCGCGTCGGCCGAGCGTTGGGCCAGGGCTCGCACTTCCTGGGCCACCACCGCGAAGCCTCGGCCCGCGTCGCCGGCCCGCGCCGCCTCGACCCCGGCGTTCAGGGCCAGAAGGTTGGTCTGGAAGGCGATCTCGTCGATCACCCCGATGATCTGGGCCACCTGCTGCGACGAGGTTTCGATCTCGGTCATGGCGCTGACCGCCTGGCTGACGATCTGGCCGGACTTCTCGGCGCCGGTCCGGGCGTTGGCCACCAGGCCGGACACCTCGTTGGCGCCCGCGGCGGTCTTGCGCACGGTGGCGGTGATCTGGTCGAGGGCGGCGGCGGTCTCTTCCAGGCTGGCGGCCTGCTGCTCGGTGCGGCGCGACAGGTCGTCCGAGGCGCTGGCGATCTCTTCCGAGCCGGACCGGATGCCGCCGGTCGCCGCGCTGATGCCGCGCAGGGCGTCCTGCAGGCGGTCGGCGGCGGTGTTGAAGTCGGACTTCAGCTGGGCGGCCTTGGGGGCGAAGTCGGCGCTGATCCGGTAGGTCAGGTCGCCGCCGGCCAGGCGGTCCAGCGCCTCGGCCAGGGCCCCGATCGCCACGGCGTCGGCCTGGGCCTCGGCGGCCTTCTCGGCTTCGCGCTGGGCGCGCTCGGCCTCGGTCAGGCGGCGCTGCTCGACGGTCTCGCCTTCCAGCCGCGCCTTGGCGACGGCGGCGTCCTTGAAGCTGAGCAGGGCGTCGGCCATCAGCCCCACCTCATCCTTGCGGCCGATCGCCGGGACCTCGACGTCGTTGTCGCCCGAGGCCAGGCGGCGCATGACGGCGGTCATCCGCGACACCGGGGCGCCGATCGTGGTCGACAGCAGCCAGCCCATCAGGCCGGCGATGGCCAGGGCGGCCACGCCGCCGATCACCAGCGACTGGGTCGCCAGGGTCATGGCGCCCTTCTGTTCCTTGGCGCGAATGGTCACGCGCTCAAGGGCGGCGCCCGACAGCTCGTCCTGCAAGGCGCGCAGGTCGTCGAGGCTCTTCTTGCCGATCGTCGCGCCGGCCTGGGCCTTGCTCGCAGGGTCCTTCATCGCCGTCAGGGTCGGCTCGGCGACGTCGCGCCGCCAGTCGGCCATGGCGGTCCGTATCTTCTGGATGCGTTCCTTCTGGGCGGCCTGGGTGGTCTTGCCCTCGAAGGCGTCCAGCGCCTTGTCGAACTGGGCGGCGTTGTCCTGGTAGACCTCGGCGAAGGCCGGATCATCGGTCAGGGCGTAGCCGCGCAGGGCGTTCTGCTGCTCGAGGATCAGGCTCATCATCGTCTCGGCCTGGCTGGCCAGGACGAGGCTGCGCTGGCTGGAGGTCGAGGCCTTGTCGATGCTCTGCAGGCTGGTGAAGACGACGCCGGACGAGACCGCGAAGGCCAGGATCAGCGCGCTGAACGCGATCCCCAGCTTCGTGGAAATCTTCAGGTCCTGGAATCGCATCGCTTGCCCCGCGCGCCGGTGTTGAAATCGACGCGCAGGGTTTGACGGACAACCCTTAAGGTTACGTTGCGGGAACCTTAAAGATAACGTTGATATTTCAATGACCTAGGTTCGAGAGCACGGCGTCGCCCATCTGGGCCGTCGACAGCTCGCCGCCCAGGTCGCGGGTCCGGGCCCCGCCGTCCAGCGCCGCCTTGACCGCCGCCAGCAGGACGTCGGCGGCGTCGGCGCGGTTCAGCGACCAGCGCAGGGCCATCTCGAACGACAGGATGGCGGCCAGCGGATTGGCCACGCCCTTGCCGGCGATGTCTGGGGCCGAGCCGTGGATGGGCTCGTACAGGCCCGGCTTGCCCGCCGCGCCCAGGGCCGCCGAGGGCAGCATGCCCAGCGAGCCGGTCAGCATGGCCGCGGCGTCCGACAGGATGTCGCCGAACAGGTTGTCGGTGACGATGACGTCGAACTGCTTGGGCGCGCGCACCAGCTGCATGGCGCAGTTGTCGGCCAGGATATGCTCCAGCTGGACGTCCGGATAGTCGCGGGCGTGCAGGTCGGTGATCACCTGCTTCCACAGCAGGCCGCTCTCCATGACGTTCGACTTCTCGGCCGAGTGAACCTTGTTGCCGCGGCCGCGAGCCAGTTCGAAGGCCACGCGACCGACCCGCTCGATCTCGCTGGTCGTGTAGACCGCCGTGTCGAAGCCCTTCTTCTGGCCGTCCGGCAGATCCTCGACGCCGCGCGGCTGGCCAAAATAGACCCCGCCGACCAGTTCGCGCACGAACATCAGGTCCAGGCCCGAGACGAGTTCGGTCTTCAGGCTGGAGGCGTGAGCCAGGGCCTCGAAGCAATAGGCCGGGCGCAGGTTGGCGTAGACGTCCATCGCCTTGCGCAGGTTCAGCAGCCCGGCTTCCGGGCGCAGATGGCGCGGGGCGCTGGCCCATTGCGGGCCGCCGACCGCGCCCATCAGCACCGCGTCGCTGGCCAGGGCCGCGTCGCGCACCTCGTCGGTCAGCGGCGTTCCGTGGGCGTCGTAGCTGGCGCCGCCATAGATTCGCTCCTCGACGTTCAGGTCGGGGGTGAGGACCTGGGCCACCCGGCGCACCTCCCCGCAAACCTCGGGGCCGATCCCGTCGCCGGGCAGGAGCAGAAGCGTGGACATCGGAAAGCTCTCTTAGATGGTGCGGTAGTCTGACACGTCGAAGGACGACATGCGGCGGTCGTGGACGCCCAGCTCGGGGAAGCAGGCGCGCCAGGCGGCCATGTGCGGGCTGGCGCGATGAAAGGCCAGGGCGTCCTCGTCGACGAAGTGCTCGAACACCCGGATCAGACCGGGGTCCAGCGGATCCTCGCTCAGCGCATAGTCCAGGCAGCCCGGCTCGGCGCGGCTGCCCTCGACCTGGGCCTTCAGGTGCGGCCGCAGCTCGGCCAAGCGTTCGGGCGGAACGCGGATCGTCCCGGCGAGGATGACGGTCATGGCTGTTGGTCCTCGGGAGGCGCCGCCGTGCGTCCTTCGAGGCTCGGCTGCGCCTCGCACCTCAGGATGAGGCAAGCAGCAAGACGCCCCTCATCCTGAGGCGCCCGCGAAGCGGGCCTCGAAGGACGCAGGGCGATCAAGCCTCCAGCCACGGCCGGTCCAGCGCCCGCTTGCTCTCGAACAGGTCGATGTCGGCGGCGTGCTGCAGGGTCTCGCCGATGGCGTCCAGGCCCTTGAGCATCTTGTCCTTGCGCACCGGGTCGATCTCGAACCGGAAGCTCCTGCCCGAGGGCGAGACCACGGTCTGGGATTCCAGGTCGACGCTGACCATGTGGTTGCCGCCCTTGGCCTCGTCCATCAGCTGGGCGACTTCCTCGGGCTTCAGCACCACGGGCAGCAGGCCGTTGTTGAAGCAGTTGTTGTTGAAGATGTCGGCGAAGCTGGTCGAGATCACGCACAGGATGCCGTAGTCCATCAGCGCCCACGGGGCGTGCTCGCGCGAGCTGCCGCAGCCGAAGTTGTCGCCGGCGATCAGCACGGACGAGCCCTTGTACTCCGGCCGGTTCAGCACGAAGTCGGCGATCTCGTTCCCCTCGCCGTCGAAGCGGAAGTCGTAGAACAGGCCCTTGGCCAGGCCTTCGCGCTCGACGGTCTTGAGGAACTGCTTGGGGATGATCTGGTCGGTGTCGATATTGGCCAGCGACAGCGGCGCCGCGCGGCCGTCGAGACGGGTGAAGGCCTGCATCAGACGGTCTCCTCGAACAGGGCGCGCACGTCGGTCAGGTGACCGGCGATCGCCGCCGCCGCCGCCATGGCGGGCGACACCAGGTGGGTGCGGCCGGCGCGCCCCTGGCGGCCCTCGAAGTTGCGGTTGCTGGTCGAGGCGCAACGCTCGTGCGGGGCCAGCTTGTCGGGGTTCATGGCCAGGCACATCGAGCAGCCCGGCTCGCGCCAGTCAAAGCCGGCGGCCTTGAAGATGGCGTCCAGCCCCTCGGCCTCGGCCTGTTCCTTGACCAGGCCCGAGCCCGGCACGACCATGGCCTTGACGTGCGGGGCGACCAGGCGGCCGTGCAGGAAGGCCTCCTGCACCACGGCGGCGGCGGCGCGCATGTCCTCGATGCGGCTGTTGGTGCACGAGCCGATGAAGACGCGGTCGATGCGCGCTTCCGAGATCGGCTGGCCGGCGGTCAGCCCCATATAGTCCAGCGCGCGACGGGCGGCGGCCCGCTTGTCCGGGGTGGCGAAGCTTTCCGGATCGGGGACGGCGCCGGTCACCGGGATGACGTCCTCGGGGCTGGTGCCCCAGGTGACCATCGGGACCAGGGCCGAGCCATCGATCACCACGGTGCGGTCGAAATGGGCGTCCTCGTCGCTGACGAAGCCCTTCCAGTACGACAGGGCCATGTCCCAGGCCGCGCCCTTCGGCGCCGAGGGCTTGCCCTGGATATAGGCGAAGGTCTTGTCGTCGGGCGCGACCAGGCCGGCCTTGGCCCCGCCCTCGATGGTCAGGTTGCACAGGGTCATGCGGCCTTCCATCGACAGGTCGCGGACCACCTGGCCGGCGAATTCGATGACATAGCCGGTGCCGCCGGCCGTGCCGATCTCGCCGATCACGGCCAGAGCGACGTCTTTCGCCGTGACGCCGGGGCCCAGTTGGCCGTCGACGCGGACGAGCATGTTCCTGGCCTTCTCCTGGCGCAGGGTCTGGGTGGCCAGGACGTGCTCGACCTCGGACGTGCCGATGCCGTGGGCCAGGGCCCCGAAGGCGCCGTGGGTCGAGGTGTGGCTGTCGCCGCAGACGATGGTCATGCCCGGCTGGGTGCGGCCCTGCTCCGGGCCGACCACGTGGACGATCCCGTTGCGGATGTCGCCCATCGGGAAGAACTCGATGCCGTTGTCCTGGACGTTGCGGGCCAGGGTCTTCAACTGCAGGCGCGCCTCGTCGTCGGCCACGGCGTCGACGCCCAGGGCCTGGCCCTCGGTCGGGATGTTGTGGTCGGCGACGGCCAGGGTGCGATCGGGCCGGCGCACCTTGCGGCCGGCCGCGCGAAGCCCGGCGAAGGCCTGCGGCGTCGTCACCTCGTGGATGAGATGCAGGTCGATATAGAGGATCGCTTCGCCGTCCTGTTCGTTGACGACGTGAGCGTCCCAGATCTTGTCGTACAGGGTCTTGGGTGCGCGGGTCATGATACCCGCGCATCTAGGCCTTGAGACGGGGCGCGTAAAGCGAGGAAACGCCGAAAATTCACGCCGGCCGGCGGCAGCTTGGATCAAACTGCCTCGGCTGAGCCATGCAAAGGCCTTGCTGCGCATGTTTCTTGCCCCGACGCCGAGCCTGAGCGACGAGGACCGCGAGCGCGGCCTGCGACATCTGGTCCGCGAGGCGGGGTACTCCAACGCCGTCACGGCCGTGACCAGCGGCGTCATCCTGACCGCCTTCGCCCTGCAGCTGGGCGCCTCCAACACCACGATCGGCCTGCTGGCGGCGGTGACCTTCTGGGTGCAGCTGCTGCAGCTGCCCGGCGTGCTGCTGGTCGAGGGTTTGCGGACCCGCAAGCGGATCTCGGTGCTGGCCAGCCTGATCAGCCGCTGCGCCCTGGTCGGCATGGCCCTGCTGGCCCTGACCGGCGGCGGCCCGGCGGCCCTGGCGGGGCTGGTGGCGGCCCAGGTCTTCTATTGCGGGATCGCCACCTTCGGGGGCTGCGCCTGGAACGCCTGGGTGCGGGACCTGGCCCCCGAGCAGCGGATGGGCCAGATCTTCGCCAAGCGGACCATCAACGCCACCGTCGTCGGCCTGCTGGCCAGTCTGGCGGCCGCCCTGGCCCTGGACCGCGCGCCGGAAGGCTCGTTCCTGCGCCCGTTCGTGTTCGCCGGTCTCTATGGCGCGGCCTTCCTGGCCGGCCTGCTCAGCTGCCGCGAGCTGGCCCTGACCCCCGAGCCGCAGATGCCCGCCCCGGCCGAGCGGGTGAGGCTGGTCCCGCTGCTGCGCGCCCCGCTGAAGGACCGGAACTTCCGCCGGCTGATCGCCTTCCTGGCCAGCTGGCAGTTCGCCGTGAACCTGGCCACGCCGTTCTTCACGGTGTTCTTCGTCAAGCAGCTGGGGCTGTCGGTCACGTTCGTGGTGGTGCTCAGCGTCGTCAGCCAGGCGACCAACGTCCTGGCCCTGCGCAGCTGGGGCCTGCTGTCGGACCGCTTCGCCAACAAGTCGGTGCTGGCCGTGGCCGCCCCGCTGTTCATCGCCTGCATCGCCGCCATGGTCGGCGCCTCGCAGATCCACGAACGGTCCTGGGTGATGGCCTATTTGATCGGCCTGCACGCCCTGATGGGCCTGGCCACCGCCGGGGTGACCCTGTCGTCGGGCAATATCGCCCTGAAGCTGTCACCGCGCGGCTCGGCCACGGCCTATATCGCCGCCAACGCCATGATCAGTTCGGCCGCCGCCGGCCTGGCGCCGCTGCTGGGCGGGATGTTCGCCGACTTCTTCGCCGCCCGCCGGCTGGAGATCCTGGTGCGCTGGACCAGCCCCGGCGACGTGCTGACCCTCATGCCGCTGCGCGTCTCCAACTGGGACTTCTATTTCCTGATCGCCGCGGTCCTGGGCCTCTACGCCCTGCACCGACTGGCCATGGTCAAGGAGCAGGGCGAGATCGACAACCGGCTGATGGTCGGCGAGGTGCTGGCCCAGGCCCGCCGCGACGTGCGCAACGTCTCGCCGATCGCCGGCCTGAAGATGCTGACCGACGTGCCCTCCGCCCTGCTGCGCGACGCGCGGGTGCGCAAGCGCCTGCAGCGGATGCGCGACCGCCGCGACGCCCGCCAGGGCGCCCCGCCCAAGCGGCGGCGGACGGCGGTCAGCCTGCGCTGAGCGAGGGCATGTCTCCGAACGCAAAGAGGGCGCGCCCTGTGTTTGCGGCGCGCCCTCATATCGCATTTCCTTCGGTGGCCATGACGCCGTTTCCGAAGAGGGCCACTCCCTAGCAAGGGGGCGGTCTATAAGCCCGTCGCAGAGCGGTGGGGGTGCGTTCACCAAACACCAGACACCGGCGTTTTGTCAATATATTCGTGCGCCTGCACGAAAGCTTGACCATTGAAATCCCGCAAGAAAAAGGCCCTGGCGTTTCCGCCAGGGCCTGGATCTTCGCGAAGTCGCGCGCCCTATTCGGCGTCGGCGGCTTCGGTCTTGCGGACGTTCGAACGCTCGGCGATCCGGGCCGACTTACCGCGACGGTCGCGCAGGTAGTACAGCTTGGCGCGACGGACGACGCCGCGGCGCTTCACCTCGATGCTTTCGATGCTCGGCGACAGCAGCGGGAACAGACGCTCCACGCCTTCGCCGAACGAGATCTTGCGGACGGTGAAGCTCTCGTGCACGCCGCCGCCCGAACGGGCGATGCAGACGCCCTCGTAGGCCTGGACGCGCTCGCGCTCGCCTTCCTTGATGCGGACGTTGACGCGCAGGGTGTCGCCCGGTTCGAACTCGGGGATCGCGCGGGCCGCCAGCAGACGGTCGGCTTCTTCGCGCTCAAGTTCGGCGATGATGTTCTTGGCCATGGTCTAATCTCCTTTGGGCTTACCCGTTTTCGGGCCGCCTTTTGCCTGTTGATTGGCGAGATGCGCTTCCCAGAGGTCTGGACGCCGCTCGCGGGTGGTCTCTTCACGCATACTGCGCCGCCACTGGGCCACCTTCTTGTGGTCGCCCGACAGCAGCACCTCGGGGATGTCGAGCCCTTCGAACGTCCGCGGCCTAGTGTACTGCGGATGCTCAAGGAGCCCGTCCTCGAAGCTTTCTTCCTGCGTGCTCTCGAAATTGCCCAGAACCCCTGGAGCCAATCGAACGCACGCCTCGATCACGACCATCGCCGCTGCTTCACCACCGGCAAGAACAGCGTCTCCGACCGAGACCTCCTCGAACCCCCGGGCGTCGAGCACCCGCTGGTCCACCCCCTCGAAACGGCCGCACAGGACGATGACGCCCGGCGCCTTGGCCCATTCCTTGACGCGCGCCTGGGTCAGGGGCCGACCCCGGGCGCTCATGTACAAAAGCGGCCGCCCACCGACGTCCACGCTGTCCAGCGCGGCGGCGATGACGTCCGCTTTCAATACCGCTCCCACGCCGCCACCCGCGGGGGTGTCGTCGAGGAAGCCGCGCTTATCCTTGGAAAACCCCCGAATGTCCAGTGTTTCCAAACGCCACAGGTCCTGTTCCTTCCACGACGTGCCGATCAGCGAGACGCCGAGCGGGCCGGGAAAGGCCTCGGGGAACATGGTCAGGACGGTGGCGGTGAACGGCATGAGCGCTGCATAGCGCTCTCCACCCTTAAAAACGAGAGGGCCGTCGAAACGAGAGGCTGGGCCTCCCGCCTAGGCCAGGGTGGTCTTGGGCAGCGGTTTGCCGGCTTCGGCGGGCATCAGCGGCGGGGTCAGCTTGACCGGCTCGCTGGTCGGTCGGGCGGGCGGCGCGACGTGGCGCACGGGAGCCACGGCGAGGACGGTGGCGGTGGTCAGGGTCGCGGCGACGAGCGCCGTACCGACACGGATCTTCTTCCATGAAACCATGGGCCAGGGTCTTCCTGTGTTTCGGGTCGTTCGAACCAAAGCCCGGGAAAGGAGGAGGTTCCCGTTTTTGCGGCGCAGGCGAACCCCCTGCCTCTAGGCGAGGCAATTGACCTCGCCAAGGCGGCAATACGACGCGTTCGCCGCAATTGGCCGACCGCCGTTTTTGCGGGCGCCCGCCGCCAACGGATGTCAGCAGCCGGTCATCAAGGTCCGATTTCCGCGAGACGGCCGGGCCGCGATTGCCGATAGTCCGCCCGCCTGCCCTCCCGGAGCCGCCGCCATGACCACGACCGCCGACCGCTTCCACGCCCTGCACGCCGGCCCCGACGTACTGCTGCTGCCCAACGCCTGGGACGCCGCCAGCGCCGCCCTGATGGCCGACGCGGGCGCCAAGGCCGTGGCCACCTCCAGCGCCGCGGTGGCCTGGGCGCGGGGCTATGCCGACGGCGACGCCGTTCCGGTGGCGGCCGTCGTCGACACCATCGCCAGCATCGCCCGGGTGGTGTCGGTTCCGGTCTCCGCCGACATCGAGGGCGGCTACACCGACGACCTGCCGACCCTGGCGGAGACCATCAAGGCCGTGATCGGGGCCGGCGCCGTGGGAATCAATTTCGAGGACGGCCGGCGCGATCCGGGCCTGCACGCCCGCAAGATCCAGACGGTCCGCGCCACCGCCGACCAGGCCGGTGTCAAGCTGTTCATCAACGCCCGCACCGACGTCTATCTGGCCAAGCTGGCCGAGGGCGAGGCGGCCCTGGCCGAAACCCTGCGCCGCGCGGCGCTGTACGCCGAGGCCGGGGCCAGCGGGATCTTCGTGCCCCTGCCGATCGAGGAAGACCTGCTGTCCAGGCTGGCGGCAGGCGTCTCCCTGCCGCTCAACGTCATGGGCCGCCCGGGCATGCCGTCGGCCCAGCGACTGGGCGAACTGGGCGTGCGCCGCCTGAGCTCGGCCACCAGCCCGTTCAACGCCGCCTATGGCGCGATGCTGACGGGCACTCGCGTCTTTCTCCTGGACGGAGACACCGCGGGATACGCGATCTATGGCAAGGACCTGCCCAACCTGAACGTCCGGTTCGGCTAGGTTCGGCGTCTGGGGTGTTTCCGGCTCCCCCGCGACCGCTTATCTTCCCGGCCATGACCGACACGCTCGCGCCCGATTCCGCCGCCCTTCCCGAGGCCGACCGTCCCCTGACCCAGGACGGACCGGCCGTCCGGCTGTTCCTGGTCGACGGCTCGGCCTATCTGTTCCGCGCCTATCACGCCCTGCCGCCGCTGACCCGCAAGAGCGACGGCCTGCCGGTGGGCGCCGTCCAGGGCTTCTGCAACATGCTGTGGAAGCTGATGCGCGACATGCAGGGCGACGCGCCCACCCACCTGGCGGTGATCTGGGACCATTCGGAAAAGACGTTCCGCAACAATCTCTACGACCAGTACAAGGCCCATCGGCCGCCGCCGCCCGAGGATCTGATCCCGCAGTTCCCGCTGGTGCGCGAGGCCACCCGCGCCTTCGGCGTCCCGGCCATCGAGCTGCCCGGCTACGAGGCCGACGACCTGATCGCCGCCTATGCCTGCCGCGTGCGCGAGCAGGGCGGCGAGACGGTGATCGTCTCGTCGGACAAGGACCTGATGCAGCTGGTTGGCGAGGGCGTGTCGATGTTCGACCCAATGAAGGGCGTGCGCATCGACCGCGAGCAGGTGTTCGAGAAGTTCGGCGTCTATCCCGAGCGGGTGGTCGACGTGCAGTCGCTGTGCGGCGACAGCGTCGACAACGTCCCCGGCGCGCCCGGCATCGGCATCAAGACCGCCGCCCAGCTGATCAACGAGTACGGCGACCTCGACACCCTGTTGGCGAAAGCCGGCGAGATCAAGCAGCCCAAGCGCCGCGAGACCCTGATCGAATACGCCGACCAGATCCGGCTGTCGCGCGCCCTGGTCAAGCTGGACTGCGACACGCCCCTGCCCGAGCCGATCGACGACCTGGTGGTGCGCGAGCCGGACAAGCAGGTGCTGGCCGACTTCCTGGAGACCATGGAGTTCCGTTCACTGGCCCGCCGGGTCGGCGACGGCAACGCCGCCGCCGCGCCGCGCACCCTTGGCCCATCTGGGGACCGCCCGCCCGCCCAGCCCACCGCGCCGGTGCTGTCGGTGTCGTACGGCCGTCCGGTCGAGCGCGCGACGACCCAGGCCGTGACCATCGACCATGCCGCCTATGTCTGCGTCCGCGACCTGGAAACCCTGAACGCCTGGGTCGCAAAGGCCACAGCCAAGGGGATCGTCGCCTTCGACACCGAGACCGACGCCCTGTCGTCGGCCACCGCCGGCCTGTGCGGCGTGTCGCTGGCCATCGCGCCGGGCGAGGCCTGCTACATCCCCGTGGGCCACTGCGAGAAGGACGGCCTGGCCCTGGAGGCCGCCGCCGACCTGGTCCAGATCCCCCTGGAAGACGCGATCGCCGCCCTCAAGCCGCTGCTGGAGGACCCGGCGGTGCTGAAGGTGGCCCAGAACGCCAAGTACGACATCGCCGTCCTGGCCCGCCACGGGATCGCGGTGGGCCCGATCGAGGACACCATGCTGATCAGCTACGTGCTGGAGGCGGGCCTGCACGGCCACGGCATGGACGAGCTGTCGGAGCTGTGGCTAGGCCACAAGCCGATCCCGTTCAAGCAGGTGGCGGGCTCGGGCAAGGGCCAGATCAGTTTCAAGCACGTGGCGCTCGACCAGGCCACGGCCTACGCCGCCGAGGACGCCGACGTCACCCTGCGGCTCTACGAGGTGCTCAAGCCCAGGCTGGCGCGCGAGGGCCTGCTGACGGTCTATGAGACCCTGGAGCGCCCCCTGCCCGCCGTGCTGGCGGCGATGGAGAACGAAGGCGTGCGGGTCGATCCGGAGACCCTGCGCCGGCTCTCCAACGAGTTCTCGATGCGCATGGCCCAGTTCGAGGCGCGGGCCCAGGAGCTGGTCGGCCGGCCGTTCAACCTGGGCAGCCCCAAGCAGATCGGCGACGTGCTGTTCGGCGAGATGCAGCTGAAGGGCGGCAAGAAGACCGCCACCGGCCAGTGGTCGACCGACAGCGACGTGCTGGAGGCCCTGGCCAACGAGCACGAGCTGCCCCGCGTGCTGCTGGACTGGCGCCAACTGTCCAAGCTGAAGGGCACCTATACCGAGAACCTGATCGCGGCCATCGCGCCGGGTGGCGAGAATCGGATCCACACCTCCTACGCCCTGGCCTCGACCACGACCGGCCGCCTGTCGTCGTCGGATCCCAACCTGCAGAACATCCCGATCCGCACCGAGGAGGGCCGCAAGATCCGCAAGGCCTTCGTGGCCGCGCCGGGCAAGGTGCTGATCAGCGCCGACTACAGCCAGATCGAGCTGCGCCTGCTGGCCCACATCGGCGACATCCCCCAGCTGAAGAAGGCCTTCCAGGAGGGCCTGGACATCCACGCCATGACCGCGTCGGAAATGTTCAACACGCCGATCGAGGGCATGCCCAGCGAGGTGCGCCGCCGGGCCAAGGCGATCAATTTCGGCATCGTCTACGGCATCTCGGCGTTCGGCCTGGCCAACCAGCTGTCGATCCCGCAAGGCGAGGCCGGGGCCTATATCAAGACCTATTTCGAGCGCTTCCCCGGCATCCAGGCCTATATGGAGGCGACCAAGGCCTTCGTGCGCGAGCACGGCTACGTCACCACCATCTTCGGGCGCAAGATCAACATCCCCGACATCGGCGGCAAGTCGGTGGCCCACCGGCAGTTCGCCGAGCGGGCGGCGATCAACGCCCCGATCCAGGGTGCGGCCGCCGACGTCATGCGCCGGGCCATGATCCGCATGCCGGGCGCGCTGAAGGCGGCGGGGCTGTCGAGCAGGATGCTGCTGCAGGTGCACGACGAACTGGTGTTCGAGGCGCCGGAAGCCGAGGCCGAGGCCACGATCAAGGTCGCCCGCGAGATCATGCAGGGCGCGGCCGAGCCGGCCGTGGCGATCTCGGTGCCGCTGACGGTCGAGGCGCGGGCCGCCGTCAACTGGGACGAGGCCCACTAAAACGAAAATTTTTCGCGGCATGGAAATCGCCACCACAGGTAGAGCGCTCTCGCTTGCGGGGCGCCTACGCCTTTGACCGTACAATCTTGGATAGGAGCGCGCGGCGGAGGACAGGCGCACGTTCCTTCTGCCTGCGACCTTGCGCCACAGTACAGTTAAGCCCGTGGAAACCCTGGCCCGGCCACAGAGAAGACGTGCGACGCGCGCTTCTGGCTGCCGCTTAAATACCTGTGGTCCAAGAGTTTTTGCGTCGCGATCTCAAGAGGAGCGCGCCCATGAACTTCGGCGATCTGAAAATCCCCCATAAGCTCATGGCGGTGTTCGCCGTGATGCTTTCGGCGATCGCGGTGATGGGCGTGACCCTGTTCGTCAACCAGACGAAATACGAAGCCTCGATCCAGCGCACCGAACGCGCCTATCTGTCGTTGCGCGCCGCCGACACGGCCGCCTTCCGCCTGACCCGCCAGGAGAACTCGCTGCGCGGCTTCCTGCTGTCGGGCGACGAATATTACGTCAAGCGCCTGGAAGAGGCCCACAAGCCGAAGTTCCTGGCCGCCCTGGAGCAGCTGCGCGCCCTGGCCCAGGGCGACGAGGCCCAGCTGGCCCGGATCGCCGCCGTCGAGACGGCCTATGCCGACTATCGCAAGGCCGCCATCGAGCCCGGCGAGACCCTGGCCCGCGATCCGGCCACCCACCAGCAGGCCGTCGACCTGGTCAAGCACGACGGCGTCGCCGACCAGTCGGTCTCGGTGGTCGAGGACGACATCGAGCTGATCGTCAAGAATTCCGAAGCCGTCGTCGCCGCCGAAGCCGCGGCCCAGAAGAAGTCCGCGCTCGAGGCGCGCCTGACCCTGGCGATCGGCATCGGCGTCGCCATCGCCATCGCCCTGGGCGGCGGGCTGCTGCTGTCAGGCGTCATCGCCGCGCCGGTGACGGCCATGACGGCGGCCATGCGCCGCCTGGCCTCGGGCGACAACGGCGTGGGCATTCCGGCGACCGACCGCAAGGACGAGATCGGCCAGATGGCCGCCGCCGTCGCCACCTTCAAGGAAGCCGCGATCGCCAAGATCCGCCTGGAAGCGGTCGCCGAGCAGACCCGCCTGGCCGCCGAGAGCGAGCGCGCCGCCAATGACGACGAGCGCCGCGTGGTCGCCGCCGAGCAGAGCGCCGTCGTCGACGAGCTGGCCTCCAGCCTGGCGCGCCTGGCCCAGGGCGACCTGACCTGCCGCATCGACGCCGAGTTCGCCGGCCGCTATCGCCAGCTGCGCGAGGACTTCAACCTGGCGGTCGAGAAGCTGCGCGAGGCCATGGGGGCGATCATCGTCTCCACCAAGGGCGTGCGCAGCGGCTCCGACGAGATCGCCGACGCCTCCGACAGCCTGGCCCGCCGCACCGAGCAGCAGGCCGCCTCGCTGGAAGAGACCGCCGCCGCCCTGGACGAGATCACCGCCACGGTCCGCAAGACCGCGTCCGGCGCCAAGGAGGCCTCCACTGTGGTCGCCACCGCCCGCACCGACGCCGAGGAGTCCGGCCGGATCGTCGGCCAGGCGGTCCGCGCCATGACCGAGATCGAGACTTCCTCGGCCCAGGTCAGCCAGATCATCGGCGTGATCGACGAGATCGCCTTCCAGACCAACCTGCTGGCCCTCAACGCCGGGGTCGAGGCCGCCCGGGCCGGCGACGCGGGCCGCGGCTTCGCGGTCGTGGCCCAGGAAGTCCGCGCCCTGGCCCAGCGCTCGGCCGAGGCGGCCAAGGAGATCAAGACCCTGATCTCGACCTCCACCCAGCAGGTCGAGGCCGGCGTCGACCTGGTCGGCCAGACGGGCAAGGCGTTGCAGCGCATCGTCACCCAGGTGGCCTCGATCGACGGCCTGGTCACCGAGATCGCCGCCTCGGCCGTCGAGCAGTCGACCGGCCTGCAGGAGGTCAACAAGGCCGTGAACCAGATGGACCAGGTGGTGCAGCAAAACGCCGCCATGGTCGAGGAAGCGACGGCGGCCAGCCACTCGCTGAAGAACGAGGCCAACCAGCTGGCGGCCCTGGTCGACCGCTTCCGGGTCGGCGATGCGTCCGCCACCGCGGTTCGCACCCCCGCCCCGCGGCCGGCCCAGGCCCGCGCCGCGACCGCGGTCCGTCCCGGTCGGAGCGGCGGCGCCGCCGCCCTGGCGACCAAGGTCGAGGACTGGGAAGAATTCTGATCGACGGCCGCGCGACGATCGGATGAGCAAGGCTCCCCGGACCCGGTCCGGGGAGCCTTCTTCGTTCTAGGCCAGCACCTTTTCGAACGCCTCGCCCGCCTTCAAGGCCGTCTTGGCGCCGAGGATGGCGCTGGCGGCCTTGGCGGGGCCCAGGATCGTGCGGCCCAGGCGCCGGAGGTCGCCGATGCTCACCGCGTCCACCGCCTGGGCCAGCTCGGCGGGCGTGTAGAGGCGGTCGAACATCAGGGCCTGGCCGGCCGCCTGCTCGGCGCGCGACAGGGGCTGCTCGCGAGCCATGAACATGTGGGCCTTCAGCTGGGCCTTGGCGCGGGCCAGTTCGGCGTCGTCGATGCGGGCGGCCAGGAGAGCGATCTGCTCGGCGCAGACCTTGGCCGTCTCGGCCGCGTCGCTCGCCGCGCAGCCGGCATAGACCCCCAGGGCCCCGGCGTCGGCGTAGGTGTCGGCATAGGCGTCGATGTTGTAGGCCAGGCCGCGCTTCTCGCGCGCCTCCTGGAACAGCCGCGACGACATCCCCCCGCCCAGGGCCTCGGCGAAGATCCGCAGGGCGAAATAATCGTCCTCGCGGGCGCTGACGGCGGGCAGCATGAACACCAGGTGCGCCTGCTCCAGCTTGCGGGCCTGGCTCTTGCGGCCGCCGACAAAGCTCGCCGGGTCGCTGGCCGCGGCCCCAAGCGTGGAAGGCATCGACCCGAACTCGCGGCGGGCCAGGTCCAGCACCTCGTCCAGCGCGACCGCGCCCGAACAGCTGACGACCAGCCGGTCGGCGGCGTAGAGCTGGCCGCGCCAGTGCGACAGGCCCTCGACCGTCGCGGAATTGACACTGTCGACCGTACCCAGGATCGGCCGGGCCAGGGGATGGTCGCCCCAGGCGGCGGCCTGGACCAGGTCGAACACATAGTCGTCGGGGGCGTCGGCGGCCTCGGCGATCTCCTGGGCCACCACCTGCTTCTCGCGGGTCAGGTCGCCCTCGTCGAGGGTGGGACGCAGGACGAGATCGCTGAGCACGCTCATCCCAAGGTCCAGCCCGCCCTTCAGGGCGCGAACCTGGAAGCTGGTGCGCTCATAGCCGGTGGCGGCGTTGATCTGGCCGCCCTGGGCCTCGATCACCTCGACGATGTCGCGCGAGCTGCGGGCGCCGGCGCCCTTGAACACCATGTGTTCCAAGAGGTGCGACCAGCCCGACCGCGCGGGGTCCTCATAGGCGGCGCCGCGCCCGGCGACAACGGAGAGCGCGATGGTCTCCAGGCCCGGCATCGGGTCATGGACGACGCGGACGCCATTTTCGAGGGTGTGGAGGGTCGTGGTGGCATTCATCTGCTCACGCACATAGCGGGGCGGGGGGCGCGGCGCCAGTGCGGCCGATCGTCGGACGGGGACACGCCCTTGCGGCGTGTCCCCAAGACTGGGCGCTGAGCTAACTGTTGGCGACACGCCGAAGGGCATGTCCCCGGTCGCGGATCACTTGCTGGCGAACACCCGGACGAAGGCCTTCACCGTCTCGGCGTCGGCGGGGAGGCGGTCGAACTTTTCGGGCTTCTTGGAGAGGTCCGGCGTGGCGCGCGGCGTGGCCGGGACGACGCCGGCGGCGGCCGAGACGGCTTCCGGGAACTTGGCCGGGTGGGCGGTGGACAGCACCACGACCGGGGTCGCGGGATCGGCCAGGCGCAGGCCCTGGGCGGCGGCGACGCCGACGGCGGTGTGCGGGTCGATGACCTCGCCGGTCTCGTTCAGGGTCGACAGGATGGTCTTGGCGGTGTCGGGCTCGCTGACCGAGGCGCCCTGGAACAGCTCGCGCATCTTGGCGTGGGCGCTGGGCGGGATGTCCAGCAGGCCCGTGCCGGCGAAGGCGCGGAAGGCGCGTCCGGTCTCGACGCCATCGCGGCCCACGGCCTCGAAATACAGGCGCTCGAAGTTGCTGGCCACCTGGATGTCCATGGCCGGGCTCTGGGTGGCGGCCACGGCGCCGCGCGCGTAGCGGCCCTCCTCGAAGGCCCGGGCCAGGATGTCGTTGGAGTTGGTGGCGGCCACCACGCGGGCAATCGGCAGGCCCATGCGGCTGGCGACATAGGCGGCGTAGGCGTCGCCGAAATTGCCCGTCGGCACCACGAAGGCGACCTTGCGGGCCGGCGCGCCCAGGGCGACGGCGGCGGTGAAGAAATAGACGCTCTGGGCGGCGATCCGCGCCCAGTTGATCGAGTTGACGCCCGACAGGTCGACCGCATGACGGAACTGGTCGTCCTGGAAGGCCTGCTTGACGATGGCCTGGCAGTCGTCGAACGAGCCCTGGATCGAGACGCAGGCGACGTTCTTGTCGGTCGCCGTGGTCATGAACCGGCGCTGGACCTCGCTGATCCGGCCTTCGGGGAACAGGGCCACGATGCGGGCGTTGGAGCGGCCGCGGAACGCCTCGACGGCCGCGCCGCCGGTGTCGCCCGAGGTGGCGCAGATGATGGTCATGGTCCGCGACTGGCGCGACAGCACGTAGTCGTAGAGCCGTCCCAAGAGCTGCATCGCCACGTCCTTGAAGGCCAGGGTCGGACCGTGGAACAGCTCCAGCAGATGGCGGCCGGGCGCCAGCTGCTTCAGCGGGACGACGGCGGCGTGGGCGAAGGTGGCGTAGGCCTCCTCGCACATCTGCAGCAGGTCGTCGGCCGGGATGTCATCGCCGACGAACTTGCCGACCACGGCGGCGGCCACCTGGGCGTACGGCCGGCCGGCGAAGGCGGAGATCTCTTCGGGCGTGAAGGTCGGCCAGCGCTCGGGCACATAGAGGCCGCCGTCGGGGGCGAGGCCCGCCAGGACCGCGTCGAGGAAACCGATCGAGGGGGATTCGCCTCGGGTCGAAACGTAACGCATCAGGGTCTCATCCTCCGCCAGAGCATGGCGGCATAGATAAACAGCAGGGTTACGGCAAGACCGAACCACGTCAGGGCGTATTCGAGGTGCCGATTGGAAATTTCTGCCGGTAGCGGCGCGGGGGTGACGCCGGGCACGGCGGGGGTCGCGGACTCGACCATCAGAATGTACGGCGACAGGCCCACGCGCGTCAGAACCGTCTCGCCATTGGCCCGCCAGCCGCCGAGCTGGTCGTGCAGGACCAGGACGCCGGTCACGTGGGACGGAGCGGCGAACGGCCGGTTCCTGGGCGCGGTCTGGCCTTTCAACGCATCGACCACGCCGAGGTCCAGCCGGATGACGTCATAGGAAGCGTGCGGCGTCCAGCAGATCGCACCGGCCCGCCAGACGATGTCGCCGTCGCGCACACCATAGATCAGCGGCAGGGAGTCGATGCGACGCCGTGTCGGATCCGGCGTGACGCAGTCGGTCGTCACCCGGACCCAGGACACGTCCTCGCCGCGTCGGACGCGCGCGAGCACGGGCGCCAGCGGCTGGGCCGGCGCGCTCTTCAGCAACTCGATCCGGGCCAGCAGATCCTGCTTCCACGCCAGGCGCTTCACCTGCCAGACGCCCAGGCCGCACAGGATGGCGAAGGCGACCAGCGTCGCGATCGTCAGGCCGACGGGGAAGCGACGGTCCTTGGGCGCGCTTCCTAGCGGCTTGGGGGCGTCAGACATCGTGGCGGCCGGCCTCGGCGGCGTGGTTGGCGATGTGGGCGGCGACCATCAGGCCCTTGGCCGGGCGCATCAGGACCAGGCACGCGATCAGGGTCAGCGGCAGCCAGACCACCAGCAGCAGCCAGACCGGCCAGTTGAAGGCGAACATCGAAAACAGCGCCCCGAACGCGCACAGGAAGCCGGCGATCAGGATCACGAAGGTCGCCGCCCCGTCGCCGGTCTCGTGGGCGCCCAGGTCGAAGCCGCAGGCCTCGCAGGTGCGCGAGACCTTCAGGAACCCGTCGAACAGCATCCCCTCCCCGCAGTGGGGGCAACGGCCGGTCGCGCCGGCCAGGTAGGGGTTCACATTGGGCATCGACCTCGTCCTTACCACGGCTGGGAACAGACGCATGCGCCTGTCCCCGAATTCAGCTCCAAAACGAAAAAGGCCCGGAACGCGGTTTGGCGTTCCGGGCCTTCTGGGATCTTCCGATCTAGTGCGGCGAAGCGCCGAAGATCACGTAGACGAAGGCGAACAGGAACAGCCAGACCACGTCCACGAAGTGCCAGTACCAGGCGGCGGCCTCGAACCCGAAGTGCTGCTTGGGGGTGAAGGCGCCGTTCAGCAGCCGGATCAGGCAGACGATCAGGAACAGGGTGCCGACGAACACGTGGAACCCGTGGAAGCCGGTGGCCAGGAAGAAGGTCGAGCCGTAGAGGCCCGAATTGGCGGCCGCTTCCGAGTAGAACAGGTGCTCGTGGTTGATGTGGCTGTACTCGTAGACCTGGATGCAGGTGAACAGCGCGCCCAGCAGGATGGTCAGGATCAGGCCCCACTTGGCGCCCTGGCGGTCGCCCTGCTGCAGGGCGTGGTGCGACCAGGTGATGGTGGTGCCCGACAGCAGCAGGGTCAGGGTGTTGACCAGCGGCAGGTGCCAGGGCGAGACGGTCTCGACGCCGGCCGGCGGCCAGGTGGCCCAGGCCGTGCGGACTTCCTCGATGCCCGACAGGGTGCGGTGATGGTGGAACAGGGCCATCTCGAAGAAGATCCAGAACCACGCCACGAAGAACATCACTTCCGAGGCGATGAACAGCACCATGCCGTAGCGCAGGCCGATCGAGACGACGGGGGTGTGGTCGCCGGCGTTGGCTTCCTTCACCACGTCCCGCCACCAGCCGAACATCGTATAGAGCACGCCGGCGATGCCGGTCGCGAACAGCCACCACTGGCCCTTCTCGATGCCGAAGACGCCGCCCTTGATCCAGGCGATCAGGCCGATGGCCATGACGGTGGCCGAGGCCGAGCCGACGAACGGCCACGGGCTGGGGGGCAGGATGTGATAGTCGTGTTTGACGGCGCCGTGGGCCATGTGCGTGCTAACCCTTTAATCCCTCAAGAGCGTGATCGCCGAGGAAGGAAGCCGTCGCCGGCGGCCCTCACGCTCTCACCCTGTAAATCCAGCGCATCGACCCGGTTCCCCCTGCCGACGCGCCCTGTGTGAAACGCTATAGCGCCCTCGGCGGCTTGCCGCCAAGGGGTTCGACGATGCGCGGCGGACTGTCGGCCTGTTTCGCCCCGGCCGCGTCAGGAACCGCCGGGAAGAAGGTGTAGGACAGCGTGATCGTCGACTTGTCCTTGGTGTCGGCGTCGGTCACGAAGCCGGGGTCGACGAAGTAGACGACCGGGAACTCGACCGTCTGGCCCGGCTCGATCGTCTGGTTGGAGAAGCAGAAGCATTCCAGCTTCTGGAAATAGGCGCCGGCCTGCTCGGGCACGACGTTGTAGAGCGCCCGGCCGGTCATCGGCTTGTCGCCCCTGTTGGTCACCTTGAAGAAGGCTAGGCCCGTATCGCCGATGCGGACCTCCTGGCTGGTCTGCATGGGCTGGAAGTCCCAGGGCAGGGTCCGGACGTTGGCGTCGAAGCGGACCTCGACCTTGCGGTCCAGCACCTTGGTCGGCTTGGTCACCGCCTTGCGGACCGTGCCGTCGAAGCCGGTGGCCTGGCAGAACAGCTTGTACAGCGGCACCGCGGCATAGGCCGCCCCGACCATGCCGAAGAAGGCCAGGCCGCAGATCACCGCGACCTTCAGGTGGCCCCGCCCCTTCGGCCTGGGCCCGACGCCGACCCGGTTGTCGGCCTCGATCTTGGCCAGGTCCTCTGGCGAGAGGCCAGTCTCGGAAGGGGGCCTAGAAGTGGGGGCCAACATTGCCTCCCAGCTTCACGACGGTGACCACGAACACCAGGATGACGAAGGCCGCCAGGCCAAGGCCCAGGGCGATGTTGCGGCCGCCGCGCGCCTTGGCGGCGGGATCGACGTCCTTCCGGGGCTTGGGCGAGGTCATAGCAGCAGCTCCACGACTTTCAGGGCGGGCAAGCCCAGCACCGCCTCGGCCAGCAAGGCCGCGAACAGGGCGAACAGGTAGAGGATCGAGAAGGCGAACAGGTTGCGGGCGTGTCGAGCATCACCTCCCAAGCGTTCCTTGGCCGGCTTGCCGCGCTTTGCGACCGCGTCGCCGACCTCGTAGAGGTCGCGGTCGGCTGGACGTGGGTCGGCGGCGTCGCCGGCCGTGCTGGCGAACACCCGCCAGGCCAGGGTCAGGAACACCAGCCCGCCCAGGCCCGAGACCGCCAGGTACAGCCCGCCGCCCAGGCCGGTGAACACCGGGGCGAGGCAGATCGGGATCAGGACCAGGCTGTAGAGCAGGATCTGCCGGCGGGTCTCCTTGGCGCCCTTGACCACCGGCAGCATCGGCACGCCGGCCTTGGCGTAGTCGGTGGCGATGTACAGCGACAGGGCCCAGAAGTGCGGCGGGGTCCACAGGAAGATGATCAGCACCATCAGCCAGGCGTTCAGCGGCGCGTGGCCCGTGGCCGCGGCCCAGCCGATGGCCGGGGGCAAGGCGCCGGCCAGGCCGCCGATGACGATGTTCTGGGCCGTCCAGCGCTTGAGCCACATGGTGTAGACCACCGCGTAGAACACGATGGTGAAGGCCAGCAGGCCGGCGGCCAGCCAGTTGATCGCCATGCCCATCAGCATGACCGACAGCAGGCTCAGCACCACGCCCAGGGTGGCGGCTTCCTCGCCCTTGACCAGGCCGGCGGGCACCGGACGGCCACGGGTGCGGCGCATCTTGGCGTCGATGTCGGCGTCGTACCACATGTTCAGGGCGCCCGAGGCCCCCGCCCCGACGGCGATGCAGAACACCGCCACCGCGCCCAGCAGCGGATGGATCGGGGTGCGGGCGGCCAGCAGGCCCGTGAGCGCGGTGAAGACCACCAGCGACATCACCCGCGGCTTCAGCAGCTGGAAATAGTCCTGCCAACGGGCGTGGCGGACCGTGGCGGTCGCCGCGTCGTCGGGGGTCAGGACATCTCCGGAGAGCGCTGGGGTGCGGGCCATTTTACTTAAGGGTTCGGGTCTTGATGGGCGAAGGGCGCGGACTGGATTCTCATCCGGCCCGCGCCCCCGCGTCTTGCGTATCTAGTCTACCAGATTCAGTGGCTGTCGGCCTTGATGACCGGCGGATCGCTGAACTGGTGGAACGGCGGCGGCGAGGACAGGGTCCATTCCAGGGTGGTGGCGCCTTCGCCCCACGGATTGGCCTCGGCCTTGCGGCGGCGGACGGCGGCTTCCAGCAGGATCACCAGGAACACCACCACGCCCACGGCCGTGATCGCGTAGCCGACCGACGAGACGTAGTTCCAGTGCGCGAAAGCGGCCGGATAGTCCACGTAGCGGCGCGGCATGCCCTGCAGGCCCAGGAAGTGCTGCGGGAAGAAGATCAGGTTGACGCCGACGAACATGATCCAGAACTGCACGCAGCCCAGGAACTCGTTGTACTTCACGCCCCACATCTTCTCGAACCAGTAGAAGAAGCCGGCGAAGATGGCGAACACCGCGCCCAGCGACAGCACGTAATGGAAGTGGGCGACGACGTAGTAGGTGTCGTGCAGGCTGTAGTCGATGCCGGCGTTCGACAAGACCACGCCGGTCACGCCGCCGACGGTGAACAGGAAGATGAAGCCGATCGCCCACAGCATGGGCGTCTTGAAGCTGATCGAGCCGCCCCACATCGTGGCGATCCACGAGAAGATCTTCACGCCGGTCGGCACCGCGATGACCATCGTGGCGGCCACGAAATAGGCGCGCAGGTTGATGCTCATGCCGACGGTGTACATGTGGTGGGCCCACACGATGAAGCCGACGAAGCCGATGGCGACCATGGCGTAGGCCATCGCCAGGTAGCCGAAGATCGGCTTCTTGGAGAAGGTCGAGACGATGTGGCTGATGATGCCGAAGCCCGGCAGGATCAGGATGTACACTTCCGGGTGGCCGAAGAACCAGAACAGGTGCTGGAACATGACGGGGTCGCCGCCGGCGGCCGGGTCGAAGAAGTGGGTGCCGAAGTTGCGGTCGGTCAGCAGCATGGTGATGGCGCCGGCCAGGACGGGCAGCGACAGCAGCAGCAGGAAGGCGGTGATCAGCACCGACCAGGCGAACAGCGGCATGCGGTGCAGGGTCATGCCCGGCGCGCGCATGTTGAAGATCGTGGTGATGAAGTTGATCGCGCCGAGGATCGACGAGGCGCCGGCCAGGTGGAGGGCCAGGATCGCCAGGTCCATCGACGGGCCGGTGTGACCGGTGGTCGACAGCGGCGGATAGATCGTCCAGCCGCCGCCGAAGCCGCGGCCCGGGCCGCCGTCGACGAACATCGAGGTCAGCAGCAGCACCCAGGCGGCGACCAGCAGCCAGAACGAGATGTTGTTCATCCGCGGGAAGGCCATGTCCGGCGCGCCGATCATGATCGGCACGAACCAGTTGCCGAAGCCGCCGATCATCGCCGGCATGACCATGAAGAAGATCATGATCAGGGCGTGGGCGGTGACGACGGCGTTGTAGCCGTGCTTGGACTGCTCGATCAGGCCCAGCAGGCTGACCGACGAGTTGGGACCGAAGATCTGGATGCCCGGCTCGGCCAGTTCCCAGCGGATCAGGCCCGACAGCGCGCCGCCCACCAGGCCCGCCATGATGGCGAACAGGATGTAGAGCGTGCCGATGTCCTTGTGGTTGGTCGAGAAGAACCAGCGCTGGAAGAACGGCGGCTTGTGGTCGGCGTCGTCGTGGCCGTGGGTGTCGATGTCAGCGGCGTGAGCCATCGGACTTAATCCTGCAATCGTATCTTAGGCCGCCGGCGCGGCGGGGGCCGCGGCCGGAGCGGAAGCGGGGGCGGCGGCCGGCGTCGCGGCGGCCGGAGCGGCGGCGCCCGCGGCGGGGGCCGGAGCGGCCGCGGCGGTCGCGGCCGGCGCGGGCGAGGTCTTGGACTTCACCCAGGCGTCGAAGTCGGCCTGGCTGACGACGTGGATCTCGATGGGCATGTTCGAGTGGTCGACGCCGCAGAGCTCCGAGCACTGGCCGTAATAGACGCCGATCTTGTCGGCCTTGAACCAGGTCTCGTTCAGGCGGCCGGGGATGGCGTCGGTCTTCAGGCCGAAGGCCGGCAGGGCGAAGGCGTGGATCACGTCGGCGCCGGTGACCTGCACGCGGATCACCTGGTTGACCGGCACCACCATCGGCTTGTCGGCGGCCAGCAGGTAGGGCACGCCCTTGGCGTCGGCCTCTTCCTTCTTCAGCGGCACCGAGGTGATCTCGCTGATCTTCTGGTCGGGATATTCATAGCCCCAGTACCACTGGTAGCCGGTGGCCTTCACCGTCAGGTACGGCTTGGGCATGTCGTTGTAGGCGAACAGCAGCCGGAACGAGAAGATGGCGATGATCATCAGGATCAGCACCGGGCCGATCGTCCAGATGATCTCGACCGTGGTGTTGTGGCTGAACTTGGCCGGGACCGGGTTGGCCTTGGCGTTGTAGCGGATGACGATCCAGACCAGCAGGCCCAGCACCAGCAGGGTGATGGCCGTGATGATCGGCATCAGGACGTGGTTGTGGAAGCCGATCGCCTCGTACTTCAGCGGGGAAGCCGCCTTCTGGAGGTCGATCGCGCCGGGGGTCGGTTGACCCAGCAGTTCGGTGCCCTTGGCGAGGGCCTCCCCCGCGAACACGCCCGAAAGGGCCATCGTCGTGGCGGCGACGGCGGCTACGCCCGTCAACTTCCGCCGCATCCCCTGAATTTGCGCCTTCATATCCCTCACGGCCCGTTTCGGCGGCGATTTGGCGTCGCGATCAACCCCACGCCGCGCCGACATGCACAATACGACCAGCGACACGGGACTTAGGCAATCGACTTCGTCAGGCGACGGGAATCGAGCGCGAGGTCCCGGCGTCTCTGGCCGGTCGCTGGCGTGCATACGCGCTCCAATCCCCGTTGCCAAGCGCCAGAGGCGTTCGCCAGGACGCCTTGCGCGGGCCTGAGGCGCCACACCTGCGAACCGCTCTCAACAACAGCCGTTTCAGCGCACGCGCGCTACGTACCATTACTAACATGTAATGACAGCTACCTTGCAATGGACACTACCTTGCGTCACAAGGGTGCTCAGCAACGGGCCAAGGTCGGAGACCGCAACGCCGTGACGGAAGCCATTGAAGTTCAACTGAAGAAAGGCGTGCTGGCGCTGTGCGTGCTGGCCCTGCTGTCGAAAGCCGACAGCTACGCCTACGAAATCGCCAGCAAGCTCGCCAAGGACATCGATATGGGGGAAGGGACGATCTACCCGCTCATGCGCCGCATGCAGTCGGACGGCCAGGTCGAGACCTATCTGGTGGAATCCCAGAGCGGTCCGCCGCGCAAGTACTACCGCCTGACCGAGGCCGGGCGGGCCAGCTTCACGGCCCAGAAGACCGAATGGGCGGCGTTCGTTTCCGCCGTCGAAAACATCCTGGGAGCCGCCGCATGACGCGCGCCGAATTCCTCACCCGCCTCAAGCGCGGGCTGGCGGGCCTGCCGGCCGCCCAGATCGCCGACATCGTCGCCGACTACGAAGCCCACTTCAACGACGCCCAGGAGGCCGGGCGCAGCGAGAGCGAAGTGGCCGCCGCCCTGGGCGAGCCCGAAAGACTTGCCCGGGAACAGCGCGCCGAACAGGGCGTCCGGCGCTGGGAGGAGACCAAGAACCCCTCGGCCGCCGCCGGAGCGATCTTCGCCGTCGTCGGCCTGGGCGCCATCGACATCCTCTTCCTGCTGCCGCTGCTGATGGGCGTGCTGGGGACGCTGTTCGCCTTCTTCATGGCCGCCATCGGCGTCTTCGTGGCCGGCGGCGCGGTGACCACCGTGGGACCGTTCGCCGGACCGCCCGGCGGCCCCGCGGTGGCCTTCCTGCTGGGCATCGGCCTGATGGCCGGAGCCACCGCCCTGGCCGCGGTCACCACCCTGCTGACCATCGGCCTGGTCAACGGCCTGATCTGGTACGGCCGCCTCCACTACCGGCTGCTGAAGCCGGCCATCGAAACCCAGGTCTGAGGGGACCGCCATGATCCGCAACCTGACCATCGTCGCCGTCGCCAGCTTCGTGCTCTGCGTCGGCTGCTTCGCCGGGGCCTTCGCGCTCGGCGGACGCGACATCGTCAAGAACGGCTGGAGCTTCCCGGCCGACTGGAACATCGAGGTCAACGACGACAACGACCACATCCACATCGGACCCGGCTCGTCGACCGCCGACAATGGCGAGACCACCACCCGGAACATCGCCTGGAGCGGCTCGGACGCCCTGCAGATCGACGTGCCGGCCGAGGTGATCTTCACCCAGGCCGCGCCGGGGGCCGGCGCCAGCGTCAGGATCGTCGGGCCCCAGCGCCTGGTCGACCGGGTGACCCTGGAGAACGGCCGGCTGACCTTGCGCGACGGCGACGGCGGCGAGGGCTCGATCTCCATCCACGGGCACGGCGTGCATATCAGCCGCGACAGCGACCAGCTGTCGGTGGAGATCGTCGCGCCGGGCGTGCGGACCTTCACCCTGAACGGCAGCGGCGACCTCTATCTGAAAGCCTATGACCAGCCCGACCTGGCGCTGGAGATCAACGGCAGCGGCCATGTCGACGCCCAGGGCAAGGCCAAGAAGGTCGACCTGCGGGTCTCCGGCTCGGGCGAGGCTGACCTGCGCGGCCTCGACACCGGCGACGCCAAGGTCGCCCTGGCCGGCAGCGGCGAGGCGCACGTCGCCCCCCACGGGGCGGCCGAGGTCGAGGTGGCCGGCAGCGGCGACGTCTACCTGACCAGCAAGCCGACCGTCCTCAGCTCCGACGTCGCCGGCTCGGGCGAGGTGCACCAGGACTGGTGAGCAGGCCCTTCGCACTTGCCCCCTACTGGCCTTCGGCCGTCTTCCCCCAGAGGGGGAAGAGCCTAAAGCGCAAAGGCTCCGCCCCCTATGGGGGCGGACAGACCGCGAAGCGGTCAGGTGGGGGCAAGTGCGCTTGCACGGCCCTCCCCCGCGTCGAATCGTCGTCGGGGTGATGACGGGGGCGGACGAAACGCTTACCTGTAACCCCATGACCGCTCCCCTCACCGCCCCGTCCCTGCTGGCCTCGGCCAATGTCGATCCCGAGCGCGCCCGCGCCATCCTGGGCGAGGCCCTGGCCGGCGCCGACGACGGGGAACTGTTCGTCGAGCGCTCGGAAAGCGAATCCTTCGTCTTCGACGACGGCCGGCTGAAGAGCGCCTCCTACGATTCGGGCGAGGGCTTCGGCCTGCGCGTGGTGGCGGGCGAGACCGCCGGCTACGCCCATTCGGCCGAGATCTCTGAGGCCGCCATCGGCCGCGCCGCCGATTCGGCCCGGCTGGCCCGTCGCGGCTATGCCGGCGTCAGCGCCGAGGCCCCGCGCGCCACCAACGAAAAGCTCTATGGCGAGGACGACCCGGTCGCCTCCCCCGCCTTCTCCGACAAGGTCGCGCTCCTTCAGGAGATCGACGCCTTCGCCCGCTCGCGCGATCCACGCGTCGTCCAGGTGATGGCCTCGATGGCCGGCGAGCGGCGCGTGGTCGAGATCCTGCGCGCCGACGGCCGCCTGCTGCGCGACGTCCGCCCGCTGGTGCGGGTCAATGTCCAGGTCACGGTCGAGAAGGACGGCCGCCGCGAGGCCGGCACGTCCGGGGCCGGCGGCCGCGCCGGCTTTTCCGCCTGGATCAGCCCCGACAAGTGGCGGGCCCAGGTCGACGAGGCCCTGCGCATGGCCCTGGTCAACCTGGACGCCGTGGCCTGCCCGGCCGGCGAGATGGACGTGGTGCTGGGCCCCGGCTGGAACGGCGTGCTGCTGCACGAGGCCGTCGGCCACGGCCTGGAGGGCGACTTCAACCGCAAGGGCATCAGCGCCTTTTCCGGCCGCATCGGCGAACGGGTGGCGGCCAAGGGCGTCACCGTGTTCGACGACGGGGCGATCCCCGGCCGCCGCGGCTCTCTGACCATCGACGACGAGGGCACGCCGACCGAGCGCACCGTGCTGATCGAGGACGGGATCCTGGTCGGCTACATGCACGACCGGATGAGCGCCCGCCTGATGGGCATGGCGCCCACCGGCAACGGCCGCCGCCAGTCCTACGCCCACATGCCCATGCCGCGCATGACCAACACCGGCATGCTGGCCGGCCAGGACGACCCGGCCGAGATGATCGCCTCGATGAAGCGCGGCCTCTACTGCGCCAATTTCGGCGGCGGCCAGGTCGACATCACCAACGGCAAGTTCGTCTTCCAGTGCACCGAGGCCTATCTGGTCGAGGACGGCAAGATCAGCGCCCCGGTCAAGGGTGCCACCCTGATCGGCGACGGCCCCAGCGCCCTGACCCGCGTGACGATGATCGGCAACGACTTCGACTTCGACCCCGGCATCGGCGTCTGCGGCAAGTCGGGCCAGGGCGTGCCGGTGGGCGTGGGCCAGCCCTCGCTGAAGATCACCGGCCTGACCGTGGGCGGCACGGCGGTTTAGGCAAGGCTGGCCCGAGGGATCTGGCGATGACGCGGGAAGAGGGTCTTGGTCGCGCCATCCGGCTGGTGGCGGCGCTAAACCTGGCCTATTTCGGCGTGGAGTTCGCCGTGGCGCTGCACATCGGGTCGGTCTCGCTGCTGGCCGACAGCATCGACTTCCTCGAGGACGCGGCCGTCAACTTCCTGATCCTCGTCGCTCTCGGCTGGAGCGCCAGGCGAAGGGCCCGGGTCGGCATGGCCCTGGCGGGCGTCCTGCTGGCGCCGGCCCTGGCCTTCCTCTGGGCCCTGTGGCGCAAGTACGCCGATCCTGTCCCGCCCGAGGCCCTGCGCCTGACCCTGACCGGGGCCGGCGCCCTGGCCGTCAACCTCTGTTGCGCGTTCGTCCTGGCCCGGTTCCGGCATCATTCGGGCAGCCTGACCAAGGCGGCGTTCCTGTCGGCCCGCAACGACGCGCTGGCGAACATCGCGATCATCGCCGCGGGCGCCGCCACGCTGTTCACCCGCTCGCCCTGGCCCGACGTGGTCGTCGGCCTGGGCGTCGCCTGCATGAACATCGACGCCGCCAAGGCGGTCTGGACGGCGGCCCGTGGCGAGCACGAGGCCGAGCAAAACCAGGCCGAACCCTAAGCCAAGACATTATCTGGAAAAGGAAAAATGGCGCCCACCCAGGTGATCGGCGGAAACATTTCACAAATGTAACCTACCTTTCGGTTTTGTAACTTGGCCTTGCGCCACCCGGCGCACAGGGTCGCGACCAACAAAGCGGGGGCGCTTTGGGGGTATCGCGCCATGGGTCTGGCTTCCGTCGTCTTTGTCCTGGGACTGGCCTCGCCGCAGGCCCAGGCCGACCCCGCCCCGGCCGCGCCCCTGCAGGTCGCCGCGCCCGCCGCCGAGGCCCAGCGCGGGGTGACGGCCTATCCGCCCGAGTTCTTCGCCGAGCAGCGGCCCAGCACCGCCTTCGACATGATCACCCGCCTGCCCGGCTTCCGGCTGGATCGCGGCGACAGCGCCCGCGGCTTCGCCGGCACAGCCGGCAACGTGCTGGTCAACGGCGAGCGCCCCACCACCAAGAGCGACAGCCTCGAGGACATCCTCAAGCGCATCTCGGCCTCGGCCGTCGAGCGGGTGGAGCTGATCCGCGGCGGCGCCCCGGGCATCGACATGCAGGGCCAGACGATCCTGGCCAATGTGGTGATCAAGTCGACGGTGCAGGTCGAGAAGGTCGCCAACATCCAGACCTATCTCTATCCCGACGGCCTGTTCGGCCCGCTGCTGGAGTTCCAGGCCTCGCGCCGCGACGGGATCAACGAGATCGAGGGCTCGCTGAAGGCCACCGTCGACCGCACCGACCAGACCTTCGACGGCGGCGCGCGGGTGACCAGCTTCCCCGACGGCCGCCCGACCATCCGCGAAGCGGTCAAGGGCTACGACCAGATCCAGAACTATGCGGCGCGCGGCGCGATCCAGCGGGCGGCGCCGGGCGGCAAGATCCGGGTCAACGGCAAGATCGAGTACTTCTCGTTCGATCGCGACGTCGTCTACACCCGCTACCAGCCCAGTCCCGGCCGCCAGGACAGCGGCGAGACCAGCCAGGAATGGACCGGCGAGTTCGGCGCCCGCTACGACGCCCGGCTGGGTCCGCGCACCGACCTGCAGCTGGTGTTCCTGCAAAACCTGGGCGACGAGATCTATGGCTCGACCCTGGCCCTGCCCGGCCGCGCCGAGGTCTATCGCGAGCGCGACAAGACCGGCGAGAGCATCCTGCGCGGCGAGCTCAAGCACCGCCGCTCCCAGGCCCTGTCGCTGGAGGGCAGCGTCGAGGGCGCCTACAATTTCCTGGACGGCGACACCCGCTACGACGTCAACGGCGCCCCGGTCGACATCGGCCCGCCGCATGTGAAGGTCGAGGAGCTGCGCGGCGAGGCGGCCGGCAAGGCGGTGTGGCGCGCCACGCCGAAACTGACGATCGAGGCCGGGGCGCGGATGGAGGTCTCGCGCATCACCCAGAGCGGCGGCGTCGACGTGGAGCGCAGCTTCTTCTACCCCAAGCCCCGGGTGCTGGCGACCTGGAGCCCCAACAGCGTCGACCAGCTGCGGGTGCGGGTCGAGCGCGAGGTCGGCCAGCTGGACTTCGGCGACTTCATCGCCTCGGCCGACCTGACGGCCGGCAGCCAGGACGGCGCGGACGTCAACCTGGAGCCCCAGCGCTCGTGGGTCGGCGAGGTCGCCTGGGAGCGGCGGTTCTGGGGCGCGGGCTCGCTGTCGACCACCCTGACTCACGCCGAGATCTCCGATGTCGTCGACTACAAGCCCCTGAAAGGCGGTGGCGACGCGCCCAGCAACATCGGCTCGGGCCGGTCCGACCAGTTCGTGATCCTGATGACCCTGCCGACCCAGAGGCTGGGCGTTTCCGGCGGCCAGGTGAAGGCCCGCCTCAGCTGGTTCGACAGCGAGGTCACCGATCCGGTCACCTTCCACAAGCGCCGCATCACCAACGCCACGCCATTCGTCTGCAACCTCAGCTTCACGCGCGACATGCCGGGCGGCAAATGGAGCTGGGGAGCCTCGCGCAACTGCCCCAACGAGTACAGCCGCTTCCGCCTGGGCGAGGTGCGCACCCAACGCTTCGAGCCGTATTTCGAGGGCTTCGTCGAGTGGAAGCCCGGCCCCGACCTGACGGTGCGCACCACCCTGTCCAACTGGACCTCGCGCAACGTCACGCGCGAGCGGGTGATCTACAAGGGCTCACGCGCCGACGGCCTGGTGGACCGCGTCGAGTACCGCTCGCTGCCGTTCGAGCCGTACCTGTTCGTTCAGGTGAGGAAGCGGCTGGGTTAGGGGGCGGCAGACCTTGGCGCCTCGCCTCCCACCCCACTATCGAGACCAGCTTGACAACACCGTTCGAAGGGCGCATTCCGCCGCCGCGCTCGTTGCTGCACTGCAGCGGCGAGACGAACAACGGAAACCCAGACCCCATGCCTAGCGACAGTCACAGTCGATCCACCACGCCGCGAAAAGCGTCGCGCTAGGGGTTCAACGGGCTCCTTGCTGACGGCCGATCGCGGCCATAGTCACAAGGTGAAGCCCCATGGTTTTCCTCTCCGGAGACCTCAAGGCCGCGCGCCCGCTCGCGCGCTTCCTCCGCGCCGGAACCATCCCCTCGTGGGCGGATCTGGTCGCCTTCGTCCTGCTCGCCGCCCTGGCCATCCTGGTCGTGCGCGGCGCCGAGGACATGAGCCAGCCCCTGGCGGCCCTGCACGCCGCCCCGGTGACGCTGGACCCCGCGCGCCTGCCCGAATACGCGCTGCGCACCACGCTGCGGATGTTCCTGGCGCTTTTCGCCTCGCTCGTCTTCACGTTCACGGTCGCCACCCTGGCGGCCAGGAGCCGAAAGGCCGAGCTGCTGATCGTGCCGGCGCTGGACATCCTGCAATCGGTGCCGGTGCTGGGTTTCCTGACCTTCACGGTCACCTTCTTCATGGGCCTGTTCCCCGGCCGCCAGCTGGGTGTGGAGTGCGCGGCGATCTTCGCCATCTTCACCAGCCAGGCCTGGAACATGGCCTTCAGCTTCTACCAGTCGCTGCGGACCATCCCCGCTGACCTGGACGAGGTCAGCCGCCAGTTCGGCTTTTCGCCCTGGCGGCGCTTTACACGACTGGAACTGCCGTTCGCCACGCCCGGCCTGGTCTGGAATGTGATGATGTCGATGTCGGGCGGCTGGTTCTTCGTCGTGGCGTCCGAGGCCATCACCGTGGGCGACACCACCGTCACCCTGCCGGGCATCGGCTCGTGGCTGTCGGTGGCCATCGCCCGCCAGGACATGAAGGCCGTCGCCTTCGGGGTCGCGGCCATGGCCGTGGTCATCGTCCTCTACGACCAGCTGGTCTTCCGTCCGATCGTCGCCTGGGCCGACAAGTTCCGCTTCGAGCAGACCGCCAGCCAGCAGCGGCCGGCCTCGTGGCTCTATGACCTGCTGCGTCGCGCGGCGTGGACACGGTCGCTGGCCCAGCCGTTGGCGACCGCCGCACGCCGCATCGCGGACCTGCGCCCGCCTATCCGTCTCTCACCATCGCGCCTTCCGCCCCCGCCGCCCCTCGTCGGCCGGAGCATCGACGGTCTCTGGCTGCTGGCGGTCGCCGCGACGGTCGGCGGCGGGATCTGGACCCTGTGGTCGTTCCTCAGCGCGCGCCTGACCGTCGGCGATCTTGGCGAAGTGTCGGTCCTCGGCCTGGCGACCCTGGTTCGGGTGGTGGCGCTGATCGCCCTGACGACCCTGATCTGGGTTCCGATCGGCGTCTGGATCGGCCTGCGTCCGGCCTGGGCCGAGCGCCTGCAGCCGATCGCCCAGTTCCTGGCCGCCTTCCCGGCCAATGTGATGTTCCCGTTCGCCGTGGCGGCCATCGTCGCCCTGCATCTGAACCCCAACGTCTGGCTCTCGCCGCTGATGGTGCTGGGGACCCAGTGGTACATCCTGTTCAACGTCATCGCCGGGGCCAGCGCCATCCCCAGCGACCTGAAGGAGGCCGCCGGCATGTTCGGCCTCAAGGGCTGGCAGTGGTGGCGCCAGGTCGCGATCCCGGGGATCTTCCCCTACTACGTGACCGGCGCGCTGACCGCTTCAGGCGGGTCGTGGAACGCCAGCATCGTCGCCGAGGCGGTCAGCTGGGGCCACGAGCACCTCGAGGCGGCGGGCCTGGGGGCCTACATCGCCAAGGCCACCGCGGCCGGCGACGGGGCGCGCGTCGCCCTGGGCGTGGCCGTCATGTCCGTCTTCGTCATCGCCTTCAATCGCGCGCTGTGGCGGCCGATGTACCGCTTCGCCGAACGTCGCCTGCGCCTGGCCTAAAGGGAGATCATCCCATGACCCACTTCACCCACGTCAAGGACACCCGCCTGGTCGAGGCCAAGGCCGTGCGTCACCTCTATGGCAAGGCCGAGGGCGCCAACCTGCTGGTGCTCGACAATGTCGACCTGACCCTGTGCGAAAACGAGATCGTCGGCCTCTTGGGCCGGTCGGGCTCGGGCAAGTCGACCCTGCTGCGCTCGATCGCCGGGCTGATCCGGCCGACCTCGGGCGAGATCATCTTCCCCGAGCGGGTCGACGGGCCGACCACGGTCAGCATGGTGTTCCAGAGCTTCGCGCTCTTTCCCTGGCTGACGGTCCTGCAGAACGTCGAGGTCGGACTGGAGGCCAAGGGCGTCAAGCCGGCCGAGCGCCGCCGCCGCGCGCTTGCCGCCATCGACCTGATCGGACTGGACGGCTTCGAGAACGCCTATCCCAAGGAGCTGTCGGGCGGCATGCGCCAGCGCGTGGGCCTGGCCCGCGCCCTGGTGGTCGATCCCTCGATCCTGCTGATGGACGAGCCGTTCTCGGCCCTGGACGTCCTGACCGCCGAGACCCTGCGCACCGACCTGCTCGACCTTTGGGGCGAGGGGCGGATGCCGATCAAGTCCATCCTGATGGTCACCCACAACATCGAGGAGGCGGTGCTGATGTGCGACCGCATCCTGGTGTTCTCGTCCAATCCGGGCCGCGTGGTCTCGACGATCAAGGTCGACCTGCCCCAGCCGCGCAACCGCCAGGATCCGGCCTTCCGGGATCTGGTCGAGCGGATCTACGCCCAGATGACCCGGCCCGACCAGGCCCCCGCGGCCCGCGACGGGGTCTTTCCCGGCATCGGCCTTGGCTTGGTGTTGCCGCGTGTCTCGACCAATGTCCTCGCCGGCTTGATCGAAGCGGTGCATGCTGCTCCATTCGATGGCCGGGCCCCGATGTCGGACCTCGCTCAAGACCTGCGGTACGAGGCCGACGAGCTGTTCCCCATCGCCGAGACCCTGCAGTTGCTGCGCTTGGCCGAGCTGCGCGAGGGCGATTTGGTGCTGACCGCCACCGCCCGCCGTTACGCCGAGGCCGACGTCGACGCCCGCAAGGCGATCTTCGCGCAGCAGCTCCTGAGCCATGTCCCGCTGGCCGCGCACGTACGGCGAGTGCTGGACGACCGGCCCAGCCACGCCGCGCCGGCCAGCCGCTTCCGCGATGAACTGGAGGACTTCATGTCCGCCGACTATGCCGACCAGACTCTGCGGTCGGTGACCAACTGGAGCCGCTATGCCGAGGCCTTCTCGTACGACGAGGGGGTAGACCGGTTCTCGCTGGACGACGCCGTCTAGAGCAAATCGCGCGATATAGGAATCGCACGATTTTCTATATCTCTTTGTTTTCGCATCGTTTTTGCGGAAAACCGGCATCCACTTTTCCGCGCGATGCTCTAGAACCCAGGGGAAGGCCATGACCTTGAAACTCGTCATCCTGGGCGCGGCCATCGCCGCGTCCAGCCTTCTCGCGGCCGAAGCCCGGGCGTCGGGCAACGAACACGTCGTCGACGATGCGGCGGTCGAGACGCCGGGCGTCTGCCACCTGGAGATCTGGACCACTCGGTTTTCACAACGGCAGGGCCTGATCAATCTCTCGCCGGCCTGCACGCGCAAGGCTTGGCCTCGGCTGGAGATCGGCGGGGGGCTACAGCGCGTCTGGAGCGACGGCGCCGTCGAGACCGCGGTTGGGCCCGCCCTGAAGCTCAACATCCTGCCGGAAGAGAAGGGGGTTGGGCTCGGCTTGGCGGGAGCGGCTGGCTACGGCGTGCGCGCGGGCCATCTCGACACCGCCAGCCTGATCGCGCCGGTCACGATCCCTGTCAGCCAGAGGCTGCGGGTCAACTTGAACGCAGGCTGGAGCTATGTCCGCGCCGACGCCAAGTCCCACGCCGCCTTTGTCGGCGCCCAGGCCGAGTGGACCATGGCGAGAAACTTGACCTTGATGGTCGAGACTTTCCGGCGTGGAGCCGGCCATACTGGCGGCCAGCTCGGCCTGCGCTGGACCCCGGGCGGCGGGCGGTTCGATCTCGATCTCGTCGCTGGTCGCCGGATCGACGGCGCCAGCCCGCGGGCGATCTCGATCGGTCTGACGATGCGACGGTGAACGCCGGCCAACGGACGGCGCGACATTCCGGCGGTGTCGTAGGTTCCGCTATGGGCGCACCATCGCCCTCCGCCCCCTACTTGTTGACGATCTTGATGATCCGCTTCGACGACGGGCGGCCCGACAGGCCCTTGCCGGGGGCGTAGGTGACCGTCAGGTCGCCGCCCTTCAGGGTTGCGCCGGGCTTGTGCCCCTCGGCCAGCAGGACGCGGGTCACGCGGGTCAGCAGGTTGCGGTCGCCGTCGCGGGCCATGCGCTCGAAGGCCTCGGCGGTGACGGTGGCGGTGTCGGCGACCAGGACCGAGGTGGCGGGGGTGGCGTCGTCGACGGTCTCGAACGCCACCCGGTGCTGGGCCGCGCGGCTGGCCCGGGCGCTGGCCTGGACCAGCCGCTGGAACAGGGCGTTGACCGAGATGAACGGCGGCGGCTGGATCGAGCTGGCCTTGCCCATCAGGGCCGCGGCGTCGCCGCCGGGCCGCTCGCGGGTGAACAGGGTCATGCCGCCCAGCTTGCTGGCCCGCAGCACCGGCTCGCCCAGCTCGTTCTTGTAGATGGTGTCGCCGCGCGGCGCCGGCTGGGGCGACAGCACCCAGACCTCGGAGCTGTTCTCGAACTTCAGCAGGGGCTGGGGCGCGGCACGGTCCAGGATGAAGGCGTCGCCGGTCTCGGCCACATAGCGGGCGATGGGCGGCGCCGGCGCCTTGCGGGTCTCGCCCCGGGCGCCGAAGAACGCGTCGCGCAGGCTGGACTGGGCGTTCGCGGCGCCGCCCGTGGCCGCGCCCGTGGCCGCGAAGGCGAACGCCAGCAAAATCGCCCAGCGCCCTGGCCCCGTCATCACAGCCGATCGACTCTTCATCCCCAGCGTCATGCCCGGGGACTGGGGCGAATCTTGGACGCCGAAGACCTTGTTGCCGCCACGCAATTTCCCGAAGACGTCATGAAATGCTTGGAAAGATTACCCCGCCGGCCGGAATCTTCGAACCGGCGGGGAGTCTTCGTCAAGCGCCCATGTCTTTTTGCGACGACCTGTGGCCTTTCGGTCGCGCCCCTGGTCGCGTTCTGGGACCGCTCCCATTTGCAACCCTGGAGGGTCGCCCGGAACCTCAGGCCGCCATGTACTGGCCGCCGTTGAGGGTCAGGGTCGCGCCGGTCACGAAGCCCGCCCGCTCGCCGGCCAGGAACGAGACCATGTCGGCGATCTCCTCGCCCTTGCCCAGGCGGCCGACGGGGATGCCGGCGATGATGCCGGCCAGGACGTTCTCGGGTACGGCCGCGACCATCTCGGTGTCGATATAGCCCGGGCAGATGACGTTGACCGTGACGCCCTTCTTGGCGTTCTCCAGGGCCAGGGCCTTGGTGAAGCCGATCAGCCCGGCCTTGGCGGCCGAATAGTTGGTCTGGCCCATCTGGCCCTTCTGGCCGTTGATCGAGCTGATGTTGATGATCCGGCCCCAGCCGCGCTCGCGCATGCCCTCGATGACCGGACGGGTCATGTTGAAGGCCGAGTCCATGTTGACCCGGATCACTTCGGACCACTGCTCGTAGGTCATCTTGTGCAGCATGCCGTCGCGGGTGATGCCGGCGTTGTTGACCAGCACCTCGACCGGACCCAGCTCGGCCTCGACCTTCTTGACGGCGGCGGCGCAGTCGTCAAACGAGCCGACATTGCCCTTGACCACCATCACGCCCAGCTCCTTGGCGCAGGCCGCGGCGGCCTCCTCGTTGCCGGAATAGCCGGCCGCCACCTTGAGGCCGTCGGCGACCAGCCGCTCGCAGATCGCCCGACCGATGCCCCGGGTGCCGCCGGTCACGAACGCAACTCTCGCCATGTTTCTCTCCCGTTGAGGTCTCTTATCGTTGCACGGGACCGGCGACGGGGGACAAGCCCCCGCCGACGATCGTCATGAAGATTTGGCCAACAAGCGTTTCCCGCCAGGCCTCGGCCGTCGTCAGACCGCCTCGACGCACAGGGCCACGCCCATGCCGCCGCCGATGCACAGGGTGGCCAGGCCCTTCCGGGCGCCCGAGCGCTTCATCTCGTGGACCAGGGTGGTCAGGATGCGCGCGCCCGAGGCGCCGATCGGGTGGCCGATGGCGATGGCGCCGCCGTTGACATTGACCTTGGCCGGATCCAGGCCCAGCTCGCCGACCACGCAGAGCGACTGGGCGGCGAAGGCCTCGTTGCTCTCGACCAGGTCCAGGTCCGAGACCTTCCAGCCGGCCTTTTCCAGGGCCTTCTTGCTGGCCGGGATCGGGCCGGTGCCCATGATCTCGGGCTCGACCCCGGCGTTGGCCCACGAAGCGATCCGGGCCAGCGGGGTCAGGCCGCGCTTCTTGGCCTCGTCGGCGCTCATCAGCACCAGGGCCGCGGCGCCGTCGTTCAGGCCCGAGGCGTTGGCGGCGGTGACCGTGCCGTCCTTGGTGAAGGCCGGCTTGAGGCCCGAAATCCCGTCATAGGTGACGCCGTGGCGGATGAACTCGTCCTTGTCGACGACGGTGTCGCCCTTGCGGCCCTTGATGGTGACCGGGACGATCTCGGCGTCGAACTTGCCGGCCTTCTGGGCGGCCTCGGCCTTGTTCTGGCTGGCGACGGCGAACTTGTCCTGGGCCTCGCGGGTGATCTGCCAGCGGGCGGCGATGTTCTCGGCGGTCTGGCCCATGTGGTAGCCGTGGAAGGCGTCCCACAGGCCGTCCTTGATCATGGTGTCGACAAAGCCCAGGTCGCCCATCTTCTGGCCGTTGCGCAGGCTCTGGGCGTGCGGGGCCTGGCTCATGCTTTCCTGGCCGCCCACCACCACGATGTTGGCGTCGCCGGCGGCGATCTGCTGGGCGCCCAGGGCCACGGCCCGCAGGCCCGAGCCGCACAGCTGGTTCAGGCTCCAGGCCGGGCTCTCGACCGGGACGCCGGCGTTGACCGAGGCCTGGCGGGCCGGACCCTGGCCGGCGCCGGCCTGCAGCACCTGGCCCAGGATCACCTCGTCGACGTCGGCCGGCGCGATGCCGGCGCGCTCGACGGCGGCCTGGATGGCCACCTTGCCCAGTTCATGGGCCGGCAGGCTGGACAGGGCGCCGAGGAAGGATCCGACCGGGGTGCGGGCGGCGGAAACGATGACGATGTCGCTCATGGCGAAGGAACTCCCGTGACGTGTCTTTCGGGCGCTCCTCGCGGACGCGGCGCCCTTGATTTTGCAGTGCAACATCACCTTGCACAAAGCGGCAGGGTTCGTCACGCGCACATTTTCACGGGTTGTTGCGAGATCCAAGCGCCGCCGGGACTGGCGTCATGCCTTTGCATTCGCGATAGTGCGATGCGAAAAGGCGGAGATAACGCTGTCCTAGGGAATGAAATGTCCGAGAACACCGAAAACGGCGAAACGCCCTCGGCCAAGGCCGGGGAAAAGGCGGCCGGCCAGAAGGTCGTCATCAAGAAGTACGCCAACCGTCGCCTCTACAACACCGCGTCGTCTTCGTACGTCACCCTCGAACACCTGTCGGACATGGTGAAGGAGGGGGTCGACTTCGTGGTCTACGACGCCAAGACCAATGACGACATCACCCGCTCGGTGCTGACCCAGATCATCTTCGAGGAAGAAAACCGCGGCGGCGGCCAGAACCTGCTGCCGATCCAGTTCCTGCGCCAACTGATCGGCTTCTACGGCAACTCCATGCAGGCCTTCCTGCCCAGCTATCTGGAGATGTCGCTGGAGAGCTTCACCAAGCAGCAGGAGCGCCTGCGCGGCCAGCTGGCCGGGCTGGCCCCGGGCATGACCGGCGCCAAGGGCGTGCCGGGCATGGGCGTCTACGAGGAGCAGATCCGCCAGAACATGGCGCTGTTCGACCGGGCCATGAAGATGTTCTCGCCGTTCGCCTACGCCCGGCCCGAGGACGGGCCCGCCGCCCCGGCCGAGCCGCCGCCCCCCGCCGCCCCGCCGCCGTCCGCGCCCAGCGAGGACTCCCTGGCCGACCTCAAGCGCCAGCTGGAAGCCATGCAGCAGCAGATCGAGAAGCTGGCGACCAAGCCGTAGAGCCGTGCGTCCTTCGAGGCGCGCTCAGGAGCGCGCACCTCAGGATGAGGGACGTTGTCGCCCTGCTGCCTCATCCTGAGGTGCGAGGCGCAGCCGAGCCTCGAAGGACGCACCGCGCCACACGTCCTTAACCAACCCCGCTGACCGGTCCTTAACCGTCGTGGGCGACAAGTCTTCATCATGAACGGCCCGATCGACCCCATCCGGCGCGCCCAGGCCGCGCGCCGGGCGCTGCCCGCGCCTCGCGACGCCACGAGCGAATCTGGCCGTCCCGAGGCGGACGGCGAAGAGGACGTGACCTTCGTGCGCGACGAGCAGCCGGCCGCGCCGCCCCCGCCGCCTCGCCGCGGCGCGTTCGCGACCTTCGCCGCTCACCTGATGGGCCAGAGCGGCCAGAAGCGCGGCCTGCGCGGTGGGCAGGAAGTGCTGGACGCGGCGCGTTCGACCTACCTGGGCACGGAATATTCCGGCCCGGCCGACCGCCGCCCCAAGGCCGGCCTGATCAAGAAGACCGAGATCTAGCCCGTCAGGCGGGCGATCAGCGCCTCGAGCGCCGTCACCCGCGCCTCCAGCACAGCCACCCTCCGCTCCAAGGGCGGGACCTCGGCCGCGGCATGGACGCCGACCCCGGCCCGTCGCGCCGCCTCGGCCAGCGGCACGCCCAAAAGCTCGGCAAAGGCGGCGATCTGGGCCGCCGTCAGCTCGCGCTGGTCCTTGTAGGCCAGGGCCAGCTCTTCGGTCGTCATGCCGGCCACGGCGGCCAGCACCGTCCGCGACAGCCCCCGCTCGGCCAGCCGCGCGTCGTACCAGGACTGGTCGAAGAACAACGCCATGGCGAGGAGGCTAACGCAGGTCGCGGGCTTGGCGCCAGTCTTGCTTGGTTCGAGGCGGATCCAGACCTCGAGACCCCTTCATGCTGCTGACCGCCGTCACCCGCTTCTTCGACATCGCCGTCGTGACCCTGATCTTCACGGCCCTGACCTGACGCGGCTGGGGGACATGCCCTTGCGGCGTGTCCCCATCAGCTAGCGCCGCGCCAGGTCTTGGGGACACGCCGCAAGGGCATGTCCCCGGCTGCGCCTACGCGCTTTCCAGCAGCATCATCGTGCCCTGGCCGCCGTCGGCGCAGATGCTGACGACCGCCTTCTCGCCCTTGGACCGGCTGGCCAGTTCCTTGACCGCCTGGCTGAGGATCCGCGCGCCGGTGGCGCCGAACGGGTGGCCGACCGCCAGGCTGCCGCCCGTGGGGTTCATCCGCTCGCGCGGGAACCGTCCCAGGTCGGCCTCGACGCCCGCCCTGGTCTTGCGGAAGCCCTCGTCCTCCCAGGCGGCGATGTGCGACAGCACCTGGGCGGCGAAGGCCTCGTGGATCTCCCACAGGCCGACATCGGCGTAGGCCAGGCCGTTGCGGGCCAAGAGGCGCGGCACGCCGTAGGCCGGGGCCATCAGCAGGCCCTCGTGGCGCAGGTCGATCGAAGTGACCTCGTAGTCGATGATCCTGACGCGCGGCGTGGCCGCCGGCAGGCGGGCCAGGCCCGCCTCGGACGCCACCCAGATCGCCGCCGCCCCGTCGGTCAGGGGCGAGGAATTGCCGGCCGTCAGCGTGCCCTGGCCGCTGGTCTTGTCGAAGGCCGGCGACAGCTTGGCCAGCTTCTCCAGCGTCGAATCCTTGCGCGGGATCGTGTCGCGCTTCACGTCGCCGACCGGGATCACCAGGTCGTCGAAGAAGCCGGCCTCCCAGGCGGCGACGGCGCGCTGGTGGCTCTCGAAGGCGATCTGGTCCTGGGCGGCCCGCGACAGCTTCCATTCCTTGGCCGTGATCTCGGTGTGCTCGCCCATCGACAGGCCGGTGGTGCGGTTGGCCACCTTGGGAATCCACAGCTTCAGGTCCGACGGCTTCAGCCTGGCCAGGTGGGCCAGCTTCTGGCCGGGCGTCCTGGCCGCCTGGAAGCCCTTGAGCCAGTCGGAGAAGGCGATGCTGGCCCCGACCTGCACCTTGCTCATGCTCTCGACCCCGCCGACCAGGGCCAGGTCGCGACCGCGACCGTCGATCATGCCGGCGGCCTCGATCACCCCGATCATGCTGGTCGAGCAGGCCATGATCGTCGAGAAGGCGGGGATGGCCGGGTCGGCCCCGGCGTCCAGCAGCACCTCGCGGGCGATGTTGCTCCAGGTCAGGTTGGGGATCACCGTGCCCCAGACCGCGAAGTCGGGGCGGGCTCCCGCTGCTTTCTGGGAGAGTTGGGCCAGCATCGCCTGCACCACCGGGACCGACAGGGCGATGGCGTCATGGGCCTTCAGCGGCCCGTCGGCCTTGGTGAACGGCGTGCGCAGGCCGGCCGCCAGCCAGATGTCGGGTTTGGACGCCATGATCGTGATCCTTCGGGGAACGCTGGCCGAGATGTCAGCATGGCGCGGCTTGGCCACAAGGGTCTTGTCGATTTTCGTCTCAGCCGGGGACATGCCCTTGCGGCGTGTCCCCGACCGCTAGTGGCGCGCGTCGCTGAAGTCCATGTCGCGGCGGGCCGAGACGATGGTGACGATGAAGCCGGCCAGCACGTCCAGCAGCACCATGGTGGTCAGCAGGAAGAACACCGAGGTCCCGAAGGCCGGGAACAGCAGGAATTCGACCAGGCAGCCGATGAACAGCACCATCGACAGCGAGTGGTTGATGATCGCGATCTTGCGGCTGGTCGTCGATTTCAGCAGCTCGACGAACAGCACCACCAGTGAAACGGCGATCAGCAGGTCGCCCAGGCTGACGGCCCAGTCGCCGCCCGAGGTCATGTGGATCGTGAACAGCTGCTCGCCCAGCCGATATTGCGCGGCGTTGGCGGCGAACCCGCCCGCGAAGGTCAGGACGATCAGGTTGTAGACCAGCACCGGCAGGGCCAGCAGCGGAAACGCGGCGAACATGTTCTGGCTCTCCCCCGGGATGGCGCGGTTCCAGGGTTAACCGGTTTCGGGGATTCCGAGAAGCTGAGAGCGCTCGGGGGGCGAGCGGCGAAAGGACTCGCCTCAACCCTTCTTCCGCTCATCCCGACGAAAGTCGGGACCCAGATCCCAAAGCGTTGAGGCTGATTGGAGAAGCTCTGCGTTCATGGCGTCAGTCCCGGCGCCATTCCATCTGGGTCCCGACTTTCGTCGGGATGGGCGGGGTTTTTCAGACCTCGTCCACGCCCTGCGGGTTGCGGGCCCGGGTCTGCAGCCACATCACGCCCAGCAGGTCCGACACCGAGGCCTTGAGCCGGCCGAAGTTGGTGTATTTCGACACCCCGGTCTCGCGATGGCGGTGGTTCACCGGTTGGAACTCCACCTGATAGCCCTCGCGCAGCATCAGGGCCGGGATGTAGCGGTGGATGTGATCGAAATAGGGCAGGCGCAGGAAGGCCTCGCGGCGGAAGGCCTTGAGGCCGCAGCCGGTGTCGTTGGCGGTGTCCTTGAGCAGGCGCTTGCGCACCCCGTTGCCGAACCTGGAGGCGAAGCGCTTGGCCGAGCTGTCCTGGCGCTTGACTCGCTCGCCGCCCACCAGGGCCAGTTCCGGCGGGGCCGCCTTCAGGGCCTGGGCCAGGCGCGGCGCGTCGGCCGGGTCGTTCTGGCCGTCGCCGTCCAGGGTGACGACGATCGGCGCGCGGGCGGCCAGCACGCCGCTGCGCACGGCGCGGCTCTGGCCCGAATTCTTGCGGTGGCTCAGCACCCGCAGCTGCGGGATCTCGCCCTTCAGGGCCACCAGCAGGGCCTTGGTGTCGTCGCGACTGGCGTCGTCGATGAAGATGATCTCGTGGCGCTCGCCCGCGAAGGCGGCGGCGATCTCGCGCGCCAGGGCCGGCGCCGCGCCGCCCTCGTCGAAGACGGGCACGACGACGGAATAGTCGGGGCCAGGGCCGGGGGACACGGAAGCGGAAGCGTTCATCGCCCTCTCATAGCGCAAAAATAGCCTAAAAGAAGGATCGTGCTATTCCACCATGATGACGCTTGAATCTCGCCTGGATGACTGGAGCCGCGGCTGGCGCGGCCCGCTGTTCGCCGCCCTGGTGGCCCTGATCGCCGGCCTGCCCGGCCTGTTCGCCATGCCGCCGCTGGACCGTGACGAATCGCGCTTCGCCCAGGCCACCGCCCAGATGCTGGAAACCGACGACCTGGTGGTCATCAGGTTCCAGGACCAGCCGCGCTTCAAGAAGCCGGTCGGCATCCACTGGCTGCAGGCCGCCAGCGTCACGGCGTTCTCTGCCGTCGAGGACCGGGGGATCTGGGCCTATCGGATCCCCTCGCTGCTGGGAGCCATGCTGGCGGCGGCGGCCTGCGCCTGGGGGGCGTCGGCGCTGCTAGGACCCAAGACCGGCCTGCTGGCCGGCGGCATTCTGGGCGCGACGATCCTGCTGTCGACCGAGGCCTTCATCGCCAAGACCGATGCGGCCCTGTGCGGCTTCACCACCCTGGCCATGGCCGCCGTGGCGCGGATCTACGCCGCCCACCTGGCCGGCCAGCCGACCGGCACGGGGGCCAACCGCTGGACCAAGCTGGCGTTCTGGATCGGCCTGGCCATGAGCGTGCTGATCAAGGGTCCGGTCGGGCTGATGGTGGTGGCGCTCAGCGTCGTCGCCCTGTGGATCTGGGACCGCAAGGCCCCGTGGCTCAAGGACCTGGGCTGGGGCTGGGGCCTGACCCTGGCGGCGGCCATCGTCCTGCCCTGGGCGATGATGATCACCGTCGCCACCGACGGCGCCTTCTGGTCGACGGCCGTGGGCAGCGACTTGGCCCCCAAACTGGCCGGCGGCCAGGAAAGCCACGGCGCGCCGTTCGGCAGCTACGCCCTGGCGGCGTTCCTGCTGGTGTTCCCGGCCACCCTGCTGCTGCCGTCGGGCCTGACCCTGGGCTGGACGGGACGCAAGGAGGCGGGGGTGCGCTTCGCCCTGTGCTGGCTGGTCCCCACCTGGCTGGTGTTCGAGATCCTGCCGACCAAGCTGGTCCACTACACCCTGCCCGCGGCGCCGGCCCTGGCCATCCTGATGGCCGCCGCCCTGCGCGCGCCCCTGGCCCGCATTCCCCGCCTGGTCGGCGCGATCCTGTCGGCCCTGGCCGGCCTGGTCTTCGCGGCCGGGGCGATCTACCTGCAAGCCGAGTACGGCGACCGGGGCGACTGGCTCGCCACGATCCTGACCGCCCTGCTGTTCCTGGCCGCGGGCGTGGTCGGCGCCGTGCTGCTGATGCGCCGGACCGCCGCCATCGCCCTGGTCACGGCCGGGGCGCTGGGGATCGCCGCCCACGCCGCCCTGGTCGGGCTGCTGGTCCCGCGGCTGGAGCCGCTGCTGCTGTCGCCGCGCCTGGAGAGGGCCCTGGAACAGGCCGACCTCGCCCCCCGCGGCGGAGCGCCGGGCCCGGTGGCGGTCACCGGCTATTCCGAGCCCAGCATGATCTTCCTGCTGGGCACCACCACGGAACTGACCGACCCGGTCGGCGCGGCCCAGGCCGTCGCCGAGGGCCGTCCCGCCGTGGTCGAGGGCCGCCAGGACCAGGCCTTCAAGGCCGCCCTGGCCGCCCTGGGCCAGACCGCCCGCCCGGCCGGGGTGGTCGACGGCTTCGACTATTCCGACGGCGACAAGGAGCGCCTGACGCTCTATCGCGGCGCGCCGGTCCGGGCCGACGGCGAGGTGGACGGCGAGACCGGCGAAGAGACCGCCGAAACCCAAGCGGAGGCCCGCCCATGAGCCGCTTCATCCAGATCGTCGAGGTCGGCCCACGCGATGGGCTGCAGAACGAGAAGCTGTCCCTGCCGGTCGACGAGAAGCTGGACCTGATCCGCAGGCTCGAGGCGGCCGGCGCCCGACGGATCGAGACCGTGTCGTTCGTCAATCCCAACCGCGTGCCGCAGATGGCCGGGGCCGAGGAAATCCAGGCCGCCCTGACGCCCGACCTCGACCGTTCACGGATCGGCCTGGTGCTGAACATGCGCGGCTGGGACCGCTGCGTGGCCGCCCAGTGCGACGAGGCCAATGTCGTGGTCTGCGCCACCGACGGCTTCGGCCTGGCCAACCAGGGCGCCACCGCCGCCCAGCAGGTCGACGCCCTGGCCGCCATCGTCGAGCGCCAGGCGGTGGAGGGCGGGCCGCCGATCACCGCGACGATCTCGGTGGCCTTTGGCTGCCCGTTCGACGGCGAGGTGTCGGAGGACCAGGTCGTGGCCATCGCCCGCGACGCGGCGTCGATGGGCGTGGCCGAGATCGCCATCGCCGACACCATCGGGGTCGCCGATCCGTGGACCGTCCGCCGGCGGATCGAGGCGGTCCGCGCCGCCGCCCCAGACGTCCGGCTGCGGATGCACTTCCACGACACCCGCAACACGGGCCTCGCCAACGCCTATGCCAGCGTCGAGGCGGGGGTGGACGTGCTGGACGCCTCGGTCGGCGGCCTGGGCGGCTGCCCGTTCGCCCCGAACGCCACCGGCAACATCGGCACCGAGGACCTGGTCTACATGCTGGAACGGGCCGGGTTCGAGACCGGCTACGACCTGTCGGCCCTGATCGAGATCGGCCGCCAGATCAGCGAACGGCTGGGCAAGAGCGCCCCGGCGTCCTCGCTGGCGCGGGCCGGCGGTTTTCCCGGTTAGGTCGGGTGCTGCGATCGGGGACAGGCGCATGCGCCTGTCCCCAGCTGGAAACCCTAGATCGGCCGTCCCGTGATCTTCCAGAGCAGCGGCCGCGACACGCTCATCAGCAGGATGGCCGGGGCCAGCAGGACGGCGATCACGTAGCGCTGGATCGTGTCGGCCCGCTTGATGAAGTAGCGCGACAGGCCCACGCCCTTGTGGAACTCGACCTTCAGCGGGTGCTCCAGGCTGGTGTGGCCCAGGTGGATCACCTCCGCGGCCGGCTGGAACAGCACCTGGCCGCCGGCTTGGCGGGCGCGCCAGCACAGGTCGATGTCCTCGACGTGCAGGAAATAGCCTTCGTCGAAGCCGCTCAGCAGGTCGAAATCCTCGCGGCGCAGGGCGAAGCAGGCGCCGGAAATGGTCGGCATCGGCACGGGCGCCTCGGGCAGGGGCTCGCGTTCGCGGTGGATCTCGAAATTGCGCAGGGCCTTGAAGCGCAGGGTCAGGTGGCCGAAGCTGAGCAGGGTGGTGACCGGCGTGACCTCGCCGCGACGGCCGCCGCGCTGCTCGCTGCCGTCGGTGTTCATCACCCGCGCCCCGACCACGGTCGGGACCGGCTGGTTCTCGAACGCCCCGACCAGGGCCTCGACACAGCCCGGCTGCAGATTGGCGTCGGGATTGAGGAAGATGAGGTATTCGCCGCGCGCGGTCTCGGCCCCCATGTTGGCCCCGCGCGCGAAGCCGACATTGCCGTGCCCCTGCTGCAGGACCACCCGGGCCTCGCTGCGGCCCAGGGCGCGCAGGCGCTCGGCCTCGTCGGGCGGCGAGCCGTTGTCGATGATGACGAACTCGTCGACCAGCGGCTCGGCCAGCACGTGCTCGATGCTTTCGACCAGGGCTTCCCCCGTCTGGTAGACGACCATGACCACCGAGACGCGCGGCCGAACCGGCCGCGCGCCCGTGACGAAGGTCGAATGCGAGGGAAGAATACTGTTCATCAGGCCTGCACTGACGCCTCGGGCCGGGCGCGCTGACGGGCCAGGTCCGGCGGGGTCGCTTCCTCGGTCAGGACGCGCCCGGCCTCCTCCAGCGACAATACCTTCTGCCCTTCGCCGCCGAGGCGACGCAGGGCGACTTCCCCGTTCTCGGCTTCCTTACGCCCGACCACTGCAATCACCGGCACCTTCGCGAGGCTGTGCTCGCGAATCTTGTAGTTGATCTTCTCGTTCCTGAAATCGACCTCTGCGCGAATGCCCAGGGAAGTCAATCGATCGGCCACGCGCTGGGCGTAATCGTCGGCGTCCGACGTGATGGTGGCCACCACGACCTGCACCGGCGCCAGCCACAGCGGCAGGGCGCCGGCGTAGTTCTCCAGCAGGATGCCGATGAAGCGCTCGAACGATCCAAGGATCGCGCGGTGCAGCATCACGGGCCGGTGCTTGGCGCCGTCCTCGCCGATATATTCGGCGCCCAGCCGCTCGGGCAGGACATAGTCCAGCTGCAGCGTGCCGCAGGTCCATTCACGGCCAATGGCGTCCTGGACGATGAAGTCCAGCTTCGGCGCGTAGAAGGCGCCGTCGCCCTCGGCGATCACCGGCTCGACGCCCGCCAGCCGCGCGGCCTCGGCCAGCATGCCTTCGGCCTTGTCCCAGAACGCGTCAGAGCCGGCGCGCAGCTCCGGACGCGTGGCCAGGGCGATGTACTTGGTGGTCATGCCCAGGTCGCCGTGGATCATCCGCGTCAGGCGGATGAAACGCTCGGTCTCCTCGACGATCTGGTCCTCGCGGCAGAAGATGTGGGCGTCGTCCTGGGTGAAGGCGCGCACCCGCATCAGGCCGTGCAGGGCGCCGGACGGTTCGTAGCGGTGGCACGAGCCGAACTCGGCCATGCGCATGGGCAGCTCACGATAGGACCGCTGGCCCACGTTCCAGATCTGCACGTGGCCCGGGCAGTTCATCGGCTTGAGGGACAGGATCTCGCCTTCCACCGTCTCGCAGACGAACATGTTGGCGCGATACTTGTCCCAATGGCCCGACTTCTCCCAGAAGGCCTTGTCCAGCACCTGGGGCGTCTTGACCTCGATATAGCCGGCGCGGTCGAGCTGGCGGCGCATATAGGCCTCCAGCGTCTGCCACAGCTTCCAGCCCTTGGGGTGCCAGAAGACCATGCCGCGGCCTTCTTCCTGCATGTGGAACAGGCCCAGCGACTTGCCCAGCTTGCGGTGGTCGCGCTTCTCGGCCTCCTCGATGCGCGTCAGATAGGCCTCGAGATCGGCTTCCGACGCCCAGGCCGTGCCGTAGATTCGCTGCAGCTGGGCGTTGTTCTGGTCGCCGCGCCAGTAGGCGCCGGCCAGCTTGGTCAACTTGAAGGCCTTGCCCACGTGCTTGGTCGACGGCAGGTGAGGCCCGCGGCAGAGGTCCTTCCAGTTCCCCTGGCGATAGACCGTGATCGTGTCCGTGGGCGGCAGGTCGCGGATGATCTGCGCCTTGTAGGCCTCGCCGATGTCGTCGAAGTGCCTGATGGCTTCGTCGCGGTCCCAGACCTCGCGCGTGATCTTCTCGTCGCGGTCGACGATCTCCTTCATGCGCTTTTCGATCACGGCCAGGTCGTCCAGGCTGAACGGCTCGTCGCGGGCGAAGTCGTAATAGAAGCCGTCCTCGACGTTCGGACCGATCGTCACCTGGGTGCCGGGGAACAGTTCCTGCACGGCCTCGGCCAGCACGTGGGCAGTGTCGTGGCGGATGGTGTCGAGCGCATCGGGGGCCTCGCGCGTGATGATCTCGAACTTGCCGCCGCCGCCCAGCAGGTCGGGCGTCAGCGGACGATCCAGGTCCAGCAGCTGGCCGTCCAGCTTGATCAGCAGGGCCTTCTTCTCCAGCGACTTGGAGATCGAGGCGGCCACGTCACGGCCCGTCGAACCGTCAGCGTACTGGCGGGCCGAGCCGTCGGGGAAAATCAGGTCGATCATTCTTCACAGTTCCACTTGCGCGGCGCGCGGGGTGGAGGCGGCGGGTCGTATCCCGAGCCGCCGAACGGATTGCATCGGCAGATCCGTTCCACCGCGAGCCAGGACCCCTTCAGGGGTCCATGATCCTTGAGCGCCTGGGCCGCGTATTCCGAGCAGGTCGGCAGGTAGCGGCACTGGCGCCCGATGAAGGGCGAGAGCGTCGTCTTGTAGGCCCGCAGGCCCAGGTCGACGGTGCGTTCGTAGAGTGTCATGCCGGCGCTTTCGCGAACGGAGTCGGGACCTTATCGACTAGCGAAAAGTCGCGATCAAGCGGCGCCGGCGCAGCTAGTTCGGGTTTGGGCGGCGCCTGTGGCCGTACGGACAGCCTCGACCGTGGCTTCGAACGCCAAAAGCGTCGAGGCGTGACGGGCAGGATAGTCCTTGACCGGCTCCAGCACGGCGAGCTCCGCAAATCGGCCCTCAGGAGGCGGGCCGCCTGACTTCAGCATAGCGCGCAAGGCGTCGCGGGCCAACTCGATCTCGGCGAGGTCGGCCCCGACCACCTGGGCGCCGAGGATGGCGGCCGAGGCCTGGCCCAGGGCGCAGGCGGCCACGTCCTGGGCGAAGTCCGTCACCCTGCCGTCGCGCACCGTCACGTCGACCACGATCCGGCTGCCGCACAACTTGGCGGTCTTCTCGGCGCTGGCGTCGGGCGCGGCCAGCCGTCCGGCCCGGGGCATGTTGGCCACCAGACCCAGGATCCGAGCCGAATAGAGATCGTCGATCATGCCGCTTATGTGGGGGTGTTCTGGCGCTGCGACCAGAGCCCCTCGGCCCGCGCCTTCACCGCCTCGCCCATCCGGGTGAAGGCCGCCTTCAGGCGTCGGCGCTCGTCGCGGCTGACGAAGCGGACCAGCGGGCCCATGAACAGCTCGCCGTTCGAGAAGGTCGAGCCGATGTCGCTCATCTTCTCGATCTCCAGATAGCGGACGGCGGTCACGAAACCGTTCAGCCGCCTGGTGCGCCAGTGCAGCTGCTCGTACGGCACCCAGTCCTGGACCACGGCCTCGACGGCCTGGGCCGGCGCGTCGCCGACCACCAGGTCGAAGCGCAACGGCGTGCCGATGCGCATCTCGCCCTCCATGCGCGGGTGGACCGGGTTCCAGTCCTTCCAGGCGGCGAAGTCGGAGACCACCTCCCAGACGATCTCGGCGGGGGCAAGCACCCCGGTGCGGAATTCTACGGCGCGTTGCATGGGTGTCCGTCTAGCACTCTTAAAACATCCGCTCATCCCGGCGAATGCCGGGACCCAGATCCTCGGGCGGGGCGGATGACTGGATCAGCTCGGCGCTTTTGGCGTCAGCCTCAAAGCCATTCCATCTGGGTCCCGGCATTCGCCGGGATGAGCGGATTATGGGTGTAATTTAATTCTACACCAATCCAAAAACACTCAGTCCTTCATGCGCCAGGTGGCGCCGGCGGGACCGTCCATGACCACCACGCCCAGGCCGTCCAGCTCGGCGCGGATGGCGTCGGCGGCGGTCCAGTCCTTGGCGGCGCGGGCCTCGACCCGACGCTTGAGCAGGTCTTCCACCTTGGCCTTCAGATCGTCGTCGGCGTCGCCCTCGAACCAGGCGTCCGGATCGGCCTGCAGGAAGCCCAGCACGCCGGCCGAGGCCAGCAGCCGGCCCTTGTTGGCGGCGATCGCCGGTTCGTCGCCGGCCGTCACCGCTCGCTCGATGGCGCTGGACAGTTCGAAGAAGCCCGACACCGCCAGCGGGGTGTTGAGGTCGTCCGACAGGGCGGCCAGCACCTCGTCCGAGGGCTCGGCCTCGCCGGCTTCGATGGTCTTGGCGCGGCGCAGGGCGCCGTACAGCCGGTCCAGCGCCTTGCGGCTCTGCTCGACCAGCTCCGGCGTCCAGTCCAGCGGCTGGCGGTAGTGGCCCGACAGCAGCGCCCAGCGGATCACCTCGCCCGGCACGGTCTTCAGGAGCTCGTGCGGGATGACCACATTGCCCAGGCTTTTCGACATCTTCTCCCCCGACATGTCGAGGAAGCCGTTGTGCAGCCAGTAGTTGGCCAGGACCGGCGCGCCGTGGGCGCAGCGGCTCTGGGCCAGCTCGTTCTCGTGGTGCGGGAAGGTCAGGTCGATGCCGCCGCCGTGGATGTCGATCGTCTTGCCCAGCTGCTTGTCGATCATGGCCGAGCACTCGATGTGCCAGCCCGGGCGGCCCGCGCCCCAGGGGCTGTCCCATTCGGGCTCGTTTTCCTTCGACGGCTTCCACAGCACGAAGTCGGCCGGGTGGCGCTTGTAGGGCGCGACCTCGACCCGGGCGCCGGCGATCATGTCGTCGAGGTCCCGGCCCGACAGGGCGCCGTAGTCGGCGAAGGCCTGGGTGTCGAACAGCACGTGGCCCTCGGCGGCGTAGGCCGCCCCGTTGTCGACCAGCTTGCCGATCATCTCGACGATCGGGCCCATGTGCTCGGTGGCCTTGGGCTCCAGGGTCGGCGGTAGGGTCAGCAGGGCCGCGGCGTCCTGGTGGTAGGCGGCCAGGTAACGGTCGGTGATCACCTTGATCGCCACACCCTCGTCGGCGGCCTTCTTGTTGATCTTGTCGTCCACGTCGGTGACGTTGCGGGCATAGACCACCGCGTCCTCGCCATAGACGTGGCGCAGCAGGCGAAACAGCACGTCGAACACCACGACGGGGCGGAAATTGCCGATATGGGCGTGGTTGTAGACCGTCGGCCCGCAGACATACATCGTCACCCGGCTCGGATCGGCGGGGGCGAAGTCGCGCTTTTCGCGCGCCATGGTGTCGTAGAGCTTGATGGTCATGGGAGGAGGGCGGCCTGACGTCGCGGGAGTGTTGCGGGGATATGGGTCGGCCCCATATAACGAGGGCACGCGCGCACGACCATCGCTGAAATGATGCAGGGCGCGCGACGGGTGGCACGCGTAATTCCAGGGCGAAAGGCGTCCTGGCGCAACTCAGCCCGTGGAAAGACCCTTCCCGCACATGGACGCACTGACCCGCGAGCGAACCCTGATCGGTCTCGGAGACGACACCGGTCTTGATCTTGAACCCGGCTTGCATCCCCATTCTTGGCGCCCCACCCGAGACGAGGCCATGGCCGCCGTCCGGACCCTGCTGGCCTGGGCCGGCGACAATCCCGACCGCGAAGGCCTGCTCGACACGCCCCAGCGCGTGGTCGACGCCTATGGCGAGTGGTTCGCCGGCTATCACGGCGACCCGGCCACGGAGCTCTCCCGCACCTTCGAGGACGTACAGGGCTACGACGACATGGTCATGCTGCGCGGCATCGACGTGCAGAGCCACTGCGAGCACCACATGGCCCCGTTCCTGGGCAAGGCCTGGGTGGCCTACATGCCGACCGGCAAGGTGGTGGGCCTGTCCAAGCTGGCCCGGCTGGTCGAGATCTTCGCCAAGCGTCTCCAGACCCAGGAGACCATGACCATGCAGATCGCCGACTCGATCGAGGATCACCTCAGCGCCGCCGGCGTGGCCGTGCTGATCGACGCCGAGCACCAGTGCATGTCGACCCGCGGCGTGCGTCACCATGACGTCTCGACGATCACCACCCAGTTCCGCGGCGTGTTCAAGACCGACAAGGTTCTGCAGCAGCGGTTCATGGACCTGGCGACGCGGAAGTAGATTCAACGCGGTGCGTCCTTCGAAGCCGCTTCGCGGCGTCTCAGGATGAGGAAGTCTGTGCTGCTTTCCTCTTCCTGAGGTGCGAGCCATAAGGCGAGCCTCGAAGGACGCAGGGCGTCTCCTGGGGGCGTTGGACGATGTTGAAGACCTGTCTGGCGGCCCTGGCCGTCGCGATGACGGCGAGCATGACCATGGCTGAAACGCCCAAAGCCCCCTGGGACTCCGACATCCTTCCACCGCCGCTCGCCTGGCATGGCGCCAGCGAGAAGCTGGTCGCCAAGCCGTCCGATCCCTGGATCACGCCGTCCGAGCGGACCGGCCTAACCGCCTCGCCCGACTACGCCGAGACCCGCGCCTGGCTGGAAAAGCTGGCCGCCGCCTCGCCGATGATCCGCATGGAGACCTTCGGCAAGTCGCCCGAGGGCCGCGACCTGCTGGTGGTCTATGCCGGTAAGGACGGCGAGGCGTTCGATCCCAAGAAGCCGGTGCTGCTGGTCCAGGCCGGCATCCATCCGGGCGAGATCGACGGCAAGGACGCCGGCATGATGCTCCTTAGGGATATCGCCTTCCACGGCAGGGACGCGCTGCTCGACAAGGTCAACCTGGTGTTCGTGCCGATCTTCAGCGTCGACGGCCACGAACGGGCCAGTCCCTACAGCCGTCCCAACCAGCGCGGCCCGACGGTCCAGGGCTGGCGGCACACGGCCCAGAACCTCAACCTGAACCGCGACTACGGCAAGCTCGACGCCCCGGAGATGCGGGCGATGATCGGCCTGATCAACACGGTCCGGCCCGACCTCTACCTGGACATCCACGTCACCGACGGCGAGGACTATCAGTATGACGTCACCTATGGCTGGGCCGGCTATCTGGGCGACTTCGCGCGCTCGAAGGCCACCAGCGCCTGGCTGGACAACACCTATCTGCCGGCCACCGAGGCGGGGCTGAAGGCGGCGGGGCACGTCCCCGGCCAGCTGGTCTTCGCCCTGGACGACCGCGATCCGAAGAAGGGTCTGGGCGCCTCGCCGGCTTCGCTGCGCTATTCCAACGGCTATGGCGACGCCGCGCGGATCGCCACGGTGCTGGTCGAGAACCACTCGCTCAAGCCCTACCGCCAGCGCGTGCTGGGGACCTATGTCCTGCTGGAGGAGAGCCTGAAGGTGCTGGCCCGCGACGGCGCGGCCCTGCGCGCCGCCGAGGACCAGGACCGCGCTCGGCGGCCCGCGGTGGTCGAGGCCAATTTCGGAACCGGCTTCGGCAAGGGCGGCGACAAGCCGCTGCGCACCGTCAGCTTTCTGGGCGTGCGGTACGAGACCTACGACTCCCCCGCCTCGGGCCGCAGGGAGATCCGCTGGCTGGGTCAGCCCGACCCCCAGCCCTGGTCGCTGCCGCTCTACGCGGCCGAGCCGTCGCTGAAGCTGACCCCGCCCAAGGCCTACTGGATCTCGTCGGCCAAGCCGGACCTGATCGAGCGCCTGCGCGTCCACGGCGTCCAGATGGAGACCCTGGCGGCGCCGAAGGCGGTGTCGGTCGACATGATCCGCTTCACCACGCCGAAGATCGCCGCCCGCCCCAGCGAAGGCCATGTCGAGATCGCCGCCGGCCCGGTGACCCACGAGACCCGCACGGTCGCCTGGCCCGCCGGCTCGGTGCGGATCCCCACCGACCAGCCGCTGGGCGAACTGGTCACCCTGCTGCTGGAGCCGGAAAGCGACGAGAGCTTCTTCGCCTGGGGCCTGTTCCCGGAGGTGCTGCAGCGGGTCGAATATATCGAGGGCTACGCCATCGCCCCCCTGGCCGAAAAGATGCTGGCCGCCGATCCCAAGCTGAAGTCCGAGTTCGAGGCCAGGCTGGCCGCCGACCCGAAATTCGCCGCCGATCCCGACGCGCGGCTGGGGTGGTTCTACCAGCGCACGCCGTATTACGACGACCACTACAAGCTCTATCCGGTCGGGCGGGAGCTCTGATCGGGGACATGCCCTTGCGGCGTGTCCCCACCGGCTCGCGCGGCGCTTGAACTTGGGACACGCCGCAAGGGCATGTCCCCGCCCGCGAAGGTCGCCTCCCCCACGAGCCCGCTTGCCAGCGCCGCCGAACGCTGAACCTTATGCCGGCCAGTTCGACCCGTTTTCACGAGCACCCCGATGGACACCATCGCTTCCGGCCACGCGGCCGCCCTGTGGGTGGGGCTGCACGTCCTGCTCCTGCTGACCCTGTCGCTGCTGGTCGTGCGCCTGCGGCAAAAGCACAAGGTGGCCCTGGGCGACGAGGGCATTCCCGAGCTGGCCCGCGCCATCCGCGCCTTCGGCAACGCCAGCGAATACGTGCCCGTCGGCCTGGCGGCGATCATCGTCCTGGCCCTGGTCGGCGCCCCGCCGCTGGCGATCCACGTGGTGGGGCTGGTGCTGCTGTCCGGCCGGCTGATCCATGCCGTGGGCCTGTCCAACAGCGGCGGCGCCTCGATCGCGCGCTCGGTCGGCATGATCTGTACCTGGGTGGCCTACATCTTCGGGGCGGTGGCCCTGCTGTTCTACGCGATCGGCTGATCCGCCCCGGCGCGGCGCTTGCCCCCGCCCCGCCCCCTCGTCCATAAGACCGCATGGACGAAAACCTGTTGCATGACGTGCTCGCCGCCGCGCGGACCGCGGGCGCCGACGCCGCCGAAGCCGTGTTCGCGCAGCGCCAATCCCTCTCCGTCGGCGTTCGCCTGGGCGCGCTGGAGGAGGTCGAGCGCGAGGAATCCCGCGACATCGGCCTGCGGGTGTTCATCGGCCAGCGCAGCGCCACGGTGTCGGGTTCGGACATTTCGGCGGAGGGCCGCGCCAAGCTGATCGACCGGGCCGTGGCCATGGCCCGCCTGGCGCCGGAGGATCCCTACGCCGCCCTGGCCCCGGCCGAGCGCCTGGCGCGGGCGCCGTTCCGCGACCTGGACCTCCACGACCCGACCGAGCCCTCGGCCGAGACCCTGGAGGCCCAGGCCCGCGAGGCCGAGGCCGCCGCCCGCAGCGTTGAGGGCGTGACCAATTCCGACGGCGGCTCGTCGTCGTGGAGCGCCTCGACCTGGCGGCTCGTTACGAGCGAGGGCTTCTCTGGCTTGCATCAAGCCAGCGGCTTCGGCGTCTCGGCCTCGGCCATCGCCGGCGAGGGGGCGGGCATGGAGCGCGGCGGCGAGGGCCGCTCGACCCGCCACGCCGCCGACCTGCCCTCGCCCGAAAGCATCGGCCGCAAGGCCGGCGAGCTGGCGGTCGCCAAGCTGAACCCACGCAAGCTGGACTCCACCACCGCCCCGGTGATCTTCGAGAACCGCCTGGCCATGTCGCTGCTCAGCCCGCTGATCGGCGCGATCTCGGGCCCGTCGATCGCCCGCGGGACCTCGTTCCTGAAGGACAAGCTGGGCCAGGCGATCTTCGCCAGGGGCGTGACCCTGCTGGACGATCCGTTCCGCCCGCGCGGCCTGGGCTCGGCCCCGTTCGACGACGAGGGCGTGGCCTGCGAGGCCCGCGCCCTGATCGACGACGGCGTGCTGACCACCTGGCTGATGAATGTCAGCTCGGCCAAGCAGCTGGGACTGGAAAGCACCGGCCACGCCTCGCGCGGCCTGGCCGGCCCGTCCGGCGTCTCGACCCATAACCTGACCCTGCAGCCGGGCGACAAGGACCTGGCCGGCCTGATGGCCGACGCCGGGACCGGACTATTGGTGAGCTCGATGTTCGGCCCGTCGCTGAACGGCAACACCGGCGACTGGTCGGTGGGCTGCTCGGGCTTCTGGTTCGAGAACGGCGTCTCGACGGGCCCGGTCACCGAGATCACCGTGGCCGGCAACCTGATCGACATCTACGCCCGCCTGGTCCCCGGTTCCGACCTGGAGATCCGAGGGGCCAGCAACAGCCCGTCGCTGCTGGTCGACGCCCTGGCGATCGCCGGAAAATGACCGACCTGGACCTGATCCTGACGGCGGCGCGCGAGGCCGGGGCCCTGGCGCTCTCGGCTCGCGGCGAGGGCCTGAAGGTCTGGTCCAAGGACGGCGGCTCGCCGGTCACCGACGCCGACCTGGCCGTAGACGCCCTGCTGAAGGACCGCCTGGGCGCGGCCCGCCCCGGCTATGGCTGGCTGTCGGAGGAGACGGCCGACGATCCGAGCCGGCTGGCCACGCCGCGCCAGTTCGTCGTCGACCCGATCGACGGGACGGTGGCCTTCATCAAGGGCAAGCCCTGGTTCGCCGTGTCGATCGCCGTGGTCGAGAACGGCCGCCCGATCGCCGGCGTCGTCCACGCCCCGGCCCTGGACGAGACCTACGCCGCCACCCTGGGCGGCGGCGCCGCCCTGAACGGCGTCGCGGTCAGCCCCAGCGACACCGACGACCTCGAGGACGCCGCCATGCTGGGCGACGCCAAGATGTTCGCCCATCCGGTCTGGGCCGAGCCGTGGCCGCCGATGCGGGTCGAGAGCCGCAACTCGATCGCCTACCGCCTGTGCCTGGTGGCCGCCGGGGCCTTCGACGCGGCGGTCGCCCTGTCGCCCAAGAACGAGTGGGACCTGGCCGCCGCCGACCTGATCTGCGCCGAGGCCGGCGCCGCCCTGACCGACCACAAGGGCCGCGCCTTCGCCTACAACCGGGCCAATCCGCTGCTTCCGAGCGTGGTTTGCGCCAATCGCGCGCTTCACCCGTTGATCCTGTCGCGCGTCGGGCATATCGACCTGCCGCAACGCTAACTTCCGCGCAGGAAATTCCACGCCATGAGCGACAAGCAGCTTCTTCACCTCGTGATCGGCGGTGAACTGAAGAACGTTTCCGATGTCGAGTTCCGCGACCTGTCGAAGGTCGAGTTCGTCGGCGCCTACGCCAGCTACGCCGACGCCCACAAGGCCTGGAAGGCCAAGGCCCAGGCCACGGTCGACAACGCCCACGCCCGCTACTTCATCATCCACGCCCACAAGCTGCTGGATCCGAGCCTGGGGTGAGGCGGCAGGGGACTTGCCCCCTACGGACCGCTTCGCGGTCGTCTTCCCCCAGAGGGGGAAGAGCCTCGCGCCATAGGCTCCGCCCCCTATGGGGGCGGACAGGCGGCGAAGCCGCCAGGTGGGGGCAAGTGAGCGGCCCCTACTCCCGCCGCAAGATCCCCTCCGTCACGATCCCGCCGATCATGCCGGCCCGGAAGTCGGCCTTGATCTTGACGGGGTCGTAGTCGGGGCTCTCCACCCATTGGGTGAAGGTCAGGCCCTTGGGGGCGGCGTCGGTCAGGTAGCGTTCGAAGGTGTAGTCCAGCACGCCGGTCTTGCCCTGCCTGATATGCAGATACTTGAACGACAGCTGCTCCATCGCCGCCTCGATCGGCAGGCCCAGGCGGTAGTGGGCGTAGAGCACGCTCATGATCCCCGCCCGGTCCGCGCCCGACTTGCAGTGCATCAGGGCCGGATATTCGATGGTCTCGAACAGGTCGCGCGCGCCCAGCACGCGCTCCTTGATCGGGACTTCGCGCGAGGTGATCACGAAGTCGACCATCTTCAGGCCCAGCTTGTCGCAGGCGTATTTCTCCAGGGCGTAGAAGCTGCCGTCGAACCCGCCGCGCAGGTTGATGACGGTCTTGATCCCCTGCTTCTTCCAGGCGGCCAGCTGGTGCGGCCACGGCTGGTTGGTGCGCACCAGCTCGGGGCTGATCCAGTGGTCGTTCTTGAAGCCCAGGCGTAGATAGGCGTGGTCGTTCCACAGGTACGAGAGGTAGGTGCGAAAGCGTCCCCAGCGGGTGGTGGTGTCGTAGCCGGGCAAGCGGGCGATCCTTCGTGAACCAGGCCTAATTAGGCGCCACAGCCCTGTAATGCAAAAGCCACAGCGCCGCACCCCCGCCGCAATGACAGGCCATGGCTGAGCTTGACAGCTCCGCCCCGACAGCCGACCCCTGCCGCCATGACCGATCCCGCCGCGCCGCAAGCCACCAACCGCGCCCTCGCCGCGCGGATCTGGCGCGAGTATCTGCGGCCGCGTGCCGGAACCCTGGCCACGGCCATGATCAGCGCCGCCATCGTCGCCGCCCTCAGCGCGGGCCTGGCCAAGGTGCTGGAGCCGGCCGTCGACCAGCTGATCACCCACCCCCAGCCCGGCGCCCTGTGGCGGATCCCGTTGCTCATCGCCGTGATCGCCATCTCGCGCGGCCTGTTCCAGGTGCTGCAGACCCGGTCGATCAACCAGATCGGCAACGGCGTGGTCGGCGACATGCAGGTGCGTCTGTTCGGCAAGCTGGTGCGCTCGGACCTGGCCCGGCTGCGCGGCGCCCATTCGGGCTCGTACGTCTCGTCGATGCTCTACGACGCCACCCTGATCCGCGAGGCGGCGACCAGCGGCGTGGTCAACTACACGCGCGAGATCCTGACCGTGGCCGGCATGCTGGCGGTGATGTTCCAGCTGGACTGGATCCTGGCCTCGGGCGTGCTGATCATCGCCCCGACGGCCGGCCTGTTCATGCGGCGGTTCTCGAAGAAGACCACCAAGGCCGCCAAGGGGGCCATGGGCGAGACCTCCAACCTGTCGACCGCGATCATGGAGAGCCTGGACGGCGTCAAGATCGTCAAGATGGAGAACCGCGAGGCCTATGAAGAGAGCCGCGTGGCCGCCGTCATCGACCGCCGCCAGCGCTTCCTGATCAAGGGTTCGAACGCCAAGGCCATGGCCGCCCCGGCCACCGAGGCCTTCGGCGCCCTGATCACCGCCGCCGTCTTCGTCTACGCGGGTTGGCGGGCCAGCACTGGCGGCATGACCGCCGGGACGTTCACCGGCTTTCTGTTCGCCCTGGCCGCATCGCTGCAGTCGCTGCGCCAGGTCGCCAACCTGCAGACCGTGTTCAGCGAGGGTTTCACCGGCGCCCGCCGCCTGTTCGAAGCCCTGGACGTCGAGCCGGCCATCGTCGACCCCGCCGACGCCAGGGTCCTGCCCCCCGGCGAGGCGACCATCGCCTTCGACCAGGTCAGCTTCGCCTATGGTGACAACGCCCCGGCCCTGCACGACGTCTCGATCCAGGCCCGGCGCGGCGAGACCGTCGCCCTGGTCGGTCCGTCCGGCGGCGGCAAGAGCTCGCTGCTGAACCTGATCCCGCGCTTCTACGACGTCACCGCCGGCGCGGTGACCATCGACGGGCACGACGTGCGCGGCGTGACCCTGGCCAGCCTGCGCGACCGGATCGCCCTGGTCACCCAGGAGCCGTTCCTGTTCGACGACACCATCCGCGCCAACATCGCCTACGCCCGGCCCGGCGCGGCCGAGGACGAGGTCGAGGCCGCGGCCCGCCAGGCGGCGGCCCACGACTTCATCTCCGACCTGCCGCTGGGCTACGACACGATCGTCGGCGAGGCCGGGACCCGGCTGTCGGGCGGCCAGCGCCAGCGCATCGCCATCGCCCGCGCCTTCCTCAAGGACGCCCCGATCCTGCTGCTGGACGAGGCGACCAGCGCGCTGGACACCGAGAGCGAGGCCCAGGTCCAGGCGGCGCTGGAGCGGCTGATGGCCGGCCGCACCACCATCGTCATCGCCCACCGCCTGTCGACCGTGAAGGACGCCGACCGCATCTATGTGATCGACAAGGGCCGGGTGGTCGAGACCGGGACCCACGCCGCCCTGGTGCGCCACAAGGGCCTCTACGCCCGCCTGGCCAAGGCCCAGGACCTGGATCACTTGCCCCCCGATCCTCAAGATGGCGCGCCCTCGGAGATCGGAGCTTGAGACCGCTGCGCTGGCCCCTGGTGATCCAGGTCGTCTCGTCGATCTTCGCCGGCTATTCCAAGCTGGTGTTCCGCACCCTGCGCCTGACCCGCGAGGGCCAGGAGCACGCCGAGGCGGTCTGGGCCCAGGGCCGCGAGACCGGGGTCGGCGCGATCCTGTGCTTCTGGCACGCGCGCATCCCGATGTCGCCGCTGACCTGGCCGCAGGATCCCGGCCGCCAGGACATGCGGGCCCTGATCTCGCGCTCGGCCGACGGCGAGTTCATCGCCCAGACCGTGGAGAAGCTGGGCTTCCCCTCGATCCGCGGCTCGTCGACCAAGAAGTCCGACCCGGCCAAGAACAAGCACGGCGAACAGGCCTTCCGCGACATGATCAAGTGGGTCAAGGACGGCGGCGGCGTGGCCATCACGCCCGACGGCCCGCGCGGCCCGGCCGAACGCATGGAGAAGGGCACGCCGTCCCTGGCCCGGGTGACCGGCGCGCCGGTGATCTTCGTCGGCCTGGCCGCCAAGCCGTGCCTGCGCCTGGGCTCCTGGGACCGTACGGTGATCCCCCTGCCCTTCGCCAAGGCCGCCATGGTCTGGAGCGCGCCGACGGCCGCCGGGCGGGGCGATGACCCCGACGCCCTGGTCGAGGTCTGGGCGGCGGAGCTGTCGGCGGTGACGCGGCGGGCGGAGGCGTTGGTCGAGCTGGAGGCGGACGGTTAGTAAAGAGGACGCCTAACCGAGATCCAGTGTGGGCGGTCCATTCTCGAATATGGGCCTTAGAACTTCCCAATCGCCGTGATGCGGCAGAAGATATGCTTTGGCACCGTTAAATTGGGCCCAGTAGGCAATCAACCTACCAAGAAAATCTAACCGATCAGGGTGCTCCTCTGAGCGAGATATGATCAACTGAGGAAACCCTGATCCGCCACCAGGCAGCTTCATTTCATGCGCCTCTATACTCGCCCACACGAAATCAACGTTTGGATACCCACTCTCGACGACTTCAAAGGTGGATTTGATGGCATGGAGAATGCCAATTGCGTCAATCATCTCCTCCCTGTCATTCATAATGATAGTCATTCCGACCGAGTTCGATAAATTGAGATTTGATTTTGTAACCAGAATTTGCTCGTCGGACTTCTGAAGGTGCCGGCGCACCGCTCTAGCAGAAAGGTCGTACATCATCTTCACGACCTCCCCCTCGTCGGACAATCCGCGTAAAGCTGCCGACACCCCTACCCGCCCGAAGACGATCGGTGCCCCCGGTTGGGCAAATCTTTTCTTTAATCGATCCTCGACCCGAATTTTTGGATCGCCCTTTATTGTCTTCAGTTCAGCGACAATACGACGCTTATCGAGCAGATAGTCAGCCTTCGCTTTATCGCCGCTTAGCTGAGAAAATTCTTTTTTATCAAGAGATTCTGCATCCGGCTGACTTTCCAGGAATCGGATCATGCGATCTTCGAGCCGCTCGATCGGCTTCGCCATCACAAGAGCGAACGGATACACGTAAAGTTTGCGTGGCGTCATAACGCATCTTTCCCAATTCCCTTGGCGAGGCAGAAGCCAGAGGTTCATCCAATCGCCCCTGAAGCTACTTCGATACGAAAACCTTGCCACCGTTGAGCGATTGATCCGACCCGCCCTTGGTGGGATGTAGGCCCATGCCGAACGATCACGATCACAAGCACGATCATCACGACCATGATCACCACGATCACGGCCATTCCCACGACCACGGCCACCACCACCACGGCCCAGGCGGGCACAGCCATGCGCCCAAGGACTTCGGCCGGGCCTTCGCGATCGGCGCGACGCTGAACATCGGCTTCGTGGTCGCCGAGACCATCGCCGGCCTGATGACCCACTCGCTGGCCCTGCTGGCCGACGCCGGCCACAACCTGTCGGACGTGCTGGGGCTGTTCATGGCCTGGGGCGCGGTGGTGCTGGCCAAGCGGGCGCCGGGCGGGCGCCACACCTACGGCCTGCGCAAGGGCACGATCCTGGCCTCGCTGACCAACGCCGTGGTGCTGTTGGTGGCGGTCGGGGCCATCGCCTGGGAGGCGGTGCGCCGCTTCGCCCACCCGGAGCCGATCCAGACCGGGCCGGTGATGATCGTCGCGGCGATCGGCATCGTCATCAACACCGCTACGGCCCTGATGTTCATGAAGGGCTCCAAGGACGACCTGAACATCCGCGGGGCCTTCGTGCACATGGCCGCCGACGCCGCCATCTCGGCCGGAGTGGTGGTGGCCGCCGCCGCCATGTGGGCCACCGGCTGGCTGTGGCTGGACCCGGTGGTCAGCCTGGGCATCGTGGCGGTGATCATGCTGGGGACCTGGAGCCTGCTGCGCGACAGCCTGGACCTGGCCCTGGACGCCGCCCCGCGCGGCATCGACCCCCGGGCGGTCAAGGCCTGGCTGGCGGCGCGGCCCGGCGTGACCGAGGTCCACGACCTGCACATCTGGGCCATGAGCACCACCGAGACGGCCATGACCGCCCACCTGGTCCGCCCCGACAACCCCGACAACGACCAGTTCCTGCACGACATCTGCGGCGAGATGGCCGGTCGCTTCAAGATCGGCCACGTCACCATCCAGGTCGAGAGCGGCGGCGTGGCCACCTGCCACCTGGCCGGCGCGGACGCGGTGTGAGCCTTCCCCTGTCCCTGGCCCTGTACCGGGCGGCGACCACCGCCCTGGAGCCGTTCGCGCCCTTGCTGCTGGGCCACCGGGCCAAGGCCGGCAAGGAGGACCGCGCGCGGCTGCACGAGCGGCTGGGCCGGCCGCAGACCCCGCGGCCCGACGGCGTCCTGGTCTGGCTGCACGGGGCCAGCGTCGGCGAGAGCCTGTCGATCCTGCCCCTGGTCGAGCGCCTGCGGGCCGAGCGCCCGGGCGTCGCGGTGCTGGTCACCTCCGGCACCGTCACCTCGGCCCAGCTGCTGGCCCGCCGCCTGCCGGCCGGGACGATCCACCAGTTCCTGCCGGTCGACACGCCCGGCGGCGCCCGGCGGTTCCTCGACCACTGGCGGCCCGACCTGGCGGTGTTCGTCGAGAGCGAGCTGTGGCCCAACCTGCTGCTGGCCGCCAAGGCGCGAGGAGCGAAGCTGGCCCTGGTCTCAGCCAAGCTGTCGGACAAGAGCTACGCCGGCTGGCGGGCCCGGCCGTTCGCGGCCTATGAGCTGTTCAGCGGCTTCGACCTGATCCTGGCCCAGGACGGCCGCGCGACCGAACGCCTGTCCAGCCTGGGCGGGACCGTGGCAGGCGAGGCCGACCTGAAGTTCGGTGCCGCGCCCCTGCCGGTCGACGCGGCGGCCCTGGCCAGCCTGCGCGTGCGGCTCAGCGACCGGCCGCTGCTGCTGGCCGCCAGCACCCATCCCGGCGAAGACGAACGGGTGCTGGCCGCCTGGCGCGGTCTGCCGGATCCCCCGCGCCTGGTGATCGTCCCGCGCCATCCCGAGCGCGGCCCCGCCATCGCCGACTTGGCCCTGGCGGCCGGCGCCGCGGTCTGCCTGCGCAGCCGCGAGCCCGACGACTCGGCCGAGGTCATCGTCGCCGACACCCTGGGCGAGCTGGGCCTGTGGTACCGGCTGGCCGACCTGGCCCTGGTGGCCGGCAGCCTGGTCGAGGGGATCGGCGGCCACAATCCGCTGGAGCCGGCCCGGCTGGACTGCCCGATCGTCTCCGGCCCGCATGTCGAGAACTGGCTGACCGCCTATGCCGACCTGCGCGACGCCGACGGCGTGACCTTCGCCGACGCCTCGGTGCTGGACGCGCGCCTGGCCGAGCTGCTGGCCCGGCCCGACGTCCTGCGGTCGCGGGCGGACCGCGCCCGGGCCTTCGTCGCCCGGCGCGACGCCGAGGCCCGGGCGGGGCTGGACCGCATCCTGGCCCTGCTCGACGCGGAGGCCCGGCCATGAAGCTGGCCACCCCGCGCTGGTGGTATCGCCGCGACGGCGCCCCCAGCCCCCTGACCCGCGCCCTGCTGACCCCGCTGTCGTGGATGTGGGCCGCCCAGACCGCCCGGCGGATCGCCCGCACCCAGCCGCGCGGCGCCGACTGCGCGGTGATCTGCGTCGGCAACTTCACGGTCGGCGGGGTGGGCAAGACGCCGATCGTCCGCGAGCTGCTGCTGACCCTGACCCAGCGCGGCCGCCGCGCCCATGGCCTGTCGCGCGGCTATGGCGGCCGGCTGAAGGGTCCTGTCCAGGTCGATCCGGCCCGCCACGTCGCCGGCGATGTCGGCGACGAGCCGCTGATGCTGGCCCAGGACTTCCCGATCTGGGTGTCGCGCGACCGGGTGCTGGGCGCGCGCCGGGCCGCGGCGGCCGGGGCCGAGGTGGTGGTCATGGACGACGGCCACCAGAACCCCGACCTGCGCAAGACCCTGTCGCTGGTGGTGGTCGACGGCGAGACCCGCGAGGGCGAATGGCCGTTCGGCGACGGCAAGGTGTTCCCGGCCGGGCCGATGCGCGAGCCCCTGGCGGCCAGCCTGGCCCGCACCGACGCGGTGATCGTGCTGCTGCCGGGCGACCTGCCCGCCGCCGATCCCGACCTGCTGGCCCTGTTCGGCGACACGCCGGTGCTGATCGCCAGGCTCGAGCCCGCCACCCCGCCGCCCAGGGGCCGCCAGGTCGGCTTCGCGGGCATCGGCAAGCCGTGGAAGGTGGAGCGGGCCCTGAAGGCCGCCGGCTGCCATCTGGTGGACTTCGCGCCCTATCCCGACCATGGCGCCTATGACGAGGCGACGCTGAAGTTCCTGGCCGACCGCGCGGCGGCCTACAGCGCCGGGCTGGTGACGACCGAAAAGGACTGGGTGCGGCTGCCGCCGGCCTGGCGCGACCGGGTGACGCCCTGGCCAGTGCGGGCCCGGTTCGAGGACGAGGCGGCGCTGGGGGCGTTGCTGGAGGGTGTGGGGCTGTAGGTCGTCCACTTGCCCCCACCTGACCGCTTCGCGGTCTGTCCGCCCCCATAGGGGGCGGAGCCTTCGCACTGGAGCGCTCTTCCCCCTCTGGGGGAAGACGACCGCGAAGCGGTCCGTAGGGGGCAAGTACTCGCCGCCTAAGCCCCCGCCTTCCTGGCGAAGTCCCAAGCCCCCCGGGCCAGCACCGGGACCCGCGCCTCCATCAGCTCGGCGTGGGCGCTGGCGGCGGTGCCGTCGCGCACGCGGCCGACGATGCCCTGGCAGATGCCGGCCAGGCGGAACAGGTTGTAGCTGAAGTACCAGTCCAGGTTCGGCAGGCCGTCGCGGCCGGTCAGCCGGCAGTACTGGGCCACGGCCTCGTCGATGGTCGGCACGCCATAGGCGGTCAGGTCGGCGATCTCGGCCAGGCCGCCGCGCTGGTCGGACGGCATCACCCAGTTCATCAGGAAGTAGCTGAAGTCGGCCAGCGGGTTGCCCAGGGTCGACAGCTCCCAGTCCAGGACCGCCACCACCCTGGGCTCGGTGGGGTGCAGGATCATGTTGTCCAGCCGGTAGTCGCCATGGACGATCGCGGTGGCGTCATCGGCCGGGCAGGTGGCCGGCAGCCAGTCGATCAGCCGGTCCATCTCCTCGATCACCTTGGTCTCCGACGCCTTGTACTGCTTGGTCCAGCGGTCGATCTGGCGGGCGAAGTAGTTGCCGGGCTTGCCGTAGTCGGCCAGGCCCACGGCGGCGTAGTCGACGGTGTGCAGGGCCGCCAGGGTGGCGATCTGCGCCTCGTAGATCGCCCGGCGTTCGGCCGGCGCGTAGTCGGGCAGGGTCCCGTCCCACAGGATCCGCCCTTCGACATTGTCCATCACGTAGAAGATCGTGCCGATCACGGCCTCGTCCAGGCACAGGGCGTAGGCCCTGGCGACGGGGAAGCTGGCCTTGTTCAGGCCCGAGATCACCTTGAACTCGCGGTCGACGGCGTGGGCGCTGGGCAGCAGCTTGCCCGGCGGCTTGCGGCGCAGGACGTACTTCCTGGTCGGCGTGACCAGCTGATAGGTCGGGTTGGACTGGCCGCCCTTGAACTGGCGCACCTCCAGCGGCCCCTGGTAGCCCTCGACGTTGGCCTCCAGCCAGGCCGCCAGCCGGGCCTCGTCGATGGCGTGGCGCGGGTCGATGGGCTTGGTCCCGGAATTGAGGTCCTGGGCGGACGGTTCGGCCGCGGCCATGCGCTTACTCCCCAACGCTTGTTTGAATGGACATTAGGGCCTGGGCGCCGCGACGCAAGTCTCCGTGGGCCTTGAGCCGTCCATCGAAAGCCGGTTACAAGGGCGGCGTCGAAAAAGGGCCATGGACCGGACAAGGTAAGCCCGGTCGCTTCGCGCGTCGAAGAACCTGTACCCTCGCCTCACGGCTGGGACCCACGACGAGACGACGGCGCATCGTGCGCCGCCGGCTCGGCGTGCGTGGTCCGTTTGTCGTCTTTCGAGCCCCGTCGCGCCGCGCCTCACATCAAGGAGAGCGCCATGCGCCTGAACCATATCGACCTGCCCGTGCCCGACGTCGCCGCGACGCGGGACTTCTTCGAGACCTGGCTGGGCTTCACCCACGAGCGGACCCTGGGTCGGGACGGCCTGGCCATCCTCCGCGACGCCGCCGGCCTGGTGCTGGTGCTCAGCCGCCTGCGCCGCGACGGGGCCCAGACCTGGCCGATCCCGTTCCATATCGGCTTCCACCTGGAGAGCCCGGCGGCGGTCTCCGCGCTGCAGGCCCGGATGGCGGCCGGCGGCCTCGCCGTCGAGCCGCCGACGATGCAGCACGGCGCGTTCGCCTTCTACCTGACCGCGCCGGGCGACATCCTGGTGGAGGTGGCGCACCGGCCGTAGCGCCGTGCGCGGGACGGGGACAGGCGCATGCGCCTGTCCCCGGCGGGTCAATGCTGGCTCAGCGCCCGCCAGCCGATGTCGGTGCGGTAGAACCCGCCCTCCAGCGACACCGTCCCCAGGGCGGCGTAGGCCACGTCGCGGGCCTCGTGCAGGGTCGCGCCCAGGGCGCAGACGTTCAGCACCCGGCCGCCGGACGCCACCAGGCGGCCCTCGGCGTCGCGCGCCGTGCCGGCGTGGAAGATCACCGCCTCGCCGCCGAACTCGCTGTCGGCCCCCTGGATCAGGCCGCCGGTCTTCGGCGCGTCGGGATAGCCCTGCGCGGCCAGCACCACGCAGATCGCCGCCTCCTCGCGCCACACCGGCGGCGCGGCGGACGCCAGCTCCCCCTTCGCGGCGGCCAGCAGCAGCGGCGCCAGGTCGCTTTCCAGCCGCAGCATCAGGGTCTGGCACTCGGGGTCGCCGAAGCGGGCGTTGTACTCGACCAGCTTGGGCCCCTGCTCCGTCAGCATCAGCCCGGCATAGAGCACGCCGACATAGGGACAGCCCTCGGCCGCCATGCCGGCCACGGTGGGCAGGACGAGCTCGCGCCAGGCCTGGTCGACCAGGGCCGGGGTCAGGACCGGCGGCGGCGAATAGGTGCCCATGCCGCCGGTGTTGGGGCCTTCGTCGCCGTCATAGGCCCGCTTGTGGTCCTGGGCCGCGCCGAACAGCACGGCGGTCTTGCCGTCGCAGATCGCGAACAGCGAGGCCTCCTCGCCGTGCATGAATTCCTCGATCACCACCCGCGCCCCGGCCGAGCCGAAGCGGCCGCCCAGCATGTCGAGCACGGCGGCGTCGGCCTCGTCGCGCGTGGCGGCGATCACCACGCCCTTGCCGGCCGCCAGACCGTCGGCCTTGATCACGAACGGCGCGGCCAGGGTGTCGAGGAAGACGCCGGCCGAGGCCGCGTCGGTGAACACCCCATAGGCCGCCGTCGGCAGGCCGTGGCGAGCGCAGAAGTCCTTGGTGAAGGCCTTGCTGGTCTCCAGCCGCGCGGCCTGGGCGCTGCCGCCGAAACAGGGGATCCCGACCTTGGCCAGTTCGTCGGCCAGGCCGGCCTCCAGCGCCGATTCCGGACCGACCACCACCAGGTCGGCCGCGATCTCGCGGGCCAGGGCGACCAAGCCGGCCACGTCGGTGACCTTCACGGCGCGCAGCTCGGCGACCTGCTCGACGCCCGGATTGCCCGGCGCGGCCACCAGGCGGCCGCACAGCGGCGACTGGGCGATCTTCCAGGCCAGGGCGTGCTCGCGCCCCCCGGACCCCACGAGCAGGATGTTCAGCTTTTCCATGAGGCGGGGATGTCGCGCGGGGGCGGCGCGGGGTCAAGGCAGGTCGTGCACGGCGAAAGTTATCCACAGGGTCGCGACCAAGGACGCGCCCTCGCGGCGCGCGGCCCCCTCCGGCCCTTCGGGCCACCTCCCCCAGAGGGGGAGGATCGTCGACCGGCCGCCGCGCTGCCTAGCTGCTCCCCCTCTGGGGGAGCTGTCGGCGAAGCCGACTGAGGGGGTTTATCCCCGCACTCTTCAAACCCGACCCCAACGAAATCAACGCCCTACAGGAAAACGCACGTTTCCTATCCCCACTGTCCGGGACGGCCGCATCCTTGAGGCATGACCCACACCGACATCCCCACCCGCTGCCTCGCCCTGCAACTGAAGCTGATGGACGCCCTCGACGCGGCCTGGGCGACCCTCGAACGCACCCACGACCCCGCCGAGATCCGCAAGGTTCGCGACCGGGCCAAGGCCATCGGCGAGCTGGCGGCCATGGCCCGCAAGGTGGCGCAGATGACCCCCACCGTGCGCAAGCCGCCGGTCGACGTCCTCACCGCCGGCCTGGCCGCTGTCCAGGGCGGGGCCGACCTGGGCGTCATGGCTGGGCCCGTGGCGGCCCAGGCCGAGCACGCCCGGCGGGCCCTGGACAAGCTGAAGGGCGGTCGGCGCGGGCGGCTGTGAGCCCGTTTGGCGACCCTATCCTTCAACACAGCTGAACGATGCTGCGCTCGCTTTCGAATGGCCAAGGCGTCGCCGATCGCCGCAAGCTCGGGGTCTCACAGGAGGCGACGATGCGACTGATCCGGACCGTGCTGATGGCCGCCGCCCTGTCGCCCGCCGCGACCCACGGGGCTCCGGCGCCGGCGGGGGCGAACGCCACGCCCGCCGACGCCGTGCGGCTCTATGGCGAGGCGATCGCCGAGCGGGACCCCGCCAAGCTGGCGCGCGCCTTCCAGCCCAGCGCCATCGCCTATGAGGTCGATGGCGGGACGGTCGCCGCCACCTACCAGGCCCAGTGGAAGGCCCGCCTGGCCAAGGCGCCGGAGCCACCGGAGCCGTCGGGACCACCCCCGGCGATCGAACGGATCGACGCGGGCGCGACCACCGCCCTGGCCAGACTGCGCTCGGTCCGCGACGGCCGGCCGCTGGTCAACTACGTGCTGCTGGCCCGGCTGGCGGGCGGCTGGCGCATCGTCGGAACGCTCCGCCAAGCGGACCCGGCCGAAAGCCCGGCCTCGGCGGCGGGCGTGGCCGGGGTGGTCGACGACAAGTTCGAGGCCGACCGCGGCTGGGACGAGGCCCGGCTCGGCCAGACCCTGGATCCCCGCGCCCTGGTCATGAGCGTCGAGGACGGCGAGTTCGTCGCCGCCTCGGCAGTCGAGTGGCGCGCGCGCTATGTGGACCGGCGCAGGACCTCGCCGGGCGCGCGGTTCAAGGTCACCAGCCGCCTGGTCGACGCCCAGGGCGACATCGGCATGGCCCGCTGGTCGTTCCGCACCGACAGCGGCGAATGGACCGACCGCGCGCTGATGCTGCGGACGGCCTCGGGGTGGCGGATGGCGGCGCTGCTGTTTGTCCGGGAAGCGCCGTAGCTGGGGGCCCTTGATCCTGACCTGCGGGAGGACCCCCTCAGTCGCTCCGCGACAGCTCCCCCAGAGGAGGAGCATCTGCTCGGCGTAGCTCCTCCCCCTCTGGGGGAGGTGGCCCGAAGGGCCGGAGGGGGCCTCGCGGCAGGGTGTCGTCAGGCGATGAGGGCGCCCCCCGCCCGCGGCGAGGTCTCGCCTTAAAACCTTGATGGCGAGCCTGCTCTGGCGTCTGGCCGAGTCAAGGACGACGCACCGCGTCGCCGCGACGCGGCCGCCGGAGGCGGTCCTTGACTCGGCCAGACGCCAGAGCTCCGATCCACCAAGGGTTTAAGGTGAGGCCCATCCGCCGAGCGGATGGGGCTGCGGACCAAGCCGCCACGGACGCCTCAAGTCCGGCAGGGGCTCTCGTCGATCGCGGCCTTGGCCGAAGGGTAGCCACCGTCCGCGGCCTTGTGGAACCACCGCAGGGCCGCAGCGCAATCCTTAGGCGTTCCTTGGCCCGTTTCGTAGGCGTGACCCAAATTGACAAAGGCCTCCATCGCGCCGGCGTCGGCCGCCTGCGTCATCAGGAGAAACGCCTGATGGTCATCCTTCGGCACGCCCATGCCGTTCTTATACATCACGGCAAGATTGTTCTGGGCAGCGGTGTTTCCCTGGTCAGCCGCCTTGCGGTACCATTGGGCGGCCTTGCCGTAGTCCTTGGGCACACCCAGGCCCAAGAGATAGAGCCGGCCGAGATAGGACTGAGCGGTGGGATCTCCCTGTTCAGCGGCAGGTGTCCAAAGCTTCAGGGCCTTGGCGTAGTCCCCGCCCTTGGCCGCCTCCAACCCATCTTCGACGGGTCCCGCGCAGGCCACGCCGACAAGGCACGAAGCCACGACCACACCCAACATAAATCGACGCATCTTCATATCGAGAGATGGGACACGAATTCAGCTTGGCTGCAAGCCGCCGCCCCTACGCCGCGTCCAAATCCAGCGAATACCCCGCCGACCGCACCGTCCGGATCGGATCCCCGTCCACATCCCCGTTCAGCGCCTTGCGCAGCCGCCCGATGTGGACGTCCACGGTCCGCGCCTCGACATAGACGTCCGAGCCCCAGACGGCGTCCAGCAGCTGTTCGCGGCTGAACACCCGGCCCGGGTGCTGCATCAGGTAGTCGAGCAGGCGGAACTCGGTGGGGCCCAGGTGGACCTCCTTGCCCTGGCGCTTCACGCGGTGGGCGACGCGGTCGATGACGATGTCGCCGACCGTGATGCGGTCGTCGGCCAGGCCCGGGCGGATGCGGCGCAGCACGGCGCGGACGCGGGCGGTCAGCTCGATCATCGAGAACGGCTTGACCACATAGTCGTCGGCCCCGGTGTCGAGGCCGCGGATCCGGTCGCTCTCCTCGCCGCGCGCCGTCAGCATGATGATCGGCACGTTGCGGGTCTCGCTGCGGCCGCGCAGGCGACGGCAGACCTCGATGCCCGAGACCTTGGGCAGCATCCAGTCGAGGACCACCAGGTCGGGGGCGCGCTCGGAGGCCATGGTCAGGGCCTCCTCGCCGTCGCCGGCCACGCCGACGACATAGCCTTCCTTGTCGAGATTGTAGTGCAGCAGAGTGGCCAGGGCGTCTTCGTCTTCGACCACCAGAACGTAAGGAGTCACTTGCGCTGGCCCTCTTTCTTACTTCGACAGCTCAAGCTTGGGACGCTGGGAGACGATCTCCTCGCCGGTCAGCTCGAAATGGATGATCTCGGCGATGTTGGTGGCGTGGTCGCCGATGCGCTCGAGGTTCTTGGCGACGAACAGCAGGTGGGCGCACGGATTGATCGTCCGGGGGTCGCCCATCATGTAGGTCAGCAGTTCGCGGAAGATGGCGTTGTAGTGCTCGTCGACCTCCTCGTCGCGGCCCCACACGCCGATGGCGCGCTGGAGGTCCGAGGCGGTGTAGGCGTCCAGCACGTCCTTCAGCCGGCCCTGGACCAGGCGGCCCATCCGCTCGATCGAGCGGGTCAGGGCGCTCATCGGGTCGGCCTCGGTCAGGATCAGGGCGCGCTTGCCGATGTTCTTGGCCATGTCGCCGCAGCGTTCCAGGCTCATCGAGATCTTCAGGGCGGCCACGGCGTGGCGCAGGTCCACGGCCATCGGCTGGCGCAGGGCGATCAGCCGGAAGGCCTTGCGCTCGATCTCGCCCTGCAGGGTGTCGAGCCGCTCGTCGCGGGCGACGACCTGCTGGGCCAGGGGCGCGTCGCGGCGGGCGATGCAGTCGATGGCGTCGGCGACCTGGGCCTCGGCCAGGCCGCCCATGCGGGTGACCTCGGCCGTGAGGTGGTTCAGCTCTTCGCCGTAGGATTTGACGGTATGTTCGGTCATCGCTTCTGATCCTGCCGGTTAGCCGAAGCGGCCGGTGATGTAGTCCTGGGTGCGGGTGTCGCGAGGATTGGTGAACATCTCCTCGGTCGGACCGCTCTCGACCAGCTTGCCCAGGTGGAAGAAGGCGGTCTTCTGCGACACGCGGGCGGCCTGGGCCATCGAGTGGGTGACGATGACGATGCAGTACTGGCTGCGCAGCTCGTCGATCAGCTCCTCGATCTTGGCGGTGGCGATCGGGTCGAGGGCCGAGCAGGGCTCGTCCATCAGGATCACCTCCGGCGAGACGGCGATGGCGCGGGCGATGACCAGGCGCTGCTGCTGGCCGCCGGACAGGCCGGTGCCGGGCTGGTGCAGGCGGTCGGAGACCTCGTTCCACAGGCCGGCCTTCTTCAGGCTGCTCTCGACGATGGCCTCCAGCTCGTCCTTGCGCGAGGCCAGGCCATGGATCTTGGGGCCGTAGGCGACGTTCTCGAAGATCGTCTTGGGGAACGGGTTCGGCTTCTGGAACACCATGCCGACGCGCGAGCGCAGCACCACCGGATCGACCGTCTTGGCGTTGACGTCGGCCCCGTCGATCTCGATCGAGCCCACGACCCTGGCCGAGGGGATGGTGTCGTTCATCCGGTTGATGCAGCGCAGGAAGGTCGACTTGCCGCAACCCGACGGGCCGATGAAGGCCGTGACCGACTTGGCCGGCACGTCCAGGCTGACGTCGAACAGCGCCTGCTTCTCGCCGTAGAAGACGTTGACGTCGCGGGCGCGGATCTTGAACTCGCCGGTGGTCACGTGGCCGTGGCCGGCGGGGATGGCGGCCGCCAGGGCGGGCGCGTGAGCGATGGTGTCATCGCGGTTTTCGGTCGGCATGGCGTGTCCCAGCGAAAGGCAGGAAGCGAGGGGATTGAGGAGGCGCATCAGTCTACCACCGGCGTTCGAAGCGGCGGCGCAGGATCACCGCGGCGGCGTTCATGACGATCATGAAGACCAGCAGCACGATGATGGCGGCGGCGGTGCGTTCGTGGAAGGCGCGCTCGGAGGCGTTCTCCCAGATGAACACCTGGACCGGCAGCACGGTGGCCGAGCTGGTGAAGCTTTCCGGCGCGCCGGGCACGAAGGCGACCATGCCGATCATCAGCAGGGGCGCGGTCTCGCCCAGGGCGTGGGCCAGCGACAGGATGGCGCCGGTCATCACGCCGGGCATGGCCAGCGGCAGCACATGGTGGAAGACGGTCTGGGCCTTGGAGGCGCCCACGCCCAGGGCGGCTTCGCGGATCGACGGCGGCACCGCCTTCAGCGCGCTGCGGGTGGCGATGATCACGGTCGGCAGGGCCATCAGGGCCAGGACCAGGCCGCCGACCAGCGGCGAGCCGCGCGGCACGTGCAGCCAGTTGATGAACAGGGCCAGGCCCAGCAGGCCGTAGACGATCGACGGCACGGCGGCCAGGTTGTTGATGTTGACCTCGATGATGTCGGTCCAGCGGTTCTTCGGGGCGAACTCCTCAAGATAGACCGCGGCCATCACCCCGACCGGGATGGCGATCAGGGCGGTGATGACCAGCATCATGGCCGAGCCGATCACCGCGCCCCAGACGCCGGCCTGCTCGGGCTCGGTGGAGTCGGAATTGGTGAAGAACTGGGTGTTGAAGCCGGTCTTGACGGTGCCGTCCTTCTTCAGGCGGTCCAGCCAGTCCAGCTGCTGGTTGTCGAGCTTGCGGTCTTCCTCCGCCGTCGAGCGCTTGATCTCGCCCTTGTAGTAGAGGTCGGCGTCGGCCTTGACCGAGCCGGTGACCTCGACGGTCTTGCCGATCAGCGAGTGGTCCTTCTTGACCCTCTGCAGCAGCTGGTTGCCGAAGTCGCGCGAGACCAGGGCCTGGACCTTGCTGGACACCGTACCCAGGTCGTCGTCCTGCACGCCCAGCTTCTTCATCATCGCCTCGGCGACGATATAGTCGTAGTTGACCCCTTCCAGGGCGCTGGTGTCGATCCGCTCGGGGTTCAGATAGACCGGCACGGTCAGGGTGTGGGTCTCGAAGGTCGAGTAGCCCTGGACCAGGATGCGGCCGACCAGCACGACCAGGAAGATCATGGCGACGACGATCGCCGCGACGCCCTGGGCGCGGAACAGCTTCTCGGAACGGTGGCGCTTCTTCAGCAGGGCGTCGCGGGCGGACAGGCTCGGACGGGCCGGCGCGCCGGGGGTGATGCCCGATGGGGACAGGGACGCGTCAGTCATATTGTTCCCGGTACTTCTGGACGATGCGCAGGGCGATGATGTTCAGCCCCAGGGTGACCACGAACAGGGTCAGGCCCAGGCCGAAGGCCGACAGGGTCTTGGGGCTGTCGAATTCCTGGTCCCCGGTCAGCAGGGTGACGATCTGGACGGTCACGGTGGTGACGGTGTCCAGCGGGTTGGCGGTCAGCTTGGCCTGCAGGCCGGCGGCCATGGTGACGATCATGGTCTCGCCCACCGCGCGGGACACGGCCAGCAGCATGGCGGCCATGATGCCCGGCAGGGCGGCGGGCAGCACCACCTTCTTGACGGTCTCGGACTTGGTCGCGCCCATGGCGTAGCTGCCGTCGCGCAGGCTCTGGGGCACCGAGTTGATGATGTCGTCCGACAGCGACGAGACGAACGGGATCAGCATGATGCCCATCACCACCCCGGCCACCAGGGCCATCTGGTTCTGGACCTGCATCAGGTACTGGGCGATCCCGTCCAGCGGTCCGCCGGCCATCTGCTCGCCGACGCCGTTGAAGAAGGCGCGGAACAGCGGGCCGACGGTCAGGGCGGCGAAGAAGCCGTAGACCACGGTCGGCACCCCGGCCAGCACCTCCAGCAGCGGCTTGATCACCGCGCGCAGGCCGCGGCCGGCGTATTCCGACAGGTAGATGGCCGAGTAGAGGCCGATCGGGGCCGCCACCAGCATGGCGATCAGCATGACCAGGAAGGTGCCGGCGAACAGCGGCACAGCGCCGAACGCGCCGGACGAGGCCACCTGGTCGGCGCGCATGGCGATCTGCGGGGCCCATTCGGTGCCGAACAGGAAGCTGAGCGGCGAGACGCTCTCGAAGAAGCGCCAGCTCTCGTAGATCAGCGACATGACGATGCCGAGCGTCGTCAGCACGGCGGCGACCGAGCAGGCGATCAGCACGCCGCTGATCCAGCCCTCGACCCGGTTGCGGGCGCGGAATTCGGTGTTGATGCGCGGGGTGGCCAGCAGGAACCCGGCCAGGGCCAGCAGGCCGGCCAGGCCCAGGACCGAATAGCTGACGATGCCGTCGATCCGCTTGGCTTCGGCCACCTTGGCGTCGAAGGCGGCCTTCAGCGGGCCGTCATAGGTCACCTCGCTGGGCGCCTGGCCGACGGCGACGGCGCTGACGTCGCTGAAGAACACGTCCTGTCGATCAGGCGTGAGGGCTTGCACGACCGCCGGCCGCTGGGCCTGCAGCATGGCGTCCTCGACCCGGCCGCCGAAGGCCGCGCCCAGCAGCAGAAGCAGCGCGGCGGGCGCGCCGGCCCACAGGGCGGCGTAGAGGCCGTAATAGTTCGGCAGCGAGTGAAGCTTGGCCTTGGAGCCGCCGGACGACTTCAGCGCGCGGCCTCGGCCGGCCATGAACGCCGCGCCGGAGAACAGGGCGAGGAAAAGGAGCGAGAGCCAGGTCAGCATGCGTGAGGCGGGGCCTTGCGCGAAGGATGCGGTGGCGGCGCCCGACGCGCCGTACCGCCCGCGCCGATCTATGCCGGGCGGGCGCCGACCTTATGCGACGTTTTGACGACAGTTTTGCGACACCGTGCGGGAGGGGCGGATCCGAGGGCGTTTGCCCCCTCCGGCGTCATCCGGGCACGAGGGCCCGGGAAGACGGGCTAGGTGGAAAGCGGCGACGGGGACGAGGGGCTCGCCGATGCATCCCGGCTGTCGCCCCGCGCCATCGGCAGATACACCCCAAACGTCGCGCCCTCGCCGAGCGCGCTCTCCACCGTCATGCCACCTCGGTGGCGGTTGACGATGTGCTTGACGATGGCCAGGCCCAGGCCCGTGCCCGAGCGCTCGCCGCTCTTCTGGCCCTCGACGCGGTAGAAGCGCTCGGTCAGGCGGGGCAGGTGCTCGCGGGCCATGCCCGGGCCCCGGTCGCTGACCCGCAGGCTGGCGTAGCGCTCGCCCTCCGCATGGTCGGGGGTCAGCAGCGACATCCGCGCCGCGCCGGGGTCGCGCGGGGCGGCGGCCATGTCGGCGGTCAGGCCCGAGAAGATCTCCACCCGCACCACCCCGTCGCGCGGCGTGTACTTGATGGCGTTGTCGACCAGGTTCTGGATCACCTGGACGATCTGGTCGCGGTCGCCCTCGACCACCGCCGCGCCGCGCGGCGGCAGGACCGGGTCGAAGGCCACGGCCTTCTCCTTGGCCTGGGGGGCCAGGGCGTCCAGCACGTCGATGGCTGCCATGGCCAGGTCGACCCGGCCCAGCGGGGCGATGTGCTCGTTCAGTTCGATTCGCGACAGGCTCATCAGGTCGTCGATCAGCCGCGCCATCCGCTCGGCCTGGGCCTGCATGATGCCCAGGAACCGGTCGCGGGCCCCGACGTCGTCCTTGGCGTGGCCGCGCAGGGTCTCGATGAAGCCCGACAGCGAGGCCAGGGGCGTGCGCAGCTCGTGGCTGGCGTTGGCCAGGAAGTCGGCCCGGGTGCGCTCGCTGCGGCGGGCGTCGGTCTCGTCGCTGAGCACCAGCAGCGCCAGGCGCGAGCCGCGCTCGTCGACGCCCAGCGGCGCGCAATGCGCCGCCCATTCCCGGCCCTGCGCCCCGCCGCCGACATAGTCGACCGAGCGCCGCACGCCGCCGAACAGGCTCTCGTCCACCGCCTCCAGCACCTGCGGGCTGCGCAGGGCCGAGACCAGCAGCCCGCCGCGCGGCTGCAGCTTGAACAGCTCGCGCGCCGCGGCGTTGGCGAACACGAACCGCCGGCCGGTCAGGTCGTCGGCCTCCTCGGCGGCGATCACCATCAGCGGGTCGGGCAGGGTCTCGAGAATCAGGGCGAAGGGCGGCGGATGGTCCAGCGCCGCCGGGACGGGCGCGGGCGCGGCCGGGTCGGCCGGCCGGTTCAGCGTCCGCCGGGTCAGGACATAGCCGGCGACGCCGCTGGCCAGGGCCAGGGGAATGGCCGCCCCGGCGTTGGCCCCGCCCGCCGCCGCCAGGCCCAGCAGGGCGGCCGGCCCGGCCAGGACCGCGCCCCAGACGGCCAGGGGCGTGCGGACGGCTCCGTCGGAACGGACAGACGAAGACGGCGAGGCCATCGGCATGCGGCAGTCTCGGTTTGAGCGAGGGGAGGATTCGGCGAACCAGATATGGCGCCCTGGGAACGCTTGCGATAGACCGTCAAACGCCTCGTCGCGCGACGCTGTCGGAAAGCACCGCAATTTCGCCGCAACGTGCCGCAATCTGGGGTCTGGGATTATCTCTAAGGTGTCGTTCGGAATGCAGCGCAAGGTCCTGGTCGCGACAGTCGCAACCGCTCCTCTCCTGGCCATGGCGTTCGGCGCTTATGCTGAGACGGTCATCAACACGGCCCGCACGACGCCGATCGCCACCGCGACCGCCACATCCGCCGGCGCGCCCGACGACGTGAAGGTCGACACCGGCGGGGGCATCACCCTGACCACGGCCGGGCCGCTGGTCACGCTGAACAGCAACAACAAGGTCACCCTGGGCGGCAACGGCCTGAGCACGGTGGGCGTCGACAACTCGACCGGCGTCCTGATCCAGGGCGGCACGACGGGCTCGGTGACCAACAACGCCGCCATCAGCCTGACCGAGGACTACACCCCGACCGACACCGACAACGACGGCGACATCGACGGCGTGTTCGCCAAGGGCGCCAACCGCTACGGCGTCCGCCTGGTGGGCCCCGGCGTGTTCACCGGCGACATCGTCCAGGGCTCGACCGGCTCGATCGCCATCGAGGGCAACAACTCCGCGGGCATCTCGCTGGAGAGCGGCCTGGTCGGCAACCTGACCACCGCCGGCTCGATCGCCGTGACGGGCGACAACGCCTACGGCGTCCACGTCGCCGGCCCGGTCACCGGCAAGGTCACCCAGAACGGGTCGGTTTCGGTGCTGGGCCAGAACGCGGTCGGCGTGGCCCTGGACGGCGACGTGACCGGGGCGTTCGCCATCCAGGGCGCGGTCTCGGCGACCGGCTACCGCTACACCACCCGGCCGGCCCAGACCGCGGTCGACAAGCTCGACGCCGACGACCTGCTGCAAGGCGGTCCGGGGGTGCGGGTGGCCGGCGACGTCACCGGCGGCGTGCTGCTGAACGGACCGACCTCGTCCACCGCCATCAGCGGCACGACGACCACCACCACCACGATCTCGTCCTCGACGACGGGAACGGGGTCGATCAGCGTCTCCGGCGGCGCCCCGGCCCTGCTGATCGGCTCGGACACCCGCGCCGTCACCCTCGGCGCCGTGGGGACGGCCGACAACGCCTACGGCCTGCTGGCCAAGGGCGCCATCTCGGCCAACGGCGTCTACGACAAGGTGGCGGCCACCGGCGTGCAGATCGGCGGCCAGACCGGCCAGACCACCACTCTGGTCGGCGGCGCCCGCTTCGACAGCACGGTCTCGGCCAGCGCCCGCGAGGCCAACGCCACCGCGATCAACCTGACGTCCGGCGCGACGGTCCCGTCGCTGTGGAACCGGGGCGCGATCAGCGGGACCAGCGCATCCTTCGCCGGCTCGGGCCTGACGGGCGACGCCCGCGGCCTGGTGGTCAACGCCGGCGCCAACCTGACCAACCTCACCAACAGCGGCAGCATCACGGCCACCCGCAGCGGCGAGACCGGCGACGCCATCGCCGTGCTCGACACCTCCGGCACGCTGAAGACGATCACCAACAGCGGCGTGATCACCGCCCAGGTCGCCGCCCCCACCGTCAAGGCGGACGGCACGACCACCTCGACAGCCAAGGCGACCGGCACGGCCGTCGCCGTGGATCTCAGCGCCTCGACCGGCGGCGTGACCCTGACCCAGGCCGCGCCGGTCTCGACCACCGTCACCACCACCTATCCCAGCGCCGACACCGTCACCACGGCGACGTCGACCTCGACCACCGTCACCCCGACGATCATCGGCGCCGTCCGCTTCGGCTCGGGCGCGGACACCTTCGACGTCCAGGCCGGGAACGTCCTGGGCGACATGTCGTTCGGAGCCGGCGCCGACACCCTGAACATCGGCGGCGGCGCCGTGGTGCTGGGCGCGCTGCGCGATTCGGACGGCCAGCTGGCGCTCAATATCGGCAACGGCTCGCTGGGCCTGACCAACGCCGAGACCATCAACGCCACCAGCCTGTCCCTGGGCGCCGACAGCAAGATGGTGTTCACCGTCGATCCCAGCGCCAACAACGGCGCGGGGGCCAACACCCACCTGATGGTCTCGGGCGCGGCCAATATCGCGTCGGGCGCCCAGCTCGGCCTGCGCCTGACCAGCCTGCTGACCGCCCCGACCAGCTATACGGTGATCACCGCCGGCTCGCTGACGGCCGGGACGATCAAACAGGACCTGCTGGGCGGCACCCCCTACCTGTACGTCGCCTCCAGCCGCACCGACAGCAACAACGTCTATCTGGACGTCCGTCGCCGCACGGCCGCCGAGATCGGCATGAACGCGACCCAGGCCTCGGCCTATGACGCCACCTTCGCGGCCCTGGGCAAGGACACGGCCATCGCCAGCGCCTTCCTCAGCCAGTCGACCAAGGACGGCCTGCTGGGTCTCTACGACCAGATGACGCCCGACCAGGGCGAAGGCTTCTTCGCCGCCCTGCAGGACGTCAACCACGCGATCTCGACCGCCACCGCCTTCCGTCCCGACCCGGGCGACCGCTACGGGCCCGACAGCCTGTGGATCCAGGAGATCAACACCCTGGTGCGGCGCGACACCGACGACACCATGGGCTCGGACACCCAGGCCTTCGGCTTCGTCGGCGGCTACGAGGCCATGGGCGACGCCGGCGGCGCCCTGGGCCTGACCCTGGCCTATGTCAGCGTCGAGGAGCACGACATCGCCGCCAAGGTGGGCGAGCAGACCACCGGCAACTTCGTCCAGCTGGGCGCCTATTGGCGCCGATCGATCGGCGGCTGGCGCATGAACATCGGCGGCGGCGGCGGCTATGGCTGGTACGACGGCGACCGGACGTTCAATTCCGGCGACCTGAACGGCGACGGCGTGGCCGACGTTCAGCGCAAGAACAGCGCCAAGTGGAACGGCTACACCTTCAACGCCTACGCCGGCGCGGCCTATGAGACCAAGTTCGCCGGCCGCTACTTCGTGCGCCCCGAGGCCTATCTCAACTACCTCTACCTGGACGAAGGCGCGCGGAACGAGAAGGGCGGCGGCCCGACCGCCACCCCGAACGCCGAGAACGGGTTCGACCAGAACCGCCAGAAGCGCAAGTCGGACAGCCTGACCGGCGACGTCGGCGTGGTCCTGGGCGCCGATTACGGCCGCGACCTGTGGTGGCGTCCGGAAGTGCGGGTGGGCTACCGCCAGACCCTGGCGGGCAAGCTCGGCGACACGGTCTACAGCTTCGCCTACAGCGGCGCGCCGGTCACCACCCTGGCCGCGGCCGACGACAAGGACGGCGCGGTGACCCTGGGCTTCGCCCTGCGGGCCGGCACCCCGATGTCCTACCTGGCGCTGGAAGCCAACGCCGAGGCGGCCAAGAAGCAGAAGCGCTACAACCTCAAGCTCACCGGGCGGGCGATGTTCTAGCTCACCCCGCGACCGAGGGTCCTATCGACTTTCGGTCAAATGGTACGCACACTGATCAATAGGCCCGCGCTTCGGCGCGGGCCTATTTCGTTTTGACTCCAACCGCCCGCCTGCGTGCGGACCCAAGGGTCCGAAAGGGAGCCTGAAGGAAAACTCAAAGCCTTCCGCTCTTATCTCTATTTAACACCTAGGAATAATCGTCTTTTGTCTCGCCAACGGCGACGCCAGCCAAGGCGTCGAGAGGGGAAAACCATGACCAAGATCCACACGACCGCCGGGGCCGCCCTGCGCACGGCGCTGATCGCCGGCGCCTCGCTGGTCGCCATGACCGGCGCGGCCCACGCCCAAAGCGCCCCTGGGGCGGCTCAGACGCCCGAGCAGCAGCAGGCCCGCATCGAGGCGCTGGAAGCCCAGCTTGAGGCGCTGTCCAGCCAGATCGCCGACCTGAAGGCCGCGACCGCCGCCAGCCTCAAGGACGTGCGCACCGCCCAGGCCCAGACCACCGTCAGCATCGCCGGCGGCAAGCCGACCATCGCCTCAGGCGACGGGGCCTTCAGTGCCAACATCCACGCGGTGATGCAGCTGGACGCCACCTGGTACAACCAGGACAGCGGCCTGCCGGCGGCGACCACCGGCCGCGACCTCAACAGCGGCACCAACTTCCGCCGCGCCCGCCTGGGCGTCGACGGCAAGGCCTTCAAGAACTTCGACTACGGCGTGCTGCTGGACTTCGGCGGCGCGGGCACCGACGGGGCCGGCCAGCTGCAGGAGCTGTACCTGCAGTACAACTACGCGCCGTTCAAGGTGAAGGTCGGGGCGTTCGCGCCGAACCTGGGCCTGGAGGACGCGGCCTCGACCAACGGTTCGCTGTTCCCCGAGCGCCCGTCGGGCGCCGAAGCCACCCGCGGCCTGGCCGGCGCCGACCGCCGCATCTCGCTGCAGGCCCAGGCCGTGGGCGAGCGCTGGCTGATCTCGGGCGCGGTGACCGGGGCCAAGGCCGGCGACGGCGCCACCTTCGACGAACAGCTGGCCTATCTGGGCCGCGTCGCCTTCATTCCGTTCAAGGGCTATGACTGGCTGACCCATGTCGGCGTCAACGCCAGCCGGATCGTCCAGCCCGCCCAGACCGCCGTGGCCGGGGCCTATCCGATCACCGTGGAAGACCGCCCCGAGCTGCGCACCGACGGCACGCGCCTGGTCAGCAGCGGCGCCATCGACTCGTCGGGCGCCCGCCACTACGGCCTGGAACTGGCCGCCCAGAAGAAGAACTTCCTGATCCAGGGCGAGTATTTCGACATCGCCCTGGACCGCCGCAACCGCGCCGCCAACGTCAGCGATCCGAAGTTCTCGGGCTGGTACGTCGAGGGCGGCTGGGTGCTGACCGGCGAGCAGCGCCGCTACAACGCCGCCAACTTCGCCTTCGACGCCCCGGCGATCGACAACCCGTTCGACCCCAAGGCCGGCAAGTGGGGCGCCTGGGAGCTGGCGGCCCGCTATTCGGTGCTCGACCTGAACCACCACGAATATGCGGCCGTGGCGGCCGACCGGGTGCGCGGCGGCGTGCAGGAGATCGCCACCGTCGGCCTGAACTGGTTCCCCAACTCGGTGACCAAGTTCTCGCTGGACTATCTGGACGTCGACGTCGACCGTCGCGACGCCGCCGGGCTCCAGATCGGCCAGAGCTACAAGGCCGTCAACCTGCGCAGCCAGTACGCGTTCTAAGATCGGGCGAAGCCACGTCCCTCTCCTTCGCGAGGGAGGGACGTGGACCGACGCCCGCGCGGCGTCGCCAGCCAGGGCCAGGCTGGTCGCGAGTATTCATGATCCACCTTCTCAAGCGAGCGACATCGCCATGACCCAAGATCTCAAGACCCCCACGCGACGCGGCCTCCTGGGCTCGGGCGCCGCCGGCGCCGCGGCCCTGGCCGTCCCCGCCGCCCTGGCCGGCTCGGCCCAGGCCCAAGGCGCCAAGCCGCTGACCCTGCTGAACGTCAGCTACGACCCGACCCGCGAGCTCTACAAGGACATCAACGCCGCCTACGCCAAGTACTGGAAGGACAAGGTCGGCCAGACCCTGACCATCAACCAGAGCCACGGCGGCTCGGGCAAGCAGGCCCGCTCGGTGATCGACGGCCTGCAGGCCGACGTCGTCACCCTGGCCCTGGCCTATGACATCGACGAGATCGCCGCCAAGGCCAAGCTGCTGCCGGCGAACTGGCAGTCGCGCCTGCCCAACAACTCCACCCCCTACACCTCGACGATCGTGTTCCTGGTCCGCAAGGGCAATCCCTGGAAGATCAAGGACTGGGGCGACCTGATCAAGCCGGGCATCGACGTGATCACCCCCAACCCCAAGACCTCGGGCGGGGCCCGCTGGAACTATCTGGCCGCCTGGGCCTGGGCCCTGAAGCAGCCGGGCGGCAGTCCGGCCAAGGCCGAGGCCTATGTGACCGAGCTGTTCAAGCACGTGCCGGTGCTGGACACCGGGGCCCGCGGCGCGACAACCAGCTTCACCCAGCGCGGCCTGGGCGACGTGCTGCTGTCGTGGGAGAACGAGGCCTACCTGGCGCAGGAGGAACTGCCGGGCAAGTTCGACATCGTCTATCCGTCGCTGTCGATCCTGGCCGAGCCGCCGGTCGCCCTGGTCGACAAGAACGTCGACCGCCACAAGACCCGCACCGTGGCCGAGGGCTATCTGAACTTCCTCTACAGCCCCATCGCCCAGGACCTGATCGGCAAGAACTACTACCGCCCGCGCAACGCCGCGGCCGCGGCCAAGTACGCCTCGCGGTTCAAGTCCATCCCGCTGGTGACCATCGACGACACGTTCGGCGGGTGGAAGAAGGCCCAGACCACCCACTTCGCCGACGGCGGCGTCTTCGACCGGATCTACAAGCCGAAATAGGACCGGATCGCCTTTTTCCCTCTCGTCCTGGCGCCCATGGCGGCGGAAACGGTTGGCGTTTCCGCCGTTGTGCGTTTTGCTCGCATGTCTGGAACCCGACATCCAAGCTCGCGTTCTGGGGAGCCATGGTCATGCCGGTCAGTCGGGGGCGTCTCACGAAATGACGGACATCTTGCGGTCGGAACGCGCGGCGGAGGAACTGGCCGCCGGGCATGGCGTCGGCGACCCTTTCGCGGCGGCGATCCGCGCCGTCCGCATGGCGATGATCGTCACCGACGCCCATCAGCCCGACAATCCGATCATCTTCGCCAACGACGCCTTCCTGGACCTGACCGGCTATAGCCGCGACGAGGTCATCGGCCGCAACTGCCGCTTCCTGCAGGGCCCCGGCACCGATCCGGCGACGGTCGCGACCCTGCGCCGCGCCGTCGCCGACGGCCAGGACCTGACGATCGACATCCTCAACTACCGCAAGGACGGCTCCACCTTCTGGAACGCCCTGAACCTGTCGCCCGTGCGCGGCGAAAGCGGCCGAATCGACTATTTCTTCGGCTCGCAGCTGAACATCAGCGACAAGAAGCGGGTCGAGTTCGAGCTGGGCGACGCCCGCGACCGGCTGGAGGCCGCCGTCGAGGCCCGCACCGCCGACCTGACCCAGGCCCTGCAGCAGAAGACCGCCCTGCTCCACGAAGTGGACCACCGGGTCAAGAACAACCTGCAGCTCATCTCGTCCCTGCTGCTGCTGCAGAACCGGCGCGTCACCGACCCCGCGGTCAAGAACAGCCTGCGCGGCATGCTGGAGCGGGTCAGCGCTATCGCCACCGTCCACCGCCGGCTGTTCCAGAGCGACGACGTCGAGCGCTTCGACGTCTCGGCCTTCGTCCGCGACCTGGTCAGCGACATGATGGGCACGGCGCGGCGCGAGGACATCAAGGTCCGCCTGGACCTGGAGCGTGTCGACATCGCCGCCTCCAAGGCCGCGCCCCTGGCCCTGGTGATCAGCGAACTGTTCTCCAACGCCCTGCGCCACGCCTTCCCGCCCGAGGCCATGAACGGCCGCGAAGGCGAAATCTTCGTCGGCATCGCCCGTCAGGGCGACAATTTCCGGATCGAAATCACCGACAACGGCGTTCAGCTTGAGAATTCCGCATCGTCGGGCGGATTCGGTCTGACCATCGTCCAGCTGCTGTGCCAGCAGCTCAAGGCGCGGTCGGAGACCACGCCCGCCGATCCCGGAACCCGGGTCGTGGTGCACCTGCCGATCAACGGCGGGCATCACTGAGGAGGTTGGGTCTGGAGATGAGCGAGCGCCCGCTCGACGTTCTGATCGTGGAAGACGAGGTCCTGCTGGCCACCGAGCTGGAGTTCCTGGTCGAGGAGGTCGGCTTTCATTCGGTCGGCCTGGCCATGAGCTCCGACGAGGCGGTGGCCCTGGCCTGCGACCTGCATCCGGACCTAGCCCTGGTCGACGTCCACCTGCGCGACGGCCCGACCGGCGTCGAGGTGGCCCGCACCATCCATGACGACTGCGGCGGGGTGGCCCTGTTCATGACCGCCAACGTCAAGCGCCTGCCGGACGACTTCGCCGGGGCCTGCGGGGTGATCGGCAAGCCCTATTCCGAACATGGCGTGAAGACCGCCCTCTCGTACCTGACCGTCTGCCTGCGCGAGGGCCATGCGCCCGGACCGCCGCCGGTTGGGCTGGAGCTGTCGCCGGCCTATGCCGAGCGCTGGGGCCTCTCCTCCGCCCTGCACCGCGCCGGCTAGGCGTGGGCGTTCCGTTTCTGGCGTCCGTCGTCGGCACGGCGGCCGCCCTGCTTTCGATCACCAGCTTCGCCCCGCAGATCGTCAAGATCTGGCGCGAGAAGGACGCCTCGTCGGTGTCGCTGCGGACCTATGTCGTCACCGTCACCGGCTTTTCCTGCTGGATCGCCTATGGCGTGCTGATCAAGGCCTGGCCGGTGATCGCCTCCAACACCGCCTGCCTGCTGATGTCCGGCGCGGTGCTGGCGCTGAAATGGCGGTTCGACCGGGAGGGATCTCAACCCCTTCCCTCCGCTCATCCCGGCGAAGGCCGGGACCCAGTCTGAGTCTGGGGAGCATTCTGGGACGATCGACTGATCCAGCCTTTTTCTGATCTTCGGCTTGGGTTCCGGCTTTCGCGGGGATGAGCGGGTATTAGGGGGCGCAAAAGAGAGGCGACGCGTGACAGGGGTCCCCACGTCCGCTATCGAGGCGCGCCTTTCGCCTTACAGGACCGCCGCCTTGACCGACGTCGCCGAGGAAGCGGGCTGGGCCACCGCCAAGACCCTGGCCGAAGCCCTGCCCTACATCCAGATCTACGACCGCGAGACGGTGGTGATCAAATATGGCGGCCACGCCATGGGCCAGGAACAGGTGGCCAAGCTGTTCGCGGCCGACGCCGTGCTGCTCAAGCTGCTGGGCGTCCACCCCGTCGTGGTGCACGGCGGCGGGCCGCAGATCAGCCGCATGCTCGACAAGGCCGGCGTCAAGTCGACCTTCGTCGACGGGCTACGCGTCACCGACGAGGCGACGATGGAAGTGGCCGAGATGGTGCTGTCGGGCGCCATCAACAAGGAAATCGCCAACTGGATCACCCTGGCCGGGGCCGAGGCCGACGTGCGCGGCGTGGGCCTGTCGGGCAAGGACGCCCGGCTGATCACCGCCGAGAAGGTGACCCGCACCCGCAAGGACCCCGACAGCAACATCGAGCAGGCCGTCGACCTGGGCTTCGTGGGCGAGCCGACCAAGGTCGACCCGCACCTGATCCAGGCCCTGCTGACCTCGGAGACCGACTACATCCCGGTGATCGCCCCGATCGGCGTGTCGACCACGGGCGAGACCTTCAACATCAACGCCGACACCGTGGCCGGGGCCCTGGCGGGCGCCCTGAAGGCCAAGCGGATGCTGATGCTGACCGACATCGCCGGCGTTCTGGACGGCAATGGCGAGCTGATCCGCCAGATGACCGTCGCCGAGGCTCGCGGCCTGATCGAGAGCGGCGTGGCCAGCGGCGGCATGATCCCCAAGCTGGAGAACGCCATCCACGCCGTGGAATCGGGCGTCGAGGCCGTGGTCATCCTGGACGGCCGCCGTCCCCACGCCATGCTGGTCGAACTGTTCAGCGAGCACGGCGCGGGCACGCTGATCTCGAAATGAGCGGGCCCGACCTCGCCCCAGATCTTCGGCACGTCGAGACCTGGCTGTTCGACCTGGACAACACCCTCTATCCGGCCGAGTGCGAGTACATGGCTCTGATCGAGGGGCGGATGACCGATTTCGTCGAACGCTACACCGGCCTGGCGCGCGACGAGGCCAAGGCCCTTCAGAAGCGCTACTACACCGAGCACGGCACCACCCTGGCCGGGCTGATGATGCACCACGGCATGGAGCCCAAGGCGTTCCTGGACGAGGTGCACGACGTCTCGATGGATCGCCTGGCGCCCGACGCGGCCCTGCGCGCGGCCATCCTGCGCCTGCCCGGCCGCCGCCTGGTGTTCACCAACGGCTCGACCGGCCACGCCGAGCGGGTGCTGGAGCGCCTGGCCCTGGCCGACCTGTTCGAGGACACCTTCTCGATCGAGACCGCCGACTACCTGCCCAAGCCGGCCATGGCCACCTTCGAGAAGATGACCCGCCGCCACGCCGTGGCGCCCGAGGTCGCCGCCTTCTTCGAGGACAGCGAGAAGAACCTGGCCCCCGCCGCCCTGCTGGGCATGACCACCATCCTGGTCGGCGCCGACGCGGCCGACTCGACCGCCGATTTCGTCCATCACCGCACGCACGACCTCGCCGGGTTCCTGACCTCGGCGCGCCTGAAGGAAGCCTGACATGACCGCCCAAGACCTTTCCGGCCTGACCCTCGCCGACTTGCAGACCGAAGTCGAAGCCGCCTGGGAAGCCCGCGACGGCGCCTCCACCGCCACCACCGGCCCAGTGCGCACGGCGGTCGAGGAGACCCTGCTGATGATCGACGCCGGCAAGGTGCGGGTGTCGGAGAAGATCGACGGCGAATGGACCACCCACCAGTGGCTGAAGAAGGCCGTGCTGCTGTCGTTCCGCCTCAACCCCAACCGGGTGATGCACGCCGGGACCCTGGGCGGCGCGGTCGGCCCGTGGTGGGACAAGGTTCCCAACAAGTTCGACGGCTGGGACGCCCCGCAGTTCGAGGCCGCCGGCTTCCGCGCCGTGCCCGGCGCGATCGTCCGCCGCGGCGCCTATGTCGGCAAGAACGTCATTCTGATGCCGTCGTTCGTGAACATCGGCGCCTATGTCGATGACTCCACCATGGTCGACACCTGGGTGACGGTCGGCTCGTGCGCCCAGATCGGCAAGCGCGTCCACCTGTCGGGCGGCGTCGGCATCGGCGGGGTGCTGGAGCCCCTGCAAGCCAACCCGACTATCATCGAGGACGACTGCTTCATCGGCGCCCGTTCGGAAGTGGTGGAAGGGGTCGTCGTCGGCGAGGGTTCGGTGCTGTCGATGGGCGTGTTCATCTCGGCCTCGACGAAGATCGTCGACCGCGCCACCGGCCAGGTCCACATCGGCAAGGTGCCGCCCTACAGCGTCGTCGTGCCCGGCAGCCTGCCCGATCCCAAGGGCGGCCCCAGCCTGTCCTGCGCCGTGATCGTCAAGACCGTCGACGCCAAGACCCGGTCCAAGACCTCGATCAACGACCTGCTGCGCGACTAGGCCCCTGGCCCCCTCCGGCCCTTCGGGCCACACGCCTTGCTGGCTGCTCCCCCTCTGGGGAGCTGTCGGCGAAGCCGACTGAGGGGGCGCTCGCCCCGCCGCCAAGGACCGCGTCATGCCAGGCCAGACCCTGACCGCCCTGCGCAACGGCGACCTGGCCGGAGTTCGCGAGCTGCGGCTGCGCGAAGGCCTGACCGCGTTTCCGCGCGAGATCCTCGACTTGACCGACACGCTGGAGGTGCTGGACCTCAGCGGCAACGCGCTGACCAGCCTGCCCGACGACCTGGGCCGGCTGACCAAGCTGCGGGTGCTGTTCTGTTCGGGTAACCGGTTCGAGCGCCTGCCGCCTGGGCTGGGCGACTGCGCGGCGCTGAGCCAGGTCGGCTTTCGCGGTTGCGGCCTGCGGGAGGTCCCGGCCGAGGCCCTGCCGCCCTCGTTGCGCTGGCTGACCCTGACCGACAACGCCATCGAAGTCCTGCCGGACGCCCTGGGCGAACGGCGGATGCTGCAGAAGCTGATGCTGTCGGGCAATCGCCTGACGGACTTGCCACGCAGCCTGGCCGGCCATCCGCGGCTGGAGCTGCTGCGCCTGTCGGCCAACCGCCTGGAGGCCCTGCCGGGATGGCTGGCCGAGGCGCCGAGCCTGGCCTGGCTGGCCTGGGCCGGCAATCCGTTCGACCACGGCGCGCCCGCCTCCAGCCGAACGGTCGCCTGGTCGGCCCTGCGGCTGGGTCGGTCGCTGGGCGAGGGCGCCTCGGGCCAGGTCCATGCGGCCGACTGGCTCGATGGCGGAAAGGTCCGTCCCGTCGCCCTGAAGCTGTTCAAGGGGGCGATGACCAGCGACGGCCTGCCCGAGCGCGAGATGGCCGCCTGCCTGGCCGCCGGCGAGCACCCGAACCTGACCGGCGCCCTGGGCCGGCTGGTCGACCATCCCGAGGGCGCGGAAGGGCTGCTGATGCCGCTGCTCCCCTCGGACTGGCGGGTGCTGGCCGGCCCGCCCAGCCTGGAAAGCTGCAGCCGCGACGTCTACGACCCGGCCTTGCGCCTGGACCTGGAGGTCGCGCTGCGCATCGCCCGCGACGTGGCGGCCGGCGCGGCGCACCTGCACGCCAGCGGCCTGTCGCACGGCGACCTCTACGGCCACAACACCCTGTGGGACGGCGCGACCGGCGGGGCGGTGCTCAGCGACCTGGGCGGGGCCTCGTTCCTGCCCGCCGGTCCCGGCGACCCGCTGGAACGACTGGACGTCCTGGCCTTCGGCCGGCTGCTGGGCGAACTGCTGGAGCGGGTCGATGGTGAAGTCCCCGATGCGATCCACACCGTGAGGCGCGCCTGCGAAAGCCGCGTTCCCGCTGAGCGGCCAGACCTCCGGGAAGCTCTTGAAACCTTGACCTAGCGGTCCATGACGAGATGTCGCCTGCGACTATGGCTCCCTTACCGATATATGCCAAAGGAACACCTTGTGATCGAAGACCTCATAGAGCACACGAAAGCTCGGTGCTCTCGGCGTTCTCGGAGCGACAGCGATGAAGATGTCTCGCTCATCAAAAGCAGAGCATCGTTCGTTGTTGAACGGCGTCCGTCTCAACGACCATTCGAGATACTGGACACCTTCGTCAATGAACGGAAACTGCCGTTGCAAGGCGTAGATGGCTGTCTCGAAAAGCTCTGAATGGCCGATCAAGAAAGGTGGCTGATCAGAACGGTCGCGCACTCGCATGGGTCTTGGCCGTTTCTAGAGCCCACGCGCGATCCGCGTCCGTAATTTCCACCGGCACCAATTGCAAAGCGGTGAAATAGGGTATGATTTCGCCCAGTTCGGCGGCTTCCCATGCGGCGTTGTGGCTGATTTCGCTGATCTGGCGTGCGGTTTTTCCACGAACGAAGTCAGCGACATCTCTCAAAAGCGCCACTTCGCCTTCGGCCAAGCGCAGAGGCTGGAAAGGTCGCGCCGCAACATAATCCTTCTTGAAGAAGCCATGATATTCGGTCTCGCGAACGGTTAAACGGCCTTCTCTGGCCAACTCGTCCACGGCCGACGTGAGATGTCGCGCGGTGGGACCAAACTTCTGCTTTAAATAATCCACGCCAGTGAGCGGCCTTCCTTCTTCGAGGAAAGTAATCATATCGGCGAAATAAAGCATTTTATGCAACTTAACATTGCCAAGCTCTTCGGGCGGACAATGCGAAGCTAGAAAGAGAATCGCCTCTTTGAATTTCTCACGGTCGAATTGGACGGTGGATCCGGGCACGATCAATCTCCGAATCGGAGTTGAATCCTCCAGACTCGCTGGGTCAATAGAACAAAGCGGGAACTTATCAGAAAGCGTTTCTGCCGCAGTTGCGCCTCCAAGTCAATCCGTCGTTGCGGGTCCCGGAGCCTGTCCATACGGCGTCCCATCGCGGCGGCGATAAAAATCCTCGCCCGCGCGGCTGACCAGGTCGATGTCGGGATAGCTGCAGGTGTCCTGGTCGGGGCGGCGCGCGCCGATCTCCAGCAGCACGGCCTCGCGGTCCGAGCGGTTCTGCAGGTGATGGCCGTTGGCGACCCCGGCCTTGAAGGCCGCGCAGTCGCCGGCCCGCAGGATGGTTTCGCCTCCATCTTCTCCCAGGGCGCCCTCCACCAGCACCACCTCGCCCTCGACCACCCAGACGAACTCGTCCTCGGCCGAGTGCCAGTGGCGCTGGCTGCTCCACTGGCCGGCGGCCAGGCGCATCAGGTTGACGCCGAACTGGTCGAGCCCGGCCGCGTCGCCCAGGGCCCGGCGCCGGCGCCCGGCGCAGGGCTGGTCGAACGGCGCGGGATAGTTGCTGCCCTGGCGCTGCGGCGCGGCGGCGATGTCGATCTTGGGCATGGCGGCGTTCTCGGGTTTGCGTCGGTGGCCGGGGGAGCCTAAAGCCAGGGCGATGACCGACACCAGCCCCTCCCTCGCCGTCGCGGCCTCCGGCCCCGTGCCCCTCGACCCCGTCGCCCTGGCCCAGGCCCTGATCCGCCGCCCCTCGGTGACCCCGGCCGACGAGGGGGCGATGGACATCCTGCAGCGCCAGCTGGAAGCCCTGGGCTTCGCCTGCCGGCGCATGAAGTTCGGCAAGATCGAGAACCTCTACGCCCGGCGGGGGACGGCGCGGCCCAATCTCTGCTTCGCGGGTCACACCGACGTGGTGCCGGTGGGCGACACGGCGGCCTGGACCGCCGGTCCGTTCGAGGCCGAGATCAAGGACGGCGTGCTCTTCGGCCGCGGCGCGGTCGACATGAAGAGCGCTATCGCCGCCTTCGTCGCCGCCGTCTCCCGCCTGCCGCACGACCTGCCCGGCTCGCTCAGCTTCCTGATCACCGGCGACGAGGAGGGCGTGGCCGAGGACGGGACCGTCAAGGTGGTCCAGACCCTGGCCGCCGAGGGCGAGGTCATCGACCACTGCATCGTCGGCGAGCCGACCAGCGCCAACCTGCTGGGCGACATGGTCAAGATCGGTCGGCGCGGCAGTCTCAACGCCTGGATCGCCGTCGACGGCAAGCAGGGCCACGTCGCCTATCCGCATCGGGCCGCCAACCCGATCCCGGTGCTGGTCGACATCCTCTCGCGCCTGCAGAGCCGGGTGCTGGACGACGGCTATGCCGGCTTCCAGCCGTCGAACCTGGAGGTGACCACGGTCGACGTCGGCAACACCGCCACCAACGTCATCCCGGCCAGCGCCAAGGCCCGGATCAACATCCGCTTCAACCCCGCCCACAAGGGCAAGGACCTGGCCGCCTGGATCGAGCAGGAGTGCCGAGAGGCCGCCGAGGGCTTCTCCGGCCGGGTCGAGGCGCTGTGCAAGATCAGCGGCGAGGCGTTCCTGACCGAGCCGGGGGCCTTCACCGACGTGATCGTCGCCGCCGTCGGCGAGGCTGTCGGCCGCACGCCGGAGCTGTCCACCACCGGCGGCACCAGCGACGCCCGGTTCATCCGAGCCCTGTGCCCCGTCGTCGAGTTCGGCCTGGTCGGCTCGACCATGCACCAGGTCGACGAGCGGGTCCCGGTCCAGGAGGTCGAGGCCTTGGCCGACATCTACCAGGCCCTGATCGGCCGCTATTTCGCGGCCTTCGCGGTTTAGGGACCGGAAACCGGCGATGGACCATCTCTCGATCGCCGACGTCCTGGCCGAGGTGGCCGTGCTGGTGAAGCCGCACTTCGGCAAGGGCCGGCCGGCCGACTACATCCCGCAGCTGGCCGGCGTGCCGCCGACCAGGTTCGGCATGGCCGTGCGGCTGGTCTCGGGCGAGGAGGCGGTGGTCGGCGACGCCGACGAGGGCTTCTCGGTCCAGAGCATCACCAAGATCTTCTCCCTGGGCCTGGCCCTGAACCGGTTCGGCGACGAGGTCTGGACCCGGGTCGGCAAGGAGCCTTCGGGCACGCCGTTCAACCACCTGTCCCAGCTGGAGGCGGAAGAAGGCGTTCCGCGCAACCCGTTCATCAACGCCGGCGCCATGGCCGTCTGCGACCAGCTGATGGACGTGTTCAACGACCCGCCGGCCCTGGTGCGCGGCTTCGCGGGCTTCCTGGCCGGCGAGAAGGTCGAGATCGACGAGACGGTGGCCGCGTCCGAGCTGGCCAACGCCTGGCAGAACCGGGCCATCGCCAACCTGATGCGCGGCAAGGGCACGATCAACCACGACCCCGAGGCCGTGGTCGCCGCCTATTGCCGCCAGTGCGCCCTGACCATGAGCTGCCGCCAGCTGGCCCGGGCCATGCTGCCCCTGGCGGCCGGCGGCTTCTCGCCGATCGTCGAGGAGACCATCTTCCCCGAGCGCCTGACCCGCCGCCTGAACGCCCTGCTGCTGACCTGCGGCATCTATGACAGCGTCGGCAGCTTCGCCTACCGCGTCGGCCTGCCGGCCAAGAGCGGGGTCGGCGGCGGAATCGTCGCCATCGTCCCGGGCAAGGCGGCGATCGCGGTGTGGTCGCCGGAGCTGGACCGGTTCGGCACCTCGGTGGTCGGCACGGTGGCCCTGGAGCGGTTCAGCCAGCTGACCAACTGCTCGGTGCTGTAGGGCCTCTCGACGACGGATTTGAGTCAAATCAAAGCCGATCGACATCGGTCGCGCGAAGCTTCGCCGTCATAACGACGGAGCGCTTCCATGACCCCTTTCCTGACCTTCGTGGTCGCCGCCTTCGGCGCCTTCATGCTGGCCCTGGCGATCGGCCAGATCCAAACGGCGCGGGCCGAGCGGGCGAAGAAACGATAGGGAGCCTCCCCTTGATCCGCTCATCCCGGCGAATGCCGGGACCCGGATCCCAAAGCTGTATGGATGATTGGAAGGGCTCTGCGCTCCTGGCGTCCGCCACACCGTTAGTCCATCTGGGTCCCGGCATTCGCCGGGATGAGCGGATTCTAGGATTCCCCCTCGTACCCGACCCCCGTCAGGTACAGCCCGTCCGACGGCGCCACAGGCCCGCAGGCCGTGCGGTCCTTGGCCTCCAGCGCGTCGCGCAGGTCCTGGGCCGTCCATCGCCCGACCCCAACCTCGGCCAGGGTGCCGGTCATCGACCGCACCTGGCGATGCAGGAACGAGCGGGCCTCGAACACCAGGTGGACCTCGTCGCCGACCCGCGACACCCGCGCCACGTCCAGGGTCTTGACCGGCGACTTCGACTGGCAGGCCATGTCGCGGAAGGTGGTGAAGTCGTGCAGCCCGACCAGGACCTGGGCGGCGGCGTGCATGGCCTCGGCGTCCATCGCCTTCTTCATGTGCCAGACCTTGCCCTTGTCGAGGGCCGGCGGGGCGCGGCGGTTGAGGATGCGGTAGAGATAGCGCCGCTCGTTGGCCGAGAACCGGGCGTGCCAGCCCTCCGGCGCGAGGGCGCAGTCGAGCACGCTGACCGCCTCGCGCGTCAGGTGGGCGTTCAGCGCGTTCATCACCGTCTCGGCCGGCCAGTCGCGCTCCAGGTCGACCTGCACGACCTGGCCGGTGGCGTGGACCCCGGTGTCGGTGCGGCCGGCGGCGGCGATGCGGATCGCCTGGCCGCTGAACGCCTTGACCGCCGCCTCGATCGCCCCCTGTACCGACGGCTGGGCGGCCTGGGCCTGGAAACCGTTATAGGGCCGGCCGTCATATTCGATCGTCAGGCGGTAGCGGGGCATCAGGCCAGGACCGTGCCCGCCGCCAGCGGGAAGCCGCGGACGAAGACCTCGGCGTCCTGGGCGCCCTTGCCCTCGCGCTGGGCCTTGAGCAGGCGCACCCCGCCCTCCCCGCAAGCGATCAGCAGGCCGTCGTCCAGCGCCGCGCCGGGCGTCCCCTCACCGTCCTCGACGCGCGACAGCAAGGCCTTCACCCGTACCGGCCCCTTGTCGGACGGCGCCTCGAACCAGGCCCCCGGAAACGGGGAAAGCCCGCGGATGTGGCGGTCGACCTCGGCGGCCGGCCGGGTCCAGTCGATGCGGGCCTCGGCGGCCTTGATCTTCTTGGCGTAGGTGACGCCGTCCTCGGCCTGCGGGACCTCGCGGGCCGCGCCGCGCTCGATGGCCCCCAGGGCGACGGGCAGCATGCGCGCCCCGACGGCGGCCAGCTTGTCGTGCAGGGTCCCGGCGGTCTCCAGGGCGTCGATCCGCACCTGTTCGCCCATCAGCACCGGGCCCTCGTCCAGACCCTCGCTCATCCGCATCACCTGGACGCCGGTCACCGCGTCGCCGGCCATGATCGCCCGCTGGATCGGGGCGGCGCCCCGCCAGCGCGGCAGCAGGCTGGCGTGCAGGTTGAAGCAGCCCAGACGCGGGGCCTCCAAGACCTCGCGGACCAGGATCTGGCCGAAAGCCACGACCACGGCGGCGTCCAGCTCGAGGGCGCGGAAGGCCTCGATTTCCTCGGCGGTCTTCATCGAGACCGGCGTCCGCACCGGCAAGCCCAGGCTCTCGGCGAAGGCGTGGACCGGCGAGGGCTTGAGGTCCTGGCCCCGGCCGCGCGGGGCGGGCGGCTGGGAATAGACGCAGGCGATCTCGTGGCCAGCGGCGACCAGCTCGGCCAGGCAGGCGACGGAGAATTCGGGGGTTCCAAGGAAGGCGAGGCGCATGGCGGACGTTTAGACGGCCCGGGCGTTCTTAGGAAGGCTGGCTTAGGAAGGCTGGCGGCCGAGTCGGAACCTCGACCATGACCCGCCGTTCTATGGGGCGACCCATCCAGGAGGATACGCCATGCGCTCCATCACCCTGTTCGCCGCCGCCGGCCTGGCCGCCCTGTCGCTGGCCGCCTGCTCGGACGAGCACGCCACCCAGATCAAGGAAGGCGCCAAGGCGGCCGGTTCCGAGATCAAGCAGGCCGCCGTCGATATCAAGAACGACCCCGACGTCAAGCAAGCCGGCACGGCCCTGAAGGAAAGCACCGAGGAAGCCGCCGCCGACGCCAAGGTCGCGGCCGGCGAGGCGGTCGACAAGGCCCAGGAAGCTGGCGCCAAGGCCGGCCAGGAAACCAGGGAAGCCGCCGCCGACCTCAACGCCGACGCCAAGAAGGCCGGCTCGAACGCCAAGAAGGAAGTCCACGAGGCGACGCGGTAAACCTGGCGCCGAAGGAGGGGACAGACACTCACGGCAAGGCCTGCGCCAATGAGGCACGATCGCGGGGTGAGTGTCTGTCCCCCGCGTCGTCCGCCGCGCTTTAAGCCGCGCGGCGAGCCTTCTTGACCTTGCTGATGGCCCGGTCGCGCTTCAGGCGCGACAGGTGGTCGATGAACAGCACGCCCTTCAGGTGGTCCATCTCGTGCTGGATGCAGACCGCGAACAGGTCGCTGGCCTCTTCCTCGACGGCCTCGCCCTGGTAGTTCAGGTAGCTGATCCTGACCTTGGCCGGACGTTCGACGGCGTCATAGACCTCGGGCACCGACAGGCAGCCTTCCTCGTACGAGAACAGCTCCTCGGATTCCCAGGTGATCTTCGGATTGACGAAGTAGCGGGGGGCCGGTTCCTCGCCCTCGCGGGCCAGGTCCATGACGATGACATTGACCAGCTCGCCGACCTGCACGGCGGCCAGGCCGATGCCGGGGGCGTCGTACATGGTTTCCAGCATGTCATCCATCAGGGCGCGCAGGGCGTCGTCGACGGCAGGCACGTCCTTGGAGACCTGCTTGAGGATCGCCAGGTCGGCGGCGTTATCGACGGTGAGGATGCGACGGATGGCCATAATATCGCTCAGGTAAGCGCAGCGCCGGTCTGGGTCAAGGCGACCGAAGGGCGCGGCCCCTTCAGTCGGCTTCGCCGACAGCTCCCCCAGAGGGGGAGCAGCCGCGCCGCTGACTGGGGACAGGCGCATGCGCGTGTCCCCGTCCCAGGTCAGGGCTTGGCCTGCAGCCGCGTCATCGGCTCGGCGGCAGGCTCGGCCAGCTTGACCAGCGGCCGCACGGCGTTCTCGACCGGCGACAGCTCGCCGATCTCCTTGCCCTCGTGGTCGACCGACAGGTCCTCGAAGCGGCGGGCCTGGGTCAGGACCTGGCTTTCCAGCGAGCCGACGAACTGGTTGTAGCGGCCGACCGCCGCCTCCAGCGCCTTGCCCACCGAGCCGGCATGGGCCCCCATGACGGCGATGCGCTTGTAGAGCTCGCGGCCCACGGCGACGATATTGGCGGCGTTCTTGGCCTGGTCCTCGGCCCGCCAGCCATAGGCGACGGCCTTGCACAGGGCGAACAGGGTGGTCGGCGTGACCAGCAGCACCCGGCGGTCCATGGCCTCGGTCATCAGGTCGGGCAGGCGGTCCAGAGCGGCGGCCAGGAAGCCGTCGCCGGGCACGAACATGGCCACGAAGTCGGGCGAGCCCTCGCTGGCGAACTGGTCCCAGTAGGCCTTGGCCGAAAGCCCCTGCATGTGGGCGCGGACGCTGGCGGCGTGGCGGGCCAGGGCGCTTTCGCGCAGGTGGTCCTCGGTCGCCTCCTGGGCCTCGAGGAAGGCGTTCAGCGAGCACTTGGCGTCGATCACGAACACCCCGCCGCCCGGCATCTTGACCTTGACGTCGGGACGCCGGCGGCCCTCGTCGCTGTCGACGCTGAACTGCTCCTCGAAGTCGAAGCGGGTGTTGAGGCCCGCGGCCTCCAGCACGTTGCGCAGGGTCTGCTCGCCCCAGCGGCCCTGGACCCCGGCCCCGCGCCGCAGGGCGGCCGACAGCTTGCGGGCCTCGAACTGGGTGGCGGTCGAGGCTTCCATCAGGGCGGCGATCTGGGCCTTCAGGCCGCCGGTCTCCTCGGCGCGGGCCTTCTCGACGGCCACGACCTGGGCCTCGAACTTGGCCAGGGTCTCGGCCACCGGCTTGAGCTGGGCCTCCAGGCGCTGCTGGCTGAGCAGCTCGCGGCTCTTGAAGTTCTCCTCGGTGCGCTTGATCAGCGCCTCGGCCACGGTGTTGGCGGTCATGGTCGCCTGCTGGGCGGCCTGGGCGCGGATCAGCTCGGCCTGGGTGGCGGCCTGGTCCTCCAGCAGCCGGGCCCGCTCGCCGGCCTGGACCAGTTGTTCGTTCAGCCGCCACGCCTTGGCCTCGGCCTCCGCAGCGCGGCGCATGGCCCAGACGGCGAATCCGATGGCGGCCAAGGCCGCCAGCAGCAGGACCAGGGCGAGGATCAGGAACGGATCTGCGAAGTTCATGCTCCGTTCTTAGCCGGAGTCGGGGGATCGGGAAAGCGGCGCACTGGCCCCCTACGGACCGCTTCGCGGTCGTCTTCCCCCAGGAGGGGGAAGAACGCTGTCGCCGCGCCGTGCGGCTCCGCCCCCTATGGGGGCGGACAGACCGCGAAGCGGTCAGGTGGGGGCAAGTGTTCGCCCTAGGCCGGCCGTCTCGCCCTCAGCGCCTGGGCGATCGTGCCGTCGTCCAGCCAGTCCAGGTCGCCGCCCACCGGCACGCCGCGCGCCAGCATGGTCACCGAGACGCCCGTGGGCGCCAGGCGGTCGGCCAGGTAGTGGGCGGTGGTCTGGCCGTCGACGGTGGCCGGCAGGGCCAGGATGACTTCGGCGATCTCGCTGTTGCTGGCCCGGCCCAGCAGTTCGTTGACCCGCAGGGCCTCGGGCCCCACGCCGTCCAGCGCCGACAGCAGGCCGCCCAGCACGTGGTAGCGCCCCTTGAACGAGCCGCCGCGCTCCATGGCCCACAGCGATCCCACCTCCTCGACCACGCACAGCAGGCGGTTGTCGCGCGTGGCGTCCGAGCAAACGGCGCAGGGGTCGGAGGTGTCCAGCGAGCCGCACACCGAGCAGGTGCGCACCTTGGCCTGGGCGTCGACGATCGCCGCCGCCAGCGGGGCCAGCAGGGTGTCGCGCTTCTTCAGCAGGGCCAGGGCCGCCCGCCGGCCCGAGCGCGGCCCAAGGCCCGGCAGCTTGGACAGCAGGGCGATCAGGCGCTCGATCTCGGGTCCGGCGGAGGCGGCCATCAGGACTTGGCCACCCGGGTGACTTGCGAATAGACCACCCGCCACTGGCCGTCGCGCCGGGCCCAGGCGTCCACGAAGCGCACGACCAGGGCGAAGCGCTGACCGCCGTCCGTGCCCGTCATATTGACCCGGCCGCCCAGGAGGGCCGTGTCGCCCAGCACCTTCTCGACCGGTTCCTCGATCGTGAACGGGTCGAGCTTGAAGCCGGGGGCCACATAGTCGGCGATCAGCCGAGCCTTGTCCTGGACCTGGCCCGCGCCGTTGACCAGCACGTAGTCGTCGGCCACCAGCCGCTCCAGCGCCGCGCGGTCGCCGTTCACCTGGGCCGCGTCATAGGCGTGGGCCGCCGCGGCCAGGTCGGCCGGCAGCGGGTCGGCCAGGGCGACGGCCGGCGCGGCCAGGGCCAGGGCGATCAGGGCGGTGGGCAAACGGAGCATGGTGTCCTCTCCCTAGATCCGCTCATCCCGGCGAATGCCGGGACCCAGATGGAATAGCTCGGAGCCGGCTTCCACAAGCGCGGAGTTCTTCCAGTCAGACCCAGCCTTTGGATCTGGGTCCCGGCATTCGCCGGGATGAGCGGAAGTCAAAATGGGAAACGCTCTAGAACTTCATCCCCGGCAGGCCGCCCATCATGCCGGCCATCGGGCCGGCGGCTTCCTGCATCAGTTGGGCCTGCCTGGCGTCGAGCTTCTTCTTGGCGTCGGCGTGGGCGGCGACGATCAGGTCGGCGATCACCTCGCCCTCGCCCGGCTCGACCAGGCTCTCGTCCAGCACCACCTTGGCCAGCTCGCCCGAGCCCTTCAGGGTGACGGTGACCATGCCGCCGCCGGCCGTGCCGTCGACGGTCAGTTCGGCCAGCCGCGCCTGGGCGTCGGCCAGCTTCTGCTGCATGGCCTGGGCCTGCTTCATCAGGCCGTTGAGGTCTTTCATCAGGTTTAGCTCCATGGGTGGGCGCGAGGATCAAAGTCCGTTTCCCCGGCGAAGACAGATATAGGAAAGCCTACAGGTCTTCGACTTCATCCGGCTCGATCGGCGGCGCCTGGGGCGTCAGGATCGTGCGGACCTCGACGATCTCGGCGCCCGGGAAGGCGCTGAGCACCGAGGCGACGAACGGGTCGGACTTGATCGCCGCCAGCTCCTCGCGCTCCTCGCGCTTCTGGCGCTCGAACAGGCTCTCGGCCCCGCCGCCGCCTTCTGCCGCCACCAGCCAGGGCTGGCCGGTCCATTCCTTCAGCGCCCGCACCAGCCGGCCGGCCAGGTTGCCGGGCGCGCCGGGGGCCGGTTCGAAGGTGATCGCCCCGGGCCGGAAGCTGATCGGGCGGACATATTGCTCGACGTCCAGGCGCAGGCCGATGTCGCGCTTCTCGGCGATCAGCTTCACGACGTCTTCGAAGGACGCCAGCACCGGCGCGGCCGGCGCCGAGGGCGCGGCCATCACTCGGGCCTGGGCGTTGACGGCCCCGCCTCCGCCGCCGCCGATCGAACCGCCGCCGCCCCCGCCGCCGGGGCCGGCCGGCTGGCCGTCGCGCAGGGCCTTCAGCGCCTCCTCCGGACCGGGCAGGTCGGCGGCGTAGCACAGGCGGATCAGCGCCATCTCGGCCGCAGCCATGGCGTCGGGCGCGCGGCGCACCTCGTCATGGGCCTTGAGCAGCATCTGCCACAGCCGCGCCAGGGTCCCGGCCGAGGTCTGGGCCCCGATCGAGGTCAGGCGCGCGGCCTGCTCCTTGGGCATCGACAGGGCGTCCGGCCCCAGGGCCTTGGCCACCGACGCCGCGTGGCAGTGATCCAGCAGGTCCAGCATCACCACCGCCGGGTCGGCGCCGAAGCCCCACAGGGCGCGGAAGCCCTTCAGCGACTCGCCCGGCTTGCCGCTCATCACGTTTTCGAACAGGGCGATGGTCTGGCCGCGGTCGGCCAGGCCCAGCATGTCGCGCACCACCGCGGCGGTGACGGTCGAACCGCGCTCGCCCTGGACGATGGCCTGGTCCAGCAGCGACAGGCCGTCGCGCACCGAGCCCTCGGCGGCGCGGGCGATCAGGGCCAGGCCGTCCTCCTCGACCTTGGCCCCTTCCTTGGCGGCGATGCGGCCGAAATGCTTGACCAGCACGTCCGGCTCGACCCGGCGCAGGTCGAAGCGCTGGGTGCGCGACAGGATCGTCACCGGCACCTTGCGGATCTCGGTGGTGGCGAAGATGAACTTGGCGTGCGGCGGCGGCTCTTCCAGCGTCTTGAGCAGGGCGTTGAACGCCGCCGTCGACAGCATGTGCACTTCGTCGATGATGTAGACCTTGTAGCGCGCCTCGACCGGGGCGTAGCGCACCCCGTCCAGCAGCTCGCGCATCTCGTCGACCTTGGTGCGGCTGGCGGCGTCCAGCTCCAGCACGTCCATGTGCCGGCCTTCGATGATCGCCTTGCAGTGCCGCCCCTCGACGGTCAGGTCGACCGAGGGGCCGTTGACCGTGTCGGTCTCGTAGTTCAGCGCCCTGGCCAGCAGGCGGGCGGTGGTGGTCTTGCCCACCCCGCGCACGCCGGTCAGCATGAAGGCGTGGGCGATGCGGCCGGTGGAGAAGGCGTTGGCCAGGGTGCGGACCATGGCCTCCTGGCCGATCAGGTCCTCGAAGGTGCGCGGCCGGTACTTGCGCGCCAGCACGGTGTAGGCGGCGTCCGGATCCGCAGGCGCCTGGTCGGCGGCGGCAGGCGTCGTCACGGCCGGCGGCATCGCCTGGGGCGCGGCCGGCGGCCCGCCGAAGATGTCGGCGGTGTTCTCGTCGCGTTCGGCGGGTTCTTCGTCCCACGGCGGCGCGGAATCGGTCGTGAGGTCGTCGTGGTCGGCCATGGCGTGAGTGTAGTGTGCGGACGGGCGCAGCAAAAGGCTCGCGCGGCCCTTGGCGGCCAGAAGCTGACAGATTTTGGCGGAAGGTGGAGACCGGACAGCGACCCAGAGGGGATCTCGTTGTGGCTGCTGCCTCTCGGCCCTGACCAGGTTGGCGAGGACTCCGTCCGCGCCGGTCTCCAAGGCCTATATCGCGACTCATCGTGACGGATGCAAGACACGATGCGCGGAGCCGTGACGACTCTTCGTCGCGGCGGCTTTTGCGCCGGGCCGCATTTTCTTCGCGCGAAGCCGAATCCCCTTCGCGCGAAAATGCTCTAGAGATTCGCCATGGCCCTTTCGATCATCACCAACACCTTCGCCGGCAATCCGCTCGACCGCGCCAGCGAGCGCCGGGGCGACGAGGCCTGGCTGGCCGAGAAGGCCGCCGACCCGCAGTCGCTGGCCGTGGCCGTCTGGAACGGCAAGGCCCTGGTCGAGGACGCCGTCGGCGACGATGGCAAGGTGACGGGCGCCCAGATCGCCTATCTGCGCGCCGACATGGCCAAGGACCTGGCCGCCACCCCCGAGCGGCTGCTGTTCCTGGGCCTGTGGAAGGACATCGCGGTGTTCGCCGTCGACCTGGAGGGCGGGGCCGACCCGGCCGAGGGGCCGCTGCGGGGCCTGGGCCGGTTCGAGGAGCTGCGCGGCGTCGCCCCGACCCTGCCGCCGCCCGACGCCGGCATCCTGGCCACCGCCAAGTCGATGTTCGAATGGCGGCGCAAGCACAAGTGGTGCAGCAACTGCGGCCAGGAGACAGTGGTCAGCGACGGCGGCTGGAAGCGCCAGTGCCCGTCCTGCCAGGCCGAGCACTTCCCGCGCACCGACCCCGTGGCGATCATGCTGGCCCTGCACGACGGCCGCTGCCTGCTGGGCCGCCAGGCGCTGTGGCCGCCCGGCATGTACTCGGCCCTGGCCGGCTTCATCGAGCCGGGCGAGACCATCGAGGAAGGCTGCGCCCGCGAGCTGAAGGAAGAGGCCGGCCTGACCGCCACGGCGGTGCGCTACCACTCCAGCCAGCCGTGGCCGTGGCCCTCGTCGCTGATGATGGGTCTGATGGCCGACGTCGACAGCGACGTCGCCGCGCCCGACCAGACCGAGCTGGAAGCGGTCAAGTGGTTCACCAAGGACGAGGCGAAGGCCCTGATCAAGGGCGAGCTGGAAGGCTTCTTCGCCCCCCCGCCCCTGGCGATCGCCCACCAGCTGATCAAGGCCTGGGCGGAGGGGGAATAGGGCTAAATCCTCCCCCATAGGGGGAGGATCATTTACCCGAACAGCACCGCCAGCTCTCGAACCACCATCCACGCCAGCACCAGCGTCGCCGCCGCGAAGGCGGTGAAACGCAGCAGCACGATGTTGACGCTGACCTGGATCAGGCTGTGCAGCACCCGCAGGCCCACGAACGCCCAGGCCAGCCGCACCGCCAGCGGATCGCCATGGCCGGCCACCTGGATGGCCAGGGCCGCCGCGTAGAAGATCGTCGGCTGCTCCATCAGGTGGTTGTAGTTGTCGGCGGCCTGGCGGGCGATCGGCGGCAGGCCGTCCAAGCCGCCCGGAAAGGCCGCGTCCTGCGGCTTGATCCCGGCCCGGCTCATGGCCGGCAGCCGCTGGACGTACATCCACAGCCAGATCACCAGCGACCAGGCTGTCAGCGCCATCACTGGCGCGATCAGCGTATTCATTCTCGCCTCCCCACCTTCGTTCGGAGGAGATTAGACGCCGACCGGCGCTATCCGGAAGCGTGCCGTTGCGACAGGCCTCCGGGGCCGATCACCTTCAGCGTCGCACGCGAAGCCGGTGCTCGGCCTGGCCTCGATCAGCTTGAGACCCGGGCCCGATAGGTCAGCGCGCGGAACACCACCTCGCCCTCTCCGGCCGAGAACAGGGCGGGCCTCAAGCTCAGGAAGCCGTCGGCCATGTTGTGGTTGTAGCCCGACACCTCGTAGGACACGATCTTCCGCCACGCGCCGCCAGGCCGGCGGACGAAGAAGCTGGCGACATCGCGGTCGTTGACCACGCGAAGGCCCAGACGACGCCCCTCGCCAGGTCCCGGCGCCGGATAACCCTGTTCTCTGCCGCCCTTGTAGGCGTGCAGCCGCTCGGCCTCGGCGCCGACGCCGCAGAACAGCTTGTCGTCGTAGAACAGCAGCAGGCCGCCCTGGCCCGGGCCGCGAAGCTCCAGGTCGATGGTCACCTCGTAGGACCGATCGCCGGCAATCATGGCCAACGGTGAGGCGTCGGCCGGGCCGCTTCCCTGACCCTTCAGGACCAGACCGCCGTCGGCCAGCCGGACGCGGTCCAGATAGCCGGGCTTCGGCGCGAAGAAGGCCAGGCGCGAGCCCAGCATGGCCTGGTGGAAATCGTCGGACAGCGCCAGGCCGTGCGGGTTGGTCGCTGTCCTGCTTGGCTTGGGCAGCGGCCGGGAGAGATCGCCGCCCAGGGCCCTGGGCCAGCCGTCGGCGGTCCATTCAAACGGCTCCAGCAGCATCTGCCGGCCCAGGGTCCGGAAGCCATGCTCATAGCCGTGATAGGCCAGCCACCAGTCGCCGGCCGGTCCCTGCACCGGGGTGGCGTGGCCGCGCGACCACCAGGGCTCGTCGATGCTGGTGGTCCTGACGATGGGGTTGTGCGGGCAGTTCTCCCACGGCCCATGGATCGAGCGCGAGCGGGCGACCACCGCCATGTGGCTGGTCGGCGGCCCGGCCGTGCCGCCCTGACCCGAGAACAGGTAGAACCAGCCGCCGTGGCGCAGGATCTTGGGTCCCTCCGGCGCGGGAGCCTCGATCACCCAGTCCTCGGGGATCGGCCAGCCGTCATAGACCTTCTCGACCGCCCCGTCCGGACGCAGGCCGTCGTCGCTGATCCGCACCCGGTGGCCGTCGTTGAGGAACAGGTAGCGCTTGCCGTCCTCGCCGACGGCGTGGCCGGGGTCGATATAGCCGTCCAGGCCCATATCGATCGGCGCGCTCCACGGCCCCGCCATCGACGGCGCGTGGATTACGTAGATCTTGAACGGCAGGCCGGCCGCCTCCGCCTTGGTCAGGACGGGGATGTAGATGAAATAGCGGCCGTCGTGCCTGGCGATGTCCAGGGCCCAGACCGTGCCCAGCGGGACTGTCAGGGCCGGCCCGACCGGGGTCCAGTTGACCAGATCGCGCGAGCGCCAGACCACCACGCCAGGATAGTATTGGAACGAGGAGAAGACGGCGTAATAGTCGTCGCCGTCCTTGAGCACGCTGGGATCGGCGCGGTCGCCCGACAGCACCGGATTGCGATAGAAGCCGTCGCCCAGGTCGGCTCGGCGCTGCCCCTCCACACCGGCCCGCCAGGGCGGCGACCGATCGGCGGCGACTGTAGCGGCCCGGGCCGTCGATGCTCCCACGGAGGTTCCCAGGCCGCCGGCCGAGGCCAGGCCCAGCAGCAGGGCTTCGCGGCGCGACCGGGCCACCGCCTACACCCGGTCCCGGAACGGATCGGCCGGATACACCCCCAGCACCTCAAACTTCTCGGAGAAGAACTTCAGCTCGTCGAAGGCCAGGGCCAGGGGACGGTCCTCGGGGCGGCCGTCGACCTCGGCGTAGAAGAAGGTGGCGGTGAAGGCCCCGCCCTCCATGTAGCTTTCCAGCTTGGTCATGTTGACGCCGTTGGTCGCGAACCCGCCCAGCGCCTTGTAGAGGGCGGCCGGCAGGTTGCGGACCTTGAACACGAAGCTGGTCACGCAGCGGTGGGTGAACGGCGGCGGCTCCGGCCTGGGGTCGGCGGTCATCACCAGGAAGCGGGTGGTGTTGTTGCGCGCGTCCTCGATGTCGCGGGCCAGGATGTCCAGGCCGTAGATCTCGGCGGCCAGGGCGGGGGCGACGGCGGCGCGGGTCGGGTCGGGCTTCAGGGCCAGGGCCTTGGCGGCGCCGGCCGTGTCGCCGGCGCTCTCGTGGGCCAGGCCGAGTTTCTTCAGGCTGTGGCGGCACTGGCTCAGCGCGATCGGCATCGAGCAGGCGATCTTCACCTGGTCCAGCGTCACGCCCCTGTTGGCCATCAGCTGGAAGCGGATCGGCTTGAAGCGCTCGCCGATGATCTTCAGGCCCGACGACGGCAGCAGGTGGTGGACGTCGGCGACGCGGCCGGCGATCGAGTTCTCGATCGGGATCATGCCCAGCTGGCAGGCGCCGGTCTTGATGGCCTCGAACGCCTCCTCGAAGGTCGCGCAGGGCACGGCCTCATGGTCGGGGAAATAGGTGCGGCAGGCCTCGTGGCTGTTGGCGCCGGGCTCGCCCTGGAAGGCGATCTTCTTGAGGATGCTCATGCGGCGGTCTTTCCGGCGGCGTAGGCGCGCGCCGCTTCCAGGTCCGAGGGATTGTCGACGGAGATCGGGGCCTCGGCGGCCACGGCGGCGCGCAGGCTGAGGCCCAGCTCCATGGCCCGCAGCTGCTCCAGCTTCTCGCGCTTCTCCAGCGGCGAGGGCGGGGCGGCGTTGAAGGCTTCGAGCGCGGCGCGGCGGTAGCCATAGATGCCGATGTGCCGCCAGACGGGGGCGTCGCCATAGAGGGTGGAGCGGGTGAAATAGAGGGCCCGGCCCGACAGGCCGTCCTGCTCCAGGGCCAGCACGGCCTTGACCACGTCGGGATTGGACCGGTCGGCCGGCGAGGTCTCGGGCGCGACGACGGTGGCGATGTCGCAGCCGGGGTGGGCGTCCAGCAGGTCGGCGCAGGCGCTCAGCACCGAGGGCTGCACGAACGGCATGTCGCCCTGCAGGTTGACGACCACGTCGTGGCGGCGGTCCGGGTCCAGCACGTCGAGGGCGGCCAGGATGCGGTCCGAGCCCGAGGGCAGGGCCGGATCGGTCAGCACCGCCTGGCCGCCGGCCCGCTCGACCGCCTCGACGATGGCGGCGTCGCCGGCCGCCACCGCCACCGGGCCGATTCCCGCCGCCTGGGCCTGACGCAGCACGCGCACGATCATCGGCAGGCCGCCGATGTCGGCCAAAGGCTTGTCCGGTAGGCGAGTGGCCGCCATGCGGGCGGGAATGACGACGATGGGGTTCATGAAAGGCCGATGCGGGTCAAAACCGTTGCTGCCCGGTTGCGCCCCGGGCGGTAGCGTGTAAGAGACGCGAGCGCAACATGGAGCGCGCGGGGGAAACCTCCGGGCGCGGATTTCGGGCCTGTCGTCAGACGGCCCCCAAGAGGCTGGTAAGGCTTTAGATGAGCGACCTGACGTTCAACAAGATCGCTGGCGGCGTGCTGCTGACCGGCCTGATCATTTTCGGTCTGCGGGAAGCGTCGGACATCGTTTTCGCCAAGCACGAGCTTGAGAAGCCCGGCTACGAGATCGCGGTCGCCGAAGAGGCGGGCGAAGGCGGCGCCGCGGCCGAGGCCGCGCCCGACTGGGGCAGCGTCCTGACCCCCGCCAACGTCGCCGCCGGCCAGGCCGTCAGCGCCAAGTGCGCCTCGTGCCACAACTTCACCGCCGAGAATCACACCGGCCCCGGCCTGTTCGGCGTGGTGGGCCGCAAGCCCGGCACCCATCCCGGCTTCGCCTATTCGCCGGCCATGGTCGATTACGGCAACAAGAACCCGGTCTGGGACTACGACAAGCTGGACACCTTCCTGAAGGCGCCGGGCAAGGACGTCTCGGGCACCAAGATGACCTTCGTCGGCCTGAAGAAGCAGGAAGACCGGATCGCCATCATCGCCTACCTGCACAGCCTGGGCTCGTCCCTGCCGATCCCGGCCCCGAAGCCGGCCGGCGCGGCTCCGGCTCCCGCTGGCGAGGCTCCGGCCGCCGGCGCGGCCGCTTCCGGCGCCGCCCCCGCGGCTTCGGGCGCTCCGGCTCCGGCCGGGGCTGGAGCTCCGGCCGCCGGCGCGCCGGCCACCCCGGCCCCGGCCGCGACGACCGCCAAGTCCTGATCGTCGTCAGGTCCGAAGAATCGAAGGCCGCGAAGCTCGCTTCGCGGCCTTTTCCTTGCCGCCTTTCCAGGCGCCCCAGGCCTCGTGGAACCACCCGCAGCAAAGCTGCCTTGCCGTTTATCCCCATTCCATGAGTAGAGTATCGGACCGTACCGCTTCACCGGAACCGTTCGACCATGACGTCTCGCCTGCTGGCCGCCTCCTTCGCCGCGCTGCTGATCGCCGCCCCCGCTTCGGCCCTCCCAAGCCTGGCCTGGGCCGCCAAGGCGCCGACCGTGGCCCTCAAGTCGCTGGCCGACCTGCCGACCCCGCCTTACCCCTACGACGAGAAGGCCGACGCCGAGGCCGACGTCGCCGCCGCGCTCAAGCGCGCGAAGAAGGCCCACAAGCTGACCCTGATCGATTTCGGCGGCAACTGGTGCGGCGACTGCCGGGTCTTCGCCGGCGTCATCGAACAGCCGGACGTCAAGGCCTGGGTCGACAAGCATTACGAGGTCGTGACGGTCAACGTCGGCCGCTACGACAAGAACATGCAGATCCCCGCCCGCTACGGCCTGGACAAGCTGAAGGGCGTGCCCAGCTTCCTGGTGGTCGACGCCAAGGGCAAGCTGGTCAACGACGGCGCCTTCTTCGCCCTGACCGACGCCCGCCACATGACGCCGCAGTCGATCGTCGACTGGCTGGCCCAGTGGCCGAAATAGGCGCGCGCTGACCGGGGACACGCCCTCGCGGCGTGTCCCCGTCTGTAGCTACGGCCTTCTCCACCCCGTCACCGCCCCGCCGCCGGCCGCCTCGATCCGGGCCACGGCCCCGGCCAGGGGCTCGACCGCCACGGCCATGTGGTGGGCGTTGGCGTGCAGGATGGTGTCGGCGTCCAGCAGCAGGGCCACGTGGCCCTTCCAGAACACCAGGTCGCCGCGCCGGCGGTCGGCCTCGGCGATCGGCGCGAAGAAGGCCAGCTGCATGTCGGTGTCGCGCGGGACGGCCTTGCCGCAGGCCGCCAGGGCCTGCTGCACCAGGCCCGAGCAGTCCAGGCCCAGCGATTCGCGGCCGCCCCACTGGTAGGGCGCGCCCAGATAGCCCTCGGCCACGGCCACGTGATCGCCCAGCGACACGCCGACCGGCGCCAGGTGGGCGGCGACGAACCAGCCCGTGCCCTCGCCCCGGGCGAACCGCCCCTCGGTCGCCTCGATCGCGGTCAGGGCGTTCTGCGAATAGAGGCCCACCGGCTGTGACTTGATGTCGGGCTCGGCGAAGGCGTAGGTGCGCGGGACCGCCACCTGGCAGGTGGCCGGCGCGCCGCGGGCGGCCAGGTCGTCCTCGGCGACGAAGCCGACATAGCCGTCGCGCGCCGCCTGCCCCCAGGCGAAGCCGTCCTTGACCTCCAGCACCTTGAACAGCTCGCCGAACAGCAGCTGGTCCCACTGCTCGGCCATCGGGTGGGCGGCCTTGCGCAGGGCGGCGGTCGGGACGGCGACCTGGCGCAGGGTCGGGGCCTCGTAGCGCTCGGCGGCGACCAGGCCCTGCAGGTCGAGATCGGCCAGGTCGGGCCGGGCGAGGGTCACCCGGGGATCGTACGGGCGCGGACCGCTCATGCCGAAGCCTTCGGGAACCGCGACTTCAGCATGCCGTAGAGGCCCCGGATCACCTGGGCTTCGCCGCCGGACGCGAAGCCCGGCCGGGCCTTGGGGTTCCAGGCGAAGATGTCGAAATGCGCCCAGGACCCGGTGGTCGGGGCGAAACGCTGCAGGAACAGGGCGGCGGTCACCGACCCGGCCTGGGCCCAGGCGTCGGGATCGTTCTTCAGGTCGGCGATGTCGCTCTCGACCGCCTCCCTGTATCCATCCCACAAGGGCATGCGCCAGACCGGGTCGGAGGCCTCGCGCGCGCCTTCCTCGATCTCCAGAGCCAGGTCGTCGTCGGGGGTGTAGAACGGGATGACCTGCGGCCCCAGGGCGACGCGGGCGGCGCCGGTCAGGGTGGCCAGGTCGATGGTCAGGACCGGCTCCAGCTCGGCCGCGCGGGCCAGGGCGTCGGCCAGGATCAGCCGGCCCTCGGCGTCGGTGTTGCCGACCTCGACCGTCAGTCCGGCCCGGGTGGCCAGCACGTCGCCGGGCCGCATGGCGTCGCCGGCGATGGCGTTCTCGACCACCGGGACCAGCACGCTCAGCGCCACGGGCAGGCCGGCGGCCATCACCATCCGGCCCAGGGCCAGGGCATGGGCGGCCCCGCCCATGTCCTTCTTCATCAACCGCATGCCGCCGGACGGCTTGATGTCCAGGCCGCCGGTGTCGAACACCACGCCCTTGCCGATGATCGCGACGCGGGGGTGGGCGGCGTCGCCCCAGGTCAGCTCCAGCATCCGCGGCGCGCGAGCCGGGACGGCGGCGCGGCCCACGGCGTGGACGGCGGGATAGTTCTGGTCCAGCAGGTCGTCGCCGACGATGACGTCCAGGCTCGCGCCGTACCGCTCGGCGATCTCGCGGGCGATGGTCTCGATCTGCAGCGGCCCCATGTCGTTGGCCGGGGTGTTGACCATGTCGCGGGCCAGGGCGCAGGCGTGGGCGACGGCGCGGACCTCGTCCAGATCGACGGTTTCGTCCGCGACCAGTCGTCGCGCCTCCCCCGCGCCCGTGGAGGGCCGGTAGCGGTCGAAGCGATAGGCGCCCAGGGCGAAGGCCAGGGCGATCTGGCCGAGATCCAGGCCGTCGGGGATGGTCGCCAGGCGGTAGTCGCCGGCCGGCAGCCTGGCGGGCAGGGCGCGGAACAGCATGGCCTCGGCCTTGCCCCGGGTCCCCAGGCCCAGCAGCACGCGGTCCACGGCCCCTTGCGGCGTGGGCAAAACCAGCACCTGGCCGGCCTTGGCCTTGAAGTCCTCCAGGGCCACGAAGCCCTTCACGAAACTCGGCCGCGCCTCGACGAAGGCGGCCAGTTCGGCCTCGTACAGGCAGTGGATGGGCGTCGGCGCGCCGTCCTCGGGCAAGCGGGACGAGGAAGCGATGATCGGTTCCGACATGGACGCGCCCTTGAGGGGTGAAAATTATGCTTAACGATTCCTTGAGGGCCGCGCGCGAGGATGCGGGCGCCGTCGGGAGATTCCTCTTCATGTGTCGCATGCGCGCGCGCCTCGCAACCGTTCTTGGCCCTGTCCTCGCCTCCGGCGTGTGGATGGCGGCGTCGGCCCACGCCGCCGACAAGCCCGCGCCGTCCGCTCCGGTCGCCGCGCCGCCCGCCGCCGCGCCCGAGGCGCCGCCCAAGGCCACGCCCGCCGAGCGGGCCGAGGCCCAGCGCGCCGATCCCCTGACCCGCATGGCCTTCTGGGCGTCGCAGGTCGAGCGCGACGGCCGCGACGTCGAGGCCGGCGTCGGCCTGTCCCAGGCCCTGCGCGCCCTGGGCCGCTATGACGAGGCCGCCGATGCGGCCGCCAGCGTGCTGATCGTCGCTCCCGACAACTACGACGCCCTGATGGAATCGGCCCGGGCGAACGTGGCGCGCGGCCAGGGCTTCTACGCCATCGAGCCGGGCCGCAAGGCCGCCGCCCTGCAGCCGCGCGACTGGCGTCCGCTGTCGCTGCTGGGCGTGGCCTACGAGCAGGCCAAGCGCGACGACGAGGCCCTGGCGGCCCATCGCCAGGCCGTGGCCCTGGCCCCCGCCGAGGCGGTTCCGCTGACCAATCTGGCCTTGCACCTGGCCTCGACCGGCGACCTGCCGGGCGCCGAGAAGCTGCTGCGCCAGGCCGCCGTCCTGCCCACCGCCACCATCCAGGTGCGCCAGAACCTGGCCCTGGTGGTCGGACTTCAGGGGCGCCTCGACGAGGCCGAGAAGCTCGCCCGCCAGGACCTGCCGCCGGAATCGGTCGACAACAACCTGGCCTGGCTCCGCGCCGCCGTCGGCCAGGCCGGCGCGACCCGGTCATACGACGCGGTGAAGGCGGGGGGTTAGGGGGCGCCTGCCCCAGTTCCCTTGTATCTGGATCGCGGCTCGAAGGCGTGATCCAGATACAAGGGAACTGAAGGCCCCCTACCGGCCCTTCATCACGTCCTGGATCTTGATGATCGCCGGGCCCATGATCACGACGAACAGCACGGGCAGGAAGAACACGATCATCGGCACGGTCAGCTTGGCCGGCAGGGCCGCGGCCTTCTTTTCGGCGGCCGACAGGCGCAGTTCGCGGTTTTCCTTGGCCATCACCCGCAGCGCCGCGCCCAGCGGGGTGCCGTAGCGCTCGGCCTGGACCATGGCGGTGACCACCGAGCGGATGCCGGGATGGTTGGTGCGCCGGGCCAGGCCTTCGTAGGCCAGGCGCCGCTCGGGCAGGTAGCTGAGCTCGGCGGTCAGCAGGCTGAGCTCCTCGGCCAGCTCCATCGAGGCCGAGCCGACCTCGGACCCGACCTTGGCGATGGCCGCCTCGATCGACATGCCGCTCTCGACGCAGATCAGCATCAGGTCCAGGGCGTCGGGGAACGCCGCGACGATCGACTCGCGACGCTTCTGGGCGGCGTTGGAGATGTAGAGGTTGGGCGCGTAGTAGCCGGCCGTCAGGGCCAGGAAGCAGATGGCGATCTTCTGCATCGTCAGCAGGCCGAAGCCGTTGACGACATAGAGGTAGAACGCGGTCACCACCGCAAACGCGAACGGCATCACGAAGCGGAAGAAGTAGAAGGTCGAAACCGGCTTGGGACCGCGGAAGCCGGCCTGGGCCAGCTTGTCGACCACCTTGGGATCTTCGAGCAGCCTGGACAGCTGCAGGCGCTCGACGACGTTCTTGTACATTCCCTCGTCGACATGGCGCAGCGAACCGCCGCCGCCCTTCTGGGCCATGGCCTCGCGCGAGCGGCGGCGCAGCTCCTCGCGGCGGTTGGCCACCGACTTCAGCCGGCCTTCCAGGTTGTTGTTGCTCATCATCGGCGACGCCAGGGTGACGATGGTGGCGAACACCACGATGGCGATGAAGGCGCTGAACAGGGTCTGGGGATTGGTGAGCATCTCGATCATGGCCGCTCCCCCTAGAACTTGAAATTGATCATCTTGCGCATCACGAAGATGCCCAGGCTCATCCAGAAGCCCGCCGCCAACAGCATCAGGTGGCCGCGCGGGTCGCTGAACATCGGCGCCATGTAGCTGGGCGCGGTGACCGAGATCAGCGCGACGACGCTGGGCGGCAGGCAGCCGATGATGAAGGCCGAGGCGACGGCTTCGGCCGACAGGGCCTTGATCTTCTCGGCCATCAGCTTGCGGGCCCGCAGCACCGTCGACAGGTTGCCCAGCGCCTCGGCCAGGTTGCCGCCGGTCTTGGCCTGGATGGTCAGGACGATGGTGAAGAAGCGCAGCTCGTTGGTCGGCATGCGCTCGTACATGCGTTCCAGCGCCTGCTCCATCGACATGCCCATGCCGGTGTTCTCGACCAGGACGCGGAATTCGCCGGCCAGGGGCTCGGGGCATTCCTTGCCGATGATCTTCAGGCAGTCATGGACCGGCAGGCCCGACTTGATGCCGCGCACGATGATGTCGATGGCGTCGGAGAAGGCGTTGGTGAACTTCTTGGTGCGGGCCTTGGCCATCATGCCGACCACCCAGCGCGGCAGGCCGAAGCCGGCGGCGAAGGCCGCGCCCAGGGCCAGGAGCGGCATCTGGCGCAGCAGCAGCAGCACCAGGCCGACGGTCAGGCCGATCACGCCGCTGACGATCCAGAACATCCGGACGTTCTCGCCCAGGCCGGCCGCCCTCAGGCGCGCGGCGATGGTCAGCGTGGCCTTCTTTTTCTTCTGGTCCTGTTCCTTCAGGGTCTTGAGAATCTGCTTGCGACGGGCGTCGGGCGTGCTGGCCGCGGCCTTGGCGCGGGCGGCGACGGCCTGGCGGTCGCCGCCGGCGATCAGCTGGGCGCGCTTGACGGTCTTGGCCGAGCCGCTGTCGCCGCCGCCGGCCAGCACGAAGCCCAGACCCGCGATGGTGATGAAGCCGAGGACGCCGGCGAGGATGAACAGCATCGCCTACTCCGCCGCGTCGAGGGCTTCGGCCAGCTCGCGCTCCAGGCCGTAATAGCGGGCGCGGTCCCAGAAGCGCGGGCGGCCGATGCCGGTCGAGCGATGCTTGCCCATCACCTTGCCCTCGGCGTCCTCGCCGCTGATCTCGTAGACGAACAGGTCCTGGGTGACGATCACGTCGCCTTCCAGGCCCACCACCTCGGTGATGTGGGTGATCCGGCGCGAGCCGTCGCGCAGGCGGGCGGCCTGGACGATGACGTCGACCGAGCCGACGATCATCTCCTTGATGGTCTTGGACGGCAGGCCGTAGCCGCCCATGGTGATCATGCTCTCGATCCGGCTGATCGCCTCGCGCGGGCTGTTGGCGTGCAGCGTGCCCATCGAGCCGTCGTGGCCGGTGTTCATGGCCTGCAGCAGGTCGAAGGCCTCGGGTCCCCGGACTTCGCCGACGATGATCCGCTCGGGACGCATCCGCAGGCAGTTCTTGACCAGGTCGCGCATGGTCACCGCGCCCTGGCCTTCCAGGTTGGGCGGCCGGGTTTCCAGGCGCACCACGTGCGGCTGCTGCAGCTGCAGCTCGGCCGCGTCCTCGCAGGTCACCACCCGCTCGGTGGGGTCGATGAAGGCGGTCATGGTGTTGAGCAGGGTGGTCTTGCCCGAGCCGGTGCCGCCCGAGATGACGATGTTGCAGCGGCAGGCGCCGATCACGCCCAGAACCCGCGCCCCTTCCGGGCTGATCGACTGGAAGTCGACCAGGTTCTTCATCGTCAGCTTGTCCTTCTTGAACTTCCGGATGGTCAGGGTGGGACCGTCCAGCGCCAGGGGCGGGGCGATGACGTTGACGCGGCTGCCATCGGGCAGGCGGGCGTCGCAGATCGGGCTGCTTTCATCGACCCGGCGGCCGACCTGGCTGACGATCCGCTGGCAGATGTTCATCAGCTGCAGATTGTCGCGGAAGCGGACATTGGTCAGCTGGACCTTGCCGCCCACCTCGATGAACACCCGATGGGCGCCGTTGACCATGATGTCGGCGATGTCGTCGCGGGCCAGCAGCGGCTCCAGCGGACCATAGCCGAGGACGTCGTTGATGATGTCCTGGACCAGGTGCTCCTGCTCGGAGACCGACATCGAGACGTTCTTGATCGCCACCAGCTCGGCGACGATGTCGCGGATCTCCTCGGCCGCCGCCTTCAGGTCCAGCTGGGCCAGCTGGGAAAGGTCGATGGTGTTGAGCAGGGCGTTGAAGATCGTGGTCTTGGTGGCGTGGTAGTAGTCGCTCTGCTCGCGGACCACCTGGGTGGTCGGCGGAGCGCCCTGGGCGGCGCGCAGCTGGTCCAGGCCCGAGGTGGCCTTGGGGCCGGCCGGCTTGGCCGCGGCCGCCGGCGCGGGCGCGGCCGCCGAGGCGGCGGACTCGTTGGCCGGCTCGATGCGCTGCGGGCGCGTGGCGATGGCCGGCGCGCCGGTCGAGACGGGCGGCGGCGCCTGCTCCGTGCGGACGGCGGCCTGATCGCGCTTGCCGAACATGCCCTACTTCTTCTTGAACAGGCTGGAGAGGACCGAGGTCTTCTGGACCGCCGGCGGTTCGCGGCGGCTGATCAGGCGCGCCAGATGGTCGATGCCCTCGGCGGCCTTCGACTTGGGCGCCACCTCGGCGACCATCTGGCCGTTGTTGGCGGCCTGGCCGAAGGGCTTGGGGTCGAACGGCAGCACCAGGGACGGCGTCAGGCCCAGGGCCTCGCCGAAGTCCTTGACCGGGATCTCGGGACGGCCCGGCACGCCCACCTGGTTCAGCACCAGGCGCGGCGGGGCGTCGTTCGGACGCGCGGCCCGCACCAGGTCGATGATGTTCTTGGCGTTGCGCAAGCTGGCCAGGTCGGGCGTGGCCACCACCACCAGGTCGTCGCTGGCGATCAGCACCCGGCGGGTCCAGGCGCTCCAGCTGTGTGGCAGGTCCAGCACCACGAAGGGCGCCGCGCCGCGGATCTTCTGGGTGACCTCCTCGAAGGCGTCGGCCGGGATCTCGTAGTCCTGGTCCAGGGCGCCGGGCGCGGCGAACAGCGACAGGCGGTCGCCGCAGCGGACCATCATCCGGTCCATCAGCACCGGGTCCAGGCGGTCAGGCTGGGTCAGGGCGTCGAGCACGCCCTGCAGCGGGTCCTGGTTGAAGTCGAGCCCGGCGGTGCCGAACGGCAGGTCCAGGTCGACCATCACCGTGGCGGCCTGCACGCGCTCGGCCATCGACCAGGCGAAGTTGTGGGCCAGGGTCGAGGATCCGACGCCGCCCTTGGCCCCGACGAAGGCGATCTGCCGGCCGATGAACGGCGCGGAGGGATCGGCATACAGGCTTGAGACCGCGCGGATGATCTGCAGCGGCCCCTGGGGCTGGGTGATGTACTCGCTGACCCCGCGCCGCATCAGTTCGCGATAGAGGGCGATGTCGTTGGTCTGGCCGATGACCACGACCTTGGTGCCCGGGTCGCAGACCTGGGCCAGGCCGTCCAGCAGGGCCAGCATGCGCGGCGCGGCGTCCAGGCTCTCGACCAGCACCAGCGAGGGGGTCGACTGGTTCTGGTAATAGGCCACCGCCGCCTCCAGCCCGCCGGGCTGGGCGATGGTCGAGGCGCGGGCCATTCGTCGGTCGGCCGCGGCGGCCTCGACCAGGGCGACGGTCTCGGCGCGGGCGCAGAAGGCGTGGATGGTGATGCGCGGCACGGCCGCCTCGCCCATGTCGGCGTCGGCGGCGGCGAGGACCTCCTGCACCAGGGCCTCGGTCGTGCCGACCGGATGGACAACCGGCGCCACCGGTTCGGCCGCCTCGATCGGCGGGGCCCGGGTCGCCGCGGTCGCGGCGGCCGGCGGCTTGGGCGCATAGGGCTCGGCCAGCGGCAGGTCCGCGAACGGCGCGGAGACGGTTTCGCGAGGGCGCACGGACGGGAACTCGGCGAACGGGTCGTCGCCGCCCAGCACGGCGCCGGGCGCGGTCCCGGTCGTGGCGAAGTCGTCGTCGGCCTCGAAGCCCAGGTCGAAGGGGTCGTGATCGCTGCGCGTGGCCATCAGTTGACCGCCTTCGAAACAACGCCGTTGGACTGCTCGTCCTTGGCCGAAGAGGTGACCTCGCCCTTGCGGTACTTGTCGAGCACGGTGGCGCGGCGGCCGGAGTCGATCGCCGTTTCGGCGCGCGGACCCAGCAGATCCTCGGGATTGGCCACCTGGGCGGCGATGTTGGCGGTCACCGCGCAGCCGAAGTTCTCGTAGGCGGCGTTGTTGCGGGTGGCGGCGAGGTTCTCCCAACCGCCGCATTGCGGGACGCTGGCGGTGAAGCGCAGGAAGCCGACCCTCAGCGGCGCGTCCGGCGCGCCCGCGGCGTCATAGCCGGTCACCCGGACCTTGGCGGCCGGCGCGCCCATGGCGACCAGGCGCTGGCGGGCGGCCATCGCCATGCGGCCGGCCATCTCGCCGCGGGCCCCGCCGATCGGGGCGTTGACGACGATCTCCCGCGCCTCGACCGCCATCCAGCGGCCCAGCAGCCCGTCCAGGGCCTGGATCTGCGCCGCCGACAGCCCCTCGGCATGGAGCGCCAGCTGCACCTCGTCCGGCCGCGAGTCGATATGGACGCGGTCTTCCCACTGCTGGGTTTCGGTGCGCGGCGCGGCGGCGGTTTCGGGGCCGGCGGCCGGAGCGGCGCAGGCGGCCAGCAGCGACAGGACCAGGCCTGCGGCGGCCAGTTTCGGGGCCGTCAGGAGCGAAGAAGAAGGATGGGGTCGCGTCATGTCCGCGTTCTCACTCGATCACATAGCCGACGGGGCCCTGGTAGGCGCGCCCGCTGTTCGCGCCGACCGGCGCCTTGACCACCTTGTTGAGCCGGCCCAGCAGGGCCGTGCTCATGTCGCTCGCCGTCTGCAGGCCGTCGGCCGGGGTCTGCAGGTTCTGCGGTTTGGTCGGGTCGACGATATAGGGGGTGATGATCACCACCAGCTCGGTCTCGCCGTTCTGGTAATCGCGCGAACGGAACAGGGCGCCCAGGATTGGCAGGCTGGTCATGCCCGGCAGGGCGTCGATGTTCTGCTTGCTCTGCTGCTTCAGCAGTCCGGCGATCATCAGCGAACCGCCCGACGGCAGCTCGACCGTGGTCTCGGCCCGCCGCACCGTCAGCCCGGGAACGACCAGGCTCGAACCGCCGTTGGACGAGGCCAGGGTAAAGGATCCCAGGCTGGTCAGTTCCGACACCTCGGTCGACAGCTTCAGGGAGATACGGCCGCCCGACAGCACGACCGGCGTATAGCCCAGGCCGACGCCGAAGGGCTTGAACTCGATACTGACCCGGTTGGTGCTGTCCAGGCCGGTCGGAACCGGAAACTCGCCGCCGACCAGGAACTTGCCCGCCTCGCCGGACACGACGGTCAGGTTGGGCTCGGCGAGGGTCCGGATCAGGCCCGCGCGTTCGAACGCCTGGATCATGCCCTTGCCCGAGTTCAGGCCGGGACTGCCGGCAGTGTCCTTGACCGTCGCCGTATTGCCATTGATGACCTTGACCGGATTGCCATTGGCGTCGACGGAATCGAACACCGTCGAATGGACGACCTGGTAGCAGGTGCCCGAGACACCGGCCGCGCAGGGCACCACCATCTGCGGCTGCTTGGTGGTGTCGCGCGCCCAGCCGCCGAGGGCCCCGCCCAGGAGGCTGTTGTTGACGCCGTAGGTCGGCGTGAAGCCGAACTTATACTGGGTCTCGCCCAGTTGGCCGAGCACGGCGCTGGAATCGACGCCCAGCTGCTTGATCATGTTGCGCTGGACTTCGACGATGCGGACCTTGAGCATCACCTGGTCCTTGCCGGCGATGGTCAGGAGGTTCAGCACGTTCTCCGGCTTGTCGACGAACTTGGCGGCGATCTGCGAGGCCACGCCGGTTTCGTTGGCGTCGGCCACCGCACCGGTCAGGATCACGCTGTCGCGGATCGCCTGCACCTGGATGTTGGCGTTGGGCAGCACCCGGCGCAGGGTCTCTTCCAGGGCGGTGGAGTCTTGCTCCACGCGGATGGCCAGGCTGAGGATCTTGCGCCCCGAGGCGTCGAAGAACACCGCGTCGGTCGAGCCCAGGGCCATGCCCAGGACATAGATCCGGCGCGGGCCGCGCAGCACCGCGTCGGCCACCGCCGGGTTGGTCACCAGCATGTCGCGCACATCGACGGGCAGCTCGATGATCGCCGACTTGCCCCGCGACAGGTTCAGGGTCTGGGCGCCCGAACTGGTCAGGTCGATGCGCAGCACCTGGTCGGCGGGCGGGGCCATCGTCGCAGGGGCCGGCGCGAGCGGCGCGACCCGGGCCGGGGTCCGGTAGAGATGGGTGCCGGCCGCCGGCCCGTCGGCGAGCGCCGCGGCCGAGGGGGCCAGGGCCAGGACGGCCGCGAGCAAGGCGGAGGAAAGCCGGCGGATCATGGGCGAACCGAAATGCTGGAGGTCTGGCCGCCGCGATTGATGCGGACGACGCCGGAATCTTGTGAAGCGCCCGCCAGGCCCGAGGGGCCGCCCAGGTCGGTATAGGCGCGCAGGGTCAGGGTGACCGGGCCGGCGGCCTTGGCGCGGGTCAGGGCCTCGGCCTCGGCCGGCCCGACCTCGAGGGTGGCCGTGGAAGCGACGATGGTCTTGGCGTCCTTCTCGGCCGCCGTGCTCTGGTCCAGGGCCAGCACGCGGACGTTCTGGACGATGGTCTCGGCGACGGTCCGCTTGGCGCCGCCGGTGTCGCCCTCGCCGACGCTCTGGGCCTCGTGGGCCTGGATGACGTCGACGCGGTCGCCGGGCAGCACGAAGCCGCCGACTGCGGTCTCGGAAGTGACCGGAACGGCCATGGCGCGCTTGCCGGGTCCCAGGACGACCGACAGGTAGCCGCCTTCGCCGCCGCGGACGATCTTGCGGGCGGTGATGGGTTCGCCGGCCAGGATCGGATCGCGGACGATCGCGCCCTCGACGGCCTTTTCGGGCGTGACGCCGCCGATCATCGCGCCTGCCGCGTCGCCGACGGCCTTGGCGGCCTTGGCGGTCGCCTTGGCCGGGACCGGATCGGCCGCGCCGTTGGTGATGAAGGCGGCGTTGACGGTGTCGGACGGCCAGGGCTGCCAGTCCACGTCGCCGGCGGTCAGGCGATCGCCGATGGCCAGGTCGTGCTTGGCGACCAGGACCTGGGTCATCGGCTTGGCCGCGGGGCCGGCGGTCTGGACGATCGGCGCGGGCGCGGGCTTGCCGCCCAGGGCTTTCTGCATGACCACGGCCAGGCCGATGGCCGCGACGGCGGCGACCAGAACGATCATGACGCGAAGAGGATTCATGCGGTCGGGCTCTAGCGACGAAAACACGGGTCGAGGCGGGCCGCCTTCAGGCGATCACGCACGAATCGTCCAACGGCCCTTCTGGCCCCCGTCTCATGCTCGCGCGCCCATGGTTAACAGCGACTAAAGGCGACGGTCCGAAAGGTCGCCCGGCGGCGCGACAGGCTGACGCGGGCGCGATTCTAGGCGCCGACGGCCAGGGTCAGGGCGCCTTGCGGGAAGGCGGCCAGGGCCCCGACCGCAATGGCCACGCCGTAGGGAATGTCGCCGCCCTGGGCGCCCAGCTTGCGAAGCCAGGCGGGGCTGCCGGCCAGGACCGGCTCAAACCAGCCCGAGCGCAGGCTGAGAAGGCCCAGGGTCAGGGCGCCGCCGGCCAGGCCCGTGACCAGCATGAACGGCAGGGTCGCGGGCCAGCCCAGCCACAGGACCGCCGCGGCGAACAGCTTGGCGTCGCCGCCGCCGATCCAGCCGGCGGCGAACATGCCCATGCCGACCAGCAAGGCGACGAAGCCGGACGCCAGGCACAGGCCCAGGGTCGCCAGGGAGGCGCCGCTGACCAGGGCGATCGGCGCGAAGGCCGCGATCAGGGCCAGGGAAATCCAGTTGGGGATGGTGTAGCTGGTGACGTCCTTCAGCGCGGCCACGACGACCAGCGCGGGAAAGATCAGCAGCAGGGCGAACTGGAGGGTGTGCATGGCGGCCTTGCCTTTTGGATCGGCGGCACTGTGCGCCGATCTCGTGAAGCAATGGTTTCCCGCGCGACGAAATCCGCGCACGCCGACGGGACAGGACGCCGGGCTCGGCGCCACGTCCCACGTCCCACGTCCCACGTCCCACGTCCCACGTTCGGTCTACGGCGACTTAGAGCATCGCGCGGAAAAGTGGGCGCCGGTTTCCGGGAAAGCGATGCGAAGACAAAAACCTAGAGCAAATCGTGCGATTCCTAAATCGCGTGATTTGCTCTAGCCGCCCCCGAGCTGGTCAGCGGCGGCTTGGAAGGCGCCCTTCACGTTGCCGCCGAGCAGGCCAAAGGCTCCGACGGTCACCAGGGCGATCAGGGCGATGATCAGGCCATATTCGACCGCGGCGGCCCCGGACTCGTCGTTCAGGAAGCCAGCGACAAACTTCGACATGATGGAAGCTCCTCGATCATGGGAACAAAAAAGGCCCCGGCGTCTCCGCCGAGGCCCTCTTGTCTTCCTAAGGACGGACGCCTTAGCCGATGGCCGTCGCGGCCGAGGTCAGGCGGTTCTTCAGGTTGGTGCCCAGCGTGGTCACGGCGGCGACGATCACGACGGCGATCAGGGCGACGATCAGGCCGTACTCGATGGCGGTGGCGCCGGATTCGTCCTTCAGGAAGCGGGTGACAAACTTCGACATGGTGGATCTCCTGGTCAGTAAGTGGATCTGGGCTCCAAGCCGTGTCGACTTGCTCACCCCCGAAAACACGATCAATTTCGCCCACCTCACTTAATACCCAGTAAACAGCGAATAGTTTCTCCAGACTTTTTGTTGGTTTATTTTGATTTACCATTACCTTCTCTTAACTACGCCTTGCCGATGAGGGCAAAAGCTCCTTATGCGACAAGGTGTTCTCGATGGCCTGAGGCAATACACGAACATCGAACTTAGGTCTTTATTGACCATTCCGCGGCATGCTCTCCCTTGCACCAAGCTGGGAAGACATCTTCATGCGCCGCCTGACTCTCGCCCTCTGCGCCGGTCTGAGCCTCTCCGTCGCCACCGTCGCCGCCGCCGACAGTCCGTCCGCGCCGCTGTCGGTCGGCGCCGGCGGCGCCGCGCGCATCCTGCTGAGCGCGCCCGTACGCGACATCGTGGTCGGCGATCCGGCCGTGGCCGACGTCAGCCTGGTCAACGAACGGACCCTGGTGGTGCTGGGCAAGAAGCCCGGCGCGACCACCGTGCTGGCCTTCGACGCCCAGGGGCGCGCCCTGGCCGACCGCGACGTGGTGGTCTCCGACATTCCGACCCATGCGGTCATCGTCCAGCGGGGCGCAAGCGCCGCGACCTACGCCTGCGGCGATCGCTGCTCCATTCTGAACAGCACCACCCAGCCCGCCGCGCCCGCCCCCAGCACCGCGCCGGCCGCCACTCCCTAGAATTGGCGCCCTAAACCCCTGATTAGGGACACGCGGCCTAGATTGCCGCGCCTGACGTTCTTCAAAGGCGCTGACGCGGACGCCGCCATGGCCGATCGAGCCCGACACCATCGCCAGCTTCTGGCCCGCCTGGGCCTGCTGCGCTGCTTCGCTCGCGCCGACGACGGCGCGACGGCGATCGAGTTCGCCTTCGTCGCCATTCCTTTCCTGATCCTGGTGTTCGCCATCATCGAGCTGGGCCTCATCTTCCTGGTGTCGATGGGCCTGGAAAACGCGCTGATGGTGGTCGACCGCACGATCCGCACCGGCGAGCTGCAGACCAATGGCGGCGACGCGGCGAGCTTCAAGCAGGCCGTGTGCGGCCAGATGTCGTGGCTGGGCGGGTCATGCTCGACCTCGCTCACCCTGGATGTCCGCGTCCTGCCCTCATTCTCCCAGACCAGCGGCCTGCCGACGCCCGACCCCGCCAACACCTGCTTCGATCCGGGCGGCCCCGGCTCGATCGTCCTGGTGCGGGGCTATTACAAGTGGCCCGTGATCACGCCGCTGCTGCGGGACGCGCTCGCTGGTTCGTCTGGCGAACGCCAGATCACCTTCGCCGCGGTGTTCACCAACGAGCCCTATTCGGAAACCCCCGCCCCGATCAAATGCCAATGACCCGTCGCCCCTCCCACTTCTGGCGCGACCGGCGCGGGGTCTCGGCCGTCGAATTCGCCCTGATCGCCCCCGTGCTGATCCTCTTCTACTTCGGCATGGCCGAACTGACGGAGGCGATGATGGCCCAGCGGCGCATGAGCCACGTGGCCTCTTCGATCGGCGACGTGGTGGCCCGCGACCAGAAACTGACGGACGCCCGCCGCGACGACGTCTTCAGCGTCGGCGCGGCGCTGATGTCGCCCTTCCCGACCACAACCCTGCGGATGTGCCTGGTCAGCGTCGCCTCCGACGCGAACGGCAAGGACACGGTCGTGTGGTCGGAATCGTCCAATGCGCCGGCCAACTGTCCTGCGAAAGGCGCCGTGGTCGACATTCCCGTCAGCGTGCTGCCGGCCGGCCAGAGCGTGATCATGAGCAGCGCCAGCTACGATTACGACTCGTTCTTCAAGTTCATCCTGCCCCAGACGCTGACCTTCCGCCGCACCTTCTATCTGAAGCCCCGACTCTCCGACCAGGTGACCCGCTCGGCCACCTAGAGCAAATCGCGCGATATGGGAATCGCGCGATTTGCTCTAGCTTTTTGTTTTCGCATCGCTTTGTCGGAAAACCGGCATCCACTTTTCCGCGCGATGCTCTAGAGCGTCGTCGTCTCGCGCAGCCGTTCGACCAGCGCGTGGGGACCGAAGGTCTCGCCCTCGAAGCGCCGGGCCGGCCGCACGCCGATCAGGCTGTTGGTCAGGAACACCGCCTCGGCGGCGTCCAGGGCCTCGGCGCCGCTGGCCACCTCGTGGACGTCGACGTCCAGGGCCCGAGCCGCCGCCATCACCCGCCGCCGGGTCAGGCCGCCCAGCACGCCGCAGTGCAGGGCCGGGGTGAACAGCGAGCCGCCCGCCACCCAGAACAGATTGGCCGCCCCGGCGCAGGCCAGGTCGCCGTGATTGTTGCGCATCACCGCCTCGTCGGCCCCGGCCGCCCGGGCCTCGGCGCGGGCCAGGACGTTGTCGACATAGGACAAGGTCTTCAGCCGCGCGGCGGGCGAGCCCTCGTTGCGGCGGGTCGAGGCCAGGGCCAGGTCGACCGGCGTCGTCACGACCGGCGCGGCCGCGGCCGTCGCCATCAAGCGGAGCACGGGCGCGGCCGGACGATCCAGTCCCCGGCCGCCAGAGCCGGCCGTCAGGGTCAGGCGCACAGCCGCGCGGGCGTCGGCGAGACCGGCCTCCGTCGGCGCGGCGAGAACCCGGGTCTTGGCCTCGGCGAGATCGAACATCGGCAGGCCCAGGACCTCGCATCCGGCCGCCATCCGGGCCAGGTGGTCGTCCAGGTGCGGCAGGTCGCCGCCGGTCCACAGCATGGTCTCGAACAGGCCGTCGCCCAGCAGCAAGCCTCGATCGTCGGGTGGGGTCATCATCCGCGGGGCGGCTCCATCAGGGCCCGGCGCAGGGCGGCGAACTTGGCTTCGGTCTCCAGGTGCTCGGCGTGGGGATCGCTTTCGGCGACAACGCCCGCCCCGGCCCTGGCTTCCAAACGCCAACCCGCCCGGTCCTGTTCAAGGCCGACCGTACGGATCAGCACGCTGGACTCCAGCGCTCCGTCGACCCCGGCCCAGAACAGCGAGCCGCAATAGGGGCCGCGCGGGGTCTCCAGCTCGGCGATGACCTTCATGGCCTGGACCTTGGGCGCGCCGGTGATCGAGCCGGGCGGGAAGGCCGCGCGCAGCAGGTCGGCCGAGGCCAGGCCCGGGGCCAGCCTGCCGGTCACCGTCGACACCAGGTGGTGGACGTTGGCGAAGGTCTCGACCTTGAACAGCTCGGGCACGGCGACGCTGCCTGGCGGGCTGACCCGCGCCAGGTCGTTGCGCATCAGGTCGACGATCATCAGGTTCTCGGCCCGGTCCTTGGCGCTGGCCGACAGCTCGGCGATCAGCCGCGCGTCCTCGGCCTGGTCGGCGCCGCGCGGCCGCGTGCCCTTGATCGGCCGGGTCTCGATCGAGAGATCCTCGCCCCCGTTCTCCTTGGCGACCTGCAGGAACCGTTCGGGCGAGTTGGACACCAGGGCCCGGCCGGGCAGGCGCAGATAGGCCGAGAACGGCGCCGGGCTGTCGGCGCGCAGGCGGGTGAACAGGTCGAACGGATGGGCGCCGGCGACCAACCGCCCGGTCCAGGCGCGGGCGATATTGGCCTGGAAGATCTCGCCGCCGACGATGCGCTCGATCACCTGGGCCACCGCCGCCTCGTAGGCCTCGCCGTCGCTGGCTTCGAGCCCCTCGCACAGCACGCCGTCGTGCGGGGCCGGCGCCGGACCGTCCAGCCAGCCCAGGGCCGCCTCGGCCCGGGCCCGGGCGAAGCTCTGCGAGCCGCCGCGGCCGATCGCCAGCACCCGGCGCTGCAGGTGGTCGAAGGCCAGCAGGGCCGGATAGCGGGCGCAGGCCAGGTCGGGCCAGCCGGTGCGCGGCAGGCCCAGGCGCTCGACCCGGTCGCCCAGTTCGTAGGCGGCCAGGCCCACGACGCCGCCCTGGAACGGCGGACCGTCGGGGTCCGTCGCCTGGGGCGGGCCGACCAGCTCGGCCAGGGCCGCGAACGGGTCGCGGGGCTCCTCGGCGGTCACGGTCAGCGTGGCGTCCGGCTCGCGCAGCAGGTATGACCACCGCCCCGCCTGGCCGCCGGAGATCAGGGCGCAGGCGAACGGTTCGTCCCGCCACGGGGCCGCGGTCCAGACCGGGTCGCGCCAGGGGGCGCTGATGAGGACGACGTGACGCATCGGCGGGTGATACCGCCCCCCGCGCCCGGAGGCTACGATTTCGCGCGCGAGATCAGGTCTCCCGGCCGCCGCCCCTGACCAGGAACAGCACGCAAAAGCCCATCAGCAGCAGGGCCGCGACCGGCAGGAAGCCGCCGACCTGGCTCTTGAACACCGCCGTGGCCAGGGCCACCAGCAGCGAGCCCAGCCACATCGTCGCCGTGCCCGACAGGGCGTAGAGCCCGAAGAACGCCGCCGTCTTGTCCGGCGGGCACAGGCGGATCAGCAGGGTGCGGCTGGAGGCGTACTGGGCGGTGACGAACACCGCGATCAGCAAGCCCAGGCCCAGATAGATCAGCTCCGGCGCGGTGCGGAACAGCGGCCCGTTCCAGACCGGCGCATGAGCGGCCGGATCGTAGGACCAGACGTACAGGATCTTCTCGCGCCCCATGCCCAGGGTGGCGACCAGCACGGCCAGCGAGCCGGCGATCTCCAGCTGCACGGCCTTGCGCGGCCCCAGCGTGCGATCGAACCACGGCGCGACCAGGCCGCCGACCACCCCGAAGACGCTTAGCGAGATGCCGTAGGCCAGCATCTCCAGCGCGCCCCACTTCATCAGCCCGGCCGCCAGCAGTCCGCCGAACACCAGCAGGGCGGTCATGCCGTCGTTGTAGAGCAGGCGCCCGCCCAGGAAGAGGGCGATGTCACGATGGCCCTTCAGGTCGCCGAAGATGTCGCGCAGCATCGCCACACCCGCCCGCAGGCTGGCCATCCAGCTGCGGCCGGTGCGGGCCGCGTCGGGGGTCCACAGGAAGAACGGGATCGCGCCCAGCAGCAGGACGGCCGCCGACATCGGACCCGAGATCCGGCTGGGCTCGTTCCGGCTGGCGTCCAGCCCGAACAGCGGGGCGCGCGGCACGCCCGGCCAGTCCACCTGGCCCGGCAGCACCATGCCCCACAGCATGAAGACCAGCAGAGCCACCGACAGGCCGTTGGCCAGCGCATAGCCCAGGCCCGAGATCAGGGCGGCCCGGCCCGGAACCTCGCCCGCCGCGCGGCCCAGCAGCGAATTGCTGACCACGTCGCCCCAGTTATAGGCCACGCCCAGCACGACCAGCAGGCCGCTGGTCGCCATCAGCGGCAGGCCGCCGGCCGGCATGGCCCACCACAGCGCGACCAGGGCCGGGACCATGATCGCAGTCACCATCCCCAGCATCGGCTTGCGCGGCCCGTACTGCTCGATCATCGCCCCCAGCAGCGGCGCGGTCAGGGCGGTCAGCAGGCCGTAGATCGTCGAAATGTTGGCCACCTGGGCCTGGCCCCGGACCGGATCGCCGACCAGCACCCGCGAGAAGTAGGGCGAGAAGATGTAGATGGTGATCAGGATCACATAGGGGTCGCGCGCCCCCTGCTGCAGGATCCAGGCGAGCGCGCCGCGCGGCAGGCCGGACTTCAGCGGAGCCATCGGCTGGCCCTCGCTTGGAGCCGCCGCGGCGGCCGAGAACTCACTCATGCGGTTCCACCCTATGGAGTCGCCGTCTGTCGCAGCGCCTTGGGTGAAGCGTGGCGTTGAAACGGGCGTTTGTCACGGGCGAATGCGGACCTTGGGTTCCTATATCCGTCAGTCCCGCCCTCGTGGCGGGAACCTCTCTGTCCACCGCAAGAGCGGGGGCGTGGCGCGCCAGCGCGCCACGGTGCTTCACCGTCAGCTGAACGAGAGGTTCTCGCCACAAGGGCGAGAATGACGGCTGCATTTTTGGGGACCGGGATGCTGTCGCTCTACAGCAGGATATGCGCCCGCACCGCCTCGCGGCCCTTCGCGTCCAGGCCGATCGCCTGTTCCAGGTAGGCGTCCAGCGAGCCGTGCCGCGCCTTGATCGCCGCGATCGCCGCGGCCAGGTAGTCGGCCTCCACGCCCATGGCCGCGCGCACGGCGGCGTCGGACGGCCGGCGGCCCAGCTCGGCCTCCAGCAGGTCGGCGAACACCGGCCCGCGGCGGGCGAAGCGGGCTTCGTCATTGGTCAGCAGGTAGTCGTCGACCAGATCGTCGTCGGCCACGCCGGCCAGGTGGTGGGTCAGGGCGGCCAGCAGGCCGGTGCGGTCCTTGCCCGCCGCGCAGTGGATCAGCACCGGGCCCCGCGCCGCGGCCAGGGCCTGGAAATAGCGGCGGAACAGGTCCAGGTGCCGCTCGGCGAACGGCGCGCGGCGGTAATAGTCGACCAGGTAGCCGCGGATCGACCGCACCGACAGATCCGATTGCCGCAAAAAGGCGTGCCAGGGGTCCTCGCCGGTCACGCCCAGGTCGTTGTCGATCACCTCGGCGGCAAAGCCCGCCCAGCGCCGCGACGGGTCGCGCTGGCGCTCGTTGGGGCGGCGCAGGTCGACGATGGTGCAGAGGTTCAGGCCGGCCATGGCGACGAGGTCGTCGTCGGTGGCCTGGGCCTGGTGGGCGGCGCGGAACAGCAGACCCTTCTTCAGCCGCCCGGCGCCGGCGGCGTAGTCGCCGAAGTCGCGAAAGTTGTCGACGCCTTGCAGGACGATATGACGGGTCATGGCGCGCTTGTTAGCGCCGCCCGGTGACGAAAGCGAGACGCTGGACGCCGCCGGACGGCGGGGCCACTCTGCCCCGATGACCGACCTGCACCGCTTCCAGAGCTTCGACGGCGTCTCGATCGGCTATCGCACGCTGGGCGATCCGGCGGGCTGGCCGACCGTGATGCTGCACGGCTTCCTGGCCAGCGCCGAGAGCAACTGGTTCCTGCCCGGGATCGCCGCCGTCGTGGCGGCCATGGGACGGCGGGTGATCGCCCCCGACCTGCGCGGCCACGGCCGCTCGGACGCCCCGTCCGACCTCGCCGCCTGGCCGCCCGACGTGCTGGCCCGCGACCAGGAGGCCCTGGTCGCCCACCTGCACCTGAAGGACTACGACCTGATCGGCTACTCGCTGGGCGCGCGCACGGCGGTGCGGATGCTGGCGCGCGGGGCGCGGCCGCGAAAGCTGGTCCTGGGCGGCATGGGCGATCGCGGGCTGATGGCGGCCGGGGCGCGGGCGGCGATGTTCGAGGACGCCATCCGCCATGGCGACGCCGCGCGCGATCCCCGGGCCGGCCGGCGAGTCCAGGCGATGATGGCCGCCGGCGGCCTCAAGCCGGAAGCGATGCTGGGCGTCCTCGCCTCGTTCCTGGCGACGTCGGCCGAGACGATCGCGGCGATCGACGTCCCGACCCTGGTGGCGGCCGGCCAGCGCGACGACGACAACGGCTCGATCGAGGCCCTGGCGGCGATGATGGCCGACGCGCGGGCCGTGCGGGTTCCGGGCGACCACCTGAGCGCGGTGATGGAGCCGGCGCTGGCGGCGGCGATCGTGGGGTTTTTGGAAGGGTAGCGGCGGCGATCACTTGCCCCCTACGGGTCGCTTCGCGACCGTCTTCCCCCAGAGGGGGAAGAGCCTTTGGGGGCGAGCGCTCCGCCCCCTATGGGGGCGGACAGACCGCGAAGCGGTCAGGTGGGGGCAAGTGCCCCCTAGATCCGATCACCGGAACGGCGGTTCGTCGAAGGCGCGCAGCTTGCGCGAGTGCAGGTTGGGACCTTCCTCCTGCAGCAGCTTGCAGGTCAGGATGCCGATCTGCAGGTGCTGGCTGATCGCCCGCTCGTAGAAGGCGTTGGCCTGGCCGGGCAGCTTGATCTCGCCGTGCAGGGGCTTGTCCGACACGCACAGCAGCGTCCCGTACGGCACCCGGAAGCGATAGCCCTGGGCGGCGATGGTGGCGCTTTCCATGTCGATGGCCACGGCCCGGCTCTGGTTGAAGCGCAGGGCCGACAGGCTGTGGCGCAACTCCCAGTTGCGGTCGTCGGTGGTGACCACCGTGCCCGTCCGCAGGCGCTTCTTCAGCTGATCGCCGCTGTCGCCGCTGATCGCCTTGGAGGCGTCGTAGAGGGCGCGCTGGACCTCGGCGATCGACGGCACCGGGATCTCGGGCGGCAGCACGGCGTCCAGCACGTGGTCGTCGCGCAGATAGGCATGGGCCAGCACGTAGTCGCCGATGGTCTGGGTGTCGCGCAGGCCGCCGCAGTGGCCGATCATCAGCCAGGCCTGGGGCCGCAACACCGCCAGGTGATCGCAGATGGTCTTGGCGTTGGACGGGCCGACCCCGATGTTGACCAGGGTGACGCCCCGGCCGCCGGGGGCCATCAGGTGGTAGGCCGGCATCTGGTGCTTGCGCCAGGTCGACTCGGCCACCGCCAGTTCGGGATTGGCGGTGTTGGCGGTGATCGTCAGCCCGCCCGCGCACGACAGGGCCGTGTAGGGGCTGTCCGGCTGCTGCAGCTGCTCGATGCCCCAGCGGACGAATTCGTCGACATAGCGGTTGTAGTTGGTGAACAGGATGAACTGCTGCACGTCCTCGGCCGGGGCGCCGGTGTAGTGCTTCAGCCGGGCCAGGGAGAAGTCGGTGCGCAGGCCGTCGAACAGGGCCAGCGGCCGGTTCTCCTCCATGGCCGGGTTCCACACCCCGTCGGCGATCTCGTCGCCGATGAAGGCCAGGTCGGTGGTCGGGAAGAAGCGGGCGATGTCCTCGCTGCGGACGTCGGCCTGGTTCAGGTCGATGCTGGCGTCCAGCACGTAGGGATAGGGGATTTCCTGGCTGGAGCGGTCGATCTCGATCTCGACCTCGAAGTCGTTCATCAGCAGGGTCAGCTGCTCGACCAGGTAGTCGCGGAACTGGTTGGGCTTGGTGATCGTCGTGGCGTAGACGCCGGGCCGGCTGACCCGGGCGTACGAGCGCGCCAGCTTGGGCGGCAGGGCCTCGGGATCATAGATCAGCCGCAGCTCGGGATAGGCGAACGTACCGTCGAACCGCGTCTGCGGGTCGGGCCGGGTTCCCTGTTCGAGATAGGCGCGAAGCGCGGTCCGCAGGGCGTCGACGGCGCGTTCGTATTCTTGATTGAGCCGCTCGACCGCGGCGATTGCTTTTTCTTGGTTTGACATGGCGCCCTATATCAGCGTTCCGCCGCCTTTTCCAGCCAAGCCTCGCCTCGACGTCGGCGGAAAGCTCTGGGGCATGGACGAAGCCGATTTCGTCGGCCACAAGGGACCAAATGCCCGGGCGTGGGGCGGATGGCGGCGGGAGCGACCTCGCGCCTGATCCAAGTCCCGGGCGGCAACCTGCACATCCGCGGCGTCGACAGCGTCGGTCCGCAAGAAGACCGTCCGGCGCCCGAGGGGACCTTATGAATAGACGTTTCGCCTTCCTGATCGTCGCCGCCATGATCCTCGGGGTCCTGGTCGGCTGGGCCTGCAACCAGTACCTGGACGCGGACGGGACCAAGAAGGCGGCCGACCTGGCCGCGCTGCTGCCCTACATCTTCCTGCGCCTGATCAAGATGATCATCGCGCCGCTGGTGTTCACCACCCTGGTGGCCGGCATCGCCCACATGGAGGACGCCGCCGCCGTCGGCCGGGTGGGCGTCAAGGCGATCGGCTGGTTCCTGGTCGCCTCGATCCTGTCGCTGCTGATCGGCATCGGCATGTTCCACCTGCTGGACCCCGCCCATGGGGTGGTGCTCAAGGAAGTGGCCGAGGCCGGCGCCCCGCCGTCGGCCGAGGGCGCCTTCACGGTCAAGAGCTTCATCGACCACCTGATCCCCACCTCGCTGTTCGAGGCGATGGCCAAGAACGAGATCCTGCAGATCGTGGTCTTCTCGGTGTTCGTCGGCACGGCCGTCGCCACCCTGGACAACAAGGCCCCGGCGGTCCTGGAGGTCACCGAGCAGGCCGCCTCGATCATGCTGAAGGTCACCGCCTTCGTGATGGCCCTGGCCCCGCTGGCCATCTTCGGCGCCCTGGTCAACACCGTCGCCAAGGAGGGCCTGTCGATCCTGGGGGTCTACGCCCGCTTCATCGGCTCGTTCTATGCGGGGCTGGGCACGCTGTGGCTGCTGCTGTTCCTCGCCGCCCTGTTCTTCCTGGGCAAGCGGGCCATCCCGCTGTTCGGCTTCATCCGCACCCCCGCCCTGCTGGCCTTCTCGACCGCCAGTTCGGAAGCGGCCTATCCGCGCCTGCTGGACGGCCTGCCCACCCTGGGCGTGCGCCGCAAGATCGTCAGCTTCGTCCTGCCGCTGGGCTATTCGTTCAATCTCGACGGCTCGATGATGTACTGCACCTTCGCCACCCTGTTCATCACGGCGGTGCACGGCGTGCACCTGACGCTGGAGCAGCAGGCCTCGATGCTGCTGCTGCTGATGGTCACCTCCAAGGGCATGGCCGGGGTGCCGCGGGCCTCGCTGGTGGTGATCATGGCCACCCTGACCTATTTCGGCCTGCCCGAGGCCTGGATCGCCCTGGTGCTGGGCGTCGACCACCTGCTGGACATGGGCCGCAGCGCCACCAACGTGGTCGGCAATTCGGTCGCCGCCGCCGTGGTCGCCAAGTGGGAAGGCGAGCTGGACGATCCGGCGCCGCAAGCCGAGGCCGCCCAGGCCTGAACCGCCAAGCGGGACCGATTGACTTCAGGAGGGAGAAGACCAATCTCTTCCTCCGAGGGATCTCGGTTAGGAAGACCGCCATGAACGTCAAATCCATGATCCGGGCCGGCCTGATGACGACGGCGCTCCTGGCCGCCTCGGCGCCGGCCCTGGCCGCCAACGCGCCCGACGACGCCAAGGACGCCGTCGCCAAGCCGGCCCGCAGCTGCTTCTACCTGTCGGACTGGGACGGCTGGAGCGCGCCCGACCGCGATACCCTGTATCTGCGGGTGCGCAATCGCGACGTCTACCAGGTGGAGCTGTCGCACGGCACCAGCCAACTGACCTCGCCGGGCGTGCACCTGGTGTCGATCGTCCGCGGCATTGACTCGGTGTGCAACCCGCTCGACCTGGACCTGCGGGTCTCCGACGGCTTCGGCTTCGCCATGCCGATCATGGCCAAGTCGATCACCAAGCTCTCAGCCGAACAGGTCGCGGCCATCCCGAAGAAGGACCGGCCGTAGGGGTTTCGACGGACGGGGAGATCCGAGCGGATTTCCTCTACCCCGCCGCCGCCTCCAGCAGGGCCACCATCATCGCGTTGACCGGCGTGGCGATCCCGTGTCGTGCGCCCAGGCGGACGATCACGCCGTTGCGGGCGTCCAGCTCCATCGGGCGGCCGGCGGCGCGGTCGGCGTGCAGGGAGTTGATCCCGTCGGGCGGCGCCGCGCGATAGCCCTCGACCACCTTTTCAGGCAGATCGGACGGCAGGTCCGCCCCCTCGGCCCGGCCCACCGCCACGCATTCGCCGACCAGGGCCCGCATGATCTCGGCGACCGGCTCGCGCCGGGCCACGCCCGCCGGCTTCAGGGTCAGGGCGTTGACCGCCCCGGCGCAGTTCAGGGCCAGCTTTTTCCAGGCCGCGGTCCTGAAGTCGGCCGTGGTCGACACCGCGATCGGCGTGTGGGCGAACAGGGCCGCGAAGGCCTCGCCCGCCGCGCCGTCCGGAACCAGGATCGAGCCGTCGCGCCGCTGGCGCACCCGGCCCGGAGCGCTGCGCTCGGCCGGGATGTCGACCACCGCCGGAGTGATCCGGGCCGCCTCGACATAGGGGGTGAAGCGCTCGACGTGCTCGACGCCGTTCTGCAGCACCGCCACGCGGGCGCCCAGTCCGACCAGCCGGGCCAGCCAGTCTCCGGTGACGACCGCGTCATAGGTCTTGGTGGTGACGATCGCCCAGTCCACGGGCGAGGCGTGATCCGGCGCGGTCAGCACGCGCGGGCTGGCCGTCAGCGGCCCGCCGGGCGTCTCGACCTCCAGCCGGTCGAACGGCGTGCGGGCGCAGACCTCGACCGCCAGGCCGGGATCCTGGGCCAGCCAGGCGGCGACGACGCCGCCCACCGCGCCCGGACCGATCACCGCTATCCGCGTCATCGCCCAACTCCAGATTCCGAACGCCAGACAGAGAAAACGCCGCCCCCTTTCGAGGGCGGCGGCATGTTATCCCCGTTGTCCCTGCTTCTTCTGGCTTATTCCGCCGGCAGGGTGTTCTCCGAGCGCTTCTGCAGCATGGTGTCGAAGCTCGACCACACGCCGTCCGCGCCGTGCCATTGGCCCCGGGTGGCCGCCTTGGAATATTCGGTGGCCCGGGCCTCGAAGAAGTTGGCGTGCTCCACGCCCGACAGCAGCGACTGCAGCCAGGGCAGCGGGTTTTCCTTCACGCCATAGACCTCCGGCAGGGCCAGCTGGCGCAGGCGCCAGTCGGCGATGAACCGGATGTATTGCTTGATGTCGTCGGGGGTCATGCCCTGGACGTCGCCGGCCTCGAAGGCCAGGTCGATGAAGGCGTCCTCCATCTTCACCACCGTCTGGCAGCAGTCGACGATGTCGTCGGCCACGGCCTTGGTGACCGCCCCGGTCTCCTTGTTGAACGTGTGGTACAGCTTGATGATGCCTTCGCAGTGCAGGCTCTCGTCGCGGATCGACCACGAGACGATCTGGCCCATGCCCTTCATCTTGTTGAAGCGCGGGAAGTTCATCAGCATCGCGAAGCTGGCGAACAGCTGCAGGCCCTCGGTGAAGCCGCCGAACATGGCCAGGGTGCGGGCGATGTCGGCGTTGGTGTCGACGCCGAACTTCTGCATGAAGTCGTGCTTGTCGCGCATGGCCTGGTATTCCATGAACGCGCCGAACTCGCTCTCCGGCATGCCGATCGTCTCGAGCAGCAGAGCGTAGGCCGCGATATGGATGGTCTCCATATTGGCGAACGACGACAGCATCATCTTCACTTCGGTGGGTTTGAACACCCGGCCGTAGCGTTCCATGTAGTTGTCGGCGACCTCGACATCCGACTGGGTGAAGAAGCGGAAGATCTGCGTCAGCAGGTTCCGTTCCTTGTCGTTCAGCTTGACGGCCCAGTCCTTGAGATCCTCGCCCAGCGGCACCTCTTCGGGCATCCAGTGGACCTGCTGCTGCTTCTTCCAGAACTCGTGGGCCCACGGATAGCGGAACGGCTTGTAGGCGCCGGAAGGGGTCAGCAGGCCGGGCGTGGTGATCAGCTTGGCGGACATCGAGGAACCCTTGGGGCGAGAACGGGGGCGAGAATCGGTCGAACGAACTAGGATAACGTACGTTAGCATTTAGCCAGACGCACGCCCCTCCTGTCTACCAGATGTAGTGTGACGAGGGGTCGCATCCACAACATAGGGCCTTGCCTGTGGAAAAGCCATTTACCCTGTTCAGCGCCCTCGGATCGGGCGGCGTGCCCGTCGAGGCGGCCATGACGCTGATCGGCCTGCCCTACGCGATCGTCGAGGCGCCGACCTGGGAAGGCGAGGCCGAGCAGGCCAAGGTGGCCGGCGTCAATCCGTTGAAACAGATCCCGGCCCTGCTCACCCCGGAGGGCGAGACGATCACCGAAAGCGCCGCCATCCTGCTGTGGCTGGCCGACCGCCATCCCGAGGCGCGGCTGGCGCCGGCCCCCGACTCGCCCCTGCGCGGCCAGTTCCTGCGTTGGATGGTGTTCGTGCCGGCGGCGATCTATTCGCTGTTCTGGGTGCGGGACGATCCGTCACGGCTCGGCGGGCCGGACCCGGAAGTCCAGGCGCGGATAAAGACGGCGACAGCCGAACGGATCCTCGACTGCTGGGGCATGATGGAACGGCAGGTCTCGCCGGGCCGCTACCTGCTGGGGGACGAGCTGACGGTGCTCGACCTCTATGTCGCCGTGGTCAGTCGCTGGGGCCCGAGGCGCGTGCGGTTCTACGAGGTCGCGCCAAAGATGGCGGAGGTGGTCAAACGGGTGGACGCCGATCCGAGGCTGGCGGCGTTCTGGGAAAAGCGGTTCCCGTTCTTCGACGGGTGGGAGCGGCTGGGGCAGCAGGTGTAGAGGTCGACCGAAGCGAACGGATGAAAGTTCGCGACACCGAATTGGCCTCACCTTGCAAGCCCGCAGCCGTTTCATCTTGAGCGACGCTATATGCAACGCTAGGTTTTGCCAGAACGTCCGCTTGAGGCGGCCTGGCCTCCGGTCCATGAAGCTGCTCATGTCGCGGGCCGCCGCGGACCTTGCCCGAGGCGAGCCCCTCACCCGACCGCGAGGAGAGGAAAATGAAGCGGCTGGGCGGAATGCTGTTGCTCTCGGCTATCACTCTCTCTTCGGCCGCCAGCGCCGCGGACCAGAAGCCCTACGTCTCTTGGGGAAAGCCGGGCGTTTCCTTCGCGCAATACCGAGCGGAGGCCGTCGACTGCGCCTACGCGGGCGCGACCAAAAGCTTCACCGACCAAGCCGCATACAAGGACGCCCGACATGGCCTGAACGCCCAGGACAGCGAGCTTGAGCGCGGCGATGTGGCGGAATACGTCATGATCTACCGAAGAAACCTCAGGCGTAATATCTCGAAGCTGCAGACCTACCTGGTCGGCAATGTCGAGAAGTGCCTGCTGGATCGGGGATACAAGCCCTTCGTTTTGACGACGGATCAGAAGAAGAACCTCGACAGGCTGGATCGCGGCAGCCAGGAAAGGTTCGAGTTTCTTCACGCTCTTGGAAGCGATGGAAAAATCTTGAGCGAACAGTCTGTCGCCCCGGAAAAGCGCTGATGTCACGCCTCTCGACGCCGGCGCATCCGCGGTCGAGCGCGCAGCTTTACCTCGCCACGCTTCCCCGCTAAGAACCGCCCCGATGCAATTCGCGCCGACCATGATTATTACCCCGAAAACGACCCGCCTCGGCGGGGCGTGGTCGGGTGCGTGCGCGAACTAGCGAGCATCCCATCAGCCCCGCCGATGCGCGGGGCCGGCTCTCACACCACGAGACCTCAGCGCCCGCGCCTCCGCACTTTCAGGAGACGTAGACCCGTGAGCTTCAAGTTTTCCCGATCCCATCCGCCGCGCGTCGGCGTCGTCGGCGCCACCGGCCTGGTGGGCGGCATGATGCGCGCGCTGTTGGCCGAGCGTGATTTCCCGGTCGCCGAATTGCGCCTGTTCGCCTCGCCCCGCTCGGCCGGGACGAAGATCGACTTCAAGGGCGTCGAGGTCGTGGTCGAGGACGCCGGGACCGCCGACTTCAGCGGCCTAGACATCGTGTTCTTCTCGGCCGGCGGCGGTACGTCGCGCGAACTGGCCCCGAAGGCCGCCGCGGCCGGCGCCGTGGTGATCGACAACTCCTCGGCCTGGCGCTCGGACCCGGACGTCCCGCTGGTGGTGGCCGAGGTCAATCCGCACGCCCTGAAGAGCATCCCCAAGGGCATCGTCGCCAATCCCAACTGCACCACCATGGCCGCCATGCCGGCCCTCAAGCCGCTGCACGACCGCGCGGGCCTCAAGCGCCTGACCGTCAGCACCTACCAGGCCGCCTCGGGCGGCGGGGTCGAGGGCATCCAGGTGCTGTCCGAGCAGCTGCGCGCCGGCGCGAGCGGCGACCTGGACGGCCTGGCCCAGTCGGCGGACGCCGCGCCCCTGCCCGCTCCCCGCAAGTGGGTCGCGCCGCTGGCCTACAACGTGGTGCCGCTGAACTATGTGCTGGGCGAGGACGGCTATACCGAGGAGGAGCTGAAGCTGCGCGACGAGAGCCGCAAGATCCTCGAAATCCCCGGCCTGCCGGTCTCGGGCACTTGCGTGCGCGTGCCGGTCTTCACCGGCCACTCGCTGTCGATCAACGCCGAGTTCGAGCGCCCGCTGTCGGTCGCCGAGGCTGTGGCCCTGCTGGCCGCCGCGCCGGGCGTGGTGCTGGACGAGGCGCCCAACCCGCTGGCCGCCACCGGCCAGGACCCGGTGTTCGTCGGTCGCCTCCGCCCCGACCCGACAGTCGAACACGGCCTGGCCCTGTTCGTGGTCGGCGATAATCTGCGCAAGGGCGCGGCCCTGAACGCCGTGCAGATCGCCGAAGTGATGCTGGACCGCTAAGGCTATCGTCCCGGCTCGACGCAAGGCGCGCCGGGACGACAAACTTGCAGCGGCGGAGACGCCGCCCAAACCGACAGGCCCCGCTTCCATGCTGACCGATCCCCTGTTCTACGCTGTCGCTGTTCCCGCGGTGATCCTGCTGGGCCTGGCCAAGGGCGGATTCGCGGGGATCGGGGTGGTGGCGGTGCCGTTGATGGCGCTGGTGATCTCGCCGGTGCTGGCCGCCTCGATCACCCTGCCGATCCTGCTGGTCCAGGACGTGGTCAGCGTCTGGTCGTTCCGCCGCACCTGGGACCGGGGGCTGCTGATCCTGATGCTGCCGGCCGCGGGGGTCGGCATCTTCCTGGGCTGGCTGCTGGCGGCCCGGGTGTCGGTGGCGGCGGTCGAGCTGTCGATCGGCCTGATCTCGATCGCCTTCTCGCTGCAGCGGCTGTGGGCCGAACGGGCGGTCAAGGCGGCGGCCGCCGTCGAGGCCGGCCCCGCCCGGCCCTGGCTGGGAGCCCTGTGCGGCGCGGCGGCCGGTTTCACCAGCCAGGTGGCCCACGCCGGCGGCCCACCGTTCCAGATCTATGTCCTGCCCCGCCGCCTGCCGCGCGACGTGTTCATCGGCACCAGCGCCATCTTCTTCGCCACCGTCAACTGGATGAAGGTGCCGGCCTACATCGCCCTGGGCCAGTTCACGCCCCAGGTGCTGGCCACGGCGGCCGTGCTGCTGCCCCTGGCCCTGGCCTCGACCTGGGCCGGCGTCTGGCTGGTGCGCCGCGTGCCGGCCGAGGGCTTCTACCGGGTGATCTATGTCCTGCTGATCGCGGTCGGGACCAAGCTGGCCTGGGACGGGGCGCACGGCCTGCTGGGCTGAGAAAATAACACCGCCCGGCCCTATCCCAGCCACGATGATCGGCGTTTATATGTCACCGATCGCGCGTAGAGTTGGGGACATGACCGAGACCACCAGCATCATTCCGGCGGCTCCGGCGGCGCAGGTTCCGGCGCCCCTTGCGGCCACGCACTATCCGACGCCGGCCGCCAAGTGCGCCGACCTGGTGGTGCACCTGGCCGGCCTGGCCTGCGCCCTGCTGGGCGGCGGCATCATGCTGGGCCTGGCCTTCGGCCTGGGCTCGCTGAGCCAGGTGGCGGCGATCGCCGTCTACACGGTCGGCCTGATCACCATGCTGTCGCTGTCGACCGCCTACAACTTCGCCAAGGCCCGCTGGCGGCCGCTGCTGCGCCGCTTCGACCATGCGGGCATCTTCGTGATGATCGCCGCGTCCTATACGCCGTTCACCACCCAGAACCTGCACGGCTGGTGGGCGATCGGCATGACCACGGCGGTCTGGTCGGTGGCCGGGATCGGCGTCGCCGCCAAGCTGTTCCTGCCCGGCCTGGACAAGCGCTTCTGGGTCGGCCTCTACTTGGCCCTGGGCTGGCTGGTGCTGGTGGCCATCAAGCCGATGATCGCCGGCATGGGCTGGGCAGCCCTGCTGCTGCTCGCGCTTGGCGGGGTGATCTATTCCACCGGTACGGTGTTCTATCTGATGAAGCGGCTGAAGTTCCGGCGGGCGATCTGGCACGGTCACGTGATCGGCGGCGCCGGCCTGCACTACGCGGCCGTGCTGGTCGGGGTGGTCCTGGCCTCCAGCGGTCGGCCCTGACCGCGCGTCCGTCGAGTTGGCCTTGAACACCCCGTCCGATCCCAAAAAGACCGTCCAGAGCTTCTTCCGGGATCGCGCGGCCAACAGCCAGCGCGGCAAGCGCCTGCCCGCCCCGCTGGACCATGCCGACAACGCCATCGAGGCGGTCGGCTTCCCGGGGGTGCGACTCAGCATCGACGAGGCCGACGAAGCCCTGCGCAGCGTCGCCGACCGCCTGGCCCCGATGCGGCCGCTGCTGGGCCGCGACGACTTCAACATCCTGGCCCTGTCCGGCGGCGCGGCCGGGGGCGCCTTCGGGGCCGGCGCCCTGGTCGGCCTGACCAAGGCCGGGGCGCGGCCGGAGTTCGCCATCGTCACCGGCGTCAGCACCGGCGCGCTGATCGCGCCGTTCGCCTTCCTCGGCCCGGCCTGGGACGACCGCCTGGCCGACGCCTATGTCGGCGGGCACGCCTCCGAGCTGCTCAGCCTCAAGCGCCTGGGTCCGACCCTGGGGCCCAGCCTGTTCCGCGGCGACTCGCTGGACGGGCTGGTCGCGCCGTTCGTCGACCTGGACATGATCCAGGCCGTGGCCGCCGAGCACGCCCGCGGCCGCCGCCTGCTGATCGCCACCACCAATCTCGACAGTCAGAAGGCGACCATCTGGGACATGGGCGAGATCGCCACCCGGGGCGGCGAGGCGGCCGTGCGGCTGTTCCGCGACGTGCTGGTGGCCTCGGCCACCCTGCCCGGCCTGTTCCCGCCCAAGCTGATCGAGGTCGAGGCGCCGGACGGCGAGGGCGGCGTCGCCCGCTATCAGGAAATGCACGCCGACGGCGGCATCGCCGCGCCGCTGTTTCTGATGCCCGACGCCCTGCTGCGCTGGCGCGAGCTGGGCCAGCGCCTGCGCCGCGGCCGGGTCTATGTGATCTTCAACACCGTGCTCGACCCCTCGCCCCGCACCACCGCGCCCGGCGTGACCTCGATCATGGGCCGCAGCTTCGAGACCATGCTGCGGTTCTCGTACCGGCAGGCGCTGAGCGTGGCCGCGGGGTTCTGCGCCCGCCACAACCTGCCGCTCTGGTCGGCCTCGATCCCGGCCAGTTTTTCGGACTTCAACATGATGAAGTTCGAGACCGCCGTCATGCGCCGCACCTTCGACGACGCCGAGGCCCTGGCGATCAGCGGCCAGCTGTGGTCCAGCGCCAGCCCGGCGCCCGAGCCCCTGTGGCGCGGCCTGTTCAAACGCCAGCCGTCCACGCGGCGGGCACCGGTCAAGGACCCGATCCTGGCGCCGGCCCTGGCCCTGCCGGACGAGCCGCCCGTCGACCTGGCGACCGACCTGGCGGTGGTCCCGACCGTCGAACGCCAGGAGCCTATTTCTTGAGGTAGCGGGCGCGCAGCTTCTCGACGCGCGGCGGGTCGGCCCGGAAGTCGCCGGCCAGGCCCAGGCGAGCGTTGCACGACGGGCAGCGCACCGACTCGTCGTCGGCCAGGGCGGCCGGCGGGTCGAAGCGCGTGCCGCAGGGCTTGCACTTGAAGTCGCCGACAGCCGGCGGCGGGGCGGGCGGCGGCGACGGCTCGGGGGCGATCACCACGACCCGCTTGGCGCCGGCCGGCCGGGCGATGCGCTCCAGCGGCGGTGGTCCGCCCGGCGCGGCGACGCCGCTCTTCAGGCTCAGGATCTTGCGGCGAGGGGGCTCGCTATCGCTCATGGCGCTCGATGGCTCGGCTGGAGGCCCGGCTGCAGGCTTCGGTGAAGGACGGGCGCTAGCTGCATGATCTGAGCCCGAAACTCAAGCGCCGAAGCGTGGACGCCGGCGCGGCGGTCCTACCAGTGCGGCCTCAGGCTGAACGAAAAGGCCACCATCTCGTCCTTCTGGGTGGCCATGCCCATGATCTGGTCCTTGGCCCTGATCTTGCGGTGCACATAGCCGAACGAGGCCTGCATCGGCCCCTTTCGCCAGGCCAGCCCCGCCTGGCCGTCGCCGACCAGCTTGCTGCTGGTGTCGGTGGTGACGCCGGCCCGGCTCCAGTCGCCGTCGCCGCTGCGCAGCATGTTCAGGCCGACGGCCTGGCCGCTGGCGGCGGCGAACATGTACCAGCGACCGCGCTGGCCAAACTGGCGGCCATCCTCGACGCCCAGCGAGTCGACGACCCGGTCGCCCATCTTCTTGCCGAACCGCACCGTCGCCCCGGCCTCGGCCGAGCCGCCGGCCCCGCCGAAGCCCAGGCCGGCGTGCGGCGTGACGTCCAGGGCGTACTTGCCCGCCCCCACCGACACGGCGGCCGGCCAGCCGCGGGTGACGGTGACGTCGACGTCGCGATCCTCGAAACTGTCCTGCTCGGGCCGCACCAGGGCCAGGGGCCGGGTCTGGCCCTGCGCCGCGACGCTGGCCACCGACACGCGCACCGAGTCGACCGCGTGGGCCCCCTCGCCGACGACGAAGGCGTTGGACCGCCAGGTGACCGGGCCGCGGCCCTCGTAATAGCGGTTGGCGTCCAGCAGGCCGGCGTCGCCATAGGCGCCGGCCGGCGACAGCGCGAAGCTGGGATCGCTGGCGCGCCCGGCCTTGGAGACGGGCGCCGCGGCGAAGCCGACGGCTGCGCCGGCGGGGCGCACGTTGCGCACGCCCAGGTCCATGGCGGCGCCGGGGCGCAGGTCGACGATAAAACTGGGCGAGGCGGTCTTGCGGGCGGCGGCCGACGCCCCATCTGCAGGCCTGGACGTTTTGACGGACTTCGACGGGCGAGCCTCAGCGGCGGCGACAGCCAGCGCGCTTACCGCCAAGATCGCGACAAATGCCGTGCAAGCACGCATTCAGGTCCCCAGAACCCTTTTCCCCTCTGGAAGCCTACTCGGAATTCGAATGACGTCCATGGGACAAATCCCCGCGTCATCAACATTTCTTACAAGGTAAAGGTTCCCGACGCGAAAACGGCGTCGCGGGAGGCCGCGACGCCGTCGATCTCGGGGTTCCAAAGGCCCGCCTACTGGCAGGCCAGGCATTCCTCGTAGTCGGTCTTGGCCGGGGCGTCGAAGCCGTTGGCGGGCCCCGCCACCGCGACGTCAGAGCCGGCGTAGGACGCCCGCTGCACCGATTTGGAGCGCAGGTAGTACAGCGACTTCACGCCGCGCTCCCAGGCCTGCCAGTGCAGCATGTGCAGGTCCCACTTGTCGACGTCGCCGGGCAGGAAGATGTTCACCGACTGGCTCTGGCAGATTTCCGGCGTGCGGTCGGCGGCCAGCTCGACCACCCAGCGCTGGTCCAGTTCGAAGGCGGTCTTGTAGACGTCCTTGTCGTCCTGGCTCAGGAAGTCCAGGTGCTGGACCGAGCCCTCGTTCTCCAGGATCGAACCCCAGACCGCGTCGGTGTTCTGGCCCTTCTCTTCGAGCAGCTTCTCCAGATAGGGGTTCTTCACCGCGAACGAGCCCGACAGGGTCTTGTGGGTGTAGATGTTGGCCGGGATCGGCTCGATGCCGGCCGACGTGCCGCCGCAGATGATCGAGATCGAGGCGGTCGGGGCGATGGCCAGCTTGTGCGAGAAGCGTTCCATCGAGCCGCGATCGGCGGCGTCGGGGCACGGGCCCTTCTCCTGGCCGATGGCGATCGACGCCTTGTCGGCCTCGCGGCGCAGGTGCTTGAACATCCGCATGTTCCAGCTCTTGGCCAGGGCGCTCTCGAACGGCACGTTCTGGCTTTGCAGGAAGCTGTGGAAGCCCATCAGGCCCAGGCCCACCGAGCGCTCGCGCATGGCGGCGTAGGCGGCGGCCTTGGCGGCGTCCGGCGCGCGGTCGATGAAGTCCTGCAGGACGTTGTCGAGGAAGCGCATGATGTCCTCGATGAACATCGGATGGTCGCGCCACTCCAGGAAGGTCTCGGCGTTGACCGACGACAGGCAGCAGACCGCCGTCCGGTCGTTGCCCAGGTGGTCCAGGCCGGTGTGCAGCATGATCTCGCTGCACAGGTTCGACTGACGGACCTGCAGGCCCAGCTCGCGCTGGTGCTGCGGCATGGCCCGGTTCACGGTGTCCGAGAAGATCAGGTAGGGCTCGCCGGTCTGCAGGCGCAGCTCCAGCACCTTCTGCCACAGGGCGCGGGCGTCGACCTCACGCAGGACCTCGCCGGTCTTTGGCGAGCGCAGGCCGAACTTGGCCCCGTCGCGGACGGCGTGCATGAACTCGTCGGTGATCGAGATGCCGTGGTGCAGGTTCAGGGACTTGCGGTTGAAGTCGCCCGACGCCTTGCGGATCTCCAGGAACTCCTCGATTTCCGGGTGGTGGATGTCGAGATAGACGGCCGCCGAGCCGCGGCGCAGGCTGCCTTGGCTGATCGCCAGGGTCAGGCTGTCCATCACGCGGATGAAGGGGATGATGCCGCTGGTCTGGCCCTGGCCCTTGACCTTCTCGCCGATCGAGCGGACGCCGCCCCAGTAGGTGCCGATGCCGCCGCCGTTGGCCGCCAGCCAGACGTTCTCGTTCCAGACGCCCAGGATGCCGTCCAGGCTGTCGTCGACCGCGTTCAGGAAGCAGCTGATCGGCAGGCCGCGCTCGGCGCCGCCGTTGCTGAGCACCGGGGTCGACGGCATGAACCACAGCTGGCTCATATAGTCGTAGACGCGCTGGGCGTGGTCGGCGTCGTCGGCGAAGGCCGTCGACACGCGGGCGAACATGTCCTGGTACGACTCGCCCGGCAGAAGGTAGCGGTCTTCCAGCGTGGTCTTGCCGAAATCGGTCAGCAGGGCGTCGCGCGAGCGATCGACCTCGACCTTGCGCACCAGGGCCAGCTTGGGGCGTTCGGAGGTTCGCAGGCCTTCGGTGCGGGCCTGGGGGACAGCCGTCGTCGTCTTCGCCGCTTCACTGCTCATGATCAAAAATCCATAATCAATCAGCGAGTTCCGGAGAAGGGAACGCCCCGTCCAGCCGCTATATCTTGTGGCCGAGGAGCCCCCTCAGCCCACATATGGGGCCACAGTGGCTAATGACTCGTCAACGACGAGATGTGCTCCGCGGGCGAGTTTTTTCTTAACAAGCTGTGAACGAACGCCGGTCCCTCGGAAGATGCTGGGCGCGATCAAAGGGTTGCATGATCAAGGCGATGGCGGCTGCGACGCCCTGTCGCGGTCAACAAAGAAGTGATCCGGCGGCGGAGCGGATTCCGCCAAAGGCGCTTGCCAATTCGATGCGCCCGGGCGGTGGGGGTTGTTCGGCGGATGACCTCAGTGCGAGGCATTGCGACTCATACATATCGCGGCGAGTTGCCGGGATATTGATTGGCCGCAACCGCATCCAAAACGCGTCCCGCGGTTGAACGCGCAAAAGAAAAGGGCCCGGCCTTTCGGCCGAGCCCTCAACTTCAGCGCCTGATCTTGATCTTAGAAGTTGATCGAGATCGTGGAACGGCGGTTCAGCGGTTCCTTCACACCGTCGCCGGTGGCGACGGCGGGGGCGCTTTCACCCTTCCAGTCAACGGCCAGGGTGTCGGCGGCGACACCGGCGCCGACCAGGGCGTCAGCCACGGCCTTCGCACGACGCTCCGAGAGCTTGGCGTTGTACTTCGGCGAACCCGAGGTGTCGGTGTGACCCACGACCACCAGCTTGGTGGCGTGGCCCGAGGTCGCGTAGTTCGCGGCTTCCGAAACCACCGACTGGGCTTCCGGCGTCAGCACGTACTGATCGAACGGGAAGTAGACGATGAACTCGCGCGCTTCGTACTGCGGCGGCGGCGGAGGCGGCGGCGGCGGCGGAGGCGGCGGGGGAGGCGGCGGGGGCGGCGGCGGCGGGGGAGGCGGCGGCGGCGGCGGCGGGGCGGCGAAGGAGTACCGCAGACCGACGGTCAGCGATTGGTCCTTGTACTGCCCTTCGAACGAACCGGGATTGATCGGGCCCGAGCTGGTGGTCTGCCAGGCGTGATCCTGGGTCGCGAACCAGCGATAGGTCACATCGACCTTCAGCTTGTCGGTCGCCTTGATCGAGGCGCCGGCGATAGCTTGCCAGGCGACCGAGATGTCGTCGTCGTCGGCGGTCAGGTTCTGGATGGCGGGGTTGGCCGCGGTGACCGGGCCGACGCCGCTGTACTGACCCAGCGCGCTGACGTCGAGGCGGTTGATGCCGACGCCGGCGCCCAGGAACGGGTTGATCCACGAGTCCGGGGCGAAATCGTACAGGACGTTGACCATCAGCGACCAGGAGTCGATCGAGCCCGACGGGCTGCCGCAGGTCGGGGCGGCCGCGGTGCGGGTCACGCCGGGGGTGCAGAGGCCGATCGGCTGCTGGCGGACCGGGTTGCCGCGGACGCTGGTCAGGTCGCCAGGACGATAACCGCCCTCGACTTCGGCGCGCCAGTTCGGGTTGAACTGGTAGCCCAGGCGGACGAAGCCGGCCCAGTCGTCATCGGCCGACCAGGTCCAGTGCGCCGGAGCGCCGTCCCGCAGGTTTACTTCCGATTCGGTGTTGATGCCCTCGGGCCAGTGATAGCCAAGGTCGACCGCGCCGTACCAGCCGGTCTCTTGGGCCGAAGCGGCGCCAGCGGCGAACACCGCGGCCAGAGCCACTCCCGCCAGGAGTTGAAGTTTCATATCAAGAGCCCTCTATTGCCCTGCACCGGCCGAGACCGACCGAGCATTGTTATACCAAGGCGCACGATCCGCGAAAGTGTCAGCAGAGCAACACCCGCCAGGTTTCGGCGCCCTCTGAGAAGACGCCGCGAACACCTGACCCGTCCCTGCAGAATCAACTTCCGAGCGTTTCGGCTGACTGTCCCGGAAAAAGCGCCAGCGCGGTACCGGTTCGCACGTGAATCCGCGCAGCGCAAGGCCTTGAGCACGTTTTGCCCCTTCGAGGTGCGTAAAAACGTCACGTCCGGGCACGAACTTCACAGCGGCGCACAAGGGGCGCCGGCTACCTCAGTCGAGCGTCCTACGGTAGCGCGACATGGCGGCGGCGGCGATCGCCACGACAAATACCGCCAGGGCGGCAAGACTTGTCCACAGGTCCACAAGCCCCAGTCCTTTAAGTAAAGACCCGCGCATCACCCTCAGGAAGTGGGTCACGGGAATCACGCCGCCCAGGGCCTGGGCCCAGGCCGGCATGCCCCGGAACGGGAACATGAAGCCCGAGAGCAGGATCGACGGCAGAATGTAAAAGAATGACATCTGCACGGCCTGCAGCTGGTTGCGGGCCACGGTCGAGATCAGGAAGCCCAGCGACAGCGACCCGAGGATGAACAGCACCACCCCCAGGGCCAGGGCGTCCCAGCCCCCCGCCATCGGCACCGAGAACAGCACCCGGGCCAGGACCAGGATCACCACCGTCTGGATCAGGCCGACCACCACATAGGGCGACAGCTTGCCGATCATCACCTCGATCGGCTTGGCCGGGGTGGCTAGCAGGCTTTCCATCGTGCCGCGCTCGTATTCCCGGGTCATGCCCAGCGAGGTCATCATCACCAGGGTCATGGACAGCACTACGCCCAGCAGGCCGGGCACGATGTTGTAGGCGGTGATGGCCTCCGGATTGTAGCGGCGGTGGATCACCACCTCGAACGGATCCTGGCCGGTCGCCATGCCGGAAGAGGGGGCGGCCGCGCCGACCAGGTCGCGGGAAAGCGCGGTGCGCGGAAGGTTGGCCAGCGCGGCGATCGCTCCACCGGTGGCGGCCGGGTCGGAGGCGTCGGCCTCGACCAGGATCTGGGCGCCGTCGCCACGCACCACCCGGCGGGTGAAGTCGGCCGGGATGGTCAGGGCGAACTGCACCTCTCCCCGGGCGATCGCCCGGTCCAGCTCCTCGGGCGAGGCGGCCTCGCGGACGATCTCGAAATAGCCGTTGTGGGCCAGGGCCGAGAGGGCCGAGCGGGCCATCGGCCCGTGGTCCTGCACCAGCACGGCGGTGGGCAGGTCGCGCGGGTCGCTGTTGATCGCATAGCCGAACAGCATCAGCTGGACGATCGGCATGACCAGGATCATCGCATAGGTCAGCCGGTCGCGGGTCAGCTGGATGAACTCCTTGGTCAGCACCGCCAGAATGCGGTTCAGCGACAGTCCTCGATCTGAAGATTGGCCGCGATCGGCGAGAGCCCCCGGATCGGAAGACCGGGCGCTCATTGGAAATTGTCCTTCGACGCGGCCATCAGCTGGATGAACACGTCCTCCAGGGTGGGCGAGACCTCGGTCCAGGCCAGCGGCGGCTTGCGATAGGGGGCGATCGCGGCCTCCAGCGCCACGCGGTCCTGGCCGCTGACGTGCAGGGCGGCGCCGAACGGGGCGGCCATGGCCACGCCGGGCGCCTTGGCCAGGTCGCGGCCCAGGCGATCGGCCCCGGGCCCCTCCGCGCGGAAAGTCGTCAACCCCGACTGGCCGATCACCGCGTCCAGGGTCCCGCGCGCCATCAGCCGACCGTAGGCGATATAGGCGATGTCGTGGCAGCGCTCGGCCTCGTCCATGTAGTGGGTCGAGACCATCACGGTCAGGCCCTCGGCCGACAGGGCGTGGATCTCGTCCCAGAACTCGCGCCGCGCCTGGGGATCGACGCCGGCGGTGGGCTCGTCCAGCAGCAGCAGGCGCGGCTCGTGCAGCACGCAGGCGGCCAGGGCCAGGCGCTGTTTCCAGCCGCCCGAAAGGCTGCCGGCCAGCTGCTTCTGACGGTTGACCAAACCCAGGCGATCGAGGGCCTCGTCCACCCGCTGGCGCCGACGGTCCAGGCCATAGATCCGGGCCGTGAAGTCCAGGTTCTCGCGGATCGACAGGTCCTCGTAGAGCGAGAACTTCTGGGTCATGTAGCCCGTCTGGCGCTTGACCGCCTCGGCCTGTCGCCGGAAGTCCAGGCCCAGCACCGTCCCCTCGCCGCCGTCCGGGGTCAGCAGGCCGCACAGCATGCGCAGGGTCGTGGTCTTGCCCGAGCCGTTGGGGCCCAGGAAGCCGGTGATCTTGCCCGCCCCCACCTGGATGGTCAGGTCCTGGACCACGTGCTTGTCGCCATACGACTTGTCGAGGCCGCGGACATCGACGGCGAGATCGGCGACCGCCAGGTCGGCGGCGGCCGGGGCGGCGGCGCTCACCGCCCCGCGTCCTTCAGCGGCGTGACGTCGATCGGCAGGCCGGGCGGCAGGCCGGCCGGTTGGTCCGGCAGGGCCTCGACCAGGAACACCAGCCGGTCGCGGGCGTCGCGGCTGTAGATCACCGGCGGAGTGAACTCGGCCCGCGGGCTGACGAAATTGATCCGGGCGCCGAGCCCCGGCTTGCAGCCGTCGCAGGCGAAGGCGATCCGCGTCCCCGGCCTATAGAGCGAGACCTCGGCCTGGGGCACGTAGAAGCGCAGGCGCACCCGGTCGTCGGGCAGCAGGGCCACCACCGGCTGGTTGGCCGCCACCCACTCGCCGGGCTGGTAGAAGACGTCCTGCACCCGAGCCGCCGCCGGGGCCCTGGGGCTGATCTGGTCCAGGCGGTTCTGGGCGACCGCCAGCTGGTCGCGGGCGGCGGCGGCCTGGCTTTCGGCGGCCCGGACAGCGTCAGGCCGCGCGCCCAGGGTCCCGACCCGGCGCTGCTGTTCGACCGTCCGGACATTGGCCTGGGCGGTCTTCAGCGCGGCCCGCGCCTGATCCAGACGGGCCGGCGCGTAGATCCCCTTGGCGACCAGCGGCGCGATCCGATCGTAGTCGGCCTGGGCCTGCGCCAAGGCGGCGGCGGCGGCGGCGCGCTGGGCGTCGTAGACCGCCAGTTCGTCCGGCCGCTGGCCCTTGGCGGCGTCCAGCGCCTGGGACGCGGCGGCGGCGGCCTGGGACGCGGCCTGGTCGCGGGCCGCGACCAGCTGGGCGGCGTCCAGGGCGAACAGCGGCTGGCCGGCCGCCACCCGCTGGCCGCGCTGCACCGACACCGTGCTGACCGGCCCGGCCGTGGACGCCCCGACATACAGCGTCTCGCCCTCGACATAGCCCGACAGCCGCCGGGGATGGGCCGCGCCCGGCCCCCAGAGCCGCCAGGCCACGAACCCGACCAGCCCGACCGCGACCACGGCCAGGACGATGCGAACCGGCGGCTTCATGCCCGCGCCTCCCCGGCCTCGACCAGCATGCCCCTCAGCACGACCTCGGCGTGCTGGGCCAGCAGGGCCTTCAGGTTGACCGGCTTGACCCCGACCGGCGCGAACACCTCGCGCCACAGCACGCCCAGCAGCAAGGGGCCCGCCAGGCTGAACACATAGAGCTGGGGATCGCCGGGCCGCACCTCGCCGCGCGCCTGGGCCGCGGCCACCGCCCCGCTCATCGCGCCCAGCATCAGCGAGACCACGTCCTCGTGCCAGACCTTGGCCAGCTCGGGGAAATTGCGCGACTCGCCGATCACCATCTTGGCCACCGCGCCCAGCCGCCCCTCGGTCATCACCTCGCCGATGCGGGCGAAGACCAGGCGGATCAGGTCGCCGAACGGCAGCGGGCTCTGGCCGATGAAGCCGGCCATCGCCGCCAGGCTGGGCGCGATCGTCTCGCGCACCACCGCCCGGAACAGGTCCTGCTTGGTCTCGAAATAGAGATAGAGCGCGCCCTTGGAGACCCCGGCCCGGGCGGCGATGTCGTCCAGCCGCGCGGCCGCGAAGCCCTTCTCGGAAAACACCTCCAGCGCCGCGGCGATGATCTCGCCGGGCCGCGCCTCGCTGCGTCGTCGCCACTTGGGTTGGCCGGGAGGCATGGCGGGGGCTCGCTTATATAACTGACGGGTCAGTTATATATCGGGACGCTGAGTTCCACAACCTGCCCACTGGATACGCCAGGGAATCGTCTGTCGCTCGCCGACGAGCCGAAGAGAGTGGCGATGTTAGAACAATTGGCGAAAGAGCTGGCGCAGCCCAGACGACCCAAGGCAGCCCCTCCTGGCGTCACCTAAGGGTGGGAAGCGGACATTGAGTGCGTCCTTCGAGGCCCGCTGCGCGGGCGCCTCAGGATGAGGCGCTTGGTACTGAATTCCTCATCCTGAGGTGCGCGCTCCTGAGCGCGCCTCGAAGGACGCACAGCGCTTAAAGAGTCCGCTTAGGGTCGAAACCGCTCGTTGGCGCCACTATTCGGAGCCCCCTACCCCCGCCCCGCGTCCCGCAGCCGCTTCCGCTTGCCGCCCAGCGCATCCGGCCGGTTCAGGACCTTGCGGTATTCGTCGCGGCGTTCGTGGATCGAGGCGATGACCAGGCCCATGGGAACGCCGATGTCGACCAGCACGGCTTCCGACAGCTGCAGGCTGGCCTCGATGGTCTCGGGCACGGCGTCGGTGGCGCCCAGGTCGTAGAGCCGCGCGGCGTGGCGGGCGTCGCGGGCCCGGGCGACGATGGTCAGGTCGGGGCGATGCCCGCGCGCCACCGCCACCACCGCCTCGGCGGCCTCCGGCGAGTCCATGGTCACCACCACCGCCCGGGCGTAGTCCAGGCCGCAGCGTTCGAGCAGCTCGACCCGCGAGGCGTCGCCGAAATAGACCTGGTGGCCGTTGCGGCGCCCCTGCTGGACGAAACCGGGGTCACGGTCGATGGCGATCCAGGGCAGGTCGTGGCGGTCCAGCATGTCGCCGACCAGCCGGCCGACCCGGCCATAGCCGACCACCAGCACCCGGTCCCGCGGCTCCTCGCCCTGGTGCTCCTCGGCGACCTCGGGCGCCTCGCTGAGCGGGGCCGCCGCGCGCCTGGTCAGCCGTCCGCCGGTCCCCGACAGCAGCGGGATCAGGAACATGGTCAGGGTCGCGGCCACCAGCACCGCCTGGCCGACCTGTCCCGAGACCACGCCGGCCCCCATGGCGTTGTCCAGGATCACGAAGGCGAACTCCCCGCCCGCCGCCAGGGTCAGGGCGGCCTCGACCGCCGCCCGGCCCGACAGGCCCAGCAGCCGGCCCAGCCCGACGACCATCACGCCCTTGACCGCCACCAACCCCAGGGCGACGACCAGCACGAAGACCGGCTTGGCCACCAGCAGCGACAGGTCCAGGCGGATGCCCAGCGACACGAAGAACAGGCTGAGCAGCAGGCCCTTGAACGGCTCGATCTTGACCTCGACCTCGTGGCGATACTCGGTCTCGGCCAGCAGGATGCCGGCCACGAAGGCGCCGAGCGCCATCGACAGGCCCGACAGCGACGCCACCAGCCCCGCCCCGATGATCACCAGCAGGCAGGCGGCCATGAACATCTCTTCGCTCTTGGCTTTCGCCACCGAGCGCATCATCGGCCGCAGGGCCAGGCGGCCGAACAGGACGATCACGCCCAGGCCGACAGCGGCGGGGCCCAGGGCCAGCAGGTCGCCGAGCGTGAACGTCCCGTCGCCCCGGCCGAGGATCGCCAGGGTGATCAGGATCGGCGCCACCGCCAGGTCCTGGAACAGCAGCACCGAAAAGGTCGCCCGTCCGCCCTCGGAATGCAGGCGCTTGCGCTCGACCAGCACCGGCACGGCGATGGCGGTGGACGACAGGGTCAGGGCCGCCCCGATCGCCAGGGCCGCCACCGGCGGCTGGCCCAGGGCCATGGCGACGCCGCCCAAGGCCAGCGAGCAGCCGACCACCTGCAGGGCGCCCAGGCCGAAGACCAGCTTGCGCATCAGCCGCAGCCGCTCCCACGACAGCTCCAGCCCGATCATGAACAGCAGGAACACCACCCCAAACTCGGCCAGCTGGGCGATTTCCTGCGGGTTGTCGACGGTGACGTAGTCCAGCCAGGGAAAGGCGTGGCTCAGAGCCCCCAGGCCGAACGGCCCCAGGATCACCCCGGCGATCAGGAAGCCGAGGATCGGATTCAGCTTCAGCCGCTTGAACAGCGGCGCGACGATACCCGCCGTGGCCAGGAACAGCACCAGGTCCTTGTAGTCCGCCGGCGATATCGCGTGGTTCACGTGCCCCTGCCCCCCTGTTCCTGGACCCCAGCCCGCGCTTAGCCGCTCGGCAGCTCGTCGCCCTTCAGGGGCGGATTGTCGCCGCCAGCCTTCTTGAGAAGTTCCATCGCCTTAGGAATGTCCGCCCGCGCCGCCCGCTCGGCGAAATAGCTCTCGGTCCGCAGCGCCGACAGCTTCTCAGCAACCGCGACATTGATCAGTTGATTGAGCGCAACGCCTTCGGCTTCGGCAAGCTTACGCGCCTCGTCCAGCAGAGACGGCTGAAGCCGTAGCGCAAAATTGCTCTTCCTCATCGTTCCGCCTCCAACCTTCGTATGGCTTCGCTCGGCAGCCAGAGTTCGACGCCAAACCGGTGCGCCACCGCATCAAAATCACGCTTGTTATAGGTCACGATGGCGTCAGCCCGGCCGTTGGCGGCGGTTTCCAACACCATGTCGTCATCCGGATCTCGCACCGCTGGTCGCCAGAGAAACGCCAACCGCACCGGCTCAGCCGCCGCGGCGACCGCATCCAGAATGGTCCCGACGTCGCCGGCCGAAAAGCCGGAAGCCGTCAGATGCTCGCGGCGTGTCATCACCGCCTCGTACTCAATCAACAACGGGGTGGAGACCAACAAGATCAACCGCTTAGACAACCCCGCCAGCAGCAGCCGGTTGGATGCGCCCGCATGACTGCGGATCGCCGCCACCATCGTCGCTGTGTCGAGGACCAAGCGCATGCACCTATAATGGATCTCGCCTGCAATATTGCAAGGATGGCCTCATCCACCGGACGGCGCGGGTTGGCTGACCAGCTTCAGTCTCACGCCCGCCCCCGCCTCGGCCCCCTGGTCGTTTCCGGGCGGGATCAGCGCGACGCCGCCGGCCTCCAGCGCGTCGATCAGCAGGCGTTCGGTGCTATGGTGCAGGGCGTGGCGCTCGGTCTCGAAGTCCTTGACCGTGCTGCGCGACACGCCCGCCCGGTCGGCCAGCTCGCCCTGCGACCAGCTGAGCAGACCGCGCGCGCCCCGGCACTGGGCCGGCAGGAGAATTTTCGCGTGGGGCATCTGGCGCTCCGAAGATCCTCACCCATATTGGTTGACTACGCCCGAAAACGTTGACCGTCAAGGAGCGCCTTTGCACCATACCTCGCTGATCGCCACCATCGTCGCCGGCCTGGGCCTGGCCTTCGTGTTCGGGGCCGTCGCCAACCGCCTGAAGCTGCCCGTGCTGGTCGGCTACCTGGTGGCCGGCGTTGTCGTCGGCCCGTTCACCCCCGGCTACGTCGCCGACCAGGAGCTGGCCCCGCAGCTGGCCGAGATCGGGGTGATCCTGCTGATGTTCGGGGTGGGACTGCACTTCTCGGTCAAGGACCTGATGGCGGTGCGCAAGATCGCCATTCCCGGCGCCGTCGTGCAGATCCTGGCGGCCACGGCCCTGGGGATCGGCCTGGCCCGCCTGCTGGGCTGGACCCTGGGGGCGGGGATCGTGTTCGGCCTGGCCCTGTCGGTGGCCTCGACCGTGGTGCTGCTGCGCGCCCTGCAGGAGCGGCGGCTGATCGAGACCGACCGCGGCCGCATCGCCGTCGGCTGGCTGATCGTCGAGGACCTGGCCATGGTGCTGGCCCTGGTGCTGCTGCCGGCCGTCTCGGGGATGCTGGGCGGCGAGGCCCCGCCGCCCGGCCCCGGCGGCGTCGCGGGCGCCTTCGCCATCACCATCGGCAAGGTCGCGGCCTTCGTCGCCCTGATGCTGATCGTCGGCCGCCGGCTGATCCCGTGGATCCTGCACCGCATCGCCCACACCGGCTCGCGCGAGCTGTTCCGCCTGGCGGTGCTGGCCATCGCGCTCGGGGTGGCGTTCGGCTCGGCGGCGCTGTTCGGCGTGTCGTTCGCCCTGGGAGCCTTCTTCGCCGGCATGATCATGGCCGAGAGCGAGCTCAGCCAGCAGGCCGCCAACGAGACCCTGCCGCTGCGCGACGCCTTCGCGGTGCTGTTCTTCGTGTCGATCGGCATGCTGTTCAACTGGTCGGTGATCCTGCGCGAGCCCCTGGCCGTGCTGGCGACCCTGGCGATCATCGTGGTCGGCAAGTCGGTCGCCGCCTATCTGATCGTGCTGGCCTTCAAGCGCCCTACGAGCGTGGCCCTGACCATCTCGGCCAGCCTGGCCCAGATCGGCGAGTTCTCGTTCATCCTGGCCGGCCTGGGCGTGTCGCTGAAGCTGCTGCCCAAGGACGGCCAGGACCTGATCCTGGCCGGCGCCATCCTGTCGATCCTGCTCAACCCGCTGCTGTTCGCCCTGCTCGACAAGCTGGCGCCCAGGCTGGCGGGCCGAGCCGGCGAGCCGGGCGCCCCGGCGGCGGCGAACCGGCCGCACGGCGTGCTGGTCGGCTACGGCCGGGTCGGCAAGGCCGTGGCCGAGGGGCTGAAGGGCCGCATGCCGCTGGTGGTGATCGAGGACGAGGGCGAGCGGGCCGACGCCCTGCGCGCCGCCGGCTTCGAGGCGGTCCAAGGCAACGCGGTCAGACCCGAAGTGCTGCTGCGGGCCGGCCTGGCCGAGGCCACCCACCTGTTCGTCGCCGTGCCCAGCCCGTTCGAGGCCGCCCGGATCATCGAACAGGCCCGCGCCGCCAACGCCGGGGTCAAGATCGTCGCCCGGGCCTATACCGACCACGACGTCGACCTGCTGACGGGCATGGGCGCCGACCACGCCCTGATCGGCGAGCAGGAAATCGCCCGCGGCATGCTGGCCCTGGCCCCGAAGCGACCGCCGCCGGCGGCGTCGGTGCATTAGAGGGACCCTTCACCCTCCATGATTCCTCCACAAGGCCGCTGAGACAGGGAGACGACGATGGCCAGGCTCGTGTTCGGAATGATGCAATCGCTGGACGGCTATGTCGCCGGGCCGCCGGGCGGGCCGGAGCTGCCGCCCCCCGGTCCGGCGCTGCATCAGCACTTCAACGACCACGTCCGCGGCCTGGCCGGCTGCCTCTATGGCCGCCGCCTGTACGAGATGATGCGGTACTGGGATGAAGACCGGCCGGAATGGGATGCGGTCGCCCGCGACTACGCCGAGGCCTGGCGGGCCCGGCCGAAATGGGTGGTGTCGGGCTCGCTGACCTCGGTCGGCCCCAATGCGACCCTGGTTTCCCATGACGTCGAAGCCTTCGTCCGCCGGCTGAAGGCCGAGGTCGAGGGCACATCGACGTGGCGGGACCGGAGCTGGCGGGCAGCCTGACCGACCTTGGCCTGATCGACGAATATCACCTCTATCTGCGTCCGTTCGTGCTGGGCGGCGGCAAGCCCTACTTCGCCGGGGCGCGGCCGCCGCTGCGCCTGGTCGCCAGCGATCTGGTCCCGGAGGACGCCGTCAGACTGGCCTTCGTCCCGGCCTGAGGGCTGGCTGGCCGCGGGATCGACCATGACCGGCTGTGATCGCGCCGGGATCGGCTATAAGGACACGCCATGACCCGTCTTGCCCTCGCCGCCCTCGCCGCCGCCGTACTCCCGACCTTCGCCGCGCCCGCCCAGGCCGCCGACTACCGCGTCGGCGGGGTCGAGATCCGCCATCCCTGGACCCGACCGGCCAAGGCCGGCATGAACGGGGTCGGCTACCTGACCCTGGTCAATGTCGGGGCCAAGCCGGTCAAGCTGCTGATGGTCCAGAGCCCGGCCGCCCGGTCGGTGACCCTGCACCAGACCAGCCAGGCGGACGGCGTCGCCTCGATGCGGCCCGTCACCGACGGCCTGAAGATCGCGCCCGGGGCCAGCGTCGCCTTCGCGCCCGGCGGTTATCACCTGATGCTGATGGGCCTGACCCGCGCCCAGGCGCCGGGCGGCAAGGTTCCGCTGACCCTGGTGTTCGACGGCGGACGGCGGATCCGCATCGAACTGGCGGTGGAATCTGGCGCCGCGAACGCCGACCCGATGGCGGGCATGCACCACGACCACTGAACATGACAAAAAAGTAAGGGACGAAACGGCCCGGTTGATGGCCAAGTCGCGGTTCGGATTTTCAACGGATCGCGACTTCATGAAACGAATCTGGTTCGCCGCCGCCGCCATGGCCGCGCTGTCCCTCTCGGCCTTCGGGGCCAACGCCCGCGAAGACCACGACCACGCCTGCCTCAACGACGCCTGCACCCTGCAGTCGCTGTTCGTCGCCGCCGACACGCCGGCGGCCGGCCCGGCGACGCTGTCGCTGGAGTCGCCGCGCTACGGCGCCTGGGGCTTCGACCTCGCCGGCATGGACCGCTCGGCCAGGCCGGGCGACGACTTCTACAAGTTCGCCAACGGAACCTGGGACGCCAACACCGCCATCCCCAGCGACCGCACCCGCTACGGCAATTTCGACAAGCTGGCCGAGCTGTCGGAGGCCCGCACCAAGGCGATCATTACCGAGGCCGCCTCGGCCAAGTCGCCCGACGCCGACACGGTCAAGATCGGCGCCGCCTACAAGGCCTTCATGGACGAGGCCCTGGCCGAAAAGCTGGACGCCAAGCCGATCGCCCCCGAACTGGCCGAGATCCGCAAGGTCGGGACCAAGGACGACTTCACCGCCCTGATGGGCAAGAACCCCACCACCGGCTTCTCGGCGATCCTGGGCCTGGGCATCAGCCCCGACGCCAAGAACCCGACGCGCTACGCCGTCTACGCCGCGACCGGCGGCCTCAGCCTGCCCGACCGCGACTACTATCTCGACGCCAAGTTCGCCGAGAAAAAGACCGCCTACGAGGCCTATGTCGCCCGGATACTGACGATGATCGGCTGGGACAAGCCGGCCGAGAACGCCAAGGCGATCGTCGCCTTCGAGACCCAGCTGGCCGAGGCGTCGTGGACCCGCGCCGAGCGCCGCGATCGCGACAAGACCTACAATCCCATGACCCTGGCCGAGCTGCAGGCCCTGACCCCGGGCTTCGCCTGGAACCGCTACCTGGTGGGGACCGAGCTGCCGGCGATCGACCGCGTGGTGGTGACCACCAACACCGCCTTCCCCAAGTTCGCCAAGGTCTATGCCGACACCCCGCTGGGCACCCTGAAGGCCTGGCAGGCGTTCAAGGTGGCCGACGGCGCCGCGCCGCTGCTGTCCAAGCGCTTCGTCGACGCCAGCTTCGAGTTCCGCAACAAGACCCTGGCCGGCCAGCCCGAGCAGAAGCCGCGCTGGAAGCGCGCCGTCGCCTCGGTCAATGACCAGCTGGGCGAGGCGGTCGGCCGCGTCTATGTGGCCCGCTACTTCCCGCCGGAGTCCAAGGCCAAAATGATCGACCTGGTCGGCAACATCCGCGGCGTGCTGAAGGCGCGGCTGGAGACGCTGGACTGGATGTCGCCGCAGACCAAGGCCCAGGCCGAGGACAAGCTGGCCCAGTTCACCGTCAAGATCGGCTATCCCGACAAGTGGCGCGACTATTCCAAGCTGGTGATCAAGCCCGACGACGTCTACGGCAACGCCCTGCGCTCCGGCGCCTTCGAATGGCGCCACGACGTCGAGCGCCTGAACCAGCCGGTCGACAAGACCGAGTGGGGCATGACCCCGCAGACGGTCAACGCCTACTACAACTCGGTCAATAACGAGATCGTCTTCCCGGCCGCCATCCTGCAGGCCCCGTTCTTCCATCCGGACGCCGACCCGGCCGTCAACTACGGCGGCATCGGCGGGGTGATCGGCCATGAGATCAGCCACGGCTTCGACGACCAGGGCCGCAAGTCGGACGGCAAGGGCGTGCTGCGCGACTGGTGGACCGCCGAGGACGCCGCCAAGTTCAAGGCCCAGGCCGACAAGCTGGGCGCCCAGTACGGCGCGTTCGAGCCCCTGCCCGGGTCCAAGGTCAACGGCCAGCTGACCATGGGCGAGAACATCGGCGACATGGGCGGCCTGGCCTTCGCGCTTCAGGCCTATCACGCCTCGCTGGGCGGCAAGCCGGCCCCGGTGCTCGACGGCTTCACCGGCGACCAGCGGGTGTATCTGGGCTGGGCCCAGGTCTGGCGCTCGAAGATCCGCGACGACGCCCTGCGCCAGCAGGTGGTCAGCGACCCCCACTCGCCGGCCTATTACCGCGTCAACGGCACGATCCGGAACCAGGACGGCTGGTACAGCGCCTTCGACGTCAAGCCGGGCGACAAGCTGTACGTCGCGCCGGAGGAGCGGGTCAGGATCTGGTGACGACAGGAGCGCTTCGGAAAACCCTCTCCCAGCGGGAGAGGGCGGGGCCCGCCGCGTAGCGGTGGGAGGGAGAGGGATTACACCCTCGCCGTTTTCTCGCCGCGCCCTGCCGGCACGCCGACCGACGCCCGACGCCCTCACCCTCCCAACGCGTTGCGTTGGGCCCCTCCCTCTCCCCACGGGAGAGGGTCCTCGCGTTGAAGCTCCGAAACGCAAAAACGGCGGCCCGCCTCGCGGAGCCGCCGTTTTTATCGAAAGTGTCAAAACTTGAGAACTGGACCCGAAAAACACTAAACCCGTCGCGGGGGATAATCGCGACGGGTCCAGCTATTTCTCGATCACTCGATCTAGGTGGGCGTTTCCTCCCCGAAACGCCGAAGGAAGGGAGCTCTCTTTGGGCTCGTTTCTTCCTTGCAAGGGTTAGAAACGGCAAATCCGAGATGGTGTCAACGGCAACGATCGTGAATCCGCAAAGCCCAACGATATTTTTGACACAAAACCGTTAGATTGGACCCGCGGGTCAAACTTATCACCGATCTCTCAGCAAATTTTTGACAACTCAGTCAAAACTTACCGAAACAGCCTCTGGCGAAGCTTGTCCAGCACTACCGACCGCGACTCGAAAACATAGTCCGGCCGCGACACCGTCACCGGCTCGACCCCGGCCGCGCCCAGGGCGGCGGCGGCCTCGAACAGGTCGGCGGCGGCCAGCAGGGCGCCATTGGCCCGCCGGGCGCCCTGACCGACGAAGGGGGCCACGGCCGCCTGGCCCGCCGCGTCCTGCTCGGCCGGCCAGACCAGGGTGGCCAGCTTGCCGGCCCGACCCTTGGCCTCGACCACGGACAGAAGCCGCGCCAGCGAGCCCAACTGGCCCTCCGTCCACGGCGTGATCAGCGAGGCGGTCAGCTGGGCCTGGCTCCTGAGGATCACCCCGTCGGACAGGATCTTCAGCCCGTTGGCCGCCAGGGTCGCGCCGGTGGTGGTGATGTCGACCACCAGCTCGGCCGCCCCGGCCGCCGGAGCCCCCTCGGTGGCGCCGCTGCTCTCGACGATCCGGTAGTCGGCCACGCCGTGGCGGGCGAAGAAGGCCCGGGTCTGGGTGAGGTACTTGGTGGCCACCCGCAGGCGCCGTCCGGTCTTGGCCAGGTGAGCGTGGCCCACCTCGTCGACATCGGCCATGGTGTCGACGTCCAGCCAGCTCTTCGGGGCGGTGACCACCAGGTCGGCGCGGCCGAAGCCCAGGGCCCGCAGCAGCATGACCCGCGCGTCCATGTCCTCGCCGCGCTCGCGCAGCAGGTCCTCGCCGGTGACGCCCAGGTGCAGCTCGCCGCTGTCCAGCCCGGCGGCGATGTCGCCGGCCGACAGCAGCCGCACCGAGACGCCCGGCAGGCCCGACAGCTCGGCCGAATAGCCGCGCGCGCCGCCTGACATCTCCAGCCGGAAGCCGCACTCGGCCAGCCAGGCCTCGACCTGGTCCTTCAGCCGGCCCTTGGACGGGATGGCGAAGATCATCGGCGTGTCTTGTGGGGCGCTCATTCGCCGCCTCCCGCATGGGCTCGCGCCGGGCGCACCATGCAGCCCACGGCGCCGGTTGTCGCCGCCGCGCCCAGGCGGGCGGGCAGGCCGTCATAGCGTCCGCCGGCCGCCACCGGCCGCTCCTCGTCGAGAGCGGCGCTGCGCACCTCGAACAGGAAGCCATCGTAATAGCCGAAGGCCCGGCCGAAGGCGGCGGCCAGGACCATGCGGTCCTCGGGGACGCCGCGGGCCACGAGGCCGGCCAGGCGCCGCCGCCAGCCCTCGAGCGCCGCGTCCAGCGCCTCGCGTCGCGGTCCGCCCAGGGCGGCGATGGCGTCCAAGGCCGCGCCCGGACGGTCGCCGACCGCCAGGAAGGCCCGCACCGCGTCGGCCTCGCCGGCCGACAGCGTCCCGGCCCGGGCGGCCTGGGCGCGCTCGACCAGGCGGTGGGCGATCTCGGCCGGACGCCGGCCGCCGACCGGCTCGATGCCGGCCAGGGACCACAGCTCCTGCAGCACCGCCGCGGCCTCGGCCTCCGGCAGGCCGGCCAGCAGGGCGGCGATGCGGCTCTTTTCCGCGCTCGGCGCCTCGGCCCCGCCGCCGCCGTCCAGCTCGATCTTCAGCTGGCGCGGCTTGGCGAAGGCCCGCTTCAGCCGCGCGCCCAGCGGCGGGGCCAGGCCCAGGCTGTCGATGAAGGCCCCGAACAGGCTGACATCGCCCAGCAGCAGGCTCAGGTCGTCGCGACCGCCCGCCGCCGCGCTCGCCCAGGCCAGGGCGGCCATCTCGGCGTCGGCGGCCACGGAATCGCCGGTCTCGAAGGCCTCGATCCCGATCTGGCGGAACTCCTCGGCCCGGTCGCTGCCGCGCGGCGCGACGCGAAACGCCTTGCCGTCATAGAAGTAGCGGCCCGCCACGGCGCCGGCCGCCAGGTGCTGGCGAGCGATGGCGACGGTGAAGTCGGGGCGCAGGCAGGCCTCCTCGCCCGCGTCGCCGGAGACCACAAACAATCGCGAGCGCATGGCCTCGCCGGCCAGGTCCAGCAGCAGGCCCAGCGGCTGCAGCACCGGGGCGTCGGTCGGCGTCGCGCCGGCCGCCAGGAACGGGGCGCGGATGGCGTCCAGCGCTTCGGCCGGAATGGAACGTTCCAGTCTCACGACATCAACCCCCAAAGTCGCCCGAAGTGATCTTGCGCACCGCCGCGACCAGCTCGCCGCGCGGGATGGTCTGCTGGCCGGGACGCTCGGCCTTCCAGGCGGCGTTGTCGGCCACCCCGGCCGCCAGCTCGCGACCCAGGTCCAGGTCCTTGATGGTCACCGTGCCGGCCGCGATCTCGTCGCCGCCCAGCATGATCGCCGCCGGCGACAGCCGCCGGTCGGCGTATTTCATCTGCGGCCGCATGCCCGAGGTCCCCAGATAGACCTCGGCCGGGATGCCCGCCGCGCGCAGCTCGCCGGCCACGGCGAAATAGTCGCCCATGTGGGCCTGGTCGAAGGCGATGACCACCACCGGCCCCCGCGCCGCCCCGCCCGGCTCGCGGCCCGCCGCCCGCAGCGCCGCCGCCAGGCGCGAGACGCCGAACGAGAAGCCGGTGGCCGGCGTCGTCTGGCCGGTGAACCGCGCCACCAGGTCGTCATAGCGCCCGCCGCCGCCGATCGAGCCGAACGAGACCTTGTTCCCCTTGTCGTCCGTGGTCGACAGCAGGAGCTCGGCCTCGAACACCGCGCCGGTATAGTATTCCAGCCCCCGGACGATCGACGGCTCGAACAGCGCCTGGTCGTCGGCCACGCCCAGGCTGCGCAGCGCCGTGTCGATCTTGGCCAGCTCCTCCAGCCCCTCGTCGCCCTCGGCCGAGCCGCCGATCACCTCGGCGATCTTCGCCAGGGTCGCCGCGCGCCCTCCGGACCCGGCCTGGACGAAGTCCACCACCGAGTCGACCGCCTTGCCCACCAGGCCCGCGCCCTTGGTGAAGGCGCCGCTCTCGTCGAGGCGCCCCTCGCCCAGCAGCAGGCGCACGCCCTCGACGCCCAGGCGGTCCAGCTTGTCGACGGCCCGCAGCACGGCCAGCTTCTGGCCGCCGGTCTCGACCCCGGCCGCGGTCAGCAGGCCGTTCAGCAGCTTGCGGTTGTTGATCTTCAGCACCGCCGCGCCGCGCGGCAGGCCGGCCGCCTCCAGCCCCTCCACCGCCATGGCGATGATCTCGGCGTCGGCCTCCGGACGGGCCGAGCCGACGGTGTCGGCGTCGCACTGGATGAACTCGCGGAACCGTCCCGGCCCCGGCTTCTCGTTGCGCCACACCGGCCCGAAGGCGTAGCGGCGGAACGGCTTGGGCAGGGTCTCCCAGTTCTGCGCCGCGAACCGCGCCAGGGGCGCGGTCAGGTCGTAGCGCAGGGCCATCCACTGGCCATTCTTGCCTTCAGAATCTGGGTCGTCCTGCAGCGCGAACACCCCCTCGTTGGGACGGTCGCTGTCGGGCAGGAACTTGCCCAGGGCGTCGGCATATTCGAACGCGCCGGTGTCCAGCGCCTCGAAGCCGTAGCGCTCATAGACCGCCGACACCGCCTCCAGGATCGCCCGCTCGGCCCGCAGGTCGCGGGCCCGCTTGTCGGCGAACCCGCGCGGATTGCGGGCCTGCGGGCGGAAGGTCGTGGCTTCCGGGTCGTTGCTGGTCTGGTCAGTCATGCGCGCGTCGGGTCCTGGTCGTAGGTCTCGACGGATGGCGCTTTAGCTCAAAGCCCCATCCGCCTTGGGCGGGGCTCGGGCTGGGCGGTCGCTTAGAGCGAACGGACCCGGCCGATCCCGCGAGGCGAGGTCGGATGGTGGTGGCGGCCGTGATGGTGCGGCAGGCGGGTCATTGCGGGGCGGTGTTTAGCGGAAGGCGGGCGTGGGGGGAAGGGGTGAGCGAGTATCTTGAAGCGCCACCTACTCCTTCCAGACACAATCTATGGTGGCGTATATCCGGGCCAGCAAGCGGTACTTGCGCAATCCATCTCGACACAACAATATCGTTGTGTCATGATTCCACCATTCGTCGCCGTTCCAGGTGCGCCGCACCTAGTACTGCCGCCAGGAGTCCACTGGGCAACTCTCGCCGAGGCGGGAGAGCGTTTTGGCGTAGGCGATAGGAGAAATTGGTTGTTTGAAGGCGTGACGGCAGCTGCGGGCGCATTGGCGTCGGCCGGTTGTGGGTCTCTATATCTCGACGGTAGCTTTGTGACCTCGAAGATTGAACCAGATGATTTCGATGCTTGCTGGGACCCAAGGGGAGTAAACGCCCAAGCGCTTGATCCACTGCTGCTGGATTTCACCGCAGGCGGGCGGCGCAGGCAAAAGCGGGTATATCGAGGCGAGCTTTATATCAGCGGCGCACCGGTCGGCGGCGGACTGACCTTTCTTGAGTTCTTCATGGTCGAAAAGCACACAGGCGGATCGAAAGGGGTCATCGGCATAGACTTGTCCCGAACGGGGTCCACACACTGATGATCACAAATGAACGGCAATATCGGATCACCCGCGCCCAAGCCGAGAAATTCCAAGTCGCATTAGGCGAGAACAACGAACTTGAGCTGATCCGCTCGGGCGTAGACCCCATCATCGCGGCCGCCCATAAACGCGGCCTCCAAGAGCAACTTCGTGAGTTGGAGAGGCAGCTCTCGGATTACGACAGCCTTCGCAGCGGCCATCAATCTGAGCTGGTCGCTGATCACCTGTGGCAAATTGGCGAACGGCTGATCCAAGCCCGTGTGGCGTGCGGGCTTACTCAACGTGAGCTCGCTGATCGGCTCGGCGTGAAGGAGCAGCAGATTCAGCGCTACGAACAAGAGCGCTATCTAACAGCAAATCTGGAGCGCCTCTCTGCAATGGCAGAGGCACTCTCGCTCTCAATTCATGTAAGACTACAAGTTTCAGTGCAGTCTACTGGTTCACCGCTGCCAGACAATCATCGTGTAGACGCATCACGATTGCCAGTTCGCGAAATGAAAAAACGGGGCTGGCTTAATGAATTTTCCGACGAAGAAGGCGATGCTCGGAGGTCGGATAGTGATCTGGCCGCACTCTTCATTTCTCGACATCACGGCCTGAGAGGGCCGGCGGCGCTCCATCGCATGAACGTGCGCACCGGTTCGACTCTCGATAACCACGCCATGGTCGCTTGGAAGGCGCGCATCTTGCAGAAAGCTCGCCAATTTCTACAGGGCGCGCCAACTACATTCGAACCTTTGGACGCTAGCTTTGTTCGAGAACTTGTCGGACTTAGTCGTAGTTACGATGGTCCGGTTCGCGCGGTTCATGCACTTCGAGAAAGGGGTGTAGTCACTGTATTCGAGCCCCACCTGAAGGGCACCCATTTGGATGGAGCGGCGTTACTCCTAGACACCGCGACGCCCGTCATTGGACTGACCTTACGCTTTGACCGATTGGACAATTTTTGGTTCACCCTTCTTCATGAGCTTGGGCACGTTGTGCTTCATCGTGACAGTGGGCTGAAGGACGGTTTCTTCGACGACAATACCGTTACCTCCGAGTCCGTCGCGGAGGGCGAGGCCGATCATTTCGCTGAGAATGCGCTAATCCCGGACGAAGCGTGGAGAACCTCCTTCGTCAAATTCACAAAATCGTCCTCGGAGGTGCAACAATTTGCAAAGCGGTATAATGTTGGTGACTGCGTAGTGGCAGGCAGGATTCGCCGCGAACGTGGATACCACTTGTTCAAGGATTTGATTGGTTCTGGTTGTGTAAGAGAGTTGATTTCGGACGCAGGTTTAATGGAGTAAGGCCGTTGATGTCGCTACTTGGTAGGGTCGGTTATATTCCAATTCTGAAATCCAAGATGGGAGAGTGGCGAGCGCTCGGCAGCATACCTGCTCAGGACCAGGACTGCATACTTCCGCTAATGGTAGTTCCGCCTGCGGGTGACTTCGATCCGGAAGCCGGCCAAGCGCTTGAACCCGCCGAACATCTAAAGCGTTTCGGCGGTCGAGCGTTCGACTATTGGGGCCGACGCCCCTTCTTCGTTGACGCCTTCCATGTTGACGACGAAAGGCATGCTGGTGAATCCGGTATTCACCCGCTCACCTCCTTGCTCGGGCGCGCTGCCTTGGCGGGAGCTCGGGCTTACCCAGCCACATCGCTACGCCATACACCAGCCTATCAAACAGCCGTCGCGCAGTTCGTTTCAAAAAATCCGGGTGCACCAATTTGCGTGCGCCTGAACGCCGCCGAGCTCGAAGGTGATCGGTTAGCTGAAAGCCTCGACGACCTTCTAAGGTCAATTGATTGCACCGTGCAGCAAGCCACGATAGTAGTTGATCTCACCAGCCTCGAACTTACTGCTGATGAACACTTCGTCGATAACTTGCTCACTCGCCTAAATTATCTGCCCAACCTCCACGATTGGATGCAACTGGCGGTAACGCTAACAAGTTTTCCAGAAATTCCAAGGGTAGTTCCTGGAGAGCGTATTCGGCGAGATCGCACTGATTGGCAAATTTACCAGATGCTCTTGGCATGTGGAGAACGGCTTTTTCGCCGTCCAATTTTCAGCGACTGCGCACTGGAATTTCCAAATTACAAACCAGCCGGCCGGGCAACACCGAGAGCACGATTCAGATATTCTACGACTTCCGAGTATGTGATCGACTCAGGTACCACCACTAAAAAGCCCCACGGCTATCAAGCAATCTTCCCAGTCGCTCGAACGCTGGCAAGCTCGCCCGAATTCAGCGGTGAAACGTTTTCTCGAGGAGATGCCTTTATCGCGTCCCTAGCAGCGGGCAGAGCAGGGCCAGGTCAAGCTTGGCAATGGAGATGGGCCTCAACTGATCACCACCTCCATCTCATCGTAGATCAATTAAGACCCATACTTGGACTACCGACGAGGGCCACCCAACACGCCCCTCCCGAACCAGAGCAAGCTCTTCTGTTGTAGATTGGACATTCCAACCAACTTCAACGGCCCGGGCCGAGCGGTGGTCGGCCGGCATTGCCTAAGGTGCCGATTTCCTCTCGCCAACTCGACAACCACACGACCGCGCCGGTCGGGACCCAGCCTTACATCTCTCGTAGGCAGCAGCGTGCCGGGCTGGGCAGGTCAGTCAAGGACCGGCCGTCGGCCGGCCGCGACGCGGCGACGCGGAGCGTCGTCCTTGAGTGACCTGCCCAGCCCGGCGATCGTCTCCGCCGTGAGATGTAAGGCTGGCTCCCCTTCGTGGGCGAAGGGGGCGAGGTCGGTCCAGCCGGCCGACTCAGCAGGTGTTTAGGGGATAGGCCGCGCTCCATCCCCGCCAGACGCGCGACGAAGCCCAGCAAACTCAATGCCTTGCAGAAAAATCAGCGTCACCAGCGCCGCCGCGCTCGGACACCGGCCATACTGGTCCTCGCCCCACCACCGGGGAGGCCGTCCAGCTGGCGACCTGGCGGGTGGCGGGGGCGGTCGAGCGGGAAGCGTCCGCCGGCCGGCGTCGCAGGGTCCCGGTGGACCGGTCGGCGGAACGTGGGGGGCCCTGGATGGGGCCTCGGGCGGGCCGGACCGGGCGGCGGGATCAAGCCCTCGGCGCCGAACGGCGACACGCGGCAGGCGCGGGCTGAAATCGCCCGCGCGGTCCGGACGGGGTCGTCGCCCCTCCGCCCGGCCCATTTAAGCAAAGAATGGGGCCTCCATCGGAGCGGGTTAAAACCCCGCGCCCCGAAGGCTCTCGTCCACCGGCCGCGCGGAGCGCCCGTGACGTGTCGAAACGGTACTCTCCAAAACAACATTCCGGGCATGCCCCGGGCGCTTCGCCGCCTCCCCATCCCTCAGCGGGTTTCCGCGTGAGCGCGCGGACGCTCGCCCCACCGCAACCTGACCAGCCCTTCAAGGAGACTCCCATGAGCAAGTTCAAGCCGCCCAGGCCCGCCAACGACCATCTGTCCGCCTTCGGGGGCGGCGACGACCCCGACCAACTGACGGACGCGGAGATCGACGCCCGGATCGAGGCCGCCGAGATCGCCCGGCGACGGGCCCTGAAGCTGGGGCTTCTGCGGATGTTGGAAACGCCGCTGCCCAGCGCGGCGCGGGAGACGGGCCCGGACCGCCGTTGATGGCGCGTCCGCCCGGGCGTCGTGCAGGCTTTGGGGACACGCCGCGAGGGCGTGTCCCTGGCGTTGCCCCTGGCGTCGTCCGTTGTCACTTGCCCCCACCTGGCCGCTTCGCGGCCTGTCCGCCCCCATAGGGGGCGGAGCCGTCGCTTCGAGACTTTCGCCGCGCTTCATAAGTCTTACTGGCGCTTTTACTGATTTATCCACAGCCGCTCACAGTCCACCAACATGAACGCCGTGTAATGTGACGTCGAAGTAACCCACCTTTCCGGCTTGTAACTTGAGATGATCGTCCGGGGTCGGCAGTTATCGGGGCATCTGAGGGGATGACATCGATGACCAAGACCACGCTGCTGGCGACCACCGCCGCCGCCCTGCTGTTCGCCGCCGGGACCGCCCACGCCGCCGACGCCGCGCCGCAGGCCGCCCAGGTTCCGGTGCCCACGGGCCCGACCAGCCAGGCGCCGCTGGACGACGCGACCCAGAAGGGCGTGCTGGTCTTCACTCCCGACTTCTTCGCCGCCCAGCGGCCCAACACCGCCCTGGACATGGTCGACCGGGTGCCCGGCTTCACGGCCGACGACGGGGCCGGGACCCGCGGCTTCGAGGGCGCGGTCGGCAACATCCTGATCAACAACAACCGCCCGGCCTCGAAGAACGACGCCGGGACCGACGTGCTGGAGCGCACCCCGGCCAGCCAAGTCGACCGCATCGAGCTGATCCGCGGCGGGGCGCCGGGCATCGACATGCAGGGCTATTCGGTCGTCGTGAACGTGATCCTGAAGACCGCCGCCAGCCGCCAGTCGATCGTCACCTGGAACGCCGGCCTGTTCGACGGCGGCCACGACGTCTGGGGCGGCAGCTACCAGTTCACCGCCAAGAGCGGCGAGCGCAGCTGGAGCGTGCTGCTCAGCGACGGCACCTCGACCAGCGACTCCAACGGCGTGGGCCGCAACATCCGCCGCGACGCGGCCGGGGCGGTGCTGCGCGACGAGGCCTTCATCAACGACAGCTGGGGCGGCGGCGACTCGGCCCGGGTCAACTATTCGGGCCCGCTGGCCGGCGGCAAGGTCGAGGCCACGGCCGAATACGGCGTCCACGACTGGCGCGAATGGCAGAAGATCAGTTCGCCGGGCGTGCTGCGCACCAGCGACTACGCCGAGGACACCAAGTCGGGCGAGCTGGGCGTGACCTATATCCGCCCCCTGAAGCCGAAGTGGACGCTGGAGGCCCGGGTCATCCACCAGTTCGAAAGCTTCGACGACGTGGCCACCGGCGCCGACAGCCAGGCGGGCCTGGACCAGCGCTTCACGGCCAAGGGCGACTCCTCGGAATCGATCCTGCGGGCCCTGGTCCGCCACGAGCGCGGCGCCGGCCTGACGATCGAGGCGGGCGGCGAACTGGCCTACAACATGCTCGACACCCACCAGACCTATGCCGAGAACGGCGCGCCGGTCGACCTGCCCAGCGCCTCGGTCAAGGTGGAGGAGCTGCGCGGCGAGGCCTTCACCAAGGCCACCTGGCGGGTCAATCCCAAGCTGACCCTGGAGGGCGGGGTGCGGCTGGAGACCTCGACGATCAAGCAGTCGGGCGACGCCTCCAACAAGGAAAGCTTCTTCTACGCCAAGCCGCGCTTCCAGGCGACCTGGACGCCCAAGGCCAACCACCAGGTGCGCTTCCGCTTCGAGCGCGAGCTGGGCCAGCTGGACTTCGAGGACTTCGCCGCCTCGTCCGACCTGGACGACGGCAATGTCTATGGCGGCAATGTCGACCTGCGGCCCGAGCAGCGCTGGATCTCGGAGATCACCTTCGAGCGGCGGTTCTGGGGCGAGGGCATCGTCTCGATCGGCTATCGCCACGACGAGATCATCGACGTGATCGACCGCCTGCCGCTGGACGGCGGTCTGTCGGCGGTGGGCAACATCGGCAACGGCACGCTGGACCGGCTGTCGGTCAATATCGTGGTCCCGACCGACAAGTGGGGGATCAAGGGCGGCCGCTTCACCTTCAAGAACGACTGGAACGAGACCCACGTCACCGATCCGACCACCCACAAGGACCGTCCGATCTCGGAGGTCCGCCCAACCCAGGCCAATATCGGCTTCCAGCAGGACATCGCCTCGTGGAAGACCCAGTGGGGGATCAACTGGCTGCCGAAGCTGGGCCGCGACACCTTCGACCCCGACCAGACCGGCGGCTGGCGCGGCGCGGCCTATTTCGAGACCTTCGTCGAGTACAAGCCGACCCCGACCCTGGCCCTGCGGGCCCAGCTGAACATGTGGGACGACTTCGTCATCCGCCGCACGGTCTATGCCGACCGCGACACCCGGGCGGTGGCGTTCAGCGAAGAGCGCGACATCAACCCGCGGACCTTCTGGACGCTGCGGCTGAGGAAGACGTTCTGAGGGGCCGGATCACTTGCCCCCTACGGGCCTTCGGCCGTCTTCCCCCGGAGGGGGAAGAGCGCTGTGGTCGACGCTGTGCGGCTCCGCCCCCTATGGGGGCGGACAGGCCGCGAAGCGGCCAGGTGGGGGCAAGTGGGAAAACCCTACTTCTTCAACCGCCCGATCAGCGCCGAGGTCGACGGATCGTGCGCGCCCGCCACGCCGCTCTCCAGCTCGGGCAGGATGCGGCCGGCCATCACCTTGCCCAGCTCCACGCCCCATTGGTCGAAGCTGTTGATCCCCCAGATCACCCCCTCGACGAAGGTCTTGTGCTCGTAGAGGGCGATCAGGGCGCCGAACGCCTGGGGCGTCAGGCGGTCCATCAGCACCAGGGTCGAGGGCCGGTTGCCGGCGAAGGTACGCTGCGGGGCCAGGGTGGCGATCTCGGCTTCCGAGACGCCCTTGGCCTGGAGCTCGGCGACCACGTCCGCCGTGGTCCGCCCCACCATGAAGGCCTCGGCCTGGGCCAGCAGGTTGGACAGCAGCTTCTCGTGCATGCCAACCGGGCCTTCGTCCGACTTGGCGACCCCGATCAGCTCCATCGGCGTGATGTCGGTCCCCTGGTGCATGCACTGGAAATAGGCGTGCTGGACGTTGGTGCCCTCGTCGCCGAACACCACCGTGGCCGTGCCGCGCTTGACCGGCTGACCGTCCGGCCCGACCGACTTGCCGTTGCTCTCCATCTCCAGCTGCTGGAGGAACGAGGCCAGGCGGCGCAGGCGGTGCGAATAGGGCACAACCGAGCGGGCGCGGCGGTCCAGGCCGTTGCGGTTGAACACCTGGGCCAGGGCGATCAGCACCGGGGCGTTGGCTTCCAGCGGGGCGGTCCGGAAGTGCTGGTCCATCTCGGCCGCGCCGTCCAGGAAACCCTGGAACACGTCCCAGCCGCAGGCCACGGCCACCGACAGGCTGACCGACGACCACAGCGAATAGCGGCCGCCGACCCAGTCCCAGAAGCCGAACACCCGGTCGTCGGCCACGCCGAAGGCGGCGGTCTTGTCCAGGGCGGTGGAGATGGCGGCCAGGTGGGCGTTGGCGCCGGTCTCGCCCAGGGCGGCGGCCAGCCAGGCGCGGGCCGCGCCGGCGTTGGCCAGGGTCTCCTGGGTGGTGAAGGTCTTGGAGACCACGATGACCAGGGTCTGTTCCGGGTCCATGTCGGCCGTGGTCAGGGCGAACTCGGCGCCGTCCACATTGGCCACGAAGCGCAGGTCGATCGACGGCTTGACCGGCCGCAGGGCGTCCCACAGCAGGCGGGGACCCAGGTCGCTGCCGCCGATGCCGATGTGCAGGATGGCCTTGAACGGCTTGCCGGTCGCGCCCTTGATCGCGCCCGAGCGGACGGCCTCAGCAAAGGCTTTCATCCGGGCGCGGACGGCCTCGACCTCGGCCATGACCGGAACGCCGCCGGCCTTGACGTCGACGTCGGCCCTGGCGCGCAGGGCGGTGTGCAGCACCGCGCGGCCTTCGGAGGAATTGATCGCCTCGCCGCCGAACATCGCCGCCCGGGCGCCTTCGACGTCGGCCGCGTGGGCCAGGTCGAGCGCGGCCTCGAGGCCGGCCTCGTCCCAGGCCTGCTTGGAAAGGTCGATGTGCAGGCCGGCGACGTCCAGGGTCAGGGTTTCCAGCCGCCGGGGCTCGGCGTCGAAGAACTCGACGATGCGCTTTTCGCCGGCGGCCTTGGCGGCGGCTTCCAGGCGGGTCCAGGCGGCGTCGAGATCGGCCATGCGGGCGTTCCTTTCGGTGCGGTTGGTAAATCGGCGTTTACCCGGGCGGGCTTACCAAACCCCTGCCGCCGCGTCATGAAGACCAATGACGTTTTTCGCGGGGAGAGCTCCATGTCCTGTGACGCCGTCGCCTTTTCCGCCATGCTCTGGCTGGCTTCGTTCAGTCCTGACGCAGCCCAGGCCGGCCCTGCTCCGGCCGTGGTCCAGCCGGGCCAAGCCCCGCCTTCGGTGGCGGGCGAGCCGCTGTTCATCGACATCGTTGGCCGGGCCAAAAAGCTGAAGGCCCAGACCGAGGCCTACCGCGCCGCCCTGCCCAAGGACCCCGCCGGCGTCGCCCAGGCCTTGAAGGGCTGGGACGCCTTCGGCCTCAAGATCGGCGAGCTGTCGGACCTGGACATGAAGGGCCACGTCACCCTGAAGGCGCGCGGGGCGGTCGACGACCTCAAGTGCATCCTGCGCGGCATCAGCCAGGACCTGCCCGAAAAGCTGAAGGCCGTCTCGGAGGCAAAAACCGTCAAGGACCAGGACCTGGCCCTGCGGGACATGGTCTATCTGCTGAACGACAATGTCGAGGTGATCACCGCGCCCCCGCAGCCGGCGGCCTGAGGCCGCAAGCCCCCTCGGTCGCGTCGCGACAGCTCCCCGAAGGGGAGATCCACGCGGTAAGGATCGGCGGCCACGACTTCGCCACCGGCGCTTGTTAAGGCGCAGCTTGCCATCCAGAAGGTCGCCTCCTCCCGAGCCCGCCCGCCGATCATGTCGCCAAAGTTCAAATCCGCCGCCGCCCTCGCCGCCAGCCTGGTCCTGGCCGGCTGCGCGACCGAGACCAAGACCACGGTCTTCGTGCCGGTGGTCGCCCCGACCCCGCCCAGTTCGCTGACCCCGCAGCCGGTGATGCTGTTCAACCAGACCAAGGACGGCCGCAAGCTGTTCACCCTGGACGCCGAGTTTCCCTATTGCGACGTCGAGACCGGCAAGCTCATCGTTGTTCCCCGCTGGTACGTCACCGACTTCGCCAGCGTGCCCTGGTACGGCCAGGGGTTCATCGACCCCCAGGGGCCGACGGCGCGAGCCGCCATCGTCCACGACTGGCTCTACACGATCGGCGAGCCGGGCAAGCGCGAGGAGGCCGACGCCATCTTCCTGCGGGCCATGCTGAAATACGGCGTGCCGCCGTTCCAGGCCAACATCGCCTACAAGGCCGTGCGGATCGGCGGCGAGAAGGGCTACGGCCTGCCGACCGACTGGCGGTTCACCGATCCCAAGCGCCAGGACCTTTTCCAGCCGCCGCCGTTCCCCAAGCCCAGGACCGGGGCGGTGCGGATCCTGCCGCGCTGCCAGGGCTTCGGGGCGCTGATCCAGTCCGGCTGGCGAGCCTATCCGCTCAAGGCCCCGACCGTGGTCACGCCGCCGCCGGTGGTGGTGACGCGGACGCCGCTGGACCAGGTGCGCGAGCGGCTGCCTTTCGGGGGCAAGAGCGAGAAAAGGAAGTAGAGAGGCGGCGCGCTTGCCCCCACCTGACCGCTTCGCGGTCTGTCCGCTCCCATGGGGGGCGGAGCCGCAGGGCGTAGAACCTTGAGGCTCTTCCCCCTCTGGGGGAAGACGATCGCGAAGCGATCCGTAGGGAGCAAGCGACGGATCGCCGCTATCCCTTCGCCGCCTTCTCCACCGCCTCGATCACCAGCCCCTCGGTCAGCAGCTGCGGCAGGATCACCGGGTCGCCGCCGCCCTTGGGATAGACCAGGTACAGCGGCACGCCGGCGCGGCCGTGCTCGGCCAGGGCAGCGGCGATCGTGGCGTCGCGCTTGGTCCAGTCGGCGCGCAGCAGCACGGCGTCATTGGCCCTGAACGCGTCGACCAGGCGCTGGCCCTTCAGGGCGGTTCCTTCATTGACCTTGCAGGTGACGCACCAGTCGGCGGTGAAGTCGACCATCACCACCTTGCCCTGCCCTTGCAGCTCTTTGACCGTCTCCGGGCTCCACGGCTCGGCGCTCAGACCGGGACCAGCGGAGATCTCGGTCGAAGCGGCGGCGGGAGCCGAGGCGGCGGGCGCGGCCCGGACGCCGGCCGCCACCAGGGCCAGGGCGGCCACCAGAAACAGGGCCGCCAGGACGAAGGGAACGACCGCGCCCTTGCCCTCGATGCGGCGGCCCTGCCCCAGGCCGTAGAGCCAGGCGGCGAAGGCGACCAGCACGCTGGCGGCCAGCAGGGCGGCCAGCGGGATCGATCCCGTCTGCTGGCTGTAGACCCAGGCCAGCCAGGCGGCCGTGGCGTACATCGGGAAGGCCAGGCCCTTCTTCAGCACGTCCATCCACGGGCCGGGACGCGGCAGGCGGGCCAGCAGGCCGGGGATGAAGGCCAGCAGCACGAACGGCGCGGCGAAGCCAATCGCCAGGCCCAGGAACACCAGCAGGGCGGCCAGCGGCGGCTGGGTCAGGGCGAAGCCCAGGGCCCCGGCCATGAACGGCGCGGTGCAGGGGGCGGCCACGACCACCGCCAGGGCGCCGGTCAGGAACGAGCCGCCCAGGCCCGAGCCGCCCGCGCCGGCCGCCACGCCCTGCACGGAGGCCCCGACCTCGAACACGCCGGACATGTTCAGGGCCACCAGCAGCATCAGCAAGGCCAGCCCCGCGACCACCGCCGGCGACTGCAGCTGGAAGCCCCAGCCGACCGCCGCTCCGCCGGCTCGCACGGCGATCAGCAGGCCGGCCAGGACCAGGAAGGTCGCCACCACCCCGGCCAGGAAGGCCAGGCCCTGGACGCGGGTCCGGCCGGCGTCGTGGGCGTGGGCGGTCAGGCTGGCGGCCTTCATCGACAGAATCGGGAAGACGCAGGGCATCAGGTTGAGGATCAGCCCGCCGAGGAAGGCGAAGGCCAAGGCCAGAGGCAGGCCCAGGCCCGCGCCCTCGGCGGCGCCATGCGCCTTGGCCGGCGCGGCCGGCGGCGCGCCCAAGCCGCCGGCCTCGGGGGGAAGCGCCCCCGGCGTGGCGGTAATCTCGTAGGCCGCGCCGTTCAGGGCCAGCACCCCGGCCAGCTCGGTCGGCTTGGTCTCGGCCTGAGTGAAATCGTAGCCGGGGGTCAGCGACAGGGTCAGGCCTTCGGGGCCGCGCTCGATCGCCTGCTCGGGCGGGTGCTCGATGACCTTGCCGGAATAGGGATAGAAGAACGCGCCCGACACGTCGGCGCCCTTCAGCGGCGCGCCGGTCACGGCCAGCTTCAGCACCGAACCCTCCAGCTGGAACACCGCCTTCAGCCCGGCCGGCTTGGGGGCCTTGGCCAGGGTCTGCGCGACCTTGGCGCCCCACTTCGGGTCGGCCTGGGGCGCGCCCGCCACGACCGGCAAGGTCAAGGTGACGACCGCGTCCTCGGGCACGCAGACCTGCTCGCAGACCAGGAAGGCGGCGGCGGCCTTCAGGGTGACGACCGACCCGACCTGGGCGCTGGCCGGCACGCTGATCGGCACGGGCAGCAGCACCTCGCCGGTATAGGCGAAGTCCAGCAGCGGCCCGACGCGGCTCTTCTCCGGCGTCGGCCAGACGATGTCGCCGGCGGTCCAGCCGGCCGGCAGGGTCCAGACGATGCGGGTGGCGTCGCCGGCGTCGCCCGGATTGCGCCAATAGGTGTGCCAGCCGGGCTGGATCTTCTGGCGCAGGGCGACATAGACCGTCGAGCCCGGCGCGGCGCCGGCTTCCTGCGAGACCAGCTCGACCTCGATGTGGCCGGTCTGGACCGGATCGGCCTTGGCCGCGCCGCCCAGGCCCGGCACACCGGCGCACAGCAGGATCACCAGGGCCGGCAGGACGGCGAACAATCTGCGGAGCGGCATGAACAGGTTCCGAACGCGGCCAGGAAGAACGCCAAGACACATGGCTTGTCCAAGCGCTCTCGACAATGGCCAAGCCGTCGTGATCAGGTCCAGGACCCGCGTTCGCAACAGAGTCGCCCGTCCATGCCCGCTTCCTTCGACGACATCGAGATCGGCCAGGTGGTCACGCTGGGAACCACGGTCGTCGACGGCAAGGCGCTGGAGGCCTTCTGCGCGGCCTTCCAGCCCGGCTGGCCGGCGGCCAGCGGCGCGCCCGACACCATGGTCTTCGCCATCTGGTCCAAGCTGGACGCCGAGGCCAGCGCCGCCTGGCCCCAGACCAAGCGGGTCGGGGTCGACGCCCTGCGCTGGCTGCGCAACCCGCCGGCCGGCGAACTGCTGCGCGGCCGCATGACGGTGATGGGCAAGGACCCGGTCGGCGACGGCAAGGGCATCGTCATCGCCCAGCACGACCTGCTGGACGAGGCGGGCCGGCTGGTCTTTTCGTGCCTGACGCGGAGCATCTTCGCGCGGTAGGACCCCGGCTGAAGCTGGGGACAGGCACATGTGCCTGTCCCCGACCGCGCAATGAAAAAGGCGGCGGGCTCTCTCGAACCCGCCGCCTCTTCGACGCCGTGAAGCATCCAGCCTAGTTCAGGGCGCCGTTGGCGACCGATTGCTGCTGGCGCAGGGTGGCCAGGGCGATCAGGCGGTCCCAGCCGATCAGCGACACCAGGTGCGCATAGATCTGGGCCAGGGCGCCGCTGGCCTGCAGTTCCTTGATCTTGTCGGCCGGCAGGGCGTTCAGCTTCTCTTCCGAGACGCCGAAATACTCGGCCACGGTCTGGGGCTCGCCGGCCGAGCCGTCGGGATTGACCGGAGTGAAGACGGCCTTCTTCAGCTCGAACAGGTCGTTGTCCTTCAGCAGCTGCACGAACGAGTCGGTGCGGCGGCGCTCGACTTCGAAGTCGTCGCAGAACTTGATGCAGTTCTGGGTGTATTCGGTCGGCTCGCCCTTGGCGTCGAACAGCGGGGTCTGGCCGCCTTCGGCCAGCAGGTCCGAGCCGCGGTCGATGCAGACGATCAGGCGGTCCTGGCTCTCGTCATTGGCCAGGACGAACGGATAGCGGCGGATATAGGCCGGGATGTAGGCGCCCGGCTCGAAGCCGCCGTCGGCCTGGATGAACAGGTTCTCGCCGGTGTTCAGGCCCATCACGGCCAGCGGCACGCGATCCTCGCCGGCGAAGATCACCGGATAGCTGAGGGCGGCGGGGGCGAATTCGGTGACGGCCAGCGGCACGGCGGTGCCGTTCAGGGCGAAGCTGTAGGGCTTGTCCTTGTGGACCAGGGCCAGCTTGGCATGCTGCTCGCGGTTCAGCGGCTCCGGCGAGGAATAAAACAGGACGTTGCCGGAGATGCCGCCGGCGGGTTGGGTCGTTTCCATGAACAGCTCGACAAAAGGCTAGTGAACGGACGCCTATTGCGCTCAGGCGGCCTTTAAAGGTCTGGCGCTTCTAGCCGATCCCGAGGGGCCTCGCAATCGACCCCTCCGCCGCGCGGTCCAGCCCCGCTTCCGCCCCGCAAGCTTGACGCCGCCGCTCGCCGCCGCTCTGTGGGGGGCTGACCGATCGGAGGCCGTCCATGACCCGCACCGCGCTGTTGCCCGCCGTCGTCGCGGGCGTCCTGCTGAGCGGTTGCTCGCCAGCCCAGGGCCTGCTCTCGCCGCCCAAGGCCGCGCCGTACGCCGTCAGTCCCAGCACCGCCAGCTGGGCCAAGCCGCCGCCCGGCTATCTGACGACCGGCATAAACCTCGACGGAGCCTTGATCGTCGGCCCGCCGCCGACGCCGGACTCGCCGCGCGGCAAGGCCGACCGGGCGACCTTCGAGACGACGCGCAAGCTGGCGGGCACGCCGGCCTGGAACACGGCCATCGCCGACGCCGACCTGTCCGGCGTCCATGGCTTCAGGAGCTTCTCCTGCGCGGCCGGGGTGACGATCGGGCCGGACGCCACCCCGACCCTGGCCAGGCTGCTGTTGCGGATGACCGACGACGCCGCCACCCTCTACCAACCCGCCAAGGCCGCCTTCCAGCGCCCGCGCCCGCCGGTCGGCAACACCAGGCCGATCTGCGTGCCGCGCGAAAAATGGATCGAGACCGACGGCTCCTACCCATCCGGTCACGGCCTGATCGGCTGGTCCTGGGCCCTGGTGATCTCCGAGGTCGCCCCCGAGCACGCCAGCGCCGTCCTGGCCCGCGGCCGCGACTTCGGCGACAGCCGCGTCGTCTGCGGCGTGCATTATCCCAGTGACATCGAGGCGGGCCGCTATCTGGGTTCGGCTCTGGTCTCGCGCCTGCACCAGGATCCGGCGTTCATGGCCGACCTGGCCAAGGCCAGGGCGGAGGTGGCCGCGTCCCGGGCCAACGGAGCGCCGACGGGGTGCTCGGCCGCGTAGGTCGGCTGGGCGGCGTCCGAACGGGTCTCAATCCAGCATCCGCTCCAGCGTCGAAAGCGCGTCGGCCTCGCGGGAGGGCTTGTCCCAGCGAATGCGGTTGATGCGCGGGAACCGCATGGCCACGCCGGACTTGTGGCGCGTCGAGCGTTGCAGGCCCTCGAACGCCACCTCGAACACCAGGCCGAACTCCAGGTCGGCCCGCACCGAACGCACCGGCCCGAACCGCTCGATCGTATGGTCGCGCACGAACTTGTCGATCTGCTTGAGCTCCTCGTCGGTGAAGCCGAAATAGGCCTTGCCCACCGGGGTCAGCATACGCTGGCCAAGATCGTCCTCGCGCCAGACGCCGAAGGTATAGTCCGAATAGAAGCTGGACCGCTTGCCGTGGCCGCGCTGGGCGTACATCAGCACCGCGTCGATCAGGCGAGGGTCGCGCTTCCACTTGAACCACGGGCCCTTGGGACGGCCCGGCTCGTAGACGCTGTCCCAGCGCTTGAGCATCAGCCCCTCGGCGATGGCCGGGTCGCCCTCCGGCGGCTGGGCGCGCAGGGCGGCCAGTTCCTCCCAGGTTTGGAACGGTTGGATCGGCGACAGGTCGATGCGCGGACCCGCCGCCCCCGCCTTGGGAATTTGCGCCACGAACGCTTCCAGCCGTTTGCGTCGCTCGCCGAACGGCAGGCCGCGCAGGTCGGTCTCGCCGTCCAGCAGCAGGTCGTAGGCCCGGATCCCGGCCGGGAAAGCCTGTAGCTGCTTGCCATCGACCGTCTTGCGGTTCAGCCGCTGCTGCAGGTCGCCGAAGCTGGCCACGGCCCCGTCGCGCATCACCAAGAGCTCGCCGTCGATCGCCCCCTCGAAGGTCAGGGCCTCGACCACGTCGGGGAAGGTCGCCGAGATGTCGTCGCCGGTGCGGGTGTAGAGCCGCTTCTGGCCGCGCTCGCTGACCGCCTGGACGCGGATGCCGTCCCACTTCCACTCGGCGGCGTAGTCGGCGGGGTCCAGCTTGGCGAAGTCGGCCGCCTCGTCGATCGCCTGAGCCAGCATGACCGGTCGGAACCGTCCAGGCGCGTCGGGCGAGGGCTGCTCCGAGCGGCCCTCCAGCCAGGCGAACAGGTCGCCATAGGGCGGGGTCATGGCGTGCCAGACCTCCTCGACCTGGCCGATCTCCACCTGGCCGAAATCGGCGCAGGCCTGCTTGGCCAGCCGCGCCGAGACGCCCACCCGCAGGCCGCCCGTCATCAGCTTCAGCAGCGCCCAACGACCGTCGGCGTCCAGGGCGTCCAGCCAGCCCTCGATCAGCCGCTGCACCTCCGACCGTGACGCCGTGCGCAGGCTCTCGACCACCTCCGACAGGTCCGGCTCGCGGTTGGCGCCGGGCTTTTCCGGCCAGACCAGGGCGACGGTCTCGGCCAGGTCGCCGACATAGTCGTAGGACCAGGCGAACAGCTGGGGGTCCATCCGGCTCTCCACCGCCTTGCGGATGAAGGCCGGCTTGGCGGCGTTGAACGACAGCGCTCCGGTCAAGGCCGCCAGCACCCAGCCGCGCTCGGGATCGGGAGTCTCGCCCAGGAAATCCTTGATCAGGGTCAGCTTGGCGTTGCGCGAGCTGGTCAGGGACAGCCGGTCGAGAAGATGGGCGAAGGCGCGCATGGTGGCCATTCAACGCGCGAGATCGCGTGGGGGCCAAGCTTTTCCCTTATGGTCAAGCTCCCGGCGCCGCGCTAGCCTTGGCTGAGTTGTCTGGGGGAAACACGTCTTGCGTCAGTTCGAAGCCGCCGTCGCGGCCACGGTTCTCTGCATCGCCGCGCCCGCGTTCGCGGCCGATCAGCCGTCCACGCCGCCGCCGGTCACGGCCTCGGCGCCGGACCTGTCCTGGCAGGACAGGCTGGAACACCACACCGGGGTCATCGACCTGCCGCAGGCCAAGGCCCGGCTCAATCTCGGGACCGACTACTACTATCTCGACGCCGCGGCTTCGCGGCGCGTGCTGGTCGAGGGCTGGGGCAATCCGCCGGACGCCGCCGACGGCGTGCTCGGCATGATCTTTCCCGCGCGTTTCAAGCCGCTGGACGGACCGTCCTGGGGCGCGGTGATCACCTACCAGGATTCCGGCTATGTCGCCGACAAGGACGCGCGCGACACCGACTACGACAAGCTGCTGGACGACCTGCGCAAGTCCGAGCCCGACGACAACGCCGAGCGCGAGAAGGCCGGTTACGCCAGCCTGCACCTGGTGGGCTGGGCCGAGCGGCCGACCTATGACGCCGCCCGGCACGTGGTGATCTGGGCGCGCGAGCTGAAGGCCGGCAACGCCTCGGTCGACACCCTGAACTACGACATCCGCCTGCTGGGCCGCAAAGGCGTGCTGAGCCTGAACGTCATCTCCAGCATCAACGACCTGCCCGAGGTGCGCGCCGCCGCTGGTCACATCGCCGACCAGGCCGCCTTCGTGCCGGGCCAGACCTACGCCGACTTCCGCAAGGGCCAGGACAAGATGGCCGAGTACGGCGTCGCCGGACTGATCGCCGCCGGCGTCGGGGCCGCCGCCGCCAAGAAGCTGGGCCTGCTGGCGATCCTGGTGGTGTTCCTGAAGAAGGGCGCCGTGCTGCTGGTCGCCGCGTTCGGCGCCGTCGCCGCTTGGTTCCGCCGGACCTTCCTGGGCCAGAAGGACGTCGCCGCGAAAAGTTCCAAGCCACCGAGCGGGCCGGACCTGATCTCCTAGAGCATCGCGCGGAAAAGTGGACGCCGGTTTTCCGCAAAGCGATGCGAAAACAAAAATCTAGAGCAGATCGTGCGATTCCTATATCGCGCGATTTGCTCTAGTCGAACGGGAAGGAGGACGGTTTCAGTCAGAAGGTCGGCCTTGCGGTCAATTCGAACATCTGTTTGCATTGACCTGTCCAGCTGGACCGGAGGCGACCTTGATCCCGCCCGAACCCTTCGTTCCGCATCCGCGCAAGAGCCCGCTGACCACGCCGTGGGAGCCGATCTTCGCCGACGTTCGTGAGGATCGCTGGATCCTGGCCGTCGAGGTGCGCGAGCCGCACACCAATTCGCGCGGCGGCCCGCACGGCGGCCTGATCGCCGCTCTGGCCGACAACGCCATGGGCCTGTCCTGCGGGGTGATGCTGAGCCGGCTGAACATTCCGAGCCAGGGCCTGGTCACCCTGTCCCTGGGGCTGGACTACATCGCCGCCGCCCAGATCGGCCAATGGCTGGCCTTCGACACCGACTTCATCAAGCCGGGCAAGAGCCTCTGCTACGCCGAGGCCACGGTGCGGGCCGACGACAAGCCGGTGGCCCGGGCGCGGGCGACGTTCAAGGTGGTGTGAGGCCAAGCCTCTACTCCCCCTCCTCCTCGTCATAGCCCACCAGCCGCAAAGCCCGGGCCGGTATGCCCTGCAGCTCGCACCAGCGCTCCAGCGCCTCCTCGCGGCCGTGGGTGATCCACACCTCGCCGGGCCGCAATTCGTCGAGGGTGGCGGTCAGTTCGTCCCAGTCGGCATGGTCGGAGATGATCAGCGGCAGCTCCACGCCGCGCTGGCGAGCCCTGGCCCGCACCCGCATCCAGCCGCTGGCGAAGCAGTCGACGGGATCGGGGAACCGCCGCGACCAGCGGTCGGCCAGGGCCGAAGGCGGGGCGACGATGATCGCGCCCTCGAAGTCTTTCTTCGTGCCTGTGGTGGCGGGCGCGAGAAGGCCGAGATCGACGCCGTGGCGGCCGTAGAGCCGGTTCAGACGGTCCATCGCGCCGTGCACATGGACCGTCTTGTCCCATCCCGCCTCGCGCAGCAGGCGGATCACCCGCTGGGCCTTGCCCAGGGCGTAGGCCCCGACGATGTGCGAACGCTCGGGAAACTGCTCGACGGACTTCAGCAGAGCGGCCACCTCGCCCTTGTCGTCGGGATGGCGGAATACCGGCAGGCCGAAGGTCGCCTCAGTCACGAAGACGTCGCAGGGCACGGGCTCGAAGGCCGGGCAGGTGGGATCGCGGCGGCGCTTGTAGTCGCCGGAGACGACGATGGTCATGCCCTTCCAGCGGATGACCGCCTGGGCCGAGCCCAGCACGTGGCCGGCCGGGACCAGCCCGACCTCGACGCCGTTGTGGGTGAAGGTCTGGCCATAGGCCACCGCCTGGCGGCGGCCAGCGAAGTCCTCGCCGTAGCGCTCGGCCATGATCGCCAGCGTCTCCGGGGTGGCGGCGACCACGCCATGTCCGGCCCGGGCGTGGTCGGCGTGGCCGTGGGTGATCACGGCCCGGTCCACCGGGCGGACCGGGTCGATATAGAAGTCTCCAGGCGGGCAATAGAGCCCGTCGGGCTTCGGACAGATCAGGTCCTGAGGCTTCATCGGCTGGATATGGGAACGCGCGCGGCTATAAACCTATCCCAGGAGCCTTGAATGAACACAGATCCGAGCGCGGGCGAACAGCATCGGCTGATCGCCAACACCATGAACGAGGGCAGCCCCCAGGCCCGGGCCCTGGGGTTTCAGACCCTGGAAATCGGCGGGGCCGTGGCCATCCTCAAGGTGCCCTATCGGCCCGAGATCGTCGGCGATCCGGAGACCGGGGTGATCGCCGGCGGGGTGGTCACCACCCTGCTCGACCACGCCAGCGGCCAGGCGGTGCACGCGGCGATGACCGAATGGACCTCTATCGCCACCCTGGACCTGCGGATCGACTACATGCGGCCGGCCCAGCCGGGGCGTGACGTCCTGGCCCGCGCCCATTGCTACAAGCTGACGCGCTCGGTGGCCTTCGTGCGGGCGGTGGCCTACGAGGACGCCCCCGACGACCCGGTGGCCGCCGCCCAGGCCGTCTTCATGCTGGATTCCAGCGCCGGCAAGAAGGCGGGCGCCAACCTCAAGCCGCCCCGGTCCAGGACGGAGGGCGCGGCATGAGCGACGCCGACAGCCGCCTGAGCGCCGTGCTGGGCTCGATCCCGTACGCCCGGTTCATCGGCATGCGCGCCGAACTGGCCGGCGACGAGATGACCGCCATCCTGCCGTTCTCCGACCGGATCATCGGCAATCCGATGCTGCCGGCCATCCACGGCGGGGTGCTGGGCGCCTTCATGGAGATGACCGCCCTGGCCCAGCTGTCGGTGGCCGAGCCCCTGAAGCGCCAGCCGCGCACCATCGACATCTCGATCGAGTACCTGCGCTCGGGCCGTCCGCTGACCACCTTCGCCCGCGCCAGGATCAACAAGGTCGGCCGGCGGATCGCCAATGTCCATGTCGAGGCCTGGCAGGAGCAGCGCGCAGCCCCGATCGCCGCCCTGCGCGGTCATTTCCTGCTGACCGCGGCGGAGGATTGACCCTAACCGAAGAACGCCGGTTGGAAAGGTGAAAGTTTCCGGAGAAACGGTTTCAATCAACCACATTACACCTCTGTAATGCCGAATACCGGAGACAACGTTTCTTAAAAACGCTTCATGAAGCAAAGGTAACGGGTATTCACCATCCCGCGGGCCTATATCCCTGATCACCGGACGCGGACGGCGCGCCGGACCAACAGGGAACCAAGACAATGACCTTCTCGACCAACGCCTTCTCGGGTTTCGCCAGCATCGTTCTGGCCATGCTGCCCCTCGTCGTGATCGCCGGTTCGCTCGTCACGAGCTTCTAAGTGATCGCCGCGTAGCTCCACCGGGTTCGCGCCCCCTTCTTCAGGGATTGGAGGCGCCCAGCGCCTCGCGGGCCGCCCGGTGGAGAAAGGCGTGACGATGCGCCAATCGATCGATGTCGGCGTCGTATCCGCCGCCGATCACCCCGGCCACGGGGATCCCCCTTTCCAGACACGAGCCCAGGACGAACGCCTCGCGCCGCGCGAGCCCCTCGTCGCTCAAGTCCAAACGCCCCAGCTTGTCATCCGCGTGCGGATCGACCCCGGCGTTGAAGAACACCAGGTCCGGCGCCACGCGCGCCAGCAGGTCCGGGAGGACCTCTTCCAGCTTCCGTAGATAGACCCCGTCGCCCGCGCCGTCCGGCAGGTCGATGTCCAGGTCGCTGACCGCCTTGCGGGCCGGGAAGTTCTTCTCGGCGTGCATCGAGAAGGTGAAGACGCTGGGATCGTCGTCGAAGATCCGGGCGGTGCCGTCGCCCTGATGGACGTCCAGGTCGACGACCAGAACCTGACCGATCTTGCCTTCCGCCAGCAGCCGGCGGGCCGCCACCGCCACGTCGTTGAACACGCAGAAGCCCGCCCCGGTGTCGGCCTGGGCGTGGTGGCTGCCGCCGGCGGTGTTGCAGGCGACCCCGTGCTCCAGCGCCAGACGCGCCGCCGCCAGGGTGCCGCCCACGGCCGCCTGGGCGCGCCGGGCCACCGACTCGGTGTTGGGCAGCCCGACCCGTCGCGCCACCTCGGCGGGCAGGGTCAGGTCGATCACTCCGCGCACATAGGCCTCGTCATGGACCAGCAGCAGGCTGTCCAGGTCGATCGGCTCGGGCCGGACGAAGCCGGTCGGTCCGGCCAGGCCTTCGGCCTGCAGCACGGCGGCCAGTCGCGCGAACTTGTCCATCGGAAAGCGGTGCCCGGCCGGCATCTCGGCGCGGAAGGCGGGGTGGTGGACGATCGGCGGAAACGGCGTGGCCATGACGCAACGATGGGAAAGGCGCAGCCCTGACGCAAGGTCACGTCTTGCCCCGCTCGCCCGGCGCGCCTAACCAACCGCCATGCGCACGCCCGAAAACCTCGCCGAAATCCTGACCCTCGAAGCCATCGAGGTGAACCTGTTCCGGGGTGTCAGCCGCAATGACGGCTTTCCCCGCATCTTCGGCGGCCTGGTCATCGCCCAGGCCCTGACCGCGGCCTACAAGACGGTGCCCGACCGCATCTGCCACTCGCTGCACGCCTACTTCATCCGGCCTGGCGACGTGAACGCCCCGGTGCTCTATGAGGTCGAGCGGGCCCGCGACGGCGGCACCTTCACCACCCGGCGGGTGGCGGCCATCCAGCACGGCGAACAGATCTTCAACCTGGCTTGCTCGTTCCAGACGCCCGAAGCGGGGCTGGAGCATCAGAGCGACATGCCCGAAGCGCCCGATCCGGAGAGCCTGCCGACCGACGCCGAATATCTGCGCTCGCTGGGCGACGAGGTGCACCCCCGTTTCGTGAAGATGGCGGAACATCACCGGCCGGTGGACCTGCGCTGGGTCGATCCGCAGCATCCGACCAGGCCGACGCCCAAGCCGTCGACCAAGCAGGTGTGGATGCGGGCCCGCGCGCCGATCGGCGACGACATCCGCTTGCAGCAGTGCGCCCTGGCCTACGCTTCGGACATGGCCTTCATGGAAAGCGCCCTGCGTCCCCACGGGCTGATCTGGACCAGTCCCGGCCTGCAGGCCGCCAGCCTGGACCACGCCATGTGGTTCCACCATCCATTCGACTTCAACGACTGGATCCTGTTCGCGCAGGACAGCCCGTCGGCCTCGCAGGGCCGCGGCCTGGTGCGCGGGCAGATGTTCAGCCGCGACGGCAAGCTGGTCGCCTCGGTGGCCCAGGAATGCCTGATGCGGGTGCGGAAGTAGGCTAGGCGGGCATTTCCAAGATGTCGCATCCTGCGACATCAAGCGTGCGACCTTGGCGGCGAAACTCCTTTTCCTCTCTTGTCGAAGGGAGGGCGCCGATCAGTCGTAATGGCGCTCGGCGTCGCCTTCGTCGCCGGTCGGCTCGGGTCCTTCCGGCTCCCCCACCATGGCGGGCGGATCGGCCAGGACCAGGCCCTCGGCGATCTTCAGCTCGGGCACGGCTGCGCGGGTGAAGGGCAGATACCAGGTCTGGCCGCCCAGGGCCGGAGTGATCTCCAGCAGGTCGTCGGCGCCGAAGTTCTGGACGCTCTTGATCCTGCCGAGCAGGTCGTTGGTCGCCACGTGGCGCACGGTCAGGCCGATCAGGTCGGCTAGGTAGAACTCGTCTTCCTCGGGCTCCGGCAGGGCGGAGCGCGGCACGTAGAGGCGCAGGCCGCGCAGGGCGTCAGCCGCCTCTTTGCTGTCGATCCCGGTGCAGCGGGCGACGACGCCGTCCTTGGCCACGCGGGCGGTGGTCAGCGTCAGGGCGGGCGAGCCGTCCTGGCGCGTCAGCACCTTGAACTTGGTCAGGGTCAGCGGATCTTCGGTATAGGTCGTGATCCGCACCTCGCCGCGCACGCCGAAGCCGCCGGCGACGCGGCCGACCAGGATCAGGGTCTGTGCGGGGGACGAGGTCATGCGGGGCGCGCGCAAAAGAAAACGCCGCCGCCGAACGGATGTCCGGCGGCGGCGCTTCCGAGGGCCTTAGCCTTCGGTGGTTTCTTCCGAAGCCGGGGCTTCTTCAGCGGCCGGAGCCTCTTCGGCGACGACTTCCGGCTCCGGAGCCGGAGCGGCGGCGGCTTCGGCGGCCGCGGCGGCGGCGGCTTCAGCGGCGGCCTTGGCGTCTTCCTTGGCCTGGGCTTCGGCGGCGGCGCGCTCTTCGTCGCGCTGGGCGCGTTCGGCCAGGCGCTCTTGAGCCTTCTTGCCCGGGGCGCCCTTCTGCGGGTTGTTGCCGTGGGCCCAGGCGGTCAGGCCTTGGGCGGCCAGGAAGCGGGCGACGCGGTCGGTCGGCTGGGCGCCCTTCTTGAGCCACTCCTGGATGGACTCGACCTTCAGGGTCACGCGCGCGGCGTCGTCCTTCTTGAGCAGCGGGTTGTAGGTGCCGACCTTCTCGATGAAGCGGCCGTCGCGGGGCGAGTGGCTGTCGGCGACGACGATCGAGTAGTAGGGGCGCTTCTTGGCGCCGCCACGGGCGAGACGGATCTTCAGCATTGTCGTAGTCCTTGGTCTAAAGTTCTATTTCTTGAACGGGTTGAAGCCGGGGGGCAGGCCGCCCAGTCCGGACAGGAGGTTGGGCTTGGCGTCGCCGCCGCCCCCGGATCCCGGAAGACCGGGGAGCCCCGGAAGGCCGCCAAGGCCCCCCGCGGAATTCGGATCGGGCGCGGCCATCTTGCCGCCGCCCATGGCCTTGAGCCGGGACATGTCGCCGCCGCCCATCATGGCGGCCATGCGGGCCATGCCCTTGCCGCCGTCCTTGCTCATGGCCTTGAACATGTCGGCCATCTGGCGGTGCTGCTTGAGCAGGCGGTTGACCTCGGCCACGTCGACCCCGGCGCCCGCCGCGATGCGGCGCTTGCGCGAGGCCGCCAGGATGTCGGGCTTCTTGCGCTCCAGCTTGGTCATCGAGCTGATGATCGCCTGCTGGCGACGGAAGATGCTGTCGTCGATGCCGCTTTCGGCGATCTGCTTCTTGACCTTCTGGACGCCCGGCAGCAGGCCCATGATGCCCTGCATGCCGCCCATCTTCTGCATCTGCGAGAGCTGGGCCGACAGGTCGTTGAGGTCGAACTGGCCCTTGGCCAGCTTCTTGGCCATGCGCTCGGCTTCGGCCACGTCCAGGTCCTGGGCGGCCTTCTCGACCAGGGCGACCACGTCGCCTTGCCCGAGGATCCGGCCGGCCACGCGGCGGGCGTCGAACACGTCCAGGGCGTCGATCTTCTCGCCGGCCCCGAGGAACTTGATCGGCAGGCCGGTGACGTGGCGCATCGACAGCGCCGCGCCGCCGCGGCCGTCGCCGTCGGCGCGGGTCAGGATCAGGCCGGTCAGCGGCAGGCGCTCGTGGAAGGCTTTCGCCGTGCGCACGGCGTCCTGGCCGGTCAGGCTGTCGGCGACCAGGATGGTCTCGGACGGCGTGGCGATGCGGGCGATTTCCGCCGCCTCGCTCATCATCGCCTCGTCCAGGGTGGTGCGGCCGGCGGTGTCGAGGATCAGGACGTCGTAGCCGCCCAGCTTGGCGGCGGTCAGGGCGCGCTTGGCGATGTCGGCGGCGCTCTGGCCGGCGACGATCGGCAGGCTCTCGACCTCGACCTGCTTGGCCAGCATGGCCAGCTGTTCCATGGCGGCCGGACGGCGGGTGTCGAGCGAGGCGACCAGCACCTTCTTGCGCTCGACCTTGTTCAGCCGCAGGGCCAGCTTGCCGGTGGTGGTGGTCTTGCCCGAGCCCTGCAGGCCGGCCATCAGGATGACCGACGGCGGGTTCAGGGCCAGGTTCAGGCCGGTGGGAACTTCGCCGCCCAGCATGTCGACCAGGCCGTCATAGACAATCTTGACCACCTGGTCGGCCGGCTTGACCGAACGGATGACCGCCTCGCCGGACGCGCTTTCCTTGGCCTTGCTGATGAAGTCCTTGACCACCGGCAAGGCGACGTCGGCTTCCAGCAGGGCGACGCGGACCTCGCGCAGCGCCTCGTCGATGTCCTTCTCGGACAGCACGCCGCGACCGCCGAGGCGGTCGAAGACCCCTGAAAGTCGCTCTGTAAGGCCGTCGAACATGCGAAACCCACGTCAAAACAATGACCAAACGCGATCAGCCCCCGTGGACGATCACGTCGACGGGGGTCCTCGCCGTCCTCGTCCGGATGGATCCTGGGCTACCAGGCCGGGGTCGTGACGGTGGAGGCGCTGCTGATGAAGCGCCGGAAGCGCGCGCTTATGCACGAAAGGGAGCAGGGAGTCAAAACGATCAGCCCCGCAGCTCCAGCCCGTTGCCCTCGGGATCCGACAGGTAGAGCGACACCGCCTCGCCGGTCGAGCCATAGCGTTCGCCGATGTCGCCGATCGCCACCCCGTTAGCTTCCAGGTGGGCGCGCACCGTGTCGACGTCGAAATCGGCCACCCGCAGGCACAGGTGATCCATGTTGCGGCCCTCGGGGCCCGGCGCGGCGCCGCCCATCCGGCCCAGGCGGCCGGCGACGTCGATCAGGTCGATCAGCTGGGCGCCGGCCCGCAGCTGCACCAGGCCGATGGCGTCCTGCCGCCGTTCGACCGCGCAGCCCAGCACCTCGACATAGAACCTTTCCATCGCCGCGGGGTCGCGGGCGCGGATCACCACGTGGTCGATGCCGAGCAGGCGCATGACGAGGTCCTCGGGCGGAAAGGCGTCGCTGAGCTATTCATCGGCAGTCCCGTCGGCAAGGCCGGCCGTCACGGAGGGACGGCCGGCCTTGCCGCTCAGAGCAGCCAGCCGTCGGTCGACAGGCTGGCGCCCGAGACCAGCACGGCGAAGTCGGAATGGGCGTCGCCGTCCAGGTCGCCCCAGATGACCGAGGCCCGGCCGAACAGGCCCGCCAGGGCGTAGGCCCCCAGGTCGACCCCGCCCAGGGCGGCGACCGCGCCCAGCAGGCTGGAATAGGCGCTGACCATCAGCTGGCCGACCCCGCCGGCGGTCCAGCTGGACACCAGCGAGAAGGCCTGGTCGCCGTCCAGGGCGGCGTTGGCGTCCAGGGCGCTGAAGTCGAACAGGTCGCCGCGGCTGTAGTCGGCGACATAGTCGATCGACAGCTTGTCGCCACCGAACGCGGCGGCGTCGAAGGCGAAGACGTCGGCGCCGCTGCCGCCCAGCAGGATGTCGAGGCCCGCCCCGCCGTTCAGCCGGTCCGCGCCCGAACCGCCCAGCAGGACGTCGTTTCCGCCGGCCCCGAACAGGCGGTCGGCCCCGCCCTCGCCGCTCAGCAGGTTGAAGGCGTCGTTGCCCTCGATCAGGTTGGCCGAGCCGTTGCCCGTGCCCAGGGTCGCGTCGCCGGTCAGCTTGAGGTTCTCCAGGTTGACGGACAGGCTGTAGTTGATCGCGCTCCAGACGGTGTCGACGCCGGCGGCGGCGAGTTCGGTCACGGTGTCGCGCCAGCTGTCGACGACATAGCGGTCGTCGCCGGCCCCGCCGGTCATCCGGTCGGCGCCCGCACCACCGTCCAGCACGTCATTTCCCAGGCCGCCGATCAGGACATCGGCCCCGTCGCGGCCCTCCAGCGTGTCATTGCCGGCGTTGCCGGTCAGGGTGTTGGCGGCGGTGTTGCCGATCAGCCGGTCCGAGCCGGAGCCGCCGACGCCGTTCTCGATCGTGACGCCATAGGCGATGCCGACATTGTCGGTCAGCCGGCCGACCACCGGGTTGGCGGCCAGCAGGGCCATGTTGGACGTGTAGGTCGCCAGGGACACTGGAGCGTAGCCCGCCGCCGCCCGGTTGGCGTTGACCTGCTCGAACGACGGGGCGGTGTCGTAGGTCACCCCGCCGATGCTGCTGAGCGAGCCGGGGGTCAGGTCGATCAACTGATCAGTCGCGTAGCCCGAGGCGTCCAGGGTGTCGATCCCGCCGGCGTCCCAGATGGCCATGACCGGGGCGGGCGTCTTGGTGAAGTCGTAGGAGTCGCGGCCGGCGTTGCTGTTGAAGCCGTAGGTCGTGTCGCCCGTGCGGGTGGTCATGTCGGCGCCGTAGATCGCCTGGATGGCGGCGATGTCGTGCACCAGCGGGGTCGAGGCGTAGACGGTGGTCGAGAGGTTGAAGTCGAAGTGCCGCGCCCCGGTCTCCGAGGCGGCGAAGTAGGACATGATGCTGTAGGCGCGGCTATCCTGGTAGTATTCGGCGTTGGCCGTGTAGGTGATGCTCACCCCGGGGGCGGCGTTATAGTCGCCAGGATGCTCCAATCCCAGGGCGTGGCCGCTTTCGTGGGTCAGGGTGTGGATGCCGTAGAGCCCCTCGTCCAGCTGGAAGTTGCTGGGCTGGTTGGCGCTGACCCAGACGTCGCCGGCGATCAGGTCGGCGTTGTCGGGCGTGTAGTCATAGGGCAGGTAGGCGTAGGCCTGGGTGCCCGGCCGGTTGGTGTAGTTGGCGAAGGTGATGTCGGCCTGTTCGGGCGCGGTCTCCACCAGGGTGGGGGCGATCAGGTCGTCCCAGCTGGCCATGGCCTCGCGGGCGGCCGCCTTCTGGTCCTCGGTGAATGGAGCGAAGCCGAAATATTCGGGCCGGCCATAGAGCTGGCCGCCCTCTTCATAGACGTAGGGCTCGGCGAACATGCTTTCGGCGGTGTGGAAGCCGAAGTTCAGCACGCTGACGTCGCCGTCGCGGGGTACGGCGTGCTCGACATGGCCCGGCGTCCAGCCGGCGCCGCCGCGATTGAGCTGCTCGATCACCTGCTCGATCGTGAACACCGGCTTGTCGCGGATCGTGCCGCCCTGGCCGTCCACCGAGGCGTTGACCGGCTCGACCGAGACGTCCAGCGCCGGCGCGACCGCGTCGGTCGGCCCCTGGAACACCGGGAAATCGATGTCCCGGTGGAGGTCCTGGTCCAGGCTTTCGTCGTGGAGGCGCATCGGTCTTTCCGTTGGCTGGTGTGGATGTCGTTTCGCGGCGGTCAGGCCGCGCGGGCTAGGGCGCTGGCCGTGATCGCCACGGCAGGGTTTCGGCGAGCGCGGCGTTCACGGCGGCGTCGAGTTGGGGGCTGGGACTGGCGCCGCCGGCGGGCAGCGCCGTCGCGCGGGGGGCCGCGCCGAACAGCTCGGACGGGGCGGCCGTGGCCCGGAAGACGCGGAGACTGAAGACCAGCAGCGATCCGCCTCGGGCTGCCGAGGACCGGGCCTCATCCGGCTGGACGTTGGCGTGGAACAGCAGGACGGCGGTGTCGGCGGCGATCAGGCCGGGATCGCCCGGCGCCAGCAGCACGACCGGGATCGGCGCTCCGTCGGCGGCCAGGGCCCGGACCCGCTCGCAAAGCGCCGCCTGCAGCCGGCGACGGTCCGGCGTCCGGTCGGGGTCGACCAGGCACTGAACGCCCAGGCGTCGGGCTCCGTCCCAGGCGAGGGTCGGGGTCGAAGCTGTGGCGACGTCGCCGCAAATCATGGTCCCGATCGGGGACAGGGCGCAGGCCCATGCCATGAATTGTCGAATTGGCGACATAGAATTCCCGCAGCCGATCCGTCTTGGGCGTCTTCGGCCTTCTGACCTTCGCGGGGAAATCGGCCCTATGCAAGCATAAGGTGTATGGTGAAGCTTACATATTTCAAGGTGCGCTCAAGCTTGCGACGACGCGCCTTCAATCGGCCGGCGAGGTGATGGTCGCACCAGCGGCCTTCAGGCGGTCAAGAACGCCGTTGGCCGGCAGCAGAAAGGCCAGGTCGACGACGGCGATGGTCACGCCAGGCCGGTTCAGCGCCTCGTTCAGGGCGTCCGCAGACTGGCCGATTTGCTGCGCCAGCAAGGCCGGACCGCCGGGCGCGCGCATCACGCAGCGCTGGGCCGCCGAGGTGGAATAGCGGGCCCGCACGCTGGCCAGGTCGCCATTGGCCCAGTCGGTTCCGATGTCGGTCGGGTGGGCGCCGTCATATTCCAGTTCCGTCAGGGCGTCGCGCAGGCAGGCCAGGTTGGCCTCGTCAGACAGCTTGCCGGCGCTGGCGAGGATCGGGCCCAGGCGGTACTGGCTCATCGCCTTGACCTTGACGCCCTTGGCCTTGGCCATGCGCTCTATCGTGCTGACCGGCTTGGCCTCGGACAGGCCCGCCGCCTGGCGGAAGTCGGACAGCAGGATGAAGCCGGCCACGGCCGGTTTCCAGTCCTTGTACGGCACGCCCGTTCGGCCGGCCCGTTCGCGGGCGCTGACAAACCGCGCCTTCAGGTCAGCCGGGAGGCGATCCTCCAGGTTCTTGCTGAAGGGGCCGTAACGCACGCCCCCGCCGCCGGTCAGGAAGAATTTGGTGACCTGCAGCGGGCCGACCGAGGCCTCGGGCGGAACCAGGACCAGGCTGGCCTGGTCCATGGCCCGGTTCAGGCGCGGACTGTCCCACTTCAGCTGATGCGGCAGGGGCGGAGCCGAGCCGACGACATAAAGCTTGGCGGCGCCCTTCTCGACCAGCCACAGGGCCGGACCCGGCGGCCGGGCGACCACCTGCAGTTCCTCGACCACGGCGCTGCCGGAATCCTGGGGAAACAGTTCGACCGTTTGACCGGAAGGCGCGGGCGGGGCCTGGGCCGACGCCGGAAGGGCCAGGGCCGCGAAGCCGAGGGCGGCGCCGCCGATCAGCGCGGGAATGCGTCGAACCATGGGCGTCCTCGTCTGGCGGCGGCGTTACGAACGCAGATAGGTATCCTAGTGCCGTGGCGAAAGCGCGGCGGGCGGCAGGTCGCGCAGGGTCTGGGCCAGCAGCCGCCCCTCGGCGCCGCGGCTGGAACCGGCCCGCCAGGCGACGACGATCTCACGGCTGGACTGTTCTGAGTCCAGCGGCCGGATGGTGACCGGCGCGTTGTGGGCCAGGCCGGCCGCCACCGCCATCGACGGCAGGAACGACACGCCCAGGCCCGAGCCGATCATCTGCACCAAGGTGGGCAGGGAGGTGGCCGCGAAGCTTTCCTCGTCGCCAAAACCGGCGCCGCGCGGCGGCTCCAGCCCGCAGGCGGCCAGGGCGTGATCACGCAGGCAGTGGCCGTCCTCGAGCAGGATCATGTCGTCGCCGCGCAGGGTTTCGGGATCGACCCGGTCGAAGGCAGCCATGCGGTGGTTGGCCGGAGCGGCGGCCAGCAGCTCGTCGTCCTCGACATGGGCCCAGTCCAGGCCGGTCATGTCGTACGGCAAGGCGATCAGGGCCGCGTCCAGTCCGCCGGACTTCAGGGAAGCGATCAGCCGATGGGTCAGGTCCTCGCGCAGGTACAGCTTCAGCTTGGGGAACTGGTCGCGCAGGGCCGGCAGGGCGCGGGGCAAAAGATACGGGGCGACGGTGGGGATCACGCCCAGGCGGAACCGGCCGGCGAGGGGCTGGCCGGCCCCGCGCGCGGCCTGCACCAAGTCCTCGGCCTGGGCCAGGATCGCCTCGGCCCGGCGCACGGCCTCCTGGCCGGCCGCGGTCAGGATCACGCCGGACCGCGCGCGGTCGACCACCGGGGTGCCGAGAATCTTCTCCAGTTCCTGGATGCCCGCGGACAGGGTCGGCTGGGTGACGTGGCAGGCGTCAGCGGCCCGGCTGAACGAGCCGTGCTCGGAAAGAAGCTTCAGATACTGGAGTTGGCGCAGGGTGGGAAGCATGGCCCTTAGATAGGCAGGATCTATCGGAAATCACAGGACAATCGACGACGCCTCTGCCGCACTTGCGAGAATGCGGCGCAACAATCATAGATTAAACCTATCGTCAGGAACGAAACAATCGATTGGCCCTATCAGAATCCCTTGCGTAGAAGGGCCTTCGCAATTCCTTGCAGGAGAACTTCATGTCCTTGATCAACACCCAGATCAAACCCTTCACCGCCCAGGCCTACAAGGGCGGCAAGTTCGTCGAGGTCAGCGACGCCGACCTGAAGGGCAAGTGGTCCGTCGTGTTCTTCTACCCGGCCGACTTCACCTTCGTCTGCCCGACGGAGCTGGAAGACCTGGCCGACAACTATGCCACCTTCCAGCGCCTGGGCGTGGAGATCTACGCCGTGTCGACCGACACCCACTTCTCGCACAAGGCCTGGCACGACACCTCGCCGGCCATCGGCAAGATCCAGTACACCATGGTCGGCGACCCGTCGGGCCAGATCACCAACAACTTCGGCGTCATGCGCGAAGGTGTCGGCCTGGCCGATCGCGGCACCTTCCTGATCGACCCGGAAGGCGTGATCCAATTCGTGGAAGTCACCGCCGAAGGCATCGGCCGCAACGCCATCGAACTGCTGCGCAAGATCAAGGCCGCCCAGTACGTCGCGTCGCACCCGGGCGAGGTCTGTCCGGCCAAGTGGGAGGAGGGTGAAAAGACCCTCGCCCCGTCGCTCGACCTGGTCGGCAAGATCTAAGCCCGCCTACGACCTGTCGCGGCCTTCGGGCCGCGATGGGCGCTCCGCCGGTTCCGTCAGCCCGCGGAACCGGCGGCTTTGCCCGCCATTCCTGAATTCGCCAATTCCCGGCCCGCGTCTCCCCGCGCGTCGCCTCGTCGTCGGAGCCTGCCATGTTGGACGATGGTCTGAAGACCCAGCTGAAAGCCTATCTGCAGAACCTGCGCCAGCCGATCACGCTGGTCGCCTCGCTGGGCGAAGGCGCGGGATCCAACGACATGCGCGCCCTGCTCGAGGACGTGGCCGGAACCTCCGACAAGGTCAGCCTGAACCTGGCCGGCGACGACGCCCGCAAGCCGTCCTTCGCCATCACCCGCGCCGACGATAGCGCCGATGTCCGCTTCGCCGGCCTGCCGCTGGGCCACGAGTTCACCTCGCTGGTGCTGGCTCTGCTGCATGTCGGCGGTCATCCGCCGAAGTTCGACGCCGAGGTGCTGGACCAGGTCCGCGCCCTGGAAGGTGAATTCCGCTTCGAGACCTATTTCTCGCAGAGCTGCCAGAACTGCCCGGACGTGGTCCAGGCGCTGAACACCATGGCGGCCCTGAACCCCAACATCAGCCATGTCGCCATCGATGGCGCGCTGTTCCAGGCGGAAGTCGAGGCGCGCCAGGTCATGGCCGTGCCGACCATCCTGCTGAACGGCCAGCCGTTCGGCCAGGGCCGCATGAGCCTGGAACAGATCCTGGCCAAGCTGGACACCGGCGCCGTGGCCCGCGAGGCCGAGAAGATCAAGACCAAGGACGCCTTCGACGTCCTGGTCGTCGGCGGCGGCCCCGCTGGGGCCGCGGCGGCGATCTACGCCGCCCGCAAGGGCATCCGCACCGGCGTGGCGGCCGAGCGCTTCGGCGGCCAGGTGCTGGACACCATGGCCATCGAGAACTTCATCTCGGTGTCGCACACCGAAGGCCCCAAATTGGCCTCGGCGCTGGAGCAGCACGTCAAGGACTATGACGTCGACATCATGAACCTGCAGAAGGCCGTCGGCCTGGTTCCCGCCAAGACCCCCGGCGGCCTGATCGAGGTCAAGCTCGAGAACGGCGCCAGCCTGAAGTCGCGCAGCGTGATCCTGGCCACCGGGGCCCGCTGGCGGAACATCAACGTGCCCGGCGAGGCCGAGTACAAGAACAAGGGCGTGGCCTATTGCCCGCACTGCGACGGCCCGCTGTTCAAGGGCAAGCGCGTGGCGGTGATCGGCGGCGGCAACAGCGGCGTCGAGGCGGCCATCGATCTGGCCGGCATCGTCGCCCACGTGACCCTGATCGAGTTCGACAGCCAGCTGCGCGCCGACGCCGTCCTGCAACGCAAGCTGGCCAGCCTGCCGAACGTGCGCATCGTCACCTCGGCCCTGACCACCGAAGTGCTGGGCGACGGCGCCAAGGTCACAGGCCTGACCTACAAGGACCGCAACCACGACCAGGTCCACACCGTCGACCTGGAAGGGGTGTTCGTGCAGATCGGCCTGGCGCCCAACACCGAGTGGCTGAAGGACAGCGTGGCCCTGACCCAGCGCGGCGAGATCGAGGTCGACCACCGTGGCGAGACCTCGCTGCCCGGCGTGTTCGCCGCCGGCGACGCGACGACCACGCCCTACAAGCAGATCATCATCGCCATGGGCGAGGGTTCGAAGGCGGCCCTGTCGGCCTTCGACTACATGATCCGCCTGGAGCCGGCGGTTCCCGCCGAGCAAGAGGCCGCCTGACGCGTCTCCCGACCGGGTGAACGTCTCGATTGGGTCTCCACGAAGCCGCCGTGACCGCCCTTGGGGCTGTCGCAGCGGCTTTCTTGCGCCGGCTCGGCGTATTGGGAGATGCGGCGATGCGCCTCTCGCCGAACGCGCGATCTTCACCTCGACAGCAATCTTGAGCGCGCGCTATCCTGTTAACGAATGGGCAAATGATTCTGCGCGGCTGAGGGGCCGAATCGGCGCGATGGGCGTCGAGCCGCGGATCGTTAGAGGGTGGGCAAGATGAGGCTGCTGTCGAAGGGCGAGCGGAACACCAAGGGCGGCGTCAAGCCCGTGATGCTGGCCGCCGAGAACGATCGTCCCGAAACCGACGGCGGCGCCGACCGTCTGGTCGAGGCCACCCAGGCCATCGGCGTCCGCTACGAGACCATCCACGGCGGGCTGGACAGCATCAGCCGCGTGGTCGAGCACCTGCGGGCCATCGAGCCGCTGCTCTCCGAGATCCGCGGCCCGGTCGCCGAGGAGTTCGAAGCCCGCCGGGCCGAGCACGCCGAGTTGATCGCCCTGCGCGCGGCCCACGATCAGGCCGCCCGCCAGTTGGCCGTCGCCCAGGCCGAGGAGCGCGAGCTTTCGGCTCGCCTGGCGACCGCCGACGCCGCCCTGACCGAATCTGAAGCCCGACGCCAATCCCTGGACGTCGCCCTTGAGGACGGCGCGCTGGAGATTGACCGGCTGCGCAACGGTCTGCAGCAGTCCGAACTCAAGGTCGGCGGCCTGGAAGCGGCCCTGCGCGACGCCACCGCCCGCGCCGAACACCTGGCCCAGGACGTCGAGACCCTGCGGATCCAGACCCAGGACATCGACGCCCGCCGCGGCGAGTCCGAGGCCGCCCTGGCCGCCGCCAAGCAGCAGTCGGCCCTGCAGGCCGAAGAGCTGGGCACGGTGAAGAAGCGCCTGGACCAGGCCGGCGCCGACGTCGCCCGCCTGTCGCGCATCGAGACCGAGCTGGAGGCCCAGGTGGCCGCCGAGCGCGCCCGCGTGCTGGCGACCGAGAACGCCCTGACCACCATCCAGGCCGACAGCGCCCGCACGATCCGCGGCCTGGAAGCCCAGGTGGAAGCCGGCCGCGCCGAAGCCCTGGCCCTGCAGACGCGGCTGGAGACCGCCACGGGTCGCGCCGACAAGCTGGAAGAGATGAACGGCCAGATTTCGGCTCGTCTCAACGAAAGCAGCGCCCAGCAGCAGGCCGTCGAGCGCCGGGCCGGCGACCTCAACGTCGCCCTGGAGCGCGCCCTGGAACGGGTCCGCAATCTTGAGGACGAGGTCGAGGACCTGCGTGGCCGCCACGCCGGCGTCGACACCGCTCGCGCCGCTGCGATCGAACGCGCCGATCAGCTGGCCAAGACCGTGGTGGCCCACGAAAAGGCCCTCAAGCGCGCCGAGGAACGCGCCGCCCAGCTGCGCACCCGCTTCGAGGCGCTCCAGGCTTCGGAAGACGAGACCCGCCGCGCCCACGACGACAAGATCGCCGAGATGCAGGCCGAGATCGAGCGTATCCGCTCGGAGGCCGCCCTGGCCGAGGGCGCCCTGGAATCGGCCCGCCGCGACCGTTCACGCCTGCAGATGGCCCTGCTGGGCGCGACCAGCGACGACATGCAGGCCGTCGGCTGATCTTTCGAGCCTCCTGAACAAGTCGCATGGACCCCGGGCCTCCGCCCGGGGTTTTTGTTTGGGCCGTCCTCGCCGCAGCCTATTGCTACTATAACGATATATTATTGACGACTCCTCCTAAGAGTGATCACCCTGTGCTGGGCTTGGTCGATCGACGCGGGGGCTGACCCGCGCGATGTCCGACGTGGCGGAGGGCGCGATGAAGAACTCGAAACCGGAACGGAAGATCGGCTGGCGGACGCTGGCCGCGACCCTGGTGTGTCTGGCGGGCGGGGGCGGACTGTTCACCGCCCAGGCGATCGACGCCGCCGCGCCCGCCAAGCCGGCCTATCTGGCGGCCTTCCCGAACTTCGCGCCCAAACTGACGCCGCAGATGCCGGGCGACGTCGATATCGCGCTGAAAACCCAGCTGGAGCACGCCAAGAAATTCTCCGAGGTGCAGCGCGAGTTCGACCTCTATTCCTGGCAGATGTTCCTGGCGCTGAACTGGCCCACCAACAGCCAGGGCGTAGCCGCGCCCAAGCTGACCGACACCCGGTTCGGCCAACCGCACTGGACGCTATGGCACAATTCCAGCGCCATCTTCCAGACCGACGGCGCGCGGCCCGCCGCCTGCGGCGTCTCGCCCAAGGCCCGCACCCTGGTGCTGTTCCGCGGCGACCTGGCCAAGCCGGTCAGCAAGGGGCTGGCGCCGTTCTCGGCCCAGGCGACGGCCAACGCCGACCCCCGGGCCACCCGCTTCCTGGGCGTGCTGTCGGCGGTTGGCGAGCTGAACGCCGCCAATCTGGGCGACGACATCGACCAGGCCTTCTCGGGTCCGATGATCGATCAGAACGGCGAGTTCGTCTATTACGAGATCATGATCGACCCCAACGAGGTCGGCTATCTCTGCGACAACAGCCTGTACAACATCAACGGCCAGGTCGCCTTCACCAAGGCTGGCGGCAAGGTCTCCATGCCGGTCGGCACGCCCGACCAGGACTGGAGCGGGTCATTCGAACTGAAGTTCGCCTGGCGGATCCTCAAGCCGGGCAAGGACGACTTCACCCGCTTCTACACCAGCCCGGCCCTGGTCATGGACCCGGGGCCGGACGGCAGGCCGCTGGAGCGCAAGGTGACCGTCGGCCTGGTGGGCATGCACATCGGCCACAAGACCAAGACCTCGCCGCAGTGGATCTGGTCCACCTTCGAGCAGGTCGACAACCTGGATGTCGACGCGGTGGCCCACCCCAGGCTGAGCCCGTCGTTCGTCGATCCGAACTGCCCGATGTGCGCGGTCAACCAGCTGCCGCAGAAGGTCAAGGGCGTCTATCCGCGCATCCCGACCCAGGCCTGGCGCGGCATACCGATTCCCGGCGACAAGGTGGCGCTGAACCGCCAGGCCCAGGCCGCGCTGAAGGCCCAGGATTCGGTCTGGCAGTACTACCAGCTGATCGACACCCAGTGGCCGACCGATCCCTCGGCGCCGCCGGCGCCCTGGAACGGCGGCCTGCCCAACGCCATCGGCAACAAGCCGGGCGGAAATCCGACGCCGGTGTTCCTGACCAACATCACCATGGAAACCTACTTCCAGAAGGGCAACCAGGTCGCCTGCAACGGCGAGGAGCTGCCGGACGGCCAGGACTGCCCAGCCTCCGGACCCGCCCAGCCGCCGGTCTGGAACTCGGTGCTCAACAACCAGGGCAAGCCGGTGACCCCGGGGATCAACACCCTGACCTTCCAGACCGAAAGCTGCATGGGCTGTCACTCGTCGGCGGGGGTCTGGACCGCCTACGACCCCAAGAGCGGCAAGGGCAAGCAGTCGGGACAGCTGACGGCCGACTTCTCCTGGCTGCTCAGCCAGAAGGCCAGCTACGAGAAGTAGAGCGGCTACGGCGCCTTGCCGCTCTCGACATAGACCTTCAGCCGGTCGAACTGCTCGCCCAGCACCTGGTCGACGACCGGGGCGATCTTGTCGAGGCCGCCCTTCATGTAGCCGCCGGCGTCATAGGTCTGGGTCAGGGTGGTCTTGCCGTCCTTCTCCGCCAGGGTCCAGCCGAGGTGGCCCGTCGGGCCGGACATCTGCAGCGGCCCCAGGCCTCCGAACAGCCTCAGGCCCTGGCCCGGCTGGGCGTAGACGACGGTCATGTGCAGGACCGAACCGCCGTTCGGCAGCTTCTCGCAGAAGCAGCCGCCGGCCATGGGGGCCAGGGACAGATTGGCGGCCGAGCCCGACCAGGTGTGGTCCTTGTTCCACCACTGCGAAGGCTGGGAGAGCGCCGCGTAGACCTTGTCGGCCGGGGCGTTCAGCAGGGCGGTACGCTTGACCTCGAAGCCGTTAGGCTGGGCGTCGATGACCTCGCCCTGGGCGGCGGTTGCGGCGAGGGCGAGCGCGGCGGCGAGCAGCAGATGTTTCATGGGGAGCCCCTCCTGTTTAGGAGAAGGGTGGCGTGCCCGAGCGCCCCGTCAAGTCGGACTTGCCCCCACCTGACCGCTGCGCGGTCTGTCCAAGGCGCGAGGCTCTTCCCCCTCTGGGGGAAGACGACCGCGAAGCGGTCCGTAGGGGGCAAGCGGTCTGGCTCGAACCGCCCCTAAGCCGCCTCGAACCGCAGCGGGCCGCCCCAGAAGCTCTCGACCAGGGCGTTCTGCGGACCCGGCTTGCCGGTGGTCAGGAAGCGGCGCGAACCGTCCCTCCCCGGGTCGAATTCCGGATGGCGCCGCAGATACAGCTCCAGCGCGTCGGCGGTCGAGGCCGGCTGGTGGATGACCGGGGTGCCGGCCGGCAGGGCGGCGCGGAAGATGTCGGCGATGATCTCGTAATGGGTGCAGCCCAGCACCGCCCGGTCGGGATAGCGGCCGATGCGGGTCTTCAGCGCCTGGACATAGCCCTCGACCGCCTTGGCCAGATCCACGGCCCCGGCGTCGGCCTCGATCATCGGCACGAGGTCGGGGCAGGCTTGCGAGAACACCGCAATGTCCTGCTTGCGCTTGTCGATCTCGATTTCGTAGACGCGCGAATTCGCCGTGCCCTGGGTCGAGAACACGCCCAGCACGTCCAGCTGTTCGACCTTGTCGCCGCGCCGTTCGGCCTCGTGCTCCCAGGGCAGGCCGGTGGCCGCCTCGATGGTCGGGACGATGATGCCCAGCACGTTGATCGGCCGGCCCAGCGCCTTGCGATAGCCGGGCAGCCAGGTCTGCTGCAGGCGGCGCAGGGCGATGGCCGAGGCGGTGTTGCAGGCCAGGACCACCAGGCTGGCGCCGGTGTCGAACAGGCGCTGGCAGCCGGCCCGCGTCAGGTCGACGATCTCTTCGCCCGCCCGGCCGCCATAGGGGGCGTTGGCCTGGTCGGCGAGATAGACGAAGTCCGCCTGGGGCAGACGGTTCACGAGGGCGCGGTGGACCGTGAGGCCGCCCACGCCGGAGTCGAAGACGCCGATGGACATGAATCTGGCTTACCCCGCCGTTGCCGAACCGTCCACGCGCGGCGTCTGAGATTCTCGCGCAGATCTGGTGCAGATGCTGCTCTCCTCGCACGAACCGGTCCCGGCGGACCGGAGCTCACGGGAATTCTGTCGCAAAATTCACGTTTGGCGGGACGAATTCGGCTCGAAAGCGCTTACTTCCCAGCCATCCGGCGCTTTAGGGTCGCGGCTCGTTCCTTCGGAGACCCGCCGCCGTGAAGCGCCGTTCCTTCCTCGCCGCCGCCAGCGCGACCGCCCTGACGCCCATGATCGCCAAAGCCGCCACGCCCGCCGCCTCTCCGGCCTCGTCCAACCCGCTGCTGGCCCCGTGGACCGGCCCGCACGGCGGCCTGCCGCCGCTGGACAAGGTCAGGCCCGACCTGTTCGCCGCGGCCTTCGAGGCGGCAATGGCCGAGCAGCGGCGGGAGATCTTCGCCCTGACCGCCAAGCGCTCGGCGCCGACCTTCGAGGGAATCCTGGCGGCCTATCAGGACTCCGGCCGGACCCTGAACCGGGTCAGCGCGCTGTTCGGGGTGTTCACCTCGACGATGAACGACGCGGCCATGCAGAAGGTCGAGGCCGAGACCACGCCCAAACTGGCGGCGTTCGGCGACGAGATCGTCCAGAACGAGCAGCTGTTCGCCCGCATCAAGGCCGTCTACGACGCCCGCGAGACCTCGAACCTGACGCCCGAGCAGAAGCGCCTGACCTGGGTGATCTACAACTATTTCGCCCGCCAGGGCGCGGCGCTGGACGCCACGAAGAAGGCCCAGCTGGGCCAAATCAACCAGGCCCTGGCCAGCCTCTACACCAGGTTCAGCCAGAACGAACTGGCCGACGAGGAGGGCTACACCCTGGAGCTCTCCGAGGGCGACCTGGCCGGCCTGCCGGAGTCGGTCAAGGCCGGGGCGGCGGCCGCCGCCGAGGAAAAGGGCCTCAAGGGCAAGTGGCTGATCACCAACACCCGCTCGTCCATGGAGCCGTTCCTGGTCTATTCCGACCGCCGCGATCTGCGCGAGAAGGGCTGGCGGATGTGGGTGTCGCGTGGCGACAACAACGACGCTCACGACAACAAGGCGGTGATCACCGAGATCCTCAAGCTGCGGGCCGAGAAGGCCCAGCTGCTGGGCTTCCCGACCTACGCCCACTGGATCACCGACGACCAGATGGCCAAGACGCCCGAAGCGGCCATGGACCTGATGATGCAGGTCTGGAAGCCCGCCGTGGCTCGCGTCCACGAGGAGGTGGCCGACATGCAGAAGGTCGCCGACGCGGAAGGCGCGACCTTCAAGATCGCGCCCTGGGACTATCGCCACTACGCCGAGAAGGTGCGCAAGGCGCGTTACGACCTCGACCAGAACGCGGTCAAGCCGTACCTGCAGCTGGAGAAGCTGCGCGAGGCGATCCACTGGGCGGCGGGTCAGCTGTACGGCTTCACCTTCACCCAGGTCACCGACGTGCCGGTCTGCCATCCTGACGTGCGGGTGTGGGAGGTGACCAAGGGCGGCCAGCGCGTGGGCCTGTGGTACTTCGATCCCTACGCTCGGTCCGGCAAGCAGTCGGGCGCCTGGATGAGCGAATACCGGACCCAGGAAAAGTTCAGGGGCGTGGTCACACCGATCGTCTCCAACAACTGCAACTTCGTGAAGGGCAAGCCCGGCGAGCCGGTGCTGATCTCCTGGGACGACGCCACGACCATGTTCCACGAGTTTGGCCACGCCCTGCATGGCCTGAACTCGGACGTGAACTATCCGGCCTTGGCCGGCACCAACGTGGCCCGAGACTTCGTCGAGTTCCCCAGCCAGCTGAACGAGCACTGGCTGCCGACCAAACCGGTGCTCAGCCAGTTCGCCGTGCACTACCAGACCGGCCAGCCGATCCCCGACGCCTTGGTGGCCAAGATCGAGAAGGCAAAGACCTTCAACCAGGGCTTCTCGACGGTCGAGTACCTGGCCTCGGCGATCTACGACATGAAGATCCACCTGGCCGCCAAAGGTCAGGCTATCGACCCGGCCGCCTTCGAAAAGTCGGCCATGGACGAGATTGGCCTGCCGCCGCAAATCGTCATGCGTCACCGGCCCACCCAGTTCGGGCACATCTTCGCCGGCGAGGGCTATTCGGCCGGCTACTACGACTATATCTGGGCCGACACCCTGACCGCCGACGCCGCCGAGGCCTTCGAGGAAGCGCCCGGCGGCTTCTACGACAAGGCGGTGGCCAAGCGCCTGCACGACGACATCATGAGCGTGGGCAACACCGTCGACGCGGGCGAGGCCTTCCGCCGGTTCCGCGGTCGCGACGTGAAGATCGGCGCCCTGATGCGCAACCGCGGCTTCCCGGTCCCGCCGGGAACGTAGGCTGAGCGGAGCTTGGGGACAGGCGCAAGCGCCTGTCCCCGGCCGCATCTCGTTTCGATCGTTTCAGATATATCTAAAAACACTCTTGACCTTGGCGTAATCCGATATATCTATCGTTTCGATATAACGAAACAGGATCTGAATCCCACATGTTTGGACGTCATTTCCACCATCACCCCGGCCGCCACGGCGGTCATCACGGCGCCCCCTTCGGTCGCCATCCGTTCGGCTTCCACGGCCACGAGGGCCACCATCGTCGTGGCGGCCGCATGGGCCGGTTCTTCGACCACGGCGACTTGCGCCTGGTGGTCCTGAAGCTGATCGCCGACAAGCCCAGCCACGGCTACGAGCTGATCAAGGCCGTCGAGACCGCCGCTGGCGGCGCCTACACTCCCAGCCCTGGCGTGATCTATCCGACCCTGACCCTGCTGGAGGAGTTGGGCTACGTCACCGCGGCCGACGCCGGCGGCGGCAAGAAGCTCTACACGATCACCGACGAGGGCCGGGCCTTCCTGGAAAGCAACAGCCAGCCGGTCCACGGCCTGTTCGCCCGCATGGCCGAGGCCGCCGCCCAGAGCGCCGCCTTCTCGCCGCAGATCATGCGGGCCCGCGAGAACCTCAAGACCGCCCTGCGCCTGAAGCTGACCTCCGGCTCGCTGACCCCCGAACAGGTCGCGGCGATCGCCAAGGTCATGGACGACGCGGCCGCCGCCATCGAAGGGGTCTAGCCGCCATGCAGAGCCATGCCCGCCTGAACACCGACCGCGGCGCGCGCTACATGATTCAGCTGGCCAAGCACTGGGGTCACCGGTTCGAGGCGACCTATGACGACGTCTCGGCCCTGATCCCGCTGCCGCTGGGCACTTGCAGCATGCTGGCCGATCCCGAAGGCCTGGACGTGACGATCGAGGCCGTCGACCTGGAAGCCTTGGCGCGGCTGGAGGACATCGTCGCCGAGCACCTGCTGCGCTTCGCGTTCCGCGAGCCGGTCAAGCGGCTGGGCTGGACGCGGGCCTGGGAGGCGGGCTGCATCGATCCGCCGACCCTGCGGGTCAACCGCGTCTCGTCCTCTTAAGGGTGGAGGCTGTGAAAAAACGCCATCGCTGAAGAAATCGCGGGTGTTTTCTGTCGAACTGGGCGCGATTTGCAGTTCATGTTGGAATTTCTCGCGACATCTGCTCGTGTATTGGGAAAATTTTCCAACGAAAAGCCCGCCGCCGAGTTTTTACACAACCTTGGCGGGTTGCGGACGTTCAATCGCCACTCGGCCCGCAGGCCCAACCGATCAGCCTTCGGGTCCCCATATCGTAAGTGCCTGTAACGAACCTATCGTTGGAGTCATCAATCAGCAGCTCCTCCTGGTCGGCCCGCAGGAGGTGCGTGCCCGGCGCGTAGATCGGTGTCGAAGCTCTTTCGTGGAAATGAACGGTCACCTTCGACGTGTCCGAGCCAAGCCATGGGCCGCTCAGACGCCAAAACACCATGTGCCAGCCGGAGCGCTTGGACCACGAAGGCCTTTCCCAGATATAGTAGCGTGAGGGCCACTGATCGGCCGAGCGAACGCACGGGTGTCGCTCAAGCAATCGATCAATCTCGTCAGCAATGGCTGGGCTTGGGGGCGACGTGATCGTAAGCGCAAGGAACAGAAGGCCAGCAAGGATTACGCCGCACGCTAGAAGTACGGAACGTTTCCCTGTTCGCGGATTCCTTCGCATAGCTCGACCATAGACACGGACGAAATGTGCGCAACGGGTCGCAATCAGACGAAAGCGCGGTGCGGGAAGCCGGACGCCGGAGTCCGCCTCGGCAAGGTCGCGGTCCTGGTCCGCGTCGACGTCGCCCCCCGCCGAGCACTCGCCCCTCGCATTCGCGCCCTCGCCGTCCTACCTAGGCAGTCGCCGCGCGGGATCCCCGCCCAAGCCGATCCGGAGTCCCCATGTCGCTGAGAGTCGCCGTCCAGATGGATCCCGTGCTGGGGATCAACATCGAAACCGACACCACCTTCCTGATGATGTGGGAAGCCCAGCAGCGCGGCCACCGGCTGTGGTTCTACACGCCCGACAAGCTGTCGATGGAGGACGGCCGGGTGTTCGCCCGCGCCCAGCCCCTGACCCTGACCAAGACCCAGGGCGCCCACGCCGAGCTCGGCGAGACCGTGATCCTGGACATGAAGGACGACGTCGACGTGGTGCTGATGCGCCAGGATCCGCCGTTCGACATGGCCTACATCACCGCCACCCACTTCCTGGAGAAGGTCCATCCGCACACCCTGGTGGTCAACAATCCGGCCGAGGTGCGCAATGCGCCCGAGAAGCTGTTCGTCACCGACTTCCCGGGCGTCCAGCCGCCGACCCTGATCACCAGCGACCACCAGGCGATCTACGACTTCCGCGCCCGGCACGGCGACATCGTGCTCAAGCCCCTCTATGGCGGCGGCGGGTCGGGCGTGGCGCGGCTGCTGGCCGACGACCCCAACCTGGACGCCCTGCTGGAGCTGCACGCCATGATCGGCCGCGAGCAGGTGATCGCCCAGAAGTTCGTCCCGGCCGTCAGCAAGGGCGACAAGCGCATCCTGCTGGTGCACGGCGAGCCGGTGGGGGCCGTCAACCGGGTGCCGGCCGCCGGCCAGGTGCGGTCCAACCTGCGGGTCGGCGGCCGGGCCGAGGCGGTGGAGCTGACCCCGCGCGACCTGGAGCTCTGCGCGATCATCGGCCCGGAACTGAAGAGGCGCGGCCTGCTGTTCGTGGGCATCGACGTGATCGGAGAATATCTGACCGAGATCAACGTCACCTCGCCCACCGGGGCCCAGCAGCTCAAGCGGTTCGGCGGCGCCGACGCCGCGGCGATCCTCTGGGATCGGATCGCCGAGCTCAGCTCCACCTGAGGATTAAGTGCGTCGGATAGACGACTGAATCGTCACACTTTCCTGAAATGTTCGTTTTTCGTTCTTGCTCCGCTCCAGCGACCATGCTTGGCTTGTGGATAAATCGGTGGGCAAGGGGGCGGGGAAGCCAATGGCGGCAAAGGTCGTCACGGTGGCGTTCGAGGGCGTCGAGGCGCGCCGGGTCGACGTCGAGGTGCAGCTGACGGGCGGCGCCCAGGTCATGGTCATCGTCGGCCTGGGCGACAAGGCCGTGGCCGAGAGCAAGGAGCGGGTGCGCGGCGCCTTCGCCGGCCTGGGTCTGGCGCTGCCGCCCAAGCGCATCGTCGCCAACCTGGCCCCGGCCGACCTTCCGAAGGAGGGGTCGCACTATGACCTGCCAATCGCCCTGGCGGTGATGGCGGCCATGGGCGTGATCCCGATCGACGCGCTGGACGGCTGGGCGGCGATGGGCGAACTGTCCTTGGACGGACGGATCGCGGCCTGCGCCGGAGCCCTGCCGGCGGCCATGGCGGCCGGGGCCATGGACCTGGGCCTGATCTGCCCCGAGGCCTGCGGGCCCGAAGCGGCCTGGGCCGGCGGCACACGGATCCTGGCGCCGCGCTCGCTGGTGGCCCTGATCAACCACTTCCGGGGCGGCCAGCTGCTGTCGGCCCCGTCGCCGGGCCCGGTGGTCGAGGGCGAGGCGGCCAAGGACCTGCGCGACGTCAAGGGCCAGGAGCACGCCAAGCGGGCCCTGGAGATCGCCGCCGCCGGTTCGCACAACCTGCTGTTCTGCGGTCCGCCCGGCTCGGGCAAGTCGATGCTGGCCCAGCGCCTGCCCGGGCTGCTGCCGCCCCTGAGCTCGCACGAGCTGCTGGAGACCTCGATGGTCCATTCGGTGGCCGGGCTGATCGCCAAGGGAACCCTGACCCGGGCCCGGCCCTACCGCGCCCCGCACCACAGCGCCTCGATGGCCGCCCTGACCGGCGGCGGGCTGAAGGCCAAGCCGGGCGAGGTGTCGCTGGCGCATAATGGCGTGCTGTTCCTGGATGAACTCCCGGAGTTCGGAGTCCAGGCCCTCGACAGCCTGCGGGGGCCGCTGGAAACCGGCGAGGTGATGGTGGCGCGGGCCAACGCCCATGTGCGTTATCCGGCCCGGGTGCAGCTGGTGGCGGCGATGAACCCCTGCCGCTGCGGCCACGGGGGGACCGGGCGCGGGGCGTGCGAAAAGGCCCCGCGCTGCCTGCGCGACTATCAGGGCCGGGTCAGCGGGCCGCTGATGGACCGCATCGACCTGGCCGTCGACATGCCCGCCGTCACCGCCGCCGACCTGGCCCTGCCGCCGCCGTCCGAAGGCACGGCCGAGGCCGCCGCCCGGGTCGCCCGGGCCCGGCGGCTGCAGCTGGAACGGGCCGAGGCGATCCCGAACGCGCCGTCGGGGGCCGAGGCGCTGAACGGCCGGGCCGAGGGCCGCTATCTGGAGCAGATCGCCGACCTCGACGAGGCCGGACGCGGCCTGCTGTCCCGGGCCGCCGAGGCCGGCCAGATCAGCGCCCGCGGCTGGACCCGCGTGCTGCGCCTGGCCCGCACGATCGCCGACCTGGAGGGCGCGGCGGGCGTACGCCGCGTGCACGTCGCCGAGGCCCTGGCCCACCGGCGCACCAGCGCCCTGGGCGCGGCGGCGGGCGAGGGGGTGTTCTAATAGACCTATCGCGGCGCGCGCTTGGCCAGGATCCGCTGCAGGGTCCGCCGGTGCATGTTCAGCCGTCGGGCGGTCTCCGACACGTTGTGGCCGCACATCTCGTAGACCCGCTGGATGTGCTCCCAGCGCACGCGGTCGGCGCTCATCGGGTTTTCCGGCGGGGCGGGGGCGGCGTCCTTGGCGGCCAGCAGGGCGCGGGCCACGTCGTCGGCGTCGGCCGGCTTGGACAGGTAGTCGATCACTCCCGCCTTCACGGCCGCGACGGCGGTGGCGATGTTGCCGTAGCCGGTCAGCATGATGACCTTGGCGTCGGGCCGCACGTCGCGCACGGCCTCGACCACCTTCAGGCCCGTGCCGTCCTCCAGCCGCATGTCGAGCACGGCATGGGCCGGGGCCTGGCTGCGCAGGGCGCTCATCGCCTCGGCCACCGAAGCGCAGAGGGTCACCGCGAACCCGCGCTGTTCGAGCGCGCGACCCAGTCGCGTCCGCAGGGGCGCGTCGTCGTCGAGGAGCAGCAGGGACTTGTCGGGCAGAGCCGCGACCATTTCACCGATATCCGCCATGAACTTCAGCGCCTCCCTACGCTGACACTCAACCAGGCTGCGAGCGAGCCATCTTGCTGCCCAATTCGCGAGTGTCGCAAGTGTTTCATTACAGCTCGCTCGCTCCGATGATCGCAGGCGCCTCCAGCGCCGACCGGGGCCAGCGCGCGGCGACCACCGCGCCGCCGCGCCGACCATTCCTGAAATCCACGCTCGCCCCGGTTCGTTCCAGCAGCGTCTTGGCGATGAAGAAGCCCAGCCCCATGCCGATGTGGCCGGTCCGCGAGCCCTCCGCCCCCGGACGGGACGTCACATAGGGCTCGCCCAGCTTGGCCAGGATCTCGGGCGAGAAGCCCGGCCCGTCGTCGCGCACCTCGATCACCACCGCCCGGGCGTCGAAGCGGGCCACGACGATCACCTCGGCCCGGGCGAAATCGACGGCGTTCTCGACGATGGTCGTCAGGGCATGGAGGATCTCGGCCCGTCGCCAGATGTCGGGCGCCGAATCGCCCGGCGGGCCGTTGACCACCGCCTCGACCCGGATGCCGTGGATCATGTGCGGCTCGATCACCTCGTGCACCAGCTGGGTGAGGCTGATCCGCTCGTGCACCGCGTCCTTGGCCTCGGGCATCTCGGTCAGGCGGGCCAGGATCTCGCGGCAGCGCGCCGCCTGGCCGATCATCAGCTCGGCGTCCTCGCGGGTCTGCTCGTCGGGGGCGTTGCGGACCATCTCGCGGGCCACGACCGAGATGGTGGCCAGGGGCGTGCCCAGCTCGTGGGCGGCGGCGGCGGCCAGGGCCCCCAGGGCCGAGAGCCGCTGTTCGCGGGCCAGCACCGTCTCGGTGACGTTCAGGGCCAGCTCCATCCGCGCCGACTCCGTCGCCGCCTGCCAGGCATAGGCCCCAGTCAGGGCGATCCCCAGGATCCGCGCCAGCACGATGGTCATCAGGGTCAGGCCGCCGGGCACGGGGGCCGGCCCCGCCGACGGGGGGTAGGGCGAGGGCAGGTAGACGAACGTCAGCACCAGGCAGGCCGCCACCGCCAGGGCCCCGACCGCCACGGCGAACCGGGCCGGCAGGGTGGCGGCGGCCAGGGTGACGGGGGCGATCAGCAGCAGGGAGAACGGATTGACGATCCCGCCGGTCAGGTAAAGCATTCCCGCAAGCTGTATGGTGTCGAACGCGATCTGGGCCGTGGCCTCGCCCTCGCGCGCCATCCGCTGGCCGCCGAACGCCAGGCCGATCAGCACGTTCAGCCAGGCCGACAGGGCGATCAGCGAGAAGCAGAGGGCGAAGGGCACCTTCAGGTCCAGGACCAGGCCGGCGACCAGAACGGCGGTGGTCTGGCCGATCACCATCAGCCAGCGCTGGGCGATCAGGGTGCGGACCCTCAGGCGTCCGCGACGCAGCCCTGGCCCCGCCCAGGACCAGTCCTCGTCTTGCGCCGCCTCGGCGTCAGGCTTATCGAGCCCCGACCGAGGCGAACTATGCGGCGCATTCTTGAGAGACGCGTCTGCCATGTCGCACCATAAGGCCAGAAATTCTCGTCTGGCGAGAGCGAAAGGTTCAAAGCCCATGCCGCGTCATCGGTTGCTTGCGATTCTGGCGGGGCTGCTGGCCGTCCTGCTGGCTGGCGGGCTGATCTTCAGGACCGGCGTCCTGGACAAGGCCCCGCCGCCGTCCCTGGTCGGCGGCCCGTTCCAGCTGGTCGACCAGAACGGCAGGCCGACCACCGAGGCGGCCCTGAAGGGCCAGTGGAACGCGGTGTTCTTCGGCTTCACCTACTGCCCGGACGTCTGTCCCGGCACCCTGCAGGCCCTGGCCGCCGCCAGCGACCAGCTGGGCCCCAGGGCCAAGGACCTGAAGATCGTCTTCATCTCGGTCGACCCGGACCGCGACAAGCCGCAGGCGGTCAAGGACTTCCTGTCGGGCCCGACCCTGCCGAAAAATATCCTGGGCCTGACCGGCGCGCCCGAGCAGACCGCGGCGGCCGCCAAGGCCTATCGCGTCTATTACAAGAAGGCCGGCGACGGGCCCGACTACAGCGTCGATCACTCCACGGCGGTCTATCTGATGGATCCCAAGGGCCGGTTCGTCAAAGTGATCCCCTACAATCTGCCGCCCGACGAGATCGCCCGGCAGATCAAGGACGCCATGGAGGGCCGCGGCTAGCGCCTGGCGCGCCCGCGACGCTGTACCGCTACCGGAAGGCTGTACTTTCTTGAGGATTGGCGTGCTATGTTGCATTGCAACATTCCGGATGCGCCATGCTTTACGCCCTGCACGAGGCCAGTTTCTACGCTTCCACGCCCCTGCGGCTCGCGGCCCGCGCGGCCCGCGACTTCTGGGGCTCGCCCCTGAATCCGGCCGCCGAGAGCGATCTTGGCCGCCGGATCCACGCCGGCGCGGACCTGTTCTCGAACGTCACCCGGCGCTACGGCAAGCCCGACTGGCGCATCGACAGCGTCAAGATCGGCCAGGTCGACGTGCGCGTGCGCCCGACCGTGGTCTGGGAAAGCCCCTGGGCGCGGCTGATCCAGTTCGACCGCGACATGGCCGACATGCGCCGGGCCGGCCGCTTCCAGCTGGACCCCGCCGTGCTGATCGTCGCGCCGCTCTCCGGCCACTACGCGACGCTGCTGCGTGGCACGGTCGAGGCCTTCCTGCCCGACCACGCGGTGTTCATCGTCGACTGGGTCAACGCCCGCGAGGTCTCGGTCCTGCAGGGGCGCTTCGACTTCCACGACTATATCGACCACATCCGCCAGATGCTGACGGTCCTGGGGCCGCGCCCCAATGTCGTGGCCGTCTGCCAGCCCGGCCCGCCGGTCCTGGCCGCCGCCGCCCTGATGGCCGAGGACAACGACCCCTCGCGCCCGGCCAGCATGACCTTCATGGGCTCGCCGATCGACGCGCGCCTGTCGCCGACCGTGACCAACCAGCTGGCCGAGGAAAAGCCGTTCACCTGGTTCCAGTCGAACATGATCTACACCGTGCCCCCGCCCTATCCAGGCATGGGCCGGCGCGTCTATCCGGGCTTCGTCCAGCTGGCCAGCTTCATGAGCATGAACGCCGAGAAGCACCAGGCCGCGCACCAGCGCTATTTCCAGGATCTGGTGAAGGGCGACGGCGACAGCGCCGACAAGCATCTGGAGTTCTATGACGAGTACCTGTCGGTGCTGGACCTGACCGAGGAATTCTACCTCCAGACCATCGACATCGTCTTCCAGCAGCACCTGCTGCCCAAGGGCGAACTGACCCATCGCGGCCGGATGGTGAACCCGGCGGCGATCACCGACATCGGCCTGATGACGGTCGAGGGCGAGAACGACGACATCTCCGGCATCGGCCAGACCCAGGCCGCCCACGGCCTGTGCTCGTCCCTGCCCGAGGCCCTGAAGACCGACTATGTCCAGCCGGACGTCGGCCACTACGGCGTGTTCAACGGCCGCCGGTTCCGCGAGGAAATCTATCCGCGGGTGCGCGACTTCATCCTCAAGAGCGACCCGAACTTCGGGGGCTGAGTCCGTTCGCACGGGGAGGGCCTGAAGCCTTGCGCGACGCAGCGGCAGGGGCGATCTAGGGAACATGAACCTCTTCCGCCCGCAGCGCTACGCCGATGGGGACCGGCTGGACGTGCGCGGCTGCGCGGTGCGGCTGAAGGTCGACGGACGGGCGCGGCGGATCTCGCTGCGGGTCGACCGGGCCAGGTCCGAGGTCGTGGCGCTGGCGCCGACCCCGCGCCGGCTGGCGGAGGCCGTGGCCTTCGCCCACGAGAAGGCCGACTGGATCGCCGGCCAGCTGGCCGCCCTGCCGACCCGCCAGGTCATCGCGCCCGGCGGCGTCCTGCGCCTGCTGGGCCGGCCCTATCGGCTGGAGGTAGGCCCCGGCCGGCCGAAAATGACCGACGACGCCCTGATCGCCCCCGATGACAGCACCTGGTCCCTGAAGATCCTGCGCCTGGCCAAGCGCGAGGCGCTGGTCCGCCTGACCGAGCGCACCGCCCACCACGCCGCCGCCCTGGGCCGTCCCATGCCGTCGGTGGCCATCGCCGACCCCAAGGCCCGCTGGGGCTCGTGCCGCCCGGCCCGCCCCGGCCATCCGGCCGCCATCCGCTACAGCTGGCGCCTGGTCCTGGCTCCGTTCGCGGTGGCCGACTATGTCGTCGCCCACGAATGCGCCCATCTGATCGAGGCCAACCACGGGCCCAGGTTCTGGGCCCTCTGCGAGCAACTGGCCGGCGATCCCGCCCCCCACCGCCGCTGGCTGCGGGCCCACGCCGCGGAACTGCACGCGATCTCGGCGTAGGGTGCGCGTCCCCGGGTCGCGGGGACGCGCACTCACGGCAGGGCGCCGGTTGGTTTGCAGAGCACCCCGCGTGAGTGCGTGTCCCCTCCTTGATCCGCCGAGTCCGGACCTAAAGCCCTCTTCAAGACGAACGATCCAGCGCCGTGGGCGACGTGGGGGACACGCACTCACCCCGATCGCTAGGGATCATCGGCTTCGGCCTTGCCGTGAGTGCGCGTCCCCGGCGCTTATCCTCGGGCCATGCGGGATGAACCCCAGTCAAATCAACACCCTGAACTTTCTCGACCCCAATCGATCCTCACCCTTCCGAACCACCCTTATCCTGGTCTCACCTCGTCGCGGGGAAAGGGCGCATGGCCAGCGACCGATGCGGCGGCGGGGGGCGATCGAGCGGGGCTCGTCGGAAGCGCGTGAGTTTGCAGCCGAAGAGCTGAAACAGAGGGCGAGGGACGTAAGCTCGCCCATCGGGGTCTTCATGCTGGGAAGGTCCCGCCCGTCGTGGGGTTCGCTCCGGTCCTCTTAAAACGGCTCACTCCCGCCTCTGACACATGCGGTGCACAGATCCAGAGGAACCACCGGGTGGGGTGAAGGGCGGAAAAGGCCCGCGCGCCCCGGCCTTGCGGATAACGGTCGCGCGGAGCGTCTGACTTCGTCGAAACGGTATTTATCAAAAGAACTCCGGACGTCGTCCGGCGCTCCGCGACCCTTTCCATCCACTCAGCGGTTTTCCGCGTGAGAGCGAGAAGCCGTGCCCGCCATCACTTGCCCCCACCTGACCGCTTCGCGGTCTGTCCGCCCCCACAGGGGGCGGAGCCGCACGGCGCCGGCGACAGCGCTCTTCCCCCTCTGGGGGAAGACGACCGCGAAGCGGTCCGTAGGGGGCAAGTGGATGTCAGTAAGGCAACTGTTCCGGCGCCGGGGTTCCGGCCGGCGGGGTTTCGGCGGCAGGGCCTTCGGGGGCGGCGGCGGGGTTCAGGATGTCGCCGATCGGGTCTTCCCCGGCCGGGCCCGGCGGCTCGATCACCCCGCCGGGGATCGGGGTGGCCTTCAGGCGAGGCAGGGTCGCGGCCATGAAATTATGCCAGATCTCGGCCGGGGCGCCGCCGCCGGTCACCCGCTTCATCGAGGTGTTGTCGTCCTTGCCGGTCCACACCGCGGTGACGAAGCCGCCCGTGTAGCCGACGAACCAGGCGTCGCGGTAGTCGCTGGTGGTGCCGGTCTTGCCGGCGATGTCGTAGCCTTCGACCTTGGCCCGCGTGCCCGTGCCGCCGGCCACGACCTGGCGCATCATCTGGTTCATGTACTGCAGCGAGGGCGAGGCGATCACCTGGGCGCGCTGGCCCTTGTCGACGCCGTGGTCGTACAGGACCTTGCCGCTGGTGGTGCGGATCCGCTCGATGCCGTAGCCCTTGGCCAGGAAGCCGCCGTTCGAGAACGGAGCGTAGGCCTGGGCCATCTCCATCGGCGAGACCTCGACCGCGCCCAGGGCCATCGACGGGTCCAGCTGGATCTTGCTGGTGATGCCCAGCCTGCGGGCGGTGGCGGCGACGTTGCTGGTGCCGACCTCGCTGGCCAGGCGCGCGGCGACCGTGTTGATCGACTGGGCCAGGGCCGTCTGCAGGGTCATCGGACCCAGATACTTGTTGGTGTAGTTCTTGGGCTCCCAGTTGCCGATCTTCACCGGCTCGTCGACCACCATGACATTGGGATTGCGGCCCTGGTCCATGGCGGTCAGGTAGACGAACGGCTTGAAGGCCGAGCCGGCCTGGCGGCGGGCGCTGGTGGCGCGGTCGAACTGGCTGTCGCTGTAGTCGGCCCCGCCGACATAGGCGCGGACGCGGCCCTCGCCGTCGATCGCCACCAGGGCCGCCTGCTGCACGCCCTGGCCCTTGTGGCCCTCGACCCCGGTCTGCACCGAGCGCTCGGCGGCGACCTGGATCGGCAGGTCCAGGGTGGTCTCCACCACCAGGTCCTCGGTCGGCTCGCCGACCAGCGAGCGCACCTGGGCGTCGACATAGTCGGTGAAGTACTGGGCGCGCTGGTTGGCCAGGGTGGCCGAGACACGGACCGGCTCGGCGAAGGCCTGGTCGCGCTGTTCGGGGGTGATGGCCTTCATCCGCACCATCTCGTCCAGCACGATGGTGGCGCGGCGGGCGGCGCGGTCGCTGGCCGAGACCGGCGAATAGCGGGCTGGAGCCTTCATCAGTCCGGCCAGCAGGGCGGCCTCGCCGACGGTCAGCTGCGAGGCGGGCTTGTTGAAATAGCGCTGCGAGGCGGCCTCGATGCCATAGGCCCCGGCCCCGAAATAGACCCGGTTCATGTACAGGGCCAGGATCTGCTTCTTGCTGAACTTCAGCTCAAGCCAGACGGCCAGGATCAGTTCCTGGGCCTTGCGGCGATAGTTCTGGGCCGGGCTGAGGAACAGGTTCTTGGCCAGCTGCTGGGTAATGGTCGAGCCGCCGCGCTGGGGGCCGCCCTCGTGGCTCAGGTTCCAGACCAGCGAGCGGGCGATGCCCCAGGGGTTGAAGCCGATGTGGTGGTAGAACTGGCGGTCCTCGATGGCGACGAAGGCGGCCGGCACATAGTCGGGCAGGGCGTCCAGGTCGACGGGCGGCGCGTACTGGCTGCCGCGCACGGCCAGCAGGGCGCCCGAGCGGTCCAGATAGTTGATCGAGGGCTGGCGCTTGACGTCGTACAGCTTGGAGGTGTCGGGCAGGTCGCTGGCGAACACGGCGAAGAAGGCGACGATGAAGATCAGGCCCCAGACGCCCAGCACGACGGTCCAATAGAGCAGCGCCTGCAAGGGCGTGCGTTGCGGCTTCGCCGGCTTGTTCCCGCCGAAGGTACCGTTGGCCATGTCGTCCTTAATCCCGCAAACACGCGGTCGCCCCGGGGCCCGCGCCGCATTCCGTTTAGCCGATGCCCACAGAAGGCGCGACAAGATTGACGAGAGATGAACACATCTTCACCCGCCTCGCGCACCCCCTTGCACCCTGGGCGTGTTCATGGTTCGTTTCGGCTTCCGGTCGCGACGCGCAGATGCTGGCGATCTTCCGTGCAGGACCGTTGAAGCCGATGTCCGCTTTCAAGCCGATTTTGGCGGCCGGATCATGGCGCCGCGCTTGGCCTGGCCTCCGCGCGCTGTCAAAAGACGCCCGTGTACGACCATCCTGATTCCGCATACGGGTCCCCTGCGCGGGGACCGGCCGTCTCGCTCGACGCGGCGCGCGAGGTGCTGCGCCGCACGTTCGGCCATTCGGACTTCCGGGGTCTGCAGGCCGGGGTGATCAGCGAGTTGCTGGCCGGGCGCAGCGCCCTGGCCGTGCTGCCCACCGGCGGCGGCAAGAGCCTGTGCTACCAGATCCCCGCCCTGGTCCGTCCGGGCCTGGGCCTGGTGGTCTCTCCCCTGATCGCCCTGATGGCCGACCAGGTGGCCGGCCTGCAGCAGGCGGGGGTGGCGGCCGAGCGGCTGGACAGCAACACCCTGCCGGGCGAGCGGGCCGAGATCTGGCGGCGCATCGACGCCGGGGTTCTGGACCTGCTGTACCTGTCGCCCGAGGGCCTGATGCAGCCGTCGATGCTGGAGCGGCTGTCGCGCCTGCCCCTGTCGCTGGTGGCGGTCGACGAGGCCCACTGCGTCAGCCAGTGGGGTCACGACTTCCGGCCCGAATACCGCATGCTGGGCCGGCTGGCCGAGGTGTTCCCCCACGCCCCGCGCCTGGCCGTCACCGCCACCGCCGACGCCCGCACCCGCGACGACATCCGCGCCGAACTGCGCCTGCAGGGGGCGGCCGAGTTCGTCGACAGTTTCGCCCGCCACGAGCTGGCCCTGAACGCCGAGCGCAAGAAGGGCAAGGGCCACGACCGGGTGATCGAGCTGGTCACCGAGCGCCCCAACCGCGCCGGCGTGGTCTATGCCGGCAGCCGCGACTCCACCGAGAAGCTGGCCGAGAAGCTGATCGCCGAGGGGATCCCCGCCCTGGCCTACCATGCCGGCCTCGACAAGGCCGTGCGGGCCCGGCGGCTGGAGGAGTTCCTGGAGGCCGACGCGGCGGTGATGGTGGCGACCATCGCCTTCGGCATGGGGGTCGACAAGCCCGACGTCCGCTTCGTGATCCACGCCGACCCGCCGGCCGCCATCGAGTCCTATTGGCAGGAGATCGGCCGGGCCGGCCGCGACCGCCAGCCGGCCGAGGGCGTCACCCTCTACAGCTCGGCCGACCTGGCCTGGGCCGTGCGCCGGATCGAGGCCCAGAGCGCGCCTGACGAGGTCAAGGCCGTGCAGCTGCGCAAGCTGCGCCAGTTCTACGCCATGCTGGAAGGCGTCACCTGCCGCGCCGCCGCCGTCCGTCGCTATTTCGGCGAGGAGGGCGTCGAGCGCTGCGGGGTCTGCGACATCTGCGTCTCGCCGCCGACCGGCGTCGACGCCACCCAGGCGGCCCAGAAGGCGCTGTCGGCCGCCCACCGCATGGGCGGTCGGTTCGGGCGCGGCCGCCTGGTCGACCACCTGCTGGGCAAGACCAAGGACGTCACCCCGGCCGAGGCCCAGATGTCGACCTTCGGCATCGGCAGGGAGTTCAGCCCCCAGGGCTGGCGCGACCTGATCGACACCCTGGTGTTCGAGGGCCTGCTGCGCGAGGACCCCAATGACGGCCGCCCGCTGATCGGCCTGGGCGACGGCGAGGGCGTGCGCCAGGTCTATCGCGGCGAGCGGCTGGTCTCGCTGCGCCAGCAGCCGGCGACGGCCGACAGCCCCGGGCGTTCAGGGGCCGGCAAGACCGCCCGCAAGCGCCAGGCCCTGACCGTGCCGCTGGAGGACCAGGCCCTGTTCGAGGCCCTGCGCAGCTGGCGGCGCGAGGAGGCGGCGCTGCAGCACGTGCCGCCCTATGTCATCTTCCACGACGCCACCCTGGCCGAGATCGCCGCCGCCCGTCCCGGCACGCTCGCCGCCCTGGCCAAGGCCGGCGGCGTCGGCCAGGGCAAGCTGGACCGCTATGGCGAGGCGGTGCTGAAGGTGGTCCGCGACAACTAAGTTGGCGCTGGACAGGGAAACGTTTCACGGCGCGATGTGTTAGGCTGGTTGGCGCCTCATTCCACGGGATTTCGCATGACCGACTTCACGATCAAGACCCCGGCCCCCAAGGCCTCCGCCAAGACGAAAGCCCAGGCCGGCGTCAAGCGCGCCAAGGCCGCCGTCGAGAAGGCGGTCGAGACCGTGGCCGAAAAGACCGAGGTGGCCCGAACCTACGCCGCCGAGAAGGCCGATGTCGGCAAGGCCTGGACGGCCGAAAAGGCCAAGGTCGCCCACCAGCAGGCCGAGGAGCATCCCGTCGCCCTGGCGGTCGGGACCTTCGTGGCCGGCCTGGTGTTCGGCTTCCTGCTGGCCCGCAACTTCGACCGCTAGAGTCTCAAAGCGAGAGCCGCTCGGCGGTGACGCCGGCGGCGCGCAGGGCGGCCAGCCGGGCGAAGGCCAGGGTCAGGGCCTTGCGCCGCGCCGGGGCCAACGGCGCGACCGGCGCCTCGCGCACCACCGCGCCGCCGAAGCCGTCGGCGACGATCAGCCCTGGCTCGTCGGGCAGGATCCCCTCGGGAAAATCCGGCGACACCGCGAAATAGAAGGCGTCGCAAAACGGCGCGTATTCGGGCCATTTGCGGTCGACCCGGAAGTCCTCCAGCCCCGACTTCACCTCGACGATCAGCACGTCGCCCTTGGGACCGAGAGCCATCAGGTCGGCGCGGCGGCCGTTGGGCAGGGTCACCTCGGCCAGGGGCGCATAGCCCAGCGAGACCAGAAACCGCCCGGCCCCGCGGGTGACCAGATCGGTGGTCTCGGGCCGGGAGGGCCGAAGATCGATGACGACGTTCATGCTGGAACCATGTTCCAGCTTTGTTCGCGGATCAAGATGAGTTTGATCTGCTCTATCTTTTCGATAGCTCCACTATTCGAACGCCGCATAATTTGTATAACTCGCTAAGCTAACCTCCGTGGCGAGACGAGGGGGAATCGATGGACGTTGAGCAGCCCTATGTCATCGCGCGGAGTATTCAGGGGTCGGTAGGGCAAGGCCTGGTCCAGATTGGTGAGCGCGGACGGTGTCGTTTCTGCGGGAACACCGATCTCAAATTCTTCCGGAAAGTCGCTCATACATTCCCGGAAGCCTTGGGAAATAAATGGATCGTATCGCTTGATGAATGCGATCTCTGCAATGAGGCGTTCTCTGTTTATGAAGATGCACTGGCCAAAGCCGTCGGCTCGGTTCTGACTATCGGCGGAACTCTCGGGAAGGGCAACAAGGTCCGCCAGACCGGGCGCAGCAGGGGCAACACCGTCATTTCGCATGGCCGAAACGAGAACGGCAAGCGACGGTTGACCCTTCAGGCTGTCGTAGCTGATTTCAAAGATGCGTTCACATTGGACGCCGCGACTAACCTTCTCCACTGGAAGATGCCTGTTCCAGCAGCGCCGTTCTCTCCGCTCTTGGCCTATAAGGCGTTGGTCAAGATGGGCTTGAGCCTGGTTCCCACTGAGCGGCTTGGCGAATATTCAGCCCTGCTCGATTGGGTGCGTCGGCCATTGGCGGCCGCTCCTGAGGACAGCCTTCGCGTTGGCCTCTCCTTTGGGGCGGTAGGCAATAGTCCGCAGTTGGTTGTCGGGACGCTTCTGCGCAGGATCGCCAACATCCCTGAGGCGCCGGAAACGATCTTCATCTATTGCGCGGGGTCGGTATGCATCCAAATCGATCTAGCGGCCGCGCTGGCTACGGCAGAACGCCCGGCGTCGGCTGCGCGATTGAACTTCCAATGGATTAATGAGCTCTGCGGCGCCCCTCAACGGCCAGCGACGATCATCCGCTACGGCGCTCCGATAGAGCTTGACTGGTCGTCCGCAACTCAGATCCCAACCCCCATTGAGACACTGAAAATTACGTTCAATCCCACAACTTTGATGGGCTCGATAATGCCCATCCTTCGCACCGGCCAGCCGCCGCGAAAAGAGATCTAGCCCCGGGCGATAGGACGACGATGAAGTCTGGAACGCGGCGCATCACGGTCTCACCCCGGCGGCTGCTGCGGATATTCCAGCTTGGCGTAGCCTAGCGACTTCACGCGGGCCAGGGCCGCGGCCTTGGCGGCCGGGTCCATCACCGCCTTGCGCGACAGCAGCCAGACGAAGTTGCCGCCCGGCGTGGCCATGATCGCCCAGGAATGGTCGTCGGCGCAGTCCAGCACCCAGTATTCCTGCTTCTTCAGCCCGCCCAGGAAGCTCATGGTGAAGCGGGTGTTCTGGGTGCCCGCGATGATCTTGCCGGTGGTGTCGAACGCCTTGGCCGCCCCGCTGGCCGAGCCCTTGCGGCAGACCTGGTGGACGGAGAAGCCGTCGGCGCCACGGCCGGTGAACTCGGTGGTCGGGGCCTCGCAGTCGCGCTGGCCGGCGTTGGGCGTGCGGGCGATCTCGTACCACTTGCCGGTATAGAAGCTGGCGGCGATCGGCCGGGCCGGCGGCCTGGCGGCGGCGGTCGCCGACATCGGGGCCGCCAGCAGGCTGGCGGCGATCAGGATCGTAAGTCTGCGCATGACGCCCATCTTGCCCCAAGGGACGCCAGAAACGCAAAGCGCCTCGCCCAGGTTCCGGCGAGGCGCTGGTGAGAGCTGACGGCCGGCTATTCGGCGGCGATGGTCACCGGCGTGGCGCGGTCCTTGAAGTTGATGGCCTGCAGGTGGCGGATGCCCTCCTCGGCGATGTCGTCGCCGACCATCCGCTCGCCCTCGCCCTTCAGTTCGTCCAGGTCGACATACATGGCGTAGAAGGCCTTGGTGCGCTCGGTGATGATGCCGGCGTTCAGCAGCGTCTTGACCAGCACCCGGAAGATGTTGGTCTGCTCCTTCATGTTCTCCCGACGCAGGTCGTCGGTCATGATCTTCCCGTATTCCTCGACCACCTTGTCGGGATCCAGGCCGAACTCGGCGTAGAGGTCCAGCTGCTGGTGCGGCGAGACCAGGTTGAACAGCAAGGTCTGGAAGCAGTGCGCCGCCCAGTCCTCGATGATGGCGTGTTCCTCGGGGGTCAGCTTGGGCACCGTGCGGTCGGCCCAGATCTTCCCGAACTTGTGGTGGAAGGCCTCGTCGGTCATCACCAGCTGCAGCATCTTCTTGGCCAGCGGGTCGTTGATCTGGGTGTAGAAGGTGGCGAAGGCGCCCATGGCCAGGCCCTCGACCAGCATCTGCATGCCGATGATCTTCTTGTAGACCTCGGGCGCGCCGATGATCTCGACCAGCAGGGTCTTCAGGGCCGGGCCGCATTCGACCGGCTTGCCCCAGCGGGCCTTGATGTACTTGGCGAAGGCGGTGACGTGCCGGGCCTCTTCGCGGGTCTGGTTGGCGGCGTATTCCTGGGCGCCCTGGTCCTTCAGCACGTGGCAGAGCGACGCCGACAGGTTCAGCGCGCCCTGCTCGCCGTGCAGGATCGACGAGAAGCTGCGCAGCACAGACTGGTTGATGAAGCGGATGCGCTGCTTGGGATCGCTGAGGTGGTCGGAGACGTAGTCGGTGGACAGGGCGATCACCAGGTCCTCGGGAACCAGCGCCTGGTTCTCCATGTCGAACGGCTCGTCATAGTCGATATAGGCCTTGTCCAGCGGGTCCCAGAAGTGGTCGTGGGTCGCGGAGATGATCTTGTCGAAGGCGGTCGAGCGGTTGTTGTAGCGGTCCAGTTCGAGCATCGACTCGAAGTCGTCCGGCGCCACCGCGTCGTACATGGCGTCCTTGGTGATGTTCTTGTCCGTCACGGGAAGTTCCTCGCCAATGGGTCTGGACAGGATCCGTCTAACGCGGGTCTCTTGCCTATCTGAACACTGTCCACTCAAAGAACCGGCGGGGTCAAATTAAAAATGACGGCTGCGTCAGGTTTGCAAAACCGCATCGCGCCGGGAGAACCATGGGCCTGAACGTCTTCGTCCTGACCGGCGCCGGGATCTCGGCCGAGAGCGGCCTGGGCACGTTCCGCGACGCCAGCGGGATCTGGACCCAGTATGACTTGTCGGAGGTGGCGACCCCCGAAGGCTTCGCGCGCGACCCGGCCAAGGTGCGGGCCTTCTACAACGCCCGCCGGGCCAACCTGGCGGGCGCGGCGGCCAACGCGGCGCACAGGGCCCTGGCCCGGCTGCAGAAGGGTCTGGCGGCGCGCGGCGGGCGACTGTTCCTGTGCACCCAGAACGTCGACGACCTGCACGAGCAGGGCGGCTGCACCGACGTGGTCCACATGCACGGCCAACTGCGGGTCACGCGCTGCCACGCCTGCCAGGCGACCTGGCCGGACCTGGAACCGTTGAGCGCGGACACCGCCTGCCCGCGCTGCCGGGTCACCGGAACGGCCCGGCCGCATGTGGTGTGGTTCGGCGAGGTCCCGCTGTTCCTGCACGGTATCGACGCCGCCCTGGAAGAGAGCGACCTGTTCGTCGCCATCGGCACCTCGGGCGCGGTTTATCCGGCCGCCGGTCTCGTGGCCCAGGCCCGGCGGCTGGGAATCCGGACCTGCGAACTGAACCTGCAGCCGTCGGACAACGCCCGCGTCTTCGACGAGCGCCGCTACGGCCCGGCGACTCAGGTCGTGCCGGCCTGGGTGGACGAGGTGCTGGGCGGGTAGAGTGCGGCCTCTACCCTTCCAGCCCCGCCAGCACCTTGGGGTCTTTCTTCGCCAGCTCGACGATACGCTCGATCAGGGCGTCCTTGCTCTCCAGCGACAGGCCGTCGCGCAGCCGGGCCAGGCGGTCGCGGACATAGCCTCGGCCCGTGGCGTCCAGCAGGTTGGCCGCGGCGACCACGGCCGCCTGGTGCTTGCAGGCCCCGAACTTGTCGAAGCCGGGACAGGTGCAGGCGCCCTCGCCGTCCGGCGCGCGCAGGGTGACGACATAGAGGTCGCCGGCGCTGCCGGTCACGTGGCCGGTGACGGCGTCGTCCTCGATCGCCACCAGGTCGACGGCCCCGGCCTCGGCCATGGCCGCGCCGCTCTCGAACCAGCGCTCGTCCATGCGGCCGCGCCACGCGGCCACGTCGAAAAGCGGGGCGTCGAAAGGGCTGTCGGCGGGACTCATGCGGGATCCTCGGTGAGCGGGGAGCCTTGAGCCCCCTCCGATCATTTGTCTAGCCCAGGCCCCGGCGTCGCCGCGGGTTCGTTTCACGCTCGCGCAAACTTGGAGTTTCGCATGGGAAAGCCGATCAGTCCTCCGCCGGTGGCCGGCGGCCTGCGGGGCGAGTTGCCCGCCTATCTCTCGAACGGGGTGGTCGGGCTGCGCGTGCGGGCCAATCCGCTGGCGGCGGGCATGACCCTTGTCAGCGGCCTGGCCGGCCGCCATCCGGTGCGGGATATCGAGGCCGCCGCCCTGGCGCCCTATCCCCTGGCCGTCGATGTCGCCCTGGACGGGGTGTGGACCACGGACGCCGGCGACGCCCTGACCATCCTCGACCAGGCCTACGACTTCGAGACCGCCGAGCTGACGACGCGGCTGGTCTATCAGCCCGGTGCGGTGCGCGCCGAGATCGAGGTGACGACCTTCTGCAGCCGCGATGATCCGACCATTGTCTGCCAGGAGCTGCGCCTGAGGCTGGACGGCCTGGCCAAGGTGGCTTTGCGGCCGATGATCGACACGCGCGGCGTGGAAGGCCAGGCCCTGGCCCACGAGCGCCGCACGCCGGGCGAGGCCGAGCCGGCCTGCGACGGCGCGCTGCTATGGGAGACCGAAGGCGGCCTGTCGACCTGCGGTCTGGCCCTGGTGACCAGCGTCGACGCGCCGGTGGAGACGCAACATCCGCCCTTCCAGCGTGGGCGGTTCCATACCGAGCACAGTTTCGAAGGCGACCAGCGGCGCGACTACCGGCTGCGCCAGATCGTCAGCGTCACGCCCAGTTCCATCCACGACCAGCCTGACCAGCACGCCGTGCGCATGGTCGCCCTGGCCCGGCGCCAGGGCTTCGAGGCGATCCGGGAGGCCAACCGCAAGCAGTGGCGCGATCTCTGGCGCGGCCGCATCGAACTGGTGGGCGCGCCGCGACGTTGGCAGGCCCTGGCCGACGCCTCGTTCTACTATCTGATGGCCTCGTCGCATCCGTCGTCGCCATGCTCGACTTCGATCTTCGGCTTGGCCACCTGGGGCGACTATCACTACTATTTCGGCCACGTGATGTGGGACGTGGAGACCTTCGCGGTCCCGCCGCTGGTCTTCCTGCAGCCGGGGGCGGCCGAGGCGCTGCTGGACTTTCGGACCTGCACGCTCAAGGCGGCTCGCAAGAACGCCTACGCCCGAGGGCGTCGCGGCCTGCAGTTTCCGTGGGAAAGCGGCCCCGTGACAGGACAGGAGGCCGCGCCGCTGCCGGGTACAGCCTCGTGGCACGAAGACCACATCACCCCCGACGTGGCCCGGGCCTTCGCGCTCTACGCCGCCGCGGCCGGCGACGAGGAATTCATGCGCGAGCAGGCCTGGCCGGTGTTGTCCGGCGTCGCCGAGTGGATCGCCAGCCGCGTGACGCCCACCGAGCGCGGCCACGAACTGAAGCGCTCGATGGGCGTCGCCGAGCGGGAGACGGAGAGCGACAATCCCGCCTTCGCCGTGCTCGCCTGCCAGGCGGCCCTGGACGACGCGCTGGACATGGCCGAGAGGCTGGGCAAGCCCGCGCCGCCTAAATGGCGGACGATCCGCGACAGCCTGGTCCTGCCAATGCAGGGCGACCTCCTGGCGTCGCACGACGACTATCGCCCGGACGAAGAGAAGGGCGAGACGCCTGACCCGCTGATGGCCTTCTTTCCGCTGTGGCGCGACCTGGGCGTCGAGGTCGAGCGCACGACCCTGAGCCATTACCTGGGTCTGGCCGACGCCTATGTCGGCTCGCCGATGCTGTCGGGCCTCTATGGCGTCTGGGCCGCCTGGTCGGGGGACCGGGCGCTGTCGGCCCGGCTGCTGGAGGAAGGCTACGCCAAGTTCGCCGCCGGCCGCTTCGACCAGATCCTGGAATATCGCCCGGACCGCTTCCCCGAGCAGCCCCAGGCCGGACCGTTCGGGGCCAATATGGGGGCGTTCCTGATGTCGCTGATCCAGGGCTTCCCGGCCCTGCGCCCGACCTTGGGCCCGCCGGAGACCTGGCCCCAGCGGCCGGTGACCCTGCCCGAGGGCTGGGAGGCGATCCGCATCGACCACCTGTGGGTCCGGGGCCGGCGCTACCGCCTCGAGGCGCGGCAGGGCCGGATGGCGACCCTGGAGCCGGTCGATGAGGGCTGAGCCTCCCGCCGCCCGTCGCTAGGACTGCTCGACCTGCTCGATGCCCGCGTCGCTGAAGCCGAAGTGGTGAGCCACCTCGTGAACGAAGACGTGCTCGACCAGCGCCTGGAAGCCGACGTCGCCCGCGCACCACTCGTCCAGGATCGGGCGGCGGAAGAGCCGGATGCTGGAGGGGTTCGGCGCGACGTCGAACACGCTCCGCCGCGTCAGGTCGACCCCTTCATAGACCCCGGTCAGCTCGAACGGGTCTTCGATCTCCAGGGCGTCCAGCGTCGCGTCGTCGGCGAACTCCTCGACCCGGACCTGGACGTCGCCGACCGCCGCCTTGATCGCCGGGGGAAGATTGGCCAGAGCGTGGCCGGCCAGGGCGGCGAAATCGGCCAGCGACGGGGATCGGGCCTGGCTCCAGCCTTCCCCCGAGATGGTCGCGGGCGGCCAGACGGCGTTGAACGCCCGGCCCAGCTCGTCGGCCAGCACATGGGCGACCATCTCACCGAGTGCGACGTCGCCGCGCTCGCACCATTCGTCGAGGATCGGCCGGCGGTACAGGAACAGCGTCGGCGGACCCCGGCCCAGGTCGCGGAGGAGGCCAGTCAGGGCGTACGGATTCTCGATCCCCTGATCGTCCAGCACCGCGTCCGGGGCGAAGTCATCGACGCGGAGCGCCACCCCGCCGGCCCGATGGCGGATCTCTGCGGGCAGGCCGTCGAAGGCCTTTCGCGCCAGGGCGGCCAGATCATCCAGCGACGGGGCCAGGGTCGCGGCCAGGGGGTCGGTCCAGGTCATGGCCGGTAGATAGGCCGCCGGCGTCGCGCCGGAAAGGCGGGGCCGCATGGCCATGAACGGCCAGGCTCATCGCGCTCTGGCCACACGCGGCCTAATCTGTGAATCTGATTCGCTAACCACGTCCGCAGCCCGGGGGCCGACGACAAGCCTGATGACCTCGTCCGACTTGATCCTGGCCGCGACGGCCGGCGCGGTCTGCCTGGCCCTTTGCGCCACCCTGTGGGCCATGTCGCAGCGACGGCGGTTCGAGGACCACCTCGCCCGCCTGAAGGCCCGCGCCGGGGCGCTGGAGACACGGCTGATGGACGCCCAGGGCGCGGCCGAGGCCTTCGAGACCGCGGTGGTCGTCCTGCATGACGACGGCGTGGACCTGGTTTCCGGCGAGGACGCCCTGGCCGCCTGCGCCCAGATACTGGACGTCGCCGCCGACGCCCGAGCCGTGGTCGCGGCCCTGACCGAGGCCGACCCATCGCACGCCCTCAAGCTGAAGACCCTGTTCGAACAGGGCGAGGCCTGCGCCTTCGAGGCGCGGGGCGCGCGCGGCGGGGTGCTGGTCGAGGGCCGGGCGGCCGGGACCCGCGCCTGGCTGCGCCTGGCCGCGGCGGCCGCCGACGAGACCGGCCTGCCTGACGCCCGCCGCTTCGCCGCCTTCATGGACGGCCTGGTCGAGCCGGCCTGGATCGCCAGCGCCGACGGCGCGCCGGTCTGGGGCAACGCGGCCTATCTGCGGGTGGTCGGGGTGGAGACCGCCGCCGACGCGGCGCGGGACAACAAGTCGCTCGACCGGGCCGCCGACGCCCTGGCGGTCGAGGCCGCCAAGGCCGGCGAACTGCGTGAGCTGGTCCGCTGGGTGCCGCTGGACGGCCGCCGCCGGGCCCTGCGCTTTTCCGCCCAGCCGCTGGACGGCGGCGGGGTCGGGGTGTTCAGCAGCGACGTCACCGAGGTCGAGGACATGCGCGACGCGCTGAAAAAGCACGTCGCCGCCCACGACGAGACCCTGAACCACATCGCCGACGGCGTGGCGATCTTCAGCGCCGGGCGACGCCTGGCCTTCCACAACACCGCCTTCGCCGAGCTGTGGGGCCTGGAGCCGGCCTGGCTGGCCGAGCGCCCGACCCACGGCGAGGTGCTGGACCGCCTGCGCCAGCGTCGCAGGCTTCCCGAGACGGTGGATTATGCGCGGTGGAAGGCCGCCGAGCTGGCGCGCTACGAGGACCTGGGCCCCCAGGCCGACGAGATGTGGGACCTGCCCGACGGCCGCACCCTGCGCGTCGTGCGCCAGCCCCACCCGCTGGGCGGCATGCTGCTGCTCTATTCCGACATCACCGGCGAACTGCGGCTGAAGGCCCAGTACAACGCCCTGATCCAGGTGCAGCAGGCTACGCTGGACAAGCTGAACGACGCAGTGGCGGTGTTCGGCTCGGACGGCCGCCTGCGGCTGCACAACGAGGCCTTCGAGACTTTCTGGAACGTCTCGGCCCAGGCTTTGGAGGCGGCGGTCGATTTCGAAGGCGTGGTCGAGCTGTGCGTGCCGCGCCTGCACGACCTCAGCTTCTGGCGCGAGCTGAAGGGGCGGGTCGCCGATCCCGACCCGCAGATGCGCGCCCCGACCTCGGGCGAGACCCGCACCTCGGACAACCGGATCATCGTCTACCAGTCCCGGCCATTGCCGGACGGGGCGACATTGATCGCCTTCGCCGACGTCACCGACACCCGCGCCCTGCAGAACGCCCTGGACGACCGCTCGGCCGCCCTGACCGAGGCCGAGCGGCTCAAGCGCGACTTCGTCGGCAACGTCTCCTACGAGCTGCGCACGCCGCTGACCACGATCATCGGCTATTCGGAGCTGCTGGAGCGGGCCGACGGCCTCAGCGAGCGCGGGCGTGGCCACGTGGCCTCGGTGCGCGCCGCCGCCACCCAGCTGGCCCGCTCGATCGACGACGTGCTGGACATGGCCCAGATCGACGCCGGCGAGATGGCGCTGGAGATCGAGGACATCCGCGTGGCCGGGCTGCTGGCCGACGCCCAGGAGCGCTCGCTGAAGGCCGCCCAGCTGGGCGGGGTTACGCTGTCTGTGGAGTGCGACAAGGACGTCGGCCTGATCCGCGGCGATCACAAGCGGCTGTCGCAGATCCTGGACCACCTGATCGAGAACGCCCTGCGCCAGACCCCGCCGGACGGGGTGGTCACCCTGTCGGCGCGGCGGGCGCTGGGCGAGGTGCGGCTGGACGTGTCGGACACCGGCCGCGGCGTGCCCTTCCACGTCCAGGCCCACATCTTCGACCGCTTCGTCGGCCGCGACCGCGGCGGCCCGGGCCTGGGCCTGGCCCTGGTCAAGGCGCTGGTCGAGCTGCACGGCGGCTGGGTGGCGCTGGAAAGCGAACCGGGCGCGGGCTCGACGTTCACCTGCCACTTGCCAGAGACCCAGCAACCCGGGGCGGCCCAGCCGGAGTTCGGGTTTTAGGTTGGCATGACCACTTGCCCCCTACGGGTCGCTGCGCGACCGTCTTCCCCCGGAGGGGGAAGAGTACTCGGTCTGAAGGCTCCGCCCCCTATGGGGGCGGACAGACCGCGAAGCGGTCAGGTGGGGGCAAGTCCGCCGCTCAGTGCTGGCTTTCCGGCAACCGCACCACCAGGCCGTCCAGGGCGTCCGACACCTTGATCTGGCACGACAGGCGCGAGTTCGGCTCGACATTCTCGGCGAAATCCAGCATCGACTCCTCCATGGCCGACTTGTCGCCGGTCTTGGACAGCCAGGCCTCGTCCACATAGACGTGGCAGGTGGCGCAGGCGCAGGCGCCGCCGCAGTCGGCGTCGATGCCGGGCACGTTGTTCTTCACCGCGCCTTCCATGACCGTCAGGCCAGGCTTGACGTCGATGACGTGGTCCGTGCCGTCGTGCTCGATATAGGTGATCTTGGCCATGGGTTCCCTGGACAGGTTTTGAACAGTCGTTCTACGCCGCGACGTCTTTCATGGAAATCGCCGGATCCATCAACCTGGCGATATCGACAGGCGTGCGCCGGGCGATCAATTGCTTGCCGGCCATGAACTCGGGCGGCGCGTTGACGGCTTCGACGGCCTGCACCAGGTCGCCCTTCAGGTGGAAGACCGCGAAGCGGGCGGCGGCTACGTCGCCGCGCACCACCTGGCGATCGGCGTCGAACGGCAGGCCGGCGATCTGCAGCTTCAGGTCGTACTGGTCGGACCAGAACCACGGGATCTCGTGCGGCGGCATCGGCCGGCCGGCGATGGCGGCGGCGGCCTGCTTGGCCTGTTCCAGGGCGTTGGGCACGCTCTCGAGGCGGAACTGGCGGTCGTAGGTCGGCAGCGGCCGGTGGGTCAGGTCGCCGATGGCGAACACGAACGGGTCGGCCGTCCGAGCCTCGAGGTCGACCACCACGCCGTTGGTGCAGTCCAGCCCGGCGTCGCGCGCCAGCTCTTCGTTGGGAATAGCCCCCACCCCCACCAGGGCGACATCGCAGGCGATCACCGAGCCATCTGACAGTCGCACCCCGGTCACGTGACCTTCAGCGCCGTCGAAGCCCGCCACCTTGGCGTCGAGCACGAAGGTGACGCCGCGGGCGCCGTGATAGTCCTGGAAGAAGGTCGACAGGGTCTCGCAGGCCACCCGGGCCAGGACGCGCGGCTCGCGCTCCAGGATCGTGGCGTGGCCGCCCAGGGCCATGGCCGAGGCCGCCGCCTCCAGGCCCACATAGCCGCCGCCGACCACCGCCAGCCGCTTGCCGGGGCCCAGGGCGCCCTTCAGGGCCTCGGCGTCGGCCGCCGTGCGCAGGGCCAGGACGCCGGCCAGGTCGGCGCCGGGGAGAGGGAGGGCGCGAGCGCGGGCGCCGGTCGCCAGGATCAGGTAGTCGTAGGGAAGCGTCTCACCCGAAGCCAGGCTGACCGTCTTGGCGCCGCGATTGATCGACACCGCCACCCCGCCCAGGCGCAGGGAGACGCCGGCCTCCTCGTACCAGCTGCTGGGCTTGAGCTGCAGGCTGTCGGCGTCGGCCTCGCCCTTCAGCCAGGCCTTGCTGAGCGGCGGGCGCTGATAGGGCAGCAGCGGCTCGTCGCCGATCAGCACGATCGGACCGGTATGGCCGTACTGGCGCAGAAAGGCCGCGGCCGAACCGCCGGCATGGCCCGCGCCGACGATGACGACGCGACTGTTCAGATCGCCAGTCCCTGCTTCACTCAACGCCGTCGTCCTCCCGTTCGAGCAAAGATGACGGCAGCGTCACCTTTTTGCAAGCCGACCGGCCTTGGGCTCGAAGACCGGAATGATCCGACGTCCACGCGATGGGTCAGCCCCGTCCCGAGCCCCTTCGAAGGACGAGGCGGTGGGGGTCGCGGTCCTAGACCACGCGCTCCACCAGCATCTTCTTGATCTCGGCGATCGCCTTGGCCGGGTTCAGGCCCTTGGGGCAGACCTGGGCGCAGTTCATGATCGTGTGGCAGCGATAGAGCTTGAACGGGTCCTCAAGGTCGTCGAGGCGGTCGCCCGTGGCTTCGTCGCGGCTGTCGATCAGCCAGCGGTAGGCGTGCAGCAGGGTGGCCGGGCCCAGGTACTTGTCGCCGTTCCACCAGTAGCTGGGGCACGAGGTCGAGCAGCAGGCGCACAGGATGCACTCGTACAGGCCGTCCAGCTTGGCGCGGTCTTCCGGCGACTGCTTCCACTCGGTCTGCGGCTCGGGCGTGACGGTGTGCAGCCAGGGCTCGATCGAGGCGTACTGAGCGTAGAACAGCGTCAGGTCCGGGATCAGGTCCTTGACCACCGGCTGGCTGGGCAGCGGGCTGATCTGCACCGCCTTGCCGGGCGTGTCGGCGTGGCCGTGGGTGCAGGCCAGGGTGTTGCGGCCGCCGATGTTCATCGCGCACGAGCCGCAAACGCCCTCGCGGCACGAGCGGCGGAAGGCCAGCGTCGGGTCGATGGTGTTCTTGATGTAGAGCAGGGCGTCCAGGACCATCGGGCCGCAGGCGTCGACATCCACCTCGTAGGTGTCCCAGCGCGGGTTGCGGCCGTCTTCCGGGTCGTAGCGGTAGATCTTGAACGACCGCGTGTTCTTGGCGCCGGCTGGGGCGGGCCAGTGCTTGCCGTTCTGGACGGTGGAGTTCTTGGGGAGGGTGAGCTGAACCATCGATCGTACCCTCAGTACACGCGCTGCTTGGGCGGGATGTAGTCGATGTCTTTCGACATGGTGTAGCTGTGCACCGGCCGGAAATCGATCTTCACCTGGCCGGTCGATTGGTCGAGCCAGGCCAGGGTGTGCTTCATCCAGTTGGCGTCGTCGCGCGTGGAGAAGTCCTCGCGGGCGTGGGCGCCACGGCTTTCAGTGCGGTTGACCGCCCCGGCCACGGTGACGACCGCCTGGCCGATCAGGTTGTCGAACTCCAGGGTCTCCATCAGGTCGGTGTTCCACACCAGCCCCCGGTCGCTGACCTTGATGTCCTTGACCTTTTCCCAGACCGCGCCCAGGCGCCTGACGCCGCTTTCCAGGCTCTCGCCGGTGCGGAACACCGCGGCGTCCTCCTGCATGGCCTTCTGCATCTCCAGGCGCAGGGCCGCCGTGGGCGTCGCGCCGTTGGCGTTGCGGAAGCGGTCGAAGCGCGCGAGGTGCGCGTCGGTCATGCTGTCCTTCAGCTCCGGCTGGGTGGCCATCGGCTTGAGGATCTCGGCGCAGCGCAGGGCCGCGGCGCGGCCGAACACCACCAGGTCGATCAGGCTGTTGGAGCCCAGGCGGTTGGCGCCGTGCACGCTGACGCAGGCCGCCTCGCCGACGGCCATCAGGCCGGGGATCACCTGGTCGGGATTGTCGCCCGACTTGGTGACGACCTCGCCGTGATAGTTCGTCGGGATGCCGCCCATATTGTAGTGGACGGTCGGCAGGACCGGGATCGGGGCCTTGGTCACGTCGACGCCGGCGAACACCTTGGCGGTCTCGGAGATGCCGGGCAGGCGCTCGTGCAGGATCTTCGGGTCCAGGTGGTCCAGGTGCAGGAAGATGTGGTCCTTGTTGGGACCCACGCCGCGGCCTTCGCGGATCTCGATGGTCATGGCCCGGCTGACCATGTCGCGCGGGGCCAGGTCCTTCACCGACGGGGCGTAGCGCTCCATGAAGCGCTCGCCTTCCGAATTGGTCAGGTAGCCGCCTTCGCCGCGGGCCCCTTCGGTGATCAGGCAGCCGGCGCCGTAGATGCCGGTGGGGTGGAACTGCACGAACTCCATGTCCTGCAGCGGCAGGCCGGCGCGCAGGGCCATGGCGTTGCCGTCGCCCGTGCAGGTGTGGGCCGAGGTGGCCGAGAAATAGGCGCGGCCGTAGCCGCCGGTGGCCAGAATGACCATCTGGGCCTGGAACCGGTGCAGGGTGCCGTCGTCCAGCTTCCAGGCGGTGACGCCGCGGCAGACGCCGTCTTCCATGATCAGGTCGAGCGCGAAGTACTCGATGAAGAACTCGGTGTCGTGGGCCAGGGACTGGCCGTACATCGTGTGCAGCATGGCGTGACCGGTGCGGTCGGCCGCCGCGCAGGTGCGCTGGATCGGGCCTTCGCCGAAGTTCTTGGTCATGCCGCCGAAGGCGCGCTGGTAGATCTTGCCGTCCACGGTGCGCGAGAACGGCACGCCCCAGTGCTCCAGCTCGTAGACCGCCGCGGGGGCGTTGCGGGTCAGGTACTCGATGGCGTCCTGGTCGCCCAGCCAGTCCGAGCCCTTGACGGTGTCGAACATGTGCCAGCGCCAGTCGTCCTGGCCCATGTTGCCCAGCGAGGCCGAGATCCCGCCCTGGGCGGCGACCGTGTGGCTGCGGGTCGGGAACACCTTGGTCACGCAGGCGGTCTTCAGCCCGGCCTGGGCGCAGCCCAGCGCGGCGCGGAGGCCCGAGCCGCCGGCGCCGACGACGACGACGTCGAACTTGTGGTCGATGAACTTGTAGGCCGACATCAGAGGGCTCCGGTGAAGGCGACCTTGAGGATCGCCACGACCCCAAGAGCGCCGCCGAGGACGCAGACGAAAAGATTGGCGAGGACCAGCACGGTCTTGGTCGTGAAGTCCGGGATGTAGTCCTCGATCACCACCTGCACCGCGCCCTTCAGGTGGATCAGGGCGACGACGATCAGCAGGCTGAGCAGGACGGTGTTGTGCGGGATAGCCACCCATTCGGCGGCGCCGTCGAAGCCCAGGCTCGCCAGGCGCAGGACCGCGAACAGGCCCCACAGGGCCAGCGGGATCAGGGCGATGCCCGACACGCGCTCGGTGACGAAGTGGCCGACGCCGTGGTGCGAGGCGCCCAGGCCGCGGGCCCGGGACATCGGCGTGCGGAAGCGGGCGGAGGAAGAAGGACCGGCCATGATCAGAGCGCTCCGGTTTGGGCGGCGATGACCCAGACGACGATCGCGCCGACCACCGCGAAGGCGATGGCCCCGGCGCCGGTCATGTCGGCGGTCTTCGGCGTGAAGCCCTTGCCGGCGTCCCAGAAGGTCTGACGCACGGTGTAGGCGATGTTGTAGAGCACGGCGACGGTCAGGCCGAACAGCACCAGCTTGCCCAGCGGCGAGCCCAGGGCGCCGGTGTAGCAGGCATAGGCGTCGGGGCCCGAGGCCAGGGCGACGGCCCAGCCGGCCAGCAGCAGGACACCGACATACAGCGCGAACACGCAGGCCCGGTGCAGGATCGAGCAGGCCATGGTGATGTGCCAGCGCCAGACTTGCAGGTGCGGCGACAGGGGGCGCTCGGGAAGGCCCCCGCGGGTGTCGGTCATGGTTGCGTCCAACCTTTGGCTTTGTGCGTTGCGGGATGCTTTTAAGCGCGACGCCGGGGGTGTCAACGCGGCCGCCCTTGTTGAGAAACGTTCTCAGGGCGTTGACCTGGAGGCCGTCTAACGGGCCTTGAACAGGTTCAGCGCCGCGTGCTGCAGCAGCATGATGGTCTTGGCGTCGCGGATGCGCCCGTCGGCGATCATGGCCAGGGCCTCGTCGAGGGGCAGTTCCAGCACCTCGATGTCCTCGCCCTCGTCCGGATGGCCGCCGCCGTCGCCGATCCGCATCCCCGCGTCGTACGGCGCGACGAAGAAGTGCAGGATCTCGGTCACCGACCCCGGACTCATGAAGGCCTGGAACACCGGCGTCACCGCGCCCAGGCGATAGCCAAGCTCCTCCTCGACCTCGGCGCGGATGCGGACCTCCGGCTCGGCGTCGTCCAGCAGGCCGGCGGCGGCCTCGATCAGCAAGTCGTCATGGCCGTTGACGAAGGCCGGATAGCGGAACTGCCGGACCAGCAGTACGGTGCGGCGGGCCAGATCGTAAGGCAGCAGCACCGCCCCGTTGCCGCGGTCGTAGACCTCGCGCGACTGGGTCTGCCAGGTCCCGTCGCGACGCTTCCAGTCGAAGGTGGTCGTCTTCAGGACATACCAGTTGTCGGAGAGCAGCCGGGTCTCGTGGACGCGGACACGGTCCTTGATGCTCATTGCACGTTCCTAATCCCGCACCCGCGCCACATAGTCGGCCGAGCGCATCTCCTGCAGGCGCGACACCGTCCGCTCGAACTCGAACGACCCGTCGCCGGCCGGGTACAGCGCCTCGGGCTCGCCATCCGCCAGGGCCACCAGCTTGGCGTCGGCCTCGTAGAGGGCGTCGACCAGGGTGTTGAACCGCCTGGCGGCGTCGCGCCGCTCGGGCGTCAGCAGCGGCACGTCCTCGAGGAACAGGGTGTGGAAGCGCTCGGCGACCGCCAGGTAGTCCTGCGGCCCCAGGGCCTGCTGGCAGAGGCTGGCGAACGAGGCGCGCAGCAGGCCGCCGGCGGCGCGGGGAAAGTGCATCTTGCGGCCCAGCACCTCCAGCTTGGCGCCGGTCTCTTCGGCCCCGTCCAGCATGTCGGCCCACAGGGCGTCGAAGGCGGCGGCGTTGGCCTTGTCGTCCGGCGCCAGCCAGGTTCGGGCGGCGCGCAGCCGGTCCAGCCGGAAGTCCACCGGCCCGCGCACGGCGACCACCTCCAGCCTGTCCTTCAGCATCTCGATGAACGGCGTGAAGAGCTGGCGGTTGAGGCCGTCCTTGTAGAGGTCGTCCGGCGGGCGGTTGGAGGTGGCCACCAGGGTCACGCCCTGGGCGAACAGCGCCTCGAACAGCCGGCCCAGGATCATCGCATCCGCGATATCGGTGACCTGCAGTTCGTCGAAGCACAGCAGGCGGGCCTCGGCGGCGATCAGGTCGGCGGTCGGGACGATCGGGTCGTCGCCCTTGTGCTGGCCGAAGCGCGCCTTGCGCTCGCCCGCATCGCCCTTGCGCCAGGCGTTGATGTGCTCGTGAACCTCCGCCATGAACACGTGGAAGTGCACGCGGCGCTTGCGGCTCACCGGGGCGCTGTCGAAGAACAGGTCCATCAGCATGGACTTGCCGCGCCCGACCGGCCCCCACAGATAGACGCCCTTCTGGCCCTTGGGCTTGCGGCCGAACAGCGAGAAGCCGGGCTCGCCGGCGTTGTCGAGATCGGCCTCCAGCCGCGACAGGGCGTCGACCGCGGCGGCCTGGGCGACGTCGGGCTTGATCTCGCCCTGGGCCAGGCGCTCTCGGTAGGCGGTGCGGACGGATGTGGGCATCGCCACGGGGGTTAGCGCGCCAGGACCGGCGGGGAAAGGCCCAACAGGCGGCGAAGGGTGGGAGCGCCGGATGAAACGTGGCTGGAGCCAACCTCGTTAGTTGCCCTGGAAATGTGAGAGGAGACCGTCATGGCCCAGCCCGAAGACCGCACGATTCCCTCGGACCTCGCCCCCGAGGGCGAGACGGCCGCGCTCTACGACGCCGCCGACAACCTGGACCTCGACGCCGGCGCCGCGCCCCGCGACGGCGGCCTCGACGATCAGCACGGAACCAAGACCCGCCAAGCTCGCAAGAACGAGATCAGCAACCGGCCGGTTTGAGCCTCCGGGGACATGCCCTTGCGGCGTGTCTCCGTCAGCACTGCCGAGCGCCTAGACGCCCAGGTCCTTGCGCACGAACCGGTACGTCTCGCGCCGCTCGCAGGCGCAGGCCTTCATCTGGCCGTCCTTGGTCCACCAGACCAGCAGCGGATAGGCGAAGTTCACGCCGTTGGCCTTGAGCAGCGGGCGCAGGTCCTCGACGGTCTTGCGGCCGGCCTCGATCACCGCGGTGCGGGCGACGTCGCCGTCGGCGGGCGCGATCCCCTTGGCCGTCCAGGCCTCGACCGGGGTGGCGTCCCACTTTTCCGACAGCGCCCAGCTGCGGTTGACCCACAGCTCGGCCACCGTGGCCCGCTCGGCCGGCGTGGACTTCGGCACGCCGTTGCGGTCGGCGCGGGCGATCTCGATCAGCCGGGTGTCGACGCCGGCCTTGTGCAGGCCCGGATATTCCTCGTGCTTGAACCGCACGCAGTCGGGGCAGGTGCGGAAGCTGACCATGTAGAGCTTCTGGCCCTTCAGCCCCGGCGACACCCAGCCGGCGGTCTCCAGGATCCTGGCGATCTCGGCCTGGTTCCTGGTGATCGTCTTGGGCCGCCAGCGCAGCTCGAGGTTCCAGTAGGTCCACGCTCCCGCCGCGACGGCGGCGATCACGACGATGGCGACGAGCCAGCGGCCAAAACGCTTCATGCAGGAAACTCCCTCTTCAAGCCCAACCTCCGATGTCGCGGCCGGTCCGTCAAATGTCGGGCCTCCCTTGGAACCGGGCGGCGGCTTCTCTAGACTCGGCGGATGACCTCGACGCAGGCCGCGATCCCGGCCGGCCCCCACATCATCGACACCCTGATCGCCGAGCGGGCCCCCAAGCTGTGCGGCTCGCGGGCCTGGCCGCTGGCGCGCGGGCCGCTGCACGCCCTGCTCAGCTACGGCAAGGCCCGCGCCCTGGCCGAGGCCGTCGCCCCGCTGGGCGGCCGCGAGGCCCTGGACTACGTGTCCGGCCTGCTGGGCCTGTCCGTCGACGTCCGAGGCCTGGACCATCTGCCCGCCAAGGGCGCGGCCGTGGTCGTCTGCAACCACCCCACCGGCGTCGCCGACGGCGTGGCGGTCTACGACGCCCTGAAGGCCCGGCGGCCCGACCTCACCTTCTACGCCAACGCCGACGCCGTGCGGGTCTGCCCGCGCCTGGGCGAGGCGCTGATCCCGGTCGAGTGGGTCGAGGCCAAGCGCACCCTGTCCCATACCCGCGGCGTGGTGGAGCGCACCCGGGCGGCGCTCAAGGCCGGCCAGGCCCTGGTGATCTTCCCCGCCGGGCGGCTGGCGACCCGGGTCGACGGCCGGCTGACCGACAAGCCCTGGCAAGCCTCGGCCGTGTCGATCGCCCGCTGGAGCGGCGCGCCGATCGTGCCGATGCACCTCAGCGGACCATGGTCGACCCTGTTCCACCTGTTCGACGGCCGCTTCCAGGAACTGCGCGACATCACCCTGTTCCACGAGATGCTCAACAAGCGCGGGCGGCGGTTCTCGCTGGTCGTCGGCCAGCCGATCGCCGCCGCGGCGCTCGACCCCGACGCCGCCATGGCTGTCGGCGCGCTCAAGCATTTCGTCGAGCGCGTGCTGCCCACCCACCCCGACGCGGTGCTGCGATGACCGAAATCTTCCTGCCCGACGAGGCGGCCACCAAGGCCCTGGGCCGCAAGCTGGCCATGGCCCTGCGGCCGGGCGACGCTGTCTGCCTGACCGGTCCGCTGGGCGCGGGCAAGTCGACCCTGGCCCGGGCCCTGGTCCGCGCCCTGACCTCGCCGGACGAGGAGGTGCCCAGCCCAACCTTCACCCTGGTGCAGTTCTATGACGGCCCCGACTTTCCGGTCGCCCATTTCGACCTCTACCGCCTGACCGACCCGGACGAGGCCTACGAGATCGGGCTGGAGGAGGCGCTGGAGGACGGCGCGGTCCTGATCGAATGGCCCCAGCGCCTGCAAGGCCGCCTGCCGACCGACCGACTCGCTATAGACATCACCCCCATGGGCGACGACGGCCAGGCGCGCCGCGCCGTGATCGTGGCCCACGGAACCTTCGAAGGACGCCCGCTTGAGCTCTGATCGCGAAACCCTCAAGACGGCCTTCCTGGCGGCCCACGGCTTCGGCGACGCCCGCCGCGAGCCGCTGGGCGGCGACGCCTCGACCCGCGCCTACGAGCGCCTGCATCGGGGCGATCAGAGCTTCATCTTCATGGACCAGCCGCCGGCCCTGGAGAGCGTGGTCTGCCCGCCCGGCGCCAGCGACTCCGAGCGCCTGGCCCTGGGCTACAACGCCGCCGCTCGCCTGGCCGCCGGCTCGGTCGCCGCCTTCGTGGCCACCGCCGCCTATCTGCGCGGGCGCGGCCTGTCGGCCCCAGCCATCCTGGCCCACGACGTCGAGGCCGGGCTGGCCGTGCTGGAGGACCTGGGCGACGGCCTCTACGCCACCCTGATCGCCGACGGCCAGGACGAGGTCCCGCTGTACGAGACCGCCGTCGACGTCCAGGTCGCCCTGCACGCCGAGACCCCGCCGGACGTGCTGACGGCGCCCCAAGACAAGACTGGCGGCGGCGTGGCCTGGCCGTTGCTGACCTATGACGCCCTGGCCCTGAAGATCGGCACGGACACCTTCCTGGAGTGGTGGCCGAAGTTCTCCGGCCTGCCCGCCTTCGGTCCCGAGGCCGTCGCCGGGTGGGACGCCCTGTGGGCCCCGGTCTGGGTGCGCGGCGAGGCCGGCGCCTCGGTCTTCACCCATCGCGACTATCACGCCCAGAACCTGCTGTGGCTGCCCGACCGCCAGGGCGTGGCCCGGGTCGGGCTGCTGGATTTCCAGGACGCCCTGCGCGCCCATCCGGCCTGGGACCTGACCCACCTGCTGCAGGACGCCCGCCGCGACGTCTCGCCCGAACTGGAACAGGCCATGCTCGACCGCTATCTGGCCGCCCGGCCGGGCGTCGACCGGTCGGCGTTCATCGCCGACTACCGGGCCCTGGCCGCCTCCAACGCCGCCCGGATCCTCGGCCGGGTGTTCGCTCGCCAGGCCTTGCTGGGACGCCCGCAGTACGAGGCCTACATGCCGCGCACCTGGCGCTATCTGGAGCGCAACCTGGCCGACCCGGCGATGGCGGGATTGAAGGACTGGTTCGACGCCCACGTGCCCTCGGAGTTCCGCCGATGAGCGCTCCGCCTCACGCTCCCAAGATCGCCATGGTGCTCGCCGCGGGCCTGGGCACCCGGATGCGGCCCCTGACCGACGACCGGCCCAAGGCCCTGGTCGAGGTCGGCGGCAAGGCGCTGATCGACCACATGCTGGACCGCCTGGCCGCCGCCGGGGTCGAGACCGCCGTGGTCAATGTCCACTATTTCGCCGACCGGCTGGAAGCGCATCTCCTCCGCCGCGCCGAGACCCACCCGCTGCCGCACATCGTTATCTCCGACGAGCGGCCCCAGGCTCTGGAGACCGGCGGCGGCGTCAAGCACGCCCTGCCGCTGCTGGGCGACGACCCGATCTGGGTGGCCAATATCGACTCCGTCTGGATCGAGGACGCCTCGGCCCTCGCGGCCGTGGCCCGCGCCTGGGCCCCGGCGACCATGGACGTCTGCCTGATGCTGGCCTCGACCCCGGGCTCGCTGGGCTTCCACGACAGCGGCGACGTGTTCCTGGCCGAGGATGGCGTCGTGCGGTTCAAGGCCGCGGGCGAGATCGCGCCCCTGGTCTATGTCGGCGTGCACATCTGCAAGCCGCAGGTGGTGGCCGACGGGCCGGACGGGCCGTTCTCGCTGACGCCGATCTGGAAGGCCTTGGCCATGGAGGGCCGAGTGCACGGCGTCGCGCCCGAAGGGGTGTGGATGCATGTCGGCGATCCGGACGCCCGCGACATCGCCGAAGCCCGGCTGGCCGGAAGCGCCTGACGATGGCCGGCCCCTTCGAGCATCCGGGGCCGCGCTGGTTCTCGATCCCCGCCCACCGGCCCTTCGTCGAGGATCTGGCGCGCGGGCTGCTGCAGGCGCTGGCGCCGTTGGGGCCCGAGGCCCTGCCCGCCGCCACCGTCCTGACCCCCACCCGCCGCGGGGCCCGCGCCCTGGCCGACGCCTTCGTGTCCGTCTCGGAAGGCATTGGAGGGGGCGTCAAGGCCCTGCTGCTGCCGCAGATCCGGCCGCTCGGCGACCTGGACGAGGGCGAGCCGCCGTTCGAGCCGGGCGAGCTGAGCCTTACCCTGCCGCCCGCCGTCTCCTCGCGCCGCCGCCGGTTCGAGCTGGCCCGGCTGGTGGCCGACCACGCCCACCTGCTGTCGTTCCAGCCGCAGGCGAGCCAGGCGCTGGAGATGGCCAAGGCCCTGGCCGAGTTCCTCGACAGCTGCCAGATCGAGGAGGTGGTCACCGACGACGGCCGGCTGGACGGCCTGGCCGAGGGGGATCTGGCCCAGCACTGGCAGGTCTCGGCCCGGTTCCTGAAGGCGGTGCTGACCGCCTGGCCCCGGCGGCTGGACGAGATGGGACTGATCGACGTCAGCGACCGGCGGGTGCGGCTGCTCAACGCCCTGGCGGACCAGTGGGAGGCCCATCCGCCGCCGGGCGTGCTGGTCGCCGCCGGCTCGACCGGCACGGCGCCGGCCACCGCCCGCCTGCTGCGGGTGATCGCCGGCCTGCCGCAGGGCGCGGTCGTGCTGCCCGGCCTCGACGACGGCCTGGCCGACGACGCCTGGGACAAGATCGACGGCCTGGCGGGCGAACAGCACCCGCAGGGGGCGATGAAGCGGCTGCTGGTCGGGGCGGGCGTGACCCGCGCCGATGTCCGTCCCTGGTGGCCCGAGGCCGACAGCCGGGGCCGCTGGCGTCGCCGCCTGATCAACGAGGCCCTGCGTCCCGCCGAGGCCACGGCCGACTGGCTGGCCCAGATCGACCGCCTGCGGGCCGAGGCCCCGGGGCTGGACCCGATCGAGGAGGGTTTGAAGGGCCTGTCCCTGGTCAGCGCCCGCACCGAGGAGGAGGCGGCGGTCGCCTGCGCGCTGCTCTTGCGCGAAGCGCTAGAGGATCAGGGGCGGACCGCCGCCCTGGTCACCCCCGACCAGGAGCTGGCCCGGCGGGTCAACGCCCGGCTGATGCGCTGGGGCGTGGTCCCCGACAGCTCGGCCGGCGCGCCCCTGGCCGCCAGCCCCGCGGCGATCCTGGCCCAGCATGTCGCGGGCCTAGCGGTGGATCCGCTGGACCCGGTCCGCCTTCTGGCCGTGGCCAAGCACCCGCTGCTGGAGGCCGACGCCCAGGCGGCCCGCGACCTGGAGCTGAGGGGCCTGCGCGGTCCAGCCCCGCGCGACGCCGCCCTGCTGCTGGAGCGGCTTGAAGGACGCCCGGACGCCAAGACCCTGGTCGAGCGTGTGCTGGCCGCCGCTCATCGCGTCGCCATGCCGTATGTGGTCGATCCCAAGGCGGGCGCGCCGGCCGCCGCCGCCCGCGCCCTGGTCGAGGCGCTGGAGGCCCTGGCCGATCCGGCCCACCTGTGGGCCGGTTCGGCCGGCGAGGGCCTGGCCGGCCTGCTGTCGTCGCTGATCACCGACGGCGTCGCCTTGCCGTCAGCCTCGGCCCAGGGCTTCGCCGACCTGCTGGACCGCCTGGTCAACGAGGAGACCCTGCGCACCGGCGGCGCCACCCATCCTCGCCTGCGGATTTTCGGGGCCATCGAGGCGCGGATGGTGCGGGCCGACCGGCTGATCCTGGCCGGGCTGGAGGAGGGGATCTGGCCGCGCGGCGCGCCGATCGACCCGTTCCTGTCGCGCCCGATGCGGACCCGGCTGGGCCTGCCGCCGCCCGAGCGCCGCATCGGCCTGACCGCCCACGACTTCGCCCAGGCCGCCTGCGCCCCTGACGTGGTGCTGGTCCACAGCGAGCGGCGCGGCGGGGCTCCCGCCGTCGAAAGCCGCTGGCTGTGGCGGCTGAAGACCCTGGCGCGCGGGGCCGGCCTGCGCCTGACCGAGCGCCCGGACGTGCTGGCCTGGGCTCGCGACCTCGACGCCCCCGGCCCCTACGCGCCGATCAAGCGCCCCGCCCCGACCCCGCCGGTCGCCGACCGGCCGCGCCGGATGGCCGTGACCCGGGTCGAGGCCCTGACCCGCGACCCCTACGCCGTCTGGGCCCGCGACATCCTCAAGCTCTATCCGCTGGACCGTCCCGACGAGCCGGTCGAGGCCCGGGCGCGCGGCACGGCGATCCACGCGGCGTTCGAGACCTTCGCCCTGAAGCATCCCGGCCCCGTGCCGGCCAACGCCGCCGAGATCTTCGCGGGCCTCTATCTGGACGAGCTGGAAAAGGCCGGCATGCCCGCCGCCGCCCTGGCTCGCGAGCGCGCCCTGGCCCGCGAGGCGGCGCTGTGGGTCGCCGAACTGGAGACGCGGCGCCGCGCCAACGCCGAGCGGATCGTGGTCGAGGCCGCCGGCGCGCTGACCTTCGACATCGGTGGCCGGCCCTTCACGGTGACCGCCAAGGCCGACCGCATCGAGCCGACCGCGGACGGCCTGGCCCACATCCTCGACTACAAGACCGGCGCCGCGCCGTCGAAGAAGCAGGTGGAGACCGGCTTCTCGCCCCAGCTGACCCTGACCGCCGCCATCCTGCGCGAGGGCGGCTTTCCCGACATCGGTCCGCGCGAGCCCGGCGACCTGACCTATCTGCGGGTCACGGGCCGCAAGCCGGCGGGCGTCGAGGAGGTGCGCGCCACCGCGGGGGCCGAGGCCAGCGAGGCGGCGGTCAAGGCGCTGAACGGCCTGCGGGCGCTGATCGAGCGCTACGACAATCCCCGCCAGCCCTACCTGTCGCGCGTGGCGCCGCAGTTCGTGCACGACCACGCCGGCGACTACGGCCACCTGGCTCGGGTGTTCGAATGGTCGACCAGCGGCGACGACGGGGAGGGGGCGGAGTGAGCCTGCAGACCCAGATCCTCCCCCCCTGGGGGAGGTGGCCCGAAGGGCCGGAGGGGGTTTCACCCGCCGGCTCTGCAAGACCCCCTCCGTCGCTTCGCGACACCTCCCCCACAGGGGGAGGAGCTTTCTGATGTCCGACGCCCTGACCACAATCATCGACCCCCAGCGCATCGCCGCGGATCCGGCCATCTCGGCCTTCGTCACGGCCAACGCCGGCTCGGGCAAGACCAAGACCCTGATCGACCGGGTCGCGCGCCTGCTGCTGGCCGGGGCCGAGCCCGAGGCGATCCTGTGCGTCACCTACACCAAGGCCGCCGCCGCCGAGATGCAGCGGCGGCTGTTCGAGCGGCTGGGCGAATGGTGCATCACCCCCGACGTCAAGCTGCGCGAGCAGCTGGGCGCGCTGGAGGGCCGCGATCCGGCGGGCTTCGATCCCCGCGCGCTGTCCAAGGCCCGGGGCCTGTTCGCCAAGGCGCTGGAAACGCCCGGCGGCCTGAAGATCCAGACCATCCACGCCTTCTGCGAGAAGCTGCTGCGGCGCTTTCCGCTGGAGGCCGGGGTGTCGCCCGGCTTCCAGGTGATGGACGACAGCGCCTCGGCGGCCATCGCCCAGGGCGCCTTGCGGCAGGTGGCGGCCTATGTCACCGACCACGACGACGCCTTCGCGGAGGCCTATGCCCGGTTCTCGGTGGCCCTGGACTTCGCCAGCTTTGAGGCGATGTTCGCGACGTTCGAGGCCCAGCGCGGCGCGATCGGCGAATATCTGGACCGGGCCGGCGGCCTGCAGGGCGCGGTCGAGGATGTCTGGACCGTCTGCGGCTTCCACGACGGCCCCCGCAGCGTCGAGGCCGTCACGGCCGAAGCCATGGCCGAGCTGGACCGCGACCTGTGGCGCGCGGTGGCCGACGTGCTGCTGAACGGGACCAAGACCGACGTCAAGTGCGCCGGCCAGATGCTGGCGGTGGCGGCCGATCCCGACGCCGATCTCGACCAGGCCCTGGCGGCGCTGTTTACCGAGAAGGGCGGCGGCACGCCCATGACCTGGCCGGCCAAGACGTCCGGCCTGAAGGCCCGCGAGGACCTGCGCGCCCGGCTGCTGGCCGAGCAGGAGCGCCTGGAGGCGGCCCGCGAATGGCTGCGCGCCGCCCGGGTGGCCGAGGACAGCGCCGACGCCCTGCGCCTGGCCGCCCTCTACGTCACCTCGCACCAGATCGAGAAGGACACGCGCGGGGCCTTGGACTTCGCCGACCTGATCGACCGCACCCGGGTGCTGCTGACCGAAAAGGTCGACGCGGCCTGGGTGCTGTACAAGCTGGACGGGGGCATCGACCATATCCTGCTGGACGAGGCCCAGGACACCGCGCCCGAGCAGTGGGCCATCCTGCGGGCCCTGACCTCGGACTTTTTCGCGGGCGAAAGCGCCGTCCGCTGGCGCGCCCAGCATCCGGGCCCAAATGGCGGCGAAGACGCCCGCACGCTGTTCGTGGTCGGCGACGAGAAGCAGTCGATCTATTCGTTCCAGGGCGCCGACCCTCAGCGCCTTCTCGCCGAGACCCAAGGCTATATCGCCCAGATCACCGCCGCCGACCGGGTGGGCAAGGCCGTACCCCTGACCATGTCGTATCGCTCGACGGTCGAGGTCCTGAGCTTCGTCGACGCCCTGTTCTCGGCGCCGGAGACCCGCTCGGGCGTGCCGGCGCCGGCCGGTGAGGACGTGGTCCGCCACCAGCCGTTCCGCATCGACCACAAGGGCTGCGTCGACCTGTGGCCGCTGGAGCGCGAGCTGCCCGGCGCGGAGCGCGAGGCCTGGGACGCGCCGCTGGACGCCGAGACCGAGCAGGGCACCAACCGCCGCCTGGCCGAGAAGATCGCCGCCGAGATCCAGGCCCTGATCGCTCGCGGCGACGCGGTGTTCGACAAGGAGACGCGAGCGTGGCGGCCCGCCCATGCCGGCGACGTCCTGGTGCTGGTGCGCCGGCGCAAGGCGCTGTTCGAGGAGATCCTGCGGGCCCTGAAACGGCGTGGCGTGCCCGTGGCCGGGGCCGACCGCCTCTCCCTGTCGGCCCATATCGTGTTCGACGACCTGCTGGCCCTGGGGCGGTTCTGCCTGTTCCCCGACGACGACCTGACCCTTGCGGCCCTGCTCAAGAGCCCGTTCTGCGGCTTGTCGGACGAGGACCTCTACGCCCTGGCCAAGGGCCGGCCGGCCACCCTGTGGCAAGCGGTCAACGACCGCGCCGGCGAGCAGCCCCGCTGGACCGCCGTCCGCGACCTGCTGCGTTGGGCCCTGGCCGAAAGCCGCCGCCGGCAGCCGTTCGAGTTCTACGCCCTGCTGCTGGGCCGGGTGGACGACACCGCCCGCTCCAACCGCGCCAAGGTGCTGACCCGCCTGGGCGAGGAGGCCGCCGAGGCCCTGGACGAGTTCCTGGCCCAGATCCTGGCCGCCGAGCAGCGCGGGGTGCGCGACCTGGAAGCCCTGGTCGCCGACTTCGCCAGCCTGGACATCGTCGTCAAGCGCGAGATGGAAGGGGCGCGCCACGAGGTGCGGGTGATGACCGCCCACGGCTCCAAGGGGCTGGAGGCGCCGATCGTCTTCCTGCCCGAGACGACGATGAAGGGCGCGGCGCGCGGCTCGCCGCTGATGCGCACGGAGGCCGGCGGCTTCCTGTGGTGCGCCAGCAAGGCCAATGATTGCGAGGCCAGCGCCGCCGCCCGCGAGCGGCGCGAGAAGAAGGACGCCGAGGAGGCCCTGCGGCTCTACTACGTGGCCCTGACCCGGGCGCGGGACCGGCTGATCCTGTGCGGCCGGATCGACGCCCGGACCAAGGACGAGAACGTCGGCGGCTGGTACGCCGCCGCCCAGGCCGCCTTCGACCATCCCGATGTCGAGCCCGGCGTGCGCGAGATTTCCGATGACGGCCGCCGGCGCTTCGGCCCCGACCCGATGCGGGCCGAGACCCTGGCTCCGCGCGCCGCGCCGGTCCTGGTCCCCACGCCCGCCTGGACCTTGGCCCCGGCCGCGCCCGAAACCCCCGCCGCCCGCTACGCCGCTCCCTCGACCCTGGAGGACGAGATCCGGGGCAGCGCGCCCTCGCCCCTGGCGGTGGTGGCCGGCCTGGGCCGCTACCGGCGCGGCGAGATCATCCACCGGCTGCTGCAGCTGCTGCCCGACCTGGAGCCGTCGGCGCGCCGGGCGGCCGCCGGTCGCCTGCTGGCCGCCGAGCGCGACCTGACCGACGACCAGCGCGAGGAGATGGCCGCCGCCGCCTTCGGGGTGCTGGAGGACGCGCGGTTCGCGGCGGTGTTCGGCCCCGGCTCGCGGCCCGAGGTCTCGGTGGCCGGGGGCGCGGCGACCCTGCCGGCCGAGCTGCGGATCGCCGGTCGTGTCGACCGGCTGGTGGTCACGGAGGGTCGCGTCCTGGTGGTCGACTACAAGACCAACCGCCCCTCGCCCGACCGCATCGAGCAGGCCGATCCGGCCTATCTGTCGCAGATGGCGGTCTACGCCGCCGTTCTGGCCGAGGTGTTTCCCGACCGCCCGATCGAGGCCGCGATCGTCTGGACGGACGGTCCCAAACTCATGGCGGTTCCAGAAAAGGTGATGGCCGCCGCCCTGGCCCGGCTGTTCTAGATCATTGCCGAGGGCGACGCGGGTCCCTAAATCTTGACGCAAGACGGGGCGCGAATCCCCCGCCACGACAGTTTTCTAGCGCGCCTTCGAACATCCGGGCGCAGATGGAGCCAGACGATGAGCACCGTGACGGTGACCGACGAGTCCTTCGAAAAGGACGTCCTGCAGGCCGACAAGCCGGTCCTGGTCGACTTCTGGGCCGAGTGGTGCGGCCCGTGCAAGCAGATCGCCCCTGCCCTGGAGCAGATCTCCGAGGAGCTGGCCGACCACGTCACCGTGGCCAAGGTCAATATCGAGGACAGCCCCACCACCCCCTCGCGCTACGGCGTGCGCGGCATCCCGACCATGATGCTGTTCCGCGGCGGCCAGATGGCCTCGATGAAGGTCGGCGCCATGCCCAAGGCCAAGATCCTGGAATGGCTGAACGAAGCCGGCGTCCACCAGCCGGCCTAGGCTTGTTTTTGAGCTTCCACCGCCCGCCTCGCCCCAGCGAAGCGGGCGGTTCGCGTTTGGGGACGCGTACTCACGGCAGGGCGTCGGACGGGGTGCAGGGCGCTCCGCGTGAGTTCGTGTCCCCTCCTTGATCCGCTGAGTCCGGCCTTGGACCCGCTGTCCAGGACGAACGATCCAGCGTCGCGGACAACGTGGGGGACACGCACTCACACGAGGCGCTGGGGATCATCGGCTTCGGCCTTGCCGTGAGTGCGCGTCCCCGGCGTTTATCCTCGGGCTATCGGGAACGAACCCTAGCGATTTCAACGCCCTGAACTTTCTCGACCCCAATCCATCCTCACCCTCCCGAACCGCCCTTATCCTGATCTCACCCCGTCGCGGGGAAAGGGCGCATGGCCAGCGACCGATGCGGCGGCGGGGGGCGATCGAGCGGGGTCCTTTCCGGCTTTGCTGGAGAGAGACTTAAACAGAGGGCGAGGGACGTAAGCTCGCCCATCGGGATCTTCATGCTGGGAAGGTTCCGCCCGTCGTGGGGTTCGCTCCGGTGCTCGTTGGCTCACTCCCGCCTCTGATCATCATGCGGTGCACAGATCCTTGGGGAGATACCGGGTGGGGTGAAGGGCGGAAAAGGCCCGCGCGCCCCGGCCTTGCGGATAACGGTCGCGCGGAGCGCTCGGCTTCGTCGAAACGGTAACTTGTTCAAACAACTCCGGACGATGTCCGGGCGCTCCGCGACCCTTTCCATCCACTCAGCGGCGAGCCGCGTGAGGTCGAGAGATCGTGCCGGTGACTACTTGCCCCCACCTGACCGCTTCGCGGTCTGTCCGCCCCCATAGGGGGCGGAGCCGCTCGCACCAGAAGGCTCTTCCCCCTTTGGGGGAAGACGACCGCGAAGCGGTCCGTAGGGGGCAAGTGATCGGCAGATGGCCGGACAATCGACGATCCCAAAACTCTCCCCACGGGAAGGGGCGGAGCCGTCGCGGAGGTCAGGCCGCCTTCTTGGCGGCCTTTTCCTTCTTGGGCTTCTTGTCCTTCTTGCCGTGGCCGGCCTTCTCGGCCTTGGGCGACTTGAGCTTCTTGGTCTTGGCCTCGGGCTCGGCGTGGACGTCGGACACGGCCATGTCGGCCAGCAGCTCCAGGAAGCCCTCGCGCTTGCTGGGCTTGAGCAGGGCCAGGATGCGGGCGTCGGCCATGGCCACCTTGGGGCGGCTGTCCTCCAGCACGGCGGCGCCGGCCGGGGTCAGGCTGACCGTGTTGGCGCGGGCGTCCTGGTCGGAGCGCTGGCGCTCCAGATGACCCTTGGTGATCATCCGGGCGACCATGTCGGCCAGGGTGGAGCGGTCGATGCCGGTGGCGCGGACCAGGCCCGTCTGGGTGACGCCCTCGTTCTCGGCGACGGCCGCCAGGACGGCGTACTGGCGCTGGGTGATCCCGCCGGCGCCGCTCTCCTCGGCGTAGATGTCGAGGGCCAGCTGCAGGACCCGGTGCAGGAGGTGACTGGGCGACCGGGCCAGGGCCCCGCCGTGTTCCGCCTTGTCGCCCTTCGTATCGCCCTTGGTCTTGGCCATGGTCCGCCGTCCCTCTTTTCCGCCGACGGACCTTTCAGTACCACGCTTAGACGTCGTTTTGACGACAGATGGTCCGTGGGCGGCGGGTTATCCGGCCCCCGATTCCGCGCCGGGCTCCTCGGGCGTCTTGGCCTGATCCTCGTCGTGCATGTGCTTCATCATGAACGGCACCTGGGTCAGGGAGAACAGGATCATCAGGACGGCCAGGCCCGGGAACTTGAACCACACCCACACCGCGTCGGACTGGGTCCGCCAGACCGCCTCGTTGACCCCGGCCAGGACCAGGAAACAGGCGCCGTAGCGGATCGTCAGCGTCCGCCAGGCGGCGTCGGACAGATGCATCGCCTCGCCCAGCAGCACCTTCAGGGGGTTCCTGCGCAGCGCCACGCCGCCGAACAGGAAGGCGGCGTAGGCGACATTGAGCACCGTGGGCTTGATCTTCAGCAGCCGCGGGTCGTGGAAGATCAGGGCCAGGCCGCCGAACACCAGGGCGCCCAGGCCGGCGATCAGCGGCATCGGCGCCAGCCGGCGTTCGACCGCGAAGCCGAACGCCAGGGCGACCGCCGAGGCGGCCACCAGCACCCAGGTCGCGGTCGTGATGTTGCGGGTGATCAGGAAGCTGACCAGGAAGGCCAGCAGGGGGCCGTAGTCGACCGCGTGGCGGATCCAGGCGGACCGCTTGGCGGCGGCGTTCGGGGTGGGGGGCGGCGTTTCGGGCGTGCTCATCGCCTAGTCCTCCAGCCCGACCAGCGAGCGGGAGAAGGCCCGGGCGTCGAACGGCTGGAGGTCGTCCACCCCCTCGCCGACGCCGATCAGCTTGATCGGGCTGTCGGAGGCGCGGGCCACCGGCACCAGCACCCCGCCGCGCGCGGTGCCGTCCAGCTTGGTCATCACGATGCCCGACACGCCCACCTGGTTGCCGAAGATCTTCTCCTGGGCCAGGGCGTTGCGGCCGACCGTGGCGTCCAGCACCAGCAAGGTCTCGTGCGGCGCGTCGGGATCGACCTTCTTGACCACCCGGATGACCTTCAGCAGCTCGTCCATCAGGCCCTGCTTGTTCTGCAGCCGGCCGGCCGTGTCGATCAGCACCACGTCGTGGCCCTCGGCCTTGGCGCGCTCGACGGCCTCGTAGGCCAGGGCGGCGGCGTCGGCGCCGGGCGGCCTGGACATGAAGTCGGCCCCGGCCCGATCGGCCCAGACCTTCAGCTGCTCGACGGCGGCGGCGCGGAAGGTGTCGCCGGCGGCGATCAGCACCTTGGCCTTCTTGCCCGCCAGGTCCGAAGCGATCTTGCCCAGGGTGGTGGTCTTGCCCGAGCCGTTGACCCCGATGAACAGCACCACATAGGGCCTGGGCCCCGACAGCGGGTCGAACACGCCCTCGCGGTCGGCCAGCTCGGCGGCGACCAGCTCGGCCAGGGCTTCCTTGACCTCGGTCTCGGTCGACGACTTGCCGAACCGGGCCTTGCCGAAGGCGTCGGTGATGCGAGCGGCGATCTGCGGGCCCAGGTCGGCCTCGATCAGCATCTCCTCCAGCTGGTCCAGCTGCTCCTGGTCCAGCGGCTTCTTGGTGAAGGCGCTCGTGACCTGCTCGGTCATCTGCTGCGACGACCGGGCCAGGCCGGACGTCAGGCGCTGGAACCAGCCTTTTTTCTGCTCGGGCTTTTCGCTCATGGCGTTCCTTTAGAGCGTGACGGGCGAAAGTGTGAGCGGTTTCGACGCGCGCCACGCTCTCCGGCAAGAGATAGGGCGCCTCTTGCCGGATCGAAGCATCGGAGAAGACAGGCTCTAGCGGGGCGTGGCATGAAACGCCGATGGACGCGCTTTCGACCACGCTCTTCTGGCTGGACTACGCCGCCGTCGCCGTGTTCGGGGCGACCGGGGCGCTGGCGGCCGCCCGCCGCAGGCACGACATCATCACCTTCGGCTTCTTCGCGGCCATCACCGGCGTGGGGGGCGGCACCCTGCGCGACCTGCTGATCGGCGCGCCGGTGTTCTGGGTCCAGCGGCCGGGCTATGTGATGGTCTGCCTGGTCGCGGCGACGGCCGTGTGGCTGCTGGGCAAGCGCGGCTGGCGCTTCCGGGCCCTGCTGTGGCTGGACGCCCTGGGCATGGCCGCCTACGCCGTGGTCGGCACGGCCAAGGCCCTGAGCCTGGGCGTCCACCCGTTCACCGCCGTGGTCATGGGCGTGCTGACCACCGCGTTCGGCGGGGTGATCCGCGACGTGCTGGCCGAGGAGCCGAACCTGCTGCTGCGCCGCGAGATCTACATCACCGCCGCCCTGCTGGGCGCGGCGGTGTTCGCGGGCCTGACCCTGCTGCACGTCGACTTCTGGCCGGCCGGGATCGCCGGGTTCTGCGCGGCCTTCGGCCTGCGGGCCTGCGCCATCCGGTTCGGCTGGAGCCTGCCGGGGTTCGCGGGCGGCGAGGAGGAGGCGAAGTGATCAGCCTAGAACAAGAATGATCGAACCACGCACGCAGAGATATCCTGTTGATAAGCCTCCGCGATAGACGAGGTTCCCTTTATGTTCTACCCTTTTACGTTGCCTTAGGAGACGCTGTGGAACAACGTTAATGGCACAAGATATTGGGGTAAGAGGGGCCAGAATGCCCAAGCTGTTGAGCACCGCCGAAATTCGGACCGCCATCGAAAGCGAGTCGTTTTTGATTGGAGGTAACCTTTCCAGCGCCGAAGCCGTAAAATACGATTTTCGGATGGGAGACCGAGTCCTCAAAGCCGCATACCGACAGCCGAAAGACATCCTCTCCATTCCGGAAGAAAGCCGATGTGTTGATCCCGGTGAAGTTGTCTTTGTCCTTTCCAAGGAGCGCCTAAAACTCCCAAAGGATATGATTGCCACCTTAATCCCCAAGCGCAAACTTGCACACAAAGGAATCCACATACTCGGCGGATTAGCAGTTGACCCTGAGTATAAGGGCGTCCTTGTTATTGGGCTTCATAATTTTTCTTCTACACCCTTTGCCTTATTGCCTGGAATGAAGCTAATCGCAGCAACCTTCCAAAAGCTGGCAAAAAATGAACTTTCCGATTATGACGTCGCTGATAGTCGGGAAATTTTAGACTTCCCAGAAGAGCTTATTGACTTGATCCAGCACTATCGCCCCACCGATACTGGAGCCCTCTATAAAATTATTGAAGATACAAGGAAAGAGTTGATTGCACTTAAAAATGACATCACGACAGACCGTGAGTGGCGACAGGAATTTCAGGGAAATCTTGACAAGCAAAATAACTTACTTGATCGTACGAATACAGAGATAAATAAGGTTCTAGAGCTTATAAAGGAAGAAGCTAGAGAGAGGAAAAATCAAGATGAAAGGCTTGGGGATAGACTAAATGCTATGTCTGGTATGTTTGGTGGACTTCGGGTTGTCTGGATTGTTATTGCATTAATTGTCGGATCTTTGGTAACTTACACAGTCCCGAAAATAATATCTAAGCTTTCCCAACCCGCATCTAGTCCGCAAACTTCATCCCCTGCCGGCACATCGCCCATTCAGCCACCGCAAAAATAGAACCACCTATATGATCAGGTCTCACGGTCCGGATGCTGCCGGCTGACCACGGCTCCGTGGGGCCCACCGGCCGGCGGGCGCACCGGCAGATCGGCCAGATGCTCCATCCAGGCCGGACGTCCCTCGACCGCCAGCTGCACCGCCGGTTCCACCCGCGACGGATCGTCGAAGGCGAACACGGCGAGGTCGATCTTGTCGGCGCTCCATTCGAAGGTCAGGGGCGTGCCGCAGACGGCGCAGAAGCCGCGCTTGACCGCGTCCGAACTCTGGAAGGTCGAGCGCTGGCCACGCGTCCAGGCCAGATCGGCGACCTTGACGGTGACCAGCGCCCCGAACGGTCCGGCGAAGGCCTTCTGGCACATGCGGCACCAGCAGATCGAGGCGCGGCCCGTCTCGCCCTCGACCCGGAAACGCACCGCGCCGCACTGGCATCCGCCAGCAAGAGGGGCGCCGGTCAGAACAGGCGTGTCGGACATCGCAAGACCTCAGGGCTTGTGCGGCGGAACCGGCAGGACGGGGATCGGCGTCAGGCGGAAGGTGACCTCATAGGCGTCGTGGTCGGACAGCACCGGCCCGCCGGTGACCGAGCCGTCGAACCGGGCCTCCACCTGGACCGGCCGGATCGCCACCTTGTCGCCCGGCTTGAAGCCGATCAGGTCCTGGGTGTCCAGCCACGGGGCGTCGCCGTCGGCCGAGATCTTGGCGTCGCAGCTCTGAGGCTCCTGGAAGCAGACCTGGCTGACCACCTCGAACGGATAGCGCTGCATCACATAGTCATAGCGGTCGGGGGCGTGCATGACGTTGAAGTCGCCGCCGACGATCAGGGGCGCGCCCGGCGTGCGGTCGCTCTCCATGAAGCGCCCCAGCTCCTCGGCCTGCAGGTGGTGGGCCATGCGGTTGCGGTTGCGCGGCACGCCCGAGGCGCCCTTGGAATTGAGGTGGGTGTCGGCGATCTCGACCGGGGTGGGCAGGCCCGGCACGTCCAGGCTGACCAGCATCACGCCCTTGTTGGCCAGACAGTCCAGGCCCGCGCAGTAGCGGTAGGCGTGCGACTTGACCCAGTTGATCGGATGGTCGCTCAGCACCCACAGGCCGCTGGAGCCCCACTTGCCCCAGCCCTCGCCCTTGCGGATGTACTTCACCCGCTTGTAGGGCGGGCGATCGCCCTTGCTGAACGGGTTGGCGTCGCGCTGCTTCTTGCGCGGCCCGCGGGCCACATGCTGATAGCCGCTGAGCGCGATCAGGTCGCGGACCTCCTCGCGAAAGCCTTCCTGCAACAGGACGACGTCGGGCTGCAGTCCCTTCTCGCGCAGGGCGGCCAGCTGGCGGCCGATGGCCTTGAGCTTGGAGCCGCGCCCGGACCGCACCGGCCAGGGCAGACCCTCGACATTGTAGGTCATGACGCTGAATTCGATCGGCTGTATCGGGCCGACCGGATGGAAGGCGGCGGGCGGGGTGTCCTCGGTCTTGGGCTCCGGAGCTGGCGGGGCCTGCTGGGCCCAGGCCGAGGCGCCGAACGACAGGGTCGCGGCCAGGGCGGCGGTCAGGACGAGGCTATGGATCATGCCTGGGCGGCGAGCTCGGCGATCACCCGCGTCCCGTCGTGGCCGACCACCCGGAAGGCGGCGATCTGGCCCTGGGGCGCGGGGCCTTCGAAGGCGATCTCGGTGAAGTCCTCGGCCCGGGCCACGCCCTCGCGTTCCACCAGGCCTAACAGGGTGCGGCCCACCTGGCGCTGCAGGTGGCGTTCGAGCCCCGCCTGGCCGGCCTCGCGCAGGCGACGGGCCCGGTCCTTGATCACCGGCCCCTTGACCGGCGGCATCCGCGCGGCCGGCGTGCCGGGGCGGGCGCTGTAGGGAAAGACGTGCAGGAAGGCCAGGCCCGCTTCCTCGACCAGCTTCAGCGTGTTCTCGAACGCTTCCTCGCTCTCGGTCGGGAAGCCGGCGATCAGGTCGGCGCCGAAGGCGGTGTCGGGGCGCACGCGTCGCACTTCGGACACCAGCTTCAGCGCGTCCTCGCGGCTGTGGCGGCGCTTCATGCGCTTGAGGATCAGGTTGTCGCCGGCCTGCAGGGAGAGGTGCAGGTAGGGCATCAGCCGCGGCTCGGTCTCCAGCAGCGCGAACAGGTCCGGGTCGATCTCGGCCGCGTCGATCGACGACAGGCGCAGGCGTGGCAGGTCGGGGACCATCCGCAGGATCCGGCCCACCAGCTGGCCCAGGGTCGGCTGGCCGGGCAGGTCGGCGCCCCAGGAGGTGACGTCGACCCCGGTCAGCACCACCTCGTTATAGCCCTCGGCGGCCAGGCGGCGGACCTGCTCGACCACCTCGCCGGCCGGGGCCGAGCGCGAATTGCCCCGGCCGAAGGGGATGATGCAGAAGGTGCAGCGATGATCGCAACCGTTCTGGACCTCGACATAGGCCCGGGCCCGGTCCTTCAGCCCGGCGATCAGGTGACCGGCGGTCTCCTTGATCGACATGATGTCGTTGACCCGCACGCGGGTGGAGGTGTCGAGCAGGGCGCCCGGGGCCGCCTTCTCGGCGTTGCCCAGCACCAGGTCGACCTCGGGCATGGCGGCGAAGGCGGCGGGGTCGATCTGGGCGGCGCAGCCGGTGACGATCAGCCGGGCGTCCGGCCGCTCGCGGCGAGCCTTGCGGATCGCCTGGCGGGCCTGACGCACGGCCTCGCCGGTCACGGCGCAGGTGTTGAACACCACCGCGTCGGCCAGGCCGTCGGCGCTGGCCCGGGCCCGGATGGCCTCGGATTCGTAGGCGTTCAGCCGGCAGCCGAAGGTGACGACGTCGACCCCGTCAGGCCCCGACATCGTCGTCGCCGGCCCGCCTTCCTCGCCGACCTGCGGCCTGGGCGTCGGCGGACGCGAGATGAGGGTGTAGGTCGTCACGGCGCTTCGACGAACGCCGTGAAGGCGTCTTTCCAGTCGGGATGCCAGCGCGACAGGGCGGGGCGGTTTTCGATGACGTCGCCCATGGCCCAGGCCATGCGCTTTTCGTCCAGCGCCCGCGGCGCCTCATTGTCGGGGCACAGGATGTAGAAGTCGCCGCGAGCTATGCTGTCCAGCATGAACTGGATGGTCTGCTCGGGCGTCCAGGCGCCGGGCGGCTTGTCGGTTCCGCGACGGGTCATGCCGGTGAAGACATAGCCGGGGATCAGCAGGCGGGCGTCGACCTGGCAGTCGACGATCTCGCGTAGGGTGTGGGCCAGGCCCTCGGTCAGGGCCTTCACCGCCGACTTCGAGACATTGTAGGCCGTATTGCCCGGCGGCTGGGTGATCCCCTGCTTGGAGCCGGTGTTGATGATCAGCCCCGGACGGCCGCTGGCGGCCATCTCTTCGCCGATCACCTGGACGCCGTTGATCACCCCCCACAGGTTGACGTCCAGCACGCGCTTCCACGGGTCCTCGCCCGAAAAGACGTCGCCGCCGCCGCCGACCCCGGCGTTGTTCATCAGCACGTCCACGGCCCCGAACCGCTCGACGGCGGCGTCGCGCAGGGCCTGGACGGCGGCGCGGTCGGCGACGTCGGTCGGCACGGCCAGGGCCTTGTCGCCGATGGCCTCGGCCGCCTTCTTCAGGGCCCGGCCCATGATGTCGGCCATGACCACGTTCATGCCGAGCGCGGCGAACGCCTGGGCGGCGGCCAGGCCGATGCCGTCGGCCGCGCCGGTCACCACGGCGGTCTTGCCGGGCCCGATGGCGGGATGGATGGTCATGCGGCCACCGGCTCCGGCAGCTTGCCGGCGAACTCCATGGTCACCGGACCGGTCATGATCACGTGGCCGTCGCCCTCGCGCCATTCGATGGTCAGGGCGCCGCTTTCGAACTCGACCTTGGCCGTCCGGTCGGTCAGGCCGCGGCGCACGGCCGCCACCTGGGCCGCGCAGGCCCCGGTGCCGCAGGCGGCGGTCAGGCCCGCGCCGCGTTCCCAGACCTTGAGCTGGATATGGTCGCGGGCGGCGATATGGGCGAAGCCGACATTGACGCCTTCCGGAAACAGCGGGTGGTGCTCGACCAGACTGCCCGTGCCGCGCGCGAAGTCGTCGCTGACCGGGGCGTCGACGAAGAACACCACGTGCGGATTGCCCATCGAGACGCAGCCGGGCGTGTGAACCAGCGGCGCGTCGATCGGGCCGACCTGCAGCTCGATCCCGACCGTGTCCATTTCCTCGGCCAGCGGAATCTGGTCCCAGGCCAGGCCGGGCCGGCCCATGTCGACGGTGACCAGCTTGTCGCCGGCCATCACGCCCGATAGCCGTCCGGCCACGGTGTCGAAGGCCACGGCGTCCTTCTGGCCCGACTGCATCAGCAGCCAAGCCACGCAGCGGGTGCCGTTGCCGCAGGCCCCGGTCTCCTCGCCGTCCGAATTCCAGAACCGCACATAGGCGCTGGCGCCTTCGGCGCGTGGCGGATCGATGGCGATCACCTGGTCGCAGCCGATCCCGCCCTCGCCCCGTTTGGCGATGGCGCGGATGTCCTCAGCCGTCGGATGGAAGGGCTGGGTCAGGGTCTCGATCACGACGAAGTCGTTGCCGAGGCCGTTCATCTTGAGAAACGTGCGGCTCATGGTGGGGGCTATATAGTGGAAAACCTCGGCCGAGTCAGAGGCCTGGCCTCGCTGCGGCGATTTGAGCTTGGGTTTTCCGGCTCGGAGGGGATCCTGAGGGCCTTATCAGGGCGATGGCGCGGCTCAAGCTATCTGGCGTCCGCCCTCTTTTGCGATACCGTCGTGCAAAGGCGCCGCTTGAAGGCGAGCCACCTGTCACGACCGCCGCCGGATACCCAGATGCGTAGACTGCTTCTCGCCCTCCTCGCCTCCACGAGCCTCATGACCACCGCCCAAGCCGCCGACCCCGCCCCGCCCGCCAATGTTGAGCCCCGCACGCCGCTGGCCGAGCTGGGCAAGGACGATCCCTACAAGTGGATGGAAGAGATCGAGGGCGAACGGCCGCTGGCCTGGGCCAAGGCCGAGAATACGCGCAGCCTGGCGATTCTGCAGGGCGACAGCCGCTATGCCGGGCTCGAGGCCCAGGCCCTGGCCATCCTCAACGCCAAGGACCGGGTGCCTGGCGTATCGTTCGCCGGCGACGGGTCGCTGCGCAACTTCTGGCAGGACGCCGACCATGTGCGCGGCCTCTGGCGCAGGACCACGCTGGACAGCTACCGCACGGCCGATCCGCAGTGGGAGACGATCCTCGACATCGACGCCCTGTCCAAGGCCGAGAACGCCAACTGGGTGTTCAAGGGCGCCAACTGCCTTCCGCCCGACGAGACCCGCTGCCTGCTGACCCTGTCGAACGGCGGCAAGGACGCGGTGACGATCCGCGAGTTCGACACCACGACCAAGGCGTTCGTGCCCGGCGGCTTCGTGCTGCCCGAGGGCAAGCAGAACGTCGCCTGGCTGGACAAGGACACCCTGCTGGTGGCCCGCGAATGGGAGCCGGGCCAGATGACCAAGTCCAGCTACCCCTATGTGGTCAAGGCGCTGAAGCGCGGCCAGGCCCTGGCGGACGGCAAGGAGGTGTTCCGGGGCGCGCCAGACGATGTCTCGGCTTCGGCCTACACCCTGACCGACGCCGACGGAAAGGTGGTCGCCGTCCTGGCCAACCGGGCCGTCAGTTTCTTCGAATCCGAGAGCTATCTGCTGACCGACGCCGGTCCGGTGAAGCTGCCCCTGCCGCTGAAGCATTCGATCCAGGCCTATGTCGCCGGCCAGATGGTGATGTCGCTGGAGCAGGACTGGCCCGAGCGGGGCTTCAAGACCGGAGACCTGATCAGCTTCGACCTTGCCGCCTTCAAGGCCGATCCGGTCAAGGCGGTGGCGACCCTGGTTCTGCGTCCCACGGCCAAGCAGTCGGTGGAGAGCGTCACCACCACCCGCGACAAGCTGGTGGTCGGCCTGCTGGACAATGTGACCGGCGCGGCTCTGGTCTACAGCCATGGTCCCAAGGGCTGGACCAGCCAGAAGCTGGCCCTGCCGGCCAATTCGACGATCGGCCTGGGCTCGGCCTCGCAGAAGGACGACCGGCTGTTCGTCAGCGTCACCGGCTATCTGACCCCCTCGACCTACTGGCTGGCCGACGCCGCCTCGCTGAAGCTGGAGCAGGTCAAGGCCTCGCCCGCCCGGTTCGACGCCTCGACCCACGTGGTCGAGCAGTTCGAGGCCACAAGCCAGGACGGAACCAAGATTCCCTACTTCGTCGTGCGGCCCAAGGGTGTGAAGTACGACGGATCGGCCCCGACCCTGCTCTACGCCTATGGCGGCTTCCAGGTGTCGATGACCCCGACCTATTCCGGGGTGATGGGCAAGCTTTGGCTGGAGCGCGGCGGGACCTATGTGGTGGCCAACATCCGCGGCGGCGGCGAGTTCGGCCCCGCCTGGCACGATGCGGCTTTGAAGGCCAACCGCCAGAAGGCCTATGACGACTTCTTCGCCGTTTCTCAGGACCTGATCGACCGCAAGATCACCTCGCCGCGTCGGTTGGGAATCATGGGCGGCAGCAACGGCGGCCTGCTGATGGGTGTGGCCCTGACCCAGCGGCCGGAACTCTACAACGCCATCGTCGTGCAGGTGCCGCTGTTCGACATGATCCGCTACAGCCAGATCGGGGCCGGCGCCTCCTGGGTGGGCGAATACGGTGATCCCGCCATTCCGTCCGAACGGGCGGTGATCGAGAAGTACGATCCCTATTCCAACCTCAAGGCCGGCCGAAAATATCCCGAGGTGTTCATCGAGACCTCGACCAAGGACGACCGCGTCCACCCGGCCCACGCCCGCAAGGCGGCCGCGCGGCTGGAGGAGCTGGGCTATCCGGTGCTCTATTACGAGAACATCGACGGCGGCCACGCGGCCAGCGCCAACCTCGCCGAGACCGCCCGTCGCCAAGCGCTGGAATATGTCTACCTGTCGAAGAGGCTGATGGATTGACGGGCTTTACGCCCCGACGAACGCCGATCTCCGGGGCGTAAACCCTCGTTCAATCTATCCGCGTCATGGTGGCGCCGAATATCCGGCCGCACGTTCGGCTCGAGCCGGATCGAGGTTGCCTTGAAGATCGACGTCTTCCCCGCCCTGGAACTGCCCGCGGAGGTCCTCGCGGCCTGGTCGGCCGCCCAGGCCGGCGAGGCGCGTTTCGACAGTCCGTTCCTGTCGCCGTCGTGGGCCCAGGCCGTGGCCCGAGCGCGCGGTCCCGCCAACAGCACGCGGGTCGCGGTCCAGTCCGACCCGGCCGGGAACCCGGCGGCCTTCCTGGCGGTGCGCAAGCGCGGCTCGACCGCCATGCCCGCCGGCGCTCCGATGAGCGACTACCAGGCCCTGGTGACCCGCGACGGCTTCCGGGCCGATCCGCGCGCCATGCTCCAGGCCCTGGGCGTCTCGCGCTACGACTTCTGTCACATGCAGGCGCAGGACCCGGCGTTCCAAGGTCATGCCCGGGGCCACTGCATTTCCTGGGTGATCGAGGTCGCCGACGGCTACGCCGCCTACGAGGCCGAGCGCAAGGCGGCCGGCGTCGGCGCGCTGAAGGACATCGACAAGAAGCGCCGCAAGGTCGAGCGCGAGGTCGGCCCGACCCGGTTCACGGCCCTGTCGGAGTCGCGCTCCGATTTCGAGCGGCTGATCGCCTGGAAACGCGCCCAGCTGGCAGCCACCGGCCAGACCGATCTGTTCAAGACCGCCTGGGTCATGCGGTTGATGGACGAGCTGCTGGAGACCCGCGACCCGGCGTTCGGCGGCGGGCTCTACACCCTGCATCTGGGCGACGAGCTGGCGGCCGTGCACTTCCATTTGCGCGGCGGCGGCACGATCCACGGCTGGATGATCGCCCACGATCCGAAGTTCGAACGCTATTCGCCGGGCCTGCTGCTGTTTCAGGACATTCTCAAGAGCCTGGATGGCGGCCCCTACAAGCGCCTCGACCTCGGGGCCGGCGACTATCGCTTCAAGCGTGAGCTGTCGAACCGCCAGCAGGGCGTGATGTTCGGGTTCCTGGGCGCGCCGTCGGTCTCGACCCTGACCCGCACGGCGGTGTACGGCCTGCGCGAAATGGCCGAGGCCCTGCCGCTGGGGCCTATGTCGGCCTTGCCGGGCAAGGCGATGCGCCGGCTCGACCTGCTCCGCGGCCTGCGCTGAGGGTCGTCAGGTCGCGCGGACGATAAGGGCGATCACGCCGGTCCAAAGGACCAGGTTGATGGCGACGACCAGCATAAACCAGCTAAAGCGGCTGGAACGACCGCTTCGGCGCGCCCGATCAGGCGCGCCAAGGACCACGGGATCCATGACGTTCCTCCCAAGGCTCTCTACCAGAGCTTGAGTGAAATAAGACGCCTGTTCCGACGCGCGCGCAAGCAGGTTTGATGGCCTATCTCGGGCGGTCGAGAAACGTGACCTTGGAACGGATCTTAGCTAGCGGACATTCGTAGCGTCCGCTTTGGCTTCGCCGAACCGTGACGGCGCACGCGCAAGCGTCCGTCAGTTCAGCCGCAACCGCATCCGCTCGCGCGCCGCGCGGGCGGCGACCGTCGCGCCGCCGTCCAGGACCTGGGCGCGAGACAGGGCCTGCAGGGCGCCAGCCAGGGCGCCCTGGCCTTCGCGGGCGGCGGCGACGTCCAGCCAGGGGTGGTGGTCGGTGGGGTCGAGCAGGGCGCGGCGCAGGGCCGAGCGCTCGGCCCGGGCCCAGTCGCGGGCCTGCTGGGCGCGGGCGAAGATGGTGTTCTGCAGGCGGATCAACACGGCGCGGTCCGGGATCGGGCTCATCAGCACGTCCAGCTTGGCGGCGACGTCGGGCATCAGGCCGGTGCGCAGGGCCCGGCGCGACAGCTCCGACGGCAGCACCACCCGGCCCTCGCTGAACGGGTCGAGCGCCAGAGGCCCTTCCTCGGTCTCGATGCGCAGCAGGAAGTGGCCCGGGAAGTCGACGCCATGCAGGTCCAGGCCGCAGGCTCGGCCAGCATGCAGGTAGAACACTCCAAGAGTGACCGGCAGGCCCTTGCGCCGCTCGGCCACGGCGACCACGTCGGCGTTGTCGGGATGGTCGTAGGTGATCAGGTCGCCCGACAGCCGCAGGTCCCCGGCCATGGTCTCGGCCAGGGCCTCTTCCGGCGACTCGCCCTTCAGCCGCTCGGTCAGCCGATCGATCGAGGTCTTGGCCATGTCGAGCACGGGCGCCAGGTCGCGGTCGGGATCGTCGTGCACAGCGCAGGCGAGGGCCGCCTCGAACAGCGGGAAGGCCTTGTCCGACCGCTCGCCGGCCTGGGTCAGCAGGGCTTCGGCCTCTTCGCGCGTCATTGATCACCCATCCACGCATTGGCGACATGACGCGGACGGCGGCCGGGCGCGAGGGCGATCAGGTCCAGCCGGACCACGGCCCCGCGCAGGCCGGCGCGATGCGCGGCGACATGGGCTCCGGCGCGGCGCAGGCGGGCCCGCTGCTCGTAGGTCACCGCTTCCAGCGCCGCCTCCAGACTGGTCCTGCTCTTGACCTCCACAACGGCCAGCACGCCGCCGCGTTGCGCCAGCAGGTCGATCTCGCCCAGCGGCGTGGCCAGGCGGAAGCCGAGGATGCGATAGCCCTTGGCCATCAGCCACAGGGCGGCGACCACCTCGGCGCGCCGTCCCGACAGCCGCGCGGCGGCGCCCCTCGCCTGTCTCTGGGCCTGTCTCTGGGCCTGGCGGTCGGGACGGACGGGCCGGACGGCGCTCATCCGGCCGCCTTCATCGCCAGGGCCTGGCGGTAGAGGTCCTTGCGCGACAGACCCAGGGCCCTGGCCACTTCCGAAGCGGCCTCGCCCAGCGGCAGGCGGGTCATGGCCTCGCGTAGGGCGGTCTCGGCGTCGGCGGCGCTGGCGACCTCGTCCTGGCCCGGCCCGACCAGGATGACGATCTCGCCCTTGGGCGCCTCGAACCGCGGGTCAACGGCCAGTTCGTCGAGCGGACCCCGGACGCAGGTCTCGTACAGCTTGGTCAGTTCGCGGGCCACCGCGCCGGGCCTGGGGCCGAACACGGCGGCCATGTCGGCCAAGCTGTCGGCCACGCGCGAGGCGCCTTCGTAGAAGATCAGGGTGGCGCGGACCTTGGCCAGCTCCTCGAAGAACGCCTTGCGCGCCACGGTCTTGGTCGGCGGGAAGCCCGCGAACAGGAAGCGGTCGGTGGGCAGGCCGGCCAGGGTCAACGCCGCCAGGGCCGCCGAGGGGCCGGGGATCGGCACGACCGTGTGGCCGGCGGCGATCGCCGCCTGGGCCAGGCGCAGGCCGGGGTCGGAGACCATCGGCGTGCCGGCGTCGGAGACCAGGGCGATCCGCTCGCCGGCCTCCAGCCGTTCCAGCAGGCGCGGCGTCTCGCGGTCGGCGACGTGCTCGTCATAGCGCTGCAGCCGCTTGGCGATGCCGTAGGCGGCCAGCAGCTTGCCCGACACGCGGGTATCCTCGGCTAGCAGGACGTCGCAGCCGGCGAGCACGTCGAGCGCCCGCAGGGTGATGTCGCGCAGGTTCCCGATCGGCGTCGCCACCAGATAAAGCCCGGGCGCCAGCGGCGCGTCGGACAGGATGGGCGGGGCGGGCTGGCGGCTCAAGGGCGGACTTTCAACACGGGACTGGCCGACACGAACTGAGCGCCCCGAAGCGGCGCGCGGACAAGGGTTATCAGGTCGCGAGCGTTCCTGTCAGCCGGTCCAGCACCAGGCGTCCGGATCGGGTGGCCCGCAGGCGCAGGGGATCATCGGCCAGAAGGCCGGACTCCACCAGAGATTTCACCCTTGGCGTGTCTGGCGACAAGTCCAGGGCGGCGATCTCGGCGAAGCTGACGCCGTCGTCTATGCGCAGGCCCAGCAGCAGGCGCTCCTCGGCGGCCTCCAGCGGCGTGAGGACTTCGCGCTCGAAGCCGACGCCGGTCTCGGCCACCGCCTGGATGTAGTCGGCGATCCCGCGCCGGGCCGTGGTGGCCAGCTTTGCGTCGGCCAGGGTCAGGCGGCCGTGGGCGCCGGGGCCCACGCCGACATAGTCGCAGCCGCGCCAGTAGACGAGGTTGTGGCGCGAGCGGGCCGCCTCGCCCCGAGCGTGGTTGGAGACCTCGTAGGCGTCGAAGCCCGCCGCCTCCAGCACGCCTTGCGTGGTCTCGAACAGGGCGGCGGCCAGGTCTTCGTCGGGCGTGATCAGCTGGCCCCGGCGGACCGCACGGTCGAAGGCGGTGCCGGCCTCGATGGTCAGCTGGTAGGGCGAGACGTGCTCGGGGCCCAGGGCCAGCAGCTCGCCGAGCTCGCGGGTCCAGGCCTCGACCGTCTGGCCGGGGCGGGCGTAGATCAGGTCGGCCGACAGCCGCGGAAAGGCCCGGGCCGCCACGGCGATCGCCCGCCGGGCCGAGCCGGCGTCGTGGTTGCGGCCCAGCAGGGCCAGGGCCGCGTCGTCCAGGGCCTGGACCCCCAGCGACAGCCGCGCCACCCCCGCCGCCGCCAGGGTGTCGAAGCGGTCGGTCTCGGCGTCGGTGGGATTGGCCTCGAGGCTGATCTCCAGGTCGTCGGCCGGGGTCCACAGCGCCTTGGCGGCCTCGATCACCCGGGCGACCTGGGCGGGGTCCATCAGCGAGGGGGTGCCGCCGCCGAAGAAGATCGACAGCAGGGTCCGCGGCCCGGTCAGGGCGCGCTGGGCGGTCAGGTCGGCGACGATGGCGTCGGCCAGGGCCGCCTGCTCGTCGGTCCTGCCGCGATCCCGCACGACGTTGAAGTCGCAATAGGGGCAGATCCTGGCGCAGTAGGGCCAGTGGACGTAGACGCCGAGAGGGGGGAGGCCGGTCACCGCGGCCTCCTGCAACGATGGAAGGGTCTACTCAAACAGCGCCGCCTTCAGCTTGGCGAACGCCACGGCCCGATGGCTCATGGCGTCCTTGGCGGCCGGCTCCAGCTCGCCGAAGGTCTGGTCGAAGCCGGCCGGGATGAAGATCGGGTCGTAGCCGAAGCCGCGGTCGCCGCGCGGCGGGAAGGTCAGGGTCCCGTGGACCTCGCCCTGCACCACCACCGCCGGCCCGCCGTTTGGCCATGCCACGGCCAGGGCGCAGGTGAACCAGGCGGAACGGTCGTCCGAGCCGGTCTCCTCCAGTCGCTCGGCGACCTTGTCCATGGCCTGGGCGAAGTCCTTGCCGGGCCCCGCCCAGCGCGCCGAATAGATCCCCGGCGCCCCGTCCAGGGCCGCAACCGACAGGCCCGAATCATCGGCCAGGGCGATCTGGCCCGACAGGTCGGCGGCGTGGCGGGCCTTGAGCAGGGCGTTGCCGACGAAGGTGGTCTCGGTCTCGTCCGGCTCGGGCAGGCCCAGGGCCCCGGCCGCCAGCACCTCGAACCGGCCGTCCAGCAGGGCCGCCAGCTCCTTGGCCTTGCCAGGGTTGTGCGTGGCGGCGACAAGCTTCGTTCCAGCTTCCAGCTTCAGCGTCATCACGCGACTCCTTTTCGGGACAGGACCATGCAGCTTCTCTACTCCCCCATGTCGCCCTTCGCCCGCAAGGTTCGCGTGGTCGCTTTCGAGCTGGGCCTGGCCGAACGGCTGGCGCTGACGGTGGCCAGCCCGTTCACCGACGAAAGCGTGCGGGCAATCAATCCGCTGTCGAAGATCCCGGTGCTGATCCCGGACGACGGCCCGCCGATCTTCGACTCGCCGGTGATCTGCGAATATCTGGAAGCCCTGGCCGGCCGGTCGCTGACGCCCGCCGCCGGCCCGGACCGCTGGGCCGCCCTGACCGTCCAGGCCATGGCCGACGGCATGGGCGACGCGGCCGTGGCCATCGTCCGCGAGCGCCTGCGCGAGGGTCCGCACCGCCAGGACCTGTTCGACCGCCAGGGCGCCGTGCTGGTCGCCGCGCTGGACCTGCTGGAGCGCCAGACCCCGCCCGGCGACCGCTTCGAAATCGGCGAGATCGCGGTCGCCGCCCAGCTGGCCTATCTGGACGGCCGGCAGGTGATGGACTGGCGCCAGGGCCGTCCAACCCTCGCGGCCTGGTACGAAACCGCCAGCCGCCGCACCTGCATGGTGGCCACGGCGCCACACCTCGCATAATCCGTTCGGTGAGCGCGATCATTGCTAAAGTTTAATATCGTTTATCGATAAGCGACATTGGCGGCCGGGAAATCGGCCCCTATCTTCGGAGCCTGGGAGACACGCCATGCCGGCGCGGTCCCGAACCCGACCCGAAGGCCCGCCATGTCCGCCGCCAGACTGATCCGCATCGTCGACGCCGTCGCCACCCGCATGGCCACGCTGACGCTGATCGCCGGTCTGCCGCTCGCCGCCGTGACCTTCGCGATCAAGACGTTCTGACCCGGCGTCCAGCCCGCCTTTGACCCGTCCCGATCCGCCGGGGCATGGTCGGCGTTTCTGCGTGAGGGGAAGAGCGGATGCGCGCCTTGGGGCCTGGCTCGGTATCGAGCTTCCTGAAGATCATTCTGGACGTGATCTATGTGGGTCTGTGGGTCTGGGTCAGCCTGCTGGCGATCTTCACGGTCGCCGTGCTGCTGCTCAGCTTCAATCCCGAGCTGATCACCGCCAAACTGCATATCGGCAGCTCGATCGACGAGTTGATCAGCAAGGGACCGCTGTTCGCCGGGGCGCTGGGCGCCTGGGCTTTGCTGTCGGGCGGCTGGATGGTGATCGTCGAGCGCCTGCGCCGGGTGTTCTCCACCCTGACCGCCGGCGACCCGTTCCATCCTGACAATGTCCGCCGCCTGCGGGTGGTGGGCCTGGTCCTGGCCGCCCTGGAGATCGGCCACTACATCTTCGCCGCCCTGGCCAAGTGGCTGGCCCCGGACACCAAGATCGTCGACGGCTCGTTCAGCCTGAGCGCCTGGTTCCCGGTCCTGGTGGTGTTCGTTCTGGCCGAGGTCTTCCGCGAGGGCGCCCGCCTTCGACGGGAGGCCGAACTGACAATCTGACGACGCGGAGACTTTAGAACCCCATGGCCATCCGCGTGCAACTGGACCGCATCCTGCTGGAGCGACGGATGTCGCTGACCGAACTGTCGGACCGGGTCGGCGTGACCATCGCCAACCTGTCGATCCTCAAGACCGGCAAGGCCCGCGCGGTGCGCTTCACCACGCTGGACGCCCTGTGCCGCGAGCTGGACTGCCAGCCGGGGGACCTGATGACCTATGAGCCGGGTCCGGGCGAGGCGCACGAGGAGGATTGAGGCTCACCGACTTGCCCCCACCTGGCGGCTGCGCCGCCTGTCCGCCCCCATAGGGGGCGGAGCCTTGCGCCTCCGGCTCTTCCCCCTCTGGGGGAAGACGATCGCGAAGCGATCCGTAGGGGGCAAGTGCGGCGCGCTACTTCCCCGAAACCGCTTCCCGCTGCTTGACGAACAGCTCGCCGATCCCCTTCTCGGCCAGGGCGAACAGGCTTTCGAACTCGGCCCGGGTGAAGCCGCGCTTCTCACCGGTGGCCTGGATCTCGACGATGTCGCCAGCGTCGGTCAGCACGAAGTTGCTGTCGGCCTCGGCGCTGCTGTCTTCTTCGTAGTCCAGGTCCAGCACCGGGGCGTCCTTGAAGACGCCGCAGGAGACGGCGGCCACCTGGCCCAGGATCGGGTCGGTCTTCAACACGCCTTCCTCGATCAGATAGTTGACCGCGATGCGCAGGGCCACCCAGGCGCCGGTGATGGCGGCGGTGCGGGTGCCGCCATCGGCCTGGATGACGTCGCAGTCCAGGCTGATCTGGCGTTCGCCCAGGGCCTTCAGGTCGACGACAGCGCGCAGGCTGCGGCCGATCAGCCGCTGGATTTCCTGGGTGCGGCCGCTCTGCTTGCCCAGGGCGGCCTCACGGCGACCGCGCGTATGCGTCGCCCGCGGAAGCATGCCGTACTCGGCGGTGACCCAGCCCGCGCCCTTGTTGCGCATCCAGCCCGGAACGTTTTCCTCGACCGTGGCGGTGACCAGCACCTTGGTGTGGCCGAAGCTGACCAGGCAGGAGCCTTCGGCGTAGCGGTTGACGCCGGTCTCCAGCGTGACGTCTCGCGTTTGATCGGGGGCGCGTTCGGACGGGCGCATGGGCAACTCCGGGGCTTGGCGTGATAGGATGGGGCCGCTTATCCTAACTTCAGCGGGGTCGTCCAATCCCGTCGGAATCCGAGGAGCCCGCGATACACCGTGGCGGGCGCGTTCGAAGGCGACATGACACAGCTGTTTTCGGGGTTTTCCGCTCAGACTCCCAGTCTCACCGACCTGGACGCTCGGGCCCGTGACATCTTCCGGCGGGTGGTCGAATCCTATCTCGACACCGGCGAGCCGGTCGGCTCGCGGACCCTGTCGCGGGGCGGGGTGGCCCTGTCGCCGGCCTCGATCCGCAACACCATGCAGGATCTGGCGCAGCTGGGTCTGCTGGACGCCCCCCACACCAGCGCCGGCCGGATCCCGACCCATGCGGGCCTGCGGATGTTCGTCGATGGCCTGCTGGAGGTGGGCGACATCGGCGAGGACGAGCGGCGAACCATCGAGGCGCGCCTGTTCGCCCACGGCCGCTCGTTCGAGGAGGCGATGGGCGAGGCCAGCGCCATCCTGTCGGGCCTGGCCGGCGGGGCCGGGGTGGTGGTCGCCCCCGTCCGCGAGGGCGGGGTCAAGCACGTGGAGTTCGTGGCCCTGGGCGCCGACCAGGCCCTGGCGATCATGGTGTTCGACGACGGCACGGTCGAGAATCGGCTGATGAAGCGCGCGGCCGGGGTCACGCCGGCGGCCCTGCAGGAGGCCTCCAACTTCCTCAACGCCCGCCTGCGCGGTCGGACGCTGAACGAGACCAAGGCCGAGATGGCGGCCGAGCTGGACACCGCGCGGCGTGAACTGGACGCCGCGGCGGCGCGTTTGGTCGAGGACGGCCTGGCCGCCTGGAGCGGCGGCGAGGACGCCGACCGCGCCCTGATCGTCCGTGGCCGCGCCAACCTGCTGGCCGACGCCAGCGCCCGGGAAGACCTTGAGCGCGTGCGGCGGTTGTTCGACGACCTGGAGCAGAAGGGCCAGCTGATCGGCCTGCTGGACGACGTGCGGACCGCCGAGGGCGTGCGCATTTTCATCGGGGCCGAAACGCGACTCTTTTCGCTTTCGGGTTCCTCCCTGATCGCGGCGCCCTATATGACGGGCCGACAGAAGGTGCTGGGGGCGATCGGCGTGATCGGCCCCACCCGGTTAAACTATGCCCGGGTGATCCCGCTGGTGGACTATACCGCCCGCGTGCTTGGCCGGATGATGGACGGATAGAGGACGAGATGACCGACGAACAGACGCCGGCCGAAGACGTGGCCTTCGAGGCCGACCAGGCTTCGTGGGAAGACGCGTCGCAGGAGATTGAGGCGCTGAAGCTGGAAGTGGCGGCGCTGAAGGACCAGGCCCTGCGCTACGCGGCCGACGCCGAGAACACCAAGCGCCGGGCCGAGCGCGAGATGAACGACGCCCGCGCCTATGCGATCCAGAAGTTCGCCCGCGACCTGCTGGGCGTGGCCGACAACCTGTCGCGCGCCACCGCCCACAGCCCGCGCGACTCGCAGGACGCGGCGGTTACCAACTTCATCATCGGCGTCGAGATGACCGAGAAGGAGCTGCTGGCCGCCTTCGAGCGCAACGGCCTCAAGAAGATCGACCCGGGCAAGGGCGAGAAGTTCGACCCCCACCTGCACCAGGCGGTGATGGAGCAGCCCTCGGACGAGGTCGCGGCCGGCGGCGTCATCCAGGTGCTGCAGGCCGGCTACGAGCTGATGGGCCGCCTGGTCCGCCCGGCCATGGTCGCCGTGGCCGCCAAGGGCTCCAAGGGCCCGGACGCACCGGCCGAACCGACGGCGGGCGCCGCCAACCCTTATGCCAGCACCGACGCCGACACGGGCGGAGCCTTCGACACGAAGGCCTGAGGCCATCCTTTTGATCCGCTCATCCCGGCGAACGCCCGGATGAGCGGCTTTGGAATTGGCCCTCGATCAAATCCGCCAACCCCTTCGCCCCCGCCACGGCGTCGGCCCAGGTCAGGTCGAAATCCGCGTCGTCGCCGTAGTACGGGTCGGCTACCGACTTGCCCTGGCGGCCTTCGACCGCGTCCAGCAACAGCAGCAATTCGGCGGTCGCGTCCGCCGGCCGCAACCCCTGCAGGTCGGCCAGGTTGGCGCGGTCCAGCGCGACGATGTGGGTGAAACGGCGGAAGTCGTCGGGCGTCGCCTGCCGGCCGCGATAGCCGGAAATGTCGATCCCATGCCGCAGCGCCACGGCCTGGGCGCGGCGGTCGGGCGGATGGCCCACGTGCCAGGACCCGGTGCCGGCCGAATCGATCTCGACCTCCAGCCCGCGCCGCTGCGCCTCCCGGCGGAAGGCGGCCTCGGCCAGCGGCGAGCGGCAGATGTTTCCCAGGCAGACGAACAGGACGGCGGCGCGCTTCACGGAGGACCTCGGCGACAGGACGCGCCGCTTGCGCGCGCGCCGGACAGGTCCAACATGTAGCCTCGCCCATTGCCCTGACGAAAGGCCGACTGCCATGACCACCGAGACCGCGATCCTCGCCGGCGGCTGCTTCTGGGGCGTCCAGGATCTGCTGCGCCGCTATCCCGGCGTGCTGAAGACCCGCGTCGGCTATTCCGGCGGCGACGTGCCCAACGCCACCTATCGCAATCACGGGACCCACGCCGAGGCGATCGAGATCGTCTTCGATCCCGCGGTGATCAGCTATCGCCGGATCCTGGAGTTCTTCTTCCAGATCCACGACCCCACCACCCTGAACCGCCAGGGCAACGACATCGGGACCAGCTACCGCTCGGCGATCTTCTATCTGAGCGACGCGCAGAAGCGGGTGGCCGAGGACACCATCGCCGATGTCGACGCCTCGGGCCTGTGGCCGGGCAAGGTGGTGACCGAGGTCGCCCCGGCCGGTCCGTTCTGGGAGGCCGAGCCCGAGCACCAGGACTATCTGGAGCGGATCCCCAACGGCTACACCTGCCACTTCATCCGTCCGGGCTGGACCCTGCCCGTCCGGGCCGAGCGCGCGGCGACCGTCTAGCTCGGATCGATCCCAGATCGCGGGGTGCGCATTTCGCCGCACCCCGTCGCGCGCCCCCTCTTCCCCAGCGGCGCGATTACGCTAATGTCGCAAGTCCATTCATTGCGGGGCCGCGGGGGATTCTCTCTGTCGGCGGCGGCCCTGGGACCTGGACCGAGATATGAAGCTTACCATCGAGCGGGCGGCGCTGCTGAAGGCGCTGGGTCACGTGCAGAGCGTCGTGGAACGCCGCAACACCATCCCGATTCTGTCGAACATCCTGTTGTCCGCCGACCGCGACACCCTGTCGTTCTCGGCCACCGACCTGGACATGGAGATCATCGACGAGGGCCTGGCCCAGATCGACCAGCCGGGCCAGATCACCGCCCCGGCCCACACCCTGTATGAAATCGTCCGCAAGCTGCCCGACGGCTCGGACGTCTCGCTCAGTTTCAGCGGCGACGACCCGCGCCTGGTGATCCAGGCCGGCCGCTCGCGCTTCAACCTGCCGGTATTGCCGGCCGGCGACTTCCCGGTGATGAGCAGCGACGGCCTGTCGGGCCGCATCTCGGTCGACACCAATGAGTTGATCCGGCTGATCGACAAGACCCGCTTCGCGATCTCGACCGAAGAGACCCGCTACTATCTGAACGGCCTGTATCTCCACACCGTCAACGACGGCGGGACGACCAAGCTGCGCGCCGTGGCCACCGACGGCCACCGCCTGGCCCTGGCCGAGATGGACGCTCCCGAGGGCGCGGCCGGCCTGCCGGGCATCATCGTGCCGCGCAAGACCATCCAGGAGGCCCGCCGCCTGATGGAATCGGCCGGCGAGCAGGTCGACCTGCAGGTCTCGGCCCAGAAGGTCCGCTTCGAGTTCGGCCGCGCGGCCCTGACCTCCAAGGTCATCGACGGCGCCTTCCCCGACTATCTGCGCGTCATCCCGCGCGACAACGCCAAGATCCTGACCCTGGACAACGACCTGTTCGCCAAGGCCGTCGACCGGGTGGCCACCATCTCGGCCGAGAAGAGCCGCTCGGTGAAGCTGGCCGTCGAGCCGGGCCGGATCACCCTGACGGTGCGCAACATGGAAGCCGGCCAGGCCGTCGAGGAGGTCGAGGTCGACTACGACGGCGAGGCCTTCGAGATCGGCTTCAACGCCCGCTACCTGCTGGACGTCTGCGGCCAGATCGGCGGCCCGATCGCCGAGTTCCGCTTCGCCGACCCGGCCTCGCCCACCCTGGTGGTCGACCCCACCGACCCGGGCGTGAAATACGTGCTGATGCCGCTGCGGGTGTAGGGACTTCGAGAGTTCGCGGAGTTTTCAGGAGACGGGCGCCGCGGGCGCCCGTTTTGCTGTGCGGCTCTGGTCGGCTCGCAATCCAGGATTGACGGCCTTCCACATCTGCGCCGCGATCTATCTCGCCCAGAAAAACACGTCGGCCGACGAGGCCGCGTTCTGGAGTCTCCGCGGTCCCCCTTGCCCGACCCTGGACCCGGCGAGCTACCAGCGGGCCTGGGGAACGGCCCAGGTCACACGGTATGACGGGGCGAGTTTCGAATATCGGGTCGGCCACATGATGTGCACCCGGCGGCCTGCCGAACAGGGGACCGGCGGCCCCTATCCCGTCTGTCAATTTACCGGGCCCGTCTTTTTGGGCGTCGAAGCGGGCGGCCGCCGGTCCTATTTCGCGCCGCCCGCGCGGTCTGCGGCCCGGGTGGCGATCCTGAACGGCCAAGCCCGTTGCGTGCTGATCCCACCGTTCAGGATGAACGCGCATCGCTAGGGCGGCCGCGCGATATAGAAATCACGCGGCTACATGACGTTTGCGGAAAACCGACCGCCGCGACAGCCTCACGCCACCCCGAGAATCCGCACCACAAGCCAAAGTCCCCCGCAGATCACCGCCCACCCGGTCGCGATGCCGAGTTCCGGATGGGTCTGCCACCACTGGCGCGACGCGCCCAAAGCCTTGAGTTTCATGTCCCCCTCCCCAGGGTCTGTTACCGCTATTCAGACCATAGAAACCTTGTCATGCAAGCAACTTCCGGTTCCTGCGACGACTTGCGCGCGAACCGGGGCGAAATAGGAGGTCCTTGCCCGTATCGCCTCCCGTGCTAGCCTCCGTTTCATAAGAAGACGGGAGGGGCGGGCATGGCCAGGGTCAGCTACATGACGGTGGGGTCCAACAGGCTGGAGGCGGCCAAGGCGTTCTACGACGCCCTGCTCGGCTCGATCGGCATGACCGGCGTCTACGAGCATCCCTCGGGCGGGCGGCTCTATCGCGGCAAGGGCACGGGCCTGTTCGGGGTGCTGGGCCCCTATGACGGCCAGCCGGCCTGCGTCGGCAACGGCACGATGGGCGGCTTCGACTTCGAGAGCCGCGAGGCGGTCGACGCCTTCCACGCCAAGGCCATCGAACTGGGCGGGACCTGCGAGGGCGGGCCCGGCGAGCGGATGCCCGGGGCCTATTTCGCCTATTTCCGCGATCTGGATGGCAATAAGCTGTGCGGCTACAAGTTCGGCTGACCCCGACCTGATGCCGACCGGGGTCCAAGACCCTATATCCTCGGCCGGCGCTTCCGGCGCCGACGAGGAGCATCCCATGAGCAAGGATTTGAGCGGCCGCGTGGCCCTGGTCACCGGCGCGTCGTCGGGCTTTGGCGAGGCCGTGGCCCTGGGCCTGGCCAGGGTCGGCGCCAAGGTGGCCCTGGCCGCCCGCCGCGAGGACCGCTTGCGCGACCTGGCCGGCCGTATCGAGGCCCTGGGCGGCGAGGCCCTGGTGATCGTCGCGGACTTCACCGACGAGAACGAGGCCCAACGCGCGGTCCGTGAGACCGAGGCCGCCTTCGGCCGGCTCGACATCCTGATCAACAACGCCGGCGTCATGTACCTGGAGCCGGTGGCCACCGCCGACCTCGCCCGCTGGCGGTCGATGCTGGAGCTCAACCTGCTGGGCCTGATCGCCGCCACCCAGGCCGCCCTCCCCGGCATGACCGCCCGCAAGGACGGCCACATCGTCAACATCGCCTCGACCGCCGCCCATATCGCCAATCCGATGGCCGCGGCCTATTCCGCCACCAAGTTCGGCGTGGCCGGCTTCTCCGAGGCGCTGCGCAAGGAGGTCCACAAGGACAACATCCGGGTGACCGTGATCTCCCCCGGCATGGCCGCCACCGAGCTGCGCGACCACATCGCCGTCGCGGCCGTGCAGTCCGCGGTGAACAAGTCGGCCGAGGCCATGCGCCAGCTGACCGCCGAGGACGTCGCCGACGCGATCCTCTACGCCGTCTCCAGGCCCCCGCATGTGATGATCAACGAGATCCTGATGCGCTCGACCGACCAGGAGCGGTAGAGCATTTTACGACGAAGTGGAGACCGGTTCGTCGTCAGAAAATGCGTTAAAACAAATATCTAGAGCCTCGGCCTGACACAGTCAGGTCGGGGCTCTAGGCCGAGGCCCAGATTCCGCCGCCGTCCCAACCCGCCTCCGCCACGATCGAGGCGCACAGCAGATGCGCATCGCAAGGAGCCCGCCATGCGCACCAGCTGGGACCGCATCGCCGCCATCGTCTTCAGCGGAACCGCCTGGGCGCTGGCCCTGGTGGCCGGGCCGCACATGGCCCACGCCCTGCGCCACCCCGCCCGCCTGATGGCTCACGCCGCGATCGGCCGCCGACGCGACCTGGGCTGATCGCCGATTTAGACCTGCGGCCCGAATAGGCTAGAAGGCGCGGGTGAGCCGCGCCGCCCTCCTTTCGCTGACCCTGACCGACTTCCGCTCGTACGAGCGCGCGCGGCTGCGTCCGGAGGGGGCCAGCGTCTATCTGTTCGGAGCCAATGGCGCGGGCAAGACCAACCTGCTGGAGGCCATCAGCCTGCTGTCGCCGGGCAAGGGCCTGCGGGGCGCCGGCCTGACCGAAGTTGGCCGCCGGCTGCCCGGCGAGGCCGGGGGCCGCGCCTGGGCCGTCGCCGCGGAGGCCCAGGCCGGCGACGACGCGCCGGTGCGGCTGGGGACCGGCGTCGAGCTGGCCGGCGCGGCCCGCCGCGTGGTCCGCATCGAGGGCGAGACCGTCCCGCCCGGACGCCTGGCCGACCATGTCCGCCCGATCTGGCTGACCCCGGCCCAGGACCGGCTGTTCCTCGAGGCGGCCGGCGAGCGGCGCAAGTTCTTCGACCGCCTGGTGTTCGCCGGCGAGCCCGACCACGCCCGCCACGCCAACGCCTACGACAAGGCCCAGCGCGAGCGCATGCGCCTGCTGACCGACGCGGCCGAGACCGGCCAGCCGGCTGACGCCATCTGGCTGGCCGCCCTGGAGGCCCGGCTGGGCCAGGCCGGGGCCCTGATGGCGGCGGCCCGGGCCCGGACGCTGAGGGCCCTGCAGGCCGAGATCGACGGCCGCGGCGACCGCCCCTTCCCCCGCGCCCGCCTGACCCTGGCCGGCGAGTGGGAGAGGATGGCGCTGGATGGCGTCGAGACGCCCGAAATCGAGGCCCGGCTGGCCGCCGCCCTGACCGCCGCCCGCCCTCGCGACGGGGCCGCCGGACGCGCCCTGACCGGTCCGCACCGGGGCGATCTGGCCATCCACCACGTCGATAAGGACCGTCCCGCCGCCGAATGTTCGACGGGAGAGCAGAAAGCGCTGATTCTGAACCTGGTTTTGGCCCAGGCCGCGCGACTTTCGCGTGCGAAGGACGCGCCGAATCCTATATTGTTGCTCGACGAAGTCGCCGCGCATCTCGACCTGAAAAGGCGGGCCGCCCTGGCCGACGAAATCACGGCGCTCGGCCTGCAGGCTTTTTTGACAGGCACCGACGAGTCGCTGTTCGACCATCTGAAAGGTCGGGCTCTGGGCGTTCGCGTCAGCGAACTCGGCCTGACCGCATTGGAAGACGTATGACCGAAGAGACCAAGGGCCAGCCCGAAGACCACCTCACCACCGCCGACGGTTCGGAAATGTCGACCCCCGAGGTGATGACCGGCGAGTACGGCGCCGACTCCATCAAGGTGCTCAAGGGCCTGGACGCCGTGCGCAAGCGTCCGGGCATGTACATCGGCGACACCGACGACGGCTCGGGCCTGCACCACATGGTCTACGAGGTGGTCGACAACGCCATCGACGAGGCCCTGGCCGGCCACGCCACCCGGGTGGAGGTGATCCTCAACGCCGACGGCTCGGTGACGGTCACCGACGACGGCCGCGGCATTCCGGTGGGCATCCACGAGGGCGAGGGCGTCAGCGCGGCCGAGGTCATCATGACCCAGCTGCACGCCGGCGGTAAGTTCGACCAGAACAGCTACAAGGTCTCGGGCGGCCTGCATGGCGTGGGCGTCTCGGTGGTCAACGCGCTCAGCGACTGGCTGGAGCTGAAGATCCACCGCGACGGCCACAGCCACCAGATGCGCTTCGAGCGCGGCGACGCAGTGACCTCGCTGAAGGTGACCGGCGACTCGCCCATCCGCGCCGACGGCCCCAAGGCCGGCGAGGTGCTGACCGGCACCGAGGTGACCTTCTTCCCGTCCAAGGACACCTTCGCCTTCATCGAGTTCGACCGGAAGACGCTGGAGCACCGCCTGCGCGAGCTGGCCTTCCTGAACTCGGGCGTGACCATCTGGTTCAAGGACGACCGCGACGCCGAGCCGTGGGTCGAGAAGCTGCACTACGAGGGCGGCATCGAGGCCTTCGTGCGCCACCTCGACAAGGCCAAGACACCGCTGCTGAAGACCCCGATCGTCATCCGCGGCCGCAAGGACAAGGTCGAGCTCGACCTCGCCCTGTGGTGGAACGACAGCTATCACGAGCACATGCTGTGCTTCACCAACAACATCCCGCAGCGGGATGGCGGCACGCACCTGTCGGCGTTCCGCGGCGCGCTGACGCGCATCATCACCGGCTACGCCGAAAGCTCGGGCATCACCAAGAAGGAAAAGGTCAATGTCGGGGGCGAGGACGCCCGCGAAGGCCTGACCTGCGTACTGTCGGTCAAGGTGCCGGACCCCAAGTTCAGCTCGCAGACCAAGGACAAGCTGGTCTCGTCCGAGGTGCGCCCCGCTGTCGAAAGCCTGGTGCAGGAAGGCCTGGCCACCTGGTTCGAGGAACACCCGAATGAGGCCAAGGCCATCGTCGGCAAGATCGCCGAGGCCGCCGCCGCCCGCGAGGCAGCCCGCAAGGCCCGCGAACTGACCCGCCGCAAGAGCGCGCTCGACATCACTTCCTTGCCAGGAAAGCTCGCGGATTGCTCCGAGCGCGACCCGGCCAAGTCGGAGATCTTCATCGTCGAGGGCGACTCGGCCGGCGGCTCGGCCAAGCAGGCCCGCAACCGCGACAACCAGGCCGTCCTGCCCCTGCGCGGCAAGATCCTCAACGTCGAGCGCGCCCGCTTCGACAAGATGCTGTCGTCCGACCAGATCGGCACGCTGATCACCGCCCTGGGGGCCGGCATCGGCCGCGACGACTTCAACCCGGACAAGGTGCGCTACCACAAGATCGTGCTGATGACCGACGCCGACGTCGACGGCGCCCACATCCGCACCCTGCTGCTGACCTTCTTCTATCGCCAGATGCCCGAGCTGATCGAGCGCGGCTACATCTACATCGCCCAGCCGCCGCTCTACAAAGCCGCCAAGGGCAAGTCGTCGCGCTACCTGAAGGACGACGCCGAGATGGACGCCTTCCTGGTCGACGAAGGCGTCGACGGGGCCGAGCTGGACCTGCCGTCGGGCGAGCGCCGCACCGGCCAGGACCTGCTGGCCCTGGTCCAGCTGTGCCGCCAGGCCAAGGGCAACATCGACCGCCTGTCGCAACGCGCCCCCGCCTTCGCCATCGAGCAGGCGGCCCTGGCCGGCCTGTTCGGCGACAAGCCGGACATCGCCGCCGCCGCCAAGCGCCTTGATCTGTATGCGGAGGAAGGCGACGGCCCGTGGTCGGGCGAGCGTGGCGACACCGCCTATGTCTTCACCCGCGTCCGCCGCGGCGTGACCGAAAGCGTGGTTCTGGACGACGGCCTGCTGCACGCCGCCGACGCCCGCCGCCTGGCCGAACGGGCCGGGGCCCTGGCCGACATCTTCTCAGGCTCGGCGGTCTTCCGGCGCAAGGACAGGTCGACCACCGTGCGCGGCCCGCTGGACCTGGTGGGCGCGGTGCTGGACGCCGGCCGCAAGGGCCTGTCGATCCAGCGCTACAAGGGCCTGGGGGAGATGAACCCCGACCAGCTGTGGGAAACCACCCTCGACGTCGAGGCCCGCACCCTGCTGCAGGTCCGCGTCAACCACGCCGACGACGCCGATGACATGTTCAGCCGCCTGATGGGCGACCTGGTCGAGCCCCGCCGGGAATTCATCCAGGAGAACGCGCTGGACGCCGAGGTGGACGTTTAGAACCTTCCCGCTCTTCTTCTCTCCGCTCATCCCGGCGTCGCCAGGGTGGGCGGTGGAATGGGCCGGATCTCGGCCTTGTCTACTCCCCGAGCCGCTGAAGTTTCAGCCGCAGGATCCAGCGGCGAGAGGGGTCGGTGTCGCAGTTGTACTGCAGGCCGGTCACGTTGTTCTCGGTGCTCCGCCCGCCGGCGATCGTCAGGCACTTGTCGGTCTGGACGTTGCGGATCTGATGGAGACCATTGCCGCCGACGTCGGTGATCCGCCAGGTTCGCGACGGGTCGCCATCACAGTTGTACTGCAGGGCCGTGACGTTGTTCTCGGTGGTGCGGCCGCCGGCGATCGTCAGGCACTTTCCCGTTCGCACGTTGCGGATCTGGTAGATGTCGGCGCCCGCCACCTGATTCAGGATCCAGCGCCGCGACGGGTGGCTGTCGCAGTTGAACTGCACGGTGTCGACATTGTTGTCGGTGCTTTCCCCGCCCGCGATGGTCAGACATTTGCCGGTCTGGGCGTTGACGAGCATCACTTCGGCGCCGATCGCGGCGGCCTGGGATACGCCGAAGATGCATAAGGTCGCGATTGCGAACACGATCGACGCCACCGCGTGGGCGGCGACACGACGAAGCCTTGTCATGTCATGGTCCCCTGGGCGCGAGAACCGCCGCGCCGTCGCGTCCCCGATTTCGGACGATCATGTCACCGAGTCCAAATAGTTGCAATTATATATCTCACCACCCTTGCGTTCATGCCCACCTCAATCGTCGGTGAAATAGTCCGCGATCGCCGCGTCCTCCGACTCCAGCTCGAAGTTCGGCGAGCCGGCGCGTTCCAGGGCGTGGCGGATCTGCCAGGCGCTGCGGCCGACATGGATGTTCATGCCCCGCAGTTCCTCGATGATGGCCGCGCGGGTGACATCATCGACCGCCTTGTTGTTCTCCAGCCGCGCCTGATCGAGCCGCCAGCCGAAATAGCTATCCGGCGTCAGCTCGATCACCGCGCCGGGGGCCGGCAGCCATTCGTAGATCGCGCAGCGGCGGTCGACAGCGGCGTCGACATAATTGGCCAGGCAGTTGCGATAGCGGCGCGCGGCGTCGCGAATTGCCGCCACCGTCTCCAGCGGCCGCAGACGCTCCGTACCCGGATGAGGCAGCTTGGGCAGCTCGCGGCGGAAGTCGTCGGCCACCAGGTTGAACAGCGTCTTGGCGTTCGGGGCCCGGGTCCAGACCGCGACCCGTTCGGCCAGGACGGCTTCGGGCAGGCGGCGGGCGAGCAGCGCATGCGCTTCGGCCAGCAGCTTGGCCTGGGCGGCGCTGACCCGCACGGCCGCACCGCCGGCGTCGCGCAGCGGGCGCGGCAAGGTGCCCAGGGTCCGCACCTGCAGCGGGTCGATCCGCTCGGCGTGGCGCAGGGTCTTGGCCGGCTTGGGATCGGCGAGCAGGGCCACGAGGACGCGATAGTCCTCGGCCGCCCAGGCGATCTCGCCCAGCCGCTCCAGCGCCCGGACAAGGCCTTCGGGGGCCGGATCGAGCACCAGGCGCACGGCCTTGCGCAACGGCGCCTCGAGCAGGAGGCCGACATCGACCGATGCGCGGCGGTCGCTTTCCGTCGCCAGCATCAGGCAGATCAGGTGCCGCCGCGCGGTCGGCGCGGTGACGAACGGGGTGTGAGGCGCGGGCCACAACGCGGCCAGCACGTCCGCATAGGCGGGCGCGATCAGGCGCAGCAGGGGCGAGGCGAGCTCGGTCGCCTTGGCCAGAACGAGGGTGGTCATCGATAGCTCCCGGCGACGGCCGGGGCGGCCGTCGCTAGCGGTGGGCGTGTTGCGGACGAAGCGGGCGCGGCTCGCACGACGCGCGCCATCGCACCGGGATCGGTGGCTTGTATGGCTGAGCGGCGTTCAAGGTCATGCGGCGGCGGCTTCTTCCGGAGCGTGGATCGGGAGGCGCTGATCTCATGATCCGAGGCGACGGACAAGCGGGTCGCGACGAGGACGACAACTCAGGGCTCGCCTTGTTGCCGTCCGGACACGGTTCAACGAACGCCGTGCGGGCCGAACGGCGTTGGAGGCGGCGTCGCCCAGCGGTCCACTTCGTGCTTGCCAATTCCTATATATAGCTATGTATATAGCTTGACATGCTTCCTAGCTGACGAGCCTGACCATGACCGCCGACACCCTCGCCGATCTGGGCGTGACCTTCCTGGGCAGCCGGCTCAAGCGCCTAGCCGATCGGCTGCAGGCCGACGCCGCCGCCACGCTCCAGGCGCTGGATCTGCCGATCCAGCCCGCCCAGCAGCAGTTTCTGGCCGTGCTGCGCCGGCAAGGACCGCAGACCGTGGGCGGCGTCGCCCAGCACCTGCGGCTGAGCCAGCCCACGGCCACCCGCGCCATCCAGGCGCTGATCGAGCAGGGCCTGATCGATGTCAGCCGCGAGGGCCGCGACCAGCGCCAGAAGCTGTTGTCGTTGAGCCCGGACGGCCAGGCCCTGATGGACCGGCTGGAGCGCGAGCTATGGCCGAGAGTCGAGGCGGCCGCCGTTTCGCTGTGCGGCGGCCGCCACGCCGCCCTGCTGGGAGAGTTCGCCAGGATCGAAGCCGAACTGGACCGCCGATCGCTGCTGGATCGGGTCATGGCGACGCCCCCCGCCATGAGCGTGCGAGACTTCTCCGACGACCTGACCGAGGCGTTCTACGCGATCAACGCCGCCTGGATCTCGCAAATGTTCTCGCTGGAGGAAAACGACGTCAGGCTGCTGGAAAACCCGCGCGGCCTGATCGTCGACAAGGGCGGGGCGGTGCTGTTCGCCCAGACCCCGGACCTGGGCGTGGTGGGAACCTGCGCGATCATGCGGATGAAGGACGGCTGGTTCGAGCTGACCAAGATGGGTGTGCTGGAGGCCGCACGGGGCCGCAAGGTCGGCGAGTTCCTGCTGGCGGCGGCGATCGAGCGGGCCAAGGCCATGGGCGTGGCCGACCGGCTGTACCTGCTGACCAATCGCAAGTGCGCGGCGGCCATCCACCTCTACGAGAAGCTGGGCTTCCAGCACGACGCCGAGATCATGGCGCTGTTCGGCGGCCGCTACGAACGCTGCGACGTGGCGATGCGGTATCGGCCCGCGTCCTGAATCCGTTGGCCGGAGAGGCGGATCAGGACGACACCTGGGCCGCCGCCGCCTTCAGCACGTCGCGCGCGGCGTTCGGGTCCAGCCGCACCTGCAGGCCGCGCTGGCCGCCATTGATATAGACGTAGGTCTCGGCCAGGGCGTCGGCCTCGATCACCGCCGGCAGCGGCTTGCGCTGGCCGAACGGGCTGATGCCGCCGACCTTGTAGCCGCTGATCCGCTCGGCGTCGGCCGGCTTCATCATCTGGGCCGACTTGCCGCCGACCGCGGCCGCCAGCCTCTTCATCGCCACCTCGCGGTCGGACGGGACGATGACCAGCACCGGCTTGCCGTCGACCAGGGCCATCAGGGTCTTGAGCACCAGGCCGGGGTCCTCGCCCAGGGCCTCGGCGGCGGCCAGGCCGATGCTGTCGGCGTCCGGATCGTAGGTATAGGCGTGGACGGTGAACTCGACCCCGGCCTTGGTCAGGGCGAGGGTGGCGGGCGTGGTGCGGGACATGGCGCGACTATAGCCAAGCCCGCCGGCAACCGGCCAGGGCCCTATTTCGGGCAGACCGCGTCGCCCTCGTTCGAGGCCAGCCGCACCTCGGTCAGCGACAGCGAGAACGGTCCGCTCGCGCCGACCACGAAAGGCGCGGTGACATGGTCCATCTTCGCTCCGGCGGCCTGGAAGCACGACAGCTTGATCTTCACGTCCTGCCATTGGTTCAGCGGCGCTTCCTTGACGGCGGCGGTGACGTCGATCGTCCCCGCGCACGAGGCGTCGTCGGCGCAGCCGATGCTCATCGTCACGGGGCCGGTCGGGGCGGCGTCGATCCGGTAGCGGACCCTCACCGCCATGTCGCCGGTGGTCTGGCGCGACAGGTCCGCCGCCGGACCATGGATGGCCAGCATGCCCTGCCCCGTCCAGGTCGCCTGGCGGGCGTTCTCTTGGGCGCCGGCGTCGATCGCCTTGACCGAACCGGCCCCGACGAAGTCCATCCGCCACGGCGCGGCCACCCGGCCGTCGACGAAATAGCGGTCGACGCTGCCCGCCGCCGCCACCTTGCCCGGATCCTCCGGCAGGACCCCGACCTTGTCCGGCCTGGCGTAGGACAGGCCGTAGCCGTAGGCGAACTGCGGGTCGTAGCCCGGCTGGCCGCGGTTCAGAGGACCCTGGTCGGCCCGCTTGGGCCAGGAGAAGCCGAGCCGGCCCTGGAAGTCGCGCTTGGGCCTGCCGTCCGGACCGGCCACCAGCACGTCGGCGACGCCGCCGCCCTCGCTGCCCGGCAGCCAGGCGGCCACGAACGCGTCCGAGGTGTTGATCTCGGGGTTCACCCACAGCGGACGCCCCGACAGGAACACCGACACCACCGGGATCCCCCGCGCCTTCAGCCGCTTGAGCAGGGCCAGGTCGCGCTTGTCGCCCAGCTGGTAGCCGAGGTGGGTCGCGTCGCCCTGGAACTCGGCATAGGGGTCCTCGCCGAACACCACGATGGCCACGTCCGGCTTGGCGGCGAACTTGCCGTCCGGCGCCAGCTCCGCCTGGCCGCCGGCGGCCTTCACCGCCTGATCGAGGCCGCCCCAGATCGACTGGCCGTGCGGAAAGTCGCCGTTCTTGTTGCCCGTGCCCTGCCAGGTCAGGGTCCAACCGCCCGAGGCCTTGCCGATGTCGTCGGCCGCCCCGGCCACCAGCACCCGAGCCCCCGGCTTGACCGGCAGCACGCCGTCGTTCTTCAGCAAGACCAGCGACTTGGCCACCGCCTCGCGGGCGATGGCGCGGTGCTCGGGCGCGCCCAGGCGATCGAAGCGGCCCTGCACCGTAGGCGCCACCCGCTCGAACAGCCCGGCCTTGACCTTGACCCGCAGGATCCGTCGCACGGCGTCGTCCAGCCGCGCCATCGGGATCTGGCCGGCCTTCACCTGGGCCAGGGTGTTGTCGTACAGGCCCTTCCAGCTGTCGGGGGCCATGTACATGTCGAGCCCGGCGTTGATCGCCTGCGGGCAGCTGGTGTTGGTGCAGCCGGCGAGCTGGCCGTGGGCGTTCCAGTCGCTGACCACGAAGCCCTGGAAGCCCATGCGGCCCTTCAGCACGTCGGTCAGCAGGGTCTTGTTGCCGGTGATCTTCTGGCCGTTCCAGCTGGAGAACGAGGCCATCACCGTCAGGATGCCGGCGTCGATGCTGGGCGGATAGCCCTGGGCGTGGAGGGCGACCAGCTCGGCCTCGGGAATCTGGGCGTCGCCCTGATCCTTGCCCCCTTCGGTGCCGCCGTCGGCCAGGAAGTGCTTGGCCGAGCCGGCGATGTGGCCCGCGCCCAGGGTCTGGCCGGACTTCAGCTCGCCCTGCAGGCCCAGGGTCATGGGGCCGGAATAGGACTTCACCACCTCCGGGTCCTCGGCATAGCCCTCGTAGCTGCGCCCCCAGCGGTCGTCGCGCGGCACGGCCACCGTCGGCCCGAAGGTCCAGTCGCCGCCGGCCGCCGCCACCTCCTCGGCCGTCGCCTGGCCGATGCGGCGGATCAGGGCCGGGTCGCGCATGGCGCCCAGGCCGATGTTGTGCGGGAAGATCGTCGCCCCGACGATGTTGTTGTGGCCGTGCACGGCGTCGATGCCGAACAGGATCGGGATCGGCACGTGACCCGGCCGGGCGGTCAGGGCCTGCTTGCGATAGGCGTCGATCAGGTCGGTCCAAGCCTGGGGCGGGGCGCGGTCGTTGCCGCCGGGCGCCGAGTTGCCGCCGGCCAGGATCGAGCCCAGCGGGTATTTTTCCAGGTCTGCTGGAGTCATCGAGGCGATGTCGCCCTGGATGGTCTGACCGACCTTCTCCTCGACGCTCATCCTGGCCATCAGTTCACTGATGAACGCCTCGGTCTTGGCGTCGGTGATCGCCGCCGGGCTGGCCGCGGCGGGCCACTGGTTCGGATGGGCGGTGCCGGGGCTCGATTGCGCGAGCGTCGATGTCCCCGTCAGGGCGGCCGAAGCGACCACGGTCGAGGCGAGCAGGGCCGAAATCGCCTGGCGACGGGAGCGGACGGTCATTCAACACCTCGGGGAAACAGCCCGGCGACGGCGGGCTGACATTGCGCGGGAAAGAACCGGCGCGACGGGGAGAACGTCGTCGCGCCGGAGTTTCGAGAGCCCCCGAATGACGGGGATCCAGTCGCGCCGGCGCCTGAGGGATAGGATGACGGCGCGTCGCCCCCGCCGGCAGGTCGGCGCTGGAACGGGACGGATCGGAATGATGAAGGACGCGGCTCGCCATTCGGGCGCGCCAGCGTGGTCTCTGGGTGTTTCCTTCCTGATGGAGGCCGGCGCCCCTCTTCATGCCCTCTGACTGCACCACGAATTGACAGCGCTGTCCAGTCTGATTTGATAACGCTACCTTGGCATCCTCCCTGTTGACGACGCGAAGAACCGGCGCGGGCCGGGTCAGGCCATCGCGGCCTCCGCGGCCCACATGCGGTGGCGCTTGAGGTAGTCGACGTGGCTGGGCATGGCCTCGATGCGGCGGGCCATCATGGTCTTCATGTTGCGGAAGCCTTCGGCAATGGCCCGGCTGTCCTGGCCGGCCACCAGCGGCGAATAGGATCGCGGCCGCACGCCCTGCCCCAGCAGCACCGCCAGCCATGAGGTGGGAGTGAACATCTCGTCGGGATGGATGACCAGTTGGCCGCGCTCCTCGAACAACGCGATCCGCTCGGCCAGCGAGTCCGGGATCGGCATCTGGCGCACATACGACCAAAGGGGCGCGTCGTCGCGCACCGTGGCCTTGTAGTGCAGGACCAGGAAGTCGCGGATCGTCTCCATGTCGATCTGGATGCGCCGGTTGTAGACATCGCGGTTGGCCGGCGAGAACGACCGGTCGGGGAAGTGCTGCAGCAGCTTGTTGATGCTGGCCTGGATCAGATGGATGCTGGTGGACTCCAGCGGCTCCATGAAGCCGCTGGACAGGCCGATGGCGACGACGTTCTTGTCCCACGCCTTGCGACGGCGGCCGGTGTTGAACCGCAGCAGGCGCGGCTCGGCCAGGGGCTTGCTCTCGAGATTAGCCGTCAGGGTCGCCACCGCGTCGTCGTCCGAGATGAAGCGGCTGGAATAGACGTAGCCGTTGCCGACCCGGTGCTGCAGCGGGATGCGCCACTGCCAGCCGGCCTCGCGGGCCGTCGAGGTGGTGTAGGGCGACAGCGGGCCGGACAGGCCGCAGGGCGCGGCGGCCGCGCGGTCCATCGGCAGCAGGTCGGACCAGTCCTCGTAGCCGGCCTTCAGGGTCTGTTCGATCAGCAGGCCGCGGAAGCCCGAGCAGTCGATGAACAGGTCGCCCTCGACGACCTGGCCGGACTTGAGCCGCAGGGCGGTGACGAAGCCCGTCTCGGCGTTCTGGTCGACCTGGACGACCTCGCCCTCGGTGCGGACCACGCCCAGCTTCTGGGCGAACCGGCGAAGGTACTGGCCGTAGAGGATGGTGTCGAAATGGTAGGCGAAGCCGAAGGTCGACATCGGGTCGCGCGGATCGTCGCTCTGCCGGTCGAACCGGCCGGCCTTGGCGGCCTGGGCGCACAGCGCGTAGTCGGCCAGGTCGAGGTCGGCGCCTTCCGTGTTCAGCTTCAGCCAGTATTGGAAGAAGTGGCCCAGCTCGGCGTTGACGCCATAGACGCCGAACGGATGGAAATAGGACTGGCCCACGGCGCCCCAGTCGCGGAACTGGATGCCCAGCTTGTAGGTGGCCTGGGTCTCGCGCATGAACTCGGCCTCGTCCAGGCCCAGCATGGCGTTGAACAGGCGGATCGGCGGGATCGTGGCTTCGCCGACGCCCACCACTCCGATGTCCTGGGATTCGACGACATGGATGCGATAGCGACGGTCGAGGCCTCGCGCCAGGGCCGCGGCGGTCATCCATCCGGCGCTTCCGCCGCCAACGATGACGATAGTCTGGATCCAGTTTCCGTCCGACATCCCGCTGTCCCTTCAACTTGATGAGGTCCGTCGCCCGGCGATCCTGGGCCGGGCGGCGGCGACGCTCAAGGGCGGCGGCCATGGCCCGTCGGGGCCATGGCCGAGCCTTTCTCCGGCTAGCGGCCGAAGCGGTAGCGGAGGCCGAGCGACACGCGGCGGTCGCCCGACACGAAGCGGAAGGGCAGGTCGGAGAACTGCAGGTAGGCCTTGTTGTCCTCCTTGGTCAGGTTGGAGCCCTCCAGCGTCACCTTCAGGTCTTCGGTGACGTCGTAGGCGATCTGGCCGTCCAGCTGGCCATAGGCCTCGTTGCGGATCTCCAGCTTGTGGGTGTCGGCTCCGGAGCCGAAGCTGAAGCCGCCCAGATAGGACTTGTCGCGCCAGGCGTAGGACATGCGGGCCTGGAACGGTCCACGCTCGAAATAGCCCTGGAGGTTGAAGGCGTGCTTGGAGACGCCGGGAATCGGCAGGTCGTCGGAGAAGTCGCTAAACTCAGGCGATTTGGAGTCCGAGTAGGTGTAGTTGGCGGTGAAGCCGAACCCGTTCTCGAACGCGTACTGCGCCTGGGCTTCCAGACCCTTGATCTCGCCGCCTTCGCCATTGACCACCGAGGTGAACGTGCCGGTCGTGGCGCCGGCCACCGATTGGTCCTTCACCGTCACCGGGAAGGTCTCGGGGACGATGAACGAGTCGACGCTCTTGTAGAACACGCCGACCGAAACCAGGCCCTGGCCGCCGAAATAGTGCTCCCAGGCCAGGTCGAATTGCGACGCGCGGAACGGGTCGAGGTCCGGGTTGCCGCCGCTGCCGTTGGTGTAGAGGAACTTGTCGAAGTTCGGCCCCGGGGTGGACGAGCGGGTGAAGTTGTACGACGCGCCCTGGCCCAGATCGAACAGGTTCTGGGCGGCCACGACGCGAGCGCCGCTGGCCCTCACCTTGTCCTGGTCGGTGATGTTGAACACCGCGTTGAGCTGCGGCAGGACGTCCGTGTACTCGCGCACCGTGCGGGCGTTGTCCGGGTTCTTCAGGATGCCGTTCCAGCTGTCGGTGCCCCACCACAGCGGGGTCACCGGCGTGTTGGACGAGTCGATGGTCAGCTTGGTGTGCACCACGCGGACGCCGGCGTTGATGTGGTAGCCGTCGTCGCCCAGGTCGGCCATCACATAGCCTGAGGTCGTCTGGTCCTTGATTTTGAAGGACTCGATCGGGTCGCGGTAGAAGGCGAACTTGGTCGATGGATACAGGGCCTGGATCCAGTTCGCCGGGTTCTTCATCTGCCCGTAGTCCTGGAAGATCGCGTTGACGCCGTGGACGTTGTCGGTGACCGCGCGGCTCGGGGCCGTGGCGGCGGTCTGGTACGGGGTGATCACCGCGGGGGAGTCGCCGAAGCGCGAACAGCCGTAGAAGGCGATGTCGCACTTCTTCAGGCCGATGGCGCCGTCCATGAAGTAGCCCAGCGGGGTCCAGTCGACGAACACGCCGTGGTCGGTCGTGCCCTGGGCGCTGGCTGGCAGCTCGCCCTTGGCCGATAGGTCGGCCAGATAGCGACCATAGTCCGAGGTGACCTTGTTTTCCGAGTAGCGCAGGCCGCCGGTCAGGACCATGTTGGCGCCTTCGCCGAACTCGGGACGCCAGCTGAGATCGCCGGTGATGGCCTTGTTGTCCAGCTTGGACTTGTCGCCGAACGCCCAGTGCGACTTGAAGAACACCGAGCTCGGCGTGGTCATGGCCGTGGCTAGGTTGGCCGCCGGCGTGAACATCGGATAGGCGCCGTTGGTGAAGCTGTAGGTCGCCGTCGCCGGGGCGGTGGAATTGGGCGCGAAGCCCGCGATCCCGTCACGCACCGTGTACTGGGTGTAGCGCGTGTCGACCTGGCCCGAGGTGGACTTGTAGTCGGTCTTGGACCAAGCGGCGCGGACCTTGCCGCTCAGGCGCTCCGTGCCTGCCCAGTCGAGGGCGAACTGCACGTTGTCGGTCTTGGCCCTGGCGTTCTTGGCGAAGGTGTCGCCTTCCGACGAGTTGGCCGTGACCGTGCCCGACTGCAGCACGTCGTTGCTGCTCTTCACCAGGCCCTGCGAGTTATACATCGCGTTTTCGTTGGCGTAGGCCCACTTCAGCGAGTGCTCGCCCGTGAAGATCTTCAGGTCCGAGTGGAACCAGTCGGCCGTCAGGCTCAAGGTGTCGGACACCTTCCAGTCCGCGTTCAGCGAGAAGGCGGTCCGCTTGCGCTCCTGGTGGCGGTTGTTGCTGTAGCGGTATTCCGGCGACCAGATGTTGGTCGTGCCGGTCTGGACCTGGTTGTTGCCCGTCGCGGTGGGACGGTTCAGATAGGCCCAGCCGCCACGGTTCTCGCCGCTGAGCACCTCGGTGTTGATCCAGCTCTCGTCGTAGGTGACGCTGCCCAGCAGGCCGAAGTTCGGCGTGATCTTATAGCCGATCACCGCCGAGAGGTTCGGCTTCAGCTTGCCGTCGGTCGAGCCCTGATTGCCCGCGACGTCCAGCGCCACGGTCAGGTCGTTCTTCATGTCCAGCGCCCGGCGGGTCTTCAGGTTGACCGTGCCGCCGAGGGCGCCCGCCAGCTGGTCGACCTGGGGCGACTTGATCACGTCGACGCCGGCCAACAGGTTGGACGGGATGCCTTCCAGCGAATTGGTCTGCTTGAGGTTGCCCTCGCCCAGGCGGAAGGCTTCCAGCCCCGACAGGAAGGTGTCGCCGTTCAGCAGGGTGATGTTCTGGTCCAGGCCCCGGATGCGGACCTTGGTGCCTTGGCCGTTCTCGCGGTCGATCTGGACGCCCGGCAGGCGCTGCAGCGACTCGGCGATGTTCTGGTCGGGGAACTTGCCCATGTCCTCGGCGGTGATCGACTCGATGATCTGGTCCGAGTTCTTCTTCAAATTTAGGGCGTTCGCCAGCGAGGCCCGGAAACCGGTGACGACGACTTCATCAACCTGGGATGGTTCCTCTTTCTGGGCCGGCGCGGCCTGGGCTAGGGCCTGGCTGGCGCTCAGCAGCACCATGGCCGAGGCGGCGCAGAGCAGAGCCGTGCGCGATCGGTAACACTTTGTGGTCATTTAGCATTCCCCTGATGTGCGGCAGCAGTTCTCGTTCTCGATCAGCGGAGCCGAACGAGCCAAGACGCGGAGTTTGAGGGATGCGTGCGCATCCTCCCGTGGAGTTCCGGCTTTTTCTGGAGTGCCGGTAGCTTCAACCTATGGACAACCGACAGCGCTGTCAACTCGGGACAACGGATTCCGGAGGGAATTTGTCGGTGCAGCTTTTAGGTCACGCCCGAGTCAGGGCCGAGGTGACGGCAGCCAGGGTCACCGGCTCGATGACGGCGTAGCCTTCGCGGGTCGGATGAACCCCGTCATAGGCCAAGCCCGGCTTCATGCCGCCCATCCCGTCATCCAGCACCCGAGTGTAGTCGGCCAGCACCGCGCCGCGCTCGGCGGCATAGGCCGTCAGCCAGGCGTTCAGCGCTCGGACCTTGGCCACGGGCCCCAGGCCGGGGCGCCAGGGAAAGTCCAACGCCGGCATGACCGTGGCCAGGATCACGGCGATCCCGTTGGCCTGGGCCAGGGTGGTCATGGCCTGGAGATTGGCCTGGGTGGCCGTCAGATCGTAGGGCCCGGCGTTCTGGGCGATGTCGTTGATCCCGGCCAAGATGTGCACGGCGGCCGGCTTTAGGGTCACCACCTCCGGCCAGAACCGCACCAGCATCTGGGCCGTCACCTGGCCGCTGATGCCGCGGCCGAGAAAGCCGTTGTCGGTGAAGAAGGCCGGATGGGCGTCGCGCCAGCCCTGGGTGATCGAATCGCCCATGAACACCACCCGCCGCCGCTCGGGCGGCAGGTCGCGATCGACGGCGTTCTCGGCGGCGTAACGTTGCAGGAACGGCCAGTCGGTGCGCAGCCGCAGGTCCTCCGGGCTCGGCGCCGATGGAGCCGCGGCGGTCTGGGCCAGGGCCAGGCCCGGAGCGGCGGCGAGTCCGCCCGCCAACAGCGTGCGACGATCCAGCATCAGCGTACCTCCGTCTTGGCGGGGACCAGGTTCCAGCCCCGCAGTTCCACCTTCGCGCCCGCCCTCGCCTCGCCTGGATAGCGAATCTCGACGGTCCGGCGTTCGCCCGGCAGCAATGAGACATAGTTGTCGGCATAGTAGGCGGGCAAGATCCGAGCGCCCTTGGCGTCGACCAGGGTCAGCTTGCCGTTCAGGGCTGGGGCCGCGCCGGCATTGGCCAGGCTTACGGTGACCACCGTCTCGGCGTCCGCCCCCAGCCGCACCTTGCCGCCGGTGGCCCTGATCGACACCGGCTGGGGCGTCATGGCCGACAGCTGGCGTTCGCCCTGCGCGTCGCGCGCCACCCAGTAGAGATTGCTCGACAGCGGCGCGCCGTCGGCGGCCGTCAGGTCCAGCCGTACGACCACCGCGCCCTGGGCCAGCGGCTCCGACAGGTCCAGCACCTGGCCCAGCGTCACGCCGTTGGCCGCCGCGTCGATCTTGGCGACACGGTCAGCCAGCGGCTTGCCGTCCAGGCCCACGACCCGGGCGCGCAGGCTGGCGCCGGTGATCGGCGTCAGACCGTTGTTGACCACGGCCAGCCGATAGTCGGCCAGGCTCATCTGGACGTGGACGGCCTCGGCGGCCTTTTGGGTTCCGTAATAGGCGGCGTGGGTGTCGTAGTCGTGGCTGAGGATCTGCCACATGGTGGAGGGCCAGGCCGGCTGGGTCATCCACAGCAGGCGCCCCGACGACCTGGTCCACAGTTCCTGGTTCATGCCCTCGAAGATCGCCCGATGGGTCTCGTAGTTCATCAGCTGGGCCTTGCGCTCGAAGTCCTCCAGGCTGGTGGCCGGTCCCAGCTTGGCGGCCATGGCGTCCAGGAAGGTCTTGGTGTCGCCGTTCCCGGTCGGGTGCCAGTCGTGATAGGCCCAGGTGTCGCTGATCGGCCAGCGGTCGGGGGCGGGCACGGCGGCCTCGAACGCCTCCAGGGTGGGGAACGAGGGCGTGCCCACCTCGACCGAGAAGCCCTTGGCGTGCTCGGTGAAATAGGTCTCCGGCTCGCGGTAGTTGTAGGGCCCGCTGTTCTGCAGGTTCACCCGGTTGGAGCTGCCGGTGTACCAGCGCGTGCCGTCCAGGTCGTGGACCAGGGCCTCCAGGCCTTCGTTGAGGATCGGCTGCGGCACGCCCTCGTTGCGGCCGAACCACAGGGCGATCGAGGGGTGGTTGCGGTAGCGGCTGATCACGTCGGCGACGTTCTTCAGGAACAGCGGCACGTCCTGCGGCTCCAGCTGGAAGTCCTGGGTCGAGGCCCAGAAATCGTTCAGCACCAGCAGGCCGTACTCGTCGGCCAGGTCGTAGAAGACGTCCTCGGTGTTCTGGCCCACCCAGTTGCGGATGATGTTGAGGTGGGCGTCGCGGTGCAGGCGGAAATAGGGCTCCAGCCGTTCGCGCGATACGCGCTTGCGCCAGTCGTCCGTGCCCCAGTTGCCGCCCCGCGCGGCGATCTTCACGCCATTGACCTTGATCACCAGGTAGGGCGTCAGGCCCGTGTCGGGCACGTCACGGACCGCCGGCGAGGTTTCACCGACCTTGGTCAGCGAGGTGGCCCAACCGTCGGTCACCTTGCGGACGCCCTCGTGGCTGCCGTCGGTGATGTCCTGGCCCAGCTGGCGGGCCCTGGCGTAGTCGACCTCGACCCGCCGCAGCTCGCCGTGCGAATCCATCAGCGACAGCTCGTAGGTCATCTGTCGCAGGCCGATGCGGCTGTCCTTTTGGTCGGAGGCCTTGCCGTCCACCGAGGCCAGCAAGCGCAGGCCATACAGGGTCTGGGCTCCATAGCCGTTGGGCCACCAGAGCTTAGGGTTCTTGACCGACAGGTGTGGGAAGTCGGTGGGCCTGAACACCACCTCGCCCTGGCCCGGCGCCAGGGTGACGGTCTTTTCGACGGCGACCGTGTCGAAGGCGGCGCGGACCGTGGCCTGGACTGGCCCGTCGGTCAGGTTCTCGACCGGCACGGTGATCTCGACCTCGGCGACGCTGTTGTCCGGCTGGCCCGCCACTTGAGGCAGGGTGGTGACCACATGGCTGTCGCCGATCCGCACCGGGCCGGTGGAGCGCAGCACCACGTCCTGCCACAGGCCGGTGTTGCGGTCGCGGACGCTGGGGATCCAGTCCCAGCCTTCGCTGGCGATGAAGGTCGGCCCGTCCAGGGCTTGCATGCCGCCGTTCTCGCCGACCCCGGCGGTCAGGGATTCCTCGTGCGCCAGGCCCGGATGCGGCGGCGGCGAGATCCTAATGGCGACGACGTTGGCGGCGCCGGGCTTCAGCTTGCCGGTGACGTCGAACTGGCCACGGATGAAGGCGCCTTTCAGCTCCCCCAGCCTTTCGCCGTTCAGCCAGACCTCGGCGGCGTAGTTGATCCCCTTGAAGATCAGCTGCTGGTGGCGACCTTCCTGGTTGGCCGGCGCGACGAACTCGCTGCGGTACCAGTAGTCCTGCTTGTTCAGGCGCTCCGGAATGGCGGTGTTGTTCAGGCCGTAGTCAGGGTCGGGATAGACGCCGCGATCGACCAGGGTGGTCAGCACCGTGCCGGGGACGGTGGCCGTGTACCAGGTCCTGGCGTCGTAGCCAGGTTTTGACAGCGCTGTCCCAGCGTCCGTGACCTTCGGCGCCTCGGCCAGGGACCAGCGCTTCAGAGTCCAGGCCTCTGCACCTTCCGTGGTCGGCGCGGCGACCAGGGCCGGGCCGGCATAGGGCGCGACGGCGACGGGCTTGGAGAATGGCGCCTTGCCTTTCGGACGGGTCCAGGCGTCCTGCGGCGACACCTGGCCGTACATCTGGCGCACCTGCACCGGCCAGGTCGGGCTGCCTGACTCGTACACCGTCAGGTCGGGGTCCGGCTGGGTGGAGGCCAAGGTTCTGAGCGCCGCCGGGGTCAGGGCCGAGGCCTGGGCCGTGAAGCCCGCCACTTTGCCGCCGAACGGCGCCGCGCCGGCCAGTTTGCGCGGGCCCAGCTGGACGGTGGCGGCCGGAGCGACCGGCGCCGCCGGCCCTTCGGCGACCTTGGTCCCATCGACATAGAGCGCCACCGTCGTCCCGTCCGACACCGCCGCCACGTGGCTCCAGGTCCCCGGCTTCAGCGCCGCCGATCCCTTCACGGTCGATGCGCCGGCCCAGACAGCCGGCCCGCCGTCTTGCAGTCCGATGAACCGGCCGCCAGTAGCCGGATCGCCGACCCCGGCTACGACCACCCGGCCGGCCGCGGCGGTCGCCGGCGAGATCCAGCCCTGCAGCGACCACGGCCCTTCGGCCGGCAGCGGACTGCCCGCCAACGGCTTGGCCAGCCCGTCGCCGCCGCGCGGCAGGTCGGCGTTGTAAGGTCCGTAGACGGACGATGTCTGGGCGGCGGCCGGCAAGGCGACCAGAGCGGCGCAGGCCGCCAGCAGCGGCAGGCGAGATATCCCCGAGGCAAGGCGGGGCTTGGCGGTCTTGGTGGTCATGTATTCCTCCTCGGGCCGGCCTCTTCGGGCCGTGCTTGTGTTCAGGAAACGGTCGTCAAGGTCGGGGTAAGAGGCGGCAGAACGCGCGGCGGTCGTCTCTCGTGATCCGGGGTCCGGATGGGGCGAAGGCGATCGCCCTGGCGGCGGCGGTCCGGGCGGGCCAAGGCGCCAAGCCTGATCCGTTCGGATTGCCCGAGCGCGCGAAATTGGCCCAATAGGCCTGCAGGCGAGGCCAGGTCACCGGAGTCGCGCCCGCGGGCGGCGTGTCGAACACGAACGGCAGTTCGGAACCGTGGCGCACCGGCCCCGCGCCGGACGCGGCGACGGCCAGTTCGTAACGCCAGACCCGCTGGCCGGCCGCGACCTGTCGGGCGGCCACCCAGGTGGCGGGGCAACGGAAGCCGGTGTCGGCGGCGACCTGGTCGGCCGTCTTGTCCGAAACCGCGCCGCGGCCGGCGATCCCATAGAGCCGTAGCGCCTGCACAGGGTCGCGATAGTTGGCCTTGATCCAGATAGCGGCGTTGGCCGCGCCGCCATGCAGCGACAGCTCGCGCGCGCTGTTGCCGATGATCAACGGCACGCGGGCCTGACGGCCGGCGGCCAGGGTCTTGGCCGGCGCCTCGCGGATCACCGCTCCGTCGACCACCGCCTGCAACCACACGAAGCCATCGTCGGCGATCGGCGGCTTGAGACTCTCGGCGGCGTCGAGCACCGCCGGACCCGAGGCGGCGCGCAGCCCGGCCAGGTCCCTGGCGCCCAGCGCCCGGGCAAGGTCCTGGCCCAACGCCTCGTTCTGGGCCAAGGATCGCGGCGGCAGGCCGAAGCCCGCCGTGCCGCTCTGTTCGATGGCCTTGTGGAACAGGCCGCGAGCGTCCGGGGCCAACATCAGCAGCCCCACGTCCTGGCCGCCAGCCGAGTGGCCGAACAGCGTCACATTGCCAGGATCGCCGCCCAACCGGGCGATATTGTCCCGCACCCAGCGCAGGGCGGCGATCTGGTCCATCAGGGCGTAGTTCCCCGAGGCTCCGCCGCCCTCGGCGGTCAGGCCGGGATGGGACAGGAAACCGAAGGCCCCCAGCCGGTACTGGATCGACACCAGCACGACGCCCTGATCGACCAGGCTCGACTCGACCGTGCCCCGCGCCGATCCGGCCCGGTTGGCCCCGCCATGGATCCAGACCATGACCGGCAGAAGCTTGGCGGGCTTCAGCGCTGGCGTACGGACGTCGAGATAGAGGCAATCCTCACGGCTGTCGGCGGCGTCCTTGGCGTTCCAGCCGTAGGAGCGCTGCAGGCACGGCGCGCCTGAAACCGTCGCGTCGCGGGTTCCGGTCCAGGGCTGAACGGGAGCCGGCGACTTCCAGCGACGGTCACCGGTCGGTGGGGCGGCGAAAGGCACGCCGCGAAAGGCCGCCCCGGCGCCGCGCGCCTCGCCGCGGATCGCGCCGCCGGTGACGCCGACCTCGACGCCGTCGCTTGCGAAGGCCGTTCCCGCCGCCCCGAGGGCCAGCAGGGCGGCCCACAAGGCCATGGAGATGACGGAGCGACCGTCAGGCGGCGGCATGGGCGGCGGCCTCGGCCGGCGTCCACAAGCGCGCGGCGCCGCGCACGCCCGACGAGTCGCCCCACTGGGCCGGCGCCAGCCTGGCTCGCCAGCCGTCGGAGAAGACATGGGGTTCGATGAAGGCCGGCAGACGGTCGTACAGTTCGCCGACGTTCGACAGGCCGCCGCCGAACACGAAGGCGTCGGGATCGACGATGTCGGCGATCACCGCCAGGCCACGGCCCAGGCGGTCCAGATAGCGGTCGAAACTGGTCGTGGCCTCGGCGTCTCCGGCCCGGGCGGCGGCGATGATCGCTTCACCGGACAGGGCCTGGCCTGTGCGCTCGGTGTGATCGCGGCGGAAGCCGGTGCCCGAGATCCAGGTCTCCAGACAGCCATGCCGGCCGCACCAGCAGGCCGGGCCCGGCGACTCTTCCGGCTTGGGCCACGGCAGGGGCGCATGGCCCCATTCGCCGGCCAGGCCGTTGGCGCCCTCGACAAGCTTGCCCTCGACCGCCAGGCCGCCCCCGCAGCCGGTGCCGATGATCACCGCGAAGACCACGGCCAAGCCGGCCGCCGCGCCATCGACGGCTTCCGACAGGGCCAGGCAGTTGGCGTCGTTGGCCAGCCGCACCGGGCGACCCAGGCCCGCTTCCAGGTCCTCGCGGAACCGGCGGCCGTTCAGCCAAGTGGAGTTGGCGTTGCGCATAACGCCCGTACGTGGCGACACCGATCCGGGCGCGCCAACGCCGACCGAGCCGCGACCGCCGGCCTGCTGCTCGGCCTGGGCGATCAGGTCGCGGACCGTGGCGATGGCCGCGTCGTAGGATCCGGGATTGGGCGCCCGCACCCGGGCCAGGAACCGGCCGTCCGGCGACAGGGCGGCGGCCTCGATCTTCGTGCCGCCAAAATCAACGCCGACCTGAATCAAACCCGGTTTCCTCCAGACGTCCGGAGCGCACGCTACGGTGCTTCCGGCTTGCCTCATAGTCAGCAGCGTCGAATAAAGAAAGCAATTTAAACAATCCGTCGATAGCGGTGAAGCTATCGCGAGCGCCCATCACGATGCTACTAGGGCGTTAGGTCGAAGGTCATCGAATGCCGTCCTCGGAAATCTCGCGGAAGTCCCACCGGAAGCGCACCCCCGGCGCTAGCCTCTCGGGCGCCAATCTTGAGCGAGTCGGCGACCACAACCAGCGCGTTATCCTGCAAGCCATCCGCGTCAACGGCCCGATCACCCGCGTGACCCTGGCCCAGATCAGCGGCCTGACGCCGCCGGCCGTGGCCAACATCACCAAGCGCCTGCTGGACGACGGCCTGATCCTGGAGGCCGGCCGGGTCCAGGGCGCGCGCGGCCAGCCGGCCATGAACCTGACGATCAACCCCGACGGCTGCCTGTCGATCGGCGTCAATATCGATCGCGACCACATCACCGTGGTCATGCTGGACCTGCTGGGGGCGGTGCGGGCCCGGGCCAGCAAGGAGATCGAATTCCCCCTGCCCGCCGACGTGGCCAAGTTCTGCAAGGCCCAGATTCACAAGATGCTGGCTGGCTGGAAGGACGAGCCGCCGCGCCTGGCGGGAATCGGCGTCGCCCTGCCCGACGACCTGGGCCGGGTGGACCTGCCGCACCGGCCCGAGAACTACGGCGTCTGGAGCACGGTCGACATCGGCAAGCTGATGGCCGAGATCCTGCCCCTGCCGGTGTTTCTTGAGAACGACGCCGCCGCCGCCGCCCTGGGCGAACTGCAGTTCGGCCACGGCCTGCGGCGCCCCAGCTTCTTCTACGTCCTGGTCTCGTCCGGCCTGGGTGGCGGCCTGGTGATCGAGGGCGACTATTTCCGCGGCGCCCAGGGACGCAGCGGCGAGATCGGCTTCCTGCCGGTCAGCTCGCCGGAGACCAAGGCCCGCTCGCTGCAGGAGGTGGTGTCGCTGTCGGCGCTCTACGCCCACCTCGAGGCGGGCGGGATCCTGGTCGAGCGTCCCGACCAGCTGATCGACCTGCCAGCCGCGGGCCAGACGCTGGTCGAGGCCTGGATCGACCTGTCGGCCACGCTGCTGGTCCCGCCGTTGGTGGGGATCAGCTGCGTGGTCAATCCCGAGGCCATCTATGTGGGCGGACGCCTGCCCACCGCCCTGCTCGACCGACTGGTCGCGGCGGTCAATGCGCGGTTGGCCGCGATCATCGACGTGCCAGCCCTGGCGCGGGTCGAGCGGGCCGCCACCTCGGCCGACGGGCCGGCGGTCGGGGCGGCCCTGCTGCCGTTCACGGCCCAGCTGCTGCCCTCCCGCGCGGCCCTGATGAAGACCGGCCAAGGTTAACCATCCGCCTACGGATCATATGATCCGCTGGGCGGTCACCGGCTGCCCCTTCCGATGCTGGGCGTCGAGCATGACGATGGCCCGGTGAGCGGCGCGGATGGCTCCTTCCTGCCAGGCGCCGACGTGGCTGAGATACTCGCCGGCGAAGTGGATCGGCCCGTCCGGCTGACCCAGCAGGCGGTAATCCGGCTCGTCGTCACTGGCCCAGCCCACTCCGATGCCCAGGGTGTGGGGCACCGCGGCCCACTGCACCTGCAGGGGCTTTTCGAGCAGTTGGCCGCAGCCCGGATGCATGGCCTCGATGATCTTGCGGGTGTGCTCGATCTGCTCGGCCCGCGGCAGCTTGGCCAGCTGGGTGGCGGCCGGCCCGCCCGTATAGGCGCCGAGGATCACGCCGGTCTTGGTGTGCAGGCCGTAGCTTGGGTACCAAACCATGTTGGTCGGACCCTTCACGAACGAGAGGCCGCCATAGATCTGGTACTTGGGCCCCTCCCAGAACCGCGGGGCCTGCCAGGCGATCTTGATGCTGTCACGATAGGGCGTGCGGGCGATCGCGGTCTTGTAGGCGGGGCTGAAATCGGCGTCGATTTTGGCCAGCACCGGCAGGGGGATGGTCGAGATGCAGTAGTCGGCCTCGATCGCCAGGTCCTTGCCGGCCGCCGCGTCGTAATAGGCGATCCTGACGCCCCTCGCCGTCTTGCGGATCTGGCGCACCTCGCACTGGCGCTTGATGATCTTGGGACCCAGGGCCTTGGCGAAGGCGTGGGGAATGGCGTCCATGCCGCCCTTGGGCTGGAACATGGTGGCCTGCATGTCGATCGTCTCCTCGAACAGCACGCCGTTCCACAGATCCTCGTCGAGCAGGGCTTTCAGGCTGATCGGGTCGTAGGGCGCAGCCCGCTCGTCGCCGGCCCCCGGCTCGATCCTCAGCCCGGCCCGCTGCGAGCCCTTGTAGAAGAGGTCCGGCGACAGGTCGCCATAGGTCTTCAGGAAGGCGACCATCCGCTGCTTATCGTCGGCGGTCAGGTCAGCGTCGAGCGCGCCGGCGTTGATCGCCTTGGCCAGCAGTTCGGAGACGTGACCGCGGGTGTCATTGATCGCCGTCCGCATCTGGATCGGCTTGCCGCCGTTGGCCTCAGGGTTGAGCAGCAGGGCGCTGCGGCTGGTGTTGACCTCGACCTCCAGCTCCACCCCCAGTTCGCGGCAATAGCCCAGCACGATCTGGTGGTGGCTGGGCAGGCGCGCGGCGCCGGCGTTCATGTATTGGCCTTCGTCGAACTCGCAGACCTGGCGCGAGCCGTCGGTCATCTCGATCTTGTCGCCGCGGCGCACGGTCCAGACCCGGCCGCCGGTGCGGGCCCGGGCTTCCAGGATCGTGCAGTCGTAGCCGGCCTTGCCCAGCTCCCAGGCCGCCGCCATGCCCGAGACGCCGGCCCCCAGGATCACGACCTTGGCGCCCTTGCCCCCGCCGCCCTTGGCGAGGTCCGGCGGCGCGCCCGCGAAAGCCGTGGACGGCGCCAGCAGGCCCAGGGCCTGCATGGCGGTAAAGGCGGCGGTGTAGCCGCCGGCCGCCCCGACGGCGTGAATGAAGCTGCGACGGCTGACCGGCATGTGTACCCCTCGTTGCCCGTTGATCGCGCCATGCGAGGCGGCGGCTTCCGATGGGTCAATCCGGCGGCGACGCCGTCGCGCGTTTGGGGGCGCGGCGCCGCTACGGCTTGCGGCCGGCGCCGCATTTCGCGGCGCGCGGTCGGGTCCGTGCGCGCTGGTGCAAGCTGTCGAACGCGCTTGAGCAAAGCTATACCGGCGGCGGATTGACCTGCCGGAAGCCGCCCTCGCGCCAGTACGGGTAGTGCGGATAGGCCGGGGTGACGGCGCTGGCGGCGTCGAGACGCGCCACCTGGTCCAGCGTCAGGCTCCAGCCCACCGCGCCGAGGTTCTGGCGCAGCTGCTCCTCATTGCGGGCCCCGACGATCACGCTGGACACGGTGGGCCGGCGCAGCAGCCAGTTGATGGCGATCTGGGGCAGGGTCTTGCCGGTCTCGGCGGCGATCGTGTCCAGGACGTCGACCACCGCGTACAGGCGCTGGTCGTCGACCGGCGGGCCGATGTCGGCGGTCTCGTGCAGGCGGCTGACCGCCGGCAAGGGCCGGCCGCGGCGGATCTTGCCGGTCAGGCGCCCCCAGCCCAGCGGGCTCCAGACCAGCGCCCCGACGCCCTGATCGATCCCCAGGGGCATCAGCTCGTGCTCGTAGTCGCGGCCGACCAGCGAATAATAGGCCTGATTGGCGACGTAGCGCGGCCAACCATGAGCGTCGGCGATCGCCAGCGACTTCATCAGCTGCCAGCCGGAGAAATTGGACGCGCCGGCGTACAGCACCTTGCCGGCCCTCACGAGGTCGTCGAGGGCGTTCAGCACCTCCTCGATCGGAGTAAAGGCGTCGAAGGCGTGCAATTGCAGGAGGTCGATGCGATCGGTGCGCAGGCGCCTGAGGGCCGCCTCGACCCCGCGCACCAAGCGCAGGCGCGAGGTCCCGGCGTCCAGCGGACCGTCGCCCATCGGCAGGCCCAGCTTGGTGGAGATCAGGGCCTGGTCGCGCACGCCCTCCAGCGCCGCGCCGAGGATCTCCTCCGAGGCGCCGCTGGAATAGACGTCTGCGGTGTCGAACAGAGTCACCCCGGCCTCCAGACAGATCTCGATGATTCGCCGAGCCTGGGCGGCGTCGGTGTCGCCCCAGGCGCTGAACAGCGGACCCTGGCCGCCGAAGGTGCCGGCGCCGAAGCTGAGGGCCGGGACGCGCAGGCTCGATTTTCCGAGTTGGCGATATTCCATGATCGGGGTCCTTGATCAGAGGGCGGCGGCGCGTGGGACGCGGCGCTCGAGGGAAAGGCTGAAGGCGGCCAGGGCCAGGGCCGAGAGCGGCACGGCCGCAGCGACCAACGGGACGGCGGCCAGGCCCGGGCCGTGGGCGATCACCGCCCCGCCCAGCCAGGCGCCGAACGCGTTGCCGAGGTTGAAGGCGGCGATGTTCAGGCTGGACGCCAGGCCCTGGCCGGCGCCGCCGGCCTGCGACAGCACCCGCATCTGCAGCGGCGCGACGGTGGCGAAGGCGGCCGCGCCCAGGCCGAAGGCGGCGATTACCGCGCCGATCCGGTCGTGAAAGCCAAGGGCGGAAGCAACCAGCATCAGGGTCAGGATGGCCAGGCTGCCCAGGAGGGCCGGCGTCAGGGCCTTGTCGGCCCAGCGGCCGCCGACCAGGTTGCCGCCCACCAGACCAGCGCCGAACACCAGCAGGATCGGCGAGACGGCCGCCTTCGAATAGCCGGCCAGCTCGGTCAGGATCGGCTGGATGTAGGTGAAGACCGCGAACACGCCGCCGAACCCCAGGACGGTCATCAAGAGGCCCATCTGCACCTGCGGTCGGGCCAGGACAGCGAACTCCTCACGTAGCGGAGCGGGTTCGGCGGCATCCTTTTCGCGCGGAACCAGGGCGGCCAGCACCGCGAAGGCGACCAGGCCGATCGCGCCCACGGCCCAGAAGGTCGAGCGCCAACCGAAGGCCAGGCCCAGCCACGAGCCGAAAGGCACGCCCAGCAGGGTGGCCAGGGTCAGGCCCGTGAACATGACGGCGATGGCCGAGGCCTTGCGCTGGGGCGGCACCAGACTGACGGCGACCAGGGACCCCACGCCGAAGAAGGTGCCATGGGCCAGGGCGGTGACGATCCGGGCCGCCATCAGCAGGCCGTAAGACGGGGCCAGGGCGGCGGCGATATTGCCGATCGTGAAGATGGCCATCAGCACCAGCAGGGTGGTCTTGCGCGGCAGGCGGCGGGTGGCGATCGTCAGGATCGGGGCGCCGACGAACACGCCCAGGGCATAGCCGGTCATCAGGAGGCCGGCCCGAGGAATCGAGACGTCGAGATCGGCAGAGACCTGCAGCAGCAGGCCCATGATCACGAACTCGGTGACGCCGATCCCGAAGGCGCCGACGGTCAGGGCATAGAGGGCGAGAGGCACGGCAAGAGCTCCGGGAGAGTTTTCGAGCCGCTGAGGTAGTCTTCCTCATTTCCGTGAATTAGACTGCTGGAAAGACAGACATCTGTGAGCTGAAGTCAAAGATGGCCAGGCTGGAGATCAACCGTTCGGGCGAGATGGAAGTGTTCGCCCGGGCCGTGGAGCTGGGCGGTTTCTCGCCGGCGGCTCGGGCCCTGAAGATGACGCCTTCGGCGGTCAGCAAGCTGGTCAGCCGGATGGAGGCGCGCCTGGGCGCGCGGCTGATCAACCGTTCGACCCGCAAGCTTACCCTGACGCCCGAGGGCGAGCTGTTCCATGAACGGACCCTTCGGGTCCTCGCAGACCTGGATGAGGCCGAGAGCGCAGTCGCCGCCACCCAGGCGCCGCGCGGCCGGGTGCGCGTCAGCTCCAGCGTGCCGTTCGGCCTGCATCATCTGCTGCCGCTGGTTCCCGGCTTTTCGGCGCTCCATCCGAAGGTGATCCTGGATGTCGTGCTCTGCGACACGGTCGTGGACCTGATGGACGCCCGCGTCGACGTCGCCATCCGATCCGGGCCGATGCGGGCTTCGCAGCTGATGGCCCGCAAGCTGGGCGACAGCCCGATGGCCGTGGTCGCCTCGCCGTCCTACCTGGCCCGCCACGGCGCACCCGAGACGCCGCGCGCTCTGTCCGCCCACAACTGCATCGGCTTCAACTTCGCCCGTCACTGCGACAAGTGGCCGTTCATCGACGGCGACGAGCGCCTGTCGCTGCCGATCCATGGCGACGCCACCGCCGGCGACGGCGAGACCTTGCGGCGGCTGGCCCTGGTCGGCCAGGGCCTGGCCCGACTGGCCCATTACCATGTCGGCCCCGACATCGCGGCCGGTCGTCTGGTTCCGGTGCTGGAGACCTACAATCCCGGCGACCGCGAGGACCTGCACGCGGTCTATGTCGGTCACGGCGGCCAGTTGCCCAGCCGGGTGCGGGCGCTGATCGACTTCCTGGTCGCGGAGGTGGACTTGCATGCGCCGCGCGATTCCGCCGGTTGTTGAAGGCCTGCTAGAGCGGCTTGTCCAGGAACGGGCGGACCAGGGCGATCGTCGCCTGAGGGTTCTCTTCCATGATCCAGTGGCCCGAGGCCGGCACCACGCCTTCGGTGACGTTGTCGGCCGCCGCGCGCATGACCGTGGCCATCATCGGGCCGAACGACTTCTCGCCGCCCAGGGCCAGAACCGGCATGGTCAGCTTGCCGTACTGGGCCAGCAGGGCCTTGTCGTCGACGGCGTCCTGATCGAAGGCGTGGAACTGCTCGAAGCCGGCGTGCATGGCGCCCGGACGGGCGTAGAGCGCGGCGTAGTGGGCGCGGGCGTCCTCGGTGAAATTGGCCGGATTGGCCGAAAACTCGTTCCAGAAGCGGTCCAGATAGATGCGCTCGCGGCCGGCGACCAGGCGCTCCATGTCGGGCCCGCCGAATCGGAAGTGCCAGAGCAGCGGGTTCTTCAGGATCTCCTCCCAGGGGCCGATTCCCGGCACCGGAGCGTCGATCAGCACCAGGCGCGTCACCCGCTTCTGGTTCTGCACGGCGAAGCTGTAGGCGACCATGTTGCCGATGTCGTGGGCGACCACGTCGGTCTTGTCGATCTTCAGAGCGTCCAGCACTCCCGCCACGTCGCCGGCTTGAGTCTTCTTGTCGTAGCCGCCGGCGGCCCGGGCCGACAGGCCCATGCCGCGCAGGTCGGGGACCACGACGGTGTGGTCGCGCACCAGGTCAGCGGCCAGCGGCGCCCACATGTCGCCGGTCTCGCCATAGCCGTGCAGCAGCACCACCGCCGGGCCGTGGCCGCCGACGCGGACGTGGATCGTCGTGCCGTTGGCGGCGATCTCCTGGATCCTGAACGCGGCGGGGAAGGCGGGCATTTCGGCGTGCGCGGCGCCGGCGAACGCGACGGCCGCGATCAGCCAAAGGACAAGGCGTGGCATGGCGAGCTCCAGGGTTGAGGCCTTCAACCTGAGCCCCACCCAGCGGCGGCGCTAGCAGAATACCGTCGGGATTGGCCTATTTCCGACACCGATCGGACTGTAAGCCGGAAACGTGGCGCGGGGCCGCCACGCTCCCGCCGGTCGTCAGGCCAAGGCCTTCTTGTACAGCGCCAGCAGTTCGGCCCACGCCTTCTCGGCGGCCGGTTCGTCATAGACCTGGCCGCCCTTGACGGTCCAGCCGTGGGCCGCGCCAGCATAGACCTCGACCTTGGCCGGACGCTTGGCCGCGGCGAAGGCGGCCTTCAGCTTGTCCTTCGCGGCCGGATCCTGCTTGTCGTCGTTGTCGGCGATGGCGACCAGGTAGTCGGCGTGGGTCTTGGGGATCAGCAGGTGCGGACTGGTCGGCTGATCGGTAACCAGGCCGGCCCCGTGGAAGCTGGCCACCGCGGCGATGCGGCCCGGGGCGACAGCCGCCGTGCGGAAGGCCAGGGGGCCGCCCATGCAATAGCCCTGCACCCCGACCTTCTTGCCTTTATTGGTCTGGGGCTGGGCGTCGAGGAAGGCGACATAGGCGGCGGCGTCGCGATCGGTCCCCTCCGGCGTGACCGTGGCGCGCAGCGGGGTCAGCTTGGCGCGGTCGTCGGGATTGGCGAAGCTGAACGCCCCCTCGATCACCGGCGCCTTCTTGGCCCGGTAATAAAGGTTGGGGACCAGCACGACATAGCCGGCGGCGGCCAAGCGGCGGCCCATGTCGCGGAACACCGGCCGCAGGCTCATCACGTCGGGCCAGACCAGCACCGCCGGCCAGGGACCCTTGCCCTGCGGATAGAACAGGGCCGCGTCGGCCCCGCCGTCGGGCGTCTTGATCTCGACGTCCTTCTCGACCACCGGGCTCTGAGCGCCAGCGGCGGTCGCGGCCAGCCCTCCCAGGGCGGCGGCGGCCAGGCCGAACGTCCGGCGCGACAGGCGAGGATCGTGGACCAGACCCGGGTGGATATCGTCGTCACACATGCGAGCAGTCTCCATCGAGGCGGCAGGGCGCGAGCCCTCGTGGCGCACACCTTAGCGCATGGCCCGGCCCCGGGAAGGTCTCGGCGACAAACCTCCCGTTGCGACCCCCGCCTAGGCGGCGAAGACCTTCCGCCCCCGTTCGACATGCATGCGGTGCGAACCCGCCAGGCTGGTGTCGCGGACCTTGATCGTCCGCAGGAACAGCCATTCGCCCGTCAGGCGCTGCGGCGTCACCTCGATCATCATATAGCCGCGCTGGCTGGTGTCGGCCCATTTCAGCTCGGGATTGGCGGCCATGAAGCCTTCGGCGACCCGCCTGGGATCGGCCCCGAAGTCGCCCTCGGCCCCGCTGGAGGTGACGCTGTGGCCGGCGAACTCGACGCCGGCCGGACGGCCATCCTCGATCAGTCCATAGGCCCAGGCGTTGTGGCTGTCGCCCGACAGCATGACCAGGTCGGCGTCGGCGGCCTGGGCGGCCTGCAGCAGCCGCGAGCGCGCCGCCGGATAGCCGTCCCAGCGGTCCATCCACATCGGCAGGCCCAGCCTGGCGGCCCGGATGTTGTTCTTGTAGCCGGCGACCTTGCGTTCGGAGACCTCGGGCCGCAGCCAGTCGACCGCGTCGCGCGGCATCACTGTTCGCCCCAGGATCGTGCCCATCCCGACCATCTGCCAGGCGCTGGAGCGCGCGTTGGTTTTCAGCTGATGGGCCAGCCAGCTTTCCTGGGTCGAGCCGAGCATGGTCGCCGAAGGGTCCCGCCAGGGTCCGTCGCGAAAGGCCTTCAGCGCGGCGTCCGGATCTTCCGCCTTGAAGGCGGCGCCGATGTCGGCCGGCCGGGTGCGGCCCAGGAGGCGGGATTCCGTGCGGTAGAGCGTGGCCAGGGCGCCGATCGGATAGGTCTTCCACGGCTCGTCCGACACCGGCATCCACTCGCGATAGACCTGCATGGCGGCGGCGCGGCGCGCGTTCCAGTCGCCTTCGGCGGCCGGCTGGTGGTTCTGGGCTCCGCCCTCCCAGCTGTCGTTGGCGGATTCGTGGTCATCCCAGAAGGCGACCATCGGAGCCGCCTGGTGCAGGCGTTGCAGCTCGGGATCGGCGCGATAGCAGGCGTAGCGCAGCCGGTAGTCGGCGATGGTCAGGATCTCGTTGGCCGGCTGCAGCGACCGCCCCACGGCCCAGTCGCCTTCGTGGATGGACGCCGGGCCGTACTCGTAGATGTAGTCGCCGGTGTGCAGCCACAGGTCCAGGTCGGGGCGGGCGGCGGCGTGGCCATAGGCGTTGAACAGCCCGACCGGCAGGTTCGAGCAGGAGAAAACGCCCAGGCCGAACCGGGCGACCTCGCCGACCGGCAGGGTCTTGGTCCGGCCGGCCGGTGACCGGCTCCCGTCGGGCGCTATGAACCGGTACCAATAGACGGTTCCGGGCCGAAGCCCATCGACCGTGATCTTGACGGTCCAGTCGCGATAGGCGCCGGTGCGCACCACGCCGCCCGCGACCACCTTGGCGAAGCTGGAGTCAAGCGCCAGTTCGACCTCGAGCCGGACCGTGTCGTCGCGGGCCGCAGGGACGTAGCGGGTCCACAGCAGCATGGCGTCGGGCCCCGGTTCGCCGCTGGCCACATTGTGCGTGAAGCCCGTGGCGCCCAGGACCTCGGCCGCCAGCCCGCGGCCGGCGGAAAGCCCGAGCGCGCCCAGGCCAAGTCCGGCGCCGAGGACCAGACTGCGACGATCGATGTTCAGGACCACGGCATCCTCCGTAGACGGTTGATTTCGGAGAGAGACGGCCGCGCGCCGCTCATTGGGCGCGCGGCCGAGCTGGCGCCGGGGCAGGGGGGAGACCGCCAGCGCCAGGGTGGGAAGGGGTTAGAAAGTGCCCTTGACGCCGATGTTCCACATCGAGCCGTAGATGCTGTACTGCTGCACCCGGCTGCGGACGTTGGAGTAGATGACGTCCGGCGCGTTGAAGATGTTGCGGCCGGCCAGCATCACTTCGAACTGCTTGTTGATCTTGTAGCTGGCGCTGACGTTCCAGAGCTCACGCGCGGCGTGGTAGAGAACACCGTTCGGGCTGGAGGTCGGCGTATTGCTCAGCGCGCTGGTGCGATACTTGCCCTGGGCGTTACCGGTCAGCTGGACGTCGAACTTGCCGTAGCTGTAGCGCACGCCCCAGTTGGCCGCCGTCTTGGGCATGTTCACGCGCTCGCCGTCGGGATCGATCTTGGTGATCGAGCCGCGCAGGCCCAGGCCTCGCAGCGCCCCCGGCAGGAAGGTCAGCTGCTGGTCGTATTCGAGGGTCACGCCCTTGTTGGTGCTTGTGCCCGGCAGGTTCTGGGCGCTGCGGAAGGTGTAGCCCGCATAGGCGCCGGGATCATAGCCGACGTCCTCGGGGGCGACCGTGACGCCTGTCACCTGCATGTCCTTCACGTCCAGCTGGTAGGCGGACAGACCGATGACGCCGGAGGGCTCCAGGAAATATTGAAGGCTGGCGTAGTACTTGGTCGAATGTTCGGGCTTCAGCAGCGGGTTCGGGACCGAGACGATCAGGTTGTTGTCGTCAACCGCGACCACACCGCCCAGATTGCCGTAGTCGGGGCGCAGGATCGACTGGCTGAAGGCCAGCTGGCCGACCAGCTTCCTGCTGAAGTCATACTTGGCCCCGCCGCTCAGAAACCAGTCGTCGTACTCGCCGTGACGGGTCGCATAGGTCCCGTTCCGGTACTTGTAGAGCAGCGCGGGCTCGGTGTTGAGCGTATAGCCGGCGGCCGTCACCTCCTTGTCCGAGCGGACGTCGGCGACACGGGCGTCGGTCTTGGTGCTCTCGTAGCGCAGGCCCAGGTCGAACTGAGCCTTGCCGATACGCGGCTGGACCTCGAAATAGGCGGCGCTGACCTCCTCGCCGACCTTCTTATTGTTGTCGAGCTGGCGCTTCAGGTTGCCGTAGGTGTCGGGCGTGAAGAAGTCCGGGTGCTGTTCGTAGATGTCGTAGACGGCGTAGTTGCTGTCGGCGCGCCAGTTCTGATCGTTCAGGTTGCCGGCGTCGAAGCCGTGGATCTTGAAGCTGTAGTTCTGGGTCCAGGGAATGACCGCCTCGGGGGCCTTCTGGGTCGCGTCGTGCGTCGGGCCCACATATTGGAATTGCTGGTACGAGCCCTCGTTGGTCTTCCAGACATTGGTTCGGTAGGTCGCGCCGGCCAGAACCTTGAGCTGGACCGGACCGAGATCCAGTTTCTTCTTCAGGTCCAGATTGAGGCCGTACATCTGATTCTGGGCGTCGGACTGGGACGTGCGGATGTTGTTGCCGATGTCGTCGTCACGATTGAAATTGGACGCCACGCCCCAGGGCCGGCCGGCGGTCTGCTTCAGGGTCCAGGCGTTGGAGTCTTCCGACGCGCGGTCCAGCGTGAAACCGATGCGGGTCAGGTAGCTGTCCGTGCGCTGAAAGAAGCCCTTGTCGTTGTCGCGAAAATTGAACTCCGAGCTGGAATAGCTGCCACGCAGCAGCGCTTCCCAGGTGTCGCCGCGATACTCCAGCTTCGGCGCGAACAGCCATGAGGGCGTGCCGGCGTAGCGGTGCGAATACTGGGTATGCAGGCGGGTATTGGTCCCGTTCGGATTGACCACGATGTGGGTCGGCGTGGAGTCGGCCGTGGTCTGGGACGCTGTCGCCGTGCCGAAGATCAGGTAGGTATACTGGTTGAAGTACTCGACGTCGTAGAACGAATAGGTGCTGCGCAGGCTAAGCGTCCACTGGTCAGTCAGCTTATAGTCGACGCTGAGATTGGCCGCCTGGCGATGGGTCAGCTTGGGGCCTGGCCGCCACATCACCTGGTAGGGAATTACCCGGCCATTGGCCAGGTACGACCAGTCGGTCTGGATGCGATCCTGCTCGACGAAGTTGGCGTTGTAGCTGGCGTTGAAGGCAATCCCCAGCCGACCGTTCACGAAGACGTCGGCATAGCCGATCTGGGCCGACGGAAAGATCGAGGCGTGCTGCTTGTCGTCCGGCAGGTACATCCGCGACAGCCTGGAGTCGGAGGACCCCACGCCGCCCAGCTGGAAGCGCAGCAGGCGGCCGTTGCGCTGGAAGGCGTACTTGCTGCGCAGGTTGATGGCGCCGCCGGGCGAGTCGGCGTCCATGCTGGCCTGCAGGGTGTTGTTCAGCTCGATCGAGTCGATGCCGGTGATCGACATCTGCTCGAACGAGTTCTGGCGGCCGTTGTTGTTGTTGGAGGTCGCCGTCGCCATGCGGGCGCCGTCGGTGGTGAAGGTCGAGTACTTCGGGTCCAGGCCGCCGATCCGTACGGCCGTGGCGTCCACCTCGGTGTAGTCGAGCGAGATGCCCGGCATGTTCTTCATGAACTCGCCGACGTCGCCCATGGTCAAGGCGCCGAAATTGTCGGCGGCCACGACGTTCTTGGCGTTGGTCGAGGCGCGGCGCTCCATGATCGCCGCGGCCTGGCCTTCCCGCCGGGCGACGATGGTGATCGCTTCGACCTCGCCGTCCTTGGCAACATAGGACAGCGGGTTCAGGGCGACGTCCAGCGTCGCGGCCTGGCCGGCGACGACGGTGGCCACCGCCCGGGCCTCCTGCAGGCCGGTATATTTGACGACGACCGTGACCTCGCCGGCCGGGACACCGGCCAGGCGAAAGTCGCCGCCATCCTCGGAGAAGGCCGCGATGGTCGTGCCCTCGACGCGGATCTCGGCGTTGCGCACATATTCGCCGGTGGCGGTGTTGAGGACACGGCCGCGCACCACGCCGGCCCCGGCCTGGGACACGGCCCCGCTCGTCGCGCCCTGAACGGACGAGCGCAGGGTGATGACCTGTCCGTCGTCGGAGTCGATCCGCAGCGGCGTGCCGGCGATCAGGCGGCGAAGCGCGGTGCGCACATCCATCCGCCCCTTGACGGCCGGCGTCATGACGCCCTCGAGGTTCCGCGCCGACGCCACGATCTGCACCTGCCCCTGGCGCGCCAGTTCGGGAATGGCGCGCACCGCGGGCTGGGCCGGAATGTCGAAGATTCGGTCCTGCGCCAGGGCCGGCGCGGTGGTCGAGAGCGCGATGACCGCGGCTCCGCAGGCGAGGACGGAATGACGAGAATACATTGGTTGGCGGCCCCCAATCGTCGCGTCGGTCGCGACGTTCGCGGTTGAGAGCCGTCAGCCGGTGGCTTCCGCTATTTTGTAACAAAAACTTCTTGATGCGCCCCGTCGCCCAGGGCGCCGCCGCGGGTCAGGACGACCTTGTCGCCATCCTGTTCGACCCGGGCGTCGAACACGCGGGCGATGGCGCGGCTGAAGCCGGCGGGATCATTGGCGGCGAACAGCCCGGTCACCGGCTCGCGCGCCAGGGCCGGGTCGCGCACCTGGATCCGGGTGTCGCTGTAGCGCGCGAACGCCGCGGCGGCCTGGTCCAGGGTTTCGCCCTCGAACGCCAGCTTGCCATCGCGCCAGGCCAGTTCACGGGTGACCGCCTCCGGCCCCACCGGCCAAGGCCGCTCGGCCGGACCAGACAGGACCAGCCGGGTATTGGCCGTGAGCGCCACCCTGCTGGCCAAGGCCGCGAGGCTCAGGCCCGCGACCTCGACCCGGCCCTGGTTCACCAGGACGTCGACGGGATCGGCGTCGAGCTTGCGAACCCGGAACCCCGCCTGCGCCGTGCTGAGGCGCCGGCCGTCCACCTCGACGACGAACGGCCGCTGCTCGTCGCGGGCCACCGAGAAATAGGCCTCGCCGCTGAGCAGGGTGACCCGGCGCTCGCCCCGGCTGTACCGGACCCGGATCCGGGTCTGGGTGTTGAGCAGTACGGTCGATCCGTCCTTGAGCGGCGCCAGGCGAATCTCGCCCCGCTCGGTGCTGATGACCGCGCCGGCCGCCGACACGCCGACGCCCAGCGCCGCCAGGGCGCCGACCGCCACCGCCCCTCCGGTCCAGGCCAGCGCCTGGCGGCGCGACAGGCCCGAGCGCCGCGACCGCCCGGGCGGCTCGAACGCGACCGGATCGAAACCGGGCCCCAGCGCCTGGGCCGACTCGCTCATCAGCGACAGCGCCCGGGCGCGCAGCAGCGCGCCCTTGCGGCGCGGGTCGCCCCGCAGCCAGGCCTGAAAGACGTCCTCCGCCTCGGCGGTCAGCGGCCCGCGATCCAGCCGCGCCGTCCAGTCGGACGCCGCCTGATCAATGTCTCGACTGGTTTCTCGCTCGGCCATCTATCGAGGCAATCTCCGCTTCTGTGTTCCTAGAGGTTTGGGGCCGCCTGTTTCCGCCACGGCCGAACCAATCAATCAAGAAGAGGATGCCCCGGGAAATGTGCGTCTCGACCGTATTTTCCGAGATGCGCATGCGCGAGGCGATCTCGCGCTGGGGCATGTCCCGGACGCGACGCAGGACAAAGGCCTCGCGGGTCTTGAGCGGCATGGCCGCGATCGCGTGGGCCAGCTGGCGCAGTTCGTCGCGGTCGATCGCATACTGTTCGGGCGAGGCCGCGGTCTCGGCCTGCTCCAGCCGCTCCAGGTCGTCGACGGTATGGATCGGGACGATGCGCGCCCGACGGACATGCCGCATGATCACCGAACGCGCCACCTGGAACAGATAGGCTCGCGGATGGCGGATGGCGTCCACGCTCTCCAGCTCGGCCAGGATCGTGTAGGATTCCTGGATGATGTCGTCGGCGTCGATCCCCGGCGGCGCGGCCCGCAAAAGCCAGCCCCTGAGCGCTGCTTCATGCGGCAGGACGTTCCGCAGAAACCATCGTGTTCTTTCCCGGTCGGCGGCGCTCATTCGTTATCCGCTGGCTTGGAGACTGTTTTGGCCCCGAGCGACCCGGCGATGGGAATGACGGGAACCGCTCGCGTCGATCAGCGCCCTGCCTAATGGCCAATTGTGACAGTCAGGCTTCCCTGCACGTGGCCGGATGATCGCGAGCCGATCACAATTTTTAGTGGTGCCGGGCAGCGAAGCTGGGGAGCCGCCGCGGCGGGTTCATGCAGGCTGATGGCGCGACACGCGAAGCGGCGGCGGGAACAATCCCGACTCGCACTGCAGCGCCTTTTGGATGACGGGATCGTCGCCATGGAAATGGTCGCCGGAGCACTGCCCTTAACCGCCGCCCCGGCAAAGCTCTTCGCCTGATCGAGGTCGTGGAGATTGATGGCCTTGTCCGCACCGTCAAGCGTGACGGGATGGAGATAACAGCGCGGAACAAGGTGCTGGTTCCTGTTCAGGCCACGGCGCGAAAGAAGCTCCTCTCCTCATCCCCGGTCAATTTCGCGATAAGCGGCGATCAGGCGCTCCTCGCCGGGACGTCCGGCCAGGGAATTGCCATGCTCCATGCCGATCACGCCCCCATAGCGCCGGGACTTCAGCCACCGGACGATCGAGGTGTAGTTGATCTCGCCGGTGGTCGGCTCCTTACGGCCTGGAGTGTCGCCGAACTGCACATAGGCGATCTCGCTCCAGCAGGCCTCCAGCGTCGGGATCAGATGCCCGAACTGGATTTGCGCATGGTAGAGGTCGGCGAGAACCTTCACGGCCGGGCTGTTCAAGGCGCGTGCGATCGCGAAACCCTGCGGGATCGTCTGCATGTAGACGTTGGGATGGTCGATGCGGGTGTTCAGCGGCTCCATCACCATGACCAGGCCCTGGGGAGCCACGATGTCGTTCGCTCGGCGCATCACGTTGATGATGCGCGCCGTTTGGATATCCAGCGGCGTCTTCGGGTCCAAGAACCCGGTGACCACCGTCATGCACTTGGCGTTCAGCCGCTTGGCCACGTCGACGGACGCACGGATGTCGGCCAGGAACGCGTCCCGCTCCGCGTCATCGGGGCCGCCGAGCACGGGCCGGAACTGAGCCCACTTGGGCATGCTGGCGACGAAGACCCCCATCGTCATGCCGCGTTGCTTGAGCGCTCGCGCCATTCGCTCCTGGTCTTCCACAGGACGGTCCCGCGCCTGGTTGTCCTCCCAGGCGGTGAACCCCTGGTCCGCGGCAAAGGCGATCTGCTCGATCAGTCCGCCGCGGCTGGCGAAGCTGCCCTCATGGGGCGCGAAGGCGAGCGAAAAGCGCGCCGCGTTCGACTTGCCGCCCTGGGCGGCGGTCAGTCCCGGCGCCAGGGCGGCGGCGGCGCCCGCCGCAAGCACGGTCCGGCGACGAAGGATCATTTCCGGCTCCCTCCAAGTTAGGCGGCGACCGCGCCAGCAAAAGCCATCACACGCCATCCGGTGATCGACAATAGACGCCGAGAGGCTTGGCGGCCGGGGCCGAGCCCTTCTCACCCGGGTCTCGAAGGCGACGACTTCTTATTGTGACGCTTCTGCCAGAGATGCTCTTTTTTTGCGTATATAAAAACATATTTGCCAATGAGAATTTATATGTACTATTATTCGGTCCAGAAAATTAGACCCACCCTTTTCGAGAAATGCCGGCTGCGGGTTCGTCCGCGGCGTCGCGGGCGCTCGCCTTGGGCTCAAGAAATAGAAGCTGGGTAGCAAACACGGGAGGAAATTCATGCGGAAGACGTTGCGTCATGTCCTTTTGAAGGGGCTGGCCATTGGGGCGCTTGCGGTCTCTGCGGTCGCGTCGACCTTGGTCGCGCCCGCCAGCGCCCAGAGCTACAGCTGGCAGACGGTGAAGATCGGCGGCGGCGGCTATGTGCCCGCCGTCATCGCCCATCCGGGCCAGCAGAACCTCTTCTACGCCCGCACCGACGTCGGCGGCGCCTATCGCTACAATTCGTCGAACAGCACCTGGGTCCCGCTGCTCGACGGGCTCACGCCGAGCCAGGCTGCATACGACAACGTCCAAGCGATCGCCATCGACCCCAACAACACCCAGAAGCTCTACATGGTCGCCGGCGGCGGCCATGACTGGCAAACCAATTGCTGCGGCGGCGTGCTGATCTCAAACAACCAGGGCGCCAGCTTCACCATCGTGCCGCTGACCTTCGAGCTCAACGGAAACGAGCGCGGCCGCAGCGTCGGCGAGCGGCTGCAGGTGGACCCGAACCTCGGCTCCGTCCTGCTCTACGGCACCGCCAACACCTCGGCCGGCGCCTCCACCAATGGCCTTTGGAAAAGCACCGACAGCGGCGCGCACTGGTCCAAGGTCACCAGCTTTCCCGCCATGTCGAACAACGACACCGGCGCGGGCGTGAGCTTCGTCGCCTTCTACAAGCCGTCGGGTTCTTCGGGCCAGGCCACGCCGAGAATCTTCGCGGCCGTCAGCACGCCGGCCGCCGCCAGCTCGGGCGCCACCCTCTACCAGAGCACCAACGGCGGAAGCACCTGGTCGCAGGTTCCGGGAGCCCCGACGGGCCAGCTGCCGCAACGCGGCCAGATCGGTCCGGACGGCAACCTCTACATCACCTATTCGCAGCACGATTCGTCGTCCAGCGGCTGGGGCCCGGACGGCCTGGTGCACGGCGAGGTGTGGAAATACAACATCCCCGGCAACAGCTGGACCAACATCACCCCCCCGAACGACAGCCAGCAACTGGCCGGCTGGTTCGCCGACTACGGCTTCTCCGGCCTGTCGGTCGATCCGGCGCATTCGGGCGTCGTCGCCGTCATGAGCATCAACCGATACGACGGCCATGGCGAAGCCCTGTTCCGTACGACCAACGGCGGCGCGAACTGGGTCGACGCCACCGCCAACGTCAACATCAACCTCACCGCGGCCCCCTGGAACGGCACGCGCGGCTATATCGGCAACTGGAGCGGTGTGGCCCTCGATCCGTTCAACACCAACCACGCCTTCGTTACCTGGGGCGGCGGCATCATGTCGACCCAGAACCTGACGGCGTCCGCCAACGGTCAGACCGTCAATTTCGCGCTGGACCAAAACGGCGTCGAGGAGGGGGTTCCGCTCAGCCTCGCGTCTCCGGGCGTCTTCTCGTGGGGCGGTTCGGTTCCGCTGGTCAGCGGCATGGGCGACATGTGCGGCTTCTTCCACGCCAGCCTGACCCAACCCCCCGCCGAGGCGTTCTCGAATCCGACCTGCGGCAACACCACGTCTCTCGACTGGGCCAAGAGCACGCCGAGCATTCTGGTGCGCGTCGGTCAGTTCGGCAGCGCCGCCGGCGGCATCTCGTACAACGGCGGCTACAGCTGGTCTCCCTTCACCAGCAATCCGGCGGGCGCCACGGCCAACGGCGGCGGCAACGTAGCGATCAACGCCGACGGCAGCGCCATCGTCTGGTCGCCCGGCGACAGCGGCGTCGCACCAGCCGTCTCGACCAACAGCACCTACAGCTGGACGTCGACGTCGTTGCCGGCCGGCACGCCCGTGGTCGCCGACGGCGCGAACGTGAACAACTTCTATGCTTACGATCGCACCAACGGCAAAGTCTATGTCAGCACCAACAAGGGCGCCAGCTGGACCCAGCCGGTCACGCCGATCGCCTGGCACACCCTGATTACGCCGTTCGGCAAGTCGTGCGACGTCTGGCTGTACGGCTATAGCGGCCTGGTGCACAACACCACCTGCGGTTCGGGAACCTGGACCACGCTTTCCGGACCCACCAGCGTGCAGGCCATGGGCTTCGGCAAGGCGGCCTCCGGCCAGTCCTACCCGGCCATCTATGTCAGTGCGACGCTCAACGGCGTCGTGGGCGTGTACCGCTCGGTCAACGGCGGGAGCAGCTGGGCGAAGATCGACGACGCTCAGCATCAGTACGGCGGCTTCCGCATGCTGACGGGCGATCCGAAGACCTTCGGGACCGTCTATGCCGCCACCAACTCCGGTCGCGGCGTCATCGTGGGCACGTCTCCCAACTGACCCTGCCCAAGGCTGGCGGCGCCGCCAGCCTTGGGCGATCCCACCCCGTCCGCGCAGCCGGTTGCGGCGGTACGGACGGGGCTTGGGCAAAGACTGAAGGCCGCGCTTCTATCCCACGCGAAAATGCCATGGACAGAACAAAAAGGGGCTTACGAGCCATGAAAGCCATACGATACGTGTCAGGCGCCATGCGGGCGGCGTCTCCAGCCTTGGCCTTTATCGCCTTGCCGGCCCGTGCCCAGGCCTATGCCGACCCTGCAGGATCCGGCGCCATCGTCGGCGCGCTGCACTGGATCCAGGGGACCTTGCTGGGCACGACCGCGACCGTCGTCGCGGTGATCGCCGTCGCCTTCATCGGCTACATGATGCTGACGGGACGGTTGAACTGGCGCCACGGCGCGGCGGTCATCCTGGGCTGCTTCATCCTCTTCGGCGCGACCAGCATCGTCGCCGGGATCCAAACGGCGGCCAGCGGCGGCCTTTGAAGCATGGACATGCTCGATCGCGACCGCCTTTTCGTAGCCCTGACCAAGCCGCAGATGTTCCTGGGCGTCACCTACAGCTTCCTGATCGCGAACGTCATCGTCACGACGGAACTGTTCCTGATCTTCAAGGCGTTCTGGGTCATCGTCGCGGCGCTCGTCATTCACGCGGCGGGCTGGGTCGCCCACCTGTACGACCCGCGCATCTTCGATATCTGGATCGTCACCAGTTCACGCTGCCCTCGGGTCAGGAACCGGTCTCTGTGGGGGTGCAATTCCTACAGTCCATGACCAGCGTAGCACACGAAAAAGAGACCCGGGGCGGCGATCGCCTACCGTATCTTGCGCACATCGATGATCACACGGTGATGCTGCAAGACAAGCTCCTCATGCAGACCATCGTTCTGAAGGGACTTCTGTTCGAGACCGCGGACACCAGTGAACTCAATTACCGCAAAGACCTGAGGGACGCCGCGCTCAAGGCCCTCAGCGCCTCTCGCTTTGCGCTCTATCACCATATCGTCCGCCGCCGCGTCGAACCGGCGCTCGAGGCCGGCTATGAGGACGCGTTCAGCCGGACCCTGAACGAACGGTGGCGCAGGCGCCTGGACGCCAAGGCCCTCTACGTCAACGACATCTATGTCACGCTCCTGCGGCGGCCGACCCAGGGGGGCAAGGGACTGGTCCAACGCTTGCTCGAAAGCGCCTCCGCCGACGCCGGCCGCGCCGACGCCGAGCTGCGCGAGGGTCTGCGCGACCTGAACGAGGCCCGCGAGATCCTGATGGCCTCGCTGGCGGCCTACCGGCCGCGCGCGGTCGGCGTCTACACGCGCGGCGACAAGCACTATTCCGGAATCCTGGAATTCCTGGCGCAGATCTACAACGGCTTCGGCCAGACGCGACTGCTGCCGGAGGGCGACCTGGCTTCGCACGTGCCGGCCCGCCGCCTCAGCTTTGGGCGCAACACAGGCGAACTGGCTCCCTATGCGGAGCAGGACCGGCGCTATTTCGGCATCCTGTCGATCAAGGATTATCCGGGAACCTCGCGGCCGGGCATGGTCGATGAACTGCTGCGGCTGCCCGCCGAATTCGTCCTGACCCAAAGCTTCGCCTTCGTCGACCGCGACCCCGCCCTACGCCGCGTCGGCCTGGCGCTGCGCCGCATGCGCGCCAGCAACGACGAGGCGGTCACGCTGCGCAGCGAACTGGCCGTCGCCAGCGACGACGTGGCCGCCGGGCGCGCCGTCTTCGGCGAACATCACATGAGCCTCATGCTGAGCGCCGCCGACGAGCGCGAGGTCGCTCAGGGCCTAGCCGACGCCCAGGCGGTGCTGGCCGACCTCGGCATCGTCGGCGTGCGCGAAGACCTGGCGCTGGAGCCCGCCTTCTGGGCGCAGTTCCCCGGCAATATGCGGTTCATCACGCGGCGCGCGCTGATCGCCGGACGCAATTTCGCCAGCTTCGCCTCGTTCCACAATTTCGCCATCGGCGAGCCGCGCGGTTACTGGGGCGAGGCGGTCACCGTCCTGGAAACCACAGCCGCGGGCCCCTATTTCTTCAACTTCCACCACGGCGACCTCGGCAATTTCAGCGTCATCGGCCCGTCCGGCTCGGGCAAGACGGTGGTGTTGAACTTCCTGCTGGCCCAGGCGCTGAAGTTCCGGCCGCGGCTGGTCTTCTTCGACAAGGACCGCGGCTCGGAGATCTTCATCCGGGCCGTCGGCGGCCGCTATCGTACCCTGCGGCCCGGCGAGCCCTCGGGGCTGAATCCCTTGGCGCTCAAGGCGACGCCGATCAATCGCCGCTTCCTGATCGATTGGGTGTCGCGACTGGTTTCGCCGGACGCCGCGCCAGGCGCCGAGGACCTGGCGGTGATCGAGGCGGCGGTCGAGGCCAATTTCGCGGCGCCGGCCAGTCTACGCCGCCTGAGCGCCTTCGCGGACCTGCTGCGCGGCGCCGAACGGCCCAAAGCCACTGACCTCTATGCCCGGCTGCGTCCCTGGTTCGGGAACGGAGAGCATGCCTGGCTGTTCGACAACGCCGAGGACCAGGTCGGCCTCGACGCGGCGGTCGTCGGCTTCGACATGACTCAATTGCTGGACGCGCCGGCGACGCGGACCCCAGCCATGATGTACCTGTTCCATCGCGTCGAGGAGCGCCTCGACGGATCGCCGGCGATCATCGTCGTGGACGAGGGCTGGAAGGCGCTCGACGACGATATCTTCGTGGCCCGCATTCGCGACTGGGAAAAGACGATCCGCAAGCGCAACGGCCTGGTGGGCTTCGTCACCCAGAGCGCCCAGGACGCGCTGGCCAGCCGCATATCCTCGGCGATCGTTGAGCAGGCCGCCACGCATATCTTCCTGCCCAACGCGCGGGCCCAGGCCGTTGACTATGTCGACGGCTTCGGACTGACCCAGCACGAGTTCGACCTGATCCGGTCCCTGCCCGATCACGCCCATTGCTTCCTGATCAAGCATGGGCGCGAGAGCGTGGTGGCGCGCTTGGACCTGACCGGCGAGGCGGAATTGCTGCACGTCCTGTCCGGCCGCGAGAGCGCCATACGGCTGCTGGACGAGGTGCGCGCCGCCGTCGGCGACGATCCCAGCGACTGGATGCCGCCGTTCCTGGAGAGGCTGAGGTGAGCGCGGCCTGTCCCGTCGCCGCCGACAACGCCGGGGTTGTCGAGCGCCTGGCGGTCTATGTCGAGTGCCAATCGCGCCAGATCGATCTGGCGGCGTTCCAGGGCGGCTTGTGGCATGGCCTGCCGACGGCGCTGGTCTCCGCGCTCATGGTGCTCACCGTCGTCGGCATCGGCTACCGGCTGATCCTGCACCGCCATCTCGACATGGCCGACCTGATCTATGCGGTGCTGCGGCTGGGGTTCGTGATCGCGGTGGCCACGACGTTCAGCGCCTATTCCGCGCTGGTCTACACCGTCGCCACCCAGGGGCCGACGGAACTGGCCGCCATGGCGCTGGCTCCGACGGGGCTACGGGCGCCCTCGCTGACCCAGGCCAGCCATGCCGCGGCCGAGACCCTGACGTCCCTGGCCGGACCGACGCCGGTGTCCCCGCCCCCAGCGCCGCCGGCGACGGCCGGCGGCGACCCGTCCGCCAAACCCTCGACTCCGGCCCCCGCGCCCCCGCCTGTCGGTCCGAGCGTGGATCTAAGCAGCGCCGTGTTCATGCTTTCGTGCGTCGGGTTCAGCCTGGCCGCGCGGCTGACCCTGGCGATCGTCCTCGCCATCGGCCCGCTGTTCATCGCCGCCGCCGCGTTCGATCTGTCGACCGGCCTTTTCGTCGGATGGCTTCGGGCGCTGGTCGCGCTGTTCCTGGCCCAGGCGGGCTATGCGGTAAGCACGGCGTTGGAGCTGTCGTTCTTCGCCCAGGACCAGGAGCGCCTGTCGTCGGCGCCCGCCGACGCCGGCGACCCGTTGCTGGTCGGATTGTTCTTCATGGCGGCTGGCCTGGCCATAACCGTGATCGCCGTCCTGGCGGCTGGCGGATTGCTGCGTTTCGCCCTGGCCCGACGCGCGAGCGCGCCCGCGACGGCGCCGCCGGTGACCGAGCCGTCGCCGACGGCGCGATCGCCTTGGTCCGCCCCCGAGGTTCGGCTCGCCTCCCCGGCGTCGCGTGTCCAGCGCGTCATCGACGCCGTCGGAGCGCCGGCCGCCGTCTCGGAACCGCGTCAGAGCGGCGACCGTGAGGTCGTCGGCGTCTCAAGTGCTGGCGCGGCCTCGGGGACGGCCACGGGATCGTCGGACGCCGCCGGCCCGGGCTTGCGACGGCCCGGACACTTGCGAGCGTCGACGGGTGCGGCCAGGCGGGATCTGATTTCATGAAAACAGACAAGAAATCCTATTACGCGGAGACCTTGAGTTGGGCTCAAAGCGAGGCCGACGGCGCGCGGCGCACGCGCGACCGCACGTGGATCATCGCCGGCGCGGCGGTGCTGGTCGCCGTGGTCGAGGCGTTCGCCCTGGCCAGCCTGGCGCCGTTGAAATCGACGAGCGTGGTACCGGTCCTGGTCGACCGGCAGACCGGATTTGTCCAGGTGCTGAACAAGGACGGCGGCCAGATCCTGCGCGCCGACACGGCCCTGACCCGGTCGATGCTGGCCCAGTACGTCGCGGCCAGGGAAGGCTTCGACATCACGACCCTGAGCGCCGATTACCACCGGGTCATGCTGTGGTCGGGCGGCGCTGCGCGCGGCGAATACGCCGCGGTGATGCCGGCGCAGAATCCGCAGAGCCCGTTGCGGCTCTATCCGCGTTCAGCGCTGGTCGCGGTCAATATCGAGTCGGTCTCGGACCTCGGCCCGCGGACGGCCTTGGTGCGTTTCACCACGACCAGGCTGGACGAAGGCGCCTCGGCAAGGGCGGCCAACTATTATGCGGCTGTGATCACCTATCAGTTTTCCGATGGGCCGCTACGCGTCGAGGACCGGTTGATCAACCCGCTGGGCTTCCAGGTGACCCGGTATCATCGCAGCGACGAGACCGCGCCTTCGCCGCAACCAACGCCGGTAGCTCCCGCCACGCCGGTCAGCCCGAGGGATATATCCGAGACCCCGACAGCGCCCCCGCAAGGCGGCGTGGTCGGTGGGTAGCGTGCTCCCCGGCGAATATGAGGGACCCGTGACCACACGCCGCCATCTCCTCGCCCTGATCGCCGCCTTGCCGGCCGGCGTCGCCTTGCCGGCGAGGGCGTCGGTCGCACCCAAGCCGGGCCTGAAGGACCCGCGGATCCAGACGATCGATTTCGATCCGGACGAGGTCGTCGCGCTCCGCGTGGCGCTGGGCTATGCCTTGACCGTCGAATTCTCTTCGGACGAACGCATTGAAAACGTCGCCCTGGGGAACAGCGCGGTCTGGCAGGCCGTGGCCAATCATCGGGCCGACCACCTCTTCATCAAGCCCATGCAGGGCGCGACCAACACCAACCTCACCGTCGTCACCGACACGCGGGAATATAATTTCGACCTGACCGCCATTCCTGTGCCGGACGCCGCCACGGCGATATCGCTGAGGTTCGTCTATCCGGTGAGCCTCGACCAGCAACCCGCCCCCCAGGCCGCGCCGAAAGCGCGCTTCCGCTTCACCGGAGCCGGATCGATCCGGCCGGCGTCCATGTACGACAACGGCCTGGCGACCTTCGTGGAATGGCGCGAGGACAGCCAGATCCCAGCTGTCTTCATGGTCAACGACCAGGGGGCGGAGGTTCTGATCAACGGCGCCATGCGCGACGGCAAGTACGTCATCGATCTGGTCGCCGACCATTTCGTCTTCCGGCTTGGGAAGCAGAAGGCGACGGCGACACGGGTCCTCGACAAGGGGCAGAAATGACTGGCGACGGCCCGCCCAAGCCCGACTCCCCCGGCCCCCGAGTAGCCTTGCCGCCAACGGGGCCTTCACCGGTTGTCGTCGCCATCGCCCTTTGCCTGGCGGGCGGGGGCGTGATCTGGCTGGCCCAGGCGCATCTTGGTGCGCCCAAGCCCGCCAAAACGCGCGCCGCACCCGCCACGGCCCTTCCGCCAAGCATCGCGCCGCTGGACATTCCACCACCGCCGCCGCCGCCCCCCCCGACGTCCCCACCGCCCCCCGAAGTGCGCTACATCCAAGGTCCACCGCCGCCGCCGATCGTTCAGTACGTCAGCCAGCCGATGCCGCCGCCCATGGCGGCCGGTCCCGAACCACGGCTGTCCGAGCCGGTCATGACGATCGACCTCCCCCCGGCCTCGGCGCCGGCCGAGGGGGCGCCGCCGGCGGACGATCTGCCGGCCCGCGCCGTCGTCATGCGCAATCGCGCCATGCTGGTGCCCCAGGGCGCGCTCATTCCGGCGGCGATCGAGACTCCCGTCGATTCCAGCGTGGGCGGGGCCGTGCGCGCCATTACGACAGGCGATACGCGCGGGTTCGACGGAACGCGAGTCCTGATCCCGCGCGGCAGCCACCTGGTCGGTGAAATCCGTCCCAACGCCCAGCCGAACCAGAGCCGCGTCACGATCCTGTGGACGCGCCTCGTCCGGCCCGACGGCGTCGCCATCAAGCTGGTGGCGCCGGGAGCGGATCTGCAAGGCGGCGCCGGCGTCGCGGGCAAGGTCGACAACCACCTGTTCGCGCGCATGGGCTCGGCCGTTCTGCAGTCGGCCCTGACCATCGGCGTGGCCGTGGCCTCGCGCGGCGACAACGGCGCGGTCATCCTGGGCCTTCCCGCCCAGACCGCCGGCGGCATCGCCCAGGCCGGGGCGGCGCAAGGCAAGAACGCGCCCACGGTCACGGTCGCGGCCGGCACGCCGATCATGGTCTTCGTCAACCGGGACATGGACTTCACGGGGGTCTTGCCAAGACGATGACCGCCCGGCCGACGACCGATGGTCCCAGCGACTATCTCAGCTACTATCTCGAACCGCTGCGGCCGCTGCTCGTCGACGCGGATACGACCGACATCTATATCAACCGGCCCGGCGAGATCTGGCGGGAGCGGCTGGGCGGCGAGATCGCCTGCCTGCCGATGCCCATGCTCGACAGCGAGTACCTGCAGCGCCTCGTCCGGCAGGTCGCCGTCCATTCCCACCAGGGGCTGAGCCGGGCTCATCCGCTGCTCAGCGCCAGCCTGCCGGACGGCGCCCGCATCCAGATCGTCATGCCCCCGGCGACACAGCGCCATCTCGCCATCGCCATCCGCCGCCATCGCGCCGCGGCCCTGCCCCTGGCGTCCTATGTGCTGGAGCCGGCGCGGCGGCGCGACGCCATTGCCGCCCCGACCGGCGAACTGGCGGCCTATCTCGCCGAGGCGGTCCGGCAAAGGCGCAACATCATCATTTCCGGCGGCACCTCGAGCGGCAAGACGACCCTTCTCAATTCGCTGCTGGCCGAAATCCCGCCGTCCGAACGGTTGATCACCATCGAGGACGCGGCGGAGCTGCAGCCGAGCCACGCCAACCGGGTCCAGCTGATCGCCGCCCGCGGCGGACAGGGCGAGGCGAACGTAACCCCCAACGACCTGCTGGAGGCGGCCCTGCGTATGCGGCCGGACCGCATCCTGCTAGGGGAACTCCGCGGCGCCGAGGCCTATACCTTCTTGCGCGCGATCAATACGGGGCACCCGGGGTCCATCACCACCATCCACGCCGACAGCGCCGAGGGCGCGCTGAGGCAGCTGGCGATCATGATCCTGCAGGGCGCGCACAATCTCGACTACGCCAACGCCTATGGGCTGGTGACATCGATGATTGATATCGTGGTTCAGATCGACCGCGTCGAAAACCGTCGCTGCATTTCCGAAGTGCTGCGCCTGGGCGACCGCACCGCGCCTTGACGCCTTCCGGGCGCGAGCGCCGACGCCGCGCGGCAATGCGTGAGGCGCGGGCCCAAGAAGCGAGAAAAAATCCGATCCTGCGGAGACGGTCAGAGCGGCAGTTGAGCTTATCTCAAGCCCTTGGAAACTTTGGAGTTCGGACACACCGGGCGAGCGCTCGCTAGTGGCCAAGCTTCTGTTGCCAAAGCGTCTCACATAGAGGAAATGGCGCACCCGACACGATTCGAACGTGTGACCTTTGCCTTCGGAGGGCAACGCTCTATCCAGCTGAGCTACGGGTGCTTCCGCCTTGCGGAAGCGCGGTCTTAGCTGAAAGGCCGCGCCGGCGCAAACGGGTCTTTGCGGGGCGGCGTCAGCCTTTCGCCAGATAGACGAAGCGGACCACGAACAGGGCCGCGAGGATCAGCAGCAGCCAGTCGCCCTTGCCGATCTTGCCGGTCAGCAGGCGCAGGACCGCGTAGCTGGTGATGCCGAAGGCCAGGCCGTTGGCGATCGAGAAGGTCAACGGGATGGTGATCAGGGTCAGGAAGGCCGGGATCGCCACGGTGGGATCGGCCCAGTCGACGTCGACCAGCGCACCGACCATCAGGGCCCCGACCAGGATCAGGGCCGGGGCTGTGGCGGCGGCGGGGATCGCCTGGACCAGGGGCGCGAAGAACAGGGTGACCAGGAACAGCAGGCCGACGACCACCGCGGTCAGGCCGGTGCGGCCGCCGGCCGTCACCCCCGCCGCGCTTTCGATATAGCTGGTCACGGTCGAGGTCCCGGCCACGGCGCCGACCATGGTCGCCGCCGAATCGGCCAGCAGGATGCGGTTCAGGCGCGGGATCGAGCCGTCGGGCGCCTGCAGGCCGGCCTTCTTGGTCACCGCCACCAGGGTGCCGACATTGTCGAACAGGTCGACGAACAGGAAGACGAAGACGATCTCGAGCATGGCCAGGGCCCATCCCGCGCCATTGGGGCCGCCCTTCAGGTGGAACGCGCCGGTTACGTCGAGCTTGAAGGCGGTGGCCGTCAGGTCCGAGAGACTGGAGGTCCCCGGCGCGATCTTGGCCAGGCCCAGGGCCCAGCCGGCGGCGCCGGCCAGCAGGATGCCGATCAGGATCGCCCCCTTGACCCGCCAGGCCTGCAAGACGGCGATCAGGACCAGGCCCAGGATCGCCACGGCCGCCGTCGGGGTGGTCAGGTCGCCCAACGCCACGGTGGTGGCGGGACTGGCGACGATGATGCCGGCCTCCTTCAGGCCGATAAAGGCGATGAACAGTCCGACCCCGGCCGCGACCGCCGAGAACAGCGGCTTGGGGATGGCCGCGACGATCATCTGGCGCACGCCGACCAAGGTCAGGATCAGGAAGGCGACGCCCGACAGGAAGACGCAGCCCAGGGCCGTCTCCCACGGCACGCCCATGCCTTTGACGACGGTGTAGGTGAAATAGGCGTTCAGCCCCATGCCGGGGGCCAGGGCCAGCGGATAGTTGGCGACCAGCCCCATCAGGATCGAGCCGAAGCCGGCGGCCAGGCAGGTGGCGGCCGCCACCGCCGCCACCGGCATGCCGGTCTCGCCCAGGATCGTCGGGTTGACCACCACGATATAGGCCATGGTCATGAACGTGGTGACGCCGGCCAGCAGCTCGGTGCGGACGTCGGTTCCATGGGCCTTGAGGCCGAAGAGGCGTTCGAGCATGGCTTAGCGGCTCCGGCCGGCCGGGGTGTTGGGAATCTCGGTCGCGTAGCGGTCCCAGTGAGCGACCAGCTCGCGGACCACGACGCCGCCGACCTTGAAGGTGGCGTCGAACCCGGCCTTCAGGCCTTCGCCGTGGAAGACGTGCGGCAGGCTGGTCTGGCCCAGCGGCCCCCGGGAATAGTTGCTGGCGGTGCGCAGCACCAAGACCCGACGGCGGTCGATCTTTCCGGACGTGGCATGGGCGTCGAGCACGTCAAGGATCCCCTGGTCTTCGCAGTCGGTCATGGTGAAGGTTCCGGCGCCGTCGGTCCAGAGCTTGACCCAGTCCTCCGCCCATCGAGTGCGATGGGCGCCGTGCCAGAAACGCACCGTGCCCAGGGCGTCGCCCCGCAGCACGAACGGCGGCCGCTGGCCTTGGGGGTCGCCCTCATACGGCGCCCGCAGGGCCTGCAGGCCCGGAGAGTCCGGCAGTCTGACGTCACGGGTCAGGCCGTAAGCCCAGTCGACCAGGCCCTTGTCCAGCGTCCAGACCATGGCGCTGGAACCCTCGGCCTTGCCCTTGACGTTCGGGCGCTCGGTATCGTTGGCATAGAGGCCGTAGGGCCAGTCGGCCGGCATGTCGCGCTCGTCGAGCTCGTAGATCGGGTCGGCGTCGACCACATGGCTGGCCCAGGCGGCGCTGCCGACCGAGGCGACGGCGGGATCGACCCCGGCGATGCCGCTGACGATCCAATAGGCCTTGGACAGGTCGAACTGGTCCGACAGGATCAGGGCCGCCACGCTCTCGCGGGCCCGGCCCCGCATGTCGCTGACGATCGCCAGCACCCCGTCGTCGGAATAGCGGGCCACGTGACGGACGCCGGGGATGACGATCTCGTGCTTCAGCGGCCAGCCCTCCACCCAGGGCTGGAACTCGCCGGCCATGTCGCCGGTGTCGGCCCCGATCTCGAAGGTGGTGACCACCACCACCTTGACCGGCAGGCGGGCCGCCGCCTGGGCGCCGGCCAGGCCAAGGCCGAGGGCGACACTCAGCGCCAGGACGATCCGAAACCACAAAGCGCGCATGCAGGCCCCACCCAATCCGGCGCCGAACCTCCACCGATGCGGCCCGCGACGCAATCGCCGATCGCCGCAAGACGCGGCGACGCCCCCCGCTGCGCGCCGACGAGGCGTCGGCGCCCAATCCGGTCGCTGACGGCGATGGAGACCTCGCCTCCTGGCCGGGACCGCGGCTAGGGTGCCGGCGAATCACTCCCTTGCCGAAAGCCGCCCATGCGCCTGCTCCTGACGCTGCTGATCCTGGCCAGCGCTCCGTTCTCCGCCCCCCGCCCCGTCCAGGCCGCCGACCTCCTGGATCCCACGCCGCGCACGGCGGTGATCAGCGCCTTTCCACCGGAGCTGGCGGCGCTGGAGGCGGCGACCGGCGACAAGCACGTCTACACCGCCGCCGGCGCGCGGTTCGTCACTGGCACGCTGGAGGGCAAGCCGGTAGTGCTGTTCCTCAGCGGGATCAGCATGGTCAACGCCGCCATGACCACCCAGAGCGCCCTGGACCGCTTCCGGATCGAGCGGATCGTGTTCTCGGGCGTGGCCGGCGGCGCCGACCCCGCGCTGGAGGTCGGCGACGTGGTCGCGCCGGAGCGCTGGGTGCAGTCGTCCGAGATGGCCTATGCCCGGGAGGTTCCCGGCGGCTTCGCCCCGACTCCGGGCCTGACCGACGGCCGGAGCAATTTCGGCATGATGTATCCGCGCGCCGTGACGGTGACCCGCGATCCGGCCAAGCCGGAAGACCTGAAGGACTTCCCGGTCGACCCGGCCCTGCTGGACCTGGCCCGCCGCAGCGTCTCGGGCCTGACCCTCAAGCGCTGCGCGGCCGACCAGTGCCTGGCCAAGCCGCCCAAGGTGGTGGTCGGCGGGGTGGGCGGCTCGGGCCCGGTGTTCGTCGACAACGCCGCCTTCCGGCAGTACGCCCACGACGTGTTCGGGGCCCGGGTGCTGGACATGGAGAGCGCCGCCGTCGCCCAGGTGGCCTATGTCAACCGCACGCCGTTCATCGTCTTCCGCAGCCTGTCGGACCTGGCCGGCGGCGACCCGGCCGGCAACCAGTTCCCGGTGTTCCTGAGGTTCGCGGCCGAGAACTCGGCCACCGTCGTCAGGGCGTTCGTCAAGGCGCTGCCTTAGGACGCCCTCACGTCTTCAGCGGATCTTTGGCGTTCGGATCGCCATAGGTCAGGGACACGAAGACGTCCTCCAGGTCGGGATCCTCGGTGGCGATGTCCTTGATCTTCAGGCCCTCGGCGCGGACCGCCGCCAGCACCTGCTCGACGCTGGACTGGCCGGTGCGGTAGGAGACCGAGAACGCCCCGGCCCCGCGCAGCCTGGTCTCGAAGCCCGGCAGCAGCGGCGCGACCGTCACCGGCTCCTCCGGCGTGACCACCACGTTGCGGCTGTCCATGCGGCGCAGCAGGGTCGCGGTCGGCTCGCAGACCACCACCTCGCCGCGGTTGACGATGGCGATCTGGTCGCACAGCTCCTGGGCCTCCTCCAGGTAGTGGGTGGTCAGCACGATGGTCACGCCCAGCTGGTTGAGGCCCGTGACGTATTGCCAAAGCTGGCGGCGCAGCTCGACATCGACCCCGGCGGTGGGCTCGTCGAGGATCAGCACCGGCGGCTGGTGGACCATGGCCTTGGCCACCATCAGCCGGCGCTTCATGCCGCCCGACAGCTGGCGGACATAGGCGTTGGCCTTGTCGCCCAGGCCCAGGGCGTTGAGCAGCTCGTCGGTGCGGCGCTCGGCCTTGGGCACGCCGTAGAAGCCGGCCTGCACCTCCAGCGACTCGCGCGGGGTGAAGAACACGTCGGCGGCCAGTTCCTGCGGCACCACGCCGATGGCGGCGCGGGCGTCGCGGGGGCGCTCGTCGATGTCGCGGCCCCAGATCCGCACCTTGCCCGAGCTCTTGCGGGTCAGGCCGGCCAGGATGTTGATGAAGGTCGACTTGCCCGCGCCGTTCGGCCCCAGCAGGCCGAAGATCGAGCCGCGCGGCACCTTCAGGTCGATGCCGTTCAAGGCGCGCTTCTCGGGCGCGGTCTTGGTGGCGGGATAGGTCTTGAACAGGCCTTCGGCTTCGATCGCGTAGGCGGGCAGGTCCATGGAGCGTCCAGATGCGCCGCTTTGCAGCGGTATTGGGAAACGAAGGGGCGCGCCTTCAATTGACGACGGCCAGACGGGTCGCATAGGTATGCCTGCATCGCCGCCACGCCAAGGCCGCGTCTGATTTTCAAGGGTTTCACGAACATGGCGCGCAAGGCCAAGTCCACCGCTCCCACCGCCATGGAGCCGACCGTTGTCGAGGTCGGCGCCGGCCCCGCCCCAGAAACCGTCATGGTCCGTTCGCACCGCATCGCCTGCGACGGCGTCGGCGGCGCCCTGGGCCATCCCCGCGTCTGGCTGGAGATGGGCGCGGCCGGCTTCGTCGATTGCTCCTATTGCGACCGCCGCTTCGTGGCCTCCACCGCCGCCGGCCACGACGAGGATGAGCAGCTGGCCCCCGGCGTCTACGAAGGGTCGGGCGGCCACTAGGTCGTCGGCGCTTCGATGAGCGACATCGTTCCGACGGCCCGGCGCGCCGAATCCCTGGCCAAGGCCTGGGAGGCCGCCGAGTGGCCGCACGAAGCGCCGGTGCTGCGAGCCATCGCCATGCCGTCCGACACCAATCCGGAAGGCGACATCTTCGGCGGCTGGCTGCTGTCGCAGATGGACCTGGCGGCGGCCTCGATCGCCTTTCACCGCGCGGCCGGCCGCTGCGCCACCATCGCCGTCGACGGCATGACCTTCCTCAGCCCGGTGTTCGTCGGCGACGAGGTGAGCCTGTTCGCCAAGGTCGTGCACGTGGGCCGCACCTCGCTGAAGGTCGAGGTCGAAGCCTGGCGCCGCCGCCGCGACGGCGAGCAGGCCCACAAGGTGACCCAGGGCGTGTTCACCTTCGTCGCCATCGACGAGAACCGAAAGTCCCGGCCGCTGCCCTAGATCCGCGCTCCGCTCCCGCGGGCGGCCGACGCGCAGCTGCTCGCTTCTGGGGAAGCTGTCAAAAGGCCGACTGAGGGGTCTTTGGCACGTACGGTTTGGCCCTCGTGGGAGGGTGGCCCTGGCGGCGCAGGTGTCGAGTGGGGGGCCGGCGGCGGCGGCATACATTTATAAAAGCTGGTTTCTCGCTCGGCTGATGACCTTCCCGGCCCTAGTCGTTTGCTTGCTTGACGTTGAGCGGCCTTCGAATAGCTTCTTTGCAATAAAACCTGGGATTGCCGACCGTGCGCGGTTTCCTGATCTTCATACATTCAGTCGAGTAGGGCACGCGCATGGTGACGATTTCGGGGACCTCCGGTGACGACATTCTCAGCGGCGGCGACGGCGACGACACGCTAAACGGTCATCTTGGCGTCGATATCCTCCACGGCGGCGATGGCGATGACGTCCTGGACAGCGGGTCTAACGATTTCGCCGGAACCAGGCTGGGCTTCTCCTATGAAGGGGACGCGGGCGGCAACCAGCTCTACGGCGACAATGGCGATGATGTCCTGTCCGGCGGCGCGGGCGATCGGCTGGACGGGGGAGCCGGCAACGACATCTTCACGATCCGTCACGGCACGCTGTCCCTGGGCCGGGGCGCGATCAACGTCACGGGCGGCGACGGCGACGATACGATCAAGGCGGGGGCCGAACTGTACGGCGTGATCGACGCCGGGGCCGGCGCCGACACGATCGAACTCTTCATCCGCTACAACACCGGTCCGGCGACGCGCCTATCGGTGATCACCGGCGCGGGCGCCGACACAATCAGCATCCCCAACGGCGGCGTTTCCCTCGGACTCTCCACGGTTCCGGCGACGGTCGACGTGACCGACTTCACGGTGACGGGCCCCGAGCATGACAGCATCATCCTGACCGGCGGCGGAAATATCTTCGCTGCCGGCGGCGCCAATCCTTATGCTCTGGCCCAAGTGGGAGACGACACCGCGGTTTTCCGCCTTCAGTTCAACGCCGACTTCCAGGGCTCGACACCCTACCTGCTGCTCAAGGGCGTCAACGCCCAGACCCTGACCGCGGCCAATTTCGGCGGCTTCGATCCCGGGCCGATCTGGACCATCGGTGGCACGGGCGACGATAGGCTGACGGCCTCGGCCGGCGGCAACCATCTCCAAGGCTTCGAAGGCGCCGACGTGCTGATCGGCGGCGCAGGAGACGATGTCCTGGTGGGCGGTTCGGGCGCCGACACCCTGGCCGGTGCAACCGGGGCGGACACCTTCGCCTATTACGGCCTGAGCACCGTCGCCTTCAGTCACAACGACTCCACCCTCGCCGCACGCGACCAGATCACCGATTTCGAGAGCGGGATCGACAGCCTGGACTTCACCAGGGCCCAGCCCGTCAGCGTTCAGGTCGTCACCAACGGCGACCAGTCCCTAGTCTATGCCTACGACTCCGGAGGCGTGGCCAGCGCGATCCATATCGCCGGCTCCATACTGACTACCGACGTGATCGCCGCCGCGGGGACGGTTAAGGCCGGTGTGCAGGGCACGTCGCTCCCGGACACGCTGGTGGGGACCAGCGGCGACGACGTGATCCTGGGTGGCGAGGCCCTCGACGTCCTGACTGGCGGCGGCGGCAAGGACATCTTCGCCTATCTGCGGGTGACGGAATCGACGCCTGGCTCCACCGACCAGATCACCGACTTCCAGACCGGCGCCGATGTCATCGACCTGTCTTCGCTGGCCGTCAGCCACGTCACGATCACGCAGAACGGTGACGGCTCGGGCCTCGTCGAGGCCACGACCGACGAGGGCGACATGCGAATCGAAGTCCAGGGCGCGGTGCTGGAAACCGACGTCTGGGCCAATGGCGACGCGACCGGCTTTACCCTGATCACAGCTGACGGCGACCAGAGCTTGATCGGCACGGCGGCCTATGACCGACTGGTCGGCGAGACCGGAGACGATGTGATCATCGGCGCCGCCGGCAGCGACAACCTGACGGGCGGCGCGGGGGCCGACACCTTCCTGTATCGCCACACGAGCGACTCCCTGTCGTCCGACTACGACATCATCGCCGATTTCGAACAGGGCGTGGACGTCATCGACCTCTCGGCGATCGGCGCGTTCTCCATTAGCCTGATCCATAGCGGGAGCGCGACCTATCTCTTCGTGCCGGACGCGTCGGAGACGCGTCTCAGCCCGATGACAATCGCCGTCGCGGGGAACGTGCAGGCCACGGACATCAGGACGGGCCTCAACACCAGTTTCTACATCGTCGGCGACACGATGGGCCAGACCCTGGTCGGTGGTGTCGGATTCAACACAATCGTCGGCGGCGGAGGCGCGGACGCCCTGTTCTCCGGAACCGGGACCACCTACTTCACCTACACCGCCGCCTCGGATTCCAATGCCGCCGCCTATGACATCATTCATGGCTTCAAGGCCGGGACCGACAAGCTGGACCTGGGCGGCCTGAACGCCAGCAATGTCAGCATCGTCAACCACGACGGCGGGACGTTCGTGTTCGGCCGATCCGGGGCCGAAAGCTTCCAGATCGCCTCTACCCAGACCATCAACGGGTCCGATCTGCTCGGCCTGTCCGGCGGGATCTACATCGTCGGTGGAGACGCTGGCGGGGTGCTGATCGGGTCCTCCAACGGCGACACCGTCATCGGCGGGGCGAGCGTGGACGTGATTCGAGGCGGCGGTTCCGGAGACGCCCTGTTCGGCGGCGCCGGGGCCGACGTCTTCGTCTATGGCGGCGTCGATGATTCGAGGCCGTCCAGCCTGGACATCCTGCACGACTTCCAGACCGGCGTGGACGCGCTGGATCTCTCCGCTCTAGCGCCCAGCAATGTTAGCATTATCCGTTACAACGGCGGCTCTTTCATCTCGGGAATTTCCGGCTCGCAGACCTTCCAGATCGCCTCGACCCAGGACCTCAACGCCAGCGACATCATTGGCCTGACCAGCGGCGCCTATATCGTCGGCGACGATGGCGTGAACGTCCTTACGGGCGGGACGCTGGCCGAGAGCATCGTGGGCGGCAGCGGCGACGACGTGATCATCGGCGGCGGCGGGGCGGACGCCCTCTACGGCGGGGCGGGCGCGGATGCCTTCAAGTATCTGGCCGCCTCCCAATCGACGCTCTCGGCCGCGGACATCGTTCATGACTTCCAGGCGGGCGTGGACAAGGTCGACCTGACCGCGATCCACGCTTCGACCAGCGACGCCTTTGGCTTCGCCTATGCGGACGGCGCGACCTTTCTGTTTGTCGATCAGGGCGGCAATGGCGTGAACGAGATGCTCATCGAGTTTACTGGGGCGACACTGAGCGCCGCGGACATCGTTTGGTGACCCTCGGCCAGACGATCTGACCGTCGCAAGCCAACACCAACGGCCACGACGCCGCCTCTGGACACCACCACCCGTCGCGCGCCATATCCGCCCATGCGCGACCACGACGCCGACGTCATCATCGCCGGGGCCGGCATGGCCGGGACCACCCTGGCGCTCGCCCTGGCCTCGGCCGGGGTCAAGGCCCTGCTGGTCGATCCCCAGCCGTTCGACGCCCAGCTGGCGGCGACCTTCGACGGCCGCTCGTCGGCCATCGCCTATTCGTCGTTCCGCCAGTGGCGGGCCATCGGGGCCGGCGAGGCGCTGGCGCCGCACGCCCAGCGGATCGAGCAGATCCTGGTCACCGACGGCAAGACGCCGGGCGCGGCCTCGCGCGGACCCTCGCCGTTCTTCCTGCGGTTCGATAGCGGCGAGATCGCCGACCGCTCCGAGGGCGAGCCGCTGGGCTACCTGATCGAGAACCGCCAGATCCGCGCCGCCCTGGCCCGGACCGTGGTCGACAAGGGGATCACCGTGCTGGCCCCGGCCGCCGCCAGGACCCTGGAGGTCACCCCCGCCCGCGCCGCCCTGACCCTGACCGACGGCCGGACCCTCAGCGCCCCGCTGGTGGTCAGCGCCGAGGGGCGCAACGGCGTGCTGCGCAAGGCCGCCGGCATCGGCGACATCGGCTGGAGCTACGGCCAGAGCGGGGTGGTGGCCACCGTGCGGATGCAGCATCCGCACCAGGGCGTGGCTCACGAATATTTCCTGCCCAGCGGCCCGTTCGCCATTCTTCCGCTCACGGACAATCGCGCCAGCCTTGTCTGGACCGAGAGCACCGACCGGGCCGAAGCCTTGCGCGACGCCTCGCCCGAAGCGTTCCACGCCCACCTGATGCGACGGTTCGGCGAGTTCCTGGGCACGGTCGAGATGGCCGGCCCGACCTTCGTCTATCCGCTGTCGCTGTCGCTGGCCGAGCGGCTGGTCGCCCCGCGCCTGGCGCTGATCGGCGACGCCGCCCACGGCGTGCACCCGATCGCCGGCCAGGGCCTGAACCTGGGCCTGAAGGACGCCGCGGCCCTGGCCGAGGTGGTGGCGCAGGCCCTGCGCCACGGCGAGGACATCGGCGCCGAGGCCACGCTGGAACGCTACGCCCGCTGGCGGCGGTTCGACAATGTGTCCAACGCCCTGGCCTTCGATGGTTTCGTGCGCCTGTTTTCCAACGACAACCCGCTGCTGCGCCTGGCGCGCGGCGCGGGCATGGCGGCGGTGAACCGTATCGCCCCGGCCCGGCGGTTCTTCATGCACGAGGCCGGCGGCGGGGTGGGCGACCTGCCCCGGCTGCTGCGGGGCCTGGCGCTCTAGGGTCGCCTCTCCTAGCTCGGCCCCCAGAATGTCCGTCATTCCGGGCCTTGTGCCCGGAACCTCTGTTTCAGCTAACGGTGAAGCGCCTTGGCGCGCCGGCGCGCCACACATCCGCACCTGCTGCGACAAAGGGGTCCCGGGCACAAGGCCCGGAATGACGGCTGAAAGGGTGGCTGGAAGAGGATGAGACCAGCGCCAGGGCGGCGGAGGACTGTCTAATCCTCCAGACTGCGGGCTTCCTCGGGCAGCATAATCGGCACGCCGTCGCGGATCGGATAGGCCAGCTTGGCCGCGTTGCTGATCAGCTCGCCCCGGGCGCGGTCGTAGAACAATGGCGCGCGGCTGACGGGGCAGACCAGCACCTCCAGGAGGCGCGGGTCGAGATCGGCGGGCGGGGGCGGCGGCTGGCTGGTCATCGGGGCGTTCTAAGGGGTTTTCGCGAGGAAGGAAACGGCGGCGCCGTGCGTCCTTCGAGGCCCGCGGGCGCGGGCGCCTCAGGATGAGGAGTTCGTCACCAATCCACGATCCTCATCCTGAGGTGCGAGGCGCAGCCGAGCCTCGAAGGACGCACGGCGCTACTGCAGCATCGTCGGGTCTTCGTCGTCGCCGGCCGCCGCGTCGATCTCCAGCAGGGCCACCAGGGTCTCGCGGCGGTCGGCCAGGGTCGGGGCCTCCAGCAGGGCCTGCTTCTCGACCGGCTCGAACGGGAGGGCCATGGCCAGGCTGTTGATCAGGGCGTCGGACGGCGCGGCCTCGGCGCTGCTCCAGTCGATGGCCAGGCCGCGATGGTCGAGATAGCGGCGCAGGGCGTCCAGCAGGGACGAAGGGTCGCTGCTCGCGCCGCTGTCGGGCGCCCCTTCCCGCAGATCGTCCTCGAACGCCGCGAAATCGGCGCGCACCTGGCGGTAGGGCCCGCGGGCCGGCAGCTCCTCACCCAGGCGGAACCGGCACACCCCGGTCAGGGTGACCAGATAGCGGCCGTCGCTGGTCTCGGCGAAGCTGGTCACCCGGCCAGCGCAGCCGACGGGCGCCAGGTTCGGCCGCTCGGCGTCGCCGCCCGGACGGGTCTGGACCATGCCGATGATCCGCTCGCCCGACATCGCGTCGTCGAACATGTTCAGATAGCGCGGCTCGAAGATGTTCAGCGGCAGCTGGCCGCCCGGCAACAACAGGGCGCCGTCCAGCGGGAACACCGGGATCACCAGCGGCAGGTCGTCCGCCCTTCGATAGGATCCTGGCATGCGACGCTCCCTTATCCGACCAACCCGGCCTAACTGAACAGGATCGATGACAGCCGCTTGCGGCCGGCCTTGGCCACTTCCGACGCGTAGCCGGCGGCCTCGAAGACGGTCAGCAGCTGCTTGCGGGCCGCCTCGTCGTTCCAGGCACGGTCGCGTTCGATGATGGTCAGAAGATGGTCGGACGCGGCCTGGAGACGGCCGGCGCCGGCCAGGGCCTTGGCCAGCTCGAAGCGGGCCTCGTGGTCGTCGGCGTCGGCGGCCAGGCGCCTTTCGAACGGCGCGGTCTCGGACGGGGCGTCCTGCGCCAGGGCCAGGGCGGCGCGGACGCTTTCCAGGTCCGGATCCTTGGCGTCGGCCGGGGCCGTGGCCGCCACCTCGCGGGCGCCCTCCAGGTCGCCGCCGGCCAGGTAGCAGCGGGCCAGGCCGCCGATGGCCTTCAGGTTGGCCGGATCCCTCTGCAGAACCTGGGCGAAGGCCTGGGCCGCGCCGCCCAGGTCGCCGAGATCCAGCGACTCCTTGGCCATAGCCAGCAGGGCGTCGACGTCGCTCTCGGCCGGCGGCCCGGCCAGGCGGTCGATGAACGCCTTGACCTGGCTCTCGGGCAGGGCGCCCTGGAAGCCGTCGACCGGCTGGCCGTTGACGAAGGCGTAGACGGTGGGGATCGACTGCACGCGCAGCTGGCCCGAATAGCCGGGGTTCTTGTCGACGTCGATCTTGACCAGCTTGACCGCCCCGCCGGCCGCGTTGACCGCCTTTTCCAGGGCCGGGGTCAGCTGGCGGCACGGACCGCACCAAGTGGCCCAGAAGTCGACGATCACCGGCTGGGTCTTCGACGCCTCGATCACGTCGGCCATGAAGCTGGCGTCCGTGCCGTCCTTGATGTGCGGACTCTTGGCGCCCCCTTGCCCATTGGGAGCGCCGGCTTGGATGGGAGCGGGGGTGTCGCCGATCAGGGCCATGGGGTCTCTCTAATACGCGGGTCTTGAACGCACGGGGCGCCGAATGGATCGGCGGGGGCGGGACGCGGGCGTCCCCTCTCGGCGGCCAAGATGGTCCCTCGGGGCGCGGTTCGCAATCGGTCGATCGGCTTAATGAACCACCGTCATCGCCGCGAAATCGACGATCATCGGCGTGATCCCCAGCGCCGCCAGGAACCGGCGCAAGCCGTTCTGCGAAACCGCCGTGGTGGCGTCGTTGGCCAATGGGTGGAAGTTGACCGGATCGGCCTTGGCCAGGGCCGCGTCGAGCACGAAGCGCACGCGACGCTCGACATCGTTGATCAGGCCGAAGGCGGTGACCGAGCCCGGCGTGACGCCCAGGGTCTCCTGCATCAGCTCCGCGCTGCCGAACGACAGCCGGGCCGAGCCGATCACCGTGTGCAGGCGCTTGAGGTCGATCGCCGTCTCGCCCAGGGCCGAGATCAGCCACAGCTGGCCCTTGGCGTCCTTGAGGAACAGGTTCTTGGTGTGGCCCCCGGGCAGGGCCGCCTTGATCTCCAGCCCCTCCTCCACGCGGAACACCGGCGGATGGTCGAGGGTGGAATGGGCGACGCCGTGGGCGTCGAGAAAGGCGAACAGGTCGGCCCGGCTCTTCATCGAGGTGGTCATGAGGGACTTCCTAGCCGAGCCCCCGCCCGCTAGACCAGACGCAAGACAGCCAGGGAAGAAGAGAGCCGGCATGGAACTGGAGTGCTACCCCACCGAGGCCCGCCCGCCGGAGATCGTGCCGGGCCGACCGCAACGGGCCTGGATGGACCATTTCGCCGACCGCCATCCCTATCGCTGCCTGCCCCTGACCATGGCCAACACCACCGGCTGGGAGATCCTGTGCCCGGTCGGCTTCACGGCGACCTGGGACGGCGGGGCGCACCAGAACTGCATCACCTTCCGCGCCGACCACCCGCATCCGGGCTTCGACGACTTCGTCAAGTCGCACTTCTCGCGCGGCACCATCACCTTCCACACCGGCTACCTGTTCCGCACCCCGCCCGGCTGGTCGATCTGGACCATGGGCCCGCCCAACCATGTCAAGGACGGCGTCCAGCCGCTGGCGGGGCTGGTCGAGACCGACTGGCTGCCGTTCCCCTTCACGATGAACTGGATCTTCACCCGCCCGGGCACGGTGCGCTTCGAGAAGGGCGAGCCGTTCTGCTTCTTCATGATGATCCAGGACAAGCCGCTGGAGCAGGTGCAGCCGGTGATCCGGTCGATGAACTCCAACCCCGACCTGCGCGGCCAGTACGACGCCTGGGCCGCCAAGCGCGGCGAGTTCAACGCCCGGATCTTCAAGCGCGAGCCGGAGGCGATGAAGGAGGCTTGGCAGCGCTTCTACTTCAAGGGCGAGTTCCCCGAGGAGATCGAGGCCCCGGCCCCCGCGGCCCACGTCAACAAGCGGCGGCTCAAGGCGCCGAAGGTCGGGTAGTCGATGAAGAGGCGCGCGCATCGCACGCCGCTGTCGATCTGGATCATCGCCGCGATCTGGTCGCTCGGCGCCCTGGCGCCGGCCCTTCGTTGGACGATGAACGCATGGTCGACCGGCGGCGGAGCGGTCGTGGCGCTGCTCGTCGTGACGCTCGTCTTCGTAATCTATCACGCCGTCGCACTGGTCCGTCTCAGCCGCTGGCCGATCGTGCTGCAAGTCGCGACGATCGCGTGGAGTGTCATCGGCCGGGCCTTGACCGGAAACTTCGACGTGGGTTCCACCTCCGTCCTTGGCCTTCTCCTGATGTGGGCCCCGTTTGGCGTTTATCTCGCCTGCACCCTGCCCCACTGGCGCAAGATGAGCTGGGCGCTGTTCGGGCGCCCCTATCGGCCGGCCGAGGATCGGGTCGAGGTCTTTACCTAGAAAGCCGCCCGGGAGCGCCCCGGCCTCCGGGCACGACAGCGTCTGCAGAATACTCTGCTTGACAGAGTTCGCAATCATGGTAACTCTGCATAACAGAGCGCTCTGAGCGCGAACTTCAACGGAGGGTGCGATGGGCATTTCCAAGAGCGAGGCGGCGTCCGCGCTGGCCGATATCGAGAGCACGGCCGGCCGCGGCCGTCTGCTGAAGGGCTATCAGATCGGCGGACCGATCCTGATGGCCTGGGGCGCGGTCTGGGCGCTGGGCTATTGCGCCATGGGCCTGCTGGCGCCCGATCGGTGGGGCGTCAGTTGGCTGGTGCTGGACGCGATCGGCGTCGCGGCGACAATCCTCCTGAGCCGACGGGGCAAGCGAGAGGTCGCGGCGGGGGCCAGGGCCGCGAACGGCTGGAAGACCGCGGCCGGCGCCTTCGCGATCCTGGCCTTCGTGGCGGCGACCTACGCCGTGTTCCGGCCGACCTCGGTCGAGCCCGCCATCGTCTTTCCGGGCCTGGTCACGGGCCTGGTCTATGCCGGGGTCGGCGTCGCCTTCGCGCCCCGCTACCTGTGGATCGGCGCGGCGGTGTCCGCCGCCAGCCTGGTGGGCTGGTTCTTCTTCCAGCCGTGGCTGGCCTTCTGGATGGCGGCGGTCGGCGGCGGCGGGCTGTTCGTCGGCGGCCTGTGGCTGCGGAGGGCGTGAGCGTGGCGCAGCTGGACGAACTGATCCACCAGCCGCTGCGGCTGAAGATCATGGCCGCGCTGCACGCCGAGCGCGACGCCGAGCCGGTGGAGTTCTCGCGCCTCAAGGCCGTCACCCAGGCCACCGACGGCAATCTGGGCAGCCACCTGACCACCCTGGAGAAGGCCGGCTATGTCGAGATCGCCAAGGACTTCGTCGGCAAGAAGCCCCGCACCCGCGTCGCCCTGACCCCGGTCGGCCGCAAGGCCTTCCGCCGCCACGTCGACTATCTGCGCGCCGTGGTCGAGGGGGTGGACGGGGATTGATCAATCTTAAATCGGCACTATTCAAATTACTATCATCGCTTGCGTGGCGCGAGCGTTGCCTTCACCATCGGAGTCGCAACCATGGGTCGCATCTCGCGTCCCTCAGTGAAAGGCGAAATGGTCATGGCGCTCAAAATGGCGACGAAAATCAAAATTCTGGCCGGCGTCCTCCTCGCGTCGAGCGTGGCGGCGGGCGTCGCCCTGGCCCTGCCGGCCTATTCAGTGGTGACTTACTACTATTCCGACGAGGCGAAGACCGACGAGGTCGGCTCGTCGGTCCTGACCTGCAACGGCAATTACACCTTGGCCGGCCAGCAGACCCAGTATGCGACCGTCGAGCGGGAATGGTGCGGCAACACCCAGTGGCCCAACTAGACGGCCAACAGGAATACGTAGCCGTCCTTAGGGAGCGTCCGTTAGGGGGCGCTCCCGAATTTCGCCCGACCTTCGCGGGGCGTACCAAGGCGTCATGACCGGCCCGAGGCGGACCGGCCCTTTCGGGGAAACCATCATGACCAGCCCAGCCGTCGACCTGACCGTCCACCACCAGCCCGCCGGCGCCTCGGACCGCGTCGCCTACGGCTTCGTCAAGCTGCTGCGCTTCTTCGCCGACACCTTCTTCGCCAAGCGCTACGGCCACCGGGCCGTGGTCCTGGAGACCGTCGCCGCCGTGCCCGGCATGGTCGGCGCGACGCTGAACCACCTGAAGTGCCTGCGCCGGATGGAGGACGACCGGGGCTGGATCAAGACCCTGATGGACGAGGCCGAGAACGAGCGGATGCACCTGATGACCTTCATCCAGGTGGCCAGGCCGACGATGTTCGAACGCTTCGTGGTCGTGGCCGCCCAGTGGGTGTTCTACCTGTTCTTCTTCGGCCTCTACCTGGTCAGCTCCAGGACCGCCCACCGGGTGGTCGGCTATTTCGAGGAGGAGGCGGTGATCAGCTACACCCACTACCTGGCCGAGATCGACGAGGGCCGCAGCCCTAACGTCGCCGCCCCGCAAATCGCGCTCGACTACTGGAACCTGCCCGCCGGCGCCACCCTGCGCGACGTGGTCGAGGTGGTGCGGGCCGACGAGGCTCACCACCGCGACGTCAACCACGGCTTCGCCAACGAACTGCGCGGCCTGCCGCACGGCGACATCGCGCCCTGCCCGCCGCACGTGGTGCTGGAGCCGAACTGGAAGACGGCGGCCTGACGCCGCCCGCCAGCTCAGGCCCTGCGCGCGCCCCGAGGGTTCAACCCTCGGGGCGTTGTGCCGCCTGGGGGCGCTTTCCGAGCACTGAACGCCGCGCGTGATCCCGGTCCTTCGACCTCGGCGTCGAACGCCTCAGACCGCCTTCACCGCCGTGACGATCGACCTGACCACCTTCTTGACCAGGGCCGGGTCGTCGCCCTCGGCCATGATGCGGATCAGCGGCTCGGTGCCGGACGGGCGGACCACGATGCGGCCCGCGCCGTTCAGCTGGGCCTCGCCGTCGGCGATGGCTTCCTTGACGGTCTTGTGCTCCAGCGGCTTGCCGCCGGCGAAGCGGACGTTTTCCAGCAGCTGCGGCACGGGCTCGAACTGGCGGCCCAGGGCGCTCATCGGTTGGCCGCTCTCGATCAGCACCGCCATCACCTGCAGGGCCGCGATCAGTCCGTCGCCGGTGGTCGAGAAGTCCGACAGGATCACGTGGCCCGACTGCTCGCCGCCGATATTGAAGCCGCCCTCGCGCATGCGGGCCATCACATAGCGGTCGCCGACGCTGGTGCGCTCCAGCTTCAGGCCGTTGTCGGTCATCAGCCGCTCGAGGCCGAGATTGGACATCACGGTGGCGACCACGCCGCCCGACTTCAGCTTGCCGGCCTTGGCCAGGGCCAGGGCGATGATGGCCATGATCTGGTCACCGTCGACCACCACGCCCTTCTCGTCGCAGATCACCAGCCGGTCGGCGTCGCCGTCCAGGGCCACGCCGATGTCGGCGCGATACTCGCGCACCATCTTGGCCATGGCTTCGGGGTGGGTCGAGCCGCACTCGGCGTTGATGTTGGTCCCGTCGGGCGAGACCCCGACCTCGATCACCTCGGCGCCCAGCTCGTACAGCGCCGTGGGCGCGACGCGATAGGCCGCGCCGTGGGCGCAGTCGATCACCACCCTCAGGCCCGACAGCGACAGGTGGCGCGGGAACGTGGCCTTGACGATCTCGACATAGCGGGCCTGGGCGTCGTCGATGCGCTTGACCCGGCCAAGGCCTCGCGGCGGCGCCAGGCCTTCCTGCAGGCCCTCGTCCATCAGGGCCTCGATCTTCAGCTCCTGCTCGTCCGACAGCTTGTAGCCGTCGGGGCCGAACAGCTTGATGCCGTTGTCGGCGAAGTCGTTGTGGCTGGCGCTGATCATCACGCCCAGGTCGGCGCGCATCGAGCGGGTCATCATCGCCACGGCCGGGGTGGGCAGCGGGCCGAACAGGCGCACATCCATGCCGACGCTGGCGAAGCCGGCGACCAGGGCCGGCTCGATCATGTAGCCCGACAGCCGAGTGTCCTTGCCGATCACCACAAGGTGGCGGCGGTCGTCCTGCGAGCGGAACAGCTTGCCGGCCGCCAGGCCGACCCGCAGGGCGACCTCGGCGGTCATCGGATGCTTGTTGGCCTGGCCGCGGATGCCGTCGGTGCCGAAATAGGCGCGCTTGCTCATTGGTCTGGTCTCGCCCGGGCGTGACGCCGTCACGCTCTCATTGTTTGGTCCGGATCATTCCGCCGGAATGACCCCAGGGTCTAGATCGGACACCGTAATGATCCGAAATGCAGATTTATGAGGGCTGGACCTGCACGAATGCTAAAGGCCCAGCGCGAAATAACCGTGTCACAGCCATAGTCCCTGGCACGGCGTTCTACAAAGGATCATGGCCCATGTGCGGCATCATCGGCATCGTCGGAAAAGAACCCGTCGCCGGACGCCTGGTCGACAGCCTCAAGCGCCTCGAATATCGCGGCTACGACTCGGCCGGGGTCGCCGCCGTCGTCGACGGCAAGGTCCAGCGCCGCCGGGCCCAGGGCAAGATCAAGAACCTCGAAGCCGTGCTGGCCGAGCAGCCGCTGGCCGCCCGCAACGGCATCGGCCACGTCCGCTGGGCCACGCACGGCGCGCCCACCGTCACCAACGCCCACCCCCACACGGCCGGCCGCGTCACCCTGGTGCACAACGGCATCATCGAGAACTTCGCCGAGCTGAAGGCCGAGCTGCAGGCCGCCGGCCGCACGTTCGAGAGCGACACCGACACCGAGGTGATCGCCCAATTGATCGACGCCGAGCTGGCCACCGGCCTGGCCCCGCTGGAGGCGTTCAAGGCCACCCTGGACCGCCTGACCGGCGCCTATGCCCTGGCGGTGCTGGTCGAGGGCGCGGACGACCTGATCCTGGGCGCCCGGCGCGGCAGCCCGCTGGTGGTCGGCGAGGGCCAGGGCGAGATGTTCCTGGGCTCGGACGCCCTGGCCGTCGGCCCGTTCACCAACCGGGTGATCTATCTGGAGGAAGGCGACTACGTGGCCATCGACCACGACGGAGCCCGGATCTTCGACGCGGCTGGCGCGGCCGTGACCCGGCCGGTCAAGCTGGTCCCCGCCTCGGCGGTGATGATGGAGAAGGGCAACTACCGGCACTTCATGGAAAAGGAGATCCATGACCAGCCGGAGGGCTGCCAGCGGACGATCTCGGCCTATGTCGACGCCCTGACCGCCCGCACCGCCATGCCCGGCGACATCGACTTCAAGGCGCTGGAGCGGATCCAGATCGTCGCCTGCGGCACCTCCTACATCGCCGGGGTGATCGGCAAGTACCTGATCGAGCAGCTGGCCGACCTGCCGGTCGATGTCGAGATCGCCTCGGAATTCCGCTACCGCCAGCCGGCCCTGCGGCCGGGCTCGCTGGTCATCGCCATGTCGCAGTCGGGCGAGACCGCCGACACCCTGGCCGCCCTGCGCTACTGCAAGGCCAAGGGCATGAAAAGCGCGGTGGTGGTCAACGCCCAGGAATCGACCATGGCCCGCGAGGTCGACGTGGTCTGGCCGATCCATTGCGGCCCCGAGATCGGCGTCGCCTCGACCAAAGCCTTCACCGCCCAGGTCAGCGTGATGATCGCCCTGGCCGTCGCCGCCGCCAAGGCGCGCGGCGCGATCGACGCGGCCGAGGAGCAGCGGATGGTCCGGCTGATGCTGGAGGCCCCGCGGCTGATCGCCGAGGCCATCGGCCTGGAGGACGCCCTCAAGGAGATCGCCAGCGACATCGCCAAGGCCCGCGACGTGCTGTTCCTGGGCCGCGGCCCGATGTCGGCCCTGGCGCTGGAAGGCGCGCTGAAGCTGAAGGAGATCAGCTACATCCACGCCGAGGGCTACGCGGCCGGCGAGCTGAAGCACGGCCCGATCGCCCTGGTCGACGACCAGACGCCGATCATCATCCTGGCCCCCTATGACAGCTATTTCGAGAAGTCGGCCTCGAACATGAGCGAGGTGATGGCCCGCGGCGGCCAGGTGGTGTTCATCACCGACCCGCAAGGCGCCCGGCACGCCCCGGCCGGCGCCCGGGTGGTGGTCACCGCCCCGGCCAGCGACCCGCTGGTCTCGACCCTGGTGATGTCGGCCCCGATCCAGCTCCTGGCCTACCACGTGGCCGTGGTGAAGGGGGCGGACGTGGACCAGCCGCGCAATCTCGCCAAGTCCGTGACGGTGGAATAGGCGCCGGCCGCGCGCCTTCGCGGAAATCGATCACCTCCACAAGGTTGTGATTTGGGCGCGATGCGCGCTGGAGTACTTTGTCGGCGACCAAGGGTCATCGTGGCGGAGGGCGCACGATGGAGACGCCGAGTCTGACGATCACGATTTCGGGCGGCGCCGACCAGGCGACGATCGAGGGCCTGCAGGAGGCCCTGGGCGGCGATCTCCGGCAGGAGACGCGCAAGAGCGGAGAGCTTGTCGACACGATCCGGCTGATCGTCGAGTGGGCTCCGGCCGCCCTGGTGGTTCTCAAGGGCGCCTCGAGCGTCGTCGAAGGCGCGGACCTGGCCACCAAGATCGTCGATCGCATGCTGGCGTGGACCGACGCGCGCGCCGCTCGGCCTTCCGCGGCAGCCCAGGCGCCGGCTCCGGTCGTGGCGATCGCCGGTCCGGACGGCAAGACCGCCGTGACGGAAGACAACCGCGACAAGCTCATCGCCCTGCTGATCGAGGAACTGGCGCGGGCCCGCGCGGGAAACTGAGCATGGACGAGGTCGCGCGGCTGAAGACGGAAATGCTCGCGATGAGCCGGCAGGCCGACATGATCGTGCAGGTCGGCGCGGCTCAGCGCCAGGTCCAGATGATCCTGGCCTCCGCGCCCGACGACACCGCCGGCAAGATCGCCGCGCAGCGTGTCTTCTGCTCGCTCATCGACCAGCTGATCGATCTCGAGACCCCCGCCGCCGGCCCTCAATTGCGCCGCACGATCGAAATGGCGGTGAACGAATACGGCATGCTCGGAGACTGGCTGGCGCTGGCGGGCGACCTCACGGCCGCGGAGGCCGCGTTCGATCGCTGCATCGGCGTGGCGGAGGCGAGCGACGCCGACCTGAAAATCCGTGCCCGGATCAACGTCGCCAGCCACCTGCTCGCGCGGGGCTCCTTCGCCCAGGCCCTGGCGCTCTTGTTGGCCGCGCGCGATCTGGAGGCGACGGCGGGCTGGCCCGCGGCTGTCCAGGTCGATCCCGTCATCGCGGTCGAAGCCAAGCTATCCGAAGCCTATCGCTGGCTCGGCGACGCGGCTCGTGCGCGGGCCGAAAGGGAAAAAGCGCTGGCCCGTCTGGCCGACCGACAGGCGAAGGCCGATCCGATCCAGCGGCTGCTGCTCGAGGGCAAGGATTTCGAACTGCGCCTCGAGGGGATGATCGTCGCGACCGAGGCCGGCGGCGCGGCCCTGGCCGAGGCCGAAGCCGGCCTCGACGCCTTGACGCCGACCTTCCAGGCTCTGGGTATCGCTCCGGCGGCGGCGTTCTATCGCGCCAAGATCGAACTGGCCCGCGGCAGGGCCTCGGCCGCCCTGGCGCTGCTCGATGCGGCGGCGCCGGGATTCCAGGAGTCGGAGATCCTGCGCAACAAGACCGGCATGCTGAAGACGCTCCGCGCCCAGGTCCTGACCAGCCTGGGGCGCGGCGCCGAGGCGGTCATCGACGCGAAGGAAGCGGTCGCCCGCGAGGTGCTGGCCGACAACCGCGAAACCGTGTGGAAGGCGCACTGGCGCCTGGCCCAGGCGGCGATCGCGGCGGGTGACCCTCGTACAGCGCTCGCGGCCTACGACGCGGCGATCGAGGCGGTCGACGGCGTCCGGCGCGTCTCGCTCGGCTATCGGCTCGACAACCTGTTCCTGCGCGAGCGCAAGCCGATGTTCGACGAGGCCATCGACCTCGCCGTCCGTCACGGCGACGCGCGCCGTTGCGCTTGGTACGTCGATGCGGTCAAGTCACGCTTCCTGGCCCCGGCGCTTGCCGCCGGGCCGCCGTGGCCGCCAGCGGCGGCCTGGGTGGACCGCCTCGACAGGCTGGGGGAGGTGATCGACCGGAACGCCGCCGACGACCCCGTCGCGGTCCGGGCGCAGGCCGACCGCGCAGCGATGATCGAGCGTCGACGGATCGACCTGAGCGCGGCCGAAGCCCTCGCGCCGACCCCGCTCGACGTCGAGGCGACGCTGGCCGACCTGCGCACCCGCGGCCAGGCGGCCCTCAGCCTCTACCGGCTCGGCGACCGGATCGTCGCGACCCTCCTTTTCGACACCGCCGAGGTCGAGGCGATCACGCTGGACGCCGCGACCCAAGAGGCGATCCGGCGCTACGCCGGCAACCTGTCTCAGCCGTCGGCCGATCAATCGACCGTCGATTTCGATCCGGCCCGGCTGCGCCTGAGCGCCGAAGCCCTGGTTCCCCCGCGGCTGCTCGCGCGCGCGGTCGCGGCCGACACGCTGCTGATCGCGCCCCACGCCGAGCTGAACCTGATCCCCTGGGCGATGCTGAAGTTCCGGGACGGACGCCTGTGCCAGGCGGTTCCGGTCGGGGTCGCGCCCAATCTGGCGGCCATCGCCCCGCTGGCGGCCCGCCCGATCGCGGCGGCCAAGCTCGCCCTGATCGGCGCTCCCGACGAAACGGGGACGCCCGAGGACGAGCAGCTGCGTCACACCCTGCCCGAGATCGAGGCCTTGGCCGCGCTCTACGCCGCCCACGGGGGCCTGCTCGCACCGTCTTCGGTCGGGGCGGAGGCGACGCTCGCCCGCTTTCGGGATCTGCTGGACGATCCGGCCGCGAAGGACGGCGTCCTCCATGTCTCGGGCCACGGCGTCTTCGCCCGGGACGATCCGGCCGGATCGGGACTGAAGCTCCACCGGCGGCGCCTGACCGCCGCCGAGATCGCCACGCGACCGCTGGCCTTCGCCGAAGTCACCCTGTCGGCGTGCAGCACCGCCCTGCGCCCGACGGCGGTCGGCGACGTGGCCTTGTTGGGCGACGACGTTGTCGGCCTTCCCGCGAGCTTCCTCGAAGCCGGCGCCGGCGCCCTGCTCGTCTCGATCACCGAGGCCGAGGACGCCGCGAGCGCGGCGTTTCAATGCGACTACCACCAGCGTCGGATCGCCGGCGCGCCGCCGCTGGCGGCGCTGGCCGCGACCCAGGACGCGATGCTCGCCGACGCGCGGTTCAGGCCCCACGAATGGGCGGGCTTCTGTCTCTATTCCACCAGGTGACGCTCCGAAACCGAAGGCGAGACATCCACATGAAGGACACCGGCATGATCGCCGCCAAGATCCAATTGGCGATACAGCACGAGGACCGCCACCACAGCGTCCATGCGGCGTTGCTGCAGCACGCGCGGGACATCGGCGGCGCGATGACCGACGATGACGCCCGGTTCCTGATCGACCAGACCAAGGCCGTCCTGTCGATCGTGCCGAACACCCTGAGCGCGGCGGGCGCCGCGGCGAAGGGCGCCGGCTACGAACGGGTCGTCGCCGAACTGACCAAACGACTCGTGGCCTATTGGGCGGAGGCCAATGACGTCGTTCCCGACCATCTGGGCATGATCGGCGTCCTGGACGACGCCTATTGCACCCTCGCCGCCCTCGACCGGATGTCCAAGGCCTGCGCGGCGCGAACCGGCCGGTCGCTCGTCGACGGCGATCTCGGCGAAACCCTCAAGTTCCTGCACTGGCTGCTGGGCGATGCGATCATCGCTCGCCTCAACGCACTGGTCGAGGCCGACATGCGCACCAATCCCTGGCTCGACCTGATCAACAACCTGGCCGCCCAGCTGGGCCAGATGCCGCAGATGCCGGTGGCGAACCCGGTCTGGGGCACGATGAGCACCGGGCAGATCGTCGACCACCAGGTCAACCTCATGCGGCCGCCGCCGCCCTCGTGGCGCTAGAGCAAGTCGCGCAATGTAGGAATCGCACGACTTGCTCTAGATTTTTGTTTTCGCATCGCTTTTGCGAAAAAACCAGCGTCCACTTTTCCGCGCGCTGCTCTAGGGCCAATCCACATTCAGGCTTCCCAGGCCTGAAGAGTGCTGAATCAATCCGATCCGGATTTTCTGATTCGGAGCGGATTGATGGGTGTGAAGCGCTACGAGCTGAGTGAGGCGCAGTGGATGCGGATTGCGCCGCTTCTGCCGGGCAAGGCGACAGATCCCGGTCGGACGGCGGCGGATAACCGCTTGTTCGTCAACGGGGTTTTGTGGGTGCTGCGGTCGGGGGCCTTCTGGCAGCACCTGCCGGAGCGTTATGGCAAATGGAAGAGCGTCCACGCCCGCTTCACGCGATGGGCCAAGAACGGCGTCTGGGAGAAGGTGTTCGCCGAACTGATCAAGGCCCGCGACAACAAATACCTGATGCTCGACTCCACCCTGGTCCGCGTCCACCAGCAGGCCGCGGGCGGAAAAGGGGGGCCCAAAGTCAGGCGTTGGGGCGTTCCCGAGGCGGACTGACCACCAAGATCCATATGGTCTGCGACACCCTTGGCCGGCCGCTGCGCTTCATCCTCACCGCCGGCCAGCGCCACGACTGCCTCTCGGCCAAGGCCCTGCTGGAGGGGTTCGACGCCGAAGCGGTGCTCGCTGACAAAGCCTATGACAATAACGACTTGCGCCAGACCATCGCCGACATGAAGGCTGCGGCCGTGATCCCTTCAACCCGCTCCCGCAAGGTCCCGATCCCGCACGACGAGGTCGCCTACAAGGACGCAATCGCATCGAACGCTGCTTCAACAAGCTCAAGCACTTCCGCCGCTTCGCCACCCGCTACGACAGGCTGAGCGTCCACTTCCTCGCCTTCATCCACCTCGCCGCCGTCATGCTCTGGCTGCGCTGAATGTGGATTCGTCCTAGGCCAGCTTCGATCGCTTCACCGAATAGCCGAAATAGACCAGGCAGGCCCCCGCCACCCACACCGCGAACAGGATCCAGGTGTCCAGCGGCAGGCCGTAGATCAGGTAGCCGCAGAACGCCACGCTGAGCGCCGGCACGAGCGGATACAGGGGCACGCGGTAGCCGCGCGGCAGGTCCGGCTGGGTCCGGCGCAGGATGATCACGCCCAGCGAGACGATGGCGAAGGCGATCAGCGTGCCCATGCTGGTCAGGTTGACCAGGGTGTCCAGCGGCACGAAGGCCGCCAGAGCCGCGATGAAGGCCGCCACGATCCAGGTGTTGAGGTCCGGGCTCTGGGTCCTGGGGTTCACCCGCTGGAACACCTTGGGCAGCAGACCGTCGCGGCTCATGGCGTAAAGGATGCGGGTCTGGCCGTACATGACCACCAGGGTGATCGAGAAGATCGAGACGATGGCCCCGACGCAGAGGATCAGCGAGGTCCAGGCCTGGCCGGTCAGGTTGCGCAGGATCACCGCCAGTCCGGCCTCCTGGCCCGCGAAGGCGGTCCAGGGCTGGGCCCCGACGGCGGCCAGGGCCACCAGGATGTAGACGCCGGTGACGATCAGCAGGGACAGGATGATGCCCAGCGGCAGGGTGCGGCGCGGATCCTTGACCTCGTCGCCGGCCGTCGAGACCGCGTCGATGCCGATATAGGAGAAGAAGATCGACGAGGCCGCCGCGCCGACCCCGGCCACGCCCATCGGCATGAACGGCGTCAGGTTGCCGGCGTGGAAGCCGCTGAAGGCGATGACCACGAAGAACAGCAGCACCAAGAGCTTCAACACCACCAGCACGGCGTTGACCGTCACCGATTCCTTCACCCCGCGCAGCAGCAGGATCAGGCATGCCCCGACCAGCACCACGGCCGGCAGGTTGAACACCCCGCCCGCCCCCGGAGCCTTGGCGATGGCGTCGGGCATGCGCCAGCCGATCAGGTCGGAGAACATCTCGTTCAGGTACTGCCCCCAGCCCACGGCGATCGCCGAGGCCGACACCGCGTACTCCAGCAGCAGGCACGCCCCGACGATGAAGGCCACGAACTCGCCCAGGGTGGCGTAGGCGTAGCTGTAGGACGAGCCCGACACCGGAATGGTCGAGGCCAGCTCGGCGTAGCACAGGGCCGTCAGGGCCGCGGTGATCCCGGCGATCACGAAGCTGACGACCACGGCCGGCCCGGCGGCCGGTACGGCGGTGGTCAGGGCCACGAAGATGCCGGTGCCGATCGTCGCCCCGACGCCCAGCATGGTCAGCTGGAACAGGCCGATCGAGCGGTGCAGGCCCTCTTCGGGGAGATGCTCGCCGCCCTCGGCGACGACCTGGCCCACGGGCTTGCGGCGAAGAAGGTCGGCCGCGCGAAACTGGCCCATGGAGATCCTCGAGGTCTGGAAGGCGGCGGCAAACTAGCCTCGCCCTGCACCCGACATCAACTTGCCTTCGCGCCCGTCCGCCTCGAAGCTGGACCTGGACGCCCTCAGCCATGTCGAGGTGATCTATGTCTTCGACCGGGTGGCCGACGACCAGATCGTCACCGGCGCCCGCCACCCGCGCGGCAACACCGTCTGGCCCAGGGGCGGGATCTTCGCCCAGGGTCGGGATCACCCTTGTATCTTGATCGCTGCTCAAAGCCATCACGCCTTCGAGCCGCGATCCAGATACAAGGGGGCAGGAAGGCGGCCACCGGTCCCCCTCAGGCTCGAAAGCCGACTTACCCGCGCTCGCCCTCGAACATGTAGTCGCGGGTGATCGGCAAGGCGCCGACCTTCTTGGCGACCTGGATCTGGAAGACCATGTGGCCGCCATAGCGGAAGCCCAGCTCGGCCCCGCACAGGTAGAACTCCCACATCCGCCGGAACCGTTCGTCGAACATGACGGGGATGTCGGGATCGGCCAGGAAGCGCATCCGCCAGTGCTTGCAGGTCTCGGCGTAGTGCAGGCGCAGGATCTCGATGTCGGTGATCCACAGGCCGGCCGCCTCGACCGCCTTGACGATCTCCGACAGGCCCGGAATGTAGCCGCCGGGGAAGATGTACTTGGCCGTGAAGGCGTTGGTGGCGCCGGGCCCGCTCATGCGGCCGATCGCGTGGATCACCGCGCTGCCGTCGTCGGCCAGCAGCCGCTTGACCGTCTCGAAATAGGTCCGGAAGTTCGGGGCGCCGACATGCTCCAGCATGCCGACCGAGACGATGCGGTCGAAGGTCTCGTCCAGGTCGCGATAGTCGGTCAGGCGGAACTCGACCCGGTCGGACAGGCCGGCCTTCTCCGCCCGTTCCCGCGCCAGGGCCAGTTGCTCGGTCGACAGGGTGACCCCGGTCATCTTCGCCCCGTGGTCGGCGGCCAGGGTCAGGGACAGGCCGCCCCAGCCCGCGCCGATGTCCAGCACCTTCATGCCGGGTGTGATGTTCAGCTTGGCCCCGATATGGGCCTTCTTGGCGGCCTGGGCCTCCTCAAGCGTCATGTCCGGCCGGGCGAAATAGGCGCAGCTGTACTGCATGTCCGCGTCGAGGAAGCGTTTGTAGAGTTCGTTGCCCACGTCGTAGTGGTGGGCGACGTTGCGGCGCGAGGCGAGGCGGTCGTTGACCGACTGCACCGTGCGCTTGACCGCCTTGCGGGCCCGGGTCAGGGGTGTGCCGCGCTTAGGCGTGCGCCCGCCGCTCTTGCCGACGATCTCCAGCAGGCCCCACAGGGTTCCCTGCTCGATCTTCAGGTCGCCCTCCATATAGGCCTCGCCCAGGCCCAGGCTGGGATTGGCCACCAGGCGGCGCAGGCCCCGGGCGTTGACCCGCATGGTCACGGGCGGACCCGAGCCGTCGCCGGCCTTCTTCACCGAGCCGTTGGGAAGGTGGACGGTCAGGTCGCCGACCTTGACCATCTTGTTCAGCAGCGCTTCGATCATGGCGGCGACCCTAGCGCGAGCGCCGCCGGAGAAAAGACCGAAATTTTCGTCCGCCTTCCCTTGAAAAACACGCGCCGCGAACCGGTCAGCGCTCGCTGTCGAGGTGGGCCATCTGGGCTTCGGCGTAGCGTGTCCCGGCCGCCGCGTCCCGGGGCACGGCGCGTTCGATGGCGGCCAGGTCGTCGGCCGACAGCGTCACGTCCAGCGCGCCCAGCGACTCCGACAGCCGCGCGCGGGTGCGGGCCCCGACCAGGGGCACGATGTCGTCTCCCTGCGCCGCCACCCAGGCGATGGCGATCTGGGCGACGCTGACGCTCTTGGCCTCGGCGATCTTCCGCAGCGCCTCGACAAGGGCCAGGTTCCGGTCGACATTGCCGTCCTGGAAGCGCGGGGAATAGGCGCGGAAGTCGCCCTTGGCCTGGCCCTGGCCCTTGTCCCAGTGGCCGCTGATCAGGCCGCGCGACAGCACGCCATAGGCGGTCATGCCAATGCCCAGTTCGCGCAGCACCGGCAGGATCTTGTCCTCGACCCCGCGGGTGATCAGGGCGTATTCGATCTGCAGGTCGACGATCGGATGGACGGCGTGGGCCTTGCGGATGGTCTCGACCCCGACCTCGGACAGGCCGATATGGCGCACGAAGCCGGCCTGGACCATTTCGGCGATCGCCCCGACCGTGTCCTCGATCGGCACCTGGGGGTCCAGGCGGGCTGGACGGTAGATGTCGATGTGGTCGACGCCCAGCCGCTGCAGCGTATAGGCCAGCGAGGTCTTCACCGCCGCCGGGCGGCCGTCGAAGCCGATCCAGCCCGCCCCAGGGTCGCGCTGGGCGCCGAACTTGACGCTGAGCACGGCCTTGTCGCGCCTATTTCCTTTAAGGAGGCCGCCCTTCAGCGCCTCGCCGATCAGCATCTCGTTGTGGCCCATGCCGTAGAAATCGCCGGTGTCGATCAGGGTGATCCCGGCCTCAAGGGCGGCGTCGATCGTGGCCAGGCTCTCGGCCCGGTCGGACGGGCCGTACATGCCCGACATGCCCATGGTGCCCAGACCCAGGGCGGAAACGACGGGGCCGGTCTTGCCGAGTTGACGCGTTTGCATGGTGAAGTCTCCGGAGAGGTGTTCGATGGCGGGGACTATGCGCCGTCGCATCGTGTGCGATAATCCGGCCATTGCGGCACAAGCCGTTCGGAAAATCGCACAATGGCTCAACCCAACCTCGCCGATCTCGACGCTTTCACCGCCGTCGCTCGGGCTCGCAGTTTCCGGGGCGCGGCCGCCCAGCGTGGGGTTTCGGCCTCGTCGCTGTCCGAAGCCCTGCGCCGGCTGGAGGCGGATCTCGGCGTGCGCCTGCTGAACCGCACTACCCGCAGCGTCACCCCCACCGAGGCCGGCGAGCGGTTGCTGGCGCGCCTGACCCCGGCCCTGGCCGACGTCGGCCTGGCCCTGGACGAGGTCAACGCCTTCCGCGACAGCCCGACCGGCGTGCTGAAGCTCAACGTGCCCGGCGCGGTGGCGCGGATCGTCTTCCCCGATCTGATCCCGCGTTTCCTGGCGGCCCATCCGGGCGTGCGGGCCGAGATCACCGCCGACGACGCCTTCGTCGACGTCCTGGCGGCCGGCTACGACGCCGGCGCGCGCTATGACGAGCGGCTGGAGAAGGACATGATCGCCGTGCCCCTGGCCGGGCCGCAACGGTTCGTGGTGGTGGGTTCGCCGGCCTATTTCGCCGCCCACGGCCGGCCCGCCCATCCGCGCGACGTCCTGGCCCACGCCTGCATCCGCCACCGCTTCACCCACGGCACGAGCTACGCCTGGGAGTTCGAGAAGGACGGCGAAGTGATCCGCGTCCAGCCCGAGGGCCCCCTGATCACCAACAGCGGCGAGCTGGAACTGGCCGCCTGCGAGGCGGGGGTGGGCCTACTGGCCACCTTCGAGGGCTTCGTGGCCGGCTCGATCGCCGCCGGACGCCTGGAGACGGTGCTGGACGACTGGCTGCCGCCGTTCAGCGGGCCCTATCTCTACTATCCCAGCCGAAGGCACATGCCCGCGCCGCTGCGGGCGTTCGTGGACTTCGTGAAGGCGGAACGCGCGGGGCGCTGAGTCCCTAGAGGCAGCCGGTGTCAGAATAGAAGACGGAGAGGTCCGATATCCTGCCGGCTCCATCGACCGTCCAGGAAATCAGGACCGGCGATTTGCACAAGCCCACCGCGCCCGCTGAAAAGGAGCGGTCCTTCACGGGTCCCATGCCCTGGCTGGACAGATAGTCAGCCAGGCCGGCTTCCGGTGTCCCGATCGGAAAGCGTTCGCCTATCTGCTGTCGAAGCCGCTGTGTGGCCTTGGCGTCTTCCCAATCTGCCCCTGTCAGTCCGGCGAACAGCGGCGTCGCCGGCAGGCGCGGCCTGCTGGCGCAGCCGCTCAAGCTCGCCATCAAGAGCGCGACGGCAAGTCCAGCTTTCAACCGCATGACGACGCTCCCTACCACGGCCGCTTCGCACGCTTCTTCAAAGGGCGTGGCGGGTCAAGCCGGAAGCACCGACCGGCGCCCGCCCCCGTCCAGGAGTGATTGTAGAGCCCTTGCAGGGCGCGTGTCTCTCCGGTCGTTGAGAGGTGAAATCTTCCCTGAACACCCCGCGCTAAGCGTCGCATTAGAAAGGCTGTTCTTGCTTATGCGCCTTGCGGGGCGTAACGGGTCCGCTCCCGCCGCCGATGGCGGGCTCAAGAGACGAATTGGAGGCTGCGATGGGCTACCGGGTCGCCGTGGTCGGCGCCACGGGCAATGTGGGCCGTGAAATGTTCAACATCCTCGAGGAAGTGAAATTCCCCGTGGACAGGATGCATGCCATCGCCTCGCGCAAATCCATCGGCGTGGAAGTCTCGTTCGGCAGCCAGATCGTTCGCTGCGAGGACCTGGAGACCTTCGACTTCTCGACCGTCGACATCGTGCTGATGAGCGCGGGCGGGTCGATCTCGAAGGCCTGGGGCGAGAAGATCGGCGCCGCGGGCGCGATCGTCATCGACAATTCCAGCCACTTCCGGATGGACCCGGACGTGCCGCTGGTCGTGCCGGAAGTGAACCCCGACGCGGTCAACAGCCTGCCCAAGAACATCATCGCCAACCCCAACTGCTCCACGGCCCAGCTGGTGGTGGTGCTCAAGCCCCTGCACGACGAGGCCAGGATCAAGCGCGTCGTCGTCTCGACCTACCAGTCGGTGTCGGGCGCGGGCAAGGAAGGCATGGACGAGCTGTGGGAGCAGACCAAGGGCGTCTTCGTCCTGGGCGCGCCGGCCCCCAAGAAGTTCACCAAGCAGATCGCCTTCAACGTCATCCCCCACATCGACGTCTTCATGGAAGACGGCTTCACCAAGGAAGAGTGGAAGATGATGGCGGAGACCAAGAAGATCCTGGATCCGTCGATCAAGCTGACCGCCACCTGCGTGCGGGTGCCGGTCATGGTCGGCCACGCCGAGGCGGTGAACATCGAGTTCGAAACCCCGCTGGACGAGGACGACGTCCGCGAGATCCTGCGCGACGCCGACGGCGTGGTGGTGGTCGATAAGCGCGAGGACGGCGGCTACATGACGCCGAAGGAAAGCGCCGGCGAGTTCCCGGTCTATGTCTCGCGCATCCGCACCGACCCGACCGTGGACAACGGCGTCGCGCTGTGGTGCGTGGCCGACAACCTGCGCAAGGGCGCGGCGCTGAACGCCGTGCAGATCGCGCAGCTGCTGCATGAGAAGGGCCTCATCAAGCAGAAACTCCCGGCCTAGGCCGCCCTCCGCAACCAGCGGGTGGACGATCTCAGGGGCTCCCGGGACTTGAAGGTCCCGGGAGCCCTTTTCATTTGCGATACGAGGAACGACGCCATGTCGGCGGACTTGACCAAGAGCCCGGACGAAGCCCGGACAGCGCTGATCGCCGGGGTGGGCTGCTACCTGCTGTGGGGCGTGCTGCCGCTCTATTTCCACCTGCTGTCCCTGCTGGGCGTCGGCGCGTGGGAGATGGTCGCTCACCGCACCCTGTGGGCCGCGCCGTGGGCGTTCCTGGCCGTGCTGATGGCCGGCCAGGGCGGGCAGGTGGCGGCCGTGCTGCGCCAGCCCCGCACCCTGGGGATCCTGGCCTTGAGCACGGCGGCGATCTTCATCAACTGGTCGATCTATGTGTTCGCGGTCACCGCCGGTCACGTGATCGAGGCCAGTCTGGGCTATTACATCAACCCGCTGATGAACATGGCCGCGGGCGCCCTGCTGTTCCGCGAACGGATCAGCCGCGAGGGGGCGATCGCCATCGGCCTGGCGGTGATCGGCGTGGCGATCCAGACCGCCGCCCTGGGCCACCTGCCGATCATCTCGCTAGGCGTGGCCTTCAGCTTCTGCCTCTACGCCATCCTGCGCAAACAGGTGAAGGCCGACGCCCAGACGGGCCTGTTCATCGAATGCGTCTACCTGGCCGTGCCCGGCCTGGTCTATGTGCTGCACCTGCAGGCGACGGGCGCCGGCCACTTCGCCACGGGCGCGGGGGTGACCACCCTGCTGCTGCTGGCCGGGCCGGCGACGGTCGTGCCCCTGGCCCTGTTCGCCTGGTCGGCCCGCCGCATGCCGCTCAGCGCCATGGGTTTCCTGCAGTTCATCGCCCCGACCCTGCAGTTCCTGATCGGCGTGGCGCTGGGCGAGGCCTTCACCCCGATGCGGGCCCTGTCGTTCGTGTTCATCTGGCTGGGCGTGGCGACGTTCGCCTATGGGGCCTGGAAGCGGACGCGGGCGGTGACCAGGGTCTAGCCTTCGGGACAGGTGGCGCGGCGGGGAGACCCGTCGTAGCCTCCGCCCCATGACCGGACCGGTGCATCCCCCGTGCGACGAAGGCGCCATCCGCGCGCACGCCGCCGCCGACCTGCCCGCGCCGCGCAAGCGCCTGGCCCTGGCGGCCACGGTGCTGGGTTCGAGCATGGCCTTCATCGACGGCTCGGTGGTCAATGTCGCCCTGCCGGCCATGCGCACCGCGCTGAACGCCGACGCGGCCCAGGTGCAGTGGATCGTCAACGCCTACCTGCTGTTGCTGGGCGCCCTGGTGCTGATCGGCGGCTCGGCCGGCGACCGCTATGGGCGGCGCAAGGTGTTCGTCATGGGGGTGGCGCTGTTCGCGACCGCCTCGCTGGGCTGCGCCCTGGCCCCGGACGCCGGCTGGCTGATCGCCGCCCGCGCGGTCCAGGGGATTGCCGCGGCCATGCTGGTCCCGGCCAGCCTGGCCATCCTGGGCTCGACCTTCGGCGACCAGGAGCGCGGGGCGGCGATCGGGGCGTGGGCCGGGTTCGGGGCGGTGACCACGGCGATCGGCCCGGTGCTGGGCGGCTGGCTGGTCGACCACGTCTCGTGGCGGGCCATCTTCCTGATCAACCTGCCGCTGGCCGCCGCCACCGTCTGGCTGGCCCTGGCGGCCGTGCGCGAGAGCCGCGACCCCGAGGTCCAGTCGCTGGACTGGCGCGGCGCGGCCCTGGCCGCGACGGGCCTGGGCGCCCTGACCTGGGGCCTGACCGCCGCGGGCCAGCGGGGCTGGACCAGCGGCGCGGTCTGGATGGCCCTAGCGCTCGGCGCGGCCCTCCTGACGGGCTTCGTGGTCAGCCAGGCCCGCGAGAAGCACCCGATGATGCCGCTGTCCCTTTACCGCTCCAGGACCTTCAGCGGCGCCAACCTGCTGACCCTGGCGCTCTATTTCGGCCTGACCGGCGCCCTGTTCTTCCTGCCGTTCGAACTGATCGCCCGCCACGGCTATTCGGCCGCCGGCGCCGGGGCGACCCTGCTGCCGTTCTCGGCGATCATGGGGACGCTGTCAGGGACGGCGGGTCGGCTGGCCGACCGGTTCGGGGCCCGGCCGATGCTGACCGTCGGCCCGATCCTGGCCGGCGTCGGCTTCGGCCTGCTGGGCGCGCCATGGATCGGCTCGGGCTACTGGACCGGCGTGCTGCCCGGCGTGCTCGTCGTCGCCCTGGGCATGACCATCGCCGTCGCGCCCCTGACCAATACGGTGATGAGCGCGGTGGCCGCCAGCCACGCCGGCGTCGCCTCGGGGATCAACAACGCCGTCGCCCGGATCGCTGGCCTGCTGGCGGTGGCGGTGCTGGGCCTGATCTATTTCGCCCCCGGCGCCGAAGGCTATCCCTGGGTGATGGGGGTCAGCGCCGTGACGGCCGTGGCGGCTGGGATTGTCGGGGCGCTGATGATCGAGGGAAAACCGGCCCGGAAGGCCTGACCCGGTCAACCGCTCATCCGGGCGCAGCGGCCGGCCGCGTGAGGGAGCAAAGCCGTGCATCCAAGATCCTCTCCACGGGGGAGGGGCGATCGGCCGAACCCGCCCTCGCCGCACACCCGTCGTTAAGCCGCCGCCGCTAAGCTCCCGCGCCATGACCCACCGTCCTTCCTCCGCCGGGATCACCCCCGAACAGCTGGCGACGCTCAGCCACGAATTCCGCACCCCGCTGAACGGGGTGCTGGGCATGGCGCGGCTGCTGGAGGGGACGCGGCTGACGGCCGAGCAGCGAGCCTATGTCGGCGCCCTGCGCGAAAGCGGCGACCACCTGCTGTCGCTGGTCAACGACGTGCTGGACTTCGCCCGGCTGGGGGCGACGGCCATCGAGCTGCACGCCGCCCCGGTCGACGTCGAGAACCTGCTGCGCCAGGTGGCCGAGCTGCTCAGCCCCCGCGCCCACGAAAAGGCCATCGAGATCGCCTGGGCCGCCGCGCCCGGCCTGCCGACGATCCTGGCCGACGAGGGCCGGCTGCGGCAGGTGCTGCTGAACTACGCCGGCAACGCCATCAAGTTCACCGAGGTCGGCGGGGTGCTGCTGAGCGCCGAGCCGGCCGCCGACGGCCGGGTTCGCTTCTCCGTCCGCGACACCGGTCCCGGCGTCGCTCCGGAAGCCCGGGCCGCCATCTTCGAGGCCTTCGTCCAGACCGATCCCTCGCATCAGGCCCAGCTGGGCGGAGCGGGGCTGGGCCTGGCCATCGTCGCCCGCCTGGCCGAGGCCATGGACGGCGAGGCCGGGGTCGGCGGCGAGCTGGGCCAGGGGGCCGACTTCTGGTTCGAGGCCCCGTTCGAGGTCGCCCCGACGCCGCCCGCGGAGCTGCCGCTGGCCGGCCGCGCCGTGGCCATCGCCTCGCCCAACGCCATGATCCGCGAGGCGGCCCTGCGTCAGGTCCGGGCCAGCGGCGGCCAGGCCCTGGCCGGCGAGACGGTGACCCAGGCCCTGAAGGGCGCGCCGGCCGACGCCGTGCTGCTGCTCGACGCCGCTCTCGCCGGGCCGCGCGGAGCGCTGAAACCGCCGGCCGGCCGGGCCTGCGTCGTCCTGCTGACCCCCGACCAGCGCGACCGCATCCCCAAGCTGAAGGCCGCCGGCCTGGGCTATCTGATCAAGCCGCTGCGCCGCGCCTCGCTGATCGCCCAGGTGCTGGCCGCTCGCCCCGCGACCCGGACCCCGGCGATCGAGGCCGTCCCGACCCCGGCCCACGAGGACGACCGTATCGCCCCCGCCGCCGCTCCCGGCGTTCGCGTGCTGCTGGCCGAGGACAACCCGATCAACGCCCTGCTGGCCCGCGCCCTGCTGGAGCGCGAGGGCTGCCGGGTCGACCGGATCGCCAGCGGCGACGAGGCTGTTTCGGCCCTGTCGCGCGGCTTCTACGACCTGATCCTGATGGACCTGCGCATGCCGGGCCTGAACGGCATCGAGGCGACCAAGGCCCTGCGCGAGCGCGGCGTCACCACGCCGATCGTCGCCCTGACCGCCGACGCCTTCGACGAGGACCGCCGCGCCTGCCTGGCGGCGGGCATGAACGACTTCCTGGCCAAGCCCCTGACGCCCCCCGCCCTGCGCGGCGTGCTGACCAACTGGACCGGCCTTGGCTGGACGAAAGCCACGACGCGCGCCAAGGTCGCCGGCTGATGGCGGGGCGGCTTCCCCGCTCCGGGGACCGCCACGCATGACCGACGCCAAACCCGCGCCGCAGAAGAAGACCCTTCTGCAGACCCTGGCCTTCTTCGGTGAGCGTCGCAGCCTGGTGATGCTGGGCCTGGGGTTCGCCTCGGGCCTGCCCTTCATGCTGATCTTCGACACCCTGTCGCTGTGGCTGCGCGACGCGGGCCTGTCCCTGGCGGTGATCGGCTTCTTCAGCCTGGCGACGCTGTCGTTCTCGTTCAAGTTCCTCTGGGCCCCGCTGATCGACCGCACCAAGCTGCCGGTCCTGCATGGGCTGGTCGGCCACCGGCGGGCCTGGATGCTGGTCTGCCAGGCGGTGATCATCCTGGGCCTGCTGGCCATTTCCGGCGTCAATCCGGCCGCGAACCTGCCGCTGATGGCCGCCATCGCCGTGATCGTCGGCTTCGCCACCGCCACCCAGGACATCGTCATCGACGCCTGGCGGATCGAGGTGGTCGACGCCGACCGCCAGGGCCAGATGGCGGTCGCCGTGCAGTGGGGCTATCGCGGCGCGATGATCATGGCCGGGGCCGTGCCGCTGATCCTGGCCGAGCGGTTCGGCTGGAACATCTCCTACCTGGTCATGGCTGGGGTCATGCTGATCGGCGTGGTCTCGACCTTGGCGGCGCCGCGCGAAGAGGCCCACGCCATCCGGCCTATCCATATCGACGGCGTCAACCAGCCCAAGGTCTTGGAGATCATCGAATGGCTGGTACGGCTGGCCATCCTGGTGGTTGGCGCCCTGCTCGTCGGTTCGGGCCTTTCGGGCGACGCCAGCCTGCTGTCCAAGCTGGCGGGTGGCGACGCCCTGGCCGAGGCCTGGAAGGCCAAGCCGAACGGGATCTGGCTGCAACTGGCCGGGGTGCTAGCGGGTCTCGCCGTGATCGTGGTCGCCGCTTGGCCGATCCCCAGGGTCAAGACCAAGCCCGGCGTCTATCTGTCGACGGCCCTCTATTCGCCGCTCAAGGAGTTCCTGACCCGCTTTTCGGGCGTGGCCGGCCTGATCCTGGCGGCGATCTGCGTCTACCGGGTCTCGGACTTCGTGCTCAACATCATGAACCCGTTCTACCGCGACATGGGCTTTTCCCTGACCGAGATCGCCGAGATCCGGAAGGTGTTCGGCATCATCGCCTCCATGGCCGGGGTGTTCCTGGGCGGGGTGGTCGTGGCCCGCTTCGGGCTGATGCGAGCCCTGATCGTCGGCGCGTTCGCCCAGCCGATCAGCAACCTGATGTTCGCCCTGCTGGCCATGAGCGGCCACAGCGTGCCGATGCTGTTCGCCTCGATCTGCATCGACAACATCGCCGGAGGCGTCGCGGGCACGGCCCTGATCGCCTACATGTCCAGCCTGACCACGGCGGGGTTCACGGCCACCCAGTACGCCCTGTTCTCGTCGCTCTACGCCTTGCCCGGCAAGCTGATCGCCTCGCAGTCGGGGCGGATTGTCGAGGCCTCGGCCGAGGCCGCGGAGCATGGCGGCCCGATCGGCGCGCTAAAGGGCCTGTTCACGCGCCTGCCACCCGAGAGCTTCACCGCCGCCGGCGCCAAGCTGGGGGTCAGCGCCCCAGCCATGGCGGCAGGCTACACGGCCTTCTTCCTCTACACGGCCCTGATCGGCGTCGTGGCCATTGTCCTGTCGTTCCTGGTCGCCGTGCGCCAGCCCAGGCACGCGGCGGCCAAGGCGGCGGAGGAAGAGCCAGATGCGGCGCAAGCCTAGCTTATACATCCCAACACCTCCGCCAACGCAGGGTGTTGCACTTCGTTTGAGAACTCAGGGGACCCAGATCCACAGGCTGGGCCTGACGGGATAAGCGCCGCGCCCTTGGAACTTGCCTTCGAGCTATTCCATCTGGGTCCCGGCATTCGCCGGGATAAGCGGCGTAATTTCTCAGGCCTCGCTCTTCAAACACACCACCTGGGCCACGCGCAGGTCGCGGCGCAGGCCGTCGGCGACGCGGCCGTAGTTCTCGGTGGTGATCGCCTCGCCCAAGGCGAAGCCGGCCGGCGGGCGGCGGCTCTGCTTGAGCAGGTCGTCGACGGTCTCCTGGGCGGTCGTGTAGATCCGGCCGCGGCGCGGCGACTCCGCCACCGTCACGCCGATCACCCGCCCGGCGCTGTCCAGGGCCGGGGCGCCCGACAGGCCCGACAGCGTGCCCTTCAGATTGTCGGTACGGCCGACCTCGGCCCAGACCAGCACCGGCTCGACCCGGGCGCCGCGCCCCCGGATGACCAGGTTCTCGCGGCCCAGCAGGCGCGAGGTGACCTCGCCCGGATGGCCCTGCGGGAAGCCCGGATGATAGGCCCGCTCGCCGCGCCGGGGCGGTTCGGCCAGGCCGCGCAGGGGCACGGCGGGCGCGCCGCCCTCGGTGGTCAGGATGGCCGCGTCGCCGGAAGGGTCCAGCGTGATGCGGGCCGCCACGCCCCGGCCGTCGGCCACGACGATCGCGGCGTCGCGGCAGCCGTCGACCACGTGCCGGGCGGTCAGCCACGAGCCGCCGTCGTCGACCGAGAAGGCCGTGCCGCTGCCGGGCTGGCCCTTCTCGGGCACCTGGACCACCACCGACGGATCGAACGGCGAGGCGGGACCCAGCGGCAGGCCCTCGCCGCCAGGGACCGGCGGCGGCGGCGGCGGCGCGTCCGAGCGCTCCTGCCGGCCGACGGCGACGACCACCAGGGCGGCCACCACCGCCCCGTAGATCAGCCAGTCCGGAAGTTTCGGGAAATGCACGGTACGCCCCCGCCCTCAGCCGGCGACCGCGGCGGCCAGGATCAGGGCGGTGGCCAGCTTGGCCCCGACCAGCAGGGCGGCGGCGGCGACCTCGCCCTCGTTGATCCGCTCGGGCAGGCCCTTGAGCAGCATGTCGGTGACGCGGAACACCAGCAGCTGGACGGCGATCGTCGAGACGCCCCACAGCACGATCTCCAGCGGCGAGACCGAGGCCTTCAGCGAGGTGGCCAGCGGGATGGCCAGGCCGACCATCACCCCGCCCAGCGACAGGGCGGCGGCGGCGTTGCCCTCGCGGATCAGCTTGATCTCCCGGTGCGGGGTCAGCAGGGCGTAGAGCGCCGTGCCGATGACCAGCATCACCAGGGTGATGGCCGCGTGCAGCAGGGTCAGGGGCAGGCCGCTGGCGAAGGCCTGGATCTCGGGCGACTGGAGCTGAGGCGGCATGAAGACGGTGATCCCGAACTGGAGGGACGCATTGCTAGCACGGGACCGGCGGCCGTGCGTAGGGGGCTCGTCGGGCGTGGATCCGACCCTTACGCCGCCGCCTCGTCCTCCTCATCGTCGTCCAGCACGCCGGCCATGGCCGCCATCGACAGCTTGCGCATCGCCGAGGCGCGGACCTTCTCGCTCTCGCTCTTCAGCTGGCCGCAGGCGGCCAGGATGTCGCGGCCGCGGGGGGTGCGGATCGGCGAGGAATAGCCGGCCCGGTTGAGGATCGCGGCGAAGGCCTCGATCGCGGCCCAGTCGGAGCACTGGTAGTCCGTGCCCGGCCACGGGTTGAACGGGATCAGGTTGACCTTGGCGGGGATGCCCTTGATCAGCTTGACCAGGGCGCGGGCCTCATCCGGGCTGTCGTTGACGCCCTTCAGCATGACGTATTCGAAGGTCACGCGACGAGCGTTGCTGAGGCCGGGATAGGCGCGGATGCCGGCCATCAGCTGGTCCAGCGGATACTTCTTGTTCAGCGGCACCAGCACGTCGCGCAGGGCGTCGTTGGTGGCGTGCAGGCTGATGGCCAGCATGGCCTGGGTCTTCTCGCCCAGGGCCTGCAGCTGCGGGACCACGCCCGAGGTCGAGACCGTGATCCGGCGGCGCGAGATGGCGATGCCTTCGTTGTCGCTGATGATCTCGATGGCGTCGGCCACCTGGCCCAGGTTGTAGAGCGGCTCGCCCATGCCCATGAACACGATGTTGCTCAGCAGGCGGTCGTCCTTGTCGGACGGCCATTCGGAGAGGTCGTCCTTGGCGATCTGCACCTGGGCGACGATCTCGGCGGCGGTCAGGTTGCGCACCAGGGCCTGGGTGCCGGTGTGGCAGAAGCTGCAGTTCAGCGTGCAGCCGACCTGGCTGGAGACGCAGAGCGCCCCCACCCGGCCCACGGACGGGATATAGACGGTCTCGACCTCGATCCCCGGCGCCATGCGGATCAGCCACTTGCGGGTGCCGTCCTTGCTGACCTGGCGCTCGACCACCTCGGGGCGGGCGATCGTGAAATGTTCGGTCAAGCGCGCCCGGGTCTCCTTGGCCACGTCGCTCATCTGGGCGAAGTCGGTGACGCCGCGATGATGCACCCAGCGGAAGATCTGGGTGGCGCGCATCTTGGCCTTGCCGTGCTCGACCACGCCGCTCTCGGTCAGGGCGGCCACCAGCTGCGGCCGGGTCAGGCCCGACAGGTTGATCAGCGGCTTGGGCGCATCGCCCCCTTCTTTCGAAGGAGAGGGCGCGACGCGGGACAGGTCGAGGGTGACGCTCAAGGGGCGGTCCGGAGGCAAGACATTTCAGGGATCGAGGCCAGGATATAGCAGCTCTCGCGGCTTTTTCCAAAAGGACGGGGCGTCGCGGCCCCGGACCTTGACGCCCGCGCCTGCGCCCTCTCCCATGCGGCGTCCGGATCCCTTGGGGATCGCCGAAATCTGGGGAGGCTCGATGAAGTCCCGTCTGCTGGCCGCGTGCGCGGCCGCGGCCCTGTGCGCCGCCGCCGTGTCCGCCCGGGCCCAGACCACCGCCTCGGCCCCCTCGCCCGCCGAAGCCACGGCCTTCGTCGACGCCGCCGAGAAGGACCTGATGGCCATGGGCGAATACGCCGCCCGCATGGCCTGGGTGCAGGCGACCTACATCACCGACGACACCAACTGGCTGAACGCCAAGGTCGACGCCGAGTCCAACGCCCTGGCCGTGAAATACGCCAAGCAGGCCGCCCGCTTCGACCGCACGCCGGTCGACCCGGTCACCCGCCGCAAGCTGAAGCTGCTGAAGGCCGGCCTGGTGCTGCCGGCCTCCGACCGGCCGGGCGCGGCCCAGGCGCTGGCCGACGTCCAGGCCCGGATGCGGGCGCTCTACTCGACCGGCAAGGTGACGATCGGTGGCGAGACCCTGACTCTGGACGACCTGGACGATCGCCTGCGCACCGAACGCGACCCGGCCAAGATCAAGGCCATGTGGGAGGCCTGGCACGCCGTGGCCAAGCCGATGGCCGCCGACTATCCCCAGCTGGTCAAGCTGGCCAACGAAGGCTCGGTCGAGCTGGGCTACAAGGACACCGGAGCCCTTTGGCGCTCGTGGTACGACATGGAGCCCGACGCCTTCGCCGCCAAGACCGACGCGTTGTGGGCCCAGGTCGCGCCCTTCTACAAGAACCTGCACTGCTATGTGCGGGGGCGGCTGAACGCCAAGTATGGCGACGCGGTGCAGCCGAAGACCGGTCCGATCCGCGCCGACCTGACCGGCAACATGTGGGCCCAGAGCTGGAGCAACATCTACGACATCGCCGCCCCGCAAGGCCTTCCCGGGCCAGGCTACGACCTGACCCAGTCGCTGGTCGCCAAGGGCTACGACGCCACCAGGATGATGAAGACCGGCGAGGGCTTCTACACCTCGATGGGCATGGCTCCGCTGCCGGGCACCTTCTGGACGCGGTCGATGATCACCCGGCCGCGGGATCGCGAAGTGGTGTGTCACGCTTCGGCCTGGGACGTCGATAACGACCAGGACATCCGGGTGAAGATGTGCACCCGGGTCAACGCCGACGACTTCTATACCGTGCACCACGAACTGGGGCATAACTTCTACCAGCGGGCCTACGCCGGTCAGCCCTACCTGTTCCGGGGCGGGGCCAATGACGGCTTCCACGAGGCGATCGGCGACTTCGTCGGCCTGTCGGCCCTGACCCCGACCTATCTGAAGCAGATCGGGGTGATCGACGCCGCGCCAGACGCGGACGCCGACATCCCGTACCTGCTGAACATGGCGATGGACAAGATCGCCTTCCTGCCGTTCGGCCTGCTGGTCGACAAGTGGCGCTGGCAGGTGTTCTCCGGCCAGATCGACCCCGCCCACTACAACGAGGCCTGGTGGAAGCTGCGCGCCCAGTACCAGGGCGTCGCCCCGCCCGGGCCGCGCCCGGCCGACGCCTTCGACCCCGGCGCCAAGTTCCACGTCGCCGACAGCACGCCCTATACCCGCTATTTCCTAGCCCGGGTCTACCAGTTCCAGTTCTACCGGGCCGCCTGCCGCCAGGCCGGCTGGAAGGGGCCGCTGAACCGCTGCTCGGTCTATGGCGACAAGGCGGTGGGCGAGAAGTTCGAGAAGATGCTGGCCATGGGCCAGTCCAGGCCCTGGCCCGAGGCCCTGGAGGCGTTCACCGGCGAGAAGGACTTGGACGCCAGCGCCATCGCCGACTATTTCGCGCCGCTGAACGCCTGGCTGATCAAGCAGAACAAGGGCCAGTCCTGCGGCTGGTAGACGCCGGAGACGGGCCCGAACGACGCTCGTGAAGGGTGATAGGATTCACCATCGTCGTTTGCAGCCCGTTCACCGTCCTTGGCGATAATGCCCGATCTCTGGGGAGTCGGGCCTTGCTCATGACCATGTGGAAACGCCTTGCGGCGCGCCTCGTCAGGCGTCTGGGCGACGACGAGCGCGGCGCGATCGCCGTGCAGTTCGCGCTGCTTCTGATCCCCATCGCCATCTTGACCTTCGGCCTGATCGACCTCAGCCGGGCCAGCGTCCAGAAGCGCCAGCTGCAGGACGCCCTCGACGCGGCGACCCTGATGGCCGCCCGCTCGACCGCGACCACCAACGCCGATCTGGACGCCATCGGCGACGCCGCCCTGGCCACAGAGATGGCCGGGCTGGGTGTGACCCTGACGGCCGCCAACTCGACGTTCTCGCTGGGCGACAACAACACCGTGGTCGGCACGATCCAGAACGTGACGATCAAGCCGATCATCTCCAATCTCTGGAGCACCGGCGATGCGAACGTCTCGGCGGGCTCCACGGTGATGCGCTCGGTCAACAAGCTGGAAGTGGCCCTGGTGCTCGACAACACCGGCTCGATGGGCAGCACCCTGGGCTCGGGGACCAAGAAGATCGACGCCCTGATCGACGCCTCCAAGTCGCTGGTCGACGTCCTGTCCGCCGCCGCGGCCCGGGCCAGCGAGACCGACGCGGTGAAGATCAGCGTCGTGCCCTTCTCGATGACCGTCAATGTCGGCTCGGCCTACAAGACCGAGAGCTGGATGTCAGGAAAGATGCCAGCGACTGGCTACGGGACCGACGTGTTCGCGACCAACCAGGACCGCTTCGCCCTGCTGTCGAACCTCGGCCTGACCTGGGCCGGCTGCGTCGAAAGCCGTCCCGCGCCCTATGACGTCACCGACGACCCGCCCACCAGCGCGACGCCCGCCTCGCTGTTCGTGCCGTTCTTCGCGCCGGACGAGCCCGACGACAACACCGTCGGCGTCAACCAATCCAGCTCGACCCGCTATCGCGACAGCCGGACCACCAGCACCTCCTATCCGATCCTGAACAACTGGCTGCCGGACGGCGTCTCGCCCAGCGGCACCTCGGCCACCGCCTGGAGCAGCCGCTCGACGCCGATCGCCAAGTACGGCCCGAACAACAAGAACAACGTGCTCAGCCTGGCCAAGACCGGCACGGTCTACGGCCCCAATTCCGGCTGCGGCATGACCAGCCTGATGCGCCTGACCAATGTTCGGACCACCACCGACCGGGACTTGGTGAAGACCAAGCTCGGGCAGATGGTCGCCAACGGCAACACCAACGTCGCCATGGGTCTGGTCTGGGGCTGGCACACCCTGTCGAACAACGCCCCTTTCGCCGACGGCGTCAATCCGACCACCGCCGACGGCAAGAAGACCACCAAGGTGATCGTGCTGCTGACCGACGGCGACAACACCAACGACACCTACAACAACCCCAACAACTCGGCCTATACCGGCTACGGCTACATCGGCCAGGGAAGGCTGAAGAACGCCAGCGGCACGTCCCTGACCACCAGCTCGACGGCCACCAACCGCCGCGACGCGATCGACAGCCGCGAGAAACTGGTCTGCGACAACGCCAAGGCCAAGGGGGTGAAAATCTACGCCATCGGCGTGGGGGTCTCCAGCCACTCCAAGACCATCCTGCAGGACTGCGCCAGCAAGCTGGACATGTATTATGACGTCACCGACGCCGCCCAGCTGACCGCGGTGTTCAACACCATCGCCGGCTCGATCCAGAACCTGCGGATCACCAAGTAAGCAAAAAGCCCCGGAGCGATCCTCCGGGGCTTTTCTCTTTTTGGCGGCGCCTCGCCGCTGGCTCGTCCTGCGACCGAGGGGGACCTGTAACCGTGACTAGGCCAGCTTGATCTCCCGCAGGCGCTGCTGGAGGAAGGCGTCGGCGGTGATCGGTTCGGGATAGCGGTCGGGGTTCTCCGCCGTGATGCAGCTGGGCAGGGTCTTGATCAGGTAGTCCGACGCGAAGTGCAGGAAGAACGGCGTCGAATAGCGCGGCACGCCGCGGCGTTCCGGCGGCGGATTGACCACCCGGTGGATGGTCGAGGGCAGGACGTGGTTGGTCAGGCGCTCCAGCATGTCGCCGATGTTGCAGACCACGCAGCCCGGCGGCGGGTTGATCGGCAGCCAGTCGCCGTTGCGGTCCAGGAGCTCCAGTCCACCCTCTTCTGCTCCAAGCAGCAGGGTGATGGTGTTGATGTCGCCGTGGGCCCCGGCCCGCACGCCGGTGGCGTCCTTGGGGATCGGCGGATAGTGCAGCAGGCGCAGCACGCTGTTGCCGTCCTTGACCGTCGGGTCGAAGAAGTCGCGGCCCAGCTCCAGATAGGTGGCGATGGCCTTCAGCACCCGCACGCCCAGGCTGTCGAGCGCGCCGTACAGCCAGCCGACATTATGGTGGAAACTGGGGATCTCGGCCGGCCAGACATTGTCGGCCATGGTGGCGCGGAACGGGTGGCCCGGCGGCAGGTCGCGGCCGACATGCCAGAATTCCTTCAGGTCGTAGTGGTCGGCGCCCTTGGCGGTCTCGATGCCGAACGGGATATAGCCGCGCGAGCCGCCCTTGATCCCGGCGTACTGGCGCTTGGTCTCCTCGGGCAGGGCGAAGAAGGCCTTGGCGTCGGCGATGGCGGCGTCGATCCGGGCCTGGGCCAGGTCGTGGTCCGAGATCACCGCGAAGCCGTAGCGCTGGAACGACGCGCCCAGCGCCTGGGCGAACCTGTCGAAATCCTTCGAGTACAGGGTGAACGAGACGGGTTCGATGGCGGATGCGGACACGGGCGTGGCCTCGGCTGGCAAGATGGGACTTAGTAAGATCGGACTTACTACACCGTCAGGCGCCCGGCGCGAAGGCTGTTCATCCTGGCGTCATGCGACATGGTGGAACGTGACCATGGACGAGGCGTTCTGCCTCGCAAGGATTCAACGACGCCAAGGATCACGGGCGATGGCCCGGGATCAAGGCCGCAAGAGGGAAAGACCGCGATGATGAACAAGTCCGCCCCGTGGATCGCCCTGGCGGGCGCCCTGGCCCTGGCCGCCTGCACCACCACCGACCCCTATACCGGCATGCCGGTGCGCAACAACACCGGGACCGGTGTCCTGACCGGCGCCGGCATCGGCGCGGCCCTGGGCTATCTGACCAACACCAACAAAGGCGAGCAGGGCCGCAAGAACGCCCTGATCGGCGCGGGCATCGGCGCCTTGGCTGGCGGCGCCGTGGGCAACTACATGGACCGTCAGCAGGCCGACTTCCGCCGCAGCCTGGAGGGCTCGGGCGTGATGATCCGCCGCAACGGCGACCAGATCGTGCTGGTCATGCCCAGCGACGTGACCTTCGCCGTCGACAAGTCGGACGTCCAGCCGCAGTTCACCCGGGTGCTGGACGACGTGGCCCGCACCCTGAACGCCTATCCCCAGACCACGATCGACGTGGTGGGTCACGCCGACAGCAGCGGTCCGGACGACTACAACCAGACCCTGTCGGAGCGCCGGGCCAGCGCCGTGGCCGGCTACCTGACCGGTCCCGGCCGGGTGCTGCCCGACCGCGTCTTCGTGGCCGGCCAGGGCGAGCGCCAGCCGATCGCCTCCAACGACACCGCCGAGGGCCGCGCCCAGAACCGCCGGGTCGAGATCATCCTGCGGCCGCTGACACGGTAGGACGGGCCGCCCGGCATGGCAGCGTTCGGGGGCATGCAGCTTTTCCCGTAGGGTAGGGAGAAGCCTACCGCTCCTCGTCGAACCGGTTGGACACCAGCTCGGTCAGGGCCTCGACCGCCGCGTCGGCTTCCGGGCCCTCGGCGGCGATGTCGATGGTCGAGCCGATGCCGGCGGCCAGCATCATCAGGCCCATGATCGAGCGGGCGTCGACGCTGGTCCCGTCGCGGGCGACCGTGACCTCGGCGTCGAAGCCCGAGGCCAGCTTGACAAACTTGGCCGAGGCGCGGGCGTGCAGCCCCCGCTCGTTGACGATCTCGACCGTTCGCTCCGCCATGCGACTCATTTTTCTCCCGCCAGCACGTAGGAGGCCACGGAGATATATTTGCGTCCAGCCTCCTGGGCGTGGGCGACGCAGGCCTGCAGGTTCTCGCGCTGGCGCACGCTGGCCAGCTTGATCAGCATCGGCAGGTTCAGGCCTGCGATCACCTCGGCCTTGGTCTGCTCCATCACCGAAATGGCCAGATTCGAGGGCGTGCCGCCGAACATGTCGGTCAGCAGGATCACGCCGTCGCCATCCTGGTCGACCGCGGCGCACGCCTTCAGGATATCCGACCGGCGACGCTCCATGTCGTCTTCCGGACCGATGCAGATGGCCTTCACCGCGCCCTGCGGCCCGACCACATGTTCCATGGCGGAGACGAACTCCTCCGCCAGCCGCCCGTGCGTGACTATCACGAGCCCGATCATGCCTGATCTCTCAAACGGGATCCCCATAACCCCTGGCGGCAGGGAGGCGCCGCGCGGGCCGCCTTGATACGCTTGTTAGCCGGCGACTCCAAGATGCTCAAACACCCGCCTGATTTTCCCCGGTCCGCCGGGTTCGAGAGGCCACAGGTCCAGCACCGGCGTGGACACGCCCTCGATGGCCTCGAACAGGGGATCGGGCAGGCGTTCGACCGCCTGCGGCCGATCCACGCAGCGTACCAGAAGATCGATTGGGCAGAACGCCCGATGCGGCCGGGGCAGCACGCCCACGCCGCGAACCTCGACCAGTCCGGCCAGGGCGTCGGGCGCCCGGCCGTAGAGCCTGCCGCCGGAGACGAAGGTCACGGTGCGGTCGTCGGCGACCAGGACGAAGCCTTGGTCCAGGGCCCGCAGCGCCAGGTCGCTCTTGCCGACGCCCGACGGGCCCTCGATCAGCGCGCCGCGCCAGATTCCGAAGACCCGGCGGGCGATCAGTCCCGCATGACGGATCATTCGCGCGGGCCGCCGTGGTGATGATGGTGGCCGTTGTGGGCGCTCGCCTCGGGCAGGTCGACCACGAACCGCGCCCCGATCACTTGGCCGTCGGCGTCCTTGCGGTTCTCCGCCCGCATGGCGCCGCCGTGCGCCTCGACAATCTGGCGGGCGATCGACAGGCCCAGGCCCGAATTGCCGCCGAACGCCTTGCCTTTCGGCCGCGAGGTGTAGAACCGCTCGAAGATCGTCTCCAGATTGTCGGGCGGGATGCCGGGACCGTCGTCGTCCACCGTGACGATCAGGCGATTGTGATGGTCACGCAGGCCCGGATCGCGCTTGAGCGTCACCCGCACCTCGCCGTCGGCGGCGCTGAACGAGCGGGCGTTGTCGATCAGGTTGCGGAACACCTGGCCCATCGGGGTCTCGCGCGCCACGATCCGGGCGTGCGGCGGCGCGCCCTTGGCGTCGAAGGTCACCCGCACGCTGCCGGGAGCCTCGCCCGGCCGCAGCAAGGCGTCGTACAGGTGGATGACCTCGGCCAGCAGGGCGTTCAGCTCGAAGGCCCGTGGCGCCTCGCGCGACAGCTCCGCATCCAGCCTGGAGGCGTTGGAAATGTCGGTGACCAGCCGGTCCAGGCGGGTGACGTCCTGCTGCAGGATGCCCAGCAGCCGGGCCCGGGCGGCCGGATCGGTCACCAGGTCCAGGGTCTCGATGGCCGAGCGGATCGAGGTCAGGGGGTTCTTGATCTCGTGGGCGACGTCGGCGGCGAAGCGCTCGATGGCGTCCATCCGCTCGGACATCGAGTCGGTCATCTCCTCCAGGGCGCGCGACAGATCGCCCAGCTCGTCCTTGCGGCCGGAAATGTCCGGCAGGGAGATGGCCCGGGCCCCGTCCAGCCGCACGCGGTCGGCGGCGCTGGCCATGCGCAGCACCGGCTGGGCGATCAGGCGGTTGAGCAGGAACGACGAGATCAGGGTGGTGGCGATGGCGATCAGGGCGAACGGCAGCAGGGCCTTGCGCTCGGCGGCGATGATCTGGTCGACGTCGCCGGCCTCGAGGGTCAGGACGCCCAGCACGGCCCGCACGTGCTGGATGGGAATCGACACCGACACCACCCGCTCGCCCATCTCGTCGATGCGGGTGCCGGCCACGGGCTCGCCCAGCTTGGCCTGGGCGATCTCGGCCGCCAGGGCCTCGTGGGCCGCCTCGGCGACCTTGGGCTTGGTGTCCGGATTGTGGGTCGGCAGGCCGAAGGCCGGCTGGCCCGGCTTGCGGGCCGGCGGCAGCACCCTGGACTCCACCCGGTCGGCGACGACGTAGGAATCGGCCAGCTGGTTGCCCTCGGCGTCGAACAGCCGCGCGCGCTGCGAGCGTGGGATGAACAGGCTCTGCAGGATGTCGCTGGCCTGGTCGGGCACCAGGCGCGGCTCCGGGTCGCCCACCGTGGCGGCCAGGTCGATCACGTTGGCGATCAGCTCGCCCTGGGTGGTCAGGCTGTCGATGCGGGTGTTGATCAGGCCGCTGCGCAGCTCGTTGAGCACCAGCGCTCCGCCCAGCAGCACCGCCAGGGCCAGCAGGTTCAGGCCGATGATCAGCCGGCCCAGACGCGAGCCTCTCGGCCAGGCGAGCTTGGGCCAGGCCAGCCTCGGCAGGATCAGACCCCGCTTCGGCCTGGCCTCCGGCCCAGACTCGCCGGCCCCCTTGCGATCAGGATTCGCGATATCGGTAGCCGACGCCATAGAGGGTTTCGATGGAATCGAACTCGGGATCGACCTGCCGGAACTTCTTGCGCATGCGCTTGATGTGGCTGTCGATGGTGCGGTCGTCGACATAGACCTGGTCGTCGTAGGCGGCGTCCATCAGGTTGTCGCGGCTCTTCACGAAGCCCGGGCGCTGGGCCAGCGACTGCAGCAGCAGGAACTCGGTGACCGTCAGGCGCACCGGCTTGCCGTCCCACAGGCTGTCGTGGCGCGCGGAATCCAGCGTCAGCTTGCCGCGCTTCATGATCTTGGAATTGGCCGAGCCCGGGGCGGCGCTGGCGGCGTCCTCCTCCTCGGGGCGCGCCCGGCGCAGCACGGCCTTGACCCGTTCCAGCAGCAGGCGCTGGCTGAACGGCTTGTGGATGTAGTCGTCGGCCCCGAGGTTGAAGCCGAGAATCTCGTCGATCTCGTCGTCCTTGGAGGTCAGCATGATCACCGGGATTTCGGTGCTCTGGCGCAGGCGGCGCAGCACCTCCATGCCGTCCATGCGCGGCATCTTGACGTCCAGGATCACCAGGTCGGGCGCCTGGCTCTCGACCGCGTCGAGCCCCGACGCGCCGTCGTAATAGGCCTTGACCACGTGACCGTGGCTTTCCAGCGCCAGCGAAACCGAAGCGACGATGTTCTCGTCGTCGTCGATGAGAGTAATATCGGCCATCGAGCCCTATGGGTCCTTTCGCGATTATCCCGCCGATACTATCGATCGGCGTCGCACGCTACAACGCGCCCCCTCACAACGCCTGGAGGCGGCCAAGCTTTCCCTGCCTTTTGCGGCTCCAGCGTGGCGCGATTGCGGCGCGCTTCCGAAGAGCGCCCGCCCCGCGTTTCCGGACGGCAACCTCACCTTAAGGTCTTGTATCCCATAAGGGAGCTTCGGGGAGCCCTTTGCCGATGAGCGACCAAGTCCATTACGAGCTGTTCGTGCGCCGCAAGCCCGGCGCGCAGTGGACGCTCGACATGGCGACCGAGATCCGCGCCCACGCCCTGCAGACCGCCGAGGAGGCGCTGGAGCAGGGGCGGGCGATCGCCGTGCGCGTCAGCAAGGAAACCCTCGACCCCGAGAGCCGTGAATACAAGTCGATCTCGATCTTCACCAAGGGCCAGGTCGACGGCGGCAAGCCCAAGAAGGTGCAGGAGGACCTGGATCCGCTCTGCGTCCAGCCCGCCGACCTCTACACCGCCCACGCGCGCGACCGCATCGGCCGGCTGCTGGAGGGCTGGCTGGCGCGTCACAACGCCACCCCGTTCGAGCTGCTGCACCGTCCCGACCTGGTCGAGAAGCTGGAAGCCTCCGGCACCGACCTGCAGCACGCCCTGCAGAAGATCGCCATCCCCGAGGCCGAAGCCCGGGGCATGTCGGTCCATGAACTGATCCGCACCTTCCAGGGCCTGGTCGAGCGCACCGTCGCCAACCTGATGAAGCAGTTCAAGAAGGGCGCCCTGCCCGACCTGGACAAGGAAGGCTTCGCCCGCGCCGCCGAACGCCTGTCCACCGATCCCGATCGCGCCTTCCTGCTGGGCGCCGGCGTCGCCGCCTCGATCGCGCCCGGCAAGAACTGGTCCGAGAAGATCGCCCGCCTGCTGGACCTGGCCGACGCCGCGCCCAGCGATCCCAAGGCCCGCGCCGCCGCCCTGGCCGCCATCGAGACGCCCCTGGCCGAGATCATCGGCTCCAAGGCCGGCATGGCCGACCTTCTGGGGACCCAGGACAAGGGCGGCGAAGCCGATCTCGGCACGACCCTGGCGGCCATGACCCGCCTGTCCGGCGGCGCCCAGGTCGAAGGCCTGATCCGTGTCGAGGCCGGGGTGCGCAACTGCATGCCCGAGCTCTCCGGCACGGCCAAGCGCCTGGGCGAATGGCTGGCCGGCGACCATTTCCCCGCCGTGCGGATGTCGATCGCCCAGCGCGTGCTCAAGGAGCTGAACGGCGTGCGCCGCCTGAAGCCGGCCGACGCCGAGGCCGAGATCGAGTACCTGCGCGCCCTGGCCATGAGCCTGACCGCCGCTGCGGGCCGCATCCTGCCGCCTGAAGACATCACCAGCGCCTTCACCACCCGCTCCAAGACCCTGCTGAACGGCGAGTTCATCGAAGCCCTGCTCGGCCGCGACCGCTCGTCGCGCGAGGAGGTGCAGATGCTGATCCGCCTGGCCGAGAACGTCATGGGCGCGGTCAACAAGCGCATGGCCGCCCGCTGGCTGTCGGCCAACGTCCTGGCCCTGCGCTTCGAGCGCGAGCTGCGGCAGGGTCCCGACTCGGCGGCGTCCAAGCTGGCCGCCCTGGCCGCCCTGCAACGGTCCCTGGTCCGCTCGGGCCTGGTGGTCGAGGACTACGGCCCGCTGTGCACCCGCCTGGGCGAGGTGGGCGGCATGATCGAGGCCGACGCCCGCCTGGTCGCCATGCTGGTCCGCGCCCCCGCGCCCCTGCCCCAGAAGCTGGCCGTGCTGATCAAGCTGGCCATGGGCGAGGCCGGCCCCACCGGCCCGGTCGCCGACAAGGCCAAGCTCGAAGCGATGAAACTGGCCCGCGCGCCCGAGGCCCGCGAAGAACTGGCCAACTCGCCCGAGACCATGGACCTGCTCAAGGGCATGGTCACGAAGGCGGCGGCTTAGGGCCTCCGCTGGGGACATGCACTTGTGCGTGTCCCCAAATCTCGCCCCAAATCTCGCACTGCGACGGCTGGGGACACGCGCAAGCGCATGTCCCCGATCTTTATCGCCCCAACGCCCCCGCCAGCGCCTCGACCACCCGGTCCACGTCGCCGTCGGCCATCCCCGGATACAGCGGCAGGGTCAGGCAGCGGGCGTACCAGGCGTCGGCGCCGGGGAGGTCCAGGGCGCCGTAGCGGGCCTGGTAGTAGGGCTGGCGGTGCACCGGGATGTAGTGGACCTGGCTGCCGACCCCCTGGGCCTTCAGCGCCTCGACCACCTCGCGACGCATGGTCCCGGCGGCCTCGAAGTCGACCAGCACGGTCAGCAGGTGCAGGGCCGGGTCGGACCAGGCGGGGCTTTCCGCCAGGCGCACGACCGGGGCCAGGGACGCCAGCTTTTCAGCGTAGAGCGCCGCCAGCGCTTTTCGCCGCGCCACGAAGCGGTCGAGCTTGGCCAGTTGCGAGATCCCCAGGGCGCAGAGCACGTCGGGGATGCGGTAGTTGAAGCCCAGCTCAGGCATCTCGTAGACCCAGGCCTCGGCCCCGGCCGGGCGGACCATGCCGTGGCCGCGCAGGGACCGCGCCCGCGCCGCCAGGGCGGCGTCATTGGTGGTCAGCATGCCGCCCTCGCCGGTGGCCAGGGTCTTGACGGGATGAAACGAGAAGCTGGCGAAGCTTGAATAGGCCCCGTCGCCGACCGGGTGGGCGACCCCACCGAAGGTCCCGACCGAGCCCAGGGCGTGGGGCGCGTCCTCGACCAGCACCGCGCCGACGCCGTCGGCCAGGGCCTTCAGGCCCGGCAGATCACAAATGTCGCCGCGCAGGTGCACCGGCAACACGGCTTTCACCTTGCGACCAGCCGCACGCTTCAGCGCGTCGGCCAAGGACTCTGGCGTCATCAGGCCGGAATTCGGGTCGACGTCGGCGAACACCACCTCGGCCCCGACATAGCGGGCGCAGTTGGCGGTGGCCAGGAAGGTGACCGACGGCGCGATGCAGACGTCGCCCTCGCCCACGCCCAGGGCCAGCATGGTCAGGTGCAGGGTAGCGGTGCCGTTGGAGACGGCGATCGCGTGCTTGGCGCCGACCTTCTCTTTGAATGCGGTCTCGAAGGCTTCAACGGTCGGACCCGTCGTGAGAAGGTCGGCGCGCAGGGCCGCCGCCACCGCCGCCACGTCGTCGTCCTCGATGGTCTGACGGCCGTACGGCAGGAACGGAAGCGCGCCGTCCGACACGTCAGGCCTTCTCGGCCAGCATGGCGTTCAGGCCGTCCTCGCTGAGCCAGTCGTCGTTGCTGTCGCTGCTGTAGCTGAAGCCCTCGGCCACGTCCTTAGTCCCCGCCTCGCCGCGGAACGGCGTGCGGGGATATTCCACGAAGGTCGGCTCGATCACGTAGCGGTCCTCGAGCTCGACGGTGGCGCGAGCGTCGTCGGCGCTGATCATCATCTCGTGCAGCTTCTCGCCCGGCCGGATGCCGACGATCTTGACGCCGGCGGCTGGCGACATCGCCTTGACCAGGTCAGGCATGGTCATGGACGGGATCTTGGGCACGAAGATCTCGCCGCCGCGCATGATCTCCAGCGACGACAGCACGAACTCCACGCCCTGGTTCAGGGTGATCCAGAACCGGGTCATCCGCGCATCGGTGACCGGCAGCTCGGTGGCGCCCTGGGCCAGCAGGCGCTTGTAGAGCGGCACCACGCTGCCGCGCGAGCCGACGACGTTGCCGTAGCGGACCACGGCGAAGCGGGTGCCGATGTCGCCCGACAGGTTGTTGGCGGCCACGAAGGTCTTGTCCGAGGCCAGCTTCGTGGCGCCATAGAGGTTGATCGGGTTGCAGGCCTTGTCGGTCGACAGGGCCACCACCTGCTTGACGTGGTTGTTCAGGCTGGCCCAGACCACGTTCTCGGCCCCCAGCACGTTGGTGTGGATGCATTCCGACGGGTTGTACTCGGCCGCCGGCACCTGCTTGAGGGCCGCGGCGTGGATGACGATGTCGACGCCACGCAAGGCCAGGGTCAGGCGCTCGCGATCACGCACGTCACCCAGGAAAAAACGAAGCTTGCCGTAGGTCGCCTCGTCGAACTGCTCGCGCAGCTCCAGCTGCATGTCGCTCTGCTTCAATTCGTCGCGGGAATAGACGATCACCTTCCGCGGGTCCGAACGTCGCAGGACGGTTTCGATGAATCGGCGGCCGAACGAGCCCGTCCCGCCGGTCACCAGGATGACCTTGCCGTCCAGATCGAGGGTTTTCGGTGAAAAGCGCCCCAATTTCAGCCTCCTGAGCCTCCGCCGCCGTCAGAGGCGCGCGAGGCGAGTCATGGTTAACGCCCCTTTGTGCTCGCCAGACGTAAAGAGGACGTCAATCCCGTCGTGCCACAAGGGCCCATGCGCCGCGCAATCGTCCTGTCCCTCCTGTCGCTGCTGGCCGCCGCCAGCCTGGCCGCCCCGCCCGCCTTCGCCGGTCACGGCAAGGAGGAGAAGAAGGCTCCGGCCACCTATTTCGCCCTGCAGCCCCTGACCGCCACCACGATTCGTCGCGACGGCCGCCGGGGGGTCATGACCCTGGAGACCGGCGTCCAGGCCCTGGATCCGGCCCTGATGGAGCGCGCCCAGCAGTCGGAACCCCGGCTGCGCGCCGCCTTCGCCCAGGTGCTGATGACCTACACCGCCGGCATGCCGCGCGGCGCGGCCCCGGACCTGAACTATCTGGGCTCGCGGATGCAGGACGCCGCCGACAAGGTGCTTGGCCGCAAGGGGAGCAAGGTGCTGCTGGGCTCGGCGATGGTGAACTGACGGGCCTACTTCTTCCGTCGCTCGCGGAAGAACCCCCGAAGCAGGTCCGCGCTCTCCTCCGCCATCACCCCGCCCGTCACCTCCGGCCGCCAGTGGCAGGTGGGCTGGGCGAAGAATTTCGGGCCATGGACCACGGCTCCGCCCTTGGGATCCTCGGCCCCGAACACCACCCGGCCGATGCGGGCGTGACTGATCGCCCCGGCGCACATGGCGCAGGGCTCCAGCGTCACCACCAGGGTCAGGCCGGTCAGGCGGTAGTTCTTCAGCCTGACGGCCGCCAGCCGCATCGCGGCGATCTCGGCATGGGCCGTCGGGTCGTGGGCGCCGATCGGCCCGTTGCCGGCCCGAGCGATCACCTCGCCGGTCGCCGGATCGAGGATCACCGCCCCCACGGGCGTCTCGCCGGCCGCAGCGGCGGCGCGCGCTTCGTCCAGCGCCAGGGCCATGACGGCTTCGTCGGTGAGCGGGGCGGGGATGATGATCAAGGCTCCGAGGTCAACAAGCGCACATGGCCAGCCAGGCCGACTTCAACTGCTCTTCTAGCAAGCTTTGCATCGGCCGTGACGAGTGGAACGCCGCGCCGAAGGGCCAGGACCAGGTAGACGGCGTCATAGGTCGAAAAACCATGGTGCGCCGCCAGATCGTGGGCCGGGCTGGCCAGATCGCCCAGGCCCGAGGCCTCGTCGATCAAGTCAGGTAATCGACGGATCGCCTGACGCGCCACCGCATCACTGACCTGTCTGCGCCGAACGAACCTGGCGGCGGCCGAATTGAACTCGACAAAAATCAGTTCCGGCGCGACCCGCCGCTCGCCGCCCCTGACAAGCGCCGCCGCGGCCGCCGATCCCGACCCCGGGAGAAGCCAATCGACGGCGACGGAAGCATCCACCACCACCTCATCGCCCATCGAGTTCTTCATCGCGCTCTTCGCGGATTTCGCGGATCAGGTCGGCGCTGGAGATCGCGGACGGCGGCGACGCCTTCTGGAACCAGTCGACCATCGCCGCGAGCCGGTCGTTGGCCAACTGGTCGAGCAGGGCGACGCAGGCGCCGGCCCGGTCGCCCCCGTGCTCGGCGACGTGCTCGTCGATCATCCGCAGGGCGCGCGGGTGAAGGGTCGTTGGCGGCAGGACGATGGCTTCGGCGTCCTGGTGTTGGAAGATCGCGCCCTCCTCGGCCACGCCGAACCGGTCTGCCTTGACGAAGCTGACCCGCTGGGCGCCGAGGTCGAGCGAGGCGGTCCTCCAGCCGGCGTCCAGCCAGGCGGTCGCCTGCGAGTGGCCGGCCCGGGTGTTCGACCACCAGGGCTGGGCCTCATAGGCCGAGCGCGGCAGGGAAAAGCCGAGGATGCGCTCGATCTCCTGGAAGGAAAGGCGCACCTCGCCGTGTTGGAACATGCCTTCCAGATGCCGTTTCAGGGGCTCGTACTTCGTCGGCTTCATAGTATGTTTCCAGCCAGCGTACGAAGTATATACTATTTTCGGGACTCGGCAATCTTGATCCCCGGCTGGATCGGCGCCATCACGGGCCTCGCCCATCGTGAGATGCGCCCCGCCCTCGAAGGATTACGCCATGACCGAGAAATACCAGCCCCACCTGCATGACAACGCCCTGCTCGACCCGGTCGACGAGATCGACGGCGAAGGCGGCGAGGGCGAGCGCGTCGCCAAGATGCTGGCCCGTTCGGGCGTGGCCTCGCGGCGCGAGGTCGAGCGGCTGATCGAGGCCGGCAAGGTGGCGCTGAACGGAACGGTGCTGACCACCCCCGCCGTCAAGGTCCGCCCCGGCGACATCCTGACCGTCGACGGCAAGATGATCGACGAGCCCGAGCCGACGCGGATTTTCCGCTACCACAAGCCGACGGGCCTGCTGACCTCGCACAACGACCCCAAGAACCGCCCGACGGTTTTCCAGGCCCTGCCGCGCGACCTGCCGCGCGTCATCTCGGTGGGCCGCCTGGACCTCAACTCCGAGGGCCTGCTGCTGCTGACCAACGACGGCGAGCTGTCGCGGGCGCTGGAGATGCCCCAGAACGCCTGGGTGCGCCGCTACCGGGCCCGCGCCTTCGGCGACACCACCCAGGCCAGGCTGGATCGGCTGAAGGACGGCATCACGGTCGAGGGCGTGCGCTACGGCCCGATCGAGGCCCGGCTGGACAAGGCCCAGGACAAGGCCGGCGGCGGCAAGAACATCTGGATCACCCTGACCCTCAGCGAAGGCAAGAACCGCGAGGTCCGCAAGGTGCTGGAGGCGATCGGCCTGAAGGTCAACCGCCTGATCCGCCTATCCTACGGCCCCTTCGCCCTGGGGACCCTGCTGCCGGGCCAGGTCGAGGAGGTCGGCCCCCGGGTGATCCGCGAGCTGCTGGAAGGCATCATCCCGCCCGAGAACATGCCGACGGGCGACAAGCCGCGGTTCGTCGGCGTGGCCGATCCGCTGAAGGCCCCGGGCCAGGCGGGCGGCGGCGACATGCAGCGCCGGGGCGTGCCCCGGGCCGGCAAGATGACCCAGGTCGCCATCCTCTCGCCCGAGGAGAAGGTCGAAGAGGAAAGGTTCGTCCGCAAGCCCGGCTGGGCCAAGCCGAAGAAGAAGCCGGCGATCGCGGGCAAGGCCGGCGCCGGCAAGACGCCGGTCGGCAAGCCTGGCGGGCGTCCGGGCAAGAAGTCGATCGAGACCAAGATCGTCGGCCCCCGGGCCCTGTCGCCGCGGGAGGCGGCCGACAAGCGCATCCGCGAAAAGGCTCAGGCCGAGAAGGCCGCCGACAAGCGCGGCAAGGACGTCCCCGCCAAGGCCGGCGGCAAGCCGGGCGGAGCGGCTCCGCGCGGCAAGCGCTGACACCCAGAGCATCGCGCGGAAAAGTGGACGCCGGTTTTCCGCAAAAGCGATGCGAAAACAAAAACCTAGAGCAAGTCGTGCGATTCCTATATCGCGCGATTTGCTCTAGCCTCGCAGTCCTCTCGCCAGGTTCCGCGTCCGTCGGATCACCGTGGCCAGGCTCCCGGCCGCGATCACCAGCAGGCCGCACAGCAGCACCACGCCACGGCCACGCCACGGCGGCTCGAACACCGAGATCAGGCAGAACGCCGTCAGCGTCGCCATCCGCTGTGGCTTGGCCATCGGTCCCGAGAAGTCGGCGGGCTGGCCCAGGCCCCGACCCAGTTCGCGGACATAGGCGGTCAGCACCGCCAGGACCGCCGCGATCCAGCCGACGGCCGCGCCGCCGTGGATCCCGGCCGACCGGACGCCATAGCCGGCCCCAGCCAGCAGCAGGACGTCGGCCACGCGGTCGGGCAGCTCGTTCCAGATCGGCCCCGCCGGCCCGCCCCGACCATGCTCGACCGCCACCAGGCCGTCCAGCAGGTTGCACAGCAGCCGCGCCTGGATGCAGGCCGCCGCCAGCAGGAACCCCGCCGCGCGCAGGAGCCAGCCGTCCAGCGCCCCGGCGGCCATCATCAGCGCCCCGCCCAGGGCCGCGAAGGCGACGCCGGTGGCCGAGACGACGTCCGGGTCGACCTTGGCCTCGGCCAGCCGCCGGGCCATCCCGCGCGCGAAAGCGGCGTCGCGAACCTTCAGCGGGCGGCGGTTGTCCAGGTCCTGGGTCATGGCGTCTCCTCCAAGGCGAGAACTAGGCTATAGCTAAACCCGTTCACCGCCAGGGGCGTTGGCAGGAGCCGCATGGACATCGTCGCCGCCGTTCGAGCCTTCTTCGCCGCCCAGCCGCCGGCCCTGCTGGCCGGCCTGGCCGGCGTGGTGGCTTTGCTGAGCGTGGCCGGGGCGATCGCCACCGTGCTGACCGCCCTGAAACCGGACCGGGACTACCGCGAGCTGCGGCAGCGCATCGCCAGCTGGTGGGTGATGGTCGCCCTGCTGGCCGGGGCTCTGCTGCTGGGCTGGCAGGCCACCGTGCTGGCCTTCGCCCTGGTCTCGTTCATGGCCCTGCGCGAGTTCCTGTCCCTGGCCCCGATCCGCAAGGAGGACCGGCCGGCCATCCTGGCCGCCTATCTGGCCCTGGTCGCCGCCTACGGCTTCATCGCCGCCGACAAGTACATGTTCTACCTGGTGTTCATCCCGGTCTGGGCCTTCCTGGGCCTGCCGTTCCTGATGGCCATGCTGGGCCAGACGCGGGGTTTCCTGACCACGGCGGCCACCTTCCACTGGGGTCTGGTCACCTGCGTCTACAATCTCGGCTTCGCCGCCTTCCTGATGCGGACGCCCGACAGCGACCGCCTGCCGGCAGGGGCGGCGGGGCTGGTGTTCTTCCTGCTGCTGGCCACCGAGTTCAACGATGTGGCCCAGTACGTGTTCGGCAAGCTGCTGGGCCGCCGCAAGATCGCGCCCACGGTCAGCCCCAACAAGACCTGGGAGGGCTTCCTGGGCGGCTGGCTGGCGACGGGGCTGCTGATCGGGTTCGCCGGGCCGCTGTTCACCCCCCTGGCCGGCCCCGGCCTGCTGGTGGTGGCCGTCGCCCTGCCGCTGGCGGGCTTCGCGGGCGATGTCACCATGAGCGCGGTCAAGCGCGACATCGGGGTCAAGGACACCTCGCACGCCATTCCCGGCCACGGCGGGGTGCTGGACCGCGCCGACAGCCTGACCTTCACCGCCCCGCTCTATTTCCACCTGCTGGCGGTTTTCGCCCTGAGCAAGTTCTGATGAGCAAGTTCTGATGGGCAAGTTCTGATCCATGGGCTGGCTGCGCTTCCTGGTGCTGGTGCTGGTCGCCCGGCCCCTGGCGCTGTTCCTGACCGGGGCCGACGTCACCGGCCGCGAGCGCCTGCCGCTGAAGGGTCCGGCCATCGTCGCGGCCAACCATTCCAGCCATGTCGACACCCTGCTGCTGCTGGCCATCTTCCCGTCCCGGGCGGTGGCCCGGGTGCGGCCGGTGGCGGCGGCCGACTATTTCCTGCGCGATCCGGTGATCGGCTGGTTCTCGCGCCATGTGATCGGCATCGTGCCGGTGGCCCGGCTGAAGGCGGGCCAAAGAACACGGGACGATGGCGAGGACGTGCTGGCCCCGGCCCGCGCGGCCCTGGCGGCCGGCGACATCGTCGTGGTGTTTCCCGAGGGCACGCGCGGCGACGGCGACCAGCTGGGCCAGCTGAAAGGCGGGGTGGCGCGCCTGGCCGAGGCCTTTCCCGAGGCGCCGGTGACGCCGGTCTGGATCCAGGGCGCCGGCCGCGTCCTGCCCAAGGGCGAGGCCATCCCCGCGCCGCTGAACTGCGCGGTGCTGGTCGGCGAGCCGCTGGACTGGGAAGGGGGCAGGACCGCCTTCATGGCGCGGTTGCGCGTGGCCCTGCTGGCCCTGAAGGACCAGGCGCCGCCCCTGCGGTGGTCCTGATCGTCGGCTAGGTCGCCGCCAGCCGCGTCCAGCGACGCAGCGGCGCCCAGCGGGCCACGATCTCGGCCAGGGCGACATAGCCGGCCAGCATCAGCGGCGCGATGACCAGGGTCTCGGGCGGGAAGCCGTGCGGCGGGTCGGGCTTCAGCGACATCGGCTGGATGAACAGCAGGATCAGGATGTTGTTGGCCGCGTGGGCCCCGACCGCGAACTCAATACCGCCGAGGCGCAGGGTCATCCAGGCCAGGCCCACGCCCATGGCCAGCCGCACCAGGAAGGCGTCGAGATTGGGATCGAAGTGGATCGCCGAGAACAGCAGGCCGCTCAGCACCAGCACCACGCGCGGATCGGGGAACCAGGCGCCGACGACCTTGATCAGCCAGCCCCGAAAGACGAGCTCCTCGGCGGCGGCGGCGATGACCAGCAGGAAGACGGTCAGGGCCGCATAGGCCAGTCGGCCGGCCAGGTCCGGACTGATGGCCAGCAACGGCGCGCCGTGCGCCTTGGGGTCCAGCGCCGCTGAGGCCAGCAGGAGCGGCCCGATCGTCAGGGCGAACAGGCCCAGGCCCAGCAGCAGCAGCCGCCAGCGGAAGCCGGACGCGGCGGTGAAATAGGACGACAGCCGGCGACGATGCAGCAGGGCGGCGACGCCGACGAAGGCCAGGGCCATGCCGCCGTTGACGAAGGCCAGCAGGCTGATCACGAAGGCGATCTGGGTCAGGCCGGCCGGGGTCTCGCCCAGGCTGATCATCGCCATCAGCCGCTCGGCCGATTCGACCCCGCCGCCGGCGATCGCGAAGGCCACGAACACGGCGATGCCGCAGATCACCGCCGCCAGCAGGGCGGCGACCACGCCGACCGGCAGGGTCAGCAGCAGTGGAACCACGCGGCGGTCGGCCGACGTCAGGTCGTCCAGGAACGGCGACCGTCGAAGCTCTGCTAGCACCACTGTTTTCGATCCTGGCCCGACATCATCGCTAGGCGTTCGGCGCGCGGGACGCAAGCGGCGCGACACGCGACTTGCCGCGACGGCCGGCGCGCGGCACACATCGAGGCGAAAACGGCCGGGGCAAAGCGGGGCGCGCATGACCGACAACACCCACAAGGAAGCACAGCATCTTCACCGCCTGATCCTGTTCTCGGACGCGGTGTTCGCGATCGCCATCACCCTGCTGGCCATCGAGATCCATCCGCCCGAGCACTGGCGCGGGGTGGCCGATCTGTTCGGCCAGATGCAGCACAAGCTGATGGCCTATGTCGTCAGCTTCGCCGTCGTCGGCATCTACTGGGTCAGCCATCGCCGCACCTATTCGCGCCTGCGCCGGGCCGATGGCGTGCTGGACGGGCTGAACCTGGTGATGCTGGGGCTCTTGGCCCTGCTGCCGCTGGGCACCGAACTGCTCTGGGAGAACGGCAACGCGGCGTCGGTGTTCGTCTATGTGGGCCTGGTGACCGCCATAGGCCTGGCCCATGCGGCGGCCTGGGGCTACGCCGCCTTCTTCGGGGGCCTGTCGGAACCCATGCCGGCGCTCGAGAAGATCTACGTACTGCTGCGCGTGGCCCTGCTGCCTGGACTGATGTGCAGCCTGACCTTCGTCAGCCTGATCACCCACACGCCCTGGGGCTGGCTGGGCATCGCCCTGGTCGTGGGCGGCCTTTCGGTCATCAACCGCCTGATGGCGCGGAAGGCCGCGGCCGTCCAGACGGCGGAAGCCTGACCGTGCGCATCGTCTCGGGCCGGTATCGCGGCAAGGCCATCGCCACCCCGCCGGGCGACACCACCCGTCCCACCTCCGACCGGGCCCGGCAGGCGGTGTTCAACATCCTCGAGCACGCCGCCTGGGCGCCCGAGCTGCACGGGGCCCGGGTCATCGACCTGTTCGCCGGCTCCGGGGCCCTGGGCCTGGAGGCGATGTCGCGCGGGGCGGCCTTCTGCCTGTTCGTCGAGACCGACGACGCCGCGCGCGGCGCCATCCGCGAGAACATGGAAGCCTTCGGCCTGTTCGGCCAGGCCCGGGTGCACCGGCGCGACGCCACGGACCCGGGCCCACGCCCCGGCAGTGTCGGCGCGCCGTTCGACATCGCCTTCCTCGACCCGCCCTACGCCAGGGGCCTGGGCGAGAAGGCCCTGGTGCAGCTTGTCGCCGGCGACTGGCTGGCCCCTGGGGCGATCGTGATGTTCGAGCGCGGCCGCGACGAGCCCGACCCCGCCCCGGCCGGCTTCGAGCGGCTCGACGCGCGCGACTATGGCGCCGCGCGCGTCTTCTTCTTCCGGCTGGCCTGACCGCCCCAGCGGTCTAGCTACCAGCCCCGGGCGCTCACCCGGTTGTCGGCCTGCGCACGCAGGTTCGCCGCCCCTTCGCGCGTGATTCGGTAGGGGCGGCCGCCGGAACTGGCGATGAAGCGCCGCCGCTTCAGAGCTTTGAAGACCGCCAGGGTGCAGTCGCTCAGGCGCCAGCCCTCGCCGGTGATGCAGTCGGCGCCGACGATGCGGCCGCGGTTGTCGCGCACGAGTTCGATGCGGGCGCCCTGCGCCAGCGCGTGCAGCGTGCGTTGCTGCGGTTTGGAGATGTTCAAGGAAGTTGTCCGAAGATCGAGGCGTGGGAACGCGCGTCAGAGCCTCCCTCGGAGGCTCGCCCTCAAAGATTTGGACGTGACGAAATCACGTCCGGGCGGGACACGCGGACGGAGCGGGGCCTGATCAGCTGTCGAACGGGAGGTTCGGAGCCTTAGGCCCGGACCTCGAACACAATCGGAGACATGAACCACACGGGGTTTCGGACGGAGGCGAGCTTAGCGCATCCACCAAATCCGTCATCTCCCAAGGCTCGCTACTTCTTCTTGACCTTGGCCGGCGTGGTCTGGGCCACCTTGACCGGGGCGCCGTCGCGGCGGGCCTCGGCGACCAGGCTGGCGCAGTCGGCGTCCTTGGCCTCGCCGCCGGTCACGAACGGCAGGATGGCGGCCAGGGGCGAGACCAGGCTGCCCAGCGCGGCGGCGAGACCGCCCTGGGCCACCGCGCCGCCGGGCTCCAGCCCGACCTTGGGCGTCATGAACGGGCCCTTGATGGTGATCGGGATGAACAGCCGCACCAGGCGCAGCTTCTTGCTGTCGCCCTCGATCTTCAGGTCCAGCCGCTCGTTCTGGAGATCGACAGTGCCCTTGCCCTTGGCCAGCACGACGCCGGTGTCGGCGACGATCTGGTTGGCGGTCATCACCCCGTCCCTGACGCTGAAGTCGGCCACGGCGCAGCGGACGCTGGTTTCGCGATTGTCCTTGCTGAGCAGCAGGATCAGGCCCTTGGAGGCGTTGACGCCCAGCAGTTCGGCGAAGGCCTGTCGGATCTCGCCCCGGGGCGAGACGACCGTCACCTGGCCATTGGCCGACGAGGCGGCGCGGTGCACCGAATTGCCGTAGCCGGTCAGCTTGGCCCGCGCCATCACCCCGCCCTCGATGGCCGGCTTGCCGCCGCTCTGGATCGGGATGAAATCCTCCAGCTTGGCGTTGATCAGTCGCAGGTCGAGGTCGGTGCGCGGAACCTTGGGATTGGCGTCCAGTCGCACCTTCCCGGACAGATCGCCGCGCGAGAAGGTGAAACCGATGGGATCCAGGGTCAGCACGCCCTTTTCCAGGGTGACGTCGGCCCGCACCTTTTTCAGCGGCAGGTTGGGCGCGTTGACCGCCAGGGCGCGGTACTTGACCTTGGCGTCCATGGCCTTGACCCGCTCGACCTGCAGGGTGGCGTCGGGCAGCAGGCGGCGGGTGGCGTCGCGCTGGGCGGCCTCGACCTTCTGGCCCGCCGAGGCGGTCTCGCCGCGGCCCGTGGCCGGCGCCGCGCCGACCAGGCTGCCCAGGTCGTCGAAGTCCAGGCGTCGCGATTTCAGGTCGGCCTCCAGATACGGCCGCTCGCGCCCCATCAGCACGAACAGGTCGCCCGAGACGTCGCTGTCGCCGACCTGGCCGTTCAGCCTGTCGAAGTCGAAGCGTTCGCCGTTGCGGGTCAGGTGGCCGCTGATCCGGTAGGGCGGGGTGTTGGGCAGGGCCAGGCCGGTCAGGGCGTAGAGGCGGTTCAGGTCCGTGCCCGAGACGGTCAGCTGGGTCTCGAACAGGCCCAAATTGAACGGCTTGGTGATGTCGCCCTTGGCCGTGACATGGGTTGAGCCCGCCTCGACCCGCGCGTCGAACGGATAGGGGCGGTTGGGCGAGATGTTCAGCAGCGGGCCGCCGGTGACCAGGGCGGTGAACGGCGAACGGTTCAGCTGGCCCCTGCCCTCCAGCACGAACCTGCCGCGCCCGTCGCCGCCGGCGTGCTCGTTGGAGCTAACCGTGCCCAGGAAGAGGATGTCGCGCTGCTGGTCCTCGTAGCGCAGCTGGCCGTCATTGATGATGAAGTGCTGGATGGCCGGCAGGTCCAGCGGCTTCCTGGGGGCGTTGGGATCGCCGAACGTCCAGTTGGCGCGACCGGAGGCCTCGCGCAGCAGGCGCACGTCGGGACGGTCGACGGCCAGCAGCGGCAGGATCACGTCGCCCTTCAGCAACGGCAGCAGCCTGATCTGCACCGCGATGCGGTCGACCTTGGCCATCGGCGTTCCGGCGGGCGAGCCCTTGGGATCGGCCTTGGCCGCCCAGTCCGGCTGGGCGATGCGGACGCCCAGGGCCTCGGCCTTGGGCGACAGCGACCAGGGGTGGACGCGCAGGTCGCCGGTGATCACCACCTCGCGGTTCAGCCGCGCCGAGGCGAAGCGCCCCAGCGGGCCGCGAAACCAGTTCCAGTCGAAGATCACCAGGAAGGCGACGATCGCCGCCGTCAGCAGGATCGCCCCGATCATCCCCCAGCGCGCGCGCGGCGGCAGGCCGCGCAGGCGCGCGGTCAGGCTGGGCGGCGGATTGGGAGCGAGCGTCGTCAGGGCGGAACCTCCTACCCGTTCACAACGCGCGGGCAGGGTCCTTGTGTTCCGAGGTCGGTCAGTCCCCTGGAAGGCTTAGTGGATCAGTCTCACGACGCCGATGCAGGTCGCGGCCAGCACAAAGACCATGATCGCCACGATCTCGTGGGTCTTGAAGAGCGGTTTGCCCCGTGTGCGCATGATGAGAATCCCCCGTCCCGGATTGAAGCGTGCGGCCACGCCGTACGCAACACCCGGGCCAACACGGATCGTCAGGGCAGCTTGCCCGGCCAGACCAGGAAGCCGTCGGCGTCGCGGCCGGCGACGCGGTAGGTCGGATAGCGCTCCGGGTAGGAGCTTTCGCCGTAAGCGCCGCCTTCGTAGGCCGGATAGGCGGGCGCCGGGCGCCAGCCGCCGTAGCGGTCTCCCTGCCATGGACCGTCCCAGGCTGGGCCGTACGAGGGCGGGCCAGCCACCACGTCCAGCGGCCGGCCCCAGCGGTCGAAGTCGCTCAGGCCGGCGTGGGCCTCGCACTCGACGCGGTCCCAGCGATAGGCGCCGCCCGGGCCGGTGACCCGCCGCGTGACGTACTCGCCCGGCCAGGCCTGGGCCGAGGCGGCGGTTCCCACGCCGAAAAATGCGACGGCGAGCACGAGCGTGGGGAGCAGGCGGCGGATCATGGCGAATACTCCAGAAGGTTAACAGACCAGAGCGCCGGACCGGTTTCGCCCCTTTTCGCCTTCGAGGCGAGCGTGGCCATGAAGATTCTCAGGCGATTGCCAGGACCGCGCCGGCCGCCTAGCGTCCGATCAAACAAATGTTTGAGGCGGGCATGGCGATCGAGGCGGTGATCTGGGACTTCGGCGGGGTGTTCACCACCTCGCCGTTCGAGGCCTTCCGGCGGTTCGAGGCCGAGCGCGGCTTGCCACCGGACTTCATTCGCCGAGTCAACGCCGCCGATCCCGACGCCAACGCCTGGGCCCTGTTCGAGCGCAACGCGATCGACGCGGCGGCCTTCGACGCGCTGTTCCTGGAGGAGACGTCGCGCCTGGGGCATCCGCTGCGCGGGGCCGAGGTGCTGCCGCTGCTGTCCGGCGACGTGCGGCCGCGCGTCGTGGCGGCGCTGGAAGCCTGCAAGGCGCGGTTCAAGGTCGGCTGCATCACCAACAATGTCGCGACCGGGCATGGGACCGGCATGGCCGGCTCGACCGAAAAGGCCTTGGCGGTCGCCGCGATCTTCGCCCGGTTCGACGCGGTGATCGAAAGCTCCAAGGCCGGGGTCCGCAAGCCCGACCCGCGCATCTACCAGATGATGTGCGACCTGCTGGCCGTGGAGCCCGAACGGTGCGTCTATCTCGACGACCTGGGGGTCAACTGCAAGCCGGCCGCGGCCCTGGGCATGACCGCCATCAAGGTCACGACCGAAGACCAGGCGCTGGAGGACCTTGCGGCGGCTGCCGGTTTGGCGTTCTGAGGGGATCAGATCCGTTCGCAGGAGTCGCCATGTCCCGCCCCGCCAAGATCGGCGCCGCCGCCGCCCTCTCCCAGTTAAACGAGGCCCAGCTGGAAGGCTGGACCGCCGTGTCCGGCAAGGACGCCATCGGCAAGACCTTCCGGTTCGCCGACTTCAACGCCGCCTTCGGCTTCATGACCCGCGTGGCCCTGATGGCCGACAAGATCGACCACCATCCGGAGTGGTTCAACGTCTACAACCGCGTCGAGGTGGTGCTGACCACCCACGACGCCGACGGGGTCAGCGCGCTGGACGTGGAGATGGCGCGGTTCATGGATTCGGCGGCGGGCTGATCCCTCGGTCCGTGAGCGATCGGAGAGGGCCTGCGCGTTTCCCTCTTCCACCCGCCTCCCATCCGGTTCAAACTATCGTTTGAATTATAATCGGGAGGACGCCGCGGATGGCGCAGAGCACGGGTCGGGTCGCCGGCAAGAAGGCCTTCATCACCGGCGGGGCCCAGGGCCTGGGCGCGGCCGCGGCGCGGCGGCTGGCGCAGGAAGGCGCCAAGGTCAGCCTGGCCGACATTAACTTCGCCGGCGCCCAGGCGGTGGCCGACGAGATCAACGCCGCCCACGGCGCGGGCACGGCCTTCGCCTTCGAACTGGACGTCACCCAGGAGGACCAGTGGATCGCGGCGCTGGAGCGGGCCGACGCCGCCATGGACGGGATCTCCGTGCTGCTCAACAACGCCGGCGTCGCGGGCGACCAGCCGCTGGAGCAGATGGAGTTCGACCTGTGGAAGCGGATCATGTCGATCAATGTCGACAGCGTCTTCCTGGGGGCCAAGCACGCCCTGAAGCACATGCGCGCCCACCAGCCCGGTTCGATCATCAACATCAGCTCGATCGCCGGCCTGATCGCCAACCACAATTCCCCGGCCTACAACGCCTCCAAGGCCGGGGTCTGGCTGCTGTCCAAGAACATCGGCCTCTACTGCGCCAAGATGGGGCTGGATATCCGCTCCAACTCGATCCACCCGACCTTCATCGACACCCCGATCCTCGACCCGCTGAGCCAGCGCCTGGGCAAGGAGGCCGCCCACGCCAAGCTGGGCCGGCAGATCCCGCTGGGCCATATCGGCGAGCCCGACGACATCGCCAACGCCGTGCTCTACCTGGCCAGCGACGAGAGCAAGTTCATGACCGGCGCGGAGCTGAAGCTGGACGGCGGCATTTCGGCGATGTGAGCGCGCCGGCCTTTCTGTGAGATTACCCTTACCTGCCCCCACCTGACCGCTTCGCGGTCTGTCCGCCCCCATAGGGGGCGGAGCCGCCTGCTCCTGAAGGCTCTTCCCCCTCTGGGGGAAGACGATCGCGAAGCGATCCGTAGGGGGGCAAGCGGCCCGGAAGCTACTCGGCAGCCACCGCTTCCGGCGCGGTCGTCTTCTGGCCCATCGGCCGCAGGTCCAGGTCCTGGAACAGGGCGCTGTCCTCGTCCTGGCCGGGGAGGGGGGTGGTCAGCAGCTTGCCGCCGACGAAGATCGA
>NZ_SLZL01000002.1 GCF_004342605.1 Caulobacter sp. BK020
CGCTGTCGCCCGAAAGCTCCTGGTCCGCCTCAACGCCAAGGCCAGGGATGCTCGCGCCGCCTTCGTACCGGCTTGACCATCCAGACAGTCGCTCTCTCTTCGAGAAAGGTGTTTTGGTGGTCGATGGCCAACGTCCGTTCAGGTCGAAAGCGGTAGCCGGCCTCAGTGCTGCAATTGTCTAGGAACTGGTGCGGCGGAATGTCCGCTACGCGCCGTTGCCGTCTCGCACGTTCAGACGTGGTAGGCTGAGGCGACGGAGTAGCCAATTCGCGGGAGGCGAACATGGCTCAATTGGACCTCTTCCTTCATTGGACCTCTTCCTTCCTCCAAAGCGGCCTTGGAACACGGGCCGCGTCATTGGACCCAAGCCGCTGTTCACGCCCAGGCATGTCTGGGGGATCCGACAGCAGTTGAAAGCGAACGGGGGCGGATCAGGGTGACGGCTCGTTTCCGAGCAAGTTTCTGCGCACGCACGAGGCGGGAGCTTTTCTCAATCTCTCGCCTAGAACTATGAAGAAGCTCCGTACGACCGCAGAGGGGGGCCTCTATCGCAAACTGGGCGGTAGAGTCGTCTATGCCCTCGCGGATCTGCAGGCTTGGGCCGACGCAGGAACGAAGCGCCATACGGCCGACCCCCATGGTGGGCATCCAGCGCCGCTAAGCTCGACGAGTAAGCGTCCCCGTCCTGTTCGCAAATAGACGCCGGGCGTGTACACTGCGTGTACAGTGAGGGTGGCTTTGGGCGTGTTTTTCGCACCTCGGCTCCGCTAACTCATTGAAATCATTGAATCGGATTTCTGTCGGTCCAATTATCCAGTGGGGCAATTGGTGTGGAAATTATTGAATAAAACCAAAGGCTTATGACGAAATTCTCCATAGCGCCCATGATGGACTGGAGCGACCGGCACTGCCGGTCGCTGCATCGGGTGCTGTCGCGCCGGGCGCTGCTGTATTCGGAGATGGTGACCAGCGGGGCGGTGCTGAACGGCGACCGCGAGAAGCTGCTGGGTTTCGACGCGGGTCAGCATCCGGTGGCGCTGCAGCTGGGCGGATCCGAGCCCGCCGATCTGGCCGCCGCCGCCAGGATCGGCGAGGGCTGGGGCTATGACGAGATCAATCTGAACGTCGGCTGCCCGTCCGACCGTGTGCAGAGCGGCCGGTTCGGCGCCTGCCTGATGCGTGAACCCCAGCTGGTGGCCGACTGCATGGCCGCCATGGCGGCGGCGGTGTCCGTGCCGGTGACGGTCAAGTGCCGCATCGGCGTCGACGACCAGGACCCGGAACAGAGCCTGTTCGAGCTGGTCGACCTGTCGGCCCAGGCCGGCGTCACCACCTTCGTGGTCCATGCGCGCAAGGCCTGGCTGAAGGGGCTGTCGCCTAAGGAGAACCGCGACGTGCCGCCGCTGGACTATCCGCTGGTCCATCAGTTGAAGCGCGAGCGCCCGGACCTGACCGTCGTGATCAATGGCGGCATTCCCGATCTCGATGTGGCCCTGGCCCAGCTGGAGCACGTGGACGGGGCGATGCTGGGCCGAGCGGCCTATCATGAGCCAGGCCTGCTGGGGCAGGTCGACCGTCGGGTGTTCGGCGAAGACGTCGCCGATGTCGACGCGTTCGAAGCGGTTGAGCTCTACAAGCCCTATATGGCCGCCCAGTTGGCGGCGGGCGTGCATCTGGCGGCGATGAGCCGTCACATGCTGGGCCTGTTCCACGGTCTGCCCGGGGCCCGCGCCTGGCGCCGCATCCTGACCGTCGACGGCGTGAAGGCTGGGGCGGGGCTGGACGTGGTCGACCGGGCCTTGGCGGCCGTCCGCCAGGCGGTCGACGCGCGAGAAGCTCGGACGCTGGACGCCGTCTCCAGCTAAAGGCTCGTGCTCAGGACCGCAGGACCAGGGCCCGCGGCGTGGCCTGGAAGCTGGACAGCCGGCCAAGATAGCTCATGCCCAGCAGCGAGGTCTCCAGGCCCTTCTCGACCACCAGGGCGTCGACGTCGCGGACCTGGGCGCCGGCCACCGAGACGCTGGCCAGCTTGACCGAGGCGGCGCGGGTCTGGCCCGAAGCGGTCATGACCTTGTAGCTGTAGTCCAGCGCCTTGGTGTCGATGCCCAGCCGCTTGGCGTCGGTCTGGCTGAGGGCCACGGCGGTGGCGCCGGTGTCGATCAGGAAACGGACGGCGCGGCCGTCGACCCTGGCCTCGGCCCAGAAGTGGCCGTCGGCGGCCTTGACGATCTGGGCGGCGCCGTCGTCGGCGGTCGCGACGGCGGGAGCGGGACCGCGCAGGTCGGGCTGGCGCAGGTCGTCCAGCGACACCACGGCCTTCGCCGCCCCCACCGCCGAAAGCGCGCCTACGATTGCGATGGCCGCGAACTTGAACATCGAAGTCACCCCGCCATACAGGCTTGCTGGCCGTTTCTACGGCCGTTGGGGGGAGACTAGCCGCGAATGGGTTTTCAACCGGTGAATCGCGATCTTCACAGATCAGTAAAGTTAACAGATTGCCGAGCTGATGAAAAATTAAAAACCCGTAATACTTACCAAATCCAACGTTACATGTAAGTAATGTGCAAGATGACTTCGATTTAACTTCAATTCTGCGTATCTCGGCGACATATGGTTGTTCATCAAATCAGTGCTTGTTGAGGGAACAACGCCATGAAGAAGGTCATCATCGCCGCCGTCGTCGCGCTTTCGGGGCTGGCCGGGGCGGCCCAGGCCGCCGAAATCAGCAACACGCAGTTCCTGCAGGCCGCCCGCTGCCGCGGCCTGGCCGCTTCGGAAGGCCTGGGCAAGCTCGACACCGCCGGGATCGACGCGTTCCTGAAGCAGGAAACCGGCAGCCGCGAATTGCCGGTCCGCGTGTCGGCCAACAACAAGATCTCGGGCGCGCAGAAGGAAGGCGACAAGGCCGACGGCGCCAAGAAGGAAAAGCTGCTGGCCGAACGTTCAGGCGCCTGCTCGGCCTGGCTGGGCGGCGCGACGACCGGCGCGGCCGTGAACACCGCGAACTAGGGACCGCCTAGACTTGGCCGATCGTCAGATTGGCCATCGGGTCCGGGCGACGGGGCAGGTCGGCCATGATCGCCGACCGTTCCTCGTCGCTTAGCCGAGCCCAGCCGGCGATCTCCGGAAGGGTTCGCCGGCAGCCCAGGCAGAAACCGCTTTGTCCGTCCACCGCGCAGACCTTCACGCAGGGCGTCGCGATCGGGCGGGGAGGGCGGGGCGCCGAATTCAGCGTGTCCCCGTCCGGGACTTTCGGGGGCGTGGCCGAGCTCATGTTTTCCTATGTCGCCGTTCCAGGCCGGGCGCGCAAGGGCGACCCGCGGCGCGGCCCGTGATCGTTGCGTCCAAACCCTTCTTCCAAAACAAGGAGCCAGCAATGCGCATACTTGGTCTTACTCTCGCCGCCGTCGTCGCCGCCTCGACCGCGCCGGCGTTCGCCGCTGATCGTGTCAGCGACAGTGAGTTGGTACGGGCGTCGCGCTGCCTCGGCTTGGCCAAAGCCGCCAATTTGGGGACCTCGGACCCGACGGCCCTGCAGGCTTTCATGAAGGCCCAGGGCAGAGGCCGCGATCCCTTGGTGCAGGACCGCGTGGACGCGGCCGAGCGGGCCGCGAAATCCCAGGCCGGCAAGGCCAAGGACACGCTCAGGGCGTCGCTGATCGCTGAGCGTGACGGCGTCTGCAAGACGTTGATCCAGATGTCGTCGAACGCCTCGGCGGGCGCGCCCGGCGGGGGCTGACGGCTCCGACCGGATCGAACCGGACTTTGCATTGGGCTCGGGCTGGCTTAAGCCCGCGCCCATGACCGTTTCCTCGCCCGCCGCTTCTCCGTTCAACGACATCCGCAAGTTGGCGGCCGACGCGCCGTCGGCTCCGACCACGACCTTTGAGGGGGGCGACCGCCTGGCCGAGATTTCCGCCTGGCTGACGGCCTGGACGGGCAAGGCGCCGCCGGCGGTGTTGCGGCCGGTCGTCGCCCTCTATGCCGGGGCGCGCCAGGGCGTGGGGCCGCGCGGTTATGCCCGCGAGCGCCTGGAGGCCGTGGCCGCCGGCGGGGCCAATGTCTGTCGGATCGCCGGCGCGCAGGGCGCGGGGCTGGAGGCCTTCGATCTGGCCATCGACCGCCCCACGCCGGACGCGGTCGTCAAGGCGTCGATGAGCGAGAAGGAATGCGCCGCGACCATGGCCTTCGGCATGGAGGCGCTGGCCAAGCAGCCCGACCTGCTGATCCCCGGCGTGATCGCCGCCGAGACCGACCGCGCGGCCGGCGCCGTCGCCCTGGCCCTGTTCGGCGGCGAGGCGGCGGACTGGAGCGACGCGCCCGAGCCGATCGCCGCCGCCGTGGCCCGTGCCGGCGACGAGAACGACCTGTCCGATCCCCTGCAGGCCCTACGCCAACTGGGCGGGCGGGAGACGGCCGCCCTGGTCGGGGCGATTCTCGCCGCCCGGGTCCAGAAGATCCCCGTCCTGCTGGACGGCTACGCCTCGGCCGCCGCCGCCGCCGTGCTGCACGCGATCGATCCGGCGCTGGTCGCCCACTGCCAGGCCGGCCACGTGGGGACGGCCAAGGGTCATGCCCGCCTGCTGGACGCGCTGAGCAAGCGACCGCTGGTCGCCCTGGATATCGCCGAGGAGGAGGGCGTCGGCGGGGCGACCGCCCTGGCCGTGGTGCGGCTGGCCTGCGAGGTTCGCTGACGTCTTGCCCGGCGTCACCTGAACATTGTTTACGTTGACGCTAAGGTCATCTTTCCAAACGCCCGTTCGAACTCTAAGGTGACTCCTGAAAGCCAAAGATGGTCCCGCAGAGGGCCGGTTTCCGGGAGTCCGCCATGAACCTCGATTTCTCGCCCGAAGACGTCGCGTTCCGCGACGAGGTCCGCGCCTTCATCGCCGAGAACTATCCCGCCGGCCTGCGCGAGAAGCAGGAGGAGGGCGAGGAGATGGCCAAGGAGGACTTTCTTTCGTGGCACCGCATCCTGGCCAGGAAGGGCTGGGTGGCGCCGGCCTGGCCCGAGAAGTACGGTGGCCCCGGCTGGACCTCGGTGCAGCGCTACATCTGGTCGGAAGAGACCGCCCGCGCCGACTGCGTGCCGATCCTGCCGTTCGGCATCAACATGGTCGGGCCGGTGATCTACACCTTCGCCACGCCCGAACAGAAGGAGCGCTTCCTGCCGCCGACCCTGTCGGGCGACATCTGGTGGGCCCAGGGCTATTCGGAGCCGGGCGCGGGGTCGGACCTAGCGAGCCTGAAGACCAAGGCCGAGCGCTTCACCGGCGACGACGGCAAGGAGTACTATCTGGTCAACGGCCAGAAGACCTGGACCACCCTGGCCCAGCACGGCGACTGGATCTTCTGCCTGGTCCGCACCGACCCCAACGCCAAGATCCAGGAAGGCATCTCGTTCCTGCTGATCGACATGAAGTCGCCGGGCGTGACCGTGCGGCCGATCATCACCCTGGGCGGCGAGCACGAGGTCAACGAGGTCTGGCTTGAGAACGTCAAGGTGCCGGTCGAGAACCGCATCTACGAGGAAAACAAGGGCTGGACCTGCGCCAAGTTCCTGCTGGCCCATGAACGCTCAGGCATCGCCGGCGTGGCGCGCTCCAAGCGCGGCATCGAGCGCATCCGCCAGATCGCTTCCACCGAGCTGGGCGACGACGGCCAGCCGCTGCTGGCTGACCCGGCCTTCAAGCGCAAGGTCGCCGACCTGGAGATCGACCTGACGGCGCTGGAATATACCGAGCTGCGCACCCTTGCCGGCGAGGCCGCCGGCAAGGGGCCCGGTCCGGAATCCTCGCTGCTGAAGATCAAGGGCACCGAGATCCAGCAACGGATCACCGAACTGGTGCTGGAGGCGGCCGGCCACTACGGCGCGCCCTATTTCCGCGGCTTCCCGACCGATGGCGACAACGCCCATCCGATCGGACCCGACTGGGCTCACCGCGCCGCTCCGACCTATTTCAACGTCCGCAAGACCTCGATCTACGGCGGCTCCAACGAGATCCAGCGCAACATCATCGCCAAGATGGTGCTTGGGCTTTGATTTTCTTCCCTTCTCCCCTTGCGGGAGAAGGTGTCGCGAAGCGACGGATGAGGGGTTGAAGGTGCGGTCAGCCGCGTAGGGCCAAGGTCAATAGGCTCGGCGCGACCCCCATCCGACGTCCTTCGGACGCCACCTCCTCCCGCAAGGGGAGAAGGACACAGAACGAAAAGAACAAGATCCGGAGATCCAGGATGGACTTCAACTTCACCGAAGAGCAGTCGATGGTTCGCGACACGGTCGCGAGCTTCCTGCAGGACAAGTACGACTTCGAGACCCGCCGCAAGATCGTGGCGTCCGAGAGCGGCTGGCGCGCCGACTACTGGAAGGCCTTCGCCGAGGAGTTGGGCATCCTGGGCGCCGCGTTCAGCGAGGAACTGGGCGGCCTGGGCGGCGGCGCGATCGACAACATGATCATCATGGAGGAGTTCGGCAAGGCGCTGGTCATCGAGCCGTATCTGGGCACGGTGGTGATTGGCGGCGGCTTCATGAAGCACTCGGGCTACGCCGGCGCGGCGTCGGTGATCGAGGGCATTGTCGGCGGGACCACGACCATCGCCTTCGCCTATGCCGAGCCGCAAGGCCGCTACACCTGGCGCGACCTGAAGACCACGGCCCGGAAGGAAGGCTCAGGCTATGTCCTGAACGGCCACAAGGCCGTGGTGGTCGGCGCGCCGTTCGCCACCCACCTGGTGGTCACGGCCCGCACCGGCGGAGCCCAGCGCGACGCCGGCGGCGTGTCGGTGTTCCTGGTCGACAAGAGCCTGAAGGGGATCGTCACCCGCGACTATCCCACCGTCGACGGCGGTCGCGCCTCGGAAGTCTATTTCGAGAACGTCTCGATCCCGGCCGACGCCCTGGTCGGCGAGGAAGGCGGCGGCCTGCCGCTGGTCGACAAGGTGATCGACGAAGCCACCGCCGCCGTCGGCGCCGAGGCCGTGGGCGTGCTGCGCAGGCTGCACGAGGGCACGCTGGACTACGCCCGGCAGCGCAAGCAGTTCGGTACGGCCATCTCCAACTTCCAGGTGCTGCAGCACCGGATGGTCGACATGTTTATCGAGGTGGAACAGGCCGTGTCGATGACCTACATGGCCACGATCAAGCTGGACGAGAGCGATGACGAGCGCGCCAAGGCGGTCTCGGCCGCCAAGGTCCGCATCGGCCGGGCCTGCAAGTTCGTGGGCCAGAACGCCATCCAGATTCACGGCGGCATGGGCATGACCGACGAGCTGGCGATCGGCCATTATTTCAAGCGCGCCTCGATCATCGAGGGCCTGTTCGGTTCGGTCGACCACCACCTCAAGCGCTACGAATCGCTGTCGTTCGGGACGGTCGGCGACAAGGCGGCCTGATACAGTCCACGGACAACTGTTGATTGACGCTCAAGCCGCCCGCGACCCGCTGTCGCGGGCGGCTTTTTCTTTGTGGCGCAAGGCGTTGCGCGAGAAAGAGAAGTCAGATCGTCCGTAGGCGGATTTCGTCAGGGTTCGGATGATCTGTCTTGCGTCCGGGCCGCGTCGGCGCATGCTTTGGGTCGACGCGCTGACGACTAGGAGCCTGGGAGACGCCGCCAATGAACGTATCGAGGATGAACCACGCCATGCTGTCGTTCGCCCTGATGGGCGGGATGCTGGTCGGGGGACAGCGCCCACCGAAGCCGCCGGTCGCCGAACCCAAGCCGTCCGGCCGCAAATAGGCGAAAAGAAAGGGCGGCCCGCTTGGCGGTCCGCCCCTGTCTCATGTCGAAAATGCCGTACTGGCTTATGACTTGGCGACCGTATTGCAGTCGGCGAGGCCGGCGGCGTCCAGATCCTGGCCGCGATAGTTGAAGCTGGCGACGGCGCCAAGTTCGGCGGCGACCTTGCGGCAGGCGCGGCCGATCGGCAGCGATTTGACCTGAGGCGCGGCGCAGACATCGCCGTTGCAGCGCCACATGGCGCCGTCCTGGATCAGGGTGGGCGCCTTGCTGGGCGCCTTCAGCTTGAGAACAGCGCCCTCGGCGGCGAAGGCGCTGGTCGCCACGCCAGCGGCGGACAGGGCGGAGGCCGCGGCCAGCGCGGTCATGAAGATACGCATGCTTGTTTCCTGTAATCCCCTAACGCCGACGCTGGGAGGCCGGCTGGGAATACAATTGGTTGCGTTTTGCAACTAAGTCAACAAACGAACGTTTGACGCGGCCTCTTCGTGCCCGTTTTCCGCCAGCCAGGCGAGCAGGGCGGGCGTGATGTCGCTGGCCTTCTCCACGACCCGCCAGCAGTCCGCCAGGGACGGCGGGGTCAGGCCCTGGTCGATGGTGTGGCGCAGCAGGGCGAACAGCGGGTCCCAGAAGCCGCCGGGATTGTGGAAGACGATCGGCTTGCGGTGCAGGTCCAGGCGCCGCCAGGACAGGAGCTCGATGATCTCCTCCAGCGTGCCGATGCCGCCGGGCAGCACGACGAAGGCGTCCGACCGTTCGAACATCATCATCTTGCGCTCGTGCATCGAGGTGACGATCACCGTCTCCACATCGTCGAACGGCTGCTCGCGACCGCGCAGGAACTCGGGGATGACGCCCAGCACCCGGCCGCCGGCGGCGTGGGCGCCCCGGGCGGTCGCGCCCATCAGCCCCACGCCGCCGCCGCCATAGACCAGTTTCAGTCCGGCCCTGGCGAAGTCGCCGCCGATCTGGAACGCCGCTTCCAGGAAGGCCGGGTCGGCCGCGTTCGACGAGCCGCAATAGACGCAGACGGCTTTGGCGGCCGGGGCGGACTCCGCGACGGCGGCTTGGCCGCTGGACAGGTCGGTCATCGTCGTCCACTCCAGAAAAATAAAGGGCGCGCCGGCCCTTGTGGACAAGGTTGGCGCGCCGCACGTGAACAGCCAAGGAAACGGGCCGCCAGGGCGTGGTCGGCCGTTGGATACGCCATGATCAGGATTCGCGAGATCGGTTTCAAGTCGGCCTGCGCCGTCGCGGTGTGGGCCCTGCTGGCGCTGGGCGCCTGCGGGCGCGAGGACAAGGGTTGGCGGCACGATCCGGCGACCGCCAAGATCGAGCAGGTTTCGTCACGGGACAGCTATCTGAAGCCGCCCAGCCTGGGGTCGGCGGTCCGCCAGGGTGACGCCGTGGCGCTGTCGGGACAGGCCGAGCCCCTGGCCAGCGTGCGGCTGGGCGCGCCGACCGGCGAGGCTCTGCTGGGCAAGGCCGATGCGGCGGGCGCCTGGCGGCTGGTGGCCCCCCTTGCCGCCCAGCCTCGGCTCTATGGCCTGTCGATGACCCTGGATGGACGCACGGTCCAGGCCCAGGGCTACCTGATGGTCACGCCCAGCGGCGTGGCGGTGCTGCTGCGGGCCGGGGCGGGCGCCGAGGTGATGGGCCAGAGCTCGCCATCCCCTCGCATCCTGGCGATCGACTACGACCGCAGCGGTGGGGCCGTGATCTCCGGCGTTGGCGCGCCGGGCGCAGGCCTGGGCGTGCGGATCGACCGTGTCACCCGGGGCGAGGGCAAGGTCGGCGAGGATGGCCGCTTCTCGATCTCGCTCGATCAGCCGCTGGCTGGCGGAGCCCACGTGATCCAGGTGGCGGGCGAGGGCGGCGAGCAGCAGGTGGTCGTCGATGTCGCGCCGCCCAACCCGCCCCGGGGCGGACCGGCGTCCTCGACCCTGACCGCCGCCGGCTGGCGCGTCGACTGGATGACTCCGGGTGGCGGCCTGCAGAGCACCCAGCTGCTGGGCGCGGCCCAGTGAGGGGCATGGCGTCGCGATCTGGAGCCGCGGCCGGCGCGGTCGCGCCCCCGGAGGTCAAGGCCAACGGCTGGAAGGCCCTGGCCGACCTGTTCAGCCTGGTGATGCGCTCCAAGGCGCCGGGCCTGCGCTGGCGCGTGACCCTGGCCCTGGTCTTCACCTTCGCCGGCAAGTTCCTTGGCGTGATCGCGCCGCTGCTGCTGGGCAAGGCGGTCAACGCCCTGAGTGCGGGGCAGGGGGCGGCGGTGCAGGTCGGCCTGACCTTCGCGGCCCTGGCCGGCGGCTGGGCCCTGATCCGCTTCATCGCCGCCGTCGCGCCCCAGGCCCGCGACGCGGTGTTCACCCCGGTGGCCCAGGCGGCCCAGACCCGCGCGGCCGTCGAGACCTTCGCCCACGCCCTGTCGCTGTCGATCGACTTCCACCAGACCAAGCGCACGGGTTCGCTGTCGCGGGTGATCGACCGCGGCGCGCGGTCGATGGACTTCCTGCTGCGCGGCCTGGTGTTCAACATCGCGCCGACCGCGGTCGAGCTGGTCATGGCCGCCATCGTGCTGGCCAAGGCCTATGACTGGCGGTTCGCCCTGACGGCGGTGGTCACGGTGGTGATCTACGGCGTGGTGACCTTCGCCATCTCGGACTGGCGGATCGGCCATCGGCGGGTGATGAACGAGGCCGACGCAGAGGCCGCCGGCCGCGCCGTCGACGCCCTGCTGAACTACGAGACGGTCAAGGCCTTCGGCGCCGAGGAACGGGCGGTCGACGGCTATGACACGGCCCTGAGGGCCTACGGCGCGGCCAATATCAAGGCGACCAACTCGCTGACCCTGCTCAACAGCGTCCAGTCGGCGGTGATGAGCCTGGGACTGGGCGTGATGGCCGTCCTGGCGGGCGGCGAGGCGGCGGCGGGGCGGATCGGACCCGGCGACGTCACCGCCGCCGTGCTGATCCTGGTCAACCTGTATGGACCCCTGAACATCCTGGGCTTCGCCTATCGCGAGATCCGCCAGTCGTTCATCGACATGGAGGCCATGCTGGACCTGCGCCGGGCCCGGCCGGACGTGGCCGACGCGGCCGACGCCATTGACCTGCCGCCGCCGGCCGACCGGCGGGGCGGGGCGGTGGCCTTCGAGGGCGTGTCGTTCCGCCATGGCGCGCGGTCGGAAGGCCTGCAGGACGTGACGTTCGCCGCCCGGCCGGGGACCACGGTGGCCATCGTCGGCCCCTCGGGCGCCGGCAAGACCACCCTGGTGCGCCTGGCCCTGCGGATGATCGATCCGCAGGGCGGCCGGGTCACGCTCGACGGTCACGATCTGAAGGCCCTGAAGCAGGGCTCCTTGCGCCGGGCGGTGGCCCTGGTGCCGCAGGATGTGGCGCTGTTCAACGACACCCTGATGGCCAACATCGCCTTCGCCCGTCCCGAGGCGTCCGAGGCGGACGTCTGGGCCGCGGCCGAGGCGGCCGAACTGGGCGAGTTCATCCGCAACCTGCCCGAGGGCATGGCCACCAAGGTCGGCGAGCGCGGCCTGAAGCTGTCGGGCGGCGAGCGCCAGCGGGTTGGCATCGCCCGAGCCCTGCTGGCCGATCCTCGCGTGCTGATCCTGGACGAGGCGACCAGCGCCCTGGACAGCCGCACCGAGGCGGCCATCCAGGCCACCCTGCGCAAGGCGCGGGCCGGGCGCACGACCCTCGTGGTCGCCCACCGCCTGTCGACCATCGCCGACGCCGACGAGATCATCGTGCTGCGCCGGGGCAAGGTCGTGGAGCGCGGCGCCCACGCGGCGCTTCTGGAGGCCGGGGGCGAATACGCGGCGTTGTGGCGGCGGCAGACTCGGGAGAAACCTGTGGAAGCGGGGGCGGTCGTCGATTGATATCCGAAAACCGCCATTGTAGAACGAATGTAGAACATCAACGGCGGTTATTGTCATGTTGACGCGCAAGATCGATCGAGCCCTGGACGCGATGGCCGCCTGCAAGGACCGGGTGCCGGCCCTGCGCGAGATCTACCGCGCCGACAGCCCCGAAGGTCTGGCCCTGGGCCACCTGATGGAAGCCGTCGAGCGCGCCCAGCAGGTGCTGCAAGGGCCGGCCGCCCGGGCCGGCGAATAGGCCTTCACGACCGTTCTTACCGCAAATGTGGGGTGCGACGGCGGGCGGCGGCTGTATCCTGCGCCATGTTGATCTGACCCGAGGAGCCGCCCATGCGCTATCTGCACACCATGGTCCGCGTGAAGGACCTCGACGCCTCGCTGCGGTTCTATTGCCAGGGTCTGGGCCTGACCGAGATGTACCGGATGGAGAACGACAAGGGCCGTTTCACCCTGGTGTTCCTGGCCGCGCCGGAGGACGTCGAGCTAGCCCGGGAGCACAAGGCGCCGCTGGTCGAGCTGACCTACAACTGGGATCCCGAGGACTATCAGGGCGGGCGCAATTTCGGCCACCTCGCCTACCGGGTCGACGACATCTACGAGACTTGCCAGCGGCTGATGGACATGGGCGTGACGATCAACCGCCCGCCGCGCGACGGCCACATGGCCTTCGTCCGCTCGCCCGACAACATCTCGGTCGAACTGCTGCAGGACGGCAGCCTGGAACCCGCCGAGCCGTGGGTTTCGATGCCCAACATCGGCGCTTGGTAGTGGGGGCGACTTTTAAAACGTCCAGGACGTTCGAGTTCGCCGGTCAGACCAGCTTCACCCTCGGCTCCGGCGGCTGGTACGCCGCCGCCAGGGCTTCCAGCCGGACGGCCGGGTCTTCGATGATCGCCAACCAGGCCAGCCGCGCCAGTTCCAGCCGGTAGTCGGCCGCATAGCCGACCGAGAACGGCGACGGCGTGCTGCCGGGCGGCTCGGCGGCCTTGGCGTTGACCAGCTTCTGGCGGGCCAGGACGGCGGGGCGGTCGATCAGGATCTCGCCTTCGCCGGCCGCCACCCAGCCGTCGACCAGGGCGCAGACGGCCACCGCGTGAAAGACCGTGACGGGCAGGGGGCGCTTCTGCGGCGCCGGCTCGGCCGCCATGGTCGGCTTGACGGCGTTGGCCGGGCTGGTGATGTGGAAGGCCAGGGCGTTGGCGCCGCGTTGCAGGACGGTCTTCCAGTGATCGTTGGTCGCGCTCATGGTTAAGCCTGTATCCGCTACGCGCCGCGTGGTGAAGTCCCAACGCGGTAATTGGCGCGGCGGATACAGGCTTGAGCGGAAATCCCGCTTCGGTCCTATTCGGCCGCGGCCGGAACGGGCGTCCTGAGGACGGGGTAGTCGGTATAGCCGCGACCGTCGCCGCCATAGAAGGTGCTCGGGTCCGGATCGTTCAGCGGCGCCCCCAGGCGCAGGCGCTCCACCAGGTCCGGGTTGGCGATATAGGCCTTGCCGAAGGCCACGGCGTCGGCCTTGCCGGCGTCAAGCGCCGCCTGGGCGGCGGCGGCGGTGAACTTCTCGTTGACGATGTAGACGCCGCCGAAGGCCTTCTTCAGGTCGGCCGCCAGGCTGTCGGGACCGTCATATTCGCGGGCGCACAGGAAGGCGACGCCACGCTCGCCCAGTTCCCTGGCGACGTAGCCGAAGGTCGCGGCCAGGTCGCTGTCGCCCATGGAGTGGCTGTCGGCGCGCGGCGCCAGGTGCATGCCGACCCGGCCCGGGCCGAACACCGAGGCGGCGGCGTCGGCGACTTCCAGCATCAGGCGGGCGCGGTTCTCGATCGAGCCGCCGTAACGGTCGGTGCGCTGGTTGGAGCCGTCCTGCAGGAACTGGTCGATCAGGTAGCCGTTGGCGCCGTGGATCTCGACGCCGTCGAAGCCGGCGGCCTTGGCGTTTTCCGCGCCCTTGCGGAAGGCCTCGACCACGCCGACCACCTCGTCGGTCGTCAGGGCGCGGGGCGTCGGGTAGGGGCGCTCGGGCCGCAGCAGGCTGACATGGCCCCTGGCCGCGATGGCGCTGGGCCCAACCGGAAGCTCGCCGCCGTGGAACGACGGATCGGACACCCGGCCTACGTGCCAGATCTGCATGAAGATGCGGCCGCCCTTGTCGTGCACGGCCTTGGTGACCTGTTTCCAGCCCTCGACCTGGGCCTGGGACCAGATGCCCGGCACGCCCTGGTAGCCGACGCCCTGCGGCGTGACCGGCACGCCCTCGGTGATCAGCAGGCCGGCCGAGGCGCGCTGGGCGTAGTAGTCGGCCATCAGGGCGTTGGGGATCTGGGTGGGCCCGGCCCGCAGGCGGGTCAGCGGCGCCATGACGACGCGGTTAGGCAGCTCGAGGTCGCCGAGACGAAGCGGATCGAACAGAGTGGGCATGAAGCAGTCCCTGAAGCGGTTCGCCGACCTCGCGTCGGCGTCTCGCATATCTGGTTTCCCGCATCGCTACCGCAACTGCCACAGGCTCTGATTTTATTCTGGCGGCCGATGCAGGGAATCTGGGAGGTCGTTGCGGGGAACGGGGCTGCGCCCCGGTCGTTGGCTTGGGACCAGACTGGAGATCCGCCATGGCCCCACCCGACGTCACCAACGGCGACGAGACCGACGACGCCTACGACCCCTCCACGGTCGAGGCCAACCGCAACATCCAGCACGGCGGCGGCGTGGGCGCCCGTGACCTGGCCCGCCAGGACGAGCCGGCCGAGATCGTCACCCCCGACGGCGACGACAGCGACGACGACGCGCCCGTCGAGGCGCTGGGAACCGCCCATCCGAAGGACTGACCGTCATGGCCGAACTCAATACCGACAAGCGCGACAAGCTGCCCGACAAGGCCTTCGCCGAGCCGGACAAGCGTGCCTATCCGATCGAGGACAAGACGCACGCCCGCAACGCCAAGGCCCGCGCCAGCCAGGCGGTGAAGGCGGGCCGGATGTCCAAGGCCGAGGAACAACGGATCGACAGAAAGGCCGACGCGGTCTTGAAGAAGGGTTAGGGCTCGACCGGGACAAGCGGTCCGGTCTATTCGCCAAGCCTGACCCTTCGCCACAGAGAATCCGCCATGCCCTCCGGCCTCGCCGCTCTTCTCGACGACATCGCCGGCATCACCAAGCTGGCCGCCGCCTCGCTGGACGACGTGGGCGGCGCGGCCAGCAAGGCCGGCGTCAAGGCCGCCGGGGTGGTGGTGGACGACACCGCCGTGACGCCCGGCTACGCCATGGGCTTCACGCCCGATCGCGAGCTGCCGATCGTCTGGAAGATCGCGCTCGGCTCGTTCCGCAACAAGCTGCTGTTCCTTCTGCCGGGCGCCCTGATCCTCAGCGCCTTCGCGCCGTGGGCGGTGACGCCGATCCTGATGGTCGGCGGCGCCTACCTGGCCTTCGAGGCCACCGAGAAGATCCTCGAAGCCTTCGCGCACCATGAGGTCGCCGGCGAGGCGGTCGAGGACTTGGCCCTGAGCAGCGCCGAACTGGAGGCCGAGAAGGTCGGCGGCGCGATCCGGACGGACCTGATCCTGTCGGGCGAGATCATGGCCATCGCGCTGGCCGACGTCGCCGACAAGCCGCTGGCCGTCCAGGCGGCGGCCCTGGCGGTGATCGGCGTGGCGCTGACGGTGGCGGTCTACGGGGTGGTCGCCCTGATCGTGAAGATGGACGATATCGGCCTGAACCTGGCCCAGCGGTCCAACGCCGGGACCCGGGCCCTGGGGCGCGGCCTGGTCAAGGCCATGCCGGTGACCATGGAGGCCCTGACCGTGATCGGCACGGCGGCCATGCTGTGGGTCGGGGGCGGCATCATCGTCCACGGCCTGGAGCACTTCCACCTGACCCCCGTGCCGCATTGGGTCGAGGGCGCCTCGCATTGGGCCGGCGGGGTTCCGGGGGTTGGTCCGGTGACCGGCTGGCTGGCCATGGCGGCCGGCTCGGCCGTGGTCGGCCTGGTCGTCGGCGGCGTGATCGTGGGCGTGCTCCACCTGATCCCGCGCAAAAAGGCGGCGCACTGAGGCGCCGCCCTTACTGTCTTCCGAGATCGTCCGTCAGGCGGCGCGATCCGCCGAGCGATAGGCGTCGATGCGTTGGAAGATCGCCGCCATGGCCGCGTGGGCCGGCTGGTGGTCCTCGGCGATCTCACCCTTGGCGAAGATCTGGACCAGACGGTCGCGCGCCCGGCTGACCCGGCTCTTGATGGTGCCCAGCGCCGCCCCGGTGACGTCGCTGACCTCTTCATAGGACATGCCGGCGGCGCCGATCAGGATCAGGGCCTCGCGCTGGTCGGGCGGCAGCATGTCCAGGGCCCGACGCAGTTCGTCCAGTTCCAGGGAAGCGGTCGGATTGGAGATCGACACCAGGGTCTGTTCCGCCAGCTCCGGATCGAGGGCGCACGAGCGCCACGAGCGGCGCTTTTCCGAATAGAAGACGTTGCGCAGGATCATGAAGGTCCAGGCCTTCATGTTGGTGCCGGGCTGGTAGGATTCCCGCGAGGCCAGGGCCTTGGCCAGGGCGTCCTGGGCCAGGTCATCGCCATGGCTGGCGTTGCCGGTCAGCGAGCGGCCGAAGGCGCGCAGCTGAGGGATCAGGGCGACGAGCTCGCGTTCGAAGGTCGTCTTGGCCGAGTCTTGGTGGGTCATGGTGATGGTCCCCGTTGCAGAGACTGAACGCGCTCAGCCAACCAAGGCTCCGCTTCGAGGTAAAAATATTTGACGATCGCGAGCGTCGGCGGGCCTTCGAGGATCGCCATCACCGTCCAAGACGGAGCGCGTCCATGTCGGCGATGTCGAGAGACCGGGTCCGCCCGGCGAAACCCGCGAGGCCGTGGCCGGTTCCGGCGATCTAGTCGGCTCAAGGACTGGTGTTCTCCTCCCACCCGCGTTAGCAGACCGCCCATGATCCGCCTCGACAACATCTCCAAGCAAAACGGCCACCAGATCCTGTTCATCGAAGCCTCGATGGGCATCCAGAAGGGCGAAAAGGTCGGACTGGTCGGCCCGAACGGCGCCGGCAAGACGACGCTGTTCCGCATGATCACCGGCCAGGAGCAGCCCGACGACGGGCTTGTCGCGATCGATCCCGGCATGAGGATCGGCTATTTCAGCCAGGATGTCGGCGAGATGTCGGGCCAGAGCGCGGTCGCCGCGGTGATGGACGGCGTCGGTCCCGTCAGCGCGCTGGCGGCCGAAATGGCCAAGCTCGAGGCGGCCATGGTCGATCCGGACCAGGCCGACCAGCTGGACGCCGTCATGGAACGCTATGGCGAGGTGCTGGAACGCTTCCAGGAACTGGACGGCTATGCGCTGGAGGCGCGGGCGCGCGAGGTGCTGGCCGGCCTGAGCTTCAGCCAGGAACGCATGGACGGGGATGTCGGCATGCTGTCCGGCGGCTGGAAGATGCGCGTGGCGCTGGCCCGCATCCTGCTGATGCGCCCCGACGGCATGCTGCTGGACGAGCCCAGCAACCACCTGGACCTGGAAAGCCTGATCTGGCTGGAGGCGTTCCTGAAGAACTACGACGGCGCGCTGCTGATGACCTCGCACGATCGCGCCTTCATGAACCGCATCATCGGCAAGGTGGTGGAGATCGACGCGGGAACCTTGATCAGCTATTCGGGCGATCTGGACTTCTACGACCAGCAGCGCGCGCTGGGCGAGGCGCAACGCCAGGCGCAGTACGAACGCCAGCAGGCCATGCTGGCCAAGGAAATCAAGTTCATCGAGAAGTTCAAGGCGCGCGCCTCGCACGCCGCCCAGGTCCAGAGCCGGGTCAAGAAGCTCGACAAGATCGAACGCGTCGAGGCTCCGCGCCGCCGCCAGTCGGTTCAGTTCGAATTCCAGAGCCCGCCGCGGTCGGGCGAAGACGTGATCAGCCTGCGCAATGTCCACAAGGGCTACGGCGCCCGGCCGATCTATGAGGGCCTGGATTTCCTGGTCCGCCGCAAGGAGCGCTGGTGCGTCCTGGGCGCCAACGGCGCCGGCAAGTCGACCCTGCTGAAACTGGTCGCCGGCGACACCAAGCCCGACCAGGGCGCGGTCAATGTCGGGGCCAGTGTGAAGATGGGCTATTTCGCCCAGCACTCCATGGACCTGCTGGACGGCGAAGAGACGATCTTCGAGTCCCTGGAGCGTTCGTTCCCGCAGGCGGGGCAGGGGAGCTTGCGAACCCTGGCGGGCTGCTTTGGCTTCTCCGGCGACGATGTCGAAAAACCCTGCCGCGTCCTGTCCGGCGGCGAGAAGGCGCGTCTGGTCATGGCCAAGATGTTGTTCGACCCGCCGAACCTGCTGGTGCTGGACGAGCCGACCAACCACCTGGACATGGTCACCAAGGAGATGCTGGTGAAGGCCCTGGCGGACTTCGAGGGCACCATGCTGTTCGTCTCGCACGACCGCCATTTCCTGGCGGCGCTGTCGAACCGCGTGCTGGAACTGACGCCCGAGGGCGTCCACCAGTACGGCGGCGGCTACACGGAATATGTCGCCCGCACGGGCCAGGAAGCGCCAGGACTGCACCCGGGAGCCTAGGGCGCTCGCGGGCCGAGGGAGGAAGGCTGGTCGGCAGGTCGCTTTGATCTGTCGACGGAAGCGAACCTGGCCCGGATACGAAAAATCCGGCCGAAAGGCCGGATTTCTCTCAAGACCAGAGGTGGCTCCGCGGGTAGGATTCGAACCTACGACCAGCCGGTTAACAGCCGGCTGCTCTACCACTGAGCTACCGCGGAACAGGTCGCCTCAGGAAGAGGCCGGGTGATAGCCGCCGATTTGACTCGGTGCAAGCGCATTCGGACAAAAAAACAGCCCGGTCGACGACCGGGCTGTGGAAAGTCAGTGATGTGGGGTGTCTTCAAGAAAGACCAGTCGAAATTCGGCTTTTATGGTTAATCGGACCTTAATTTCACCTGCGACCAAATGGCTCCTCAGCGCTTGATCAGGCCGACGGGAATCGACCGGGCGGCGAGCGCGACCTGGGCCTTGGCGGCCGTGTCGCGCGACGAGGTGCCCAGGCTGACCGTGTAGTCGCCAGCCGCCACCGACCAGCCGTGGGCCTTGTCGTTCCAGGTGGCCAGCAGGCGCGGATCGACGCTCAGCGACACCCTTGTGGTCGCGCCGGGCGCCAGCTCGACCTTCCTGAAGCCCGCCAGGCGCTGGGGCGCTTCCCAGCCGCCCGCCTGGGGCGCGACATAGACCTGCGGCACGGCCTTGCCGGTCCGCTTGCCGGTGTTCCTGACGTCGAAGCTGACGGTCAGGACGCCGCCCTTGGCCTCGGCCTTCAGGTTGTCGTAGGCGAAGGTCGTGTACGACAGGCCGTGGCCGAAGGCGAACAGCGGCTGGTGGCCCTTCTTGTCGAACCACTTGTAGCCAACCGCCGCGCCCTCGATCGTATAGTCGACCGCGAACAGGTCGTCGGGCTTCTTCGGATCGCCGTCCAGCACCGGGCGCGGCAGCTGGTCCAGGGCGGCCGGGAAGGTGACGGGCAGGCGGCCCGAGGCGTCGACCGCGCCGGTCAGCACGCTGGCGATCGCCTCGCCGCCTTCCGAGCCGGGGTACCAGGCCTCGACCACCGCGCCGACCTTGGACAGCCACGGCATCAGCACCGGGCCGCCGGTCTCCAGCACCACCACCGTCTTGCCATTGGCCGAGGCGACGGCGTCGATCAGGGCGTCCTGGTCGTTTTCCAGCGTCAGGGGGCTGTCGAAGGCCTCGCCGTTCCACTGGGTGGCGAACACCAGGACCACGTCGCTGGCGGCGGCCAGCTTGGCGGCGGCGGCCTTGTCCTTGCCGTCGGCGAACTGGATGTCGGCGCCGGGCAGGCGGGCCTTCAGCGCCTTCAGCGGCGAGGAGGGGAAATAGATCATCGGGCCGGGCCAGGTGGCCGGACCCTCGCCCTGCACGGCGCGGCCGCCGATCGGGTAGACCTGGGACGAGCCGCCGCCCGACAGCACGCCGACGTCGGCATGGCCGCCGATCACGGCGATCTTCCTGGCCATCGACAGGAGCGGCAGCAGGCTCTTGTCGTTCTTCAGCAGCACCACGCCTTCCTCGGCGTCGGCCCGGGTGGCCTTGGCGTGGGCGGCGTAGTCGATCGACGCGATCTTGACCGGCTTTTCGACCACGCCGCTGGCGAACAGGCCGCGCAGCACGCGGCGGGCCATGTCGTCGAGCCGGGCCTGGCTGACCTCGCCCGACTTCAAGGCGTCCTTCAGCGCTCCCTTGAAGAACGGCTGGGTGTCGAATGCGTCGCCGGCTGATTCCTGGTCGAGGCCGGCGTTGATCGCCTTGGCGCTGGAATGGGCCGCGCCCCAGTCGGACATCACGTAGTTCTTGTAGCCCCAGTCCTGCTTGAGGACCTTGTTGAGCAGGAAGTCGTTCTCGCAGGCGTAGTCGCCGTTGACGCGGTTGTAGGCGCACATCACCGCGTGCGGGTCGGAGGCCTCGATGGCGAACTGGAAGGCCAGCAGGTCGGAGGTGCGCAGGTCGGTCTCGCCGATCCTGGCGTCCAGCACGAAGCGGCCGGTTTCCTGGGCGTTCAGGGCGTAGTGCTTGATGGTCGAGACGATGGCGTTGGACTGGATGCCCTTGATCTGGGCCCCCACCATCTGGCCGGCCAGCCAGGGGTCCTCGCCGCCATATTCGAAGTTGCGGCCGTTGCGCGGTTCGCGGACCAGGTTCACGCCGCCGGCCAGCATGACGTTGAAGCCCGAGGCGCGGGCCTCGGCGCCGATCATCGCCCCGCCGGCCTGGGCCAGTTGCGGGTTCCAGGTGGCGGTGGTGGCCATGCCGGAGGGCAGGGCGGTGCGCTCGCGCTTGTTGGGCTCGCCGCCCTGGGTGGCCACGCCGACGCCGGCGTCGGTCTGGAACTGGGCCGGGATGCCCAGGCGGGCGATTCCCGGCACGTAGCCGGCCGAGCCGGCCAAGGCCTCGGGCACGCGCTTGTACTTGTCGCCCATGTCGGCGCCGAAGAAGCCGAAGATGACCGTCAGCTTCTCGTCCTGGGTCATGGCCTTGACCGCCAGGTCGGCGCGCGTGTCGGCGTCCAGCTTGGGGTTCAGCCACGGACGGGCGGCGGGGGCGGAGGTCTGGGCGCACGCGGTGGAAGCCAGGACGCCGGCGGACGCGCCGAGCATGAGGGCCAGGGCCGGGCCCCGCCAGGTCTGTCGGTTCATAGTACCTCCCGTTCTATCGGCGCGGACGATACTCGCCGGCGCATGTTGGAATTGCGGCCTAGCTGGTTCGGGCCGGGCCGGTGGAATCGCGGATCACCAGGCTGTGCTGGGTCAGGATGGTCGCCGCCGCCTTGCCGAGCGCGGCGTTGGCGCTCCAGGCGTTGAGGGCGGTGATCGCCCGCTGGGTCATCTGGTCGAACGGCTGGCGGATCGTGGTCAGGGAGGGCCAGATCGCGGCGGCGATCGGCGCGTCGTCGAAGCCGACCACCGACAGCTCGTCGGGCAGCTTCAGGCCGCGCCGCTGGGCCTCCATGCAAGTGGCGGCGGCCATGTCGTCATTGGCCGCGAAGATGGCGGTCGGCGGATCGTCCATGTCCAGCAGGGCCTGGGCGCCGGCCAGGCCGCCCTTGAAGCTGAAGTCGCCGGGGACGATCAGGGCGGGATCCGGGCGCGGCTTGCCGGCCGCGGCGTAGGCTTCGTAGAAGCCGTTGCGGCGCAGGGTGCTGGCGGCGTGGTCGGGATGGCCGGCGATGTGGCCGATCCGTTCGTGTCCCAGGCTGAACAGGTGCTCGACCACCTCTCGGGCGGCGGCGCGGTCGTCCATCACGATGCTGGGCGACAGGGAATCAGGGCTGGTCGGTGAGATCAGCACGCAGCGTACGCCGTGCTCGCGCAACAGGGCCTTCAGCGGCGCGAAATCGCATTCGGGCGGCAGCAGCACCATCTCGCGGATGCCGCCCTCGGTCACGAAGGCGCGGATGCGGTTCTGCCAGCCGGCCATGTCGCCCTCGACCAGCTCGGCCGACAGGTGGCGGCCGTTCTGCAGGCAGGCGACCATCAGGGCGTGGTGGATCCGGGTCTGGTAGCCGCCGCTGGGGTCGCCCATCAGGATGCCGACCGCCGGGGCGGCCTGGGCGCGCAGGCCCCGCGCCACGGCGTTGGGATGGTAATCCAGGGCCTGCATGGCGGCTTGCACCCGCTCGCGGGTCTTGGCGCTGACGCTCTCGTGGTCGTTCATCACCCGCGAGACGGTCTTGGGCGACACGCCCGCCTGCAGCGCCACATCGTGGATCGTCGCCATGACCTTGTTGCACCCGGACTCCAGGGATCGCCACGCGCCGACCATCCTGGTCGTCGCCTGCCCCCGCCGCCCAAGCCATAGCCTAGCCCGACAACGATGTCATGCGGCAGGACAAATATTTGTCCGATGGTGGACATCCAATAAGACATTTCGGGTCAAATCCAATGGTTTCAGGCGGAAATCGCGGGATGACGTTGGGGAAGCTCCCGGTCGAGCTTACGTTAGGCTCGCGATTAGCGTGTCGGGAAAAGGCTTGACCCTCCTCACCAGGTTCGCGGCTGGTCGAAGCCTTATCCTGATTGTAATACTAATGAAAACAATGAATTAATTTGAGCCCGACCATTGGTCGGCAGGGCGGAGAGGTCCGATGCGCGAGCGTTTTTGCATAGGCGCGTCGCAAAATGACAACGTTGACATTTCGATTGACACGACAAGGACATTTGTCGATCTTGAGACACGGCTGGGGAGGGCGTGAGCCAGCGCGGACGTCGAGAGGCGTCGGTTCGCCAGCGAAATTCGCTTGAAGACGGGACCGGCGGCTCAGCCGAGCGCCCCGACGACAGGTGAAGCCAAGACGCAGCCCGCGCCGAAACCGGCCGGGTCAAGAACGGCCATAAAAACGTTTGGGGAGCGAAGACCTTGTCCAATCCACGAAACCAGTCCGCTTGGACGCGGGGCATGACCCTGGCGCTGCTGGCGGGGGCCTCGTCCATGGCCCTGGCCACGGGCGCCCACGCCCAGGCCGCGCCCGACGATTCGGCGCAGGTCGAGGAAATCGTCGTCACCGGCATCCGCGGCTCGCAGATGCGCTCGGTCGACGTCAAGCGCCGCGAGGCCTCGATCGTCGACGCCATTTCGTCGGAAGACATCGGCAAGCTGCCCGACGTCACCATCGCCGACTCGCTGCAGCGGATCCCGGGCATCCAGATCAAGCGCGACGCGGGCGAGGGCGCGACGGTCAACATCCGCGGCCTGGCCCAGGTCATCACCCTGCTGAACGGCGAGCAGTACCTCAGCGCCGGCAACATGGGCTCGGCCCAGCCGAACCTGCTGGACGTGCCGTCGCAGCTGATGAACTCGGTGGTGGTCTACAAGTCGACCGACCCGACCAACGCCCTGTCGGGCATCACCGGCACCATCGACCTGCGCACCCGCCGTCCGTTCCAGATGGAGCAGGGGCTGTCGATCGCCGGCGGCGTCGAAGGCCAGCGCGGCGAGCGCACCAAGGAAAACGACTACCTGATTAACGGCCTGGTCAACTGGCGCAACGACCGCGTCGGCCTGATGGTCTCGGCCGCGGCCAGCAAGGCCAACCTGGGCAACAACTCGTCGGGCGTTGTGGGCCTGTCGGGCAACAACGACTGGGGCGGCTCGGCCGCCAACAACTTCATCTCGCCGCACGGCTTCGAGAGCTTCCACCGCGAGGTCGAGCGCAAGCGCCTGGGCGTCAACGTCGCCTTCGAAGCCGACTTGGGCGAGGGTTTCACCCTGGTGGCCGAGGGCTTCTACGCCAAGCTCGACGAGTACAACCGCGCCGCCGGCATCAACATCTCCAACCGTTGGGACGGCGGCGCCTTCGGTGTCTGGACGACCCCGACCGCGTTCGAGAACACCGGCGAGGTCAGCACCGGCAACGGCCGCCCCTGGCTGGCGGTCGACGAGTACGACATCAACGCCTGGTGGGTGAACAGCTTCTCGGTCAATCGCACCACCAAGTCGGAGACCAAGAACTACAACCTCGAACTGAAGTACGACAACGGCGGCAACTTCACCAGCGAGGTGCGGGCGATCCGCGCCAACGGCGACCGCCTCAGCATGAACGGCCAGGCCCAGGGCGACCTCAGCAACTGGCAGTACGCGCCGGGCCGCTTCACGCTGTTCCGCAACCCCGACGACCGCACGCGCGGCCCGTTCTATCCGGCCTCGATCTGCGCCCAGTATCCGGCGTCGCAACGCAGCAACGCCGTCGTGGGCAGCGCCGGGGGCTGCTACCTGAACCCCAACCCGCTGGGCTACGGCGCCAATCCGCAGCTGCACTACAACATCGGGGGCAACAAGGCGGTCTGGAGCGGCTTCGACAACCCCCTGGCCGGCGGCCTGGGGGCGGGCAAGACCCTCAAGGACTACATGGCCAACAAGGACAGCTACGCGATCGCGGCGTTCTCCTCGGAAGGTAATAACGAGATCGAATCGGACATGAACGTGTTCCGCGCCGAGGGACACTACAAGTTCGACAACAACTTCCTGGGCTTCATCACCAAGATCGACGCCGGCGTCCGCCAGAGCGACCGTTCGGTCGAGGTCGAGGCGTTCCACCTGTTCTCGCCGTTCTACGGCGGCACGCCGGGCGCGGTGCAGGCCAACGGCACGCCGGTGCCGGCCGCGGGCTGCTTCGCCCAGTGGAAGGCCATCGACGTGGTCATGAACCAGGACCAGTGCCAGGCCGGCGAGTTCGTGCCCAATCCGCTGGGCGGCGCTCCGGTCTTCCAGGGCTACACGGTCAACAAGCCGACCAAGATCGACGCCTACAACAACGTCATCTGGATGGACGACCTGGGCAGCATCACCCAGGGCATCCCGGGCTTCTGGGTTGTCGATCCGCATGACTTCGACAATGTGGCCGCCTTCCAGCAGAAGGTGTTCGGCGCGGCCGTGCGCTACCAGATCCCCGGCGCGACCTACGACGTGACCCTGAAGGAGCAGAGCGCCTACGCCGACGCCAATTTCGAGATCGGCAAGCTGTCGGGCAACATCGGCCTGCACGTCATCCAGACCGACCTGCTGGTGAAGCAGAACCTGACGGGCGCCACCCAGAACTACGGCGACACCAACCTGGACGTCGGCGACACGGTCACCCGCCGCAAGTACACCGACTGGCTGCCGTCGCTGAACGCGGTCTACGACTTCGACGACCACCTGAAGTTCCGCTTCGCCTATTCCAAGACGATGCAGCCGCTGGACCTGGGCAACTACGGCGGCGGTCTCAGCATCTCGACGGCCGACTGCGGCACCAAGCCGGGCCGCTGCGTGACGGGCGCCAGCTCGTCGGGCAACCCGTACCTGGATCCGTGGCGCTCGACCAACTTCGACGGCGCGATCGAGTACTATTTCGGCGGAGCCTCGATGGTGAACCTGTCGGCCTTCAAGCTGAAGATCGACAGCTTCGTCACCGGCGGCACCACCACCGGCACCTTCAAGGACGAGGACGGCACGCCGCGCACCGTCAACGTCACCCAGCCCATCCAGGGCGACGGCGGTTCGGTCAAGGGCCTGGAAGTCGGCACGAAGCTGGCCTTCAGCGACCTGCTGCCGGGCGGCGGCTTCTTCTCGAACTTCGGGGTCGACGCCAACGCCACCTATTCGCCCAGCTCGGAGTCGCGCCTGGGCCTGGATGGCAAGAAGCTGCCCTTCACCGACAACTCCAAGTACCAGTACAATCTCGTCGGCTGGTACCAGGACGACAAGTGGCAGGCCCGCGTCGCCTACAACTACCGGACCGACCGCCTCAGCAGCGTCTCCGGCAGCTCCGGCGACAACCTGGCGGTGTTCCAGGACGCCACCGGCTTCGTCGACGTGAACGTCAGCTACAATGTTCGCGACAACATCGTCGTCTACCTCAACGGCTCGAACGTCAGCGGCGAGATCGAGAACTACTACGTGAAGTTCGCGGACGGTAAGACCCAGTACTTCAGCCAGAACCAGTTCGAACCGCGATACACCCTCGGCATCCGCGCCAAGTGGTGATCTAGACCAGCCCTTCCCTGCGGGCCGCTGCGACCCCTGTCGCAGCGGCTTCTTTTTTCGAGCGGGGCGGCTAGCATGATTACGACCAAGACGGGCGCGGGAAGCCCGCGAGAGGAAGCCGCCAGCGCTTCGATCGAGGGAGTGAGCCACATGCAGGACAGCGCGCGCGACCGGCGCATCCGCGACATCGTCATCGTCGGCGGCGGCACGGCCGGCTGGATGGCCGCGGCCAGCCTGAGACAGCATTTCGGCGCCGCGCCGGTGACCATCACCCTGATCGAGTCCTCCGAGATCGGCACGATCGGGGTGGGCGAGGCGACGATCCCGACCATCCGCCGGTTCTACCAGGCCCTTGGCCTGTCCGACATCGACGTGCTGCGGGCCACTGGCGGCACCTGCAAGCTGGGCATCCGCTTCAACGACTGGACCGCGCCCGGCGCGTCGTTCATCCACCCCTTCGGCCTCTACGGCCAGGACCTGAAGGGCGTCTCCTTCCACCACTACTGGATGCGGCTGCGGGCCCTGGGCGAGGATGTCCCGATCAGCGACTACTCGCTGGGCGCCAGCCTGGCCGCCGGCGGCAAGTTCACCACCCCGTCGCGCAACCCGCCCTCGACCCTGTCGGTGTTCGACTGGGCCCTGCATTTCGACGCCGGCCTGTTCGCCCGGCTGATGCGCCAGGTCGCCGAGCAGAACGGCGTGCGCCGCATCGACGCCAGGATCGTCAAGACCAACCTTCGGGCCGAGGACGGCTTCATCGAGTCGGTGTCGCTGGACAGCGGCGCGACCGTGGCGGGCGACCTGTTCATCGACTGCTCGGGTTTCCGCGGCCTGCTGATCGAGGAGGCCCTGCACACCGGCTACGAGGACTGGAGCCCGTGGTTGCTGTGCGACAGCGCCCTGGCCGTTCAGAGCGAAGGGCAGGGCGCGCCGCCGCCCTATACCGACGTCACCGCCCACGAGGCTGGCTGGCGGTGGCGGATCCCGCTGCAGCACCGCTGGGGCAACGGCTACGTCTATTCCAGCCGCCACACCACGGACGAGGCGGCCAGGGCCGTCCTGACCGGCGCGCTGGACGAGCGCCTGCTGCACGAGCCGCGCAAGATCGGCTTCCATCCCGGCCGCCGCCTGAAGGCCTGGAACAAGAACTGCATCGCCCTGGGCCTGGCCTCGGGCTTCCTGGAGCCGCTGGAAAGCACCAGCATCGCCCTGATCGAGACCGGCATCGAGAAGATCAAGGCGCTGTTCCCCAACCGCGACTTCGACCCGGCGGTGGTCGACGAGTTCAATGAGATGTCGCGGCTGGAGATGGAGCGCGTGCGCGACTTCATCATCCTGCACTACAAGCTCAACCAGCGTCCCGATGACCCGACGGGCTTCTGGACCCATTGCCGCCAGATGACGGTCCCCGACACCCTCCAGAAGAAGATCGACCTGTGGCGCGCCCAGGGCCACTTCGTCCGCTACCGCTGGGAAATGTTCTCGCCGCCCAGCTGGCTGGCGATCTATGCCGGTTTCGGCCTACTGCCCGAAACCTACGATCTCAGCGTCGACGGGTTCGACGCCGGCCAGCTGTCGGCCGCCCTGGCCGAAATGCGCAAGGCCGTGGCCGACACCGTCGCCGCCACCCGCGCCCACGGCGACTTCATCGAACAGTACGCCCGTCCCCAGCCGGTCGCGGCCGAGTAGGAACCCTCAGAGATGGCCCACCTGAACAAGATCGTCATCGTCGGCGGCGGCTCGGCCGGCTGGATCTGCGCGGCCATGCTCAGCCACTATTTCCAGAACGGCCCGACGGCGATCGAGCTGGTGGAGTCCGAGGAGATCGGCACGATCGGGGTGGGGGAGTCCACCATCCCGCCGTTCCTCCAGCTGATCCGCACCCTGGGGATCAACGAGCAGGAATTCATCCAGGAAACCCAGGCCGCCTTCAAGCTGGGCATCCGCTTCGAGAACTGGCTGGAGAAGGGCGACGTCTATTATCACCCGTTCGGCCAGATCGGCGGGCCGCTGGAGGTCAACGAGTTCTACCAGTGCTGGCTGCGGGCCAAGCAGAACGGCCATCCTTCGAAGCTGCAGGACTTCGCCCCGGCCTCGGTGATGGCGCAGGCGGGCAAGTTCATGCTGCCGGCGGCGGCGCAGAAGACGATGATCGCCAACGCCAACTACGCCCTGCACGTCGATGCGCGGCTGGTGGCCCTGTACCTGCGCAGGTTCGCCGAGGCGCGGGGCGTGACACGCACCGAGGGCGTCGTCACCGACGTGGCGACCCGTTCCGACGGCGGCGTCCAGAAGGTGATCCTGAAGGACGGCCGCGAGGTGGCCGGCGACTTCTTCGTCGACTGCTCGGGCTTCCGCGCCCTGCTGATCGGCAAGACCCTGGGCGAGCCGTTCCGCGACTGGAGCGACGTGCTGCTGTGCGACCGCGCCGTCGTGGCCCAGACCGAGAATGTCGGACCACCCCATCCCTATACCCTGGTCCAGGCCCAGGATTTCGGCTGGCGCTGGCGCATCCCGCTGCAGCATCGCGCGGGCAACGGCTATGTATTCGCCAGCAAATACCTGAGCGACGACGAGGCCACGGCCACCCTGATGAGCCAGATCCAGGGCGAGGTGGTGCTGGGTCCCAACATCATTCCGTTCAAGACCGGCGTGCGCGAGCGGCCGTGGGTCAGGAACGTGGTGTCGATCGGCCTGTCGTGCGGCTTCATCGAGCCGCTGGAATCCACGGCCCTGCACCTGATCTACAAGGGCATGGACTATCTGCTGCGGTTCATGCCGGACATGGACGCCGACCCGATCCTGGCCGCCGAATACAATCGCCGCATGGTCGCCGACTACGAGGAGATTCGCGACTTCATCGTCCTGCACTACGTGACCACCCGGCGCGACGACACCCCGTTCTGGCGCGACTACCAGCAGGTGGCGCCGCCCGAGAGCCTTCGCGAGCGCATGGCGCTGTTCAAGGCCGCCGGCGTGCTGCGTGACGGCGTCGACGACATGTTCCGCGCGCCCAGCTGGCAGTCGGTGATGGAAGGCATGGGCGTGCGGCCCGACCGCTACCAGCAGCTGGTCGACCGCATTCCGCTGAGCGTGATCATGAACCTGATGGACAAGTCGGCCCCCATGCTGGCCGCCGTCGTGGCTGCCCTGCCCAGCCACGAGGAGTTCCTGCGAACCCATTGTCCGGCCGCGCCTTTGAGGCGGTCGGCTTAGGGGGGCGAACCGGCTTGACGTCCTGACCGGTCCACCGCCTGTGACCTTGCGGATCAGGGACCGGGAGAACGTCGCCGCCGTCAGCCGTTTACAGTCGGCCGTGCTAAGGAACGGCGACGGACGCGGCGACTCGGTCGCGGACGGGACGGGAGAACTCCGCTGGCGACGGTGAAGCGCACGGGCTCGAAAAAGACCCTGACCACGGCCAACCTGGCCGCCCTGGGCGCCGAGCGGCTGGCCGAGCTGCTGATCGACGTCGCCGAGGGCCACGCCCAGATCAAGCGGCGGCTGCGCCTGGAGCTGGCGGGCGAGATCGGCCCGGAGGACCTGGCCGCCGAGCTGGCCAAGCGTCTGGACGCCATCGCCGACAGCCGGGCCCGTATCCACTGGCGCAAGCACAAGGAGTTCGTCCGCGAGCTCGACATGCAGCGCGCCCTGATCGTAGGCCGGCTGGCCGAGCTGGACCCGAGCCTGGCCCTGCCGATGATGCTGCGGTTCCTGGGCCTGGCCGAAGGGGTGTCGCACCGCACCGCCGACGCCAAGGGCGAGATCGAGGCGGTGTTCGACGTCGCCATCGACGATCTGGCGGCGATCGCACCCCTGGCCTTGCCCGATCCGAGGGCCTTGGGCGACCAGCTTCTCGACCTGCTGCTGCACGGCCGGGCGGGGCTGGGCCCGCGGGCCTTGAAGAACGCCCTGCCGGCCCTGGGCGCCGAGGGCGTGGCGGCCTTGCGGGCCCGGATCGAGACGACCATGGCCTCGCAGAAGCGGGTCAGTGGCGCGCTGAAGGCCGCCGTCCAGGTGCTGGCCGACGCCCAGGGCGATGTCGACGGCTATATCGCCCAGTTCACCGACTCCCAGGCCGTGCTGCCGCCGATCGGGGCGCAGATCGCCCGTCGGCTGACGGCGGCGGGCCGGCTGGACGAGGCCGTCGCGGCGCTGGATCGCTCGACGCCGGGTTCGTTCGCCCAACTGGTCGGGACCGTGCTGGGGCGGCCGACCTTGCCTGGGCCCGGCGCCCTGGACTGGGAGGACGCCTATATCGAGGTGCTGGAGGCGCGCGGGCAGGGCGACCTGGCCCAGGACATGCGCTGGACCAGCTTCGAGCGCGGCCTGTCGGTCGAACGGCTGCGCGACCATCTCAAGCGCCTGCCCGATTTCGACGACGTCGAGGCCGAGGAGAAGGCCCTGGCCCACGCCGAGGACTTCCACGACGTCCATGCGGCCCTGGATTTCCTGATCCGCTGGCCGGCCTGGGACCGGGCCGCGCGGCTGGTGCTGCGCCGGTCCGCCGACCTGGACGGCGATCGGCCGGAGCTGCTGGAGCCCGCCGCCCGCGCCATCGAGGGCCGCCATCCACTGGCCGCCACCCTGCTGCTGCGGGCCATGATCCTGGACACCGCCCGCTACGCCCGCACGGCCCGCTACAAGGACGCCCAGCGCCAGCTGCTGGAGGCCGCCTCCCTGGCCCCGGCCATCGCCGACTGGGACGGCCACGAAGACGCCGACGCCTTCGCCGCCCGGGTGGCCGGCTATCGGCGGTGGTGAGGCCGGCTTCAAGGCATTCTACAGCCTAGCTAGTAAAAACCCTCGATTGCCTAGGACCGAGCGGCGGACCTATAAGCGGCCTGAAAATTCCAGCCCTTCGAGGGATTCCATGAGCTCCGATTTCGCCGCCGCGCGCCTGAACATGGTCGAAAGCCAGATCCGCACGGCCGACGTCACCGACCTGCCGCTGCAGGACGCCCTGCGGGTGGTGCCGCGCGAGACCCTCGTGCCGGCCGGCAAGGGCTACCTGGCCTATGCCGACGTCGACGTCGAATACGCCCCCGGCCGCTGGCTGCTGCGCCCGCGCGACGTGGGCAAGCTGCTGCAGCACCTGCGTCCGCGGGAAGGCGACAAGGCCCTGGCCATCGCCGCGCCCTACGCCGCCGCCGTGCTGGAGCAGATGGGCCTGGCCGTCACCCGACTGGACGGCGACGACCTGACCGCCGTGCCGGGCGCGGGCTATGACGTGATCATCTGCGAGGGCGCCGTGCCGCGGGCCCCGGCCAGCTGGACCAAGGCTCTCGCCCAGGGCGGCCGGCTGGCGGTGATCGAGCGGGAAGGGCCGGTCGGCCGCGCCGCGATCTATGTCCGGGCCGAGGACGGCCTGGGCCGTCGCGCGGTGTTCGACGCCACCCCGCCGATGCTGGCCGGCTTCGCGGTCGAACAAGGCTTTGCGTTCTGACGACTTGGGTCCAGAAAGCTGGAGCGCAACGTTTGCGTGAAAAAAGCTTAACTAGCGGCCTATGGTCTCGCGCCTTACAGCCGATCATAGTGGGTGCGGGCGTCGCGCCGGTCTGGCGAGGGTTTCGAGGGGAATGAACTGGATGTCGAATAGCCGTCGGGCCGCTTTGCTGGCCGCCGCTTGCAGCCTGGGCCTGATGGCCGGCCTGGTTTCGGCCGCGCACGCCGAGACCCTGGCCGACGCCCTGGCCCTGGCCTACCAGACCAATCCGACCCTGCAGGGCCAGCGCGCCAACCAGCGGTTCACCGACGAGGGCGTGGTCCAGGCCAAGACGGCGTTCCGCCCCAGCGTGACCGGCTCGGCCAGCATCAGCGGCACCCACACCAACTACGCTGACCCGCTGGTGACGCGGAACGTCTTCGGCCAGGTCACCAGCACCCGCGGCCATTCCGATTCCGCGGGCAGCGGCGCCTCGCTGAGCTTGGGCCAGGCGCTCTACACGGGCGGCCGGGCCAGCGCCAACCTGTCGGCCGCCGAGGCCGACGTGCTGGCCGGCCGAGAGGACCTGCGCAGCGTCGAGCAGTCGGTGCTGGGCAGCGTCATCCAGAGCTATGTCGACGTCCGTCGCGACCAGGAGCGCCTGCGCATCGCCCAGGAAAACGTCACCGTCCTGACCCGCCAGCTGGAGGAATCCAGGGCGCGGTTCGAGGTCGGCGAGATCACCCGCACCGACGTCGCTCAGTCCGAGGCCCGCCTGGCCGCGGCCCAGGCCAGCCTGTCGTCGGCCCAGGCCATCCTGGCGGCCAGCCGCGCCGCCTACGCCGCCGTGGTCGGCCAGAACCCGACCGACCTGGCCCCCGAGCCGTCTCTGGCCGCCCTCCTGCCGGCCAGCGTCGAGCAGGCCTTCGACCTCGTCGACAAGAACAATCCGTCGATCCAGGCCGCCCGCTACGCCCAGCAGGCCGCCGCCGCCCGCGTCGCCGCCGCCAAGGCCGTGTATCGTCCCACCGTCTCGGCCCGCGCCGGCCTGGGCTGGGACACCAGCGAGGTCAACAGCGTCGGCGGCCAGTATCGCGACTACGACCGCACGCTCAGCGGCTCGGTCACCGCCTCGGTGCCGCTGTTCACCGGCGGCCTGAACGCCTCGCAGGTCCGCGCCGCCCAGGAGCGCGAGAACGCCGCCCGCACCGCGGTCGAGGGCGCCCAGCGCCAGGCCCTGCAGCAGATCTCGACCGCCTGGAACAACCTGCTGGCCTCGCGCGCCAACCTGGTCTCAAACGAGGAGCAGGTCCGGGCCACCAAGATCGCCTTCGAGGGCGTGCGCCAGGAGCAGCAGGTCGGCCTGCGCACCACCCTGGACGTTCTGAACGCCCAGCTGGAACTGGCCAACGCCGAGGTCGCCCTGGTGGTGGCCCGCCGCGACGAATACGTGGCCAGCGCCAGCGTGCTGCAGGCGATGGGTGTGCTGAACGTCGCCAACCTGGCCCCCGAGGTCGAGCGCTACGACCCGGTCAAGTCGTACAGCAAGGTCAACCACGCGTTCGGCTGGGTGCCGTGGGAGCCCGTGGTGCGGGCGGTCGATAAGATCGGCGCGCCGTCCACGGCCGTGAAGAGCCCACCCGCGCCGGCCGCGAAATAGGGGCGAATTGAAGCGCCGACGATGCTTGAGCTTGCTTAACCGGCGCAAGTCTGCACCATCGCGCTAGGCGCCCGTCGGGGCGCTCCAGGATTCGTACCCTCTTCGAGACGCCCCAAACATGTCCGACCAGAGCCCGCAAGAACCGACGATGGAGGAGATCCTCGCCTCCATCCGACGCATCATCTCGGAAGATGACGCGCCGGCGGAGGCCGCCGCGGCGCCCGAACCGGAGCCCGCGCCCGTCGAGGAGGCCCCGGCCGAGGACGACGTCCTGGAGCTGACCGATCCCATCGAGCCGCCCGCGCCGGTCGAGAGCCTGGGCGACATCGACGTCTATTCGCCGGAACCCGAGCCGGAACCCGAGCCGCCGCCCCCGCCGCCTGAACCGGCCCCCGCGCCGGTGTTCTCGCGCGAGGAAGTGGCCGACAACCTGGTGGGCGACCACGCCGCCGGCCTGGCCGCCAGCGCCTTCGGCAGCCTCAGCTCGGCCCTGCTGATGCCCAAGGACGGCCGCACCCTGGAGGACGTGGTTCGCGAACTGCTGCGCCCGCTGCTCAAGGAATGGCTGGACCAGAACCTGCCGCGCATCGTCGAGACCAAGGTCGAGGAAGAAGTCCACCGCATCGCCCGCGGTCGCAGCGTATAGCGGCTCAACCGCTCTGCGTCCTTCGGGGCTCGCCGCTGGCGAGCACCTCAGGATGAGGGTGGTGGGTTGCTTCGGATTTCCTTATCCTGAGGCGCCCACGCAGTGGGCCTCGAAGGACGCAGGGCCTCGCGACCCGACGCGTTGAGAAAAGGCGGTCGCTCCGGCGGCCGCCTTTTTCCGTCCAAATATCCCTGTTGACCCAAGGCCCACGGTTTCGTCCGGCGGCCGCAGATGGCATACCCACCGCGCCATGCTTGAAAAGACCTTCGATCCCAAATCCGTCGAGCCCCGCCTGTACGCCGCCTGGGAGGCCTCCGGGGCCTTCAAGCCCAGCCAGGCTCCGGGCGCCGAGGCGTTCACCATCGTCATCCCGCCGCCGAACGTGACGGGGTCCCTGCACATCGGCCACGCGCTGAACAACACGCTGCAGGACGTGCTGACCCGCTTCCACCGGATGCGCGGCAAGTCGGCCCTGTGGCTGCCGGGCACCGACCACGCCGGCATCGCCACCCAGATGGTGGTCGAGCGCCAGCTGGCCGCCGCCGGCAACATCGGCCGCCGCGAGATGGGGCGCGAGGCCTTCGTCGAGAAGGTCTGGGAATGGAAGGCGCAAAGCGGCGGGACGATCACCAACCAGCTGCGCCGCCTGGGCGCCAGCTGTGACTGGTCGCGCGAGCGCTTCACCCTGGACGAGGGCCTGTCGGCCGCCGTCCGCAAGGTGTTCGTCCAGCTCTACAAGCAGGGTCTGCTCTATCGCGACAAGCGCCTGGTCAACTGGGACCCGCAGTTCCAGACCGCCATCTCCGACCTCGAGGTCGAGCAGAAGGAGGTCGACGGCGCCTACTGGCACTTCGCCTATCCGCTGGCCGACGGCGTGACCTTCCAATACCCGGTCGCGTTCGACGACGACGGCAAGGCGACGGAATTCGAGACCCGCGACTTCATCGTTGTGGCCACCACGCGTCCGGAGACCATGCTGGGCGACACCGCCGTGGCCGTGCACCCGTCGGACGAACGCTACAAGGACCTGGTCGGCAAGGACGTGATCCTGCCGATCGTCGGCCGTCGCATCCCGATCGTCGCCGACGACTACGCCGACCCGACCAAGGGCTCGGGCGCGGTCAAGATCACCCCGGCCCACGACTTCAACGACTTCGGCGTGGGCAAGCGCCATGGCCTGCCGGCGATCAACATCCTGACGCCCGACGCGCGGCTGAACGACGCCGTTCCCGCCGACTATCAGGGCCTGGACCGCTTCGTGGCCCGCAAGGCGATCGTCGCCAAGGCCGAGGCGGACGGCTGGCTGCGCGAGATCGAGAAGACCCGCCACATGGTCCCGCACGGCGACCGCTCGGGCGTGGTCATCGAGCCCTACCTGACCGACCAGTGGTACGTCGACGCCAAGACCCTGGCCCAGCCGGCCCTCAAGGCCGTGGAGGAGGGCGCGACCGTCTTCGAGCCCCGGCACTGGGAAAAGACCTATTTCGAATGGCTGCGCAACATCGAGCCCTGGTGCGTCTCGCGCCAGCTGTGGTGGGGCCACCGCATCCCGGCGTGGTTCGGGCCCGACGGCCACATCTTCGTCGAGGAAACCGAGGAAGAAGCCCTGGCCGCCGCCATCCTTCACTATGGCGACGACGCGCCGATCCTGAAGCGCGACGAGGACGTCCTCGACACCTGGTTCAGCTCGGCCCTGTGGCCGTTCTCGACCCTGGGCTGGCCGGAGAAGACCGACGACCTGGCCCAGTTCTATCCGACCAGCACCCTGGTCACCGGCTTCGACATCATCTTCTTCTGGGTGGCCCGGATGATGATGATGGGCCTGCACTTCATGGGCGAGGTCCCGTTCAAGCAGGTGTTCATCAACGCCCTCGTCCGCGACGAGAAGGGCGCCAAGATGAGCAAGTCCAAGGGCAACGTCATGGACCCGCTGGTCCTGATCGACGAGCTGGGCTGCGACGCCGTGCGCTTCACCCTGACGGCGATGTCGGGCCAGGCGCGCGACATCAAGCTCAGCAAGCAGCGCATCGAGGGTTACCGTAACTTCGGCACCAAGCTGTGGAACGCCTCGCGCTTCGCCCAGATGAACGAGTGCGTCCGCGTCGAGGGCTTCGACCCGTCGGCGGTGACCCAGCCGATCAACCGCTGGATCCGCGGCGAGACCGTCAAGACCGCCGCCAAGGTCACCCAGGCCCTGGAGGCGCCGTCGTTCGACGCCGCCGCCGACGCCCTCTACAAGTTCATTTGGAACGTGTTCTGCGACTGGTACCTGGAGCTGGCCAAGCCGATCCTGAACGGCGACGACGCCGAGGCCAAGGCCGAGACCCGCGCCACCGCCGCCTGGGCGCTGGACGTGATCCTCAAGCTCCTGCACCCCGTCATGCCGTTCATCACCGAGGAGCTGTGGGACAAGACCGCCGAGTTCGGCGCGCCGCGCGAGGGCCTGCTGATCGTCGAGAAATGGCCCGACCTGCCGGAAAGCTGGATCGACGCTGACGCCGAGGCCGAGATCGGCTGGCTGGTCGACACCGTCGGCGAGATCCGCTCGATCCGCGCCGAGATGAACGTGCCGCCGGGCGCCAAGCCGCCGCTATCGGTGATCGGCGCCAACGCCGAGACCAAGGCCCGCCTGGCCCGCCACCGCGACCTGCTGCTGACCCTGGCCCGCCTGGACAGCGCTCGCGAGGCCGAGGCGGCCCCGGCGGGTTCGGTCCCGATCGTGCTGGGCGAGGCGACCGGCGCCCTGGCCATCGCCGAGTTCATCGACCTGACCGCCGAGAAGGCGCGCCTGGCCAAGGAGATCGCCGGCCATGTCGGCGAGATCGAGAAGACGGCCAAGAAGCTGAACAACCCCGACTTCCTGGCGCGCGCCAAGGAAGAGGTCGTCGAGGAAAACCGTGAGCGCCTGGCCGAGGCGCAGGCCGCCAAGGCCAAGCTGGAAGCGGCTTTGGCGCGGCTTGAGGCGGTGGAATAGGTCTCGCGGCTTCCGGTTGAACGGGACGAATGCTACCGTGCCCGCGCCCCATTCGGTGCGGGCGACGGGGGCGGCGATGGCTGAAGGCAGATCCGTCGGGGCGGGAACCCTGGCTCTGACCTGTTTCGGATATTTCGTGCTGGCGTTGCTCGCGCTGCACGGGCTGCGGCCGGACTATACGCCGATCGACCACATGATCAGCGACTACGCCGTTGGCCGGCTGGGCTGGGTCATGACATCAGCCTTCGTCGCCTTCGCGGCGGGTTGCCTGGCGCTGGCGGTCGGGCTCTACCGGTTTGGCCCCAGGTCCTGGGTCGCGCGTGGCGGCGCGGCGTTCCTGATCGTGGCGACGGTCGGGCTGCTGGTCACCGCCGCCTTTCCGACCGATCTGGAGACCGCGCCGTCAACGCGCACCGGCGACATCCACACCATCAGCTTCCTGGTCAATATCGTGAGCATCATCCTGGCGGCGGGCCTGCTCTCGGCCAGCTTCGGCGGGGACCTGGCGTGGCGATCCTTCCGGCCCTATGCGCTGGGCGTCTTCGGCCTGACGGTCGTGGCGTTCGTCGTCCAGTTCCTGTCGCTGCACCGGGGCGCGCCTTATGGGATCGCCAACCGGTTTTTCGTCGCCGTCGTCATGGCCTGGCTGCTGGGAACCGCCCATCGCCTTCGTCGCCTGGCGGGATAGAGCATCGTGCGGAGAAGTGGACGCCGGTTTCCGCAAAAACGATGCGGAAACAAAAAACCTAGGGCAAGTCGCGCGACTCCTGAATAGCGCGATTTGATCTAGGGCGAGCGGGGACACACGCCTGCGTGCGTCCCCGTCGGCGTCGAGCGCTTACTTCTTCGCGCCGCCCAGCATCCCCTCGATCTCGGCCTTGCTGGCGTTGATCAGGGTGGCGCCGTCGCGGACGGCCAGGTTGGCCACGGCCACGGCGAAGGTCTTGTCGTCCATCTTGATGGTGGCCATCTCCTTGCCGGAGGCGTCCGGCTTGACCTCGGCGACCGAGCCGATGACGGCGCCGGAATTATCCTTGACCGGCTGGCCGGCCGTCACCGGAGCGGTGGCGGTCGCGGAGGTGGGCGCCGAGGTTCCGGTCGGGGCCGTGGTGGAATCCTGGGCTGGGGCCGCCGCCGCCGGGTCCTGAGCCGGGGCGGTCGGGGTCGTGGTCTGGGCCAGGGCCGGGGCGGCGATGGCGAGGGCTACGGCGGCGGCGCCGAGGGTCAGAAATGAACGCATGCGGTTTCCCATCTGTCGAAACGTCCCCCGACGTTCCGTTACGCTGACGTGACAATGGGGCGTCGGCTGGACGCTGATGCGGTCAAAATGGGTCCATGTGCGAACGGGGTTCGCTCAAGCGCCTGGATCAGCGCCCGTAGACCGCGTCGCGCACCTCAGTGGTGAAGGGGCCGTTCATGCCCTCGAAGGCGGTGTTGGTCATGATCACCACGGTCAGGCCGCTCTTGGCGTCGACGAACCAGTTGTGGCCATAGACGCCGCCCCAGGCCAGCGTCCCGGCGGCCTGCGGGGTCTTGGCGACGGCGGGGTCGTCCAGCACCGCCCAGCCATAGCCGAAGCCCCAGCCGGGCCCTTGTGTCGACGCCTGGGGCCCGACCTGGTCCTTGACCATCTGGGCCACGGTTGAAGCCTTGAGGATCGGCGCGCCGCCCTTGCGGACGGTCTCCAGCAGGGCCAGCACGTCGCCGGCCGTGCCGACCATGCCCGCGCCACCGGATGGGAAGGCCGTCTTGTCCAGGGCGCGGCTGGGCGAGAAGCGGACGGCGGTCGCACCGATCGGGACGTCCTGGTCGCCGTCCGTCATCCGCTTCGGTGCGGGCTGGGCGTTGACATAGGCCGCGGTCAGCCGGGCGGGATCGCGGGCCACGAAGCCGGCGTCGCTCAGACCCAGCGGCGTTGTGACCGTCTCGGCCACCACCTGGGGCAGGGGCTTGCCCGTCGCCTTCTCGGCCACCGCGCCCAGCACGTCGATGGCCAGCGAATAGCGCCAGCGCGAGCCGGGCGGGAAGGCCAGGGGCGCTTGGCCCAGCCGGCGGATGTTCTCGTCCAGGGTGATCCCCGACAGGTCGATGCCGTCCGAGACGCCCAGGCTGTGGTAGGGATGCGACGGCGGCTCGGCCAGGCCATAGGTCAGGCCGCTGGTGTGGTCCAGCAGCTGGCGCAGGGTGATGACCGGCGCGGTTCCGTCGGCCAGCTTGGGCTTGAAGTCCGGCAGCCATTTGGTCACCGGATCGTCGAGGGTCAGCTTGCCGTCCTCGACCAGCTTCATCACCGCCACGCTGACGAACGGCTTGGTCACCGACGAGAAGCGGAAGACGGCGTCCTCGCGCATCGGCCGGCCGACCTCGCGGTCGGCCAGGCCGGCGGCGCGGTGGTAGACCAGCTTGCCGTCGCGGGCGACAAGCACCACCGTCCCGACCAGCCGGTGCTCGGCAAGGGCCGTGTCCACCACCTTGTCCAGCCGGGCGGCCAGGGCGGAGTCGGGGGCGGTCGCCACGGCCGGGGCGACGGGCGTCGCCGCCAGGCCGGGAGAGGCCAGCGCCAGGCTGGCGGCGACGGCGAGACTCGAGATCCACGGACGCATGCGGCGACTCCCTTTTTCGGATCCTGAGGTAGGGCGATCCTCGGGAGGCGACAAGCTGCACATGCGCCGAGGACGCGCGCTCACGGCCGTGCGTCGGCCGGTTTGGCCGGGGACGCGCACTCATGGCAAGGCGTTGGAGGGTTTGCAGGGCGTCCGGTGTGAGTGCGTGTCCCCCACTTCGTCCGCTGAGTCTGAGGGCGAGTTGTTTGGGATCGCTGGTCAGGCGCGGTGGGCGACGGAGGGGACACGCGCTCACCCTGAAATTTCGAGATCGTCCGGCCAGGCTCTGCCGTGAGTGCGCGTCCCCGACAGGCGTCTATCCTCGGCGGATGGCGACTCAAGTTCAATGATTTCAGTGGTTTGAACTTTCTCGGCTCGATTTCGTCCTCACCCTTCCAGACCGACCCCATAATGCTTGCACCTGAAGGCACGGGGAGGGCGCACGTACGGCGACCGATGCGGCCTTCGGGGGTGGACGAGCGGGAAGGCTTGTCCGCCGCGCTTCTTCGGAAGCATCCCGGATCGGTCCGGAGCAGGTTCGCCTCAGTCGCGACGAAGCTTCGGCGCCCAGGACAGGCGGATGAGCCAGCAGGCCCGGGCTGAAATCGCCCGGGCGGTCCAGGACGGAGCCAACGTCCTGCCCGTCGGGGGCCTCCATCGGAGCGGGTTAAGAATCCGCGACCCGAAGGCTTCCGGATAACGGCTCCACGCGAAGCGCTCAGACTTCGTCGAAACGGTATAAAACATCAAAGCTACTCCGGGCGAGGCCCGGGCGCTTCGCACCCTTCCCATCAGCTCAGCGGGTTCCGCGTGAGAGCGCGAACACTTGCCCCCACCTGACCGCTGCGCGGTCTGTCGCGACGAGGGGGCGGAGCCCTCGCGCAGAGCCTGCGGCGGCGCTCTTCCCCCTCCGGGGGAAGACGATCGCGAAGCGATCCGTAGGGGGCAAGCAGCGGCGGCTCACTCGATCTTCACGTCCTAACTTATCATTGTTCCCTTGGGTTCGAACGGACGTTTGCATCCCGCTTCGGCCTGTGCTTTCTCGTCGAGGAAACGTGCTCGGCCAGCGAAGCGCGACACATATCGGGAGAGTCACGATGACCCAGGCCGCCTCCGCCGCCTCCGCCGCCACAGCCGCCCCCTCGATTCCCTGGCCCGCCATGTCGGTGAAACAGGCCTACGCCCTGATCACCGCCCCCGGCTCGCCCGGCGAGATGGAGGAGGTCGAGATTCGCGGCGTGAAGACCAGGGTCTGGAAGCACTGCCCGCCCACCCTGCGCGACACCCTGCTGATCGGCCGCACCCATGGCGACAAGATCTTCCTGGTCCACGAGGACGAGCGGGTCAGCTTCGAGGCCTTCTACCGCGCCGTGACCGTGTTCGCCGCCGAGCTGGCGGCGGCGGGCGTGAAGAAGGGCGACCGGGTCGCCCTGATCATGCGCAACCTGCCCGAATGGCCAGTGGCCTTCTATGCCGGCCTGTCGCTGGGCGCGATCTTGACCCCGCTGAACGCCTGGTGGACCGGCCAGGAGCTGGAATACGGCCTGGTCGACAGCGGCGCCTCGGTGGCGGTGATGGACGTCGAGCGCTTCGAGCGCCTGGCCGAACACCTGCACAACTGCCCCGACCTCAAGCGCGTCTATGTCAGCCGCGCCAAGGAGGAGATCGCCCATCCCTACGTCAAGCGGCTGGAGGGCGTGATCGGCTGTCCCAACGACTGGATCAAGCTGGACGAAAAGCCGTTGCCGGCCGTCGAACTGGGCCCCGAGGACGACGCGACGATCTTCTACACCTCCGGCACGACCGGCAAGCCGAAGGGGGCGCTGGGCACCCACCGCAACATCAACAGCAACATCTTCGCCACCGGCGCGGCGACCGCCCGCGGCTACCTGCGGCGCGGCGAGATCCCGCCCCAGCCCGATCCCGGCCTGCCGCAGAAGGGCTCGCTGGTCTCGGTGCCGTTCTTCCACGCCACCGGCTGCTTCGCGGTGCTGAACCCCTCGCTGTTCGGCGGCGCCAAGCTGGCCATGATCCGCAAGTGGGACCCGGAAAAGGCCATGCAGCTGATCCAGGACGAGAAGCTGACCCAGATGGGCGGGGTGCCGACCATCGCCTGGCAGATAATCGAGCATCCCAGCCGTCCCAACTACGACCTGTCGTCGCTGGAGACCGTGGCCTATGGCGGCGCGCCCTCGGCTCCGGAACTGGTGCGCAAGATCAAGGAGATCTGGCCCAAGTCCCTGCCGGGCAACGGCTGGGGCATGACCGAGACCTCGGCCACGGCCACCAGCAACTCGGCCGAGGACTACGAGAACCGCCCCGACAGCTGCGGCCCGGCCGTGCCGGTCACCGACCTGAAGATCATGACCCTGGAGGCCCCATATCGCGAGCTGCCGGTCGGCGAGGTCGGCGAGCTGTGGTGCAAGGGTCCGCAGGTGGTGAAGGGCTACTGGAACAAGCCCGAGGCCACCGCCCAGACCTTCATCGACGGCTGGGTGCGCACCGGCGACCTGGCGCGGCTGGACGAGGAGGGCTTCTGCTACATCATCGACCGGGCCAAGGACATGCTGATCCGCGGCGGCGAGAACATCTACTGCATCGAGGTCGAGAACGTCCTCTATGACCATCCGGCGGTGATGGACGCGGCCCTGGTGGGCGTGGCGCACAAAACCCTGGGCGAGGAGCCGGCCGCCGTCGTCACGCTGAAGCCGGGGACCCAGGCCACCGAGGCCGAGCTGCGCGCCTTTGTCGCCGACCGCCTGGCCGCCTTCAAGGTTCCGGTCAAGGTGCTGTTCTGGCCCGAGACCCTGCCGCGCAACGCCAACGGCAAGATCATGAAGAACGAACTGAAGAAGGTCTTCGTGGAGGGGTAGGCCCTGCGTCCTTCGAGGCCCGCTGCGCGGGCACCTCAGGATGAGGAGCGATGTTGCTGAATTCCTCATCCTGAGGTGCGAGGCGCAGCCGAGCCTCGAAGGACGCAAGGCGTCAGCCGACGCTCACCCCCGGCCGCCGCCAAGCCCACGGCTGGGCGGCCTCCAGCGCGAAGGCCAGTTCGAACAGCGTCCGCTCGTCCCCGGCCCGGGCGGCGAACTGGACGCCGACCGGCAGGCCGTCGACGGTCCAGTGCAGCGGAACGCTCATCGCCGGAGCGCCGGCCACGTTGTGCAGGGTGGTGTAGCCGACATAGGCGTTCAGCCGCTCGGTCAGGTCGGGGATCGAAACGGTCGGCGCCACCCAGCCCAGCGGGGCCGGCGGCTTGCCCAGCACGGGCGAGAGGATCACGTCATGGCGCTCGAACCAGTGGTCATAGGCCTGGGCGTCGGCGTTCAGGCGGGCGACCGACTGCTCCAGCCCGCCGGCCGGCAGGCCGCCGAACAGCTCGGCCAGGGCCAGGGTGAACGGCTCCAGCAGGGTCTCGTCGGGCCGGCGGCCGATCGCCTGGGTGACGAAGTCGACCAGCTCGGCGCCGGCGCTGGCCCAGACGGCCAGGAAGTCCAGGGCGAAGACCGGGCCGTTGGTCGGCCACTGGGTCGGCTCGACCTGGTGGCCCAGCGACTCCATAAGGGCGGCCGCGGCCTCGGCGGCGGCGCGGACCTCGGCGTCGGGCTGGACGCCCAACTGGGTCTCGGTGACCAGCCCGACCCGCAGCCGCCGCGGGCCGGGTCCCGTCACCCGGCCGACGGCGGGCAGGGGGCCGTCGGCCTGCTCGGTGGCGGCGAACAGGGCGGCGCTGTCGCGGACGCTGCGCGACACGCAGTGCTCGACGGCCAAGTCGATGGCGCGCAGCGGCGGCCGGCTGGGCGGCATCCGGTGGCGCGACGGCTTCAGTCCGAACAGGCCGCAGCAGGCGGCGGGAATCCGGATCGAGCCGCCGCCGTCATTGGCGTGGGCGACGGGGACGATCCCCGCCGCCACGGCCGCCGCCGCGCCCCCGGACGAGCCGCCCGTGCTGCGCTCCAGGTTCCAGGGATTGCGGGTCGGCGGGAAGGCGACCGGCTCGGTGGTCGGCAGGAAGCCGTATTCCGGCGTCGCCGACTTGCCGATCACCACCAGCCCGGCCCGGTCGAGGGCGTCGCAATAGCCGTCCTGGGTCGCGGCCGGCGGCAGGCCCAGCATGGCCCGCGAGCCCGACCGGGTGGGCAGGCCGGCATAGTCGTTGAGGTCCTTGACCAGGAACGGCACGCCGGCGAACGGCGCGTCGCGGTCGCCCTGGCCCTGGTCGAGGCGACGGGCCTTGTCGATCGCCCGGTCGAAGTCGGCGGTGACCAGAACGCCCAGCGCGCCGTCCAGGGCCTCGGCGTCGCGCACGGCCTTCTCGACGACCTCCACGGCGCTGACCGTCCGGGTTCGGATGCGCTCGGCGATCTCGGTGGCGTCGGGCGTCCAGGCGGCTTGGGAAGCGGTCGCGGCGGTCAGGCCATGGCGAGTGTCCATCGGGATTTCCTCGGGCGTCCCGACGTCTGCGGCGCGTCGGTGAACGTCGTTCACTGTGAACCGGAAGGCGCGCTGGCCGCAAGTCGTGCTACAGCCCGCCGATGAAACGCAAACGCGCCGACATCCTGCTGGTCGAGTCCGGCCTGTTCGACAGCCGGGCCAAGGCCCGCGCCGCCATCGAGGCCGGGGCGGTCAAGGCCGACGGCAAGCTGGTGACCAAGCCTTCGCAGGAACTGGAGCCGACCGCCGTGCTGGAAGGCGCCGCGGCCTTTCCCTGGGTGGGGCGCGGCGCCCTGAAGCTGGCCCACGCCCTGGAGCTGTGGCCGATCGCCGTCGAGGGCAAGGTCGCCCTGGACGTCGGGGCCTCGACCGGCGGCTTCACCGAGGTGCTGCTGTCGAAGGGCGCGGCCAAGGTCTACGCCGTCGATGTCGGCCGCGAGCAGCTGCATCCGCGCCTCGCCGCCGATCCGCGCGTGATCGACCGCTCCGGCGTCGACGCCCGGACGCTGGGCGAGGGCCATCTGGACGAGGCGCCTAGCCTGGTGGTCAGCGACGTCAGTTTCATCTCGGTTGAGAAGTGCCTGCCCGTGGCCTTGGACCTGGCCGAGCCCGGCGCCGATCTGGTCAGCCTGATCAAGCCGCAGTTCGAGGCCGGTCGCGACCGGGTGGGCAAGGGCGGCCTGGTCAAGGACCCGGCGGTCATCGCCGACTGCATCGCCTCGGTCCGCGCCTTCGTCGAGGCGGCCGGCTGGACGGTCAAGGGCCTCGCGCCCAGCCCGATCACCGGGGGCGACGGCCAGGTCGAGCACCTGCTGTGGGCGGTGAAGGGCTAGCCCAAGAAAAAGGCCGCCGGCGCGAACGCCGGCGGCCCCAAGACGGTCGAATGAGAAATCTCTAGCCTAGTCGACGACCTGGTAGCGGCCCGAGGCGTCGGGGCAGACGCGGACGAAGCGCTTCTGGGTGCGGCCGTCGGGCAGGTAGATCGGGCTTTCGGCCAGGGTGCAGCCGTTGGCGTCGGCCCGGCTGTCGGTCACGCTGTACGAGCGTTCGGACTCATAGCTGTAGCCGCCGCGACGGTCATAGTCGCGATCGCCGTAGCGACTGTCGCGATAATAGCCGTCGTCCGGACGGTCATAGCTGTTGTAGGCGCCCTGGCTGTACGACGGGGGAGGCGGCGGGGGCGGGTTGGCGCCCGGCGAGCAGGCCGCCGAGTTGCGGCCTATGGCCGAGCCGGCGATCGCGCCGAGCACGCCGCCCAGGACCGCGCCTTCGGTGCGGGCGCCCTTGGCGGCCACGCCGCTGCCGATCGCCGCGCCGATGCCGGCCCCGGCCAGGCCGCCGCCCGTGCCGCGCTGCGTCGTGCTGCGGCGGCAGGGATCGTAGTAATAGCCGTTATTGTCATAGGCCCCGCCGCCACTGTAGGCGCCGGCGTTGCCATAGGCGCCATAGGCCTGGGCCGAGGCCATCGTCGGGGCCAGGGCGCCGGCGAGGGTGGCCGCGGCGGCGACGCCGAAAACGGTCTTGAACATCATGAGAAACTCCTCCGACCGGGGCCGCCGAGAGTCGGACCCGCCTTGCGACCTAAATTGCCAAGCCTTTGATGAACGGGCGTTGAGCGACCCGTTCATCTTCGTTCACGCGCATCCGTTCCGAATAGGGTATGGGAGCGTCCGAAATCTTGTCCGTGTCGATCATGGCGCGGGCATGGCGGGCGCCGTCCCGAACATCATAACAGAAATGGCGCGGACCGGTGAAGGTTCCGCCTGTCGAATTGGACTGTCCATGCGTGAACTGAGGATCCAGGCGGTCGGCGCCCAGGGCGACGGCATCGCCGAAGGCTCTTTCGTCCCCCTGACCCTGCCCGGCGAGCGGATCACCGCCGAGATGACCGGCAACCGCGGCGAACTGGTCGAGGTGCTGGAGCCCAGTCCCGACCGCGTCCTGCCGCCGTGCCCCCACTTCGGCGTCTGCGGCGGCTGCGCCTTCCAGCACTGGGACGCCGCGCCCTATCTGGAATGGAAGCGCGAGCAGATCCAGTTCCAGCTGGCCCGCGAGGGGCTGGAGACCGAGGTCCTGCCGACCTTCGCCTCGCCGCCGGCCTCGCGCCGCCGCGTGGCCCTGCACGCCCGGGGCGGCTCGCGTGACGGACGGGGCGGGGCGCGGCTGGGCTTCAAGGAGCGCCGGTCGTGGAACCTGGCGCGGATCGAGACCTGTCCGGTGTCGGACCCCAAGCTGGTCGCGGCCTTTCCCGCCCTGGCGCGTCTGGCCGCGCCGTTCCTGGAGCATCCCAAGTCGGCCCCGACCCTGCACGTGACCCTGACCGCCACCGGCCTGGACATCGACGTCACCGGCGTCGAGGCCAGGAGCGGCGGGCTGTCGGCCGACGCCCGGGTCCGCGCCGCCATGATCGCTGGCGAACATGACTTCGCCCGCGTCACCCTGGCCGGCGAGATGATCTACATGGCCCGCCAGCCGATGGTGAAGCTGGGCCCGGCCGTCGTGGCCCTGCCGGCCGGCAGCTTCCTGCAGGCCGTGCCCCAGGCCGAGAAGGCCATGGTCGAGTTCGCCGTCGAGGCGGCCCAGGGGGCGTCGCGGATCGTCGACCTGTTCAGCGGCGTGGGCACCTTCACCTTCCGCCTGGCGCAGATCGGCGGCGTCTACGCCGCCGACAGCGCCGCCCCGGCCATCGCCGCCCTGAAGGGCGCCCTGGGCACGGCGTCGGGTCTCAAGGCGATCACCGCCGAGGCCCGCGACCTGACCCGCCGGCCGGTGCTGTCGACCGAGCTGAACAAGGTCGACGTGGCCGTGCTCGACCCGCCCCGGGCCGGGGCCTACGAGCAGCATGTCGAGATCGCCAAGTCCAAGGTGGCCCGCGTGGTCGGCGTGTCGTGCAATCCGGCCACCTTCGCCCGCGACGCCAAGGTGCTGACCGAGGCCGGCTTCCGCCTGGAGCGGGTCTTGCCGGTGGACCAGTTCCTGTGGTCGCCCCATATTGAGCTGGTCGGCGTGTTTTCGCGGTAGGACGGCCTGGACCGTCCGGGAGACGGTCATGGACGAGCGATCCGCCAAGCCGGACGAGCCCCGGGAGGCCGTTCCCAAGGGGCGCGGGGCGTTCGCCCTGGACGGCGCCAGCCAGCGGGCCCGGGCGGCGATCAAGGCCGCCTGGTGGACCGCCGCGGGCGGGGTCACGCGGGCGTTGGCCCAGCCGACGCGGGGCGAGGCCAAGGTCCGGTTCGAGCCGCAGGGGCCGCCGGTCTCGGCCGCCCGGCTGCGCAAGGCCTATCTGACCGCCTTCGACAAGGACGCCGCCGACGTCGCCGCCGGCCTCTATCCGCCGGCCGCGGACGGCTTGGGCGACCCCGCCGAGGCCTTCCGCCAGGCGCTGGACGTCATCGCCGACGCCCGCGCCGTCGACCAGCGCCGCCGCCGGGGCGACGGGGTCGAGGTGCGCGAGGCGCCGGGCACCGAGGGCTATCCCAACTACTATCGGCAGAATTTCCACTACCAGTCCGGCGGCTGGTTCACCGACGCCAGCGCTCGCCGTTACGAGGCCCAGGTCGAGGCGCTGTTTTCCGGCGCGGCCGGGGCCATGCGCCGCCGGGCCCTGTCGCTGCTGGCCCGCCACTGGCGCGGCCAGGACCAGCGCGGACTGAAGGTGGTCGACCTGGCCTGCGGCTCCGGCGCGTTCCTGGCCGACCTCGCCACGGCCTTCCCCCGCGCCGCCATCGCCGGCCTCGACTTGTCGCGGGCCTATCTGGCCGCCGCGCGCAGCCGCTCGGGCCGGGGCGGGGTGCAGGCCAACGCCGAGGCCTTGCCGTTCGCCGACGCCAGCCTCGACGCGGTCACCTGCGTCTACCTGTTCCATGAACTGCCGCCGCGGGTGCGTCCGGTGGTGGCCGCCGAGATCGCCCGGGTGCTCAAGCCCGGCGGCGTGCTGGCCTTCGCCGATTCGGTGCAGCCGGTCGACGAGCCCGACCTGTCGCGCCTGCTGGAGGCGTTCCCGGCCTATTTCCACGAGCCCTATTATTCGACCTACGCCCAGGCCGATTTGCCGGCCCTGTTCGGTGCGGCGGGCCTGAGCGTGGCCGGAAAGGACCAGGCCTTCCTGACCAAGGCCCTGCTGCTCGAGAAAGCCCTGTGACCAACCCGCTCATGGCCATTGCCTAGGGCGGCGGGCTCCTGTATTCGAACCGACCTCTTCGCCGACGCAGCTTGCGTTGACCCGGATGGCCCGGTGGCGGAGTGGTGACGCAGCGGATTGCAAATCCGTGCACCCCGGTTCGATTCCGGGCCGGGCCTCCACCTTCTCCCTTCCGCGACTACCCCTTCAGCAAGGCCTTCAGCTGAGCCAGGCCCCGCTCGGGCGGACCGCCATAGCCGATCGGCTCGACGAACCGGCCCTGGGCGTCGAACAGGTAGATCGCTGACGAGTGGTCCAGCGTGTAACCGCCGCCCTCGGTCGCCACCTTCTGATAGTAGACGCGATAGGCCTTGGCGGTCTTGGCGATGGCTTCGGGCGTGCCGGCGAAGCCCTGGATCCGAGGGTCGAAGTTCGACAGATACAGCTTCAGCTGCTCGGGCGTGTCGCGCTCGGGGTCGACCGAGACGAAGACCACGTTCAGCCTGTCGGCGTCCGGCCCCAGCGCCTTCAGCCAGGCGGTCATCTCGGCCATGGTGGTCGGGCAGACCTCGGGACAGTAGGTGAAGCCGAAGAAGATCGCCGTCGGCTTGCCCAGCAGCGTCTTCTCGGTGACCGGCCGGCCGTTCATGTCGACCAGCTGGAACGGTCCACCGATCTGGATCGTCGCCTGCCGGCTGGCCTGATCAGCAGGCTTGTCGCAGGCGACCAGCGGCAGGCCGGCCAGGGCCAGGGCGAAGGCCGCGATTCTCCAGGACGTCATCAATGATGCTCCATCGACATGCCGCCCATCGACGGCATTGACGCGGTCCTTACCGGCACGGAAAGGGTGATGGGCTGAGCGGACTGGAAGCGCAGGGTCAGGGCGACCTTGGCGCCCGGCGCCAGGGCGATCGTGGGACCGATCAGCATCAGGTGCTCGGCGCCGGGCTTGAGGGCCACGGGCCTGCCGGCCGCCAGGGCGACCCCGTCGGCCAGCTTGCGCATCCGCATCACGCCGCCGTCCATCGACATGGTGTGGATCTCGGCGCGACCGGCGGCCGGGGTTTCGACGGCCACCAGGCGGTCGTCGGCGCCGGCGGTCAGGGTCAAGTAGCAGCCGCCGGCCAGGGCGCCCTTGGGCGCGGCCCGGCACCAGGCGTCCGTGACCTTGACGGCTGGCGAAGCCGCGGCGGCGAGCGATGGAACCGCCAGGGCGGCGAAGGCGAGTGCGGTGAGGAAGGGTTTCATGCTCGGAATCCTGTTCAGAAGCGCTGGGGTCAGAACGACACGGTGACGCCGCCGAACACCGAGCGGCCGTCGCCGGGCCAGACGGCGGCCGTGGCGGGGGTCCATCTCGTGGCGGCCTGGACGTTGGAGACATAAGCCTTGTCGGCCAGGTTCCGGGCGTCGAGGAACAGCGAGACCCTGTCGTTCAGCGTCCAGCCGGCGTTGAGGCTGAGGATCGCGTAGGACGGGGCGGCCTTGGTGTTCTGGTAGTCGATCCATTGGTCGGAGGCTGACCACTCGACCGACGGGGCCACGAACCAGCCGCGGGCGTCGTCGTAGCGCAGCTCGGCGCGGTAGAAGCTCTTGGGCACGATCGGCAGGCGATTGTCGCCGTACTGGGCGTCGCCGTCGAAGCGGAAGTCCGACCAGGTCCAGGTCTGGCGCAGCCGCCAGCGCGGGGCCAGCGTCCAGTCCAGCGCCGCCTCGATCCCCTGGTGGATCGTCCTGTCGGCGTTGAAGGTCGCGGCCGGGTGCTGGGCGTCGACCGCGAACTGCAGCAGTTCGTGTTCGAGATGGGCGCGGTAGAGCGTCACGTCGTAGGTGAATGGCCCGCGATGGCCGCGCGCCCCGATCTCGCCCGTCCAGGCCTCCTGGGCCTGCACCGGCGCGAAGCCGACATTGCTCGGCGACAGGGCGCCGAAGTTCGGCGGCTCGACCGAGCGGGTGACGTTGGCGAACAGCTGCGCGCCGTCGTCGCCCTGCCACAGGACGCCGATGCGCGGCGAGACCCAGGCGTAGTCCTTGCCGGCGGCCAGGTTGAAGGTCGTGGTCACGCCGGGGACGGCGAAGCTGCGATAGTCCCGCTTGGCGGTCCCCCAGGTCAGGCCGCCGACCAGGGCCAGGCGCCGGGTGGCGAACACCCGGCCTTCGGCGAAGACGTCGGCCGCCTTGGCGTTCTGCAGCGACAGCGACTGCAGGGCGCCGCGAGCCCCCCTGACGTTGGTGTAGAAGGCCGAATCCAGGTCGCCCTGGCGATACCAGGCCCCCAGATAGGCGTCGGCCTTGAGGCCTCCCAGCACGCCCTCCCAGTCCAACCGGCCGAAGGCGCCGTAGTTGCGGCTCTGCTGGTCGATGACCTGGAAGATCGGGTGGTCCAGGTCCTTCCACACCGCATAGACCGCGCCCTCGAACACGGTGTGGTCGTCCAGCCGCCAGGAGGTGCGCAGCGAACCGCGCAGACCACGCTGGTTGCGGCCCTGGTCGTTGGCGGCGCTGGCGGCCGCCGTCTGGCGCGGATTGGCGTCGAACTGGGCCAGGGTCAGGGAGCCCGGGATCTCCTGGTTGACGTTGGAGCCGTTGACCACGAACCGCACCTCGCGGTCCTGGCCGAAGCCGCGGCCGATGTTCAGCGACCCGAACTGGATGTTCTGCTGGCTCTGCGAGCGCCAGCCCTGGCCGGTCTGGTTGGTGGCGGCGGCGTAGACGTCCCCGTCGCCGGACTGGCGGGCCAGGGCGACATGCTCGCGGAGCAGGCCATAGGAGCCGCCGTCGATGCGGATCTGCTCGTCGAACCCGGCGTCCTTGCCGGTGGGCGTGACCATGTTGATCGCCCCGCCCAGCAGGGCGCCGCCGAACCGCAGGGCGTTGCCGCCGCGATAGACCTCGGTGAAGCGGGTGTTCAGGGGATCGGCGACCTGGCTGTCGCCAAAGCCGTCGGCCTCGTTCAGCGGCACGCCGTCCTGGGCCAGCAGCAGGCCGCGATTGTGGCTGGCGTTGCCGATGCCCGAGCCGCGGATCGACAGGCGCACGTCGCCGCCCCACTTGCGCTGGGCGTAGACGCCGGGCGCGTCGCGCAGCATGTCGTCCAGCGCCAGGGCCTGGCGGCTGGCGTAGGATTCCTGGGAGATCACCGAGACGCCGCCGGGGGTTTCGGACAGCCGCCGACGGGCGGCGGCGACCACGGGCGGGTCTTCCGGATCGGGGCGGGCGGTGACGATGACGGAACTGACCTCGCGGGCCGATTGATCCTCGTCCGGGGCGGCGAACGCGAAACCGGGCAGGGCGAGGAGAGCGGCCGTGGAGGCTAGCAGGAGAGACTTCATGGGATCGGGGTCCTTCGGCGCGCGACACGGCGCGGCCGGAGCAGGCTGAACTGGGCGAAGGGCGCGACGCGCGAATGTCGTCGCCGGACTCGATCCAGGGCGACGCATGCGGAAGCGGCCGGCCGCCGAGGCGGTCGGGCGCTAGATCAGCAGGCTGGGAGGACCTCGGGCCGGTAACGGCGGCGCGGCCAGCCCACGGCCGGGCGCGGGCTCGACGGCCCGCGCCACGGCCATGGGCCGATAGGCGACGAACTCGACCTGGGCGACCGCCAGCGTGCTGGGCGGCGGGGCTGTCGCGCCATGGCTGGCGAACGGGCAGGGCGCGTCATGGGCCGGCTTGTCGGCGGGCGACTTGTCGTGATGGTCCAGGGCGTCGCCGGGCTGGATGACCAGCGGGCCCTGGCCGGTGCAAAGCACCAGGGCGAACGGCAAGCCGTTCCTGGGCTCGGCCTGGGTCATGAAGCCCGCCGGGACCAGGACCTTCAGGGCGAGCGCCAGGATCGCGAGCGCCAGGAAGGCACCGCGTGTCCAGGTCCGGCCAAGGCTGGGCGAGCGGGTCACGTCCGGGCTTTATCGCAAGCCGTCGGACAAGGCTACTAAGGGCTGACCCTGACCGTCACCAGGCCGTGCGAGGCCGCCGGCGCGGCGAACCGCCCCTTCGTCCGGCTCGACTAGTTGAGCCGGGGCTTCTTCAGCAGGGCGTTGCGGTCGACCGAGCGGATCTCGACCTCGAAGACATCCTGTTCGCGCTGGATCCGCAGCGGGACCGTGACGCCGGCCGGGCCCTGGTCCCACAGCGCGGTGTAGAACTCGGCCAGGTCGGAGACCTCGTCGCCGGCCACGGCCAGGATCAGGTCGCCGGCGCGCAGTTCGGCCCGGGCGGCGGGACTTCCGGGCGACACGCCGACCAGCACCACGTGAGATTCGGTTTCCTGCGCGAACACGCCCAGCCAGGGGCGGGGCGGATGGGCCGGCTTGCCGCGCGCCAGGTCGTCCAGGATCGGCGGCAGCAGGTCGGCGGGCACGAACAGGTTCAGCGGCTTGGCTTGGCCATCGCGCGACTGTCCCGCCAGGCTCAGGGAGCCGATCCCGACCAGTTCGCCCTCGGGGCCGATCAGGGCCGCGCCACTCCAGTGCGGGTGGGCGGGCTCGGTGATGATCGCCTCGTCGAGCAGATACTCCCAGTAGCCGGCGAAGGGCATGCGCGTCAGCACCCGGCCCGCGACCGCGTGGGCGCGTCCGCCGGCCCCCGCGATGACCACCGGACTGCCGGGCTCCAGGACCTTCGACGCCCCAAGGCGCAGCGCTGGCAGGCCAAGGGGTTCGAGCGCCTGCACCAGGCCCAGTCCTGTCTGGCTGTCGAAGCCCAACACGTGGGCCTGGACCTGCCGGCCGTCGTTCAGGGTCAGCACGACCTGGTTGGCCTCGGTGACCAGATAGCCCATGGTCAGCACCAGGCCGTTCTCGCTGATCACCACGCCATTGCCCAGCCGCTCGGTTCCGAGGATCCGGGCCGTGAAGGCGTCGGCCGGAACCTGGGCCTCCAGGGCGACCACCGAGGACAGCGCATGATCAAGGTCGAAGGGATAGGCGTTGGCGGTCGGGCGCAGCCGCGCCTCGACCTCATGTCCTTGGAACGGTGAAGGCAAGTCGATCTCCTGTCGGAGACTCAGATTTGGGGCTCGGCGGCGCGGGAACAAGAGGGCGCGGTCGCGTGACTCCGATCACGCCGCCAGGGCGGGGGGATCGCTCGGGCGGTCCTGGCGACTCCGGCGCCAGCGGCTGGGCGTCTGGCCGACGGCGGCGCCGAAGGTCCGGCAGAAGTGAGCCTGGTCGGAGAACCCGCAGGCCAGGGCGATCTGGGCCAAGGTGTCCCGGCTGGTCAGCATCAGGTGCTTGGCCCGGGCGATGCGCCGCTCGATGATGTAGCTCTTGGCCGACTGGCCGAAGCTTTCCTTGAAGGCGTGCGAGAAGTAGCTGGCGCTCAGGCGGACCGCCGCGGCCACGTCGCGGACCTGCAGGTTGCGGTCGCGGTTCTGGTCGATGAACGCGGTCGCGGCGCGCACCTGCCAGGGCGCCAGCCTGCCGGTCGGCTGGTCGCGGGCCAGGCGCTCGACCTCGGCCTCCAGGAGCTGGCTCGCGCGACGCACCAGGTCCCGGGCGGTATCGGGATCGTCGTCGAAGGCGCGCGAGGCGTCGGCGACCAGGCGCGCCAGGACCAGCGTCCGGTCGCGGGGCAGGGTGGAGGTGGGGGTCGCGTCCGGGGAAGTCATGTCCAGCTGGCCGCCTCTCTTCCAGAACCAGTTTCGCGCCTTTGCGCCAGGTTCAGTTTTGAGTTTGCTAGCATTGGTCGAGCATGATCGCAACGATGCGGATCGAAGTCCAGCTGTAGTTAAGCTTCGATTCTCTAGAATCCGCTCTATGTTTTGTCGATTTTTCTCGCCCTGGATGGTGATTGCCTGGTCGTTGACGCAATTACCTGAAGATCCCAAGTGATGATTTTCGACTATCGACGATGATTTTGAACAAAAGTCGTGACAGAAGTGCTGTCGCCCCGCTGTTTCGCGAGGCGACAGGACGGTGGTCGATCAGGCGTCGCCGTCGGCGATGTCGGCCAGGAGACCGTTGATCGGCTCCTCGTTGAAGCTGGTGACGTTGTGACCCGCGTCGATCACGCCGACCTTGGCGACGTGCGGGGCTTCGACTTCGGTTTTTTCGACCTTGTCTTCCGGCTTGGTGGTCATGGGGAGCCTCCCGATGCGAGGGCCGTGCGCCCTTCGCCCGGCGTGCCTCGCAGTGAGCTTGGCATGAACGCGGGCTCCTGTCAGCGAAGGTGATCGAGGGGGCGGCAAGCCGTCCGGGGGCGCCTCGAAACCAACCGACCGCGTCGCGTCACGATCATTTGTGTTCTTGAATTGTTCTCGCCCACGGTTCATGATGCCGGTCATGGTCGCTCCCGCCAATCTTCCCGGGCATCCGCCGTCCAGCGCGCGGGGGCGCGGGGCCAAGTCCAACCGCACAGGCCGCTTCGAGTCCCAGGTCAGCGAGGCGTTCGACGACGGCTGGGGCGAGGAGGAAGAACCGGCCCAGATCGCCACCGTCCTGCAGCCGATGAAGTCGCGGACCATCATCGCCCGCAACGACAGTCCCGACGTCGGTTTCGAAAGCTCGATCAACCCTTATCGCGGTTGCAGCCACGGCTGCATCTACTGTTACGCCCGGCCAGCCCACACCTATCTGGGACACTCGGCCGGTCTGGATTTCGAGACCAAGATCTATTTCAAGCCCGAGGCGGGCAAGTTGCTGGAGCGCGAGCTGTCCAGGCCGAAATATGTTCCCAAGGTCATCCATATCGGCGGCGATACCGATCCGTATCAACCGGACGAGAAGGCGCTGCGGGTGACGCGGGCGGTGCTGGAGACCCTGGCGCGGTTTCGCCACCCGTTCTCGATCATCACCAAGTCGAACCTGATCACACGCGATCTCGACATCCTTGGGCCGATGGGCCGGGCGGGGCTGGCGCGGGCGGCGGTGTCGATCACCAGCCTGGACCACCGGCTGTCGCGCGGCATGGAGCCGAGGGCCGCCACGCCCAAGCGCCGGCTGGACGCGGTGCGCCAGCTGGCGGCGGCCGGCGTGCCGACCACGGTGATGTTCGCGCCCTCCATCCCGTCGCTGAACGACCACGAGATGGAGGCGGTGCTCGAGGCCGCCGCCGCCGCCGGGGCGACCACGGCCGGCTACGTGGCCGTGCGCCTGCCGCTGGAGATCAAGGACCTGTTCGAGGAATGGCTGGCGGCCGAGCATCCCGACCGCGCCCGGCGGGTGATGTCCCTGGTGCGGCAGATGCGCGGCGGCGCCGCCTACAGCACCGAATGGGGCAGGCGGATGACTGGCGAAGGACCGGTGGCCGAGGTGATGAGCCAGCGCTTCAGGCTGGCGCGGACGCGGTTCGGCCTCGACCGCAAGCTGGCCCCGCTGGATCTTTCGCAATTCACCGTGCCGGCCAAGGCGGGAGACCAGCTGTCATTGTTCTGAGGTCGCGCCCTAGATCCTGGACAAACGTAGCCCGTCGGGGCCGATCTTGACCCGGACGTCCGAATAGTCGGCCAGGGTCGGATGCTCCGTTTCGAACGGGTCACGGTGCGCGGCCGTGATGACGATCACCTGGGCGCCGGCCGCTTCGCCGGCCAGGACGCCGGCGGGCGCATCCTCGAACACCAGGCAGGCGTCGGCCGCAACGCCCAGGCGCCGGGCCGCCAGCACGTAACCGTCGGGCGCGGGCTTGCCGCGCGAGACGTCCTCGGCCGTCACCAGCACCGCCGGGATCGGGAGCCCGGCGGCGGTCAGGCGGCTCAGGGCGAGGTCGCGCTGGGCGGATGTGACGACGGCCCAGCGATCGGCGGGCAGATCGCTCAGGAAGGCTTCCGCGCCGGGGATTGGGTGGACGTCGTCGATGTCGGCGATCTCGCCCGCCAGGACCGCCGCGACTTCGTGGGCGATGTCGACGCCCGCCAGGTTCTGGCGGCGGATGGTCTCCTCCGCGCGCACGCCGTGGATCGTGGGCAGGAAGGTCTCGACGTCCAGACCATGGCGCCGCGCCCAGGCGGTCCAGACGCGTTCGGTCGCGGCGATGGAGTTTGTCACCGTGCCGTCCATGTCGAACAGGAAGGCGGCGAAAGCGCTTGTCGGGATCATGCGGCGGCTATGCCATGTTTCGACGGGGCAAGTCTCGGCTTGACCTGCGTAGCGGGTGATCGGAAGCAGGACCCATGATCACCGTCGTCCTGCCGACCCGCAACAGCGCCGCGCGCCTGGTCCACGTCCTGCCCCTGCTGGTGCCGGCCGCCGTCGACGGCCTGGTCAAGGCGGTGGTGTTCGCCGACGCCGGCTCGACCGACGCCACCCTGGCCATCGCCGAGGACAGCGGGGCGCGGGTGGTCTCGGCGGCGGGGGACAGCGGCGCGCGGCTGGCGGCCGGCTGCGCGGCGGCCCGGAGCCCGTGGATCCTGGCGCTGGGCGAGGATCTGGTGCTGCCCGAGGGCTGGCGTACGCCGGTCGAGGCCCATCTGGCCGGCGGTGGCGGCAAGCCGGCCTGGATTGGTGCGCCGGGCCTGTTCGGACGTCCGCTGGCGGTTCTGGCGTTGAGGGAAGCTGTCGAGGCGGCCGGCGGCTTCAAGGGCGGCGATCCGCTTAAGGCGCTGGTGGGCCGGCTGCGGCCAAGGGCGGTGCGGCTGAGGGTCTGACTTGGAAATGGTGGGGCGGCGTCGGTTTCCACCCCGAGCGGACTCCGCAGGCGCCGTGCGTCCTTCGAGGCGCGCTCAGGGGCGCGCACTTGAGGAAGAGGAATCCGGTACAAAGCGCTCATTCTGAGGCGCCCGCACGGCGGGCCTCGAAGGACGCAAGGCCTGTCCGCTTCCCGCCCATCACCGACGTTCGACTGGCCCGCTCCGAGGCTGGCCGCAGTTCCCCGGGGGCCTACTGGTCCAGCCGGAAGTCGATCACCCGCGCGCCGCTGGCCACGGCGTCCAGGGTCCTGGTCTCGGCGCCCATCAGCTTGCGATAGGTCCAGTACGAGGCCATGACCTTTTCCACATAGTTGCGGGTTTCCTGGGCCGGCAGGCTTTCGATCAGCAGCAGCGGATCGCAGTCGGCGCCGCCCAGCTGCTGCTGGGTCTTGATCAGCGTGCCCGGGCCGCCGTTATAGGCCGCGACGGCGCGGAACAGGTCGGGGCTCTGCAAGCCACGGTCCATCAGCCAGGTGAAATAGTCCTGGCCGACCCGCAGGTTGAAGCTGGGATCGAGCAGGGGCGTGGTGTCGGCCAGCAGCTTGTCGTCGCCGGCCGCGCGGGCGGCGGCCACCGGCATCAGCTGCATCAGGCCGACGGCCCCGGCGCCAGACATGGCGTAGGGGTCGAAGCGGCTTTCCTGGCGCACCAGGGCGTAGACCATGGCCTTGTCGATCGTGAAGCCGCCCTTGGGCTCCAGCGGGGGCAGGGGATAGTCCTCGCCGCCGACCCGCTTGACCGCCCGGCCGGCGTTCAGCGGGGCCTTCTCGTTCAGGGCCAGGGCCAGGTCGGTCCAGTCGCCCCGGGCCTTGGGATCGTCGCTGGCCAGGGACAGGCCGGCGCGCAGTTCCTGGCCGGCCTCGGCCCAGCGGCCGACCTGGGCCAGGGCGGCGGCGCGGCGGGCGCGGGGATCGGCGGCCAGCAGCCGGGCCAGGGAGGCCGTGTCGGGCCCTTCGTACGAGACCTTGGTCAGCAGGGCGGCGATCGGGTCGTCCTGGGCCAGGGCCTGGCCGGCCAGGGCCAGCTGGCGAGCGGCGATCATGCCGTAGAAGGTGTTGGGCGCGCGGGCGGCCTGGCCGAGCAGGTCCTCGACATCGCCGGACTGGCCGCCCGAAGCGGCCGATCGCGCGGCCCAGAAGGCGGCGGCCGACCGCAGCCATTCGTCCTGGCCTTCGTCGTTGGCGACCTTTTCGAAATAGGTCCGGGCCTGGGCGTAGGACTCCAGGCGGAAGGCGGCGAGGCCGGCGATCCAGGGTTCGCGCGCGGCCTGGGCCAGGGTTAGGGCCCGTTTCACGTCGCCGGAATAATAGGCCTCGCGGGCGGCCCGGCCGCGGTCGCTGGGCGCGGAGGTCTTGGCGCTGGCCACGAACAGCACCGGGGCCCTCGGCGCCGCGGCGCGGGCCGGCCGGCGCTTGACGGCCAGGGCGTAGACCCGCTCGGCCCCGGCTTGGTCGCCATAGGACTCCAGCCACTGGTTCAATTCGTCATAGGTGGCCGCGTGGGCGGTCGGATGCATGATCCGGGCGAAGTCCAGCGCGCCGCGCAGGCTCTTGTCGCGGGCGTTGGCCTGGGCGGCCTCGGCGGCGTCGAAGTCGCCGTGGTCGGCGGCGGCGAAGGCGGCGCGATAGAAGCGGGCGTCGGCTTCCGACAGCGGTTCCAGCGCCGACGCGCGGGCGCTCATGGGGGCGCTGAAAGCGGCCGCGAGACAGAGTACGAAGGCCGAGAAGACGGCCAGAGGGCGAGCCAAAAGCTGCAATGCGTTTGCGCGCCCTAGCCTCGATGAGGCTCCCCGACGCGTCCCGTGTCCAACTGGTCGTCCGAATCTCTAATTGGGACGCTCGGGACGATCAAGCCTCTCGCTGAGCATAAGCATGTCGGTCCAGGCCTTCTTCTTGGCCGCCGGCTGGCGCAGCAGGAACGCCGGATGCAAGGTGGGCAAGGCCGGAAGCTCGCTTTGGCCGTCGCTGGAGGTCCACTCGAACCATCGTCCGCGCAGCGACAATATGCCCTCGTCGCGCTTGAGCAGGCTCTTGGCCGAGGCGCCGCCGACCAGCAGCAGGATCTTGGGCTGGACCAGCTGAACCGCCCGCTCCAGGAACGGCGCGCAGACGGCCTGCTCCTGCGGCGTGGGGGTGCGGTTGCCCGGCGGGCGCCAGAAGACGGTGTTGGTCACGAAGGCGCGGTCCAGTACGCCGGCGGCCTTGAGCATGCGGTCCAAGAGCTGACCGGCCCGGCCGACGAACGGCGCGCCCTGCAGGTCCTCGTCGGCGCCGGGGGCCTCGCCGATGATCATCAGCGGCGCATCGGCGGGACCGCGCGAGACCACCGCCTGGCGCGCGCCCTGGGTCTTCAGCGGGCAGCCGTCGAAGGCGGCGATGGCGGCGGCCAGGGCGGGCAGGTCGGCGCAGGCGGCGGCCAGGGCCCTGGCCTCGGCGACGGCGGCGCCCAGGTCGGGTCCGCGCCCTAGGGCCGGCGCGGCGATGGAGGCGACGGCGGTCGGAGGGGGAGCTTCCTTGCGGGTCCGCAGCAGGGCCGCGCCCTCGGCCAGGCGATCGATCGGATCGTCCGCGTACGACGCTTCCACGCCCGCGTCTGCCCAGAAGGCGAGCAGGCTTTCCACGGCGCGCGGATCGACGGAGAGCTCCATGCGCCTCTCTTAGTACGAAGTTCCGGGCGTCGCCATGTCCTGCCCGCGCTGCATCGCAGCAAAAAACATCCGTTTATTCTTGACCACCGGCGCGTCAGCTCACGATAAGCTTCGACTCAAACAGCAAGAACGCGGGCCGCGTGCGCCCGGGGCGGGAGATGGCATGAGCGAAGCGCTCGAACGCGAGTCGATGGAATACGACGTCGTCATCGTCGGCGGCGGACCGGCGGGCCTGTCGGCCGCCATCCGGCTCAAGCAGCTGGCCGCCAAGGCCGGGACCGAGGTGTCGGTGGCCGTGCTGGAGAAGGGCTCGGAAGTCGGCGCCCATATCCTGTCGGGCGCGGTGATCGATCCCAAGGGCCTGGCCGAGCTGTTCCCCGACTGGAAGGAACGCGGCGCGCCGCTGGAGACGCCGGTCACCAAGGACGTCTTCCGCCTGCTGGGCCCGCAGGGCGACCTGGCACTGCCGATGTTCGCCATGCCGCCGTTCATGCACAACCACGGCTGCTACATCGCCTCGCTGGGCAATGTCAGCCGCTGGCTGGCCGCCCAGGCCGAGGAGCTGGGCGTCGAGATCTATCCGGGCTTCGCGGCCTCGGACCTGGTCTGGAACGACGATGGCTCGGTCAAGGGCGTCGTGGTCGGGATCGTCGGCGTCGCCAAGGACGGCCATCACAAGCCCGACTACAACCCGGGCATGGAGCTGCACGGCAAGTATGTGTTCATCGCCGAGGGCGTGCGCGGCTCGCTGGCCAAGCAGCTGATCGCCAAGTTCGACCTGTCGGCCGGCAAATCGCCGCAGAAGTTCGGCATCGGCGTCAAGGAACTGTGGCAGGTGCCGCCCGAAAAGCACCAGCCGGGCCTGGCCGAGCACACCACCGGCTGGCCGCTGGACAACAAGACCGGCGGCGGCAGCTTCATGTACCACTTCGGGGACAATTACGTGGCCATCGGCTACGTCGTGCACCTGAACTACAAGAACCCCTGGCTGTCGCCGTTCGACGAGTTCCAGCGCTTCAAGCACCATCCAGCGGTCAAGCCGCACCTGGAAGGCGGCAAGCGCATCGCCTATGGCGCGCGGGCCATCACCGAGGGCGGCTATCAGTCGGTGCCGAAGCTGACCTTCCCGGGCGGGGCGCTGATCGGCTGCTCGGCCGGCTTCGTCAACGTGCCGCGCATCAAGGGCAGCCACAACGCGGTCAAGACCGGGATGCTGGCCGCCGACGCCGCCTTCGAGGCCCTGGCCGCCGGCCGCGCCGGCGACGAGCTGACCGTCTATCAGGACCTCTATGAAAAGTCGTGGGTGGCCAAGGAGCTGAAGGTCGTCCGCAACGCCAAGCCGCTGCTGGGCAAGTTCGGCACCGCCCTGGGCGGGGCGCTGGGCATGTTCGACATGTGGTGCACCCACCTGCTGGGCGGCTTCTCGTTCTTCGGCACGCTGAAGCACGACAAGACCGACGCCGAGTCCACGGGGCTGGCCAAGGACTATAAGCCCCTGGTCTATCCCAAGCCCGACGGCGTGATCAGCTTCGACAAGCTCAGCTCGGTGTTCATCTCGGCCACCAATCACGAAGAGGACCAGCCGGCCCACCTGAAGCTGAAGGACCCCAGCGTCCCGATCGCGGTGAACCTGCCCAAGTACGGCGAACCGGCCCGGCTCTATTGCCCGGCGGGGGTCTATGAGGTGCTCTATAACGAGCAGGGCCAGGATCCGCGCTTCCAGATCAACGCCCAGAACTGCGTCCATTGCAAAACCTGCGACATCAAGGATCCGTCGCAGAACATCGTCTGGACCACGCCCGAGGGCGGCGGCGGTCCGAACTATCCGAACATGTAGGCTCCTTGAACGTCACAGGGCGCGGCTCGAAGTCTCGGGTCGCGCCTTTTTGTTGCGGCGCGGCCGGAAACCGATGAGGGTGCGGACATGACGCGTATCAAGCTGCTTCTCGTTCTTGTTTCGGCCTCGGCCCTGACCGCCTGCGCCGCCACCGCCCCGGGTCCCGACCTGCGCGGCAAGGTCGCCATGGACTCCGGCTGGGGCTCCAGCCGCTCGGCCTATGGCCAGTTCCTGGCCGGGCAGGCGGCCTTGCAGAACGGCTCGAACGGCGAGGCCGCGACCTATTTCGACGAGGCGCGCCAGCTGGACGAGGATCCGGGCGTCCTGGCGGATCGCGCCTTCACCGCCGCCCTGTTGGCCGGCGACGTGGAGCGCGCCGCCGCCATCGCCCCGCGCGGGACCGACGCCAACGAACAGGTGCGCCGCCTGGGCGTCCTGACCCGGGTGGTCGAGCTGATGGCCGACAGCAAGGGGCGCGACGCTCAGACCCTGCTCAAGACCGAGACCCTGGGTTTTCCCCATCGCCCCGCCGCGGTGCTGCTGGCCCCCTGGTTGGCCGCCGCCGCGGGCGACAACAACGGCGCGGTGGTGCGTCCGGAGCTGCAGGGCGACCGGTTCGTGCAGTATTTCGGTCAACTGAGCCAGGCCCGGCTCTACGAGCGCGCCAAGCGCTATGACGAGGCCGAGACCGATTACAAGGCGCTGATGGCCATCGAGAACGCCCGGGGCCTGTTCGTCGAGGATTACGGCGCGTTCCTGGAGCGCCGCAAGCGCCATGCCGACGCCGTGGCGCTGTACGACCAGGCCCTGGCCCGCGACCCGGATGACCAGGGCCTGCAGAAGGACCGGGCCCGGGCGGCGGCGCGCGGCCCTGCGCCGGCCATGCCGACCGAAAAGCAGGGCGCGGCCCACGTGCTGGTCGCCTGCGCCGCCAGCTTCGCCAGCGAGCGCCAGAGCCAGTTCGGCCTGGCCTATCTGCGTCTGGCCCTGCGGCTGGACCCCAAGCGCGACGACGCCTGGCTGCTGGTCGGCGATTTGCTGGCCCAGGACGAAGACGTCCCAGGCGCGCGCGAGGCCTACGCCAAGGTCGCTCCGACCTCGACCCGCTACGTGGCCGCCCAGTCCAAGCTGGCCTGGAGCTACCAGACGGCCGGCGACAAGGACAAGGCCATCGCGCTGGCCCAGCAGGCCGCCGCCGCGGCGCCCAAGGACCGCGACGCCCAGATCACCTATGCCGACCTGTTGCGAGCCAACGAGCGCTGGGCCCAGTCGGCCGCCGCCCTGGACCCGCTGATCACCGGCGAAGGCGACAAGCCCGACTGGCGCCTGCTCTACATGCGCGGCATCGCCCTGGAGCGGGCCGGACGCTGGGACGACGCCGAGCGCGACCTGCTGACCGCGGTCAAGCTCAATCCGGACGAGCCCGACCTGCTGAACTATCTGGGCTATTCCTGGATCGATCGCGGCGTGCGCCTGCCCGAGGCCATCGCCATGGTCCAGAAGGCCGTCGAGGCGCGGCCGCAGTCGGGGGCCATGCTCGACTCCCTGGGCTGGGGCTACTACCGCCAGGGCGACTACAAGACCGCCGTGGCCAAGCTGGAGCAGGCCGTCGAGCTGGAGCCGGGCGACCCCGACGTCAACGGCCACCTCGGCGACGCCTATTGGCGGGTGGGGCGGCAGATCGAAGCCCGCTTCCAGTGGCGGCGCGTGCTGAGCCTGGAGCCGGACGCCAAGCAGAAGGCCGAGGCCGAGGCCAAGCTCAAGGACGGCCTGGGCCCGAACGGTCCGGCGGCCTCGACCTCGGTGGCCAAGGCGGGGTAGGGGCCTTTCCGTTCCATTCCCTGCAAGGGTAAGCCATGCGCCTCGACGCCTTCGCCCCGGCCAAGGTCAATCTGTTCCTGCACGTCGGCGGGCCCGACGCCGGGGGCTATCATCCGATCTCCAGCCTGATGCTGTTCGCCGACGTCGGCGACCGGGTCACGCTGCAGGCGGCCGACGCGCCCAGCTTCGCGGCGACGGGCCGGTTCGGCCGCGAGATCCCGCCGGGCGACGACAATCTGGTGGTGAGGGCCGCTCAGGCCCTCCACGCGCGGCTGGGCGGCCCGGTTCCGCCGTTCCGCCTGGTGCTCGACAAGGTCCTGCCGATCGCCGCCGGCCTGGGCGGGGGCTCCAGCGACGCGGGGGCGGCCCTGAGGCTGTTGCGCCAGGCCCTGGCGTCGGATCTGCCCGATACCGATCTGGAGGCCGTGGCGGCGAGCCTGGGCGCGGACGGCGCGGCGTGCCTCTGGGGAGCGCCGGTGATGGCCGAGGGGCGGGGCGAGCGCCTGTCGCCCGCGCCGACCCTGCCGGAGCTGCATGCGGTGCTGGTCAATCCGCTGGTCCCGTCGCCGACCGGCGCGGTCTATCGCGCCTATGACGCGGCCGTGGCGCCGGAGGGGGAGGCCCCGCCGCCGTCGCCGGACGGGCTGGCCAGCGTCGAAGAGATCTGCGCCTGGCTCGCGGGCTTCACGCGCAACGACCTGCAGGCCCCCGCCGTGGCGCTGGAGCCGCGCATCGGCCAGGTGCTGGACCTGCTGGCCGGCGAGCCGGAGACCCTGCTGGCTCGGATGTCCGGCTCCGGCGCCACCTGCTTCGCGCTCTGCGCCGGCGACATCGAGGCCGAGGGCCTGGCCGAACGGATCGAGCGGATGCGGCCCCACTGGTGGGTCAAACGCTGCCGGCTGGGCGGGCCGTTCTCGGGGTAGCTTCGAAACTGATCTCTGAGATTTGGGGGCAGGATGGCCGATCCGACCGACATCGAGCAACTGGCGGATGATATAGCCACAGTGCGGAAGCGCACCGCTGAGCTTCACGCAAAACTGCCGCAAATTGTTGATGTGGCCGAGATTGGCGTCTGGTCGAAGGCTCCATACAAGGCGCTCGTCATCCGTGGCGCGCTCGCGTGGCGTACCGAAGAAATGGCTCGTAATGCCTGTGACGCATTGGAGCGAGAAGACCGCGCAGTGGGGATCACGCTAGCGCGCTCGATTATCGAAAACACCGCCTTGCTCTGGCGCCTACGAAAGATGCTGGAAGGGCGGGCGATCCAAAAGCCCGACACGCTCAACGATATGCTGATGCCGATGTTGCTGGGCTTCAAAAGCGAGGCCAACTTTCCTCAGGCCGTCAACGTGCTGAGCCTGATTGATCGACTGGACAAGGAGATCCCGGGGGTGCGGCGCGCCTATGACAGCTTCAGCGAAGCTGCTCATCCCAACTACGGAGGTGTTTCGGGACTGTACACCTACACCAACCACAAAGAATATCGGACGGTCTTTGGCCGCGACGTGAGACCGAGCCCAATAGCGAACTCAGCAGCCCATATAACGGCGGCGTCACTCGCGCTCTTCAACCATGCATTCAACGAGATTGAGAAGCTGATGCCGATATGGTTGGCCGAATTGAGCCCGTTAAGCGGCCCGCGCGATCCTGAATAGCCGGTCACACCCGGCCGGAGGTGACGGACAAAGAAAAGGCCCGGAAGCCGAAGCCTCCGGGCCTTCCTTTTGGTCTTCCGAACCCCAGCCTTAGCTGTGGTAGGCGCGTTCGCCGTGCTCGGAGATGTCCAGGCCTTCTTCCTCGGATTCCGGCGAGGCCTTCAGGCCGATCACCAGCTTGATCACGAAGAACACGATCGCCGAGGCGATGGCCGACCAGATGATGGTCACGCCGACGGCCTTGACCTGGCTCATCACCTGGGTGGCCAGGCTGTAGACGGCCGTGTCGCAGGTCGAGATGTCGCCGTCCTTGGCGCAGCTGGCGTAGTCGACCACGCCGGCGCCGCCCCAGGCGGGGTTGACCAGCAGGCCGGTGCCGATGGCGCCGACGATGCCGCCGATGCCGTGGATGCCGAAGGCGTCCAGGCTGTCGTCGTACTTCAGCGCGTTCTTCACGACCGAGCAGAAGAAGATGCAGATCGGCGAGACCACCAGGCCCAGGATCAGCGCGCCCATCGGGCCGGCGAAACCGGCGGCGGGGGTGACGGCGACCAGGCCGGCCACGATGCCCGAAGCCAGGCCCAGGGCCGACGGCTTCTTCTTGGTGACCCACTCGACGACGATCCAGGACAGGCCGGCGGCGGCGGTGGCGACGAAGGTGTTGATCATCGCCAGCGAGGCGTAGCCGTTGGCTTCCAGGTTGGAGCCGGCGTTGAAGCCGAACCAGCCCACCCACAGCAGGCCCGCGCCGACCAGGGTCAGGGTCAGCGAGTGCGGGGGCATCGGTTCCTTGCCGTAGCCTTGGCGCTTGCCCAGGATCAGGGCGCCGACCAGGGCGGCGATGCCGGCGTTGATGTGCACGACGGTGCCGCCGGCGAAGTCGAGGGCGCCGAAGCTCCAGCTCAGGCCGGCCTTGATCGGGTCGGTCGGATGCAGGGCGATGGCGTCAGGACCCGGCCACCACCAGACCATGTGGGCGATCGGGTAGTAGGAGAGCAGGGGCCACAGGACGGCGAACGCCACGGCGGCCGAGAACTTGAAGCGCTCCACCAGCGAACCGACGACCAGGGCGGCGGTGATCGCGGCGAAGGTCGACTGGAAGACGATGAAGGTCAGCTCGGGGATCACCACGCCGGTCGAGAACGTCGCGACGTTGCTGGCGGGGGTGACGTCCTTCAGGAACAGCCGGCTCAGGCCGCCGACGAAGCTGTCCACGCCGCCGCCGTCGGTGAAGGCGAAGCTGTAGCCCCACAGCACCCAGGCGACGATGCCGATGATGGCGACGGTCGAGACCTGCATCATCACCGACAGCATGTTCTTGGAGCGGACCAGGCCGCCGTAGAACAGGGCCAGGCCCGGAATGATCATCAGCAGGACCAGCAGGGACGAGACCAGCATCCAGGCGTTGTCGCCCTTGTCGACCTTGTCGACGATGGTCGCCGGAGCGGGGGCGGCGGCCGGGGCCGCCGCAGGCGTCGCGGCGGGGGCGGGCGTAGCCGCGGCCGGGGCTGCGGCGGCCGGGGCCGTGTCCTGGGCGAAGGCGACGGCGCCCAGCGGGGCTCCCGCCAAGGTCGCGGCGAGCATCAGCCCGGCCAGCGGTTTGAAGTTCAATCTCACGTTGGTATCCCCTTTTCCCCGACGGATTACAAAGCGGCCGGGCCGGTTTCGCCGGTCCGGATGCGAACGGCTTCCTCGACATTGAGGACGAAGATCTTGCCGTCGCCGATCTTGCCCGTGGCCGCCGCGGCCTTGACCGCTTCGACCGCCTTGGCCGCCGACGCGTCGTCGACCACGGCTTCCAGCTTCACCTTCGGCACGAAGTTCACCTGGTACTCGGCGCCGCGATAGATTTCGGTCTGGCCCTTCTGACGGCCGTAGCCCTTGACTTCCGACACCGTCAGACCTTCGACGCCGGCGGCGACGAGCGCCTCGCGGACCTCGTCGAGCTTGAAGGGTTTGACGATCGCTATGATCAGTTTCATCCGTCTTGCTCCGACCCGCCGACTGAGCGGGCTCCCCTTTAGAATTGGCTGTAGAGCGCGTTGCTCATTCGCACCGCGACCCGGGCTCGTCGGCCCGCGTCGTTTCCCCGGCGTCTTCACGCTATCGGTCGCGCTTCCCACATGACTGTCGCGCGGTAGGGAATTGGAAACGAAAGGGACGGGGTGCCCGAGATTTGTGCATCGATGGCCATGGTTGCCTTAAAAGATGGCATTTCGCCGGTGCGAATGGCGGGGTGGCCTAGCTTGTCGCTAAGCACATACAATTGTCGGCTCTTGCGCCGCGATCTGGAGTTCCCGCCGCCCATGCCTTCCGTCTGGTTGAAAATCGCGCCCTGGTGCCTTCTGATTGCGTCGAACGTCTTCATGACCTTCGCCTGGTACGGTCATCTGAAGAATCGCGCGACGACGATGCTGGTCGCCATCTTCACCAGCTGGTTGATCGCCTTGCCCGAATACTTGCTGGCCGTGCCCGCCAACCGTCTGGGACACAATGTCTACACGACCGCCCAGCTGAAGACTGGCCAGGAGGCGATCACCCTGGTCGTCTTCACGCTGTTCTCGGTTTTCTATCTGGGCGAGGCGATCAGCTGGAAGACCCTGGTCGGGTTCGGCTTCATCTTCGTGGGCGTGGCGATCGTGATGTTCTTCAAGTAACGCGTTCACGACCCCGTGAGCCCCGCAACGGAATCCAAGGTCTAGACGCTGTTGTGGCTGTATTTCCTCGATAAGGATCAGCCCCATGCTTGTGCGTATCGCTACCGCCGCCGCCGCCCTGGCGCTGCTGTCCGGCGCGGCCATGGCCCAATCGACGGCCCCTCAGGCCACGCCGGAAGCCGGGGCTCCGGTGAACCCGGATCCGACCGCGGCCGCCCCGGCCGACCAGACCCTGCCCGCTGACCCCTCCGCGGCGACCCCGACGCCGACCGACCCGACGACCTCGATGGCGGCCCCGACCGGCACGGCCGCCGACACCGCCGGCCGCGTCTCGTCGATGCCGGCCGAGCAGCAGGCGGGCCTGAAGGTCGGCGACCCCAACGTCACCTCCAACCCGCCGGTCGCCGACACCCCTGAAAACCGCAAGCTCTACGGCGCGCCGCTGTCGCACGCCGGCAAGCGCACCGCCGCCAAGGGCAACTAAGCCGCTCCAGCGGTCCAACATCGCCACGGAGCCGCGAGGCTCCAACGCGCTTGAAGCGCCAGTCGGCGGGCCCTATGGTCCGCCGACTTTTTTCTGGCCCCGATCCTGGGGATGTTCGGACCCTGATGCCCAGCGCGAAACGAGACAAACCCAAGTCCTTCCAAGACCTGATCCTGACGCTCCACGACTACTGGAGCGCCCAGGGCTGCGTGATCCTGCAGCCGCACGACGTCGAGGTGGGGGCGGGGACCCTGCACCCGGCCACGGTGCTGCGGGCGCTCGGCCCCAAGCCCTGGAACGCGGCCTATGTCCAGCCCTCGCGCCGTCCGGGCGACGGGCGCTATGGCGAGAACCCCAACCGCCTGCAGCACTATTACCAGTATCAGGTGATCCTGAAGCCGAACCCGCCGAACATGCAGGACCTGTATCTGGGGTCGCTGGAAGCCATCGGCCTGGACCTGCGCACCCACGACATCCGCTTCGTCGAGGACGACTGGGAAAACCCCACCGTCGGCGCCTGGGGGCTGGGCTGGGAGGTCTGGTGCGACGGCATGGAAGTGAGCCAGTACACCTACTTCCAGCAGGTGGGCGGCCTGGACGTCTCGCCGGTGGCCGGCGAGCTGACCTACGGCCTGGAGCGTCTGGCCATGTACGTGTTCGGCGTCGACAACGTCTACGACCTGCCGTTCAACGATCCCGACGCGCCGCTGGGACACCTGACCTATGGCGACGTGTTCCTGGAGAACGAGCGCCAGCAGTCGGAAGCCAACTTCCACGGCTATGACGTGGCCGTGCTGAAGGGCCAGTTCGAGGACATGGAGCGCCAAGTGCCGCTGATGCTGGCCCGCTCCTACCAGGGCAAGTCCCTGGTGCTGCCCGCCTATGACATGGTCCTCAAGGCCAGCCACCTGTTCAACCTGATGAACGCCCGCGGCGCGATCGCCGTCGCCGAGCGCGCCAGCTACATCGGCCGCATCCGCGACCTTTGTAAGATGTGCGCCAGCGCCTGGGTCGAACAGCAGGAAGCCGCGTAAGTAAAGTCATGCCCCAACTGCTTCTCGAACTGTTCTCCGAAGAGATTCCCGCCCGCATGCAGGCCGGCGCCGCCCGCGACCTGGAGCGGATGGCGCGCGAGCACCTGGCCGCCGCCGGCTTCCTGCCCGAGGCCCTGAAGACCTTCGCCGGGCCGCGCCGCCTGACCCTGGTGGTCGAGGGCCTGCCGGTCGCCCAGGCCGACCGCAAGGAAGAGCTGAAGGGCCCGCGCGTCGGCGCCCCGCCCCAGGCCCTGGAAGGCTTCCTGCGCAAGGCGGGCCTGAAAGAGGACCAGCTGGTCGAGCGCGACGGCGTCTGGATGGCCTTTATCGATAAGACCGGTCGCCCAACGACCGAAATCATCGCCGAGATGGTCGAGGCGATCATTCGCGGCTTCCCCTGGCCCAAGTCGATGACCTGGGGGACGAGCAAGCTGCGCTGGGTGCGGCCGCTCAAGCGCATCCTCTGCGTGTTCGACCGCGAGGTCGTGCCGTTCGCCGTCGAGGGCATCGAGGCCGGCGACGTCACCGAGGGTCACCGCTTCATGCGCGTCGGCTACGGCTGGGGCGGCCAGCCGCTCAAGGCGCGCGACTTCGACGAGTACGCCAAGGGCCTGGCCGAGCATTTCGTCGTGCTGGACGTCGAGGAGCGCAAGAGCCGCATCCTGGAAGGCTGCAAGACCCTGTGCTTCGCGCGGAACCTGGAGCTGGTCGAGGACCTGGGCCTGCTGGAAGAAGTCGCCGGCCTGGCCGAATGGCCGACCCCGGTGCTGGGCGACATGGACCCCGCGTTCCTGGACCTGCCGGGCGAGGTGATCCGCACCTCGATGCGCACCCACCAGAAGTATTTCGCGGTCCGCGACCCCGCGACGGGCGGCCTGGCCCCGCACTTCATCACCATCGCCAATGTGCAGTCGGCCGATGGCGGGGCGGTGATCGCCCAGGGCAACGCCAAGGTGCTGTCCTCGCGCCTGTCGGACGCCCGGTTCTTCTGGGACGAGGACGTCAAGGTCGGGTTCGAGCCGTGGCTGGACAAGCTGAACGGCGTGACCTTCCACGCCAAGCTGGGGACGATGGCGCAGCGGGTCGAGCGCATCATCGCCCTGGCCGGCGAGATCGCGCCCCTGGTCGGCGCTGATCCCGAGAAGGCCAAGGAAGCCGCGCGGCTGGCCAAGGCGGACCTCGCCTCGCAGATGGTCGGCGAGTTCCCCGAACTGCAGGGCCTGATGGGCGGCTACTACGCCCGCGCCGCCGGGATGGATCCCGAGATCGCCGACGCCATCCGCGACCACTACAAGCCGCAGGGCCCGTCCGACGCCGTCCCGACCGCGCCGCTGAGCGTGGTGGTGGCGCTGGCGGACAAGCTGGATACGCTGGTGGGCTTCTTCGCGATCGGCGAGAAGCCGACGGGATCGAAGGATCCCTATGCGCTGCGTCGCGCGGCGCTGGGGGTTGTGCGCATCTTGCTCGAAAAGGGCGTCCGCTTCGACCGTAAGGTCGAAGACGCCAGCGGTGGTGTTTGGTTTGAAAGCTTTGATTTGCTCACCGGGCGGACGCTGGCGCGCCTCAAGGGCAAGCCGAGCGAAGATGGAAAGGCGTTCCCGGAAGAAGTGGCCGATCGCGCCGCGCTGCTAGCGGGAGGCGCGCAACTTGGCCTGGGGGCATTCATCAATGATCGCCTGAAGGTTATCCTAAAGGAACAGGGTTTCCGTCACGACATCATCGATGCGGTCCTTGGCGATTGGGGCGGCGCGGAACTGAGTGTGAATGTCGCCCGGGTCGAGGCGCTGGACGGGTTCCTCAAGACCGACGACGGCAAGAACCTGCTGGCCGGCTACAAGCGCGCCTCCAACATCCTCAAGGCCGAGGAGAAGAAGGGCTGGAAGGGCGAGGGCGAGCGCGTCCTGCTCGACGACGCCTCCGCGCCGGAAGTGCAGCTGCACGACGCCCTGCGGCTGGTCGAGCCGGCCCTGAAGACTGCGCTGGAGGCCGAGGACTTCACCGCCGCCATGCGCGAGCTGGCCGGCCTGCGCGGCCCGGTCGACGCCTTCCTGGACGGGGTGTTCGTCAATTCGGACGTGCCCGCCGAACGCGACAACCGCCTCAAGACCCTGGCCGCCGTCCGCGACGCCATGGGCCGGGTGGCGGATTTCTCTCTGATCGGCGGGTAGCGGGCTCAGGGCGCTGTTGGGGACAGGCGCATGCGCCTGTCCCCATCCGTCTAACCCACCACCCTCAGCGTGGGCCGCTCGGTGCGAACCCGGCGCAGGGGGACCTCGAAGTGGAAGGTCGAGCCGGCGCCCGGGGCGCTGTCGACGCCGATCGCGCCGCCCATCAGGCTGACCACCTCGTGGCTGATCGCCAGGCCCAGGCCCGAGCCCTCGTGGGCGCGGCTCAGGGAGGTGTCGATCTGCGAGAAGATCTTGAACAGGCGCGGGCGGTGCTCGGGCGCGATCCCGACGCCGGTGTCGCGCACCTCGAACCGCAGGCCAGTCTCGGTGGGGCGGACCTCGATCCGCACCGCGCCCTGGTGGGTGAACTTGACGGCGTTGGCCACCAGGTTGCCCAGCACCTGGCGCAGGCGGATCGGGTCGCCGATCCAGGCGCCGTCGCCGCCCGGCGCCACCTCGAACGTCAGGGCGATCCCCTTGTTGGCCGCCGCGCCGGAGAACAGGGCGCAGGTCGACTCCACCAGGATCGGCAGGTCGAAGGGCTCGGCCCGCAGGCGGACACCGCCGCCCTCCAGCCGCGCCATGTCGAGGATGTCGTTCAGCAGGACCAGCAGCGCCTGGCCGGAGTGGTGGATCACGTCCAGGCGCTCGCGCTGGCGGTCCGGCAGCGGCTCGGCCTGCATGATCTGGGTCATGCCCAGCACCCCGTTCAGCGGCGTGCGGATCTCGTGGCTCATATTGGCCAGGAACTGGGTCTTGGCGGCGTTGGCGGCCTCGGCCTCCTCCTTGGCCGCGATCAGGGCGCGACGGCTGGCCGCCAGCTTGTTCAGGGCGTCGGTCACCCGCAGGAACAGGATCAGGGCGGCCACGACCAGGGCGGCGAAGACCAGGACGATCCAGGGCGCGACGGCCTTGAGCAACGACATGCCCGGATCGTGCGCCGGCCAGGCGAACCCGCCGATCGGCCGGCCCTGGATGTCGTGCAGTGGCACGCTGTGGTCGGTGGACCGGCTTTCGGCGACCAGGGTCAGGCCGTCGATGCCCAGGTCCTTCTGCAGGCCCCGGGTGTAGGCGGTGCTGACCCGTCGCGCGGTGACCACCACGGAAAGCGGGACGCCCCGTTGGGCCGCCGCCAGCTGGGCGGTCTCGGCGATTACGTCGGCGGCCACCACCAGATAGATCTCGTCGCCGGACCGCACCAGGCCCTTGCCCGCGGTCGCCCCCTCAAGGCTGAAGCGCCTGGCGTCATGGGCGGGCCGGGCCTTGGCGACGACCTCGGCCACCAGCGGCGCGACGTCGCCGGGCAGGTCGCCCAGGGCCTGGGCCGACACCCGCGCCCCGGCCAGCGACGCATAGACCACCCGGCCGTCGCGGACCACGAAGGTCAGGTCGTGCTGAAAATACTGGTGGTAGTATTCGCCGAAATTGACGTCGGTCCAGGCCATGTCGACCGGCGGGCCCATGGCTTTGGCGGCGTCGTCCCAAACCGTCGCCGAGGTCAGTTCGCGGGCCATGCGCTGCAGGTCGCGCTGGACCGTGCGCTGGACCAGCTCGCGCTCGTCCAGGCTTTCCAGGCGGTCCAGCGAGCGGGCGGCGAACAGCATCAGGGCGATGCTGCCCAGCACCGAGACGGCGACCAGCACGATGGTCGCCCCCACGATCCAGTGCAGGGACCTCACGCCGCGCGTCACGGAAGGCGGGTTGAGCCAGGCCATGTCGTATTGCTATCGCATCGCCGGCCGAGTCGGCGGCCGGCGCGGCTTTTGGCCGCAGCGACGTTCAGCCCGCCTTGCGCAGTTGCGGATGCGCGTCGCCGCCGATCCTGAAGCGGCCGACCAGCGACACCAGCTGGGCCGTCTCGCCCTTCAGGGAGTGGGTGGCGGCCGTGGCCTGCTCGACCATGGCCGCGTTCTGCTGCACCACCTGGTCCATGTGGTTGACGGCGGTGTTCACCTCGGCCAGGCCCGAGGCCTGCTCCTGGCTGGACGAGGAGATCTGACGGACCAGGTCGTCGATGGCGGCGACGCGGCCGACGATCCGGCCCAGCGCCTCGCCCGTCTGGCCGACCAGGGTGACGCCGGCGTCGACCTGCTGCGACGAGGTGGAGATCAGGGTCTTGATCTCCTTGGCCGCCTCGGCCGAACGCTGGGCCAGGGCCCGGACTTCCTGGGCGACGACGGCGAAGCCGCGGCCGGCGTCGCCGGCGCGAGCCGCCTCGACGCCGGCGTTCAGGGCCAGAAGATTGGTCTGGAAGGCGATCTCGTCGATCACCCCGATGATCTGGGTGATCTGGCGCGAGGAGTCCTCGATGGCGCCCATGGCCGCGACGGCCTGGTCGACCACCTGGCCCGAGCGTTCGGCGTCGGTGCGGGCCGAGGCGACCTCGATGGTGGCCCGGGTGGCCCCGTCGGCGGTCTGGCGCACGGTGGCGGCGATCTCGTCCAGGGCGGCCGCGGTCTCTTCCAGGCTGGCGGCCTGCTGCTCGGTGCGGCGCGACAGGTCGTTGGAGGCCTGGGCGATCTCGTCGGTGCCGGAGCCGATCTGCGAGGCGACGTCGGAGATGGTGCGGATGGCGTCCTCCAGCCCGGCGGCGGCCGCGTTGAAGTCGTTCTTCAAGGCGGCGTAGTCGCTGGCCACTTGGACGGCGATGCGGGCCGACAGGTCGCCGCCGGCCAGGCTGGCCAAGCCCTTGGCCATGACGTCGACGACGGCCTTCTGCTCGCGACCGGCGACCTCGAAGGCGGCCTCCATGTCGCGCAGCTTGCGGTCCAGCTCCTGCTGGAAGCCGGCCGCCTCGGCCTCGAGCCGGGCGCGGTCGATTCCGGACTGGCGGAACACCTCGACGCTCTTGGCCATCTCGCCGATCTCGTCGGCGCGTCCAGCGCCCGAGACGGTGATGTCGGTCTGGCCGGCCGCCAACCGGCGCATGTCGCCGGCCAGGTTCAGCACCGGCCGCACGATGGCGGCGCGCGAGATCACCACCAGGCCGCCGGCGAAGACCACGCCCGCCACAACGGCGATGCTCATCAGGATTTCGGAGAACAGGGCCACGCTCTTGGCGCGGGCGGCCGCGGCGGTCGAGGCGGCCTCGATCTGGTCGGACGCGCCGCTCATCGCGTCTTCCAGCGTCGAAAACTGCTTCATGAAGCCGGGCATGGCGGCCACGGCCTGGGCGCGGTCGGAGGCCGCCAGCGCGACCATCTGGTCCGCCGACTTGATATAGGTGTCCAGCGGAGCCTTGACCGCCTCGAGGGCGGCGCGGCTGGCCGGGTCGCGGGCCAGGGCGTCGTTGGCGCCGATCGCCTTGCGGAACAGTTCGGAGTGCTCGGCCAGGTCCTTGCGGACGGCGGCCATGTCGACGCCCGATCCGGCGTCGCCGGCCAGTTGGCTGGCCAGGACGTCGGCGCGCAGGGCGTCGTGCATCATGTCGGCCTCCAGGTGGTTGCGCAGGACGCTGGCCGAGACCTGCGCTTCCTTGAGGGCGTCGTCGAGCCGGGTCGTCGACCACAGGCCCGCGCCGGCGCAAGCCGTGCAGAGCACCATGACGGCCGCGCCTGCGCCCATCACCTTGTGATTGATCGTCCGAAGCATTTCCGAGCCCTTGAGTCCGTCCAGATCCTTTCACCTTCCGGCAACGGGGTTAACGACGCCCTTGTCGTTCGTGTTCTGGGCCTGGAAATACCGAACTGAGGCAAAAGGCCGCGCCTCGAGAACTTTAAGAGGTGCTTCAAGCGCCGTCGGTACTTGTCTGCGTGTTGACGGGGCAGGACCATGACTTCGCTTAAATCAATTTGTTCATGCGCGGCGTTCGCAATCGCCGCCGCCGCCGGATCCACCGCCTCGGCCCAGGCCGAGCCGGAACCCGGCGCCTGGACCCACGAGGTCACCTATACGGCGGACGTCGCCGGCACGGTGCGCGGCGGGATCGCGCACTCCGGTCGGGCCCTGGACAATCTCGACGTGATCGTCGACGGCGACCTGGAGAAGCTGGTCGGCTGGCGCGGGGCCACGGTGCACGGCTACCTGCTCAATAACAGCGGCGGCATGCCCAACGACCTGGCCGGCACGCTGCAGGGCGTGGACAATATCGAGGTCGGGCGGCCTCGGGCTCGGCTCTATGAGCTGTGGCTGCAGGCCGGCTTCGCCGGCGAGCGCGGCTCGGCCCTGGCCGGGCTCTACGACCTCAACAGCGAGTTCTACGCCACCGAGGCCTCGGGTCTGCTGCTGGCGCCGCCGTTCGGCATCGGTTCGGAGTTCGCGTCCACCGGCCCTAACGGTCCGTCGATCTTCCCGTCCACCGCCCTGGCGGTTCGGGTGAAGCTCCAGGGCGGGCAGGGGCGCTACGCCCAGGCCGCGGTGCTCAACGCCCACGCCGGCACGCTGGGAGATCCCGAGGGGCCGTCGACGAAGTTCGACAACGGCGCCCTGGTGATCGGAGAGGCCGGGCTGGGCGACAGCTGGCGGCTGGCGGCCGGCGGCTGGTTCTATACCGACCGCCAGCCGGACCTGCGGACCCTGGACGCCCAAGGCGACCCGGCCCTGAGCAAGGCGCGGGGCGGTTATCTGCTGGCGGAATATCCGTTCGTGGACGGCGGCGAGGCGGGACGGTCGGTGCGCGGCTTCGCCCGCCTGGGCTTCTCGGACGGCGACACCACGCCGTTCAGCTCGGGCTGGCAGGCGGGGGTGCTGGTGGAGCGGGTCTTCGCCTCGCGTCCCGACAGCGCGTTCTCGATCGGGGCGGAGCAGGGGCGGCTGTCGTCCAAGCAGCGCGCCAACACCCTGGACGCGGGCCTGAACCCGGCCCGGGCCGAATCCAGCGTCGAGATCACCTATTCCGACAAGGTGGCGCCGCACGTCGCCCTTCAGCCCGACCTGCAGGTGATCCGTCGCGCCGGCGGCGACCAGGACGCCCGGACGGTGGTCGTGATGGCGCTGCGGATGACCATCGACCTGTTCTAGAACGGTCCGCCGTCGAGCTTCACCATGGCGAGGTGGCGCTCGTGTCGCCGGTCTCAAGACTCGGGGCGGTCTTCACGCGCCCGCTCGTTCGCGTAAATCTCGAACAGGACAACGTTGTCATTGGAAGAATTTGCCGAATTTTCGCTTTAGACTGCGAAGTGAAAACCGTCGGTGGACGGCTTCTTTGACAAGGTGCTACTGAACGCCCGGATATTGCAGTGCGGGATGAGCGTTAAGCTCGTTGTCCCAGGCCAGGACGGTTCCATCAGAGAGCCGCCGGCTTTTCACTATCGCAGGGTGAACAAGAAATGCCGGTTGATACGCTGACCAAGACGCAGTGGGTCTATTCGTTCGGGGGAGGCGGCGCCGACGGCGACGCCAAGATGAAGAACCTGCTGGGGGGCAAGGGCGCCAATCTCGCCGAGATGTCGTCCCTGGGCCTGCCGGTGCCGCCGGGCTTTACGGTGACCACCGAGGCCTGCGTCCACTACTACGCCAACGGCAAGCAATACCCGGCCGAGCTAGCCCAGCAGGTCGCCGACGGCCTGGCGACCGTGGAAAAGCTCACCGGCAAGGCGTTCGGCGACGTCAAGAACCCGCTGCTGGTCTCGGTGCGCTCGGGCGCGCGGGCCTCGATGCCGGGCATGATGGACACCGTCCTGAACCTGGGCCTCAACGACGAGACCGTCGAGGGCCTGGCCCAGCTGTCGGGCGACCGCCGCTTCGCCTATGACAGCTACCGCCGCTTCATCCAGATGTACTCGAACGTCGTGCTCGACCTGGAGCACCACATGTTCGAGGAGATCCTCGACGATCATAAGGACCGGCTGGACGTCAGCGTCGACACCGCCCTGACCGCCGACGACTGGGCCGCGGTGATCGGCGACTACAAGGCCGCCGTGCGCGAGGCCCTGGGCAAACCCTTCCCGCAGGACGCCCAGGAGCAGCTGTGGGGCGCGATCGGCGCGGTGTTCGCCAGCTGGATGAACGACCGGGCCAAGTTCTATCGCCGCATGCACGACATCCCCGAGGCCTGGGGCACCGCCGTCAACATCCAGTCGATGGTGTTCGGCAATATGGGCGAGACCTCGGCGACCGGCGTGGCGTTCACCCGCAACCCGTCGACCGGCGACGGCCGGCTGTACGGCGAGTTCCTGATCAACGCCCAGGGCGAGGACGTGGTGGCCGGCATCCGCACGCCGCAATCCCTGACCAAGGCGGCCCGCGAGGAGATGGGCGACACCGCGCCGTCGATGGAAGAGGCGATGCCGCAGGTGTTCCAGCAGTTCAAGACGGTGGTCGAGACGCTGGAGCGCCACTACCGCGACATGCAGGACATCGAGTTCACGGTCGAGCAGGGCAAGCTCTACATGCTGCAGACCCGCAGCGGCAAGCGCACGGCCAAGGCGGCCCTGAAGATCGCCGTCGATATGGCCGCCGAGGGCGTGATCAGCCGCGAGGAAGCCATCGGCCGAGTCGAGCCGGCCTCGCTGGACCAGCTGCTGCACCCGACCATCGATCCCACCGCCCATCGCGAGCTGATCGCCAAGGGCCTGCCGGCCTCGCCCGGCGCGGCCACGGGCAAGATCGTCTTCGACAGCGACGCGGCCGAAAAGGCCGCCGCCGCCGGCGAAGCGGTGATCCTGGTGCGCGAGGAGACGTCGCCCGAGGACATCCACGGCATGCACGCCGCGCGCGGCATCATCACCGCCCGGGGCGGCATGACCAGCCACGCCGCCGTCGTGGCGCGCGGCATGGGCCGGGCCTGCGTCAGCGGCGCGGGCGACGTGGCCATCTTCCCCAAGGAAGGCCTGTTCCGGGTGCGCGGCCGCGAGTTCAAGGCCGGCGAGACCATCACCATCGACGGCTCGACCGGCGAGATCCTGGCCGGTTCGCCCAAGATGATCGAGCCCGAGCTGACCGGCGACTTCGCCACCCTGATGGGCTGGGCCGACGAGGTCCGCCGCCTGAAGGTCCGCGCTAACGCCGAAACCCCGCTCGACGCCAAGACCGCCCGCCAGTTCGGCGCCGAGGGCATCGGCCTGTGCCGCACCGAGCACATGTTCTTCGACGACACGCGGATCGCCGCCGTGCGCGAGATGATCCTGGCCGACGACGAGGCCGGCCGCCGCGCCGCCCTGGCCAAGATCGCGCCGTTCCAGAAGGCCGACTTCGTCGAGCTGTTCACGATCATGGAAGGCCTGCCGGTCACCATCCGCCTGCTCGACCCGCCGCTGCACGAGTTCCTGCCGCACACGGAGGAAGACGTGGCGGCCGTCGCCGAGGCTACCGGCCTGGACGCCGACAAGCTGCTGCGCCGGGCCAAGGAGCTGCACGAGACCAACCCGATGCTCGGCCACCGCGGCTGCCGCCTGGGCGTGTCCTATCCCGAGATCTACGAGATGCAGGTGCGGGCCATCGTCGAGGCCGCCTGCGAGATCGCCAAGTCGGGCAAGGCCGCGCCGGTGCCGGAAATCATGCACCCGCTGGTCACCAAGGGCGAGGAGATGAAGTACCTGCGCGACCTGACCGACCGCACCGCCAGGGCGGTGCTGGAAGAGCAGGGCGTGGATCTTCAGTACACGGTCGGCACCATGGTCGAGCTGCCGCGCGCCGCCCTGCGAGCCGGCGACCTGGCCGCCAACGCCGCGTTCTTCAGCTTCGGCACCAACGACCTGACCCAGACGACCTTCGGCATCAGCCGCGACGACGCCGGCAAGTTCCTGGGCGCCTATATCGACAAGGGCATCTTCGACAAGGACCCCTTCGTGTCGCTGGACCAGGAAGGCGTCGGCGACCTGATCCGCATCGCCGCCGAGCGCGGTCGCGCGGCCCGTCCGGACGTCAAGCTTGGCATCTGCGGTGAGCACGGCGGCGACCCCGCCTCGATCACCTTCTGCGAGAGCGTCGGCCTGGACTACGTGTCCTGCTCGCCCTACCGCGTGCCGATCGCCCGCCTGGCGGCGGCCCAGGCGGCGCTGGCCCACAAGGGCTAGGGGCGGGGAGGGCGATCGCTCCTGTTTTCGGCCAACGCCGTGGATCGTCCTCGTCCTTCGGCAGGCTCAGGATGAGGACGAATTTGACGACGGTTCAGCAGAAACCCTCATCCTGAGCTTTCGAAGGACGAGGGTTTCCGCACCGGCGTTGGAAGCCCGATATGCCCGGGCCCTTCAACCGGACAGCCGTGGCGAAGACCGGGACCGCCGCAAACTCCGAACCCGCGTCCCAGTCCCGGATCGTCGCGTGGTCTTGGCTGATCGGCCCACGCGCGTTACTTCAAGCTCGGCTTGGGTCCTGCGTTCGTCGGGACGCGCGGAGGCGGCGGCAATGCGGACCCTGATGCTGGCGATCTTGGTAGCGGCGACGCCGATGGCGGCCTTCGCCCAGGCTCCCTCCGCCCTCGACCTGCCGCTGTCCATCGACCTGGCCCGGGCCGCCATCGACGCCTGCGCCGCCAAGGGCGCGGCGGTCAGCGCCAGCGTGGTCGACGGCAAGGGCAATCCGCTGGTCGTGCTGCGCGCCCCCGCCAGCCCCAAGCCGCCGGTCGCCGCCCCGCGCAAGGCCGCCACCGCCGTCCAGTTCGACGCGCCAGGCAGCGTCATGGAGCCGCGCGAGAAGGCCGATCCCGCCTTCGCCGCCCTGATCAAGGCCGAGCCCGAGCGGCTGAACCCGCACGGCGGGTCGCTGCCGCTGCACAAGGACGGCCGGCTGGTGGGCGGGCTGGCCGTGGCCGACACCTCCCACGAGACGGCCGACGCCTGCGCCCGCGAGGCCCTGGCCCGGTTCGCCAGCCAGGTGAACTGAGCCTTGGGCCTGGTGAAGGACATGTGGCGTGTCGGCCTGGTCCGCGCGCCGATGGCGGAGCTGCTGAGGCCCGGCGCGTTGGCCGAGCACCCGGTGTCCTGGATTCCCGATCCCGGCCCGCTGTGCTTCCTGGCCGACCCGATGGGCGTCTGGCGGAGCGGCCGCCTCTACGTCTTCGTCGAGATCTATGACTATCGCGACCGGGTGGGCGCCATCGAGGTGCTGACCTTCGACGCCGACCTGAACCTGCTGGACCGCCAGCCGGCGCTGAAGGAGCCCTGGCACCTGTCGTACCCCTTCGTCATCGAGGCGGACGGCGAGACCTACATGCTGCCCGAGGCGCACAAGTCCGGGCGACTGACCCTGTACCGCGCCGTGGACTTCCCGACGAAATGGGCGCCGGCCAAGGCGATCGAACTGGACCAGGTGGCCATCGACGCCACCCCGGTGTTCCACGACGGCCTGTGGTGGCTGTTCTACACCCCGGCCACGACCAAGGCCGAGAAGGTCAGCGCCCTGCACGTGGCCTGGGCCGAGGCGATCACCGGCCCCTGGACGCCGCACGTCGGCAATCCCGTGCGCTTCGACCCCTCCAGCTCGCGGCCGGGCGGCACGCCGCTGGTTATCGACGGCGCGATCGTGCTGCCGATGCAGGACTGCCGGCGGACCTATGGCGGCGCCATCCGCGCGCTGCGGGTCACCACCCTGACGCCGGACCGCTTCGAGGCGCAGGCCGACGAACCGATCCTTCCGCCGCCCAGTTTCGGCCGCCTGACCGACGGGTTCCACACGCTGTCGGCGGCCGGCCCGGTCACGCTGATCGACGCCAAGCGCTTCGAAGTCTCGCCGCGCTCGCTGGCGCTGGACGTCCGGCGAGAATGGAAAAAGCACGTCCCGAGAAGGGCGCGAACCGCTTGATCGCGACCGAACCGGCCTGCCGGGCGACGACGGCGTCGAACACCTGCAGATAGGCCTCGGCGATCGGTCCTATCCGATAGCCCGCCACTGATCGGGCCAGGGCCGCCGGATCCGGGGGCGGAGCGTTCAGCACTTGCCGCAGGCCTTCGGCCAGGCCCTCGACATCGCCGATCGCGGCGACACGACCGGCGCCGTCGTCGCCCAGCAGCTCGCGGGCGGCCGGGGTGCAGTCGGTGCTGACCACCGGACGGCCCGCGCCCAGGGCCTCGACGATCACCGCCGCATAGCCCTCGTACCACGAGGTCAGCAGGAAGGTCCGGGCCCGCTCCAGCCACGGCCGGACGTCGGGGACATAGCCGGGCAGGCTGACCCGCTCGGCGACGCCCAGCTCGACCGCCAGGGCCTCCAGCTCGGCCCGGCGCTCGCCTTCGCCGACGATCACCAGCCGGGCGTCGGGATCATCCAGCCGGGCGAAGGCGCGCAGGGCGAGGTCGAAGCCCTTTTCCGCGACCAGTCGCCCCGCCGCGAGGATCAGCTTGCCTTCGGGCGGCGGGGTGAAGGCGTGGTCGTCGTCGTCGAGGGCGGGCAGGGCGATGCGCTGGGTGATGCGCCGCCCCAGCACGCGGTTGGCGTCCTCGGTCATGCTGTCCGACAGCGAGATGGCCTGGTCGACGCCGCGAAACTGCCGGCGGGTCCGCAGATTGTAGGGGATCTGGGCCAGGGCGCCGCGGCCATGGCGGTAGAGCGGCGTGCCGATCTGGGCGACCACGCCGGGCTTGTGCTCGGCCGGCAGGGCGTCGATGGCGGGCAGGATCGGCCAGTGATAGTTGCCCGGCGCGAACAGGATGTCGGGTCGGTGCTGGGCCACATAGGCCGCTGCGGCTCGTCCGAGGGCCTTGCGCGAGCCGGGGCCGCGCGGAAGGGGCGGATCGGCCTCGACCACCTGGACCTGGGCGTCGATCAGCGGGGTCAGGGGCCCTTCACGTAATCCGCAGAACAGGGTGACCTTTCGGCCCATCGCGGCCCAGCGATTGGCCAACCGCACCGCAATCCGTTCAGACCCGCCTAGAGGCAGGTCATGCAGCACGATGACAATCGTGCGCGCTCCGTCGCCCATTCCTGCCGTTCCCCGACCTCGACGTGATGGCGCGTCGGGCGCGGACGAACCGCGAGCCTGCAAGCTCCACTATGGAGCAGACGTCGCCGAGCGAGGAGAACCGGAAAGGATTTCCGCAGCGGCGGCTTTTTGGCGCGCCGTAAGCGGCCGTCGTCAGGCGGGAAGCCTGGCCTTCTCGCTCCACAGGTCCAGGTCGGGCTCGCGGCCGATCAGGGCCAGGCCCGAGGCGATGGATTCGAACTCGCCGCCGCTCTCGATCTTCGCGGCCCCGAACCGGCGCAGGAAGATCTGGCGGACGGCCGGCACGAACGAACTGCCGCCGGTGAGGAACACCCGGTCGACGCCGTCGGGACCCAGGCCCGAGCGCTCCAGGGCCTGGTCGACGGCGGTCTCGATGGCCTTCAGCTCCGGGGCGATCCAGCCCTCGAAGTCGGTGCGGCGGACGGTCTTCTCGATCAGCACCGATCCGGCCTCGAAGCGGAACGTCGCCTCGTCCTGGCTCGACAGCGCCTCCTTCAAGGCGGAAACCGCGCGGTAGAGGGCATAGCCATGGTTGTCGTCCAGCACCTCGATCAGGCGGGCGATCTTCTCGGGTTCGAGCGCGGTGCGCTCCAGGGCCCGGATGTCGCGCATGTCCTTGGAGGCGCGCAGCAGGGCCAACTGGTCCCAGCGGGCGAAGGCGGTGTAGTAGCGCTGGGGGATCGGCAGGCGGTTGTCGAAGGCCTTGTAGAGGCTGCCCTTGCCCAGTTCGGGCGACACCAGCTGGTCGATGATCCGGTAGTCGAAGGCGTCGCCGGCCACGCCGACCCCCGACCGCGCCAGGGCGGTGGAGCGCAGCCGGCCGGCGTCTCTTTCGAACCGCACGATCGAGAAGTCGCTGGTGCCGCCGCCGAAGTCGGCGACCAGCACCGTGGCGTCCTGCTTCAGCTGGCGGGCGAAGAAGAACGCCGCCCCGACCGGCTCGTAGGCGTAGCGGATGTCGGTGAAGCCCAGTCGCCGGAAGCCCGCCTCGTAGCGCGCCAGGGCCAGGGCCTCGTCGGGATTGCCGCCGGCGAAGGTCACCGGACGTCCGACGATCACCCGCGGCGGCAGGGTCTCCATGGCCGGCCCGCCGTGGGTCTTCAGCTTCAGCAGGAAATCGGCCAGCAGGTCCTCGAACAGGTAGCGCTTGTTGAGGATTTTGGTCTCGGTGAAGGCGGCGCTGGCGGCGAACGTCTTGAACGACTGGATGAAGCGGGTCTCCAGCGGGTCCTCGACATAGGCCTCGATCGCCCAGGGACCGGCCTCGGTCACCAACTGGTTCGGCCGGCCGTTGGCGCCCATCACCGCGTGGAAGCTCAGGGCCGAGCGGAAGGCGAAGATCTCGCCGCCCGCTGTCGGGAACCTGACCAGCGTGGCCGGGCCGTCGCCATGGGTCATCGAGACCACGGTGTTGGTCGTGCCGAAATCGATTCCGATCGTCGTTTGCGGAACGGACGTCATGGGGGAGCCTGGGCCGGAGGAGGGGCAGGGTTCCTAGCGCCCCAGGCGCTGGCGTCAAGCGGCGTGGCCGCTCCGCGGCGAAGAGGTCTTGGCGACGCCCGTTCCATGGTCGAGCCTGGACCGATGCATCGCAGACGATTCCTGGCCGCCACGGCCGCCACCGCCGCCGTTCCCGCCTTCGCCCCGGCCGGGGCCCGCGCGGTCACGCCCGACGGAACCTTCATGGTCGACAGCCGCGTGCTGGGCGACCAGCGCCGGGTCAATATCGCTTTGCCGCCAGGCTATGCGGGATCGAGGCGGCGGTTCCCGGTGCTCTACCTGCTGGACGGCGGCACGGTGCAGGAGGATTTCCCCAAAATCACCGACTTCGTCTCGCAGATGGTGGCGGCGGGAACCCTGGCCCCGATGATCGTGGTCGGGATCGAGGGCGTCGACCGCAAGCACGACCTGACCCACCCGGCGACCTTCGCCAAGGATCGCGAGCTGCTGCCCACCTCCGGCGGCTCCGCGGCCTATCGCCGTTTCCTGGTGGACGAGTTGCGGCCGTGGGTGAAGGCCCGCTATCGCACAAGCGGCGAAAGCGGACTGATCGGCGAGTCCCTGGCCGGCCTGTTCGTGGTCGAGACCTTCCTGCGCGAGCCTGAGGCCTTCGACGCCTATCTGGCCGCCAGCCCCAGCCTGTGGTGGGACGACCAGAGCCTGTCGCGCCAAGCCTCGACCCTGCTGAACCAGGGAGGGTTCAAGGGACGTCGCCTGTACCTGTCGATCGGCGACGAGGGCACGACGATGCAGGCGGGCGTCGACCGCGCGGTCGCGGCGCTCAAGGCCGCCCCGCCCAAGGGCCTGGCCTGGCGTTATGAGCCCATGCCGAACGAGCATCACAGCACGATCTACGACCCGTCCGCCAAGTCCGGGTTGCCCTGGCTGTTCCCGCCCCGTTAACGCGACTTTCACGCGCCTGGGCGGACCATTCTCGCCAAGTAGATCGAGCCGTATCGCCCCGCGGAAGGCTCGACGAGGGGAGGCCATGGGACTGGACGACCTCAGGATCTCGACCAAGGCGCCGTCGCTGGCCGTGGCCGTCCGCCGCGCTCCGCAGGGCGCCGCCGCCCACCGGGCCGGCTAGATGTTGTTCGTCCGGCGCCTGGCCAGGGTTCGCTGGATCGCGGTGGCGATCTGGTGCGTCCTGGTCCTGCTGCTGATCGGCATCGGCGTGTTCGTGCTCAACGCGCCGACGCCGGGGTGAACACCCGCCCGCATTGACTTCCCCGCCGCCCTCCTGTCGATACGCCGCTCAAGAGAGAGGGCCAGGGCCTTGGAAGATTTCGACGTCGTGGTGCTGGGCGCCGGCGCGGCCGGCATGATGTGCGCCATCGAGGCGGGCAAGCGCGGCCGCAAAGTGCTGGTCATCGACCACGCCAAGGCCCCCGGCGAGAAGATCCGCATCAGCGGCGGCGGGCGCTGCAACTTCACCAACGTCAACACGGCGCCGGCCAACTTCTTGTCGGCCAATCCCAAGTTCTGCGTCTCGGCCCTGCGCCGCTATCGCCCCGCCGACTTCATCGCCCTGGTCCAGCGCTACAACATCGCCTTCCACGAGAAGACCCTGGGCCAGCTGTTCTGCGACGGTTCGGCCAGGCAGGTCATCGAGATGCTGCTGACCGAGATGGACCAGGCCGGCGTCACCCTGCGCCTGGAGACGCAGGTCAAGGGCGTCGCCAGGGACGGGGAGGGCTGGCGCGTCAACCTCTCCAACGGCCCGGTCGGCTGTCGCTCGGTCGTAGTCGCCACCGGCGGCAAGTCGATCCCGAAGATGGGCGCGACCGGTCTGGGCTACGAGATCGCCCAGCAGTTCGGGCTGAACATCGTCGAGACCCGGCCCGCGCTCGTGCCCCTGACCTTTGAGGTCAAGACCCTGGAGCGCCTGGCCCCTCTGTCGGGCGTGGCCCTGGACGCGGTGGTGTCCAGCGGCAAGACGAAATTCGCCGAGGCCATGCTGTTCACCCATCGCGGCCTGTCCGGTCCGGCGATCCTGCAGATCTCGTCCTACTGGCGCGAGGGCGGCGAGATCAGCGTCGACATGGCGCCGGGCGTCGACGTGTTCCAGGCGCTGCGAACCGCCCGCACGGCTACGCCCAAGCGGGCCTTGTCGACCGTGCTGGGCGAGATGCTGCCCAAGCGCCTGGCCCAGCTGATCGCCGAGGACGCCGGCGCCTACGGCAACATGGCCGACTGTTCGGACGTGCTGCTGCGCGGGGTGGCGGCGACCGTCAACGCCTGGACGTTCAAGCCGGTGGGTTCGGAAGGCTACCGGACGGCGGAAGTGACCCTGGGCGGGGTCGACACCGACGGCCTGGACTCGCGAACCCTGGAGGCCAAGGCGGCGCCGGGCCTCTATTTCATCGGCGAGGTGGTGGACGTCACCGGCTGGCTGGGCGGCTACAATTTCCAGTGGGCCTGGGTGTCGGGCTGGTGCGCGGGGCAGGCGGTTTAGAGCATCGCGCGGAAAAGTGGACGCCGGTTTTCCGCAAAAGCGATGCGAAAACAAAAATCTAGAGCAAGTCTTGCGATTCCCATATCGCCTCTAGAACCCGCCTACTTGCCCCCACCTGGCGGCTTCGCCGCCTGTCCGCCCCCATTGGGGGCGGAGCCCAACGGGATGGCTCTTCCCCCTTTGGGGGAAGACGATCGCGAAGCGATCCGTAGGGGGCAAGTGATCACCCCCTCAACACCCACTACTTCTTCTTGAACGGCGCCTTGCTCGGCTTCTTGCCGAAGGCGGGTTTGGCGCCGAACGCCGGCTTATCGCCGAACGAACCCTTGGCCTTGAAGGGCTTGGGGCCCTTGAACGGCTTGGCCGGACCGGCGTCGGCGTTGGCGCGCGGTTTGCGGAACGGCTTTTCCGACGCAGCGGCTGGATCGTAGGGCACGCTCTCGCGCTCGCCGCGCGGGGCGCGACGCGGAGCGGGAGCCGCCTCGGCGCGGGCGCGCGGGGCCTCGTCGCGCGGCTGGAACTCGCGCTTTGGGCCCTTGAAATCGCGCTTGGGGGCCTCGTCGCGATCACGCGGCTTGTAGTCGCGCTTGGGCTCTTCGCCGCGCGCATAGGGCTTGGCGCTGCTGAAGCCGTCGTCGCCTTGAGCGCCTTCCCGCGGCGCGCGGGGCTTGAAGTCGCGGCGCGGCGCGTCGCGGTCGTCGCGCGGCGGACGCGGCGCATACTCCTTGCGGGGACCCGCGTCCCGGGCGGCCGGGGCCGTGGTCGGGGTGATGGTCACGTCGTCGCGCACGGTGGCCTGGACGGCGGCCCCGAACTTCACTTCCGCCTCGGCCGAGATCTCGAACTTGGTGTCGTAGTCGAAGATCCGGATCGAGCCGATGTCCTTCTTGGTGATATGGCCCAGGCGGCAGATCAGCGGAATCAGCCACTTGGGGTCGGCGTTGTTGCGGCGGCCGGTGTTGAGGCGGAACCAGGCCGAGTTGGTCATGTCGGCGCGCGGTTCGCGTTCCGGACGGTCTCCGAAGTCGCCGCGAGGCGCGAAGTCGCGGTCGGCGAAACGATCGCCGCGATCGTTGGAACGCTCGCCGCGGGCGCGCGGGCCGGGATCGGCGCCGTGGCGCGGGTCGTCATAGATCTCTTCCGGGGCCGGCAGCTTGGCGCGGCGGGCGCGGATCAGGGCGGCGGCCAGCTCTTGCGGCGTGCGCTTCTCCAGCATGGCCGCGACCAGGCCGGCGTCGTCCTCGTTGGAGGGTTCGGCGAAGATCGGGTCGTCCAGCAGGCGTTCCTGGTCCTTGGCGCGGATCTCGTCGGCGGTCGGAGCGCCGCCCCACTGACCCTCGACGCCGGCGGCCATCAGCAGCTGCTCGGCCTTGCGGCGGCGGGTGTAGGGCACGACCAGGGCGCTGACGCCCTTCTTGCCGGCCCGGCCGGTGCGGCCCGAACGGTGCAGCAGGGTGGCCTTGTTGACCGGCAGTTCGGCATGGATGACCAGGCCGAGGTCGGGCAGGTCCAGGCCGCGGGCGGCGACGTCGGTGGCGACGCAGACGCGGGCGTGGCCGTCGCGCAGGGCCTGCAGGGCGTCGGCGCGTTCACGCTGGCTCAGTTCGCCCGACAGGCCCACCACCGCGAAGCCGCGCTCGCGCAGCTTGGCGTGCAGCGAGCGGACGCTCTCGCGGGTGTTGGCGAACACCAGGGCCCCGGGGCTTTCGAAATAGCGCAGCAGGTTGACGACCGCGTGCTCGACCTCGTTGGGGGCCACGCGCACGGCGCGGTACTCGATGTCGCGGTGCGGTTCGTTCCGGCCGATCGTGTCGATCCGCAGGGCGTCGTCCTGGTAGTTGCGGGCCAGGGCGATGATGTCGCGGGCCAGGGTGGCCGAGAACAGCAGGGTGCGGCGTTCCTTGGGCGCGGCGTCGAGGATGAATTCCAGGTCCTCGCGGAAGCCCATGTCCAGCATCTCGTCGGCCTCGTCGAGGACGGCGACCTTCAGCTCCGACAGGTCCAGGTGGCCGCGCTCGATGTGGTCGCGCAGGCGGCCGGGGGTGCCGACCACGATGTGGGCGCCGTAGTTCAGGGCGCGCTGCTCGCGGCGGGCGTCCATGCCGCCCACGCAGTTGACGACCACGGCGCCGGCCTCGGCATAGAGCCAGGTCAGCTCGCGATTGACCTGGATGGCCAGTTCGCGGGTCGGGGCGATGACCAGGCACATGGGTGCGCCGGCGCGGTCGAACTTCTCGGCCTCGCCCAGCAGGGTGGGGGCGGCGGCCAGGCCGAAGGCCACGGTCTTGCCCGAGCCGGTCTGGGCGCTGACCAGCAGGTCGCGGCCCTCGGCGCCGGCTTCCAGCACGGCGGCCTGGACGGGGGTGGGCTCGAGATAGCCTTGAGCGGCAAGAGCCCGCTCAAGAGCGGGGTGGGAGGCGGGGAAGGGCATGCGGGTCCAGTTCGTTTCAAGCGGACGGCGCACACACAAACGCGCGCGGCCCGCACCACGACCAAATACGACCCCCAAATGGACCGTGTTCTTGGTCAATATCTTCAGAGAATAGACCTTTTTCGCCGGGATGCCGATGAGGCGCGCCGAAACACGGTCCGATGGGCGGCCTAAGGAGGCCAAAATCGTCCGAAAAGCAAGGGCGCCGGGCAAAGAATGCTGCGGCGCGGCAAATTGGCCGCGCGTCGCACGGCGGGAAACCCGCAACGCAAAACGCCCGGAGCCAGGCCCCGGGCGCTTGGCCGACCTTCCCGCGGGCGGGGAAGAAACCTATCGGCCGCGAACGCCGGTGACGGTCAGGGCGGCCTGGTTGCTGTTCAGCTGGCTCATGGCGCCGGCGACGGCGTCGCGATGGCAGGCGGAGGCGGCCACGACGCGCTTGAGTTCGACGAAGCTGTGGCTGTCGGCGCCGCAGGCTTGCATGGCGGCGGTGTCGATGCGGCGCATCAGCACCTTGGCGTCGCGGGGATTGTCGAGGTCCAGCCGGGCCTTGGACACCGGAATGCTGACGGTTTCCACGCCGGCGGGGGCGGCGACCGCGAAGGGCGCGGCGGCCAGGGCCAGGACGGCGAGGGTGGAGGCGAGAACGATCTTCATGGCGACTTTCCTGACTTCGGCGGCGTCTTGGGGCGCCGCTCGGCGTGATCCCGGGCCGGATCCGTGGACGGAACGGCTCGAAATCAAGCTTCGTCATCCTGCATCTGCCCAAATAGCGCCCAGGAAAAGCAAAAAAGGTCGACAAATCGGTCAAAAATCGAGCGAAATCGACATTGTCGATCGCCAAAAGCCGAATTCATTTGGGCGGTTAGCCTGGGTTGAGCGCCGCCAATGTGAAATGTCAGATTCTTTGATAGGTCGGGTTCGCGGGGCCGTGGAGCGGCCTTCCCGCCGCCGCGGACCGGGGCGGGAAGGCGCGGGCCTAGAGGTCCAGGTCGTCGGCCGCGAACTCGGCGTTTTCCTGGATGAAGCGGAAGCGCAGCTCCGGCTTGCGGCCCATCAGGGTCTCGACCAGGGCCTCGACCGCGTCTTCCGAGCGGGGCAGGGTGATCTTGGCCAGGGTCCGCACCGCCGGGTCCATGGTGGTCTCCTTCAGCTGGGAGGCCATCATCTCGCCCAGGCCCTTGAAGCGGCCGATCTCGGGCTTCTTGCCCTTGAACACCGTGGCCAGCAACTCGTCCTTGTGGGCGTCGTCGCGGGCGTAGGCGCTCTTGCCGCCGTGGCTGATGCGGTACAGCGGCGGCAGGGCCAGGAACAGGTGCCCCTGGCGGATCAGCTCGGGCATGGTGCGATAGAAGAAGGTGATCAGCAGGCTGGCGATGTGGGCGCCATCGACATCGGCGTCGGTCATGATGATGATCCGCTCATAGCGCAGATCCTCTTCCTTGTACCGATTGCCGCCCTGGGCCCCCAGGGCCAGCATCAGGTCGCTGAGTTCCTTGTTGGCCGTGAATTTCTCGCCGCTGGCCGAGGCCACGTTGAGGATCTTGCCGCGCAGGGGCAGGATCGCCTGGTTCTTGCGGTTGCGGGCCTGCTTGGCCGAGCCGCCGGCCGAGTCGCCCTCGACGATGAACAGCTCCGCGCCGTCCACGGCCCCGGCCGCGCAGTCGGCCAGCTTGCCCGGCAGGCGCAGCTTGCGGGTCGCGCTGGCGCGCTGGACTTCCTTGTCCTTGCGGCGCTTGAGGCGCTCTTCGGCCCGCTCGATCACGAACTCCAGCAGGGCCTGGGCGGCCTTGGGGCTGCCGGTCAGCCAGTGGTCGAACGGGTCGCGCAGGGCGTTCTCGACAAAGCGCTGGGCCTCGGTCGAGGACAGCTTCTCCTTGGTCTGGCCCTGGAATTCCGGGTTCTTGATGAACACCGAGATCAGGGCGCCGGCCTGGGCGATCACGTCGTCGGCGGTGATGATCGTCGCCCGCTTCTCGCCCTTCAGCTCGGCATAGGCCTTCAGGCCCCGGGTCAGGGCGGCGCGCAGCCCGCTCTCGTGGGTGCCGCCCTCGGGGGTCGGCACGGTGTTGCAGTACGACTGCATGAAGCCGTCGTGCTCGCCGAAGCCGCGCGGCGTCCAGGCGATGGCCCATTCCACGGCTCCGGCCTCGCCCTGGCGCTCGATGCGCCCGGAGAAGCTGTCGGGGGTGACCATCTCCAGCCCCTTGGTGCGCTCGGCCAGGAAGTCGGCCAGGCCGTTGGGGAAGTGGAAGGTGGCTTCGGGCGGGGTCTGGTCGTGGATCCGCGAGGGATCGCAGGACCATTTGATCTGCACGCCGCGGAACAGATAGGCCTTGGAGCGGGCCATGCGGTACAGGCGCGCCGGCTTGAAGCCGCAACCCTCGCCGAAGATCTGGTCGTCGGGCTTGAAGCGCACCTGGGTGCCCTTCTTCTTGGACGGCTGGATCTTCTCGACCGGACCCAGCGGCTTGCCGCGCGCGAAGCTCTGGCGATGCTCGAAGCCGTCGCGCCAGACGGTGACCTCGACCAGTTCCGACAGGGCGTTGACGACGCTGGCGCCGACGCCGTGCAGGCCGCCCGAGGTCTCGTAGGCCTTGCCGCTGAACTTACCGCCCGCGTGCAGGACGGTCATGATCACTTCCAGGGCCGACTTGCCCGGATGCTTGGGGTGCTCGTCGACAGGCATGCCTCGCCCGTCGTCCTTGACCGACAGGTAGCCGTCGGCGTCGAGCTTGACCTCGATGGTCTTGGCAAAGCCGGCCACGGCCTCGTCCATCGAGTTGTCCAGCACTTCGGCGAACAGGTGGTGCAGGGCCCGCTCGTCGGTGCCGCCGATATACATGCCCGGCCGCATGCGCACGGGCTCCAGGCCCTCGAGGACCTCGATCGAGCTGGCGTCGTAGCCGTCGGACGCCGGGGTTGCGGCGCTGGGCTTGGCCGATGGAGGAGGGGGCGCGGCCGCGCGCGGCGCGGGCTCGGGATGCGGCTCGCGGGCCGGGAAGGGCGAGGCGGGAACCGGGGCCAGGGCGTCGTCGCCGAACAGCGAGAAGTTGGGATCGTCTTTGGAGGACATTAGGGGAACATGCGTCGATTCGGCGGGAGCGCCTCGTATGGGCTCTGCGCCGTCCCCTGAAAAGGGGTTGCGTGGCCGCGCCGCGAAACTGCCCGATTGTCTTCGAAGGGTGGGACAGCTTGAGGTTGGGGAGAGCCGCGGTGAAAACGATCTGCATGATGATCTTGACGATCCTGGCGGGCGCGCCGGCCGTGGCGGCGTCGGCCCAGGGCGATCCCACGGTGGAGCGGGTGCGGGCCGTCGCCGCGCGGGCCGCGATCATCGAGGACATCGTCGGCATGGCCGCCGTCGACCAAGCCATGCGCACGACGATGCTGGAGGCGACCAGCAAGCTGCCGCCGGACCAGCGCGATGGAATCCTGAAACCGGCCGGGGCTCTGATCGAGGCTCAGGACAGGCTTCATACGCAGCGGCTCAAGGCGATCATCGCCGCCCACGGCTGGCCGAAGATCTCGGAGACCTCCGAACGAACGTCGTCGGCGGCGGTGACCCTGGTCAACCATGCGGGGTTCGACCTGGCGTTCCAGCGTCAGGTGCTTGCCTTGCTTGAGCCGCTGGCGGCCCAGGACGAGGCCCGGCCTGAAGACTATGCGCGGCTCTACGACCGTCTGGCGACCGTGGACAAGCGGCCGCAGCGCTACGGCACCCGGGGCACGACCTGCAAGGACGGCAGGTACGCGGTCCCGTCGGACCTGGAGGCCCCCGAAGGCTTGGAGGCGCGCCGGGCGGCGATGGGGCTGCAGCCGATGGCCGAATACCTGGCCGGTCTCGACAAGATGTACGGAGCCTGTGTCCCGCCCAAGATCGCGCCCTGAGCTTGGCGTTTGCCCGCCGCGCGGCGGTCGTGGCAATCTGGGATTGTCGATCAACAAGGAGCCGGCCCATGACCCTGCGCCGCCTGTTTTCCGCGCTTGCCGTGCTGATGCTGCTGGGCTGCTCCAGCCCGGGCGGCGGCCAGCCGGCGCCCAATCCGCCGGTGTCGCACGCCCGCACGCCGGTGGCGGAGGGCGGCCTGTGCGGCGGTTTCGCCGGCTTCCAATGCGCCTCGGGCCTGGTCTGCCAGAAGCCGGACGGCCAGTGCCATGTCGCCGACGGCGCGGGAACCTGCCGCAAGCCGCCCCAGGCCTGCACGATGATCTACGCCCCGGTCTGCGGCTGCGACGGCAAGACCTATCCCAGCGCCTGCAACGCCGCCGCCCAGGGCGCCAGCGTCGCCAGCCAGGGGGAATGCAAGGCTTAGGGAATCCGGCTGAGCTTGGGCTTGTAGGACCAGGTCTCGACCTCGGCGCTTCGGGCCAGGGCCGCCGCTCGGCGTTGGTCCGGGCCTGATCCGTAGGCGGCGGCGATCAGTCCCGCCAGGTCGGCGGGGCGGCCGGCCAGCTCGGCCCAGCCGCGGCGCGGGACCAGGACCATGTAGCCGCCCAGTTCGCCGCCGCCGGCCAGGCGGTACCAGGTCCAGGCCAGGTCGCCCTTGCCGGTCTTGGCGGAGGCGAGCAGGGCGGTCTCGAAGGCCGCGACGTCACCGGGCGCGACCCGCAGGGTGTAGACGTCGACCACAGGACTGGGCTGACGGTCCTCCAGGCTGCGGACCGTGCTCGGCTCCGGCCACAGGACATGGGCCGAATAGGCGCGGGCCTTGGCGTAGGGCAGGACGCGAGCCGCCATGTCGGCGCCGTCGCCGGCCGGGTCCGGACGAGCGTCCATCGCCGCGAACGGCACGCCGAAGGTCCCGTCGACGAACAGGCCGGTGCGCGGGCCGCTGGTCACGGTCCAGCCGAACCAGGGCAGGGTGTCGTGATGATCGGCGTGCCACTGCAGATGCGCGGCGTAGCCGGCCTCGAAGGCGGCCTCCTGGCCTCGGTCGATGTCGTAGGTGAACAGGAAGGCGGCCTGTTCGGTCCGGGCCTGGGCCGCACCGCCGACCAGACCGGCCGCCAGCAACGCCGCCAGGGCCGCGTGTCTCCAGGCCATCCGCACCTCTCCTTCGGCGTCCTCTTCGATCGGAGGCCAGACCTAGCGTCGAACGCGGATCGGCAATATTTCGAATGGAAGCGGCCTTCGTTCTGGATCTCGAAACGATGCGACATGTCGACCTGCGGCGGGCGGCGGTGTTCCACGCGGTGGCGGCGGCCGGCGGTATCGCCGCCGCCAGTCCGCGCCTGGGCAAGTCGCCGCCGGCCGTCCACCACGACCTGAAAGCTTTCGAGCGCGAGATGGGCCGGCCGCTGTTCGACCGGGTGGGGCGCGGCCTGCGTCTGACCGCCGCCGGCCAGGCCCTGTTCGAGACCGTCGGCCGGGCCCTGGACGAGGTGGAGCGCACGCGCGAGCGGCTGAGCCGCGCCGACCCGGCCCTGCGCCCGCTGCGCCTGGCCGTGGTCTCGGCCTTCGGGCGCTATCGCCTGGCCCCTCGGCTGTACGCCGGCCTGCCGGCGGATCGTCCGATCGAGCTGGTGTTCGGCGCCCACGAGGCGGTGCTGTCGGCGGTGGCGACCGGCGCCGTCGACCTGGGCGTCACCTATCGGCCGGTGGTCGCCGCGCCGGTGCAGTCGGCGCCGGTCGCCCGCGAGGAATTGGTGCTGGCCGTCCCGATCGGCATGGCGATTCCCGAGGACCTCGCCGACCTGTCACGGACGACCTTCGCCACCTATGACGAGTACGAGTTCGTGTTCGGCCGCTGGTTCGAGACGGTGTTCGGCGCTCAGCCCGACGCCCTGCGGCGGCTGGACCATGCCGGCGAGATCGAGGAGGCCATGGAAAGCTGCGCCGCCGGCCGCGGGGCGATCATCGCGCCGCTGGACCTGGTCTCGTCGGCCGGCTGGCGCGACCGCGTGCGGATCGTCCGTCCCGCCGGGCGGCCCCTGTGTTTCAACGCCCTGCACCTGCTGGGGCTTGGCGCGGCGCTGGCTTCGCCCGATGCTGACACGATCCGGTCCCTGCTGGCGCAGACTGGCGACGGGGAGAATCCATGACGCATTCATCTGATATCGAACGGCGCGCGCTGCTGGCCGGCGGGCTGGCCCTGGCGGCGGTGGCCGCGCCGTCCCTGGCCCACGCCGAGGAGGACAAGGCGATGTACGGACTGATCGGCCAGATGAAGGCCGCGCCCGGCAAGCGGGACGACCTGGTCGCCATCCTGTCGGAGAGCACGGACGCCATGCCCGGCTGCCTCAGCTACATCGTCGCCAAGGATGCGGCCGACGCGGACGCCCTGTGGATCACCGAGGTCTGGACCGACAAGGACAGCCACGTCGCCTCGCTGAAGCTGCCGTCCGTCCAGGCCGCCATCGCCAAGGCCCGGCCGATCATCGCGGGGTTCGGGCATCGGTTCGAGACCGTACCGGTCGGCGGCGTGGGGCCTGGCTGAGATCAGTGGCCGTTTGGCCGGCGCGGGTCAGAGTTTGTAGGAGAACATCACGATGGGCTCGGCCGCGGCGCCCCGGCCCTCGTAGAGGGCGCGAGCGGCGTGGTTCTCGGGGTCGGTGACCACCCACGCCTGGTCACATCCCAGCGTTTTGCCCCACGCCAGGACCTCGTCGACGAGACGTCGCGCGACGCCGCGCCGCTGGAACGGCGGGGCCACGCCCAGATTGTCGATATAGACGTCCGACGCTTGATCGGGATGGCGGTGAACATAGGCCGCGATCTGGCCGATGACCTGCTTTCCGCAAACCGCAAGGATCATCAGGTGTCCCGGCGACTCCAGATAGGCCTTGAGCCGCTGAACGCTGATTTCATCGTCGAAAACCTCGTCCGCGATGTTCTCGAGCAGCCCGGCGGTCTCTCGGGTGAGGCGGCGCGTTGTGATCGCTTCCGGCATTGCTCGGTGAATCCAAATCCAGAGGGCGGCGAGACGTTAGGCGACATCGCATCGCCCGCAACCGGGATACTGCGGCCGCAAGGGGTTGATGTCGGACGTCCCGGTCTTTCAACGGGTGGGTTTGAGACGCGCCGTGCGTCCTTCGAGGCCCGCTGCGCGGGCGCCTCAGGATGAGGCGCTTGGTACTGAATTCCTCATCCTGAGGTGCGCGCTCCTGAGCGCGCCTCGAAGGACACACCGCGCTTACAGAGTCCGCTCAGGGCCAAAAGCAGAAGAGGGCGTCCGCCTGGAGACGGACCTGTCGACCTCCCCTTGACCCAGGCGCGCCTGCCAGCCGCACACCAAGAAAAAGGCCCGCGGATCGCTCCGCGGGCCTCGTCCTTGGTCCTAAGCCTTAAGGCTTAGCACTTGTAGTACATGTCGAATTCGACCGGGTGCGGGTGCAGCGTCAGGCGCATCACCTCTTCCATCTTCAGCTCGATGTAGCTGTCGATGAAGTCGTCGTCCATGACGCCGCCGGCCTTCAGGAAGGCGCGGTCCTTGTCCAGGTTTTCCAGGGCTTCGCGCAGCGAGCCGCAGACTTCCGGGATCTTCTTCTGCTCGCGGGGCGGCAGGTCGTAGAGGTTCTTGTCGGCGGCCGCGCCCGGATCGATCTTGTTGTTGATGCCGTCCAGGCCGGCCATCAGCAGGGCGACGAAGGTCAGGTACGGGTTGCCCATCGGGTCGGGGAAGCGGGCTTCGATGCGCTTGGCCTTCGGCGAGTCGACGTGCGGGATGCGGATCGAGGCCGAGCGGTTGCGCGACGAATAGGCCAGCTTCACCGGGGCTTCATAGCCGGGCACCAGGCGCTTGTACGAGTTCGTCGTCGAGTTCGAGAACGCGTTGATCGCCTTGGCGTGCTTGATGATGCCGCCGATGTACCACAGGCACATGTCCGACAGGCCGGCGTACTTGTCGCCGGCGAACAGCGGCTTGCCGTCCTGCCAGATCGACTGGTGCACGTGCATGCCCGAGCCGTTGTCGCCGAACATCGGCTTGGCCATGAAGGTGGCGGTCTTGCCGTAGGCGTGGGCCACGTTGTGGATCACGTACTTATACAGCTGCATCCGGTCGGCCATGGTGACCATGGTGTCGAACTTCAGGCCCAGTTCGTGCTGGGCCGGCGCCACCTCGTGGTGGTGCTTTTCCGGCTTCATGCCCAGCTCGCCCATGACGGCCAGCATTTCGCCGCGCAGGTCCTGGCAGCTGTCGACCGGGTTGACCGGGAAGTAGCCGCCCTTCGGCCCCGGGCGGTGGCCCATGTTGCCTTCCGGATATTCCTTGGCCGAGTTGCCCGGCAGTTCGACGGAGTCGAACGAGTAGCTGGTGTTGCTCGACGAGGTGCTCCAGCGCACGTCGTCGAAGATGAAGAATTCGGCTTCCGGACCGAAGAACACGGTGTCGCCGATGCCCGACGACTTGACGTAGGCCAGGGCGTTCTTGGCGATCGAGCGCGGGTCGCGGTTGTAGGGGGTGCCCGTGTCGGGGTTCACCACGTCGCAGAACAGCGCCAGGGTGGTCTGCTGGTAGAACGGGTCGATGATCGCGGTGGTCAGGTCCGGACGCAGCTTCATGTCCGACTCGTTGATGGCCTTCCAGCCGGCGATCGACGAGCCGTCGAACATGGTGCCGTCGTTGAGGAAGTCGTCATCGACCAGGTCGATGTCGAAGGTCACGTGCTGCAGCTTGCCGCGAACGTCCGTAAAGCGGACGTCGACGTACTTGACGTCCTTTTCCTTGATCAGGTCCAGGATCTGCTTGGCGGTGCTCATAGTTATCCCCTTTGAGCGTTGAACGGTTGCGGTCCGGGCCTAGACGGCGGACGGGCCGGTTTCTCCGGTGCGGATGCGGACGACTTCCGTGACCTCGGACACGAAAATCTTGCCGTCGCCGATGCGGCCCGTGCGGGCGGCGTTGGTGATGGCTTCGAGCGCGGGCTCCAACTGGCTGTCTTCGACCACGACTTCGACCTTGATCTTGGGGAGGAAGTCGACGACGTACTCGGCGCCGCGATAGAGCTCGGTATGGCCCTTCTGGCGGCCGTAGCCCTTGGCTTCCAGCACGGTCATGCCCTGCACGCCCATGTCCTGAAGCGCCTCTTTGACCTCATCCAGCTTGAAGGGCTTGATGACGGCTTCGATCTTTTTCATCAGACTTCTTTCACGCCCAAACGGCGCGGGCGCCGCTGACTGAGCGGCACGGAGCACGCCGGCCCGCCGGCTCACAAGCGGGCTGACGCGCTTTATCGTGCGAGTCCTGTCGAGTTTGGCTCATTGTTCAATATTTGTGCATCTAAAGCCTCGGAATTGGTCAGTGCGCGTTTGGGCGGCCAAACCGCCTCGTCGATGGCGATTGGCGGCTTGGGATCGTCGAAAGGCCGGATCCAGAGGCGAAGAACCGGGCGAAAGGCGCATCGTTCGTGGCTGAAGAGGGCCGGGGCCGCCTAATGGAAATGGCCGAAAATGTGTCGGCGATTCAAAAACTGCTGAGTTTTGTGGCGAACGACGGGGCGATCGGCGCGGGCGAGGCGGGGGCGGTTCTTGCGCGTTCGAACGTTTCGGCGGTCGGCGGCGCCCGCAGCCAGTGGGAAGCGTCGCAGGAAGATCCTGCGTCCCGTGCCGGGTCGGGAAGATATTTCGCGGGCCGACGAGCCGTGTCCACGGGATCGCGCGGCCGTCCGCGGAGGCGGTGGACGGTGTTCGATCTGGTCGACGGCGCGCCGATCCTGGTCGACAAGGGGCGGGAGGCCTCCATCCAGGTCCTGCAGGAAGAGGTGCCGCCATGCCGCGCCAGATCATGACCGTCGCCGAGATGACCGCCGCGGACCGGGCCGCCGCCGAGGCCGGGACCCCGACGATCGTGCTGATGGAGCGGGCCGGCCGGGCGGTGGCTGACATCATCCGGGAGCGTTACGCCCGCTGTCCCACGGTGGTCTGGTGCGGACCGGGCGACAACGGCGGCGACGGCTATGTGATCGCCCGGCATCTGCGCCGGCGCGGCTGGCCGGTGCGGGTCGAGGCGCTGGCGCCGCCGGCCAGCGCGGCGGCGCAGTGGGCGGCCTCGCGCTGGAAGGGCGAGACGGGGCCGCTGGTCTCGCGGCCCGGCTCGGCGGCGCTCCATGTCGACTGCCTGTTCGGCGCGGGATTGTCGCGTCCGCTGGAGGGCGAGGCCGATCGCCTGGCGCGGGTCATGCCCGGCCCCGCGCGGGTCGTCGCCGTCGACGTGCCCAGCGGCCTGGTCGGCGACACCGGCCTTCCGCTTGGCGAGCGCAGCCTGAGGGCGCAGCTGACCGTCACCTTCCACCGTCGCAAGCCGGCCCACGCGCTGGCCCCCGGGCGCGCCGCCTGCGGCGAGGTGGTGGTGGCCGACATCGGTCTGGAGGACGTGGGGCAGGGGCGCCTGTTCGAGAACGATCCTGGCCTGTGGGCCGAGCGCTTCCCCTGGCCGGCGGTTGACGCCCACAAGCATGCGCGCGGACGGATGATGGCGGTCAGCGGCGAGGCCTGGAGCACCGGGGCGGCGCGGCTGGCGGCGCGCGGGGCCCTGCGGATCGGGGCGGGAGTGGTGACCGTGCTGTCGCCGCCGGGCGCCCTGGCCGTCAACGCCGCCCACCTGGAGGCGGTGATGCTGGCCCCGTTCGAGAGCGAGTTCGACCTGCAGATCCGGGCGGAAAAGGCCGACGCGGTGGTGATCGGGCCGGCGGCGGGCGTGGGCGAGGCGACCATGCGCCACGTCTTCGCCCTGGCCCGCAACGGCGCGGCCCTGGTGGTCGACGCCGACGCCTTGACCAGCTTCGCCGACGATCCGGCGGCGCTGTTCTCGGCCCTGGACCGCGACGACGTCCTGACCCCGCATCCAGGCGAGTTCGAGCGGATCTTCCCCGGCCTGCTGGCCGCTTCGCCCGAGCGGATCACGGCGGCGCGGGAGGCGGCGCGGCGAGCGGGGGCGGTGGTGCTGCTGAAAGGATCCGACACCGTGGTCGCCGCGCCCGACGGCCGGGCGGCGGTCAGCCTGAACGGCGCGCCCTGGCTGGCGACGGCGGGAGCGGGCGACGTGCTGGCGGGCTTCATCGCCGGCCTGATCGCCCAGGGCATGGAGAGTTTCGAAGCCGCCTGCGCCGCGGCCTGGATCCACGCCGAGGCCGGCGCGGCCCACGGGCCGGGCCTGATCGCCGAGGACCTGCCGAACTTGGCGCCGGCGGTGCTGCGAAAGCTGTGGGAAGCCCGCGAGCGCTAGCTGTCCTGGCGAATCAGGACCACCTGGCGGAGCACGCCCTCGTCGAACAGGGTGTCGCTGATCGCCTGCGCTGTCCGCAGGGTGCGTTCCTTCACGGTGTCGATGAACAGGATCCTGGCGCCGTGTCTGACGGTCCAGCCCTTATCGCTCTCGACGACCTCGATGGTTTCCATGGCGCGCGCTCGGTGGACGAATCCAGACGCAAACCCGCCCCAGGCCAAATCGTTCCGCGCCAAAATGTCTTGAAAGGTGAAACACCGGCCCGGGCGTCAGTCGGGGGGGCATGGCCCGGGCCGGTGTAGATCCAGGGCGTTCTGAACAGCCGCGGACATCTGCATAACCGGTCGCGCGGGAAGTTGTTCCGGGCGTGGCGAGAAATATTCGAACTTTCGAACGCGCGCCCCCGACGAGCCGGATTCCGGCGCAAATCGCCTGGCGACTTGCCAAGCCGCCCGGGCATGTCTAACCCCCTCCGGCGCATCGTGCGGATGTGGCGAAACTGGTAGACGCACCAGATTTAGGTTCTGGCGCCGAGAGGCGTGGAGGTTCGAGTCCTCTCATCCGCACCAAGCTCCGCCGGGCCTCTTGTCCGGCGGAGCGCGCCGCCTGGCGGGACTTTCGTCCCGCGAGGGCGCCAACGCCCTTGGATGGTCGCCAAACGCGTGACATAAGGGCGCTCTTTCGCCGCCCCGGTGACGTGGGCGGCTTTGATGTTTTGACCCCTGGGGCGGACGACGGGCGCGGGCGCCCAAGAGCCGAGAAGCTAAGAATGTCGATGCAGATCGTTGAAAAGTCGGGCGAAGGCCTCAGCCGCGTTTATGGCGTGACGGTGCCCGCGAGTGAACTGGCCACGCGTCTCGAAGCCCGGATCGCCGAGGTCGCGCCCCAGATGAACGTCAAGGGCTTCCGCCCGGGCAAGGTGCCGGCGGCCCACGTCCGCCGCCTCTACGGCAAGGCCCTGATGGGCGAAGTCATCGAGGCGACGCTGAACGAAGGCGCCCAGAAGGTGCTGGACGACAACAAGCTGCGCCCCGCGGGCCAGCCGGACCTGAAGCCCTCGTCCGACATGGACAAGGTGCTGGCCGGCGGCGAGGACCTGGCCTTCGAACTGGCCGTGGAAGTGATGCCGGAATTCGAGCCGATCGACCCGGCGTCGATCGAGCTGACCAAGCCGGTCTACAAGGTCTCGGACGCCGAGGTCGACGAGGCCCTGGCCGAGCTGGCCAAGCAGGCCCGCACCTATGAGCCGCGCAAGGGCAAGTCGCTGAAGGCCAAGGACGGAGACCAGCTGCTGATCGACTTCGTCGGCACGATCGACGGCGTGGCCTTCGACGGCGGCACGGCCAACGACGCCGAGCTGACCCTGGGCTCGGGCCAGTTCATCCCCGGCTTCGAGGACCAGCTGGTCGGCGCCAAGCCGGGCGACGAAGTCGTGGTGAAGGTCAACTTCCCGGACGACTACCAAGCCGCCAACCTGGCCGGCAAGGCCGCCGAGTTCGCCACCACCGTCAAGGAAGTGCGCGCCCCGGTCGACGCCGAGCCCGACGACGAGCTGGCCAAGCGCCTGGGCCTGGCCGACCTGGCCGCCCTGAAGGACCTTCTGAAGTCGAACCTGGAAGGGCGTTACAGCAACAGCTCGCGCTTCAAGCTGAAGCGCGCCCTGCTGGACGTGCTGGACACCAAGCACGACTTCGCCCTGCCGCCGCGCATGGTCGACGCCGAGTTCGCCGGCATCTGGCAGCAGGTCCAGGCCGACAAGACCCAGGGCGGCCTGCCGCCCGAGGACGAAGGCAAGACCGAGGACCAGCTGAAGGACGAGTACAAGAAGATCGCCGAGCGCCGCGTGCGCCTGGGTCTGGTGCTCGCCGAGATCGGCCGCAAGAACGACGTGGCCGTCACCGAGCAGGAACTGGCCGACGCCATGATGCGCGAAGCCCGCCAGTACGGCGCGCAAGCCCAGCAGGTGTTCGACATGTACCGCCAGCGCGCCGACCTGCAGGCCGCCCTGCGCGCCCCGATCTACGAGGACAAGGTCGTCGACCTGATCTTCGGCAAGGCCAAGATCGAGGAAAAGGAAGTCTCCAAGGAAGAGCTCCTGGAAGAAGACGATCTGCCAGAAGGCTACGGCGGCTAAGGCCTCCGTCATCCGACGCGAAGAGGGCGCGATCCGCGAGGGTCGCGCCCTTTTTCATGCGTCATGCCGGGGGGCGGCTCCTTGCAACCTGTTAAGCGCCACGCGATATGCGTGAGCGACGGCGCGCGGGGGCTGATTCGCGTTCGCGCCGCCCAGACACAATGAAAAGGGCGATCCCTATGTATGATCCGATGGCGACGGCGATGAACCTCGTGCCGATGGTGGTCGAACAGACCAGCCGCGGCGAGCGGGCGTTCGACATCTTCTCCCGTCTGTTGAAAGAGCGGATCATCTTCCTGACCGGTCCCGTCGAAGACGGGATGGCCAGCCTGATCTGCGCCCAGCTGCTCTTCCTGGAGTCCGAGAACCCCAAGAAGGAAATCGCCATGTACATCAACTCGCCGGGCGGCGTGGTGACCGCTGGCCTGGCGATCTACGACACCATGCAATACATCAAGAGCCCGGTCTCGACGGTGTGCATGGGCATGGCGGCCTCGATGGGCTCGCTGCTGCTGACCGCCGGCGCCGCCGGCCAGCGCATCGCCCTGCCGAACGCCCGCATCATGGTCCACCAGCCGTCGGGCGGCTTCCGCGGCCAGGCCTCGGACATCGAGCGCCACGCCGAGGACATCATCAAGACCAAGCGCCGCCTGAACGAGATCTATGTCAAGCACACCGGCCGCACCTATGAGGAAGTCGAAAAGACCCTCGACCGCGACCACTTCATGAGCGCCGAGGAGGCCAAGGCCTGGGGCCTGATCGACCACATCAACGAAAGCCGCGACGCGTCTGAAGACAAGGCGTAAGCGCCGCGTCTTTCCGCGCCGAGGTCAAGCCGCCGGCCGCAAGGTCGGCGGCTTTTTCGTGGTCGGACTTTTGCGCTGGGGCTTGAGCGGCCTTGGGGCATTCCGCCGCCGCTGCGGGCGGAAAGTGGAGCTATCAATCGCTTTTTGTGCGAGATGGGACCGAACCTGGCGCCGACACTCGAAGCCGCAGGGACGGATTCGAGTCGTCATGACTCAAGAGATCAGACCTTCATCATCACAACTGCCCAGAAGCCGATGGTGGCGACAATGGTGAAGCCGAACACGGCGGCGCCAGTGAACTCGGACGCCCTCGGGCTGTAGCAATGGCCCAGGTCCATCACGAGACGGCGGACCTTGTAGCCCGTACTGAAAAACACTCCGGCACTGATCGCGACGAGGACAGCAACGCCGACGGGCGTGGCCAGCAGCGAGGTGTACGCTGCATAAGACTCTCGACCTGAAGCAAGAGACCAAAGCCACCCGACCAGGATTAGCACCCCGGCGTACACCCCGAAGAGGGCGATGCGGTTGGTGATCGATGTCGCCATGCCGATGTGCCAACGCCAAACGGTCACGTAGGGCGAAACCGGGCGCTCTCGGGTCGCTGGGTCTGACATAGCTACTCCGCTGTTTAACGGTACGACTTAGTACTCTTTAGATCTCCCGGATGGCGTCCGCAATCGATAACGGTACAAGCGGGTTCCACTATGGAGCTGCCATGCGAACGAAGAGCGATGCGACCCGGAAGCGGGTCATGGTGACGGCGCGAGAGGTGTTCCGGGAGTTTGGTTTCGAGAAGTCCACCATGGCGGAGATCGCAACTCGCCTGGGTGGCTCAAAGGCGACCCTCTATCGATACTTTCCGAACAAGGAGGAGCTGTTCGCCGCCACGATCGTCGAGACCGAGCAGCAGAATGTCCCGCAAATGCTCGCGCTGCTGGACCCAACAGACAGCAATGTCGCGGGGGTCCTCCATCGCGCTGGCTTGGCGTATGCTCGCCACATCACCAGCAAGGGCGTCATAGCGGTTACGCGGATGGCCTTGTCGCCAGGAACCGATCCTAAGGTCAGCCGCGCTGTCTACGATCGCGGTCCAAATCTGGCCAACGAGGCCTTTAGCGAGTTTCTGGATGCCGTCGTAAGCGCCGGGTTCATTCCGCCGACAGACACCCATATCGCGGCGCTTCATTTAAGGGCGTTGCTCGAGGCGGGTTGCTTCGAGGCCGTCCTCTTCGGTGTCGAGCCTCGGCTAAGTCTCGAGCAATCCGCTAAGGCCGCTGTAGAGGCGTTCATGCGGCTTTACGGATAGGCGTCGAGACGCTGCGCCAGATCGGCCCATCCAACATCCGACTAAAGCCGCAAACCGCCCTCGCCAGTCCGGCGAAAGAGACGAGAAACTTCATCCCATCGCTCCCAGCGTGTTTCCCCAACAAAAACAACGCCGAAAATCCACTTATCCTCCCCCTTTCGCGCCACGGCATAATCAACTCACCTCAAGGCGATGGGGAGGGCGCTAAGGCCTGCGACCTTCGCGGCCTTGGGGGGCGGTCGAGCGGGCGCGCTCGTCGGCGGCGGTCTCGTCAGGGGTCGCCAAACCTCATCCATCTGGTGCCGGCCGGGCCTGGAACACAGATACGGCGTTGGGTGAGGGCCGGGGGCGCGACAGGTCTGCGGTGACGCAGGCGTTCCGGGACCGGGCGACGCAAGCCCGGCCCGCCCGTCGGGGGCTAAGACTGGCGAGGTCCGAACAGGATCCACCGCCGGACGCTCCCGAATAACGATCGCGCGGAGCGTCGGTCCTGGTCGAAACGGTATTTCTTACAAAGCTTCCGGGCCTGGCCCGGCGCTCCGCAACCCTCCCCGCACCTTCAGCGGCCCGCCGCATGAGGCGGCCGAACCGTGTTACGTCGACAGCCCAGGAGGCGAGGCCATGCCAAGGATCAGCCCGGCTTGCCCCCGAAAATGCGGTAGCCCTTCTCGTGGGCGATCGCCAGCATCTCGCGGTCGCCGGAGGTGTCGCCATAGGCGGCGGCCAGCGACAGATCGTCGCCGAACACCTCGCGCAGCCGCACGACCTTTTCCGCGCCCCGGCAGTTGGGGCCGAGCAGGGGGCCCAGCACCTTGCCGTCGGGATCGAGCGCCAGACGCGAGCCGATCAGCAGGTCGGCGCCCAGGCCGCGGGCGAATGGCGCGACCACCACGTCGGGCGAGGCGGTGACGATCACCAGCCTGGCGCCCTTGGCCCGCCAGCGGCGCCAGACCGCCAGGGCGTCGGGACGGAACAGCTTGGGGGCCTCCGACTCGGCGAAGGCGCGGGCCTCGCGCTCCAGCTGCTCCAGGGGCAGGCCGCGCAGGAACTCGCGAATGGCGGCGGCCTTGATCTTGCCGCGGTTGCGATCGAACAGATACCCGACGGCGGCGGGGAACAGGCGCACCATGCCCATCAGATGCCGGGCGGGGCTGACCCGCCACTTCAGGAAGGCGGTGAAGCTGTCGCGAACCGTCAGGGTGCCGTCGAAGTCGAAGGCGACCAGGGGCGGCCCCTCATGCAGGTCCCCGGTCATCCCCGTGGAGGCCGACAAGCCCCTGGTCATCGGGGAGCGGGCCATCAGTGAACGTTTCGCCATTCGTCTCCGCGCTCGCGCGCTCCGCAACTCTGCCGGCCTTGCAACACGATTCCGCCCCGGCCGCCTAAGGCCATCGCCAGGTGAAGCGAACGAGCGTCCGGGTTGTTCAAGGCGGGGCTTTTTGACGCGCCTCGCGACGGAGCGAACGACGGGTGGCTTGCGTTGACGCTGTTGGACGCCATTTTAGGGAAGAATTCCATGAAACCGTACGCACCATCCACGAACTTGGGGGCTGTAAATCGGCTCCAAGGCTTGTGCCGTGCGCCCGGATCGGGGAATGTCAAGGATTAGACAACTCCCGGCGGATATCCTGCTGCTTCGGTGGCGAGATAGGCGCTAAGGAGTCGGTGGTTTCGGCTTCGGCCTGGACCGCCCTAGCGTGAGAAGCGACCATGACGAAAGCCGCGAGCGGCGACACCAAGAGCACTCTCTACTGTTCTTTCTGCGGAAAGAGCCAGCATGAGGTGCGCAAGCTCATCGCGGGTCCGACGGTGTTCATCTGTGATGAGTGCGTCGAACTTTGCATGGACATCATCCGCGAAGAGCACAAGATCGCCTTCGTGAAGTCCAAGGACGGCGTGCCGACGCCGCGCGAGATCTGCGAGGTCCTGGACGATTACGTGATCGGGCAAAATCACGCCAAGAAGGTGCTCGCGGTCGCGGTGCACAATCACTACAAGCGCCTGAACCACGCCTCGAAGAACAACGACGTCGAGCTGGCCAAATCGAACATCCTGCTGGTCGGTCCGACCGGCACCGGCAAGACGCTTCTGGCCCAGACCCTGGCCCGAATCATCGACGTGCCGTTCACGATGGCCGACGCCACCACCCTGACCGAAGCCGGTTATGTGGGCGAGGACGTCGAAAACATCGTGCTCAAGCTGCTGCAGGCCGCCGACTACAATGTCGAGCGCGCCCAGCGCGGCATCGTCTATATCGACGAAATCGACAAGATCAGCCGCAAGTCCGACAATCCGTCGATCACCCGCGACGTGTCGGGCGAGGGCGTGCAGCAGGCCCTGCTGAAGATCATGGAAGGCACCGTCGCCTCCGTGCCGCCGCAGGGCGGGCGCAAGCATCCGCAGCAGGAGTTCCTGCAGGTCGACACCACCAACATCCTGTTCATCTGCGGCGGGGCCTTCGCAGGGTTAGAGCGCATCATCTCGGCGCGCGGCCAGGGCAAGTCGATCGGCTTCGGCGCCAAGGTGGCGGATCCGGAAGAGCGTCGCACGGGCGAGATCCTGCGCGGCGTCGAGCCCGATGACCTGCAGCGCTTCGGCCTGATCCCGGAATTCATCGGCCGCCTGCCGGTGATCGCCACCCTGGAGGACCTCGACGAGGCCGCCCTGGTGAAGATCCTGACCGAGCCGAAGAACGCCTTCGTCAAGCAGTACCAGCGCCTGTTCGAGATGGAGAACATCGGCCTGACCTTCACCGACGACGCCCTGCACGGCGTCGCCAAGAAGGCCATCGCCCGCAAGACCGGCGCGCGGGGCCTGCGCTCGATCATGGAAGGCATCCTGCTGGAGACCATGTTCGAACTGCCCAATTACGAGGGCGTCGAGGAAGTGGTGGTCAACGCCGAGGTCGTCGAAGGCCGGGCCCAGCCGCTGCTGATCTACGCCGAGAAGAAGGGCGGGGCGGCTTCGGCCTGATCTCATCCAAACGGCTCTGAATCAGGCGCGTCCGGCTCGGCCGGGCGCGCCTTTTTCATCACACACGACCGGTTTGCGTTGTGACGCTTTCCTCGGATCAACCGTCGCGACAGGTCCGCGACGGCAAAAGCTGGGCGTCGCAGGCCTTGTCCCAGCACGGATCGTGCATTGTGGAGCCGGGCAGGGGGCATGGTCGTTGCACCTTGACCGCTTCGCCGCGACCCGTCGCCGCTAGTGGGCGAGTCCGCTTGAACCGTGTTGCAAAAGGTCCACATAAATAACGACCATCCGCTCAGTCCCGAGCGGACGGGTCGTACGACTCAGGCGCATCGTCTGGGTGACGGCGGCCCGCGTGGCCGAGCGCGAGTGCAACGCGCCGGCCAGGAGTAGAGAGCATCATGTCTGAGATTCGTACGCTTCCTGTGCTGCCCCTGCGGGACATCGTGGTGTTCCCGCATATGGTGGTCCCGTTGTTCGTCGGGCGTGACAAGTCCGTTCGCGCCCTCGAAGAGGTGATGCGCGGCGGCAAGGAGATCCTTCTGGTCACCCAGAAGAACTCGGCCGACGACGATCCGGCCCCGGCCGACATCTACGATGTCGGCGTGCTGGCCACCGTCCTGCAACTGCTGAAACTGCCCGACGGCACCGTCAAGGTGCTGGTCGAGGGCAAGGGCCGCGCGGCCGTCGTGCGCTTCACCGACCAGGAGGCCTATTACGAGGCCCAGGTCGGCGAGGTGAACGAGGACCAGGGCGTCGGCCCCGAGGCCGAGGCGCTGTCGCGCGCGGTCGTCGAGCAGTTCGAGAACTACGTCAAACTGAACAAGAAGGTGCCGCCAGAGGCCCTGGCCTCGATCCCGCAGATCGCCGAGCCGGGCAAGCTGGCCGACAGCATCTCGGCCCACCTGTCGGTCAAGATCGGCGACAAGCAGCACCTGCTGGAAATCTTCGACGTCGTGAAGCGCCTGGAAAAGGTCTTCGCCCTGATGGAGGGCGAGATCTCGGTGCTGCAGGTCGAGAAGAAGATCCGCTCGCGCGTGAAGCGCCAGATGGAGAAGACCCAGCGCGAATATTATCTGAACGAGCAGATGAAGGCGATCCAGCGCGAGCTGGGCGACCCCGACGATCAGCGCGACGAACTGATCGAGCTCGAAAAGCGCATCAAGAAGACCAAGCTTTCCAAGGAAGCCCGGGCCAAGGCCGAGGGCGAACTGAAGAAGCTGCGCAACATGAGCCCGATGTCGGCCGAGAGCACTGTGGTCCGCAACTATCTGGACTGGATGCTGTCGATCCCGTGGGGCAAGGCCAAGACCAAGAAGATCGACCTGGTCGAGGCCGAGGCGGTGCTCGAAGAGGATCACTATGGCCTGGAGAAGGTCAAGGAACGCATCCTCGAGTACCTGGCCGTCCAGGCGCGCACCAACTCGCTGAAGGGACCTATCCTCTGCTTGGTCGGCCCTCCGGGCGTCGGCAAGACCTCGCTGGGCCGTTCGCTGGCCAAGGCCACCGGCCGCGAATTCGCCCGCATCTCGCTGGGCGGCGTGCGCGACGAGGCCGAGATCCGCGGCCACCGCCGGACCTATATCGGCTCGATGCCCGGCAAGATCATCCAGACCATGAAGAAGGCCAAGACCACCAACGCCTTCGTGCTGCTGGACGAGATCGACAAGATGGGCAGCGACTATCGGGGCGACCCGTCCTCGGCCCTGCTGGAGGTGCTGGATCCGGCGCAGAACTCGACCTTCGGCGACCACTATCTGGAAGTCGACTACGACCTGTCGCAGGTGATGTTCGTCACCACGGCCAACAGCCTCAACATGCCCCAGCCGTTGCTGGACCGCATGGAGATCATCCGCATCCCCGGCTATACCGAGGATGAGAAAGTCGAGATCGCCAAGCGCCACATCCTGCCCAAGCAGATGAAGGACCACGGCCTGAAGGCGGCCGAGTTCGTGGTGCCCGAGAAGGCCGTCCGCGACCTGATCCGCTACTACACCCGGGAAGCCGGCGTGCGGTCGCTGGAGCGGGAGCTGGGCGCCCTGGCGCGCAAGACCGTCCGTGACCTGGCCCGTGAAAAGGTCGCCACGATCACGATCGACGACGAGCGCCTGGCCAAGTACGCGGGCGTCAAGAAGTACCGCTATGGCGAGACCGACGAGATCGACCAGGTCGGCATCGTCACCGGCCTGGCCTGGACCGAGTTCGGCGGCGACATCCTGACCATCGAGGCCGTGAAGATGCCGGGCAAGGGCCGCATGACGGTCACCGGCAACCTCAAGGACGTGATGAAGGAGTCGATTTCGGCGGCCAACAGCTACGTCCGTTCGCGAGCGGTGCAGTTCGGCATCAAGCCGCCGGTCTTCGAAAAGACCGACGTCCACGTGCACGTGCCGGACGGCGCGACGCCCAAGGATGGTCCGTCGGCCGGCAGCGCCATGGCCCTGGCCATCGTTTCGGTGCTGACGGGCGTTCCGATCCGCAAGGACATCGCCATGACCGGCGAGATCACCCTGCGTGGCCGGGTCACGGCGATCGGCGGCCTCAAGGAGAAGCTGCTGGCCGCTCTGCGCTCGGGCGTGAAGACGGTCCTGATCCCTCAGGAGAACGAGAAGGATCTGGCCGACGTCCCGCAAAGCGTGAAGGACGGCCTGGAGATCATCCCGGTGTCCACCTTCGACGAAGTGCTGAAACACGCTCTTGTCGGCCCGCTCACGCCCGTCGAGTGGAGCGAGGAAGACGAGCCGATTGCTGCGACTGCGAAGGTCGAGGACGGCGACGGTGACGCTGTCCTGACCCACTAATAGTAACTTATCGTCGATAACTTGGGCGGCGCGGAGGTTTTCCGCGCCGCCTTCGTTTGACGGGCCGTCTGAACCCCGCATACTCCCGGTCGAGCGAAGCGGCGTGAGCTGCAGCCAGCGCCGCCGCTTTCATGCTGGGAGAAGAACATGACCACAAAGGCCGAACTCGTCACGGCGATCGCCGAAAAGGCGGGCATCAACAAGAACCAGGCTAAGGACGCTCTCGAAGCTTTCATCGACGCGGTCACCAGTTCGCTGAAGTCAGGCGAGGACGTGCGCCTGGTCGGCTTCGGCACGTTCAAGGCGGTGTCCCGGGCCGCGGGCACGGCGCGCAACCCGCGCACCGGCGAGACCGTCAACCGTCCGGCGTCCAAGACCGCCCGGTTCCAGGTCGGCGAAGGTCTGAAGACCACGCTGAACGGCTGATCCAGTAAACAGATTTCGAGGGCGGGTCGCCACGACGGCGTCCCGCCTTTTCCATGCGGGACTTTTCCGGACGGACGGGATATCTCCCACATCCTCGTCCGTCTTGGCTTCGTCCGCCTCGACCAGACGGGCTCGAAAAGGTCTTTGGGGCGGTTAGCTCAGCGGTAGAGCGTCTCGTTTACACCGAGAGGGTCGGGGGTTCGATCCCCTCACCGCCCACCATGACCAGGGGCCGGCAGGGCCTGGCTCCACCGCAGGCCGTCCGACGGTTGGCGGCGCCGCGGTACGGACGGCGATCGCCTAGACGAGGATGCCGGTTTGGCGGGCTCGACAGCAAAGATCCTGGATCGTCGGTCGTTGAACCGGGCGCTGTTGGCGCGGCAGCATCTGTCGCGGCGGGCCGAAATCCCGGTGGCCGAGGCGCTGGAACGATTGATCGCGCTGCAGGCCCAGGCGGCTCAGGCGCCGTACTTCGCGCTCTGGGCCCGGCTGAAGGACTTCGCGCCGCCGCAGCTGTCCGACCGGCTGGAGGATTTCAGCCTCGTGCGCGGAACGCTGATACGCGGCACGCTGCACCTGGCGACCGCTCCGGACTTCGCGGCGATCCGGCCGCTGATCCAGCGGGGCCTCGACGGAGTCCTGACCGACGGCAGTGTCCACGGCCGAGCCTTGGCCGGGCTGGACCCGGCCAAGATCGCGGCGATGGCGCGTAGCCTTCTCCGACGGGGCCCATTGACCACCGCCGAGCTTCGCGACGCCCTGGCCGAACACTGGCCTGGGCGCGATCCTCAGGCGCTGGCCATGGCGGCGCGGGTTCACCTGCCGATGCTGCAATTGCCGCCGCGCGGCCTGTGGGGACGAAGCGGCCAGCCGACCCTGGCGGCCGTGGAGGATCGGCTGGCCGCCCCCGAGCCCGGCTTCGCCCTGGCCGACCTGGTGCGCCGCTATCTGGCGGCGTTCGGGCCCGCCAGCGTCGCCGACGCCCAGGCCTGGCTGGGCCTTAGCCGCCTGGCGTCGACGTTCGAGGCGCTTCGACCGTCGCTAGCCGTCTTCCGGAGCGAGGACGGCGTGGACCTGTTCGACCTGCCCGAGGCGGAGCGGCCGCCAGGCGACGCTGAAACGCCTGTGCGCTTCCTGGGCGAGTTCGACAACGTGCTGCTGGCTCATGACGACCGGACGCGGATCATGTCGGCGGACCACAAGCGCCGGCTCTACACGCCCAATGGCATCCTGAGGGCGACCGTGCTGGTCGACGGCTTCACGGCCGGGCGCTGGCGCATTGAGGACGGCAAGACGGAGTCGATCCTGCACCTCGATCTGTTCTCCAAGCCCGCCAAGGCTGTCGCCAGGGACCTGACGGACGAGGGCGAGCGCCTGATGGCCTTCGCCGCCAAGCACGCCGGCGGCGACATCCGGATTCAGGTCGCCGACGCTTAAGGCGCCAGTGCCTCAAGCGCCGCCGCCGCGTCGCGGGCGGCCTCGTCGGCGCGGATCGCCGCGCCCAGAACCTCGGTCGCCGTCTTGAAGGCGGGCTCGTCCAACAGACGGCGCGCGGCGGCGGCGATGGTGTCCGGAGCGGAGTCGGCCGGCAAGGTCAGGCCGGCGCCGCGATGGGTGACCCGAGCGGCGTTGTCGTTCTGGTCGCGACCCATCGGCAGGCACAACAGTGGGACGCCGGCCATCAGGGGCCGCAGGGTCGAGCCATGGCCGGCATGGGTGACGAACAGGGCCGCGTCCTTGAGCAAATCGCCGTGCGGGGCGCTGCGGACGACGACGACATTGTCCGGAGCGTCGAACGCGGCGGGATCGATGGTCGGGCCGGTGGTGACCACGCCGCGGACCGGCAGTTGACCCAGGGCGGCGATGACAGCGCGCAGGACCGGCTCCTGCGCCTGGTAGAGACTGGAGAACGATACCAGGACCAGGGGGGCGTCGCCCGGCGGCGGCGTGAAGGACTCCACCCAGGCCGGGTCGGCCAGGTAGGGGCCGACATGGACGAAGGGCGCGGGCAGGGGCTCGGGCGCGAAGTCGAACGCCTTGCTGGTCGCCACCAGGATGGCCTTGGCGGCATCCAGCTGTTCGAACAGGTCTTTCAAGGGGGGCAGGTCCAGGGCGGCGCGGGCGGCGTTCAGGTCGGGCAGGCCGGCCTGGAAGAAGGTCCGGCTCATCTGCGAGACCATGGCGTGCATGCCGCGCTCCTCGTCGCTGGCCGCCGGAAGCATGCCGGCCCCGAACGGCGGCGCGCCGGGCAGCGTCGGCAGTGACCAGACATTGGCGGCCAGCAGGGCCAGGGGCAGCCCCCGGGCCTCCGCCGCCGCCATCGGACCCAGCAGCAGCTCCTGCGACACGATCACGTCCGGGGCGAAGGCGTTGATCGCCGCCAGAGTATCTCGGGCGTAGGCGAGGGCGGGGCCGGCCATCACCCGGTCGAGCAGGCGCTGGATCACGGCCAGCGGATTGTCGGCCTCGTGGTCTCTGAGCCGATCATCGTCGCGGGTCTTGCCGCTCTGGAACGGGGCCGTGGTCCAGGCGCGGAAGGGCACGCCCAGGGCGGCGGCGTCGGGCGCGTTGCAGGGGTCGCTCAGCGCCAGCACAGCATGGCCGCGGGCCGCTAGGTCGCGCGCGACCAGGAGCATCGGCTGCACGTGGCCGCCGCCTTCCCAGGTGGTGAAGAGGAAACGCGCCATTCAAGCCCTCGATCGTGTCCGCGCCGCCTGCCTACGCGGTTCGGATCAGCCTTGCCATAAGCGATCAAAGTGATATCACTTTGTAATCAATTTTGGAGGGCTCCATGTCCGACGCTCCGAATATCCACCGCTCGACCGAACGCGCTCACGGCGGAATCGGCGGCGGGCTGCCGCTGGTCTCGCTTCCGGTGATGCTCGCCATCGCCGTCTGGGCGTTCTCCACCGGCGTTCCCGCCGGCATCGTGCTGGGCGCGGTCCTGATCGTCCTGTTCCTGCTGGTCAGTTGCGGCTTCTATTCGCTGCAGCCGAACGAGGCCTATGTCATCACCCTGTTCGGGACCTATATGGGCACCGACCGCCGGACCGGCCTGCGCTGGGTGCCGCCCTGGTACGGGCGCAAGAAGATCAGCCTGCGGGTGCGCAACGTCACCAGCGAGACGCTGAAGGTCAACGACAAGCGCGGCAACCCCATCGAGATCGCCGCCAACATCGTCTGGCGCGTGTCTGACACCGCTCAGGCCCTGTTCGATGTCGACGACTACGTGACCTTCGTGAACATCCAGATCGAGACCGGCCTGCGCGAAACCGCTTCGCACTACGCCTACGACCACGATGACAGCGGCGAGCCGACCCTGAGGGCCGACGCCGACCAGGTGGGCGAGCGCCTGCTGAACGACCTGAAGGCCCGTACGGCCGTAGCGGGGGTGTCGATCGACGAAGCCCACCTGATGCACCTGGCCTATGCGCCGGAGATTGCTGGCTCGATGCTCAAGCGCCAGCAGGCCGAAGCCGTGCTGGCCGCCCGTCGCACGATCGTCGCCGGCGCGGTCGGCATGGTCGAGAACGCCCTGCAGCAGCTCAGCGAGCGAGACGTCGTCATCCTGGATGACGAGCGGAAGGCGGCGATGGTCTCCAACCTGCTGGTGGTGCTGTGCGCCGACCGCGAGGCCCAGCCCGTGGTCAACACCGGTACGCTGTACGGCTGATCCGTTGGCCGCGTCTCCGCCAGATGCGTCGAAAGGCGGGCGCCGCGCGTTTCTGATGCGCGTGCGCCCCGAGGTTCTGGCCGCCGTCGAGACTCTGGCGGCGGCCGAACTGCGCAGCGTCAACGCCCAGGTCGAAATGCTCTTGCGCGAGGCGCTCGCGCGTCGCGGCGCGTTGCGGGCGCTGGACACCGCTCCAGCTTCGGAGGAACCTCCGTCCCCGTGAGTGTCTTAAGGCTCTGCGACCGTGTCGGCGGGAGCGGCTGACAGCGAGGTTCCGGCGTGATGGATTTGAGGTTTGATCGGCTCTCGGCGTTCAACGAGGCAGAAGAACCCCTGTTCAAGGCGGGCCGGCCTGGCGGAAAGCCGGTCAGGCTGGTCGACACCACAATGCTCTATGCACCCCGCAGCGGCGGGGTTCGGCGCTATCTGAACTCAAAGCGGACCTGGATCGCGGCGAATCGACCGCAGGTTCGGCACACCCTCGTGGTGCCGGGCCCTCGCGATGCTCACGACGGGCACGGACGGGTTTCGATCTATGCGGCGCCTCTGCCGTTCGGCGACGGCTATCGCTGGCCGGTCGTCAAGAACGCCTGGATGGAGCGACTGATTCGTCAGCGGCCGGACATCATCGAGGCCGGGGATCCCTACACGCCGGGGCTGGCCGCCCTGAAGGCCGGGGACGCCCTGGGCGTGCCGGTGGTCGGCTTCTGTCATACGGACCTGGGCGCCCTGGCGGCGCTGCATATCGGCGAGTGGGCGGAAAAGCCGGTGCAAAAGCGCTGGGCGGCGATCTACCGCCAGTTCGACCAGGCCGTGGCCCCCAGTCAGTTCATCGCCGGTCGGCTGATCGAGGCGGGAGTCAAGACCGCCATCGGCCTGCCGCTGGGCGTCGACACCGACATCTTCAATCCAGGCCGCGGCGATCGCGAAGCCCTGCGACGCCGACTGGGCCTAACCAGCCGCCATCGGATACTGGTGTTCGCCGGTCGTCCGGCCCGGGAAAAGAAGCTCGACGTGCTGGTCGAGGCGGTCGAGCGCCTGGGCGATCCCTATGTGCTGCTGTTCGTGGGGGCGGGGGCCGGCGCGCCGCCCAGCGACCGGGTGATCTGCATGGACTACCAGCGCGATCCGCAGAGCCTGGCGGCGGTGCTGGCCGGCTGCGACGCCTTCGTCCACGCCAATGACAACGAGCCGTTCGGCCTGATCGTGCTGGAGGCCATGGCCTGCGGCCTGCCGGTGATCGGCGTTGCGGCTGGCGGCGTGGCCGAATCCGTCGACGAGACGGTCGGAGCCCTGGCCGTCGCCTCCGAGGCTCGCGCCTTCGCCGAGGCGGTCGAGTCGGTGTTCACGCGCGACGTCTCGGCCCTGGGACGCGCCGCTCGCCATCGCGCCGAGCATCGGCATGGCTGGGACCCGGTGTTCCGCAAGCTGTCGGCGATCTATGGTCGACTTACCGGCTGCGCCGCGTTCGAGGCGACGCCCGAAGACGCGCCCGAACCGGCCGCCGAACTGGTCGGATGGGCCTAGGCTGAACCTAGGCCGCCATCTTCGTCAGCTCGCCGCGCACCCGGGCCAGAATCTCGTAGGACCGCTTTCGCGCCGCATGGTCGTGGATCTGCGAGGCGGCCATCAATTCGTCGGCGCCGGTCAGATCCAGCACCTTCTGGATCTTGGCGCGGACCGTGTCGGGCGCGCCGATCGCCGAATAGCGGAAGGTATGGTCCAGGCCCGCGATTTCGGCGTCCGACGCCACCTCGCGGATGTCGTCCACCGGCGGCGGCAACAGGCCCGGATTGCCGCGCCTCAACGCTACGAACTGCTGCTGGCTGGAGGTGAACAGGCGGCGGGCCGCGTCATCGGTATCGGCCGCGCAGACGCCGATGCAGACCAGCACATAGGGTTGGGCCAGGGCCGCCGACGGCTTGAAGGTCCGGCGATAGACGGCGATCGCCTCCATCAACTGGTCCGGCGCGAAGTGGGCGGCGAAGGCGAAGGGCAGGCCCAGGGCAGCGGCGAGCTGGGCGCTGTAGGTGCTGGAACCCAGCAGCCAGAGCGGCACGTCCTGGCCCTCGCCGGGCACGGCGCGTACGGACTGGCCCGGCTGGGCCGGCTGGAACCAGCCCTGCAGCTCGACCACGTCTTGGGCGAAGCTGTCGACGGCGCCCATGTAGCGGCGAAGGGCCCGCATGGTGGCCTGGTCGGCGCCCGGCGCGCGGCCCAGGCCCAGGTCGATTCGGCCGGGGTGAAGGGCCGCCAGGGTGCCGAACGCCTCGGCCACCATCAGCGGCGCGTGGTTGGGCAGCATGACCCCGCCCGAGCCGACCCGGATCGTCGAGGTGCCGGCCGCCACGTGGCCGATGACCACGGCGGTCGCGGCGCTGGCGATTCCCGGCATGTTGTGGTGCTCGGCCAGCCAGTAACGGTGATAGCCCAGCTGCTCGGCATGGCGGGCCAGGTCCAGACTGTTGTGAAGCGCCTGGCCGACGCTGGCCCCTTGCGGGACGGGGGCCAGATCGAGGACGGAAAAGGGCAGGGAATGGGCGTGCGACATCCACGCTAGATCGGAACGCGGGGGGCGAACCTCAAGACGATCGGTTCGTTCTAGCCGCGCTGCCGGGATCGGTGCAGGACTCGCGCGGGATAGTCGCGCCGCGTGGATGACAAACGGAGACCGCCATGGCCCTGAAATGCACCCATCTGGACCAGATCCAGGACGTGACGCCCGGAACGGCCGGTTGCGAGGAGTGCCTGAAGACGGGCGATGCCTGGCTGCACCTGCGGCTCTGCCGGATCTGTGGGCATGTCGGCTGCTGCGACCAGTCAAAGAACAGGCACGCCACCAAGCATTTCAAGCTGACTGGCCACCCGATCATCGAGGGCTACGACCCGCCCGAAGGCTGGGGCTGGTGCTATGTCGACGAGGAATTCTTCGAGTTCGATGCGCCGACCCCGCATCCTGGACCGATCCCGCGATTCTATTGAGGCGCGGCGAAGCCACGGTCCGGCCGGCGAAGATCGCGAAAAGGCGGAAGGGGAAGTGGCGCGAATGACGGGACTTGAACCCGCGACCTCCGGCGTGACAGGCCGGCGCTCTAACCAACTGAGCTACATCCGCGTCGGGCGCGAACCAATGTCCGGCGCGGTCGTTCCATAGACTGGCCTGGCGGTGGGAAGCAGCCAACTTCGAGGAAGGTGGCGCGAATGACGGGACTTGAACCCGCGACCTCCGGCGTGACAGGCCGGCGCTCTAACCAACTGAGCTACATCCGCATCAGGCTCCGCCGAAGCGAAGTGCGACCCGCCGTGCGGCGAGGGGCGTCTGATATGTCGGGCCGATCTGCGTGTCAACGGCCATGTCACGGAAGCTGTGAGTGAATGCTAGTTGCGACCGTTTCTCAATGTGTTCGAGGCGTTTGAAGCGCTGGCGACACTGAGCTACAACCCGCTCGATTCAAGCCAAGGGCTGTCATGAACGCCTTCCTTCTCCAGTATCTGCCGATCGTGATCTTCCTAGGGATCGCGGCGGTCATCGGCATCGCCTTCATCCTTGCCGCTGCGGTGCTCGCGCCCAAGGCGCCGGACCCGGAAAAGTTGTCCGCCTACGAATGCGGCTTCAACGCTTTCGACGACGCGCGCATGAAGTTCGATGTCCGGTTCTACCTGGTCTCGATCCTGTTCATCATCTTCGACCTGGAAGTGGCCTTCCTGTTTCCGTGGGCCGTTTCGTTGATGAAGCTGCCGCACGACGTGGCCGCCTTCGCCTTCTGGTCGATGCTGGTCTTCCTGGGCGTTCTGACCGTCGGCTTCATCTACGAATGGAAGAAGGGCGCCCTCGAATGGGAGTGATTGTTCCCCCTACCGGCACGGCTCCCAGCTCGCCGCTCGTTCCCGCCGGCTCGGCCGCGCGGTCGACGGTGCAGGGCTATGACCCCAAGCTGCACGACCCCTATTTCGACGGCCTGTCGGGCCAGTTGGCCGACAAGGGCTTCGTCACGGCCGCCGCCGACGACCTGATCACCTGGGCCCGCACCGGCTCGCTGATGTGGATGACCTTCGGCCTGGCCTGCTGCGCCGTCGAAATGATGCACTCGGCCATGCCGCGCTACGACCTGGAGCGCTACGGCTTCGCGCCGCGCGCCAGCCCGCGTCAGTCGGACGTGATGATCGTGGCCGGCACCCTGACCAACAAGATGGCCCCGGCTCTGCGCAAGGTCTACGACCAGATGCCCGAGCCGCGCTACGTCATCTCGATGGGCAGCTGCGCCAACGGCGGCGGCTACTACTATTACAGCTACAGTGTCGTGCGCGGCTGCGACCGCGTGGTGCCGATCGACATCTATGTGCCCGGCTGCCCGCCTACGGCCGAGGCCCTGGTCTACGGCGTGCTGCAGCTGCAGAAGAAGATCCGTCGCACGGGGACGATCGAGCGATGACCGACGTTGTTTCCACCGAGTCGGTGCTGTCACCGCTCGAGGCGCTGGGTCAGGCGATCGTCGCCAACTCCGCCGGCGCGATCACCGCTTACCACGTGGCGTTCGGCGAGCTGAACCTGCTGGGCCCGTCTAGCCGCGTGGTCCAGGCCCTGACCTATCTGCGCGACCATCCCGACTACCGCTTCCACCAGCTGGTGGACCTGACGGGCGTTGACTATCCGGAGCGCGAGCGCCGGTTCGACGTGGTCTATCACCTGCTGTCGCTGGTGAAGAACCACCGCGTGCGCTTCAAGGTCCAGACCGACGAGGACACCGCCGTTCCCAGCGCCACGCCGGTGTTCCCGGTCGCCGACTGGTTCGAGCGCGAAGCCTTCGACATGTACGGCATCTTCTTCGACGGTCACCCTGACCTGCGGCGGATCCTGACCGACTACGGTTTCCACGGCCATCCGCTGCGGAAGGACTTCCCGATGACGGGCTATGTCGAGGTCCGCTACGACGACGAGCTGAAGCGCGTCGTCTACGAGCCCGTGAAGATCACCGAGTTCCGCGCCTTCGACTTCCTGTCCCCGTGGGAGGGCGCCAAGTACGCCCTGCCGGGCGACGAGAAGGCCGAGAAGCGGGCAGGGGACGCGTAAGAGTCATGACTGGTTCCAATTCCCCCGCCGCCGCGACCGACTTCTTCCACGACGCGCCGTCGCTGCCGGCCGTGCCGGAAACCCCGGTGCGCAAGTTCAACATCAACTTCGGCCCGCAGCACCCGGCCGCGCACGGCGTGCTGCGCCTGGTGCTGGAGTTGGACGGCGAGATCGTCGAGCGCGTCGATCCGCACATCGGCCTCCTGCACCGCGGCACCGAGAAGCTGATGGAGGCCCGCACCTACCTCCAGAACATCCCGTACTTCGACCGCCTCGATTACGTGGCGCCCATGAACCAGGAGCATGCGTTCTGCCTGGCCATCGAGAAGCTGCTGGGCGTCGAGGTCCCCAAGCGCGGCCAGATCATCCGCGTGCTGTTCTGCGAGATCGGCCGGGTGCTGAACCACCTGCTGAACGTGACGACCCAGGCCATGGACGTCGGGGCGCTGACGCCGCCGCTCTGGGGCTTCGAGGAGCGCGAGAAGCTGATGGTGTTCTACGAGCGCGCCTGCGGCGCTCGCCTGCACGCCAACTATTTCCGTCCGGGCGGCGTCCACCAGGATCTGACGCCCTCGCTGGTCGACGACATCGAGACGTGGGCCAGGGCCTTCCCGAAGATCTGCGACGACATCGAGGGCCTGATCACCGACAACCGCATCTTCAAGCAGCGCAACGTCGACATCGGCGTGGTCAGCAAGGAAGATGCGCTGGCCTGGGGCTTCTCGGGCGTGATGGTGCGCGGCTCGGGTCTGGCCTGGGACCTGCGTCGCAGCCAGCCCTATGAGAATTACAACGACTTCGAGTTCGACATCCCGCTGGGCAAGAACGGCGACTGCTACGACCGCTACCTGTGCCGCATGCAGGAGATGCGCGAGTCGACCAAGATCATCCTCCAGGCGGTCGCCATGCTGCGCGCCACGCCTGGCCCGGTAATGACCGAGGACAACAAGGTCGCTCCGCCGCGCCGCGCCGAGATGAAGCGGTCGATGGAAGCCTTGATCCATCACTTCAAGCTCTACACCGAAGGCTTCCGCACGCCGGAAGGCGAGGTCTACGCAGCCGTCGAGGCGCCCAAGGGCGAGTTCGGCGTCTATGTGGTGTCGAACGGCACCAACAAGCCGTATCGCTGCAAGATCAAGGCGCCCGGCTTCTCGCATCTGGCGGCCATGGACTGGATGAACCGCGGCCACCAGCTGGCCGACGTCTCGGCCATCCTGGGCTCGCTCGACATCGTGTTCGGCGAGGTGGACCGGTGAGCCTGGAAGCCATCGCCCTTGAAAAAGTGGCTCAGGCGCAGCTGGACGCCTACAACGCCCAGGACCTGGACGCCCACTGCGCCCATTTCACCGACGACGTCGTGGTCGCCGGCCTGAACGGCGAGGTGGCGCGTACGGGCATCGAGGCCTATCGCGCCTGGTACGAGGCGGCGTTCGCGCAGTTCCCGAGCAACAAGGCCAAGCTTCTCAACCGCATCGTGGTGGGCGCCAACGTGATCGATCACGAGCACGTCGACCGCGGCAACGGCGACGCGCCTTTCCAGGTCGCCGCCATCTACACCTTCAGGGGCGACAAGATCGCCCGCGTGGATTTCGCACGATGAGCGCCCCCAAATGAGCGTGAGACGCCTCGCCAAGGAACAGCCCGCCAGCTTCGCCTTCTCCAAGGACAGCCAGGCCAAGGCCGACTGGTGGAAAGCCAAGTATCCCGCCGATCGCAAGCAGTCGGCGGTGATCCCGATGCTGTGGCTGGCCCAGAAGCAGGAAGGCTGGGTCTCCGAACCCGCCATCCAGGAGATCGCCCGCCAACTGCAGATGCCGGTCATCCGCGTGCTGGAGGTCGCCACCTTCTACGTGATGTTCCAGCTGCAGCCGGTCGGGAAGGTCGCCTTCGTCCAGCTGTGCGGCACCACCCCGTGCCAGCTGCGCGGCGCTCTGGACCTGAAGGCCGTGCTGAAGGCCAAGATTGGCGAGGCCCACGAGGTCTCGGCCGACGGCAAGTTCAGCTGGGAAGAGGTCGAGTGCCTGGGCGCCTGCTGCAACGCGCCGATGGCCGCGATCAATGACTACTACTACGAGGATCTGACGCCGGAGAGCCTGGCCCAGATCCTCGACGACTTCGCCGCTGGCAAGTCGCCGCGGCCGGGCAGCTATGAGGGGCGCGGTGCGTCGGAACCCAAGGGCAAGATCCAAACCCTGACCGATCCCAAGCTGTACGACGGCTCGGCGGCCAAGAAGATCAAGATCCCGAACCTGCCCGAGAAGCCGAAGAAGGCTCCCAAGGCCGAGCCCGCCGCCTGATGCAGCACGCCGACGCCATCCAGAAGAAGCGCCTGACCACGATGTTCGCCATCGACGTGGTCTGCTTCGTGCTGGCCGGTGCGGCGGTCATCGGTTACCTCGCGGCCGGCGTCAGCTGGCTGGCGCCGGTGTTCATCGGCGCCATCGCCGTGGGCCTGGGGGCGCAGATCTGGTTCATCCTGGGCTGGATGAAGGCCGCCAAGCGGGACGAGGAGGGCAGGCCGTCGTGACCGACGATCCGCAACTCCTGGCCCCCTCTGACTTGGATAGGCGCGTGGCCTATGTGAAGACCATCCGGGGGCTTTACCGCAACGAGCGCATCGCCGGCTTGGTCGGCTCGCTGGTCGGGGTCCTGCTCCTGATCTGGGGCCGGCAAGGCCAGGGCGCGCCCGCCTGGGTCGTTCCGGTCGCTTTCCTGGTGATCGGCGCCGCCTGGACGCTTTTCGCCTATGTCATCATTCGTCGGACGCGCTATGTGCGCGCCCATCCATTCGATCCGCAAAGCTGAGTCATGGTCGGTATCCTCGAAGACAAGGACCGCATCTTCACGAACCTCTACGGCCTCCACGACTGGGGTCTCGAGGGCGCGAAGAAGCGCGGCTGCTGGAATGGCACCAAGGACATCCTGGACGCCGGGCGCGACTGGATCATCGACAACATGAAGAACTCCGGCCTGCGCGGCCGGGGCGGGGCGGGCTTCGGCACCGGCCTGAAGTGGTCGTTCATGCCCAAGGAAGTGAAGGACGGCCGTCCTCACTACCTTGTCGTCAACGCCGACGAATCCGAGCCGGGCACCTGCAAGGACCGGGAGATCATGCGGCATGACCCGCACCTCCTGATCGAAGGTTGCCTGATCGCCTCGCGCGCCATGCTGGCCCACGCCTGCTACATCTACATCCGTGGCGAATACGTCCGCGAGCGCGAGGTGCTGGAAGCCGCCATCAAGCAGGCCTACGAGGCCAAGCTGATTGGCAAGGACAACATCCACGGCTGGGACTTCGACCTCTACGTCCACCATGGCGCCGGCGCCTATATCTGCGGCGAAGAGACGGCCCTGCTGGAGAGCCTGGAAGGCAAGAAGGGCCAGCCGCGCCTGAAGCCGCCGTTCCCGGCTGGCGCGGGCCTCTACGGCATGCCGACCACGGTCAACAACGTCGAGAGCATCGCCGTCGCCGGCACGATCCTGCGTCGCGGCGCGGCCTGGTTCGCGGGCTTTGGCCGTCCGAACAACGCCGGCACCAAGCTGTTCTGCGTCTCGGGCCACGTGAACCTGCCCTGCAACGTCGAAGAGGCGATGAGCATCCCCTTCCGTCAGCTGATGGAAGACCACTGCGGCGGCATCCGGGGCGGCTGGGGCAATCTGAAGGCGGTCATCCCGGGCGGCTCGTCCGTGCCGATGATCCCGGCCGAGCAGTGCGAAGACCTGCCGATGGACTTCGACGCCCTGCGCAATCTGCGCTCGGGCCTGGGCACCGCGGCGGTCATCGTCATGGACAAGTCCACTGACCTGGTCCGCGCCATCGCCCGCCTGTCGTACTTCTACAAGCACGAGAGCTGCGGCCAGTGCACGCCCTGCCGCGAAGGCACCGGCTGGATGTGGCGGGTCATGGAGCGCATGGCGACCGGCGAGGCGGATCCGAAGGAGATCGACACCCTGCTGGACGTCACGACCCAGGTCGAGGGTCACACCATCTGCGCCCTGGGCGACGCGGCCGCCTGGCCGATCCAGGGCCTGTTCCGCCACTTCCGCCACGAGGTGGAGGAGCGGATCGCATCCTATCGTAGCGGTCGCCTGCACGTGCAGGGCGCCAAGCTGATCGCGGCGGAGTAACGATTATGGCAATCGCCAAGGTCAACGGCGTCGAGGTCGAGTTCGAGCCCGGCATGACGGTTCTGCAGGTGGCGGAACTGGCCGGGGAAGAGATCCCGCGCTTCTGCTATCACGAGCGTCTGAGCATCGCCGGCAACTGCCGCATGTGCCTGGTCGAGGTGAAGCCCGGTCCGCCCAAGCCGCAGGCGTCGTGCGCCCTGCCGGCCGCCGAGGGCCAGGAGATCTTCACCAAGACCCCGATGGTCAAGAAGGCCCGCGAAGGGGTGATGGAGTTCCTGCTCATCAACCACCCGCTGGATTGCCCGATCTGCGACCAGGGCGGCGAGTGCGACCTGCAGGACCAGGCCATGGGCTATGGCCGCGACGACAGCCGCTACGAAGAGAACAAGCGCGCGGTCGAAGAAAAGGCCATGGGGCCGCTGATCAAGACCGTGATGACGCGCTGCATCCAGTGCACGCGCTGCGTCCGCTTCATCACCGAAGTCGCCGGCTCGCCGGAGATCGGCCTGATCTCGCGCGGCGAAGACGTTGAAATCACGACCTATCTGGGCGCGGCGGTGACGTCGGAGCTCAGCGCCAACGTCATCGACCTGTGCCCGGTCGGCGCCCTGACCTCCAAGCCCTACGCCTTCGAGGCGCGGCCTTGGGAGCTGAAGAAGACCGAGAGCATCGACGTCATGGACGCCCTGGGCTCGTCGATCCGCGTCGACGCCCGCGGCAATGCGGTGCTCCGCGTGCTGCCGCGCGTCAACGACGACGTCAACGAGGAGTGGATCAGCGACAAGACGCGCTACGCCGTGGACGGCCTGCAGCGCCAGCGCCTGGACCGTCCGTACGTCCGAGTCGACGGCAAGCTGCAGCCGGCGTCGTGGGCCCAGGCCTTCGCCGCCGTCGCCGCCAGGATCAAGGCCGCCAAGCCTGAGCGCGTTGGCGTGATCGCCGGCGACCTGCAGGACGCCGAGAGCCTGAAGGCGACCAAGGACCTGTTCACCGCCCTGGGCGTGAAGAACCTCGACGCTCGCCAGGACGGCTCGGCCCTGGGCGATGGTCCGCGCGAAAGCTGGCTGTTCAACTCGACGATCGCCGGGATCGAGAACGCCGATGTGGTGCTGTTCGTCGGCGCCAATCCGCGCCTTGAGGCCCCGGTCCTGAACGCCCGCTTCCGCAAGCAGTGGATCGCCGGCAAGACCCGCTTCGGGGTGATCGGCCAGCAGGCGGACCTGACCTTCGACTACGACTATCTCGGCGCCGGGACCAAGACCCTAGCCGGCTTGGCCAAGAGCAAGAGCGACTTCGTCACCGCCCTGAAGAACGCCGAACGTCCGGCGATCGTCATCGGCCAGGGCGCGCTCAGCCGCGCCGACGGCGCCGCCGTGCTGAAGGCCGCCGCCGCCGTGGCCAAGACCTTCAAGGTGGTTCGCGACGGCTGGAACGGCTGGAACGTGCTGCACACCGCCGCCGCCCGCGTCGCCGGCCTGGACCTGGGCTTCACGCCGGGCGAGGGCGGGCTGTCGACCGCCGACATGCTCAAGCCGGGCGCTCTGGACGTGCTGTTCCTGCTGGGCGCCGACGAGTGCGAAACCGCCGCCTCGGACGCCTTCAAGGTCTATCTGGGCACCCACGGCGACGCTGGCGCCCACAAGGCCGACGTCATCCTGCCGGGCGCGGCCTATACCGAGAAGAACGGCCTCTATGTGAACACCGAAGGCCGCGTCCAGATGGGCGAACGGGCGGTGTTCCCCAAGGGCGAGGCCAAGGAAGACTGGTCGATCCTGCGGGCCCTGTCCGAGCACCTGGGCGCCAAGCTGCCCTATGACAGCCTGGACCAGCTGCGCGCCAAGCTGTTCGCCGACCATCCGACCTTCGGCCAGATCGACTTCGCGCCGGGCTCGATCCCGACCGTGTTCGACCTGTCCGGCCTGGGCGGCGAGGGCGAGTTGTCCGACGCGCCGTTGGAAAGCCCGATCAAGGCCTTCCACCTGACCAACCCCATCGCGCGCGCCAGCGTGACCATGGCCGAATGCGCGGCCACGGTTTCCGGCGCCGCCAAGATCGCGGCGGAGTAGGCCGGTGAGCGCATTCTTCTCGAACCCCGCGGTGACCTGGACCCTGCTGACCACCGGCGGGATCCTGCTGGTCGTGATCTGGGTGCTTCTGAGCCTGGCCTTCCTGCTGCTGGCCGACCGCAAGATCTGGGCCGGCGTGCAGATGCGCAAGGGCCCCAACGTGGTGGGTCCGTTCGGCCTGCTGCAGTCCTTCGCCGACTTCTTCAAGTTCGTGCTGAAGGAGATCATCATCCCGGCCGGCGCCGACAAGGTGATCTTCCTGCTGGCCCCGCTGCTGAGTCTGGTCCTGGCCTTCGTCGGCTGGGCCGTCGTGCCGTTCGCGCCGGGCTGGGTCGTCTCCAACCTCAATGTCGGCATCCTGTACCTGCTGGCGATGAGTTCGCTGGGCGTCTACGGGATCATCATGGGCGGCTGGGCTTCGAACTCGAAGTATCCGTTCCTGGGCGCGCTGCGCTCGGCCGCGCAGATGGTGTCGTACGAAGTGTCGATCGGCCTGATCATCATCACGGTGATCCTGCTGGCCGGCACCATGAACCTGACCTCGATCGTCTCGCAGCAAGGCGGCTGGATCTGGAACTGGAACGTGTTCGGCGGCGCTGGCCTGAAGAACATCATCCTGCTGCCGGTGATGGTGATCGCCATGGGCATGTTCTTCATCTCGGCCCTGGCCGAGACCAACCGCCCGCCGTTCGACCTGCCCGAAGCTGAATCCGAACTCGTGGCCGGCTATCAGGTCGAGTACAGCTCGACCCCGTACCTGCTGTTCATGGTCGCCGAATATTCGAACATCGTCCTGATGTGCGCGATGATCAGCGTCCTGTTCTTCGGCGGCTGGAATCCTGGCTTCCCGACCGGCTTCCTGGACGCCTGGCCGACCTTCTGGGCCAACCTGTTCCTGGCCGTGGTGTTCTTCGCCAAGATCGTCTTCTGGTTCTTCATGATCGCCATGGCCAAGGCCATCGTGCCTCGCTACCGCTACGACCAGCTGATGCGCCTGGGCTGGAAGGTGTTCCTGCCGATGTCGCTGGTGCTGGTGATGCTGGTCTCGGCCTGGCGCGTGTTCGGACTGCAGGGGTGATCGCCAGGACGACATATCTGGCGTTCGCCGGTCTCGCCCTGGCCTTGGCCGGTTGTGCGACCGACGGCGTCGCCCCGACCAAGGCGTCCTACTCGCTGGGGCGCGGCACGGCCAGCTACGACCAGCTGCGCCGGGACAGCGAGAAATGCGCCGCCGACGGCGGCAAGATCGAGGCCAAGCAGGACGGGGGCGACCCCACCCAGCTGGCGAACTACAGCTGCGTCATTCCGAAGGGCGGAAAATGACGCGGAAGGCGCGCTGGACCGGATTGATCGCGATGATCGCCCTGTCCGGCTGCGTCGCCTGGGATCCTCCGCGCGGCCTCCCGCCGCCGCGGACCAGGTCCCTGGATGAACAGGTCGAGGCGCGCCAACAGGCGGACGCCAAGACCAAGGAATGCGTGATCCGGCAGGCCATCCGCCGGGAACAGATCGAAGCGGGCAGGGACGTGCGTCCTTTCCCAAAAGAGAAGTGTTAGGAGAGCTCTGGTGTTCCAGCGCATCACACAGGCGGTCAAGGGCGTGGCCCTGCTCGACTTCGCGGGCGCCTTCGGCCTGGGCATGAAGTACATGCTCGCGCCCAAGAAGACCGTGATCTATCCGAACGAGCGCGGGCCCCAGTCGCCCCGCTTCCGCGGCGAGCACGCCCTGCGCCGCTATCCGTCGGGCGAGGAGCGCTGCATCGCCTGCAAGCTGTGCGAGGCCATCTGCCCGGCCCAGGCCATCACCATCGAGGCCGAGCCGCGCGACGACGGCAGCCGCCGCACGACCCGCTACGACATCGACATGGTCAAGTGCATCTATTGCGGCCTGTGCCAGGAGGCCTGCCCGGTGGACGCCATCGTCGAAGGGCCGAACATCGAGTTCGCCGTCGAGACGCGCGAAGAACTCTACTACGACAAGGAAAAGCTGCTCGACAACGGTGACCGTTGGGAACGGCTGATCGCGAAGAATCTGGAGTTGGACGCGCCCTACCGCTAAAGGACGGGGCGCGATTCCGAGGGTTAGGCGACCGGTCCCCCGACCCGTCGTTGTTTTGTGGTTTTTGAGGGAGCACCTGGGCCGATGGCCTTGCCGGCGATAGCTTTCTATTTGCTCGCGGTAGCGACCGTGGTGGCGGGTCTTCTCGTCGTCTCGGCCAAGAACCCCGTGCACTCGGTGCTCTTCCTGATCACCGCCTTCTTCTCGGCCGCCGGCCTCTTCGTCCTGATGGGCGCGGAGTTCCTGGCCATGCTGCTGATCGTCGTCTATGTCGGCGCGGTCGCGGTGCTGTTCCTGTTCGTCGTGATGATGCTGGACGTCGACTTCGCCGAACTGCGGCAGGGCTTCGCCCAGTACCTGCCGATCGGCGGGCTGGTCGGCGGGATCCTGACGCTGGAGATGATCTTCGTCGCCGCGACGGTGGCCACGAACGGCGCGGCCGGCAAGAACGCCCTCCCGATGGCTTCGCCAGTCGGCGTGCCGAACACCGAGGCGATCGGCCGGGTGCTCTACACCGACTACATCTTCTTCTTCCAACTGGCGGGCCTGGTGCTGCTGGTCGCCATGATCGGCGCCATCGTCCTGACCCTGCGCCACAAGCCGGGCGTCAAGCGCCAGGACATCGGCAAGCAGATCGCCCGTACGCCAAAGACCGGAATGGAAATCGTGCAGATCAAGCCGGGCGAGGGGATCAGCGAATGATCGGCCTGTCGCACTATCTCGTCGTCGCCGCCATCCTGTTCACGATCGGCGTCTTCGGCATCTTCGTGAACCGCAAGAACATCATCGTCATCCTGATGTCGATCGAGCTGATCCTGCTGGCGGTGAACATCAACCTGGTGGCCTTCTCGGTCTTCCTGCACGACGTGGCCGGGCAGATCTTCGCCATGTTCGTGCTGACCGTCGCCGCGGCCGAAGCGGCCGTCGGCCTGGCCATCCTGGTGACGTTCTTCCGTAACCGCGGCGACATCGCCGTCGACGACGCCAGCGTGATGAAGGGCTGATCGCAGTGCAGACTCTCGTCACCATCCTCGTCCTCGCGCCGCTGGTCGCCGCGATCATCGCCGGCCTGTTCGGCCGTCGCATCGGCAATGTCGCCTCGCAGGCGGTCACCACCGGCGCGCTCATCCTCAGCTGCGCCCTGGGCTGGTACACGTTCAGCCAGTGGACCTGGGGGCACATGGAGGCCTTCACGGTCAACCTGCTGCCCTTCATCCACGTGGGCAGCTTCGTCTCCAACTGGTCCGTCCGCATCGACGCCCTGTCGAGCGTGATGCTGATCGTGGTGACGACAGTCTCGGCCCTCGTGCACATCTATTCCTGGGGTTACATGGCCGAGGACGACAGCAAGCCGCGGTTCTTCGCCTACCTGTCGCTGTTCACCTTCGCCATGCTGGCCCTGGTCACCGCCGCCGACTTCATGCAGCTGTTCTTCGGCTGGGAAGGGGTGGGCCTGGCCTCGTACCTGCTGATCGGCTTCTGGTTCAAGAAGTCGACCGCCAGCGCCGCGGCCATCAAGGCCTTCGTGGTCAACCGGGTCGGGGACTTCGGTTTCGCCCTGGGCATCATGACCACCTACTGGGCGTTCGGTTCGATCCAGTTCCACGAGATCTTCCCGCAGATCGCCGCCGGCGCTGCGCGCACCTGGCAGTTCGCGGGCCACACCTTCCCGCTGGTCGACATCGCCTGCTTCCTGCTGTTCATCGGCGCCATGGGCAAGTCGGCGCAGTTCTTCCTGCACACCTGGCTGCCGGACGCCATGGAGGGCCCGACCCCGGTCTCGGCCCTGATTCACGCGGCGACCATGGTCACGGCCGGCGTCTACATGCTGTGCCTGCTGTCGCCGATGTTCGAATACGCGCCCGTCGCCAAGAACATCGTCACGGTGATCGGCGCGATCACGGCTCTGTTCGCGGCCACGGTCGGCCTGACCCAGAACGACATCAAGCGGGTCATCGCCTACTCGACCTGTTCGCAGCTGGGCTACATGTTCTTCGCGGCCGGCGTTGGCGCCTACCAGGCGGCGATGTTCCACCTGTTCACCCACGCCTTCTTCAAGGCGCTGCTGTTCCTGGGCGCCGGTTCGGTGATCCACGGCATGCACCACGAGCAGGACATGCGGAAGTACGGGGCCCTGGCCAAGCTGCTGCCGGTGACCTTCATCGCCATGACCATCGGCACGATCGCCATTACGGGTCTGGGCCTGCCGCCGCTGCACCTGGGCTTCGCCGGCTTCTACTCGAAGGACACCATCATCGAGGCGGCTTACGCCGCGGGCACGCACAACGGCATCGCCATGTTCGCGTGGGTGATCGGCGTGCTGGTGGCTGGCCTGACCTCGTTCTACTCCTGGCGCCTGGCGTTCTTCACCTTCAACGGCAAGGCCCGCTGGGGTCACGACGACCATCACGCCCATGACGCGCATGGCCATGACGCTCACGCCCACGCCGAAACCCACGACGAACCGCTTCCCGACGCGCATGACGATCACGGCCACGGCCATGACCACAAGCCGCATGAAAGCCCGTTCGTGATGCTGTTCCCGTTGATCGTGCTGTCGATCGGCGCGATCTTCGCCGGGATCGTGTTCACCGACTTCTTCGTCGGTCACCACCAGCAGGAGTTCTGGCGCGGCGCGATCTTCAACGCCCCGACCAACCACGTGCTGCATGAGGCGCATGAGGTGAAGGAGTGGGTGAAGTGGAGCCCGCTGATCGCCTCGATCCTGGGTCTGGCGATCGCCGTCTGGGTCTATCTGATCAAGGGCAACGAGCGCCTCGGCGCCGCGCTGGCCGCCCGCAACGGCCCACTGTACGTGTTCTTCTACAACAAGTGGTTCTTCGATGAGCTGTACCAAGCGACCTTCGTGCGCGCGGCCAAGTTCCTCGGCGACCTGTTCTGGAAGGGCGGCGACCAGAAGCTGATCGACGGCCTCGGCCCCGACGGCGTCAGCGCCGTCAGCTACGAAGTCGGCCGCCGGACCGGCAAGCTGCAGTCCGGCTACCTGTACCACTACGCTTTCGTCATGCTGCTCGGCGTCGCCGGCCTGCTGACGTTCGCCCTTTACGCATTCCGTTGAGGACGGATCGATGACCGGCCTGCTTAGCCTCACCACCTTCGCCCCGCTCGTCGGCGTGGTCCTGCTGCTGGGCGCGCGCGCCCTGCACGGCGACAACGCCAGGACGGACACCCTGGCCAAGTGGATCGCCCTGGCGACCACCCTGGTCACCTTCGCCCTGTCGGTCGTGCTGGTCGCCCAGTTCGACGCCAAGAACCCCGGCTTCCAGTTCGTGGAAGACTTCAGCTGGTTCGCGGGCTTGCACTACCGCATGGGCGTGGACGGCATCTCGATCCTGTTCGTGCTGCTGACCACCTTCCTGCTGCCGATCTGCATCATCGCCGGCTGGAAGTCGGTCGATAAGCGGGTGGTCGAATACCTGATCTGCTTCCTGGTGCTCGAGACCCTGGTGGTCGGTGTGTTCTGCGCCCTGGACCTGATCCTGTTCTACCTCTTCTTCGAGGGCGGCCTGGTTCCGATGTTCCTGATCATCGGCATCTGGGGCGGCAAGCGCCGGGTCTACGCGGCCTACAAGTTCTTCCTCTACACGCTGCTCGGCTCGGTGCTGATGCTGGCGGCCATCCTGTCGATGATCGCCATCGCCCACACCTCGTCGATCCCGGCGCTGATGACCTTCAAGTTCGCCCCGTGGCTGCAGACCTGGCTGTGGCTGGCCTTCTTCGCCAGCTTCGCGGTCAAGATGCCGATGTGGCCGGTCCACACCTGGTTGCCCGACGCCCACGTCGAGGCGCCCACGGCCGGCTCGGTGATCCTGGCGGGCATCCTGCTGAAGATGGGGGGCTACGGCTTCCTGCGTTTCAGCCTGCCGATGTTCCCCAACGCTTCGGAGCTGTTCCAGCCCCTGGTGTTCGCGATGTCGGCCATCGCCATCGTCTACACCTCGCTGGTCGCCTTCCGTCAGACCGACATCAAGAAGCTGATCGCCTATTCGTCGGTCGCCCACATGGGTTTCGTGACCATGGGCATCTTCTCGGGCAACGCCCAGGGCGAGCAGGGCGCGATCTTCCAGATGCTGAGCCACGGCCTGATCTCGGGCGCGCTCTTCCTCTGCGTCGGCGTGGTCTATGACCGCATGCACACCCGCGAGATCGCCTTCTACGGCGGGCTCACCAACCGCATGCCCTGGTACGCGGCGGTGTTCATGCTGTTCACCATGGGCAATGTCGGCCTGCCGGGCACCTCGGGCTTCGTCGGCGAAATCCTGACCATGACCGGGACCTACAAGGCCTCGACCTGGACGGCGCTGGTGGCCACCACGGGCGTGATCCTGTCGGCCGTCTACGCGCTGAACCTGTACCGGCGCGTGATGTTTGGCGAGATCGTCAATCCCGAGCTCAAGACCATCACCGACCTCGACAAGCGCGAGATCCTGATCTTCGCCCCGCTGATCATCGGCACCCTGGTGCTCGGCGTTTATCCCAATCTTGTGTTCAACCTGACCGCGTCGTCCGTCGACGGGCTCGTCGGCGCCTGGCGCGCCGCCGTGGGCGGGTGAGGGACCCCATGACGTTCGCCGCCAACTTCTCCCTCGTTCTTCCCGAAGTCATCCTCGGGGCCTCGGCCCTGGTGCTGCTGGTCTGGGGCGCGTTCCACGGCAAGGTCACCCCGCTGTTCACCGGCGCGGCCGTCCTGGCCCTGCTGGGCGCGGCCGTGGCCGCCGTGGTCGGGCCGCATGGCCACGCCTTCAACGGCGTCTATGCCGCCGATGCGGCCGCCACCTACGCCAAGGTGGCGATCTACGGCTTCAGCGCCCTGGCCATCGTGCTGGGCGACCGCTGGCTGGCCGCGCGCGGCGACCAGAAGTTCGAATACGCCGTGCTGGTGATCCTCTCGGCGCTGGGCATGGGCGTCACCGCTTCGGCCGGCGACCTGATCAGCCTCTATGTCGGTGTCGAGCTGCAGTCGCTGGCGCTGTACGTCCTGGCCGCCTTCCGCCGCGACGACGCCAAGTCGTCGGAAGCGGGCCTGAAGTACTTCGTGCTGGGCGCGCTGTCGTCGGGTCTGCTGCTGTACGGCGCCTCGCTGATCTACGGATTCGCCGGTTCGACCCGCTTCGAGGACATCGCCGCCGCGGCGCATGCGAACCACGGCATGGGCTTGCTGTTCGGCCTGGTGTTCCTGCTCTGCGGCCTGGCGTTCAAGGTCTCGGCCGCGCCATTCCACATGTGGACGCCGGACGTCTATGAAGGCGCCCCGACCCCGGTCGTCGGCTTCTTCGCCGCCGCCCCCAAGCTGGCCGCCATGATGATGTTCGCCCGCGTGCTGGGCGACGCCTTCCCGGACTCGGTGGCCCAGTGGCGCCAGATCCTGGTCATCACCGCCCTGGCTTCGGTCTTCGTCGGCGCCTTCGCCGGCCTGGCGCAGAACAACCTCAAGCGCCTGTGGGCCTACAGCTCGATCGCCAATGTCGGCTACGCCCTGCTGGGCGTGGCGACCGGCGGCGAGACCGGCCTGCATTCGATGCTGCTGTTCATGACCCTGTACATGGTCGACGTCACCGGCTTCTTCGCCTGCCTCCAGGCCCTGTCGCGCGACGGCAAGCCGATGGAGACCATCGAGGACATGGCTGGGCTGGTGAAGCACCGTCCCGGCGTCGCCGTGGCCATGACCGCCTTTTCGCTGTCGGCCCTGGGCATTCCGCCGTTCTCGGGCTTCTGGGCCAAGTTCTACGTCTTCGGCGCGGCGATGGGCTCGGGCGACGTGCTGCTGCAATGGGCGGCTGTTCTGGGCCTGGTCGGCAGCGTGGTCGCGGCGTTCTACTATCTGCGCCTGATCAAGACGATGTGGTTCGACGCCCCCGAAGGCGCGGTCGACAAGCCGCAACCCATCGCCCGCGCGGTCGGCTTCGTGGCCGCGGCCTTCTCGTTCCCGATCGTGCTGGTCGCCCTGATCTGGCTCGATCCCGCAGCCAGGGCCGCCGCGGCGGCCTTTGGCCACGCGTGACGTGACGGGCCCGACCTCGACCTTCGAAGTCCCGCCCGTCGTCGTCCTGGACGAGATCGACTCGACCAACGCCGAGGCCCGTCGCCGCGCGGAAGCGGGGGAGGCGGGCCCGGTCTGGATCTTGGGCCTGCGTCAGACCGCCGGCCGGGGCCGACGCGGTCGCGCCTGGGAGACCGGGGTCGGCAACCTGGCCGCCACGCTGTTGTTCACGACCGACAAGCCGCCGGCCGAGGCCGCCCAGGTGACGTTCGTCGCCGCCCTGGCCGTGGCGGACCTGCTGGGCGCCTATGTGTCGCCGGATCTCGTCAGCCTGAAATGGCCCAACGATCCACTGCTGGGCGGGCTGAAGGTCAGCGGCGTGCTGGTGGAATCCGGGACCCGGCCGGCCGGCGGCCTGTGGATCGCCGTTGGGGTGGGCGTGAACCTGGCCCGCAAGCCGATCGACAGCGAACGCCCCGCCACAGCCCTGACGACCTACCTGGTCACGCCGCCGGCTCCGGTGGAGGCGATCAAGGTGCTGGCGGCCGCCTTCGCGCGCTGGGAAGACGTCTGGCTGCGGTTGGGCTTCCCGGCCATCGCCGACGCCTGGACCGCCCGCGCCCACGGCCTGGGCCAGCCATGCGTCGCCCGGCTGGGGCTGGAAACTCTCGAGGGGATCGCGGAAGGCCTGGACGCCGACGGCGCGCTGCGTCTTCGTCTCGCTGACGGCCGTTTGCGGCGGATCACCGCCGGCGACGTCTTCTTCGGAGAGGCCTCCTGATGCTGCTGGCCATCGAACAGGGCAACACCAACACCATGTTCGCCATCCACGACGGCGAGACATGGATCGCCCAGTGGCGCGCGGCCACCGAGAGCACCCGTACGGCCGACGAATACGTGGTCTGGCTGTCGCAACTGCTGTCTATGCAAGGACTGGGCTTCCGCGCCATCGACTCGGTGATCATCTCCAGCGTTGTGCCGCAGTCGATCTTCAACCTGCGCAACCTGTCGCGGCGCTATTTCGGCGTCGAGCCGCTGGTGATCGGCGAGAACGCCCGGCTGGGCGTCGAGGTGCGGATCGACAAGCCGTCCGAGGCCGGGGCCGACCGCCTGGTCAACGCCGTGGGCGCGCACATGGTCTACCCGGGCCCGCTGATCGTCATCGACAGCGGCACCGCCACCACCTTCGACATCGTCGGCGCCGACGGGGCGTTCGAGGGGGGGATCATCGCGCCCGGCATCAACCTGTCCATGCAGGCCCTGCACGAGGCGGCCGCCAAGCTGCCGCGCATCGCCATCCAGCGCCCGGCCGGCAACCGCGTGGTCGGAACCGACACCGTCAGCGCCATGCAGTCAGGCGTATTCTGGGGCTATATCTCACTGATCGAAGGCCTGGTGGCCCGCATCAAGGCCGAACGCGCCGAACCGATGACCGTGGTCGCCACCGGCGGCGTCGCCTCGCTGTTCGAGGGCGCCACCGGCAGCATCGACCACTTCGATTCAGATCTGACCATCCGCGGTCTCCTCGAAATTCATCGCCGTAACACCCATCTAGAGACGTAATGACCAAATATACCGACAAGCCTTCTCCCCAAGACGAGCTCGTCTTCCTGCCATTGGGCGGGTCGAACGAGATCGGCATGAACTTCAATCTCTACGGCTTCGGCCCGGCCGACGACCGCAAGTGGATCGTCGTCGATCTGGGCGTGACCTTCGGCGACCAGACGACGCCGGGCGTCGAAATCATCCTGCCCGATCCCGAATTCATCGAGGCCTATGCCGACGACATCCTCGGCATCGTCCTGACCCACGCCCACGAAGACCACCTGGGCGCCGTGCACTGGCTGTGGCCGCGCTTGAAGGCGCCGGTGTTCGCCACGCCGTTCACCGCCTTCCTGCTGCGCGAGAAGCTGCGCGACGCCGGCCTGCTGGGCGAGGTGGAGATCACCGAGATCCCGCTCAGCGGCAGCTTCGACCTGGGCCCGTTCCACCTGGAAATGGTCACTCTGACCCACTCGATCCCCGAGCCGAACGGCTTGGCGATCAAGACCCCGCTGGGTACGATCCTGCACACCGGCGACTGGAAGATCGACCCCGATCCCCAGCTGGGCGGCCCCACCGACATCGAGGCCATCCGCAAGCTGGGCGACGAGGGCGTGCTGGCCATGGTCTGCGACAGCACCAACGTCTTCGTCGATGGTGAGGCCGGCTCGGAAGCCGGCGTGCGCGAGGCGATGAACAAGCTGATCGGCGGCCTGACGGGCAAGATCGCCGTGGCCTGCTTCGCCTCGAACGTGGCCCGGATGGACACCGTGATCCGCGCCGCCCAGGCCGCCGGGCGCAAGGTCTGCCTGGCCGGCCGCTCGATGCACCGCATGGCCGCCGCCGCCCGCCACGTCGGTCTGTTGGAAGGGCTCGAGCCCTTCATCACCGACGACCAGGCCAAGTATCTGCCCGAGAACCAAGTGCTGTTCCTGTGCACCGGCAGCCAGGGCGAGCCGCGCGCGGCCCTGGCCCGGATCGCCGAGGGCACCCACCCGCACGTCAAGCTCTCTCAGGGCGACCATGTGATTTTCAGCTCGCGAGTCATCCCCGGCAACGAGATCCCGATCCGCAACCTGCAGAACAAGCTGGCCGACCGCGGGGTGCGCCTGCACACCGAGCGCGACACCCCCGGGATCCACGTGAGCGGCCACCCGTGCCGCGACGAGCTCAAGCAGATGTATCAGTGGGCCCGGCCGACCATCGCCGTGCCCACCCACGGCGAGCGCCGCCACCTGATCGAGCACGCCGCCTTCGCCAAGGACCTGCAGGTGCCGCACGCGGTCAGCCCGCGCAACGGCGACATGGTGCTGCTGGCCCCCGGGCATCCGTCGATCATCGACGAGGTCCCGTCGGGCCGTCTCTATGTCGACGGCGGGGTGGTGACGCCTGAGAACGGCGAGGCCCTGCGCGAGCGGCGCCACGCGGCGTTCAACGGCATGCTGGCCGTCTCGGTCGTGCTGGACGGTCGCAACAAGATCGTCTCGGGCCCGCAGGTCCGCGGCCTGGGCCTGGCCGGCGACGCCGAGTATCCGCTGGACGACGCGCTGGACGATCTGGCCGAGGAGGCCGAGAGCGCCTTCAAGCGCCTGGAGGGCGACCAGCGCGAGATCGACGAGGCCATCGAAAGCGCGATCTCCCGCGCCGTGAAGAAGGCCGCCTTCCGCATCTGGGAACGCAAGCCCGTGGTCGAGACCACGGTCCTGCGGATTTAACGCCTCGTGGACGAGATCCCTCCGTCGGCGGGAATAGTCCAGCCGATTGCCCCCGAGCCCGAACCCCGCTGGCGGCAGACCCTGCGTCTAATGGCCGGCGAGGCCTGGGCGCTGGGCGCGCTGACGCTGGTCCTCTGGATCGTCTCCGGCGTCCAGCTGCTGGGCAAGATGCGGGGCTGGGACGAGACCATGCTGGCCCTGGGCAGCCTCTACCCGCCGTATTTTCGGCAGGGGTTCTGGTGGACGCCGCTGACGCACATCTTCCTGCATGGCGGGCTGCTGCACATCGTGATGAACACCAGCGCCCTGGTCAGCCTGGGGCCGGCCATCGCCGTGCGCCTGGGGCGCGACCTGAAGGGCGCTCTGCTGTTCTGGGCCTTCTTCCTGATCTGCGGTCTGGCGGGCGGGCTGCTGTTCCTTGTCCTGCACTGGAACGGCGAGATCTCGGCCGTTGGGGCTTCCGGGGCGATCTGCGGCCTGTGGGGCGCTGTGGCGCGACTGAGGCCGGACGGCGGCCTGACGCCGATCCTTTCCAGCCAGGTCGGCAAGCAGACCTGGTCGTTCATCGTCATGAACCTGGTGCTGGTCGCCATCGGCTTCGGCCTCGGCATGGCGTCCGGGGAGGGCGGGCTGATGATCGCCTGGGAATGCCACGTCGGCGGCTTCATCGCCGGGCTGTTCCTGGTCGAGATGTTTCCCGCGCGCTATTGGTGGCTTCGCCAGCCGGCCTGAACGGATTGATCGCGGAGGCGAAGCGTCTTGCCGCCGAAACGCCTCGCCGCGGGTCCATGAAGTCGTCTATATCCTCGAAAAATGACGAGAGGCGCGCGCTCGCGCCTTCGCCCCGCAGGACACGGAACGGATGATCGGCAAGCTCAACCACGTCGGCGTCGCCACCCCCTCCATCGACGAGTCGCTGAAGATGTACCGCGACCTGCTGGGCGCCACGTCGCACACTGACAAATGGGCCATGCCCGAGCAGGGCGTGTGGGTCTGTTTCGTCAACCTGCCCAACAGCCAGATCGAGCTGATCGAACCCTATGGCGAGGCCTCGCCGATCCACGGCTTCCTGGCCAAGAACCCCAAGGGCGGCCAGCATCACATCTGTTTCGAGGTGGAGAACATCTACGAGGCCCGCGACAGCCTGGTCGCCAAGGGCGCCACAGTGCTGGGCGAGCCTCGGATCGGCGCCCATGGTACGCTGATCATCTTCGTTCACCCGAAAGACATGGGCGGCATGCTGGTCGAGCTCATGGAAACCCCCAAGGACGCTCACTGATGGGTCCCGTCACCTGCATCGCCGTCTATCTGACCATCTGGTGGACCACGCTGTTCGCCGTGCTGCCGCTGGGCAACCGTACGTTCAAGGAGATGGGCATCGAGCCGCCGCCCGGCGCGGATCCCGGGGCGCCGGTCAATCCGAACCTGAAGCGCAAGTTCTTCACCACCACCTGGGTCTCGGCCCTGGTGATGGCCGGCCTGCTGCTGACCATCCATTTCCACCTGATCGACCTGCCGGCGCTGCCCGCCACCTATTAATGGCGCCCAAGCCTTGGGCGGGCGGCGATGGATTTGCCGGCGTTCGCCCATTTCGTGGGCGAAGTTCGCCAAGTGGTCAGGCCAGACGCAATCGGGCGCCCCGAACAACCGTTCGGAGTCCTAACGTCAGACTCACGAGGCCGGCTTTTCCGACCTTGCTCTGTGGCGTCTTCCCCGACGATGACTTGAAGGGCCGCGCGAAAACCGCGCGGCCCTCTTTTCGTTTCTGAACGCTCGGGAGCCATCTTTTCGCCGCGCGCGTTGCCAAGCTGAGGCCCAAGCGGCTATCTCAACGCCTCGAATTCCCCCGGAGACGTCTCGTCCATGCGCCTGTCGCGCTATTTCCTGCCCGTCCTGAAAGAAGCCCCCTCCGACGCCCAGATCGTCTCGCACCAGCTGATGCTGCGCGCGGGCATGATCCGCCAGGAGGCGGCGGGCATCTACGCCTGGTTGCCGCTGGGCCTGAAGGTGCTCAACAAGGTCGAGCAGATCGTCCGCGAGGAGATGGACCGGGCCGGGGCTATCGAGCTGCTGATGCCGACCCTGCAGCTGGCCGACCTGTGGCGCGAGTCGGGCCGTTACGACGCCTACGGCCCGGAAATGCTGCGCATCACCGACCGTCACGAGCGCGAACTGCTGTACGGGCCCACCAACGAGGAAATGATCACCGAGATCTTCCGGGCCTATGTGAAGAGCTACAAGGACCTTCCCAAGAACCTGTACCATGTGCAGTGGAAGTTCCGCGACGAACGCCGCCCGCGCTTCGGCGTGATGCGCGGCCGCGAATTCCTGATGAAGGACGCCTACAGCTTCGACCTCGACGCCGAGGGCGCGCGCAAGGCCTACAACCGCATGTTCGTGGCCTATCTGAACCTGTTCTCGCGCATGGGCCTGAAGGCCGTGCCGATGCGCGCCGACACCGGCCCGATCGGCGGCGACCTTTCCCACGAGTTCATCGTCCTGGCCGAGACCGGCGAAAGCGCCGTGTTCTGCCACAAGGACCTGGTCGAGATGCCCGCGCCCGGTCCGGACGTCGACTGGTACGGCGACCTGCAGCCGCTGGTGAACCAGCGCACGGCGCTCTACGCCGCCACCGAGGAGATGCACGACGAGGCGGCCTTCGAGGCCATCCCCGAGGGCGAACGCCTGTCGGCCCGCGGCATCGAGGTGGGTCACATCTTCTCGTTCGGGACCAAGTATTCCGAGCCGATGAAGGCCCTGGTCACCGGGCCGGACGGCAAGGACGTGCCGGTGCAGATGGGCAGTTACGGCGTCGGCGTCTCGCGGCTGCTGGGCGCGATCATCGAGGCCAGCCACGACGAGGGCGGCATCATCTGGCCCGAAGCCGTCGCGCCGTTCGGCGTCGGGATCATCAACATGCGCCAAGGCGACGCCGCCTGCGACGAGGCCTGCGAGACCGCCTACAAGGCTCTGAAGGCGGCCGGCCGTGACCCGCTTTACGACGACACCGACGCCCGCGGCGGCGCCAAGTTCGCGACCATGGACCTGATCGGCGTGCCCTGGCAGCTGGTCGTCGGCCCCAAGGGCCTGGCCGAGGGCGTGGTCGAGCTCAAGAACCGCAAGACCGGCGAACGCCACAGCGCTCCGCTGGAGTCGGTCCTGGCCCAGCTGTCGGGCAAGGCCGCCTGATGGCCCTGGGCGCGGGTCCGTTCGGAACCTGGGAGCGCACGGTCGCCTGGCGCTACCTGCGCAACAAGCGCAAGAACGGCGGCGTGGCGCTGATCGCCATCATCTCGTTCGCGGCGGTGATGCTGGCGGTCTTCGCCCTGATCACCGTGATGAGCGTGATGAACGGCTTCCGCGCCGAGCTGCTGGGCCGGCTTCTGGGCTTCAACGGCCACGTCTACGCCCAGGGCCCGCTGCTGAACGGTCCCGACCGCGACGGCGTCATCACGCGCATCAAGGCCGTGCGTGGCGTCACCCAGGCCGCGCCGATGGTCGAGGCCCAGGCCATGGTCATCGGCCCCAGCCAGGTGTCGGGCGCCATCGTACGCGGGGTCACGCCCGCTGACCTGCGCGGCATGAAGATGATCTCGTCCAACATCAAGCGCGGCTCCCTGGAGGGGTTCGGCGAGGGCGAGTACGGCGGCGACATGGTGCTGATCGGCGATCGCATGGCCCGTAACCTGGGCCTCTCGGTTGGCGACGCGATCACCCTGATCTCGCCGTCCGGCCCGGCCACGGCGTTCGGGACCTCGACGCGCGAGAAGGACTACACCGTCGGCGGCATCTTCAGCGTCGGCATGAGCCAGTTCGACGAAAGCTTCGTCTATATGGCGCTGCCCCAGGCCCAGCTGTTCTTCGGGCGCGACACCTCGATCGACTATGTCGAGATCAAGGTCGCCGATCCCGACAAGGCCAAGGCGATCAAGCCGATCATCGAGCAGGCCAGCGGCCCGGGCGCCTTCGTCCAGGACTGGATGGACAAGAACAGCAGCTACTTCAACGCCCTGCAGGTCGAGCGCAAGGTGATGCGGCTGATCCTGTTCTTCATCGTGGCCATCGCCACTCTGAACATCATCTCGGCCCTGGTCATGCTGGTGAAGAACAAGGGTCGCGACATCGCCATCCTGCGCACCATGGGCGCCAGCCAGAGCTCGATCCTGCGGATCTTCATCATGGCCGGCGCCTCGATCGGGCTGTCGGGCACCCTGGCCGGCCTGCTGCTGGGCGTGCTGTTCTGCGCCAACATCACCGCCATCCAGAACTTCGTGGAGTGGGTGACGGGCACCGCGGTGTTCAGCGCCGACATCTACTTCCTGGCCCACATTCCCGCCAAGATCGACTGGACCGAGGTGGCCGGCATCGTCGGCATCTCGACGGCCATGAGCATCCTGGCCACCCTGCCGCCCGCCATCCGCGCCTCGCGGCTCGATCCGGTCGAGGCCCTTCGCTATGAGTAGCCCCGTCCTGGCCCTGCGCGGGGTCGAGCGCACCTATGTCACCGAGGCCGGCGCCCTGAACGTGCTGCGCGGCGTCGACCTGGACGTCTATCCCGGCGAGGTGGTCGGGCTGATCGGTCCGTCTGGCTCGGGCAAGTCGTCGCTGCTGCACGCGGCCGGCCTGCTGGAAAAGCCTAATGCGGGGATCATCGCCCTGGACGGCCGCGATTGCTCCAAGCTGTCCGAGCGCCAGCGCACCAAGGTGCGGCTGTCGACCGTCGGCTTCGTCTACCAGTTCCACCACCTGCTGCCCGAGTTCAGCGCGCTCGACAACGTGGCCATGCCCGCCATGATCGCCGGCAGGGGGCGGGGCGAGGCGCGCGAGGCGGCCAAGGTGATGCTTGAGCAACTTGGCTTGGCCGAGCGCGTCGAGCACCAGCCGGGCCAGATGTCGGGTGGCGAACAGCAGCGCGTGGCGATCGCCCGCGCCCTGGCCAACAGCCCCAAGCTGCTGCTGGCCGACGAGCCGACCGGCAACCTCGACCCGGCCAATTCGGCGGCGGTGTTCCAGGCGCTGTACGAGCAGGCCCGGCGGCGCGGCGTGGCGGCGCTGATCGCCACCCACAACATGGAACTGGCCCGCTACATGGACCGGGTCTTCGCCCTGAAGGACGGGCACCTGGTTCCGCAGAACTTCTAGAGCAGGGCGTCGCGCATCGCCGCGTAGAAGCCGGCCTGGTCGATCTTCTTGATCACCCGGGCGTTGGGCGGCCGGCGTTTCAGGGCGGGATCGGCCACCTCGATGTCGGGCAGGATGGCGTGCGAGACGCTCAGATAGCCGCGCGTCAACTCCCCGATCGTCTCGACGTCGACGACGGCCATCTCAGAGTCCAGGATCAGAGCCTCGTTCAGCGCCGCGGCGCAGGTCAGGGCGTCGGGATGCAGGCTGCCGTCCAGGCCTTGGGTTTCCCGGGCGAAGGCCAGGGAGGTCCGGTTGACCTGGGTGAAGAACGCCGCGCGCGGGGTTCCGAGGGCTTCCAGGGCCGCCAGCTGCTCCAGGCTCAGCAAGCCGTCTCGCAGCGTCTCGGTCCAGGTGACGATGCTCGTCGGAAAGCCGGCGTTGATGACGATTTTGGCCGCTTCCGGATCGACATAGAAATTGTATTCGGCGGCCGGCGTGACGTTGCCGACCCCGTTGTCGGTGCCACCCATGATCCATAGGTGCTTGACGGCCTGGGCAATGCGCGGCTCGCGCAGATAGGCCAGGGCGATGTTGGTCAGCGCGGCCTGCGCGATTAGCGTGATCTGCCCCGGAGCCTCCATCACCCGCCGCACGATCTCGTCGGCCGCGTGGCCGGGGGAGGGGCGTTGGGCGGCCCGCGGAAAGCGGCTGTCGCTCATGCCGTCGGCCCCGAACACATAGGCCGCGTCCAGGGGCGCGCGTGTGAACGGCCGCTGGGCGCCCAGATAGACCGGAACCTCGCCGCCGCGCTCGCAGGCCTCCAGGGTGGCCAGGGCGTTCTCGGCGTGCTGCGCGAAGCCGACATTGCCGTGGGCGATGGTGATCGCCTCGACGGTCACGCCCGGCCGGCGCAGGGCGAGCATTAGGGAGAACACGTCGTCTCCGGCGGTGTCGGTGTCGATGATCAGGCGCATGGCGGCGATCTGCCCCGATCCGCGCGGCAAATCCACTGGAAAGGCGGCCGCGGCTCATTCCGTCGGGGCCGCGACAAAAAAGCTCGCAATCGAACACGGGTCTCTTGCGAAGGGGAACAAAAGTGGAATATAGAACAAACAAGCAACGATCGCAGGAGGCTTCCCATGGTCCGTATCGCGCGTGAGTCTTTGGCGCTTGTATCTGTCGTCAGCTTCGTCTGGATGATGTGTCAGGTCGCCCAACTGGTGGCCTGAGTCGTGTAGCGGTGAGGTGCGGTGATGTCGGGCAGTGAAGGTCAGGGTTTCGTCCACCTTCGCGTGCGCTCGGCCTATTCGCTGCTGGAAGGCGCCATCAAGGCCGATAAGATTCCCGGCCTGGCCGCGGCGGCAGGCATGCCGGCGGCGGGGCTGGTGGACCGCAACAACCTGTTCGGCGCGCTCGAATATTCCGTCTATTCCAAGGACTACGGCGTCCAGCCGATCATCGGCTGCGCGCTGGCGGTGTCGGGCATCGGGGCGGGGCCGACGGAGCGCTGGGCGCGCACGCCAACCATCACCCTGCTGGTCCAGAACGAGCAGGGCTATCTGAACCTCTCGGAACTGTCGTCCCTGGCCTATCTGGAAAGCGCCGAGCTGGCCGAGCCGGTCGTGCCCTGGGCCAAGGTGGTCGAGCACGCCGAGGGGCTGATCCTGCTGTCGGGCGGCACGGACGGTCCGGTCGATGCGCTGCTGGCGGCCGGCAAGACCGCCGAGGGCGAGGCCGCCCTGGCCGAGATGCAGCGTGTGTTCGGCGATCGCTTCTATGTCGAGCTGCAGCGTCACGGCCTGCCACGCCAGGCGGCCGCCGAGCCGGGTCTGGTCCACTGGGCCTATGACCACGACGCCCCCCTGGTCGCCACCAACGACGTCTACTACGCCAAGCCCAGCCTGTACGACGCCCACGACGCCCTGTTGTGCATCTCCGACGGCGCCTTCGTCGGTCAGGACGAGCGGCGGCGCGTGACCCCCGAGCACTGGTTCAAGCCGGCCGAGGACATGCGCAAGCTGTTCGCCGACCTGCCCGAGGCCTGCGACAACACCCTCGACATCGCCCGCCGCTGCGCCTTCATGGTGCACAAGCGCGACCCGATCCTGCCCAGCTTCCCCACCGGCGACGGCCGCAACGAGCCCGAAGAATTGACCTACCAGGCCGAGGAAGGTCTACGCCGGCGCCTGGCGGCGCTGCCGCAGCTGGCCGCGCCGGAAGAGGAGTATTGGGAACGGCTGAGGTTCGAGCTCGGCATCATCATCAAGATGGGGTTCCCGGGCTACTTCCTGATCGTGTCGGACTTCATCAAGTGGGGGAAGGAGCACGGCATCCCGGTGGGGCCGGGACGGGGCTCGGGCGCCGGTTCCCTGGTCGCCTGGGTGCTGACCATCACCGATCTCGACCCGCTGCGCTTCGGCCTGCTGTTCGAGCGCTTCCTCAATCCCGAGCGTGTGTCGATGCCCGACTTCGACGTCGACTTCTGTCAGGAGCGGCGCGAAGAGGTGATCTCCTACGTGCAGGAGAAGTACGGCCGCGACCGGGTGGCCCAGATCATCACCTTCGGCAGCCTGCAGGCGCGCGCCGTGCTGCGCGACGTCGGGCGGGTGATGCAGCTGCCGCTCGGTCTGGTCGACCGGCTCTGCAAGATGGTGCCCAACAATCCGGCTGCGCCGGTCACCCTGGCCCAGGCCATCGATATCGAGCCGCGCCTCAAGCAGGCGCGGGACGAGGACGCCAACGTCAAGGCCTGCCTGGACGTGGCCCTGCAGCTGGAAGGCCTGTTCCGCAACGCCTCGACCCACGCCGCCGGGGTGGTGATCGGCGACCGGCCCCTGACCCAGCTGACCCCGCTCTACAAGGATCCGCGCTCGGACCTCCCGGCCACCCAGTTCAACATGAAGTGGGTCGAGAGCGCCGGCCTGGTGAAGTTCGACTTCCTGGGGCTCAAGACGCTGACGGTCCTGGATCGGGCGGTCAAGCACCTGAAGAAGCGCGGCGAGATCATCGACCTGGGCCAGCTGCCGTTCGACGACGCCAAGACCTATGAGCTTCTCGCCTCCGGCCAGACGGTCGGCGTGTTCCAGCTGGAAAGCCAGGGCATGCGCGACACGCTGCGCAAGATGCGCTGCAGCTCGATCGAGGAGATCACCGCGCTGATCTCGCTCTATCGCCCCGGCCCGATGGACAACATCGACACCTTCGTCGACTGCAAGTTCGGCCGCAAGCCGGTCGACAACCTGCATCCGTCGCTGGAGAAGGTGCTCAAGGAGACCTACGGCGTCATCGTCTACCAGGAACAGGTGATGCAGATCGCCCAGATCCTGGCGGGCTACAGCCTGGGTGAAGCCGACCTTCTCCGCCGGGCCATGGGCAAGAAGAAGAAGGAGGAGATGGATCTCCAGAAGATCCGTTTCGTCGCCGGCGCCAAGGAAAAGGGCGTGCCGGAGGAGCAGTCGGGCTCGATCTTCGAACTAGTGGCCAAGTTCGCCGGTTACGGCTTCAACAAGTCGCACGCGGCCGCCTACGCCCTGATCTCGTACCAGACGGCCTGGCTGAAGGCCAATACGCCGGTCGAGTTCCTGGCCGCCTCGATGAGTCTGGACCTGTCGAACACCGACAAGCTGGCGGTCTTCCACCAGGACGCCCGGCGCTTCGACATCACCGTGCGTCCGCCCGACGTCAACCGTTCGGGCGCCGATTTCGAGGTCGAGAACGGCGAGGTGCTCTATGCGCTCGGCGCGGTGCGCAACGTCGGGCTGGAGGCCATGAAGCATCTGGTCGCCATCCGCGAGGAGGGCGGGCCGTTCCGCGACATCTTCGACTTCGTCGAGCGGGTGGATCCCAAGCTGGTCAACAAGCGGGCGATCGAGAACCTGGCCCGGGCCGGGGCTTTCGACTCGATCCACAAGAACCGCGCCCAGATCTTCGCCTCGGCCGACGTGCTGATCGCCCATGGTCAGAGCATCGCCGCCGACCGCCAGGGCGGCCAGCACGCCCTGTTCGGCGGCGATCCGGCCGCCGGTCGTCCGCGGCTGAAGAAGACCGAGCCGTGGACCCAGGTCGATCTGCTGGATGAGGAACTGGCGGCCGTGGGCTTCTACCTGACCGGCCACCCGCTGGACGACATGGTCGGGGTGCTGCGCCGCCGCCGCACGGCCATGCTGACCGAGGTCATTCCGCGCGCCGAGGCCGGCATGGAAGCCTTCCGCATGTGCGGGGTGGTGCGCCGCCGCCAGGAGCGAGCCTCGCAGAGCGGTGAGCGCTTCGCCTTCGTCTCGCTGTCGGATCCCAGCGGCGAATACGAGGTGCTGTTCCCGCCGGAAGCCTTGCGCAAGTGCCGCGAGGTGCTGGAGCCGGGCAAGGCGGTGTCGATCAAGGTCCGCGCCAAGGCCCGCGACGGAGAGGTGCGGTTCTTCGGCGACGACGCCGAACCGATCGAGAAGGCCATCGAGAACATGGTGGCGGGCCTGCGCCTGCACCTGTCGCCCTCGGCCACCGAGATCGAGGCTCTGAGAAAACGGCTCGAGCCGGCCGCCTCGCCGCGCGGCGGCGAGGTCAGCCTGGTCGCCGCCCTGGGCGGCGGCCGCGAGATCGAGATGAAGCTGCCAGGGCGCTATACGCTGGACGCCGCCTTGCGCGGCGCCCTGAAGACCGCGCCCGGCGTGGCCCTCCTGGAAGACGTGTGATGCGGACGGGCGCGTCGGCGAATGTGGTCTTGACCTTGTCGCGGGCGGACCGAAGGCGCGAGGACAGTGTCGTTCCCTGGGGCGACGGTCTTGTTTCGAAAGCGAGCTGCTTGGGCGCCCTAGGCTGTCGGTTCGATCTTGGATGGTCTGAGGCGGGGGCTTGATGAACGCGCTTGGAACTCCACCCGCGGCGCTGCGCGACGCGCAAGCCCTGGAGTTGGCCCGGATCTGGATCGCCGAGCCAGGACTACACTGCTCTCTGAGAATGGGACCCTATGCCGACGACGGTGCGGCCGGAGAGACCGCGGCCTGGGGCGTCATCCTGGCCGACATGGCGGGGCGCGTCGCCGATGCGCTGAGCGCCGAGGGGCTGGGGGCCCGGTCGGGCGTGCTTGAGGCGCTGGCCGAGCGTTTCAACGCGGAGATGGCTTCGCCCACATCCGAACTAAGGGGTGAGAGGGGCATTGAGGCGAACTGACGTCGTAATCGCAGCCTGGGCGCCGGGCTTGGACTCGGCCTTGTCGCGGGCGCCAACGACTCGGGGCGAGAGAATTGTGGCGGAGGCGGAAGCCTGTGGGCTCTCGAAGATTTCGTGCGCGCCGGGGCGGGCCTGGTTACTGAAACACACGGATCACATGAGCCGTCGAAGGGGAATGCCATGGCTAGACATGAAGGCGGCTGTCAGTGCGGCGCCGTTCGCTATGCGGTCGAGGTCGAACTCGATAACCTGATCGCCTGCAACTGTTCGCGATGCGGCAAGCTGGGATCGGTGCTGGCCTTCGCGCCGGCCTCGGCGTTCGAGCTGAGGCAGGGTGAGGAATCCCTGACCGAATACCGTTTCAACAGCCACAAGATCTCGCACCTGTTCTGCAAGACCTGCGGGATCCAATCCTTCGGCCGCGGGGTCGGGCCGGACGGCGCCGAGATGGCGGCGATCAATGTGCGCTGTCTGGACGATGTGGACGTCTTCGCGCTGGAACCTCGCAGGTTCGACGGCAAGTCGGTCTAGCGGCCTCTGAAGACGTCTGTCACGGCGCTCGACTCGACATCATTGCTTCTGTGGGGCAGGGGCCGGCTTCAGGCGCGGGGCGGACATAGGATCTGAATCACTGTTTTCCCGGTGGCCTGGGGACGCGAGGCCCGAATGATGATCGCAACGCGGCGCCAAAGGCCGCGATGCCTTTGCGGCGACGCGCCTGTTCTGGTTTTGGCCCGTCCGCTGGTCCAGTCCGGATGACCGTTCCAGCAATGCTATGGCAGACCTGCTACGGCGCCCGCTCGAACGCCAGCCGTTGGGGCGGATGGAATTCAACCTGCTGTTCAGCAGAGGCGCGGGCCTGGGCACGGATGCCGTGGCCCGCCTGGGACCATTCGAGCGGCGCGAGAGACCGCACGGACGGCAGGCGAGATTGCGGGTAAGGTCTCTGGACGATCTGGCTCAGCCGCCCTTGGGGCGGCCGGTGTCGTCAGATCGGTTTTCAGTCGAGGCGTGCTGATCGAGGTTGAGGCTTGGGCGAAGAGTTTCCGCAGGGGCGACGCGGCGACAAGGCCCCCAAGGGTCTGGGGCGCAATGCCGATCAGGGCTTCCACGAGGACGGGCCTACCGGACGCACTGCAGCGCCGCCGATCCCGAAGCCTGACTCTACAAGATGCGTGACCGCCAGCCCGGCTGGCGCGCCTTGAATCGGCGCGGCTCGGCGACGGCTCCAGCCGAGCGGGAGGCGATGCTGGAGATGCTCGATTTCCGTCCTAGTCGATGTCGCGTTACCTTGGCGGAGACAAGGCCTACGAGGCGCGCGCGTTCATCGCCGTCGCTGGCGCACCGAGCGATGGGGCATATCGCCGTCGATGATCATCTGTCCAAAACTCGCCCGACCATCATCGGGCTTCTGTAGGCCTCTCTGGGTCATGCGATCCGCCAGCGTCGCCTGAAACGCCTTGAGGCGGCGTTGGCGCAGCGGCCGGGGTGGCCGGGCCGTCGGCCAGGGTCGAAGCCTTTGCGAAAGGGGACGGGCGGTCCCCCGCACCCGCGGCGAGACTCCGCCGCCCTCATGCGCTCTATTGCTGTTCATCGTGAGAGGCCTGGAGGGCGCCATGATCCACAGCTTGAGGGCGGCGGTCGCAGCCGTGGCGCTTCTGCTCGGCGGTCCGCCGCTGGCCGCCGCCGCGCAGCCGTCTCCCGCCGGGGCGGCGAAGAGCCAGGACGGCCAGCGGGACTTTGACTGGGAGATCGGCGAATGGACGACGCGCCTGTCTCGCCTCCAGCACCCTCTGACCGGGTCGAACACCTGGGTCGAGTACGAGGGGGTGACTGTCGTCCGACCTGTGCTGGACGGCAGCGCCAATCTGGTCGAGCTGAAGGTCAAGGGGCCGGCCGGCCGGATCGAGGGCCTGTCCCTGCGCCTCTACGATCCGGACGCCAGGCAATGGAGCCTCAACTTCGCCGCCGGCGGGGTGCTCACCCGGCCGGTCTATGGCCAGTTCAAGGACGGTCGCGGCGTCTTCTACGGACAGGACACCTTGGGCGGTCGAGCCATACTGGTGCGCTTCATCATCTCCGACGTGACCGCCAACTCGGCGCGCTTCGAGCAGGCGTTCTCGGATGACGGCGGCCTCACCTGGGAAGTGAACTGGATCGCCATCGACACCCGTCGCTGAAGGCGGGGCTTCGCGCGTCGCCGTCGAACGGGAGGGGCTTCCTACCACGCCATGGCGCGGCCATTGGGCAGGCGGGCGCGGCCGAGGCGGCGTTTGGCGGCCTTGCCGCAGCCGACGATCATCGGCGTGTCGGCTCCTTGCAGCAGCGGCAGGTCGTCGAGGCTGTCGGTATAGGCGTAGGCCCAGCGCTGACCGTGGCCCGCTTCAGCCAGGGCCTGGCACTTGCGCCGGTGCCGGCAATGGACGTCGGCCACCCAGCCGCCGGCTCGACGCTTCAGCGAGGTGCCGAGTACGACGATGGGCCGATCCAGCGGCGCGATCAGGGCCTGGGCCAGGATGGTCGGCGCCGCGGTGACCACCACCACCTCGTCGCCATGGGCCAGGTGTTCGTCAAGCGTCGCCATGCCTGGCCCGCGCCAGCGCAGGGGCAGCGCCTTGGCCTGGAACTGGCCGGCGAAGTCGGCGCAGGACTTGCGCAGCTTGCGCTCGCATAGCCCGGCCGTGGCGATCCACAGCAGGATCGAGGCCCCGGCCCGGCGGGTGCGGGGCGCGATCACCATCGGAATGGCGACCGGAGCGACCAACAGCGTGGCCAGAAGTCGGGGAACGGAGCGGCGAACCCGGCCCCACAGCCAAAGCGCCGTGGAATCGCCGTCCAACAGAGTGCCGTCGAGATCGAAGACCGCGAGCATGGCCTTCTCCTAACGCCCGAACCTGTCAGGCATGTGTCACGCCCGTGGGCGCGGTGTGTCGGTCTGTGGATAAAATGCGGTCGGTGACCTTTTCGCTCACACGTCGCCGAAGGCCTGCCTGTGTCGCGCGACATAGGCGGGGTGCGGCCAGAGGTTCCGGTCCGCGGGTAAATGGATGCGGTCCATCTGATTGACGAACAGCCCGCGCAGTTCGCTTGGCACCTTGTTGTGAGAAACCAACAATCGGTAGTCGTCGGTCAGGGAGATCAAATGGCGATCGAATAGCCAATGGATTGTGCCGGATAGGGCGATGCCGTTCTGTATGGTGTCGGGACCGCCGTCGCCCACGGGCCAGATGTGGGCGGCCTGGACTTCGGACCGACCACCACCGTTGATGATCTGCAGGCGTGTCACCGCGCAACGATCATCATAGGCCTCGCAGACTTGCCTTCGAAAGTTCGCATCTCGGATTTTGCGATTGATCAGGATCGCCTCGACGCGTCGGGCCTGCTCCGCTGGCGGAGCATCGAACACGAACGTTTCGCTGAGCTCTTGAAAGCCGCCGGGTGGTCCTAAGCGAGGTGCGTTTGATGGCTCCAGGGTCTCGCTCAAGCCTGCTAGGACGATTGCCGCGAAATCCGCGTCGTCCAGCGGCCTCATGGCGCGACCCTGGACGCCCGCGCCAACCCGATTTGCGTCCTCGATCGCTCGCAGCGGGCCCTCCCAATAGCCAAGCTGCCCAACGAAGGGCACGGGGGCGTCGAAGGGGAGATAGTCGCCAAGCATCGCGTAGGCGTGGTCTGGGCGTATCGGATCAGGCCTGACGTCCAATACGCGTGCAACCGCCACATAGGCTCTGCGGCCTCTATTTCGCTGAGGTTCGCGCAAGATGACCCAATCGCCCTGTGCTGCGAGCGCGGCGGCCATGTAGTTGCTGCGCGCGGGAAAATGATAGCGATGGGGAAGTTCGTCATCATAGCCAGAGTTTGGCTTGGTGTCGAAAACAGCCTTCACAGTCAGTCCCTAGTTGGCCGCAAACATCCAAGCGTCGCGGAGCACTGGAGCACTGGAGCACTGGAGCACTGGAGCACTGGAGCACTGGAGCACTGGAGCACTGGAGCACTGGAGCGCTGCCAGCTTGACCGGTCAAGGGCATGATCCCGCACCATACCGCTCCATACCGCGCCTAAGGGCTTGCTTTTTGGCGCGTTCGCGCCTATCTGCGCGGCCATTCCACACGTGGACGTGCGGCGACGCCGGGGAGACATCCCGTCGTTACCGTTCCGGTCCCGGTCCGAATCGTCGGAGCGGGGGTGTCCACGGAGGTTCAACCGGAAGAAGGAGACCTATCATGGCGCTTCCCGAATTCTCCATGCGTCAGCTCTTGGAAGCTGGCGCCCACTTCGGCCACCAGACGCACCGCTGGAACCCGAAGATGGACCGCTACATCTTTGGTTCGCGTTCGAACATCCACATCATCGACCTGTCGCAGTCGATCCCGCTCCTGCACCAGGCCCTGGTGAAGGTGCGTGAAGTCGCCGCCGCCGGCGGCCGCGTGCTGTTCGTCGGCACCAAGCGCCAGGCCAGCGACCCGGTCGCCACGGCCGCCAAGCGCTGCGCCCAATACTATGTCAACCACCGCTGGCTCGGCGGCACCCTGACCAACTGGCGCACCGTCTCGGGCTCGATCGCCCGTCTGCGCGAGCTGGAAGGCGTTCTGTCCGGCGAAGGCCAAGGCCGTTCCAAGAAGGAACTGCTGCAGCTGACCCGCGAGCGCGACAAGCTGGAGCTGTCGCTGGGCGGCATCAAGGACATGGGCGGCATCCCCGACATCATGTTCGTGATCGACACCAACAAGGAAGCGATCGCGATCCTGGAAGCCCGCAAGCTGAACATCCCGGTCGTCGCCATCCTCGACACCAACTGCGACCCGGACGGCATCACCTATCCGATCCCGGGTAACGACGACGCCGCCCGCGCCCTGCAGCTGTACTGCGACCTGATCGCCGACGCGGTGCTGGACGGCCTGGCCGCCGGCCAAGCCGCCTCGGGCGTCGACCTGGGCGCCTCGGTGGCCCCGGTCGAGCCGACTCTGGCTCGCGAACTGACCCCGGAACCGGTGGCTGACGCCGCCGCTCAGGAGGCCACTTCGGAAGCCCTGGACGCCGTCGCCGACGAGCCGGCCGCGAGCTGATTTTCCGACCACCGCGTCGGGACCTCGGTTCCGGCGCGGTCGTTGTGACCCTGTCATGCGACCGAGCTATCAAGCTCGGTCGCTAAACGTTTGAATCTGGAGGATTTCATGGCTGAGATCACGGCAGCGCTGGTGAAAGAACTGCGCGAAAAGTCCGGCGTCGGCATGATGGACTGCAAGAAGGCCCTGCAAGAGAACGGCGGCGACATCGACGCCTCCATCGACTGGCTGCGCGCCAAGGGCCTGTCCAAGGCCGCCAAGAAGGCCGACCGCGTCGCGGCCGAGGGCCTGGTCGGCATCGCCGTCCGCAACGACGGCGCCGGCATGACCGCCGCCGCGGTGGAAGTGAACGCCGAGACCGACTTCCTGGGCCGCAACGACCTGTTCCAGAACGCCGTCCGCAAGATCGCGGCCGTCGGCCTGGACAACGACGGCGTGGAGGCCATCAACGCGGCCAAGACCGCCGACGGCGAAGTCGTGTCCGAAGTGCTGACCAACCTGATCGCCACCATCGGCGAGAACATGGTCCTGCGCCGTTCGGCCAAGTTCTCGGTCGCCCAGGGCGCGGTGTCGTCCTACATCCACAACGCCACCGCCCCGGATCTGGGCCGGATCGGCGTGCTGGTGGCCATCGAAGGCGCCGGCGACCAGGCCAAGATCCTGGAACTGGGCCGCAAGATCGCCATGCACGTGGCCGCGACCGCCCCGCTGTCGCTGTCGCCGGACGACCTGGACCAGGCCGCCATCGAGAAGGAACGCCAGATCTTCACCGAGCAGGCGCTGGAGTCGGGCAAGCCCGCCGCCGTCGTCGAGAAGATGGTCGAAGGCCGCATCCGCAAGTTCCTGGAAGAAGTCGTGCTGCTGAAGCAGGCCTTCGTCATGAACCCGGACCAGACCGTCGAGCAACTGGTCGCCGAGGCCGGCAAGGAACTGGGCTCGCCGCTCACCGTGAAGGGCTTCGTCCGCCTGGCCCTGGGTGAGGGCGTCGAAAAGGCTCCGGAAGGCGATTTCGCCGCCGAAGTCGCCGCCATGGCCGGCCAAGCCTAAGTCTTTTCCGACGCCCACCGTCCTCTGGGCGCGGGCGTCGGACGGGACCGCCTGAGGAAGGCGCGGCGCGCATCGAGCGCGCGCCGCGCCTTTTTTGCGCCCCGGTCGCGCAACTGCACGCGATCTGGCCGGTTTGAGCCCGGAAAACCGATCCCACTTTTCCGGAACGCGCACTATGTTGCGTCCCGACGACTCAGGAAGAGCCTCCGCATGTCCGAACCCCAGCACAGACCCTATCGCCGCGTGCTTCTGAAGGTTTCGGGCGAGGTGCTGATGGGCGACACGCCCTACGGCATCGACACCAAGACCGTCGAGTCGGTGGCCGAGGACATCCGCGAGATCGTCCAGTCCGGCGTCGAGCTGTGCCTGGTGATCGGCGGCGGCAACATCTTCCGCGGCATGGCCGGCGCGGCCAAGGGCATGGAGCGCTCCAGCGCCGACTACATGGGCATGCTGGCCACGGTGATGAACGCCCTGGCCATGCAGGACGCCCTGGAGCGCATCGGCGTCTCCACCCGGGTGCAGTCGGCCATCCCGATGGCCACGGTCTGCGAGCCGTACATCCGCCGCCGCGCCCAGCGGCATCTGGAGAAGGGCAGGGTGGTGATTTTCGCCGCCGGCACCGGCAACCCGTTCTTCACCACCGACACCGCCGCGGCCCTGCGCGCCGCCGAGATGCAGTGCGACGCCCTGTTCAAGGGCACCAGCGTCGACGGCATCTACAGCGCCGATCCCAAGAAGGATCCGGCAGCCAAGCGCTACGACACGCTCAACTACATGGACGTGCTGGCCCAGGACCTGCGGGTGATGGACGCCTCGGCCGTGGCCCTGATGCGCGACAACAACATTCCGATCGTGGTCTTCTCCATCAAGGGGCGCGGCAACCTGCTGAACGTCCTGAAGGGGCAGGGGACGCACACCGTCGTTTCCGGCGCCCGCGCCGCTTAATTTCCCAGCGAAGAGAGCCCAAGCCATGGCCACCGCCGAAAAACCCGTCCTGTCCCGCTACAGGGACCGCATGGACAAGTCCGTCGTCGCCTTGAAGGAGGAATTCGCCTCCCTGCGCACGGGCCGCGCCTCCGCCAGCCTGCTGGACCAGGTGATGGTCGAGGCCTACGGCTCGTCGACCCCGCTGAACGCCGTGGCCTCGATCAGCGTGCCCGAGCCGCGCCAGATCAACGTCAACGTCTGGGACAAGGGCGTCGTCGTCTCGGTCGAGAAGGCGATCCGCAATTCGGGCCTGGGCCTCAACCCGGTGGTCGAGGGCCAGAACCTGCGCATTCCGATCCCGCCGCTGACCGAGGAGCGCCGCAAGGACCTTGTGAAGATCGCCGGCAAGTACGCCGAGCAGCAGAAGGTCGCGGTCCGCAACATCCGCCGTGACGCCAACGACGACCTCAAGAAGGCCGAGAAGGCGTCCGTCATCAGCGAGGATGAGCTGAAGAAGATGGAGACCGAGGTCCAGAAGATGACCGACGAGGCCATCAAGCGCGTCGACGAGGCCTTGAAAACCAAGGAACAAGAGATCATGCAGGTTTAGCATCGACCTGCGTTGTTTGGGGGAGATGAGGGAAGGCTGAAGCGCATGGCGCCGACGACCGGCCTGCAGGACGTCTCGACGCGCGCCGGGGGTGCGAAGTCGGGCCGGCCGCTGCATGTGGCCATCATCATGGACGGCAACGGCCGTTGGGCGAAGCGGCGCAACCTGCCGCGCGTCCTGGGCCATCGCGCCGGCGTCAACGCCCTGAAGCGGACCGTCGAAGGGGCCGCCGCTCTGGGCGTGGGCGTGATGACGGTGTTCGGCTTTTCCACCGAGAACTGGAGCCGTCCGCCACAGGAGGTGTCGGAACTGATGGGTCTGCTGAAGGCCTATCTGGAGTCCGATATCGACCGGTTGGCCCGCGAGGGCGTGAAGGTCCGGATCATCGGTCGCCGCACGGGTCTGGCCGCCGACGTGTTGGCCGTGATCGACCGCGCCGAAAGCCGCACGAGCCACAACGACGCCTTCCTGCTGCAGGTGGCGTTCAACTATGGCGGTCGGGCCGACATCGCCGATGCGGCGCGGGCCTTTGCCGAAGCGGTGGAGCGGGGCGAGGCGCGGGCCGCCGACCTGGACGAAGCGCTGTTCGAGCGACACCTGTCGACGGCGGGGGCTCCGGCTCCGGACGTCATCGTGCGCACCAGCGGCGAACAGCGGATCTCGAACTTCCTGCTTTGGGAATGCGCCTACGCCGAACTCGTGTATCAGGATGTTCTTTGGCCGGACTATGGGCCCGAACACCTGGCCGCCGCGTTGACGGAATATCGCAGCCGCGACCGTCGCTATGGAGGTATCGCCGTCGATGACGTCGCCGTCGCCGGCTAAACGTTTCAACTGGAGCAACCTGCGGATCCGTGTCGCCTCGGCCACGGTGCTGGTGCCCACGGTTGTGGCCGCCGTCTGGTTCGGCGACGTCTGGTATCTGGGCCTGATCCTTGTGGGCGTGGCGCTGCTGGCCCGCGAGTGGGCCGAGATGAGCGCCCGGCGGGCCGTGCTGGGCGTGGCCCTGGCGATCGGCGCGGCCGTGGCGCTCTCGGTGATCGTCGCGTTCCGTGGCCACTATTACATCACCTGGCCGGTGGTGATCATCGGCGCGATCGCCGCCGCCCTGATGGCGCGCGGCGCGGTCGAGCGGCGGGCCGACGCCGCCTATGGGGTGATCTACATCGCGCCGGCCGTGATCGCGATGATCTGGCTGCGGCAGAACCCGGTCGATCGGGCGGTGGGCCTCACCTGGACTCTCCTGCTGTTCACCGTCACCTGGTTCGCCGACATCTTCGCCTTCGCCACGGGCAGTCTGCTGAAGGGGCCCAAGCTGTGGCCGCGCTATTCGCCCAACAAGACCTGGTCGGGCTTCTTTGGCGGACTGGTCGCCGCCTCGCTGGGCGCGGTGGGCATCGTGGCGCTGTCCCAGGCGCTGTCCGCCTTGCCGGACCTCCATCTGGACTGGCCCGTGGCCGCCGCGATCGGCCTGCTGGGCGGCCTGGCCACCATGGCCGGCGACCTGTGGGAGTCGATGCTCAAGCGCCGGTTCGGCGTGAAGGATTCGGGTGACCTGATCCCCGGCCACGGCGGCATGCTGGACCGCGTCGACGGCCTGATGTTCGCGGCGATCGTGGTCGCCGGCGCGCGGCTGCTCGATCAGTGGGGATGGCTGCCTTGACCCGCACCCCCAAGGTCGAACCCCGCAAGGTCGTGGTGCTGGGGTCGACGGGGTCCATCGGCGTTTCGACGCTGGACCTGTTCGAGCAGGCCGAGGTCGGCGTCGAGATCCTGGCCCTGACCGCCGGCCGCAACGTCGCCAAGCTGGCCGAGCAGGCCTTGCGCTGGAAGCCCCAGGTCGCGGTCATCGACGACGAGACTTGTCTGCCGGAGCTGCGCGAGCGCCTGGCCGGTTCCGGCGTGCGGGCCGCCGCCGGCGCCGCCGCGGTCTCCGAGGCCGCCGCCATGGGGGCGGACTGGGTGATGTCGGCCATCGTCGGCGCGGCGGGTCTGGCCCCGACCCTGGCCGCCGCCCGCACCGGCGCGGTCATCGCCCTGGCCAACAAGGAAAGCCTGGTCTGCGCCGGCCCGGCCCTGCTGGCCATCGCCCGCCAGGCCGGTGGCTCGGTGATCCCGGTCGATTCCGAGCATTCGGCGATCTTCCAGGTGCTGCAGCGCGACTGTATCGACCAGGTATCGCGCCTGATCCTGACCGCCTCGGGCGGGCCGTTCCGGACCTGGGACAAGGCCGCCATGGCCAAGGCCACGCCGGAACAGGCGGTCGCCCATCCCAACTGGTCGATGGGCGCCAAGATTTCGGTCGATTCCGCGACGATGATGAACAAGGGCCTTGAGATGATCGAGGCGTCCTACCTGTTCGACACGCCGCAGGAGCGCATCGACGTCGTGATCCACCCGCAGTCCGTGATCCACAGCCTGGTCGAATACGCCGACGGCTCGACGCTGGCCCAGCTGGGCCCGCCGGACATGCGCAGCCCCATCTCTTGCGCCTTCGCCTGGCCCCAGCGCCTGTCTTGGCCCGCCAAGCCCCTGGACCTGGCCGCCTACGGCCAGCTGACCTTCGAGGCGCCGGACCTGGACCGCTTCCCTTCGATCGCCATCGCCCGCGAGGCCCTGCGCCTGGGCGGCGGCGCGCCGGCCGCCATGAACGCCGCCAACGAGGTGGCCGTCGCGGCCTTCCTTGACCGCCAGATCGGCTTTCTGGATATTGCCGGCGCGGTGGCGGGGACACTAGAGCGCATGAACGGCCTGGGCGAACTCGCCGACAGCCACGGCGACGCCCTCGACAGCGCGATGATGACCGACGCCTCGGCTCGCCGCATTGCGGCCGAGGTTGTCGGCCAGAAGCGTACCTAGAGACTGACCGGGGAGTTGGGTGCCACCATATGATCGGGTTTTTGATCGGCCTCCTTGCGTTCGTGTTCGTGCTGTCCGTCGTCGTGACAGTGCACGAACTCGGCCATTTCTGGGCCGCCCGAGCCTGCGGCGTGGCCATCGACTGCTTCTCGATCGGCTTTGGCCCCAAGATCGTGGCGTGGCGCGACAAGTCCGGCGTCGAGTGGCGGATCGCCTCGATTCCGCTGGGCGGCTACGTGCGATTCTCCGGCGACGACAACGCCGCCAGCGTGCCGGACGGCAGCGACCTGGCCGTCCTCAAGCGCGAAATCGCCGCACGCGAGGGTGAGGCGGCTGTTTCGCGCTACTACCATTTCAAACCCGTCTGGCAGCGGGCGATCATCGCCGTGGCCGGGCCGGTGGCCAATTTCCTGTTGGCGATCGCCGTGTTCGCCGTCTTCATGGTGACGCTGGGCGAATATCGCCATCCGGCGAGGATCGACAGGGTTTCAGCCGACGGTCCGGCCGCCGCCGCCGGGTTCAAGCCGGGTGACCTGGTCACCAAGGTCGACGGTCGCCGGATCAGGACCTTCGAGGAACTCAGCAGCTACGTCATCCTGCGGGCGCGCCTGCCCATCGACTTCACGGTCAAGCGCGGCGACCAGACGCTGCATCTGGTCGCCACGCCGGTGCAGGCCGAGGTGGTGGACAAGATCAACGGCCGCATGAAGATCGGCCGGCTGGGCGTCGGCAATGTCAGCAAGCCCTATCACTACCGCTCGACGATCTGGCGTGCGGTTCCCGACGCTACGGTCCAGGTCTGGGATCAGATCAGCACCATCGGCTTCTATCTCGGGCGCCTGGTCACCGGACAGATCTCGGCGGACCAGATCAGCGGCGTGATCGGCATCGGCCATGCGGTCGGCGCCATGGCCTCGGCGACGACGGTCGATGCGCCCGACTTCCAGACCCTGCTGCTGCGGTTCTTCGTCGGCCAGATGATCATGGTCGCCACCCTGTCGGTCAGCATCGGCTTCATGAACCTGCTGCCCATCCCGGTCCTCGATGGCGGCCACCTGCTGATGTACGCCTACGAGGCGATCGCCAGGCGACCGCTGAAGGCCGAGTTCCAGGCCGCCGGCTTCAGAGCGGGGCTTGCCTTGATCCTTGGTTTCATGCTGTTCGCGGCCTGGAACGATCTTCACCGCTACGACGTGTTCAAATTCATTGGCGGCCTGTTCTCGTGACCTGTTCGCGTGAACCCGGCCGTCCGTCCATGATTGGTCCCATGAGCAAAATTCGCGCCCACAGCGCCGCGTTCGCCACCGGCGTTGCGCTCCTTCTCGGTTCCACGGCCCTGACGGCGCCGCAGGCGGCCATGGCCCAGGCCCAGACCACGGGCGTGGTCCAGCGCATCGTGGTGCAGGGCAACGAGCGGATCGAGCAGGGGACCGTGCTGTCCTACCTGCCGATCCAGCCGGGCGAGACGGTCGATCCCCAGCGCCTGGACCTGGCGCTGAAGACCCTGGCGCGCACCGACCTGTTCGCCGACGTGAAGATCGAGCTGCAGGGCGGCGACCTGATCGTCAAGGTCGTCGAGAACCCGATCATCAACCAGGTGGTCTTCGAGGGGAACTCGGCCCTCAAGGAAGACAAGCTGAAGGACGAGGTGCAGATCCGTCCGCGCGGCATCTTCACCCGCGCCAAGGTCCAGGCCGACGTCCAGCGCATCATCGAGCTGTATCGCCGCTCGGGCCGCATCTCCGCGACCGTTACGCCCAAGGTGGTGGAACTGCCGCAGAAGCGCGTCGACCTGGTGTTCGAGATCAGCGAAGGCCCCAAAAGCGGCGTGCTGGGCGTCAACTTCCTGGGCAATGTCGAATATTCCGACAACGACCTGAAGGACGTCATCGTCACCAAGGAGTCGCACTGGTACAAATTCCTGACCAGCAACGACAACTACGACCCTGACCGGATCGAGTACGACCGCGAGCAGCTGCGCAAGTTCTACCGCAACCGCGGCTATTTCGACTTCCGCGTCGTGGCCACGGTGGCCGAGCTGGCCACCGACAAGAACGGTTTTGCGGTCACCTATACGATCGACGAAGGTCCCAAGTACAAGTTCGGCAAGGTCACCGTCGAAACCGAGCTGAAAAAGCTGGACGGCAACCTGCTGGCCCAGATCCTGCCGATCCGCGCCGGCCAGCTGTACGAAGACGACAAGATCGAACAGGCCACCGACGCCCTGACCTTCGCGGCGGGCGCGGCCGGCTTCGCCTTCGTCGACGTGCGCCCGCGCTACGTGCCCAACCACGAGAACAACACCGTGGACGTGGTGTTCTCGGTGCGGGAAGGGCCGCGCGTCTATGTCGACCGGATCGACATCGTCGGCAACACGCGCACCCTGGACTATGTGGTGCGCCGCGAACTGGAAGTGGCCGAGGGCGACGCCTACAACCGCGTCCTGGTCGACCGCTCGAAGAACCGCGTCCGCGCCCTGGGCTTCTTCAAGGACGTCAACATCGAGGAAGTGCCCGGCGCCCAGCCCGACCGCACCACCCTGCGGGTCAAGACCGAGGAGCAGCCGACGGGCGAACTGTCGTTCAGCGCCGGCTACAGCTCGGTCGACAAGCTGGTGCTGGACGTCGGCATCACCGAGCGTAACTTCCGCGGTCGCGGCCAGAACCTGCGGGCCCGCGTCTCCGTCGGTTCGCTGCGCCAGCAGATCGACTTCGGCTTCACCGAGCCGCGTTTCCTGGGCCGCGACCTGCGCGCCGGCCTGGACCTGTACTCGTATCGCTACGACCTCAGCGACTACGCCGCCTATGACACGGAATCGACCGGCGGCACCTTGCGCCTGGGCTTCCCGCTGACGCAGAACGCCTCGATGGGCCTGCGCTACCAGCTCCGTCAGGACAAGGTGAGCGTGGAGGACAGCCTCTGCACCAACGGTCAGGTGTCCGACATCCTCTGCTTGCAGCGCGGCTCGTACATCACCTCGCTGATCGGCTACAATCTGCGGCTCGACAAGCGCAACGATCCGATCCAGCCGACCCGCGGCTGGTTCGCCGACCTGAGCCAGGACCTGGCCGGCTTCGGCGGCGACACCAAGTACCTCAAGACCGAGACCGACGCCGGCTGGTATTGGGGCTTCAACAAGGACTTCATCTTCAGCGCCGTCGGCTCGGCGGGCTATATCGAAGGTTGGGGCGGCGACAACATCCGCATCAACGACCGCTTCTACAAGGGCGGCAGCTCGTTCCGCGGCTTCGAGATCGCCGGCATCGGCCCGCGCGATACGACCAACGGCAATCAGAGCAGCAACTCCCTGGGCGCCAAGCTCTATGCCATCGGCACGTTCGAGCTGACGGTTCCGACCTTCCTGCCCGAGCAGTACGGCATCAAGGCCGCGCTGTTCTCCGACTTCGGCACGGCGGGCCAGCTGGACGACGTCGACCGCCTGGACAAGGCCGGACTCGTCAATGAGAAGATCAAGGACGGGCTGGGTCTGCGGGCTTCGGCCGGCCTGAGCATCGACTGGAAGTCCCCCATGGGGCCCATCCGGTTCGATTTCAGCCATATTCTCGCTAAAGAAGACTACGACAGGACCGAAACCTTCCGGTTCTCCACCTCCACAAGGTTCTAATCAGCATGACCTCCAAGTTCCTCGCCGCGACCGTTTCGGGTCTGGCTGCTCTCGCCACGGCGTCGGGCGCCTTCGCCCAGGCCACGCCTCCGACCGCCCCGGCCGCGCCGCCGATCACCCACGGCGCGCCGATCGCCGGCGTCTGCATCTTCTCCAGCCAAGGCGCGGTCGCCCGCTCGCTGGTGGGCAAGGCCGTCGACGCGCGCCTGAAGACCATCATCTCGCAGGTCAACGCCGAGCTGACCGCCGAACGGACCAGCCTGGACAATGACGCCAAGGCCCTGGACGCCAAGAAGGCCACGCTCGACCAGAGCGCCCTGGAACAGCAGGCCGCCGCCCTGCAGGTGCGCGCCAACGCCTTCCAGCGCAAGGGCCAACTGCGCCAGCGCGAAGTCGAGGCCACCGAGCAGAAGCAACTGGCCCGCGTCTATCAGGAACTGGACCCGGCCATCCGCCAAGCCTACCAGGCCAAGACTTGCTCGATCCTGATCGAGCGGGAATCGGTCCTGCTGGGCAACCCGGCCATGGACATCACCGACGCCGTCGTCGCCGCCGTCGACGCCCGGATCAAGACCCTGACCTTCGATCGCGAACGTCTGGACCAAGCGGCTCCGGGGGCTCAAGCTCTGCAGCCGACGACTCCCAAGAAGTAGTCGAGTCGGCCCAGGCATGACGCCAGGGCCGCTCACGAGAGGACCGATGCCGGACCCGCGCTTTTTCGAAGACCTGGGTCCGGCGCCCCTCGCGGAACTGGCCAGCCTGAGCGGCGCTCGGCTGGCCGATCCGGCAGACGGCCATCACCTGATCTCGCACGCGTCGCCGCTGGAAAGCGCCGGCGCGGGCGCCGTCACCTTCCTGTCCGACCCCAAGCGTCTGGCCGATTTGGCGAACCTCAGGGGCGCAGCCTGTTTCCTGCGACCCGAACACGCCGACCGCGCGCCGGTCGGCGGCGTTCTGTTGCTGACCAACCATCCGCAGGCGGCCTGGGCCGCGGCGGCCCGGCGGCTGCACGCCCCTCGCCGCCACGACGGCTCGCAGCATGTCCATCCCGACAGCGAACTGGAGGAGGGCGTGGCCCTGTCTCCGGGCGTGATCGTCGGCCAGGGCGCGCGAATCGGCCGGGGAACCTGGCTGGCGCCGGGCGCGGTGATCGGTCCGGGGGTGACCATAGGACGCGACTGCCGGATCGGAGCCAACGCCGTGATCGGTTTCGCCCTGATCGGCGACCGGGTGTCGATCCTCGCCGGGGCGGTGATCGGCGAAGCCGGATTCGGCGCGGCCGGCGGGCCCACGGGCGTCGTCGATCTGCCTCAGCTGGGTCGGGTCGTGCTGCAGGACGGGGTGACGATCGGCGCCAACAGCTGCGTGGACCGCGGCGCCTTTGGCGATACGACCATTGGCGAGAACACCAAGATCGACAATCTCGTCCATGTCGCCCACAACGTCCGGCTTGGTCGCAACTGCGTCGCCGCCGCCTTCACGGGCATTTCCGGCAGCGCCGTGGTCGGCGACGGGGTCGCGTTCGGCGGCAAGGCTGGCGTGGCGGATCACCTGACGGTCGGCGCGGGCGCCCAGATCGGCGCCTCGGCGTCGGTCTTCAAGGACGTGCCGGCCGGCGAAACATGGACTGGATTCCCGGCGCGACCGCTGAAGCGGTGGCTCCGGGAGACCGCGTGGCTGTCGCGCAAGGCGGGCGGCCGTGAATCGAAGGGCTAGGGGCGAAATGAGCCAATCCAAAGTCGAAGAGCCGCTGGCCGACATCGATATCGCCGAGATCCTCAATCGGATCCCGCATCGCTATCCGTTCCTGCTGGTCGACCGGGCCGAAGCCTATCGCCCGCACCAGTCGATCGTGGGCGTCAAGTGCGTGACGATCAACGAGCCGTTCTTCCAGGGGCACTTCCCGGGCAATCCGGTGATGCCCGGCGTGTTGATCATCGAGGCCTTGGCCCAGACCGGCGCGGTGCTGATGAGCAAGTCGCTCGAGGTCGACACCGAGGGCAAGACCATCTTCTTCATGTCGGTCGACAACGCCCGCTTCCGCACGCCCGTGCGGCCCGGCGACGTGATCCGCATGGAGGTCGAGGTGACCCGCGCCCGTTCGAGCATCTTCAAGTTCAAGGGCGTGGCCAAGGTCGGCGACAAGGTGGCGGCCGAGGCGGAGTTCGCGGCCATGGTGGTGGAGACGCCCAAGGCATGACCCAGATCCATCCGACCGCCATCGTCGATCCGGCCGCCAAGCTGGCGGACGACGTCGCCATCGGGCCGTTCTGCATCGTCGGTCCGGACGCGACCCTGGGCGCCCGGGTGCGCCTGCTGTCGCACGTGGTGGTTGATGGCGTCACCACGATCGGCGAGGACACCGAGGTCCACGCCTTCTCGTCCCTGGGCGGGCCGCCCCAGCACCTGGGCTACAAGGGCGAGCGCACCGAGCTGGTCATCGGACCGCGCAACATCATCCGCGAGCAGGTGACGATGAACACCGGCACGGCCTCAGGCCGGGGCGTGACCACCATCGGAGCCGACGGCTTCTTCATGGCCGAGGCGCACGTGGCCCACGACTGCGTCGTCGGCGACAACGTCGTGCTGGCCAAGGGCGCGACCCTGGGCGGTCACGTCGACGTCGGCAACTTCGTGTTCGTCGGCGGGCTGGCGGCCATCCACCAGTTCTCGCGCGTTGGCCGCTACAGCTTCATCGGCGGCCTGGCCGCGGTGACAAAGGACGTGATCCCCTACGGCTCCGTGTGGGGCAACCACGCCCACCTGGAGGGGCTGAACCTGGTCGGCCTCAAGCGGCGGGGCTTCAGCCGCGAGGCGATCAACGCCCTGCGCGCCGCCTACCGCCTGCTGTTCGCCGACGAAGGCACCTTTCAGGAGCGCCTGGACGACGTGGCCGAGGCCCACGCCGAGACGCCCGAGGTGATGGAGATCGTCGAATTCATCCGCGCCGACGGCAACCGGCCGCTGTGCCTGCCGGAACGCGAAGTCTAGGAGGGGCCATGCGCAAGCTTGGTCTGATCGCCGGCGGCGGTTCCCTGCCGGTGGAGCTGGCGGCCCACTGCGAGGCCGCGGGACGGCCGTTCGCCGTGATGCGCCTGAAGTCGTTCGCCCAGCCGGTGCTGGCCCGCTATCCCGGCGTCGAGGTCGGGCTGGGCGAGTTCGGCAAGGTGTTCAAGGCGCTGCGCGAGGAGGGCTGCGAGGCCGTCTGCTTCGCCGGCGTCGTCGATCGCCCCGACTTCTCGACGATCAAGCCGGACCTGCGCGGCCTGACGGTGATCCCCGGCCTGGTCAGCGCCGCCCGCAAGGGTGACGACGCCCTGCTGCGCCGCCTGCTGGCCGAGTTCGAGAAGGAAGGCTTCGCGATCGAGGGCGCCCACGAGGTGCGGGGCGAGATGACCCTGCCGCGCGGGGCCCTGGGCAAGCATGCGCCCAAGGAAACCCATGTCGCCGACATGGACCGCGCCCTCGACGTGGCCCGAGCCATCGGCGCGCTGGACGTGGGGCAGGGCGCGGTGGTCTGCGACGGCCTGGTGCTGGCGGTCGAGGCCCAGGAGGGCACCGACGCCATGCTGCGCCGGGTCGCCGACCTGCCGCAGGCGATCCGGGGCAACGCCGAGGCGCCGCGCGGCGTGCTGGCCAAGGCCCCAAAGCCGATCCAGGAGACCAAGGTCGACCTGCCGACCATCGGCGTCGCCACCGTGCAGCGGGCGGCCCGCGCCGGCCTGGCCGGCGTGGTCGGCGAGGCCGGCCGGCTGCTGATCGTCGACCGCGACCAGGTCATCGCCTGCGCCGACGACCTGGGCCTGTTCGTGTACGGGGTCGAACCACGGGCCGACAGATGAGCCCCGAGCGCTCCGAGGGCCGGCCGCTGACCGTCATGCTGGTGGCGGCCGAGGCTTCGGGCGACGCCCTGGGCGCCAGGCTGGCTCGCGTGCTGCGCCAGCGACTCGGCGCCGACAAGGTCCGCTTCGTCGGCGTCGGCGGGGCCAAGATGGCGGCCGAGGGGATCCAGAGCCCGTTCGACATCGCCCAGCTGTCGATCCTGGGCATCGTGGAGAGCCTGAAGGCCTATCCGCGCGCCATGGCGCGCCTGAAGGACACCCTGGCCCTGGCGGCCCGCGAAAAGCCCGACGTTGCGGTGCTGATCGACAGCTGGGGCTTCAACATCCGCCTGGCCAAGGCGTTGCGGAAGCAGCACCCCGGCCTGCCGCTGGTCAAGTACGTCGCCCCCCAGGTCTGGGCCTATCACGCCAGCCGCGCCGAGGACCTGGCCGGGGCGGTCGACCTGCTGCTGTCGATCCAGCCGATGGACAAGCCGTATTTCGACGCCGCCGGCTTGGCCAACGTCTTCGTCGGCAATTCGGCCCTGGCTCACGACTTCAGCCGCGCCGACCCGGCCCGGCTGCGCGCCGCGATCGGCGCGGGCCCCGAAGAGCCGATCCTTCTGGTGCTGCCGGGTAGCCGGCCGTCCGAGATCCAGCGGGTCATGCCGCCGTTCGAGGACGCCGTGCGCCGCCTCAAGGCCGATCGACCGGACCTGCACGTCGTCGTGCCCGCCGCCTCGACCGTGGCTGAGTCGGTTAAGGCCCGGGTCGCCGCCTGGCCGTTCCGGGCCCATGTGGTCGAGGACGAGGCGCTGAAGGACGACGCCATGGTTGCCGGTACCGTCGCCCTGGCCTGCAGCGGCACGGTGACCACCGAGCTGGCTCTCGCTGGCTGTCCGATGGTGGTCGGCTATGTCACCGGCAAGATCACCTACGCCCTGCTGAAATCGATGTTCAAGCCGCGCTGGGTGACGCTGTTCAACATCGCCGCCGATGACACGGTCGCGCCGGAACGGCTGCAGGACGCCTGCACGGGCTCGGCCCTGGCGGCCGAGGTCGCGCGGCGGCTGGACGATCCGTCCCTGCGCGCCGCCCAGATCGCCGCCCAGAACGCCGCCCTCGACAAGATGGGGCGCGGCATGCCCGACCCTTCGGAAGCGGCGGCTTCGGCGCTGCTGGACTTTCTGAGGGCGCGGGGCGGGGCCATCTAGACGCTCCTGGCGCCTGAGGCGTTAAGCAAGCCTTTAAGATCCGCTTCACGGCTCTCGGCTAGGTTTGGGGCCCTGGCGACCCTCTCGTCGCCGGCTGGAGCCCTGGCGTGACGATCTTCTCGGTCGCCCCTCTGTCGCCCCTGACGCCGTCCGCCCCCGTCAGCCGGGCCGACCAGGCGGCCGAGGCGCTCGCCCGGATCGCGGTCATCCAGTCGGTCGAGACCCTGGGCGCGATGATCGATCAATCTCAGTCCCAGCCCCAGGGCGATCTGACCAACCTGGCCAAGGACGTCGTGGGCGAAGGCGAGGCCGGCCGCGCCAAGGCCGCGGAAGCCCGCGCCGTCGCCGTGGGACCCGAAACCCAGGTCGAGACCCCCGCCCGCGCCGTCGCCGCCGCAGCGGGGCGCGCCGCCGCCCGGCAGGCCGGCCTGGCGCCCCTGATGGCCGACATGGCCCAGGCCGCCGCCGAGCCCGAGACGCCGCGGCAGGTCAAGGCCGCCATCGCCCAGGTCATGGCGCTGGGAACGCGCCTCGACGGCCAGATCAGCGGTCCGGAGATCCGCCAGGCCCTGCAGCGCTCGGGCCTGTTCCTGGAAGCCCGGCTGGCGACCGCTACGCCCGACAGTCCGGCGCAGCGCCAACAGACTGGCACCCTGACCGCACCGCCAAAGGTCGTCCCGACCCCGACCCCCAACAGCGACATGAAGGCCGCGCTGCTGGTGTTCCGGGAGGTGGTCAAGACCTGGGTCGACGGCTTGCCGCCGCTGGCCGCCCAGGCCGGCGCGACGCCGAGCCAGGCCGCGTCCAATCCCCCTGGCCGTTCCACGCCCACTCCGCCGCCGGTCGCGGCTGTGTCGGCGGAGGCTTCGGCTCAACTGGCCGGCCGTAGCGCCCCCCGGGGCCTGGCCTCGGCGCCTGCATCCCCGACGAGCCTGCCTTCCGGCCCTGGGGTTTCCGATCCGGACGCCCCGACCTTGCCGCCGTCTCACGACGCCCGCCCCCCGTTAGCCAAGCCGCCCGGTGGCTGGCCGAACGTCAACGCGCCGCCGCAGCCCGTCCGGCCGGCGGCCGCGCCTTCAGCGCCGCCGTTACCGGCGTTCGGGGCCATCACGGCCGAGGACCTGCCGCCGCTGCTTCCGGCGCGCATCGCGTCGGCCGCGACGGCGGCCTATGGCGGCCCCGAGGTGGCGCCCGGTCCGCCGTCCCAGACCCCGCCGCCCTACGCTGGAGCCCCGACACACGCCCAGGCCGCCGCCCAGCCGGGCTTGCCGGCCGGCGCGGGACCCCACGCCGTCGCCCAGCGCCTGCTGGCCGAGACCGGCGCCGCCCTGGCCCGCACGGAACTGCTGCAGATCGCGTCGCTACCGGACCCGTCGGCCGCCGGCCGGCCGGTTGGGGACCAGGGCCATCGCTGGGTGTTCGACATGCCGTTCATGACCCCCCAGGGGCCCGCCGCCGCCCAGTTCGAGATCAGCCGCGACGTCTACCGCGACGGGGGCGGTTCGGGCGAGGAGGGCGGCCGCGCCCTGGGTCGCACCTGGCGCGCTCGCTTCTCGCTGGACGTCGAGCCCATGGGGCCCGTCCATGCCCAGGTCGCCCTGACCGGCGACAGGGCTCGCGTGTCGCTGTGGGCCGAGCGTCCCGTGGCGATGGCTCGCCTGCGCGCGGGCGAGGAGCGCCTGGGCGGCGCCCTGCGCGACGCGGCCCTGGAGCCCGAGATCGCCTTCCATGCCGGCCAGCCGCGCGCCCCGGCCGCGGCGCCGGGCCAGTTCCTGGATCAGGCCACGTGACCGGCGCCGTCCGCTCCGTCGGGCCGCGCATCGCCGTGGCCCTGCAGTACGAGGAGCCCGGCGCCCCCCGCGTGGTCGCCTCCGGCCGCGGCTGGGTCGGCGACAAGATCATCGAGACCGCCCGCGAGCACGGCGTGCCGATCGAGGAGAACCCGGCCCTGGCCCAGGCCCTGTCGACCATCGAGCTCGACGAGGAGATCCCCGAGGCCCTCTACGTCGCCGTGGCCGAGATCCTGGGGTTCATCCTGCGGTCCGCCGAGGGGCGGTGATAACCAAGAGGGGTGTTCAGGCCCGCCGCACGGGTTGGCGGATCACGGTCTTGAGCTTTTCGGGCGCCGTCTTGCGCGGGTCGCTCAGATAGACCTCGTGATGCCGCCCCGCGAACGCATAGCCGCCGGATGGCATGACGTCGCCGTGCAGCCTCGCCAGCAGAGGACCTTCATCGTCGTAGGCGCCGACGTGCAGGGTTTGGAGACAGAGGCCTTCCTCCAGACGTTCGAGCCTCAGGCCGTCGGGCAGCGCGCCCAGCTTCTCGCGAGCCCTGGTTCTGGCGGCCTGGAAGACGTCTTCGGTCACCTCGTCGGGAAGCATGATCATCATGGTCCAGTCCCACTGGTCCTTGCGCCGTGCGGAGAAGCTCTCCGGATCGGCCGCCGACCAGAGCCCCTCCAGGGGCGGTACGACGAAGTCTCGCCCGTCGGCCTTGCAGGCGAACTTGATCGTATAGGCCGTCGCATAGAGGCTTTCGACCGCGAACCTGTAGGCTGGGGCCGTGTTCGGGTCGCCGTGGCCGTCCACCATGAGGTAGGAGACCGGCGGGGCGTCGATGGTCACGAAGCGACCGGCGGGGGCGGTGAAGAGCGGTTTCCGGCTCTGCTTCAGGTCCAGCTTTTCCATCTGCCTTCTCAAACTTTTGCCGGTAGCGGACGACTAGGCCGACCGCCCTTCGGACGTAGGGCTGAGGAGGCCGACTCCGCAAAACAAAAAGGCCCCGCTGTCGCGAGGCCTTTTCCAACTCAGAGCTGTCGGGGCGTTCAGCCGCGCTTTTCGACCGGCACGTAGTCGCGTTGCGTCGCGCCGGTGTAGAGCTGGCGCGGGCGGCCGATCTTGCGCGAGGGATCCTCGAACATTTCCTTCCACTGGCTGATCCAGCCGACGGTGCGGGCCAGGGCGAACAGCACGGTGAACATGTTGGTCGGGAAGCCCATGGCGCGCAGGGTGATGCCCGAATAGAAGTCGATGTTCGGGTACAGCTTGCGGTCGATAAAGTACTGGTCGTTCAGGGCGACCTTCTCCAGCTCCATGGCCACGTGCAGAAGCGGGTCGTTGATGCCCAGCTGCTCCAGGACCTCGTAGCAGGTCTTTTGCATAACCTTGGCGCGCGGATCGAAGTTCTTGTACACGCGGTGGCCGAAGCCCATCAGCTTGTACTTCTTGTCCTTCACGCCCTGTACGAAGGCGGGGATGTTCTCGACCGAGCCGATCTCCTCCAGCATCTCCAGGGCTTCCTGGTTGGCGCCGCCGTGCGACGGGCCCCAGAGACAGGCGATGCCGGCGGCGATGCAGGCGAACGGGTGAGCGCCCGACGAGCCGGCCAGGCGGACGGTCGAGGTCGAGGCGTTCTGCTCGTGGTCGGCGTGCAGGATGAAGATGCGGTCCATGGCGCGGGTCAGGACGGGGTTGGGAACCCAGTCCTCGGCCGGCACTGAGAAGCACATGCGCAGGAAGTTTTCCGAGTAGCTGAGCTCGTTGCGCGGCGTCACGAACGGACGGCCCTGCGAGTACTGGAAGGCGCGGGCGGCGATGGTCGGCATCTTGGCGATCAGGCGGTGGGCGCTGATCTCGCGCTGCTTGGGGTCATCGACGTTCAGGCTGTCGGCGTAGAAGGCCGACAGGGCGCCGACCGCGCCGGTCATCACGGCCATCGGGTGGGCGTCGCGCCGGAAGCCCTGGAAGAAGCTGTCGAACTGGGCGTGCAGCATCGTGTGGTAGGTGATGTTGCGTTCGAACTTGGTGAATTCCTCGGCCGTCGGCAGTTCGCCGTTCAGCAGCAGGTGGCAGACTTCCAGGAACGAGGACTTCTCGGCCAGCTGGTCGATCGGATAGCCGCGGTGCAGCAAAATGCCGGCGTCGCCGTCGATATAGGTGATCTTGCTTTCGCACGACGCGGTCGAGGTGAAGCCCGGATCGAAGGTGAAGTGGTCGGAGTCGCCGTACAGCTTCCGCACGTCCAGGACGTCGGGACCCGTGCTGCCCTTGAGGATCGGCAGGTCGTAGTTCTTGTCGCCGATCGTCAGCGTGGCTTTGTCGGTCATGCGAGAGACCCCTTCAATGGTGGAACGATCAGTCCAGTTTTCGATTTCGCGGTTGCGTTATAGCGCCTCATGCGCGCGGCGCCAGGGCGTCGTCAAGGCGCCCCAGAGACTCGTCGCGGCCGAGCGCGGCCATGATCTTGTTCAGGTCCGGCGCCTGGGAGCCGCCGGTGAGGACGCCGCGCAGCGACGGGCCGAACTTGCCAAAGCCCACGCCCTCGGATTCCGCGAAGGATTTCAACAGGGTTTCCAGCTCCGACACGCCCCAGACCGGCGCCGCGCCCAGCCGGGCCCGCAGGCGGGTCAGCCGTTCGACGGTCTCGTCGGTCAATTGCTTGACGGTCTTTTCTTCCAGGACCAGCGGACGCACCTTCAGCGCGAAGGCGCAGTGCTCGGCCAACTCCAGGATGGTCTTGGCCCCTTCCTTGACCTGCGGAACGACCGCCAGCAGGCGCGCGGCGGCGTCGGCCGGCAGTTCGGCGTTCTGGGCCTGCAGGGCTTTCAGGGTCAGGTCGGCCAGGCGGGCGTCGTCGGCCTGGCGCAGGTGCTGGCCGTTGATGAAGTTCAGCTTGGCCCAGTCCAGACGGGCCGGGGCCTTGACCACGTCCTTGACGTCGAACCAGCTGATCGCCTGCTCGTCGGTGAACACCTCGTCGTCGCCATGACCCCAGCCCAGGCGGGCCAGGTAGTTTCGCATGCCCTCGGGGATGTAGCCCATGTCGGCGAACTCGCCGACGGCCTGGGCGCCGTGGCGCTTGGAGAGCTTGGCGCCGTCCGGCCCGTGGATCAGCGGGATGTGGCCGAAGGCCGGCAGGGTCCAGCCGTTGGCCTGGTAGATCAGGGTCTGGCGGGCGGCGTTGTTCAGGTGGTCGTCGCCGCGGATCACGTGGGTGACGCCCATGTCGTGGTCGTCGACCACCACGGCCAGGTTATAGGTCGGCGCGCCGTCCGCGCGCAGCAGGACCAGGTCGTCCAGGTCGGCGTTGTTGAAGGTCACCGGGCCCTTGACCAGGTCGTCGACCAGGGTCGTGCCCTCGGTCGGGCCCTTGAAGCGGATGACGTGGGGCAGGCTGGGGTCGTTGGGCGGCGGGGCGTCGCGCCAGGGCGAGCGCAGGGCGGGGCCGCCGGCCCGGGCGGCCTCGCGGGCAGCGGCCAGTTCCTCGACCGTCATCCAGCAGCGATAGGCGCGGCCGGCGGCCAGCATCTCCTGCACGACCTCACGATGGCGGTCGGCGCGGCTGTACTGGAACACCACCTCGTCGTCGGATTTCAGGCCCAGCCAGTCCAGCCCCTCGAAGATCGCGGCGACGGCGGCCTCGGTCGAACGCTCGCGATCGGTGTCCTCGACGCGAACAAGGAACTTCCCACCCGTATGACGTGCATATAACCAGTTGAACAGCGCCGTGCGCGCGCCGCCGATGTGCAGGAAGCCGGTCGGCGACGGGGCGAAGCGGGTGACGACGCCGGAAGCGGGCGAGGGGGTATGGGTCATCGGGATCAAGGCTGACGAACTGGAGGCCACGGATGTGGCGAGGACGTCACCGGACATGTCCGGTGGCTGGGCGGCGCGTCTTAGCACGCGTCTTCGCGCGCGTCCCAGCGTGGGAGCGGTAACAGCTTCGCTGATCGGTGAGATCGACGCCAATCGCGAGCGCTGGATGCTGTGGGCGCCCGTCGCTTTCGGCCTGGGCGCGGCCGGTTATCTGGAACTGAGGGCCGAGCCGTCCTGGGCGGTGCTGATCGGATTGGCGGCGGGGCTGGCGATTCTGGCGGTGCTGATCGGACGGCGGTCGGCGACAGGGCTGTCGGTCGTCCTGGTGCTGGCGACCTTCCTGGCGACCGGGGCGCTGGCCGGCAAGGTCCGCTCGCACGCCGTCGCCGCGCCGATCCTGGCCGGCGAGCGGACGGTGATGACGGTCGACGGCTTCGTGGTCGACGTGGTCAGCCCCGGGGCGGGCGGACCGCGCCTGCTGATCGCGCCGGTGCAGATCAGCCGCCTGGCCCCTGCGGACACGCCCAAGCGGGTGAGGGTGACCGTCGAGGCCGAAGACCTGCCCGCGCCGGGCCAGGCGATCCGGCTGCGGGCCATGCTGGGACCGCCGCCGCCGCCGGCCGCGCCGGGGGCCTACGACTTCGCCCGCGACGCCTGGTTCCATGGCGTGGGCGGCGTCGGCTTCGCGATCGGACCGTCGCAGCCCGCCACGCTGGATCCGCCGCCGTGGCGGCTGCGCGCCGCCATGGCCGTCAACGCCTTCCGCTGGCGGCTGGCCAGCCGGATCGTCGGCGACATGGGCGTGGCGCGCGGCGGCGTCGCGGCGGCCATGGTCACCGGCCACGAGGCCTGGATCACCCAGGACCAGACCGACGCCATGCGCGCCTCGGGCCTGGCCCACATCCTGTCGATCTCGGGCCTGCACATGGCCATCGTTGGCGGCTTCGCGTTCGGCCTGGTGCGGCTGCTGATCGCCGCCTGGCCGTGGGCGGCGCTGCGGGTTCCCGGCAAGAAGGTCGCGGCCTTGGCGGGGCTCGCCGCCGTCGGGACCTATCTGGTGATCTCCGGCGCGCCGCCGCCGGCCCTGCGCGCGGCGATCACCGCCACGGTGGCCTTCGCCGCGATCCTGTTCGACCGCCAGGCCATTACCCTGCACGGTCTCGCCGTCGCCGCCCTGCTCATCCTGATCGTCCAGCCGGAGTCCGCCGGCGCGCCAGGGTTCCAGATGTCGTTCGCCGCCACCGCCGCCCTGGTGGCCTTGGCCGAGGCGTGGCCGCGTCCGGTGCGCGAGATCTCGGCGCCCTGGTGGATCCGCGCCGTCCAGGGCGGGTTCAGCTGGCTGGCGGTCAGCATCGGGGCCAGCTTCGTGGCCGGCATGGCGACCGGACCGTTCGCCATGCAGCACTTCAATCGCGTCGCCGTCTGGGGCCTGCCGGCCAACCTGCTGGTCGCGCCGCTGTCGTCGTTCGTGATCATGCCGTTCCTGGCCCTGGGCGCGGCGCTCGAGCCCTTCGGGCTGGGCCGGCCGTTCCTGGCGATCGCCGGCTGGGGCATCGCCGCGATGATGGGGATCGCCGACGGCTTCGCCAGCGCCGGCGGGGCCCAGAAGGTGGTGGCCAGCGGACCGCCGTTCACCCTGGCCCTGGCCTTTGTCGGGCTGATGCTGCTGTGCCTGTGGCGTGGCCGCCTGCGCTGGCTGGGCGCGCCCCTGGCCCTGGCCGTGGCTCTGTGGCCGCGCGCGGCGCCGCCCGACGCATGGATCGCCCCCGACGGGACCACGGCCGCCGTGCGCCAGGGCCGCGAGGCGGTGCTGCTGCGCCCGGACGCCCGCCGGTTCGGGGCCGAACTGTGGAGCCGCCGGCGCGGCCTGGCTTTGCCGGACAGCCTCGCGCCAAGTCCGCTCTACGCCTGCGACCGGCGATCCTGCGCCCCCGCCGCCGGCGCCCCAGTCGCCCTGGCCCTGTCGTGGAGCAAGGCCGCGCCCGACGCCGACAGCCTGGCCGCGATGTGCGCCGAGGCCGAGATCGTGGTGCTGCGCGGCGCCGCGCCGTCCCCGCCGCCGGCCTGTCGCGACCGGATCGTGCTCGACGCCGACGACTTCGCCGCCGGCGGGGCGGCCGAGCTCCATCGGCGCGGCGGCGAATGGTGGATCGTTTGGGCCCAGCCGCTGCGGGGCGTCCGGCCCTGGACCGGCGTTTCGGAACGCTGACGATGCTCAAGCTATGGGGCCGGCGCAGTTCGGCCAACGTCCAGAAGGTGCTGTGGCTGATCGGCGAACTGGACCTGCCGCACGACCTGATCCCGGCCGGCGGCGGCTTCGGCGGGCTGGACGATCCGGCCTTTCGGGCGATGAACCCGCACGGCAAGGTGCCGGTAATCGCCGATGGCGCGGTGGTGGTCTGGGAGTCGCACGCCATCCTGCGCTACCTGGCGGCTACTTATGGCGAGAACCGCTTCTGACCCGTCGACCCCGGCGCCCGCGCGCCCCTCGACGGCTGGATGGACTGGGCGCAGACGGCGCTGCAGCCGGCCTTCCTGACCGGCGTGTTCTGGGGCGGCTATCGCACCCCAAAGGCCCAGCGCGACGCGGCGGCCGTGGCTCGGGCGCTGGAGCTGACCGCCCAGAGCCTGGCCCAGGTCGACGCCTGCCTGGCCGACCGTCCGTTCGTCGGCGGCCAGACCCTGTCCCTGGCCGACATCGCCATCGGAACGCACCTCTATCGCTATTTCGAGCTGGAGATCGAGCGCCCGGCCTTGTCGCGCCTGCAGGCCTGGTACGATCGGCTGCAGGACCGCCCGGCCTATCGCGAGCACGTGATGGTCCCGTTTGGCGAGTTGGAGGGGCGGCTGGCGTTTTGAGCCGGAACGGACCGACTGGCGTTTAGGCGGACACGATGGAGGAAAAGGCATGGAACGTCAGGGCGGATGCGCGTGCGGCGCGGTGCGCTATGTCGTCACCGGCGGACCGCTGCGGGTGGGGCTGTGCCACTGCCTGACCTGCCGCAAGCGCCACGGCGCGCCGTTCAACGCCTTCGCGGCGTTCCGGAGCGACAAGGTGCGGGTCGGGGGCGAGACGCAGGCCTGGACGGGCGCCGAACACGGCCTGATCCACGGCTGCGCAGTCTGCGGCGCGCCGCTGTTCTGGACGGCCGAAGGAGAGGGCGACGGCGAGATCGAGATCCACCTGGGCGGGCTGGACGCCATCGGCCAGTTCACGCCGCAGTACGAGGTCTGGGTCAAGCGCCGCGAACCCTGGCTGCCGCCGCTGAACGTGCCGCAATATGTGGAGAACCGGCCGGCGGGGATGGCGACCTAGGGCGGGGCCGCGGCAGGCCCCCTCCGGCCCTTTGGGCCACCTCCCCCAGAGGGGGAGGAGCCACGCTGTGCGAGCTGCTCCCCCTCCGGGAGAGCTGTCGGCGAAGCCGACGGAGGGGGTTTTCACCCCCTAATGATACCGCCGGATCAGCCCCACCAGCTTGCCCTGCACCTCGACCTGGTCGGGGCCGAAGATGCGGGTCTCATACTTGGGGTTGGCGGCTTCCAGGGCGATCGAGCCGCCCTTCTTGCGCAGGCGCTTGAGAGTGGCTTCCTCGCCGACCAGGGCCACGACGATCTCGCCGCTGTTGGCCGTGTCGCCCTTCTTGATGATCACATAGTCGCCGTCCAGGATGCCGGCCTCGATCATCGAGTCGCCCTGAACCTCGAGCACATAGTGCTCGCCGCCGCCCAGCATGGTTTCGGGCACCGGCAGGCGCTCGCGCTCGTGCTGGATGGCGTCGATCGGGGTGCCGGCAGCGATGCGGCCCAGGATCGGCAGCTCGCGGGTGTTGTCGGCGGCGATCGGCGCCGGCGCGGCCGGAGCCTGGCCGCCGCCCTCCAGTACCTGCGGCTTGAACGCGCCGCGCCCCTTGGGCGGCGCCGCGGCGGTGGCCTGCTGCGGCAGCTTGACCACCTCCAGCGCCCGGGCCCGGTGGGCCAGGCGGCGGATGAAGCCGCGCTCTTCCAGGGCCGTGATCAGCCGGTGGATGCCGGACTTGGACGCCAGGTCCAGCGCCTCCTTCATCTCGTCGAAGGAGGGGGAGACGCCGGTCTCCTTGATCCGTTCGTGGATGAACATCAGCAGCTCGTGCTGCTTGCGCGTCAGCATGTCCGGCCTCGCCAGTCGTCGCGGAACAAACCGCAAACCTCTGTGAATGTTCTCTAGGTGTTCTTCGTTGATGTCAAGTTAACGGTGTTCTCCGGGCGAACGGGCGAATTCCTAAGGAAATACAGGCGCTCGCGTGGACGGAAGAGTGCGGATTCCGATAGCAAGGCGGCCCGGAGGGAGAATCAGCAGGGATCGGTCGGCGCCATGTGACCGTCCGGGGCGCGACTCTCGCCGGACACGCTTCGCGCTATTCGCCGATGACCCTTGTCGCGTCCGGACTTCTCGCACGCGCCGCGTTCGTCATCCGCGACATGGCCTCGGCGATGAAATCGCGTTCGGCCTGGGGCGTTGTGAAGAAGCGTCGCGGAAGCACCATGGCGCTGCTTTGAACCAGGAAAACCCAATATTTGCGGGTTTGATAGAGGTCCGTGACGCAGGGCCAACGGGCGGTCATCGTCAGGTCCGCCAGGTCATAGACCAACGCCTCGGGCGTCAGGCGGAGCGTAAGCGACTGCTCATAGGCCTGTCCGCGCTTGGCCAGGGCTTTGCGCATCGAAGGACCCGCCAGCATCTGGATAACCAGCAGGCCCACGCCGAGGCCGAGGACAGCGAACTCGACCGACATTGCCGCTGCGAGCCAGGATCCGGACGTCCATGCCCCAACAGGGATGCCGACGGCCAAGATGCAGGCGATGAGGATGACCTTCACCTGCCGCGGCGACAGACCCCGGCGAGCCTTGATATAGGCTAGGGCGGTCGTACTTTCCCCGACGGCCAGGACGCCTGTCGCTTCCATCTATTCCCCCTGGATCCGCTCCCAACCCCTTTGCGGTCCTTCCGGCGACCGATCCGGTCGCCGTGGGACATTCATCCCAGCAACGTCCGCGTCGCCGCCGCCACGTCCGCCTGCCGCATCAGGCTCTCGCCCACCAGCATCGCCTTGGCGCCGACCGCCTCCATCCGCACCACGTCGTCGTGGACGAACAGGCCGCTCTCGGTGACCAGCAGGGCGTCGGCGGGCGCCTGGGCGGCCAGGCGTTCGGTGACGGCCAGGTCGACCACGAAGCTCTTGAGGTCGCGGTTGTTGATCCCGACCAGGGTGGAGCCCAGCTTGGCGGCCCGTTCCATCTCGGCCTCGTCGTGCACCTCGACCAGGGCGTCCATGGAAAGGCGCGCGGCCTCGGCCATCAGGTCGGCGGCCAGAGCGTCGTCGATCATCGCCAGGATCACCAAGATGGCGTCGGCGCCCAGGGCGCGGCTCTCGGCGACCTGCCAGGGATCGACCAGGAAATCCTTGCGGATGCAGGGCAGGGCGACCGCGGCGCGGGCGTCGATCAGGTAGCCGTCGGCGCCCTGGAAGCTGGGGCCGTCCGTCAGGATCGACAGGCAGGCCGCGCCGCCCTCGGCATAGGCGCGGGCCAGGGCCGGCGGGTCGAAGTCGGCGCGGATCAGGCCCTTGGACGGCGAGGCCTTCTTGATCTCGGCGATCAGCGACAGTTTGCCCGGCGCGTGATGGGCCTCCAGGGCCGCCTTGAAGCCGCGCGGGCTGCTGGCGGCGCGGGCGGCGGCGTCGACCTGGGCGAAGGTCCGCCGGCGCTTGCGGTCGGCGACGTCCTCGCGCTTGTAAGCGGCGATCCGGGCGAGAATGTCGGTCATGCGGAGACGGTTTCGCTGTTGGTGGCGGCGATCAGGCCGGCCAGGGCCGCCTTGGCGCGGCCGTCGTCGAGCACCGCGCCGGCCAGCTCGACGCCCTCGCGCAGGGTCTCGACCCTGTCGGCCACCAGGAAGGCGGCGGCGGCGTTGAGCATGACGATGTCGCGGTAGGGGCCGACGGCGCCGTCCAGCAGGGCGGTCAGGGCGGCGGCGTTGTAGGCGGGCTCGCCGCCGGTGATGTCGGCCAGGGCCGCGCGCGGCAGGCCGACGGCCTCCGGGGTGATGGTGAACAGGCGCAAGGCCCCGTCGCGCCATTCGGCGACCTCGGTCTCGCCGGTGGTGGTCAGCTCGTCCATGCCGGCCCCGTGCACCGACCAGGCCCGTTCGGCCCCCAGCGCGCCGAGGGCCTTGGCCACCGGTTCGACGAAGCGATGGGCCGAGACGCCGACGACCTGGCGCCTAGCGCCGGCCGGGTTGGTCAGCGGACCCAGCAGGTTGAAGATGGTGCGGAAGCCCAGCTGCTGGCGGATCGGCGAGACGTGCTTCATCGCCCCATGGTGCGACTGGGCGAACAGGAAGCAGATGCCCGCCGTGTCCAAGGCATGACGCTGCTGGGCCAGGCTGGCGTCGATATTGACCCCCAGCGCCGCCAGGACGTCGGCGGTGCCCGACTTGCTGGTGATCGCCCGGTTGCCGTGCTTGGCCACCTTCAGCCCCCCGCCCGCGGCCACGAAGCCCACGGCGGTGGAGATGTTCAGGGTGTGCAGGCCGTCGCCGCCGGTGCCGCAGACATCGACCACGTTATACGGATGGTCCAGGTGGATGGCGGCGCGGCGCATGGCGCGGGCGCAGGCGGTGATCTCGCCGACCGTCTCGCCGCGCAGGCGCATGGCCGTGACCGCCGCGGCCACCTGGGCCGGGGTCGGCTCGCCGCGCAGGCAGGCGGCGAAGAAGGTCTCGGCGTCGTCCTCGTCCAGGGTCTGGCCGTCGGCCAGCTTGGCCAGCAGGGGCTTGAAGGCGTCCGACATCGCCTAGACCCAGATCGCCGCGTCGCGCTGGACCTTGGCCAGGTCCAGGAAGTTGGCCAGCAGCTGGTGGCCGCCCTCGGTGGCGATGGATTCGGGGTGGAACTGCACGCCGTAGACCGGGCGGGTCTTGTGCTGCACGCCCATGATCTCGCCGTCCTCGGTCCAGGCGGTGATCTCCAGGTCGTCGGGCAGGGTGGCCTTGTCGACCGCCAGGCTGTGATAGCGGGTGGCGATGAACGGGTTGGGCAAGCCCTTGAACACGCCCTGGTCGTTATGGAAGATCTTGCTGGTCTTGCCGTGCATCACTTCTTTGGCGCGGATCACGTCGCCGCCATAGGCTTGGCCGATGGCCTGGTGGCCCAGGCACACGCCCAGGATCGCCAGGTCCTCCGGCGCGCCGCGCAGCAGCGGCAGGCAGATGCCGGCCTGGTCGGGGGCCTTGGGCCCGGGCGACAGCAGCACCGCGTTCGGCCGCAGGCCCAGGGCCTCCTGCACCGACAGGTCGTCATTGCGGTGCACGACGGTGTCGGCCCCCAGCTCGTTCAGATAGTGGACGAGGTTGTAGGTGAAGCTGTCGTAGTTATCGATGACCAGGATCATGACGCCGCCTTTCGCCGCTTGCTTCTAGGGGCAACCACGCCGCAGGCCAAGCCATCCGATGTTGCGCGGCCAACATGACTCGCCATAAGATTGTTCGCTCAGCTTGAACTTTCTCATGGATTGCGCGCGTGAGCTTCAAGGTCGTCGTCACGGAAGTGACGATCTACAACCGTTCTCAGCGGTGCGTGGCGGGTTTCGACCTCGAACGAGCGGTCATGATCCGTCCTGAACCTAAGGCCGGAGCCTTCTGGGAAGCCAAGTTCTGTGGCGCCAACACCACCTTTCATCCTGGGCACCTGCTGGAATTCGACGGTGTTCGTCCCGAGACCAAGCTGCCTCACAATACCGAGGACATTGTCGTTCGCGGAAAGGTACGTGAACTGAGCAAGCTGGAAGGCGAAGCCTTCAGGCAGGTTCTCCGGCGCGCGGAGGCGCTGTCGCCGGAAAAGGTGTTCGGGAAGGATCTCAAGTTCGACGGCGGCAAGGCCTATGTCCCGCCAGGCGCTCATTGCGGCTCGCTGTCTGGCCTGTCGATCGACGCCGCCCGGATCAGACTGGTCGATCAGATCTACAAGGAGGATCACAAGCTTCGCGCGGAACTGGCGCTCGACGGCCACCGACTAAATCTCAGCGTCGGGGCGAAGGATTTCAGGCAGGCGTTCGATAAGCAGGGCTTGGCGGGGGCGAGCGCATTGCTCCCGAAACGAGGATTGGCTCACGTTCGCCTAGGTCTCGCGCGCGCCTGGGACGTTACTCCGGATCGATGCTATCTTCAGGTCAATGGAATCTATGCCCTCCAATGAGCCGCGCATTCTGACGGTCGGCCATTCCACGCACAGCTGGGACCGTTTCCAGGCCCTGCTGAACGCGGGCGGCGTGACGGCGGTGGCGGATGTCAGGACCAGTCCCTGGTCCAGGCACACGCCGCAGTTCAACAAGGACGTGTTGGCCGAGCGGCTCAAGACGATCGGCGTGGCCTATGTCTTCCTGGGCGACGCCCTGGGCGGACGCCCGTCCGAAACGCGCCTGTTCGAGGACGGCGTCGCCGACTACGAGGCGATGGCTGGAGAGCCGGCTTTCAAGGCTGGGCTGGATCGGGTTCGCAAGGGCGCCGAAACCCATGTCGTAGCGATGATGTGCGCCGAGCAGGAGCCATTGGACTGCCATCGTTGCTTGCTGGTTTCCCGGCAGCTGCGCGCGTTGGGCTCGGCGGTGGCCCATATCCTGCCGGACGGGCGGATCGAGGCGCACGAGCAGACGGAGCGTCGCCTGCTGGTCTGCGAAGGACTGGATCACGAAGACATCTTCGAGAGCCCGACCGATCGGCTCGACCGCGCCTATCGGCAGCGGGCCCGCAAGGTGGCGTTCGCCGAGACCGTGGCGGAGACCCCGTTGGGAGCGGTCGGGTGACGGATGTCGCGACGATCGGTTTCACCCAGACCACGGCCAAGGGCTTCTTCGAACGCCTGCGGTCGGCGGGGGTGCGTTCGGTGATCGACGTGCGCCTGCACAACACCTCGCAACTGGCCGGTTTCGCCAAGGCCGACGACCTGGCCTTCTTCCTCGGCGAGATCGGCGGCATGACCTATCGCCACGAACCGTTGCTGGCGCCGTCAGACGACATCCTGAAGGCGTTCAAGCGCGACAAGGGCGACTGGCGCGTCTACGAGACCAGCTTCCTGGCCCTGATGGCCGAGCGGCGGATCGAGGCGCGGCTGAGGCCCGAGCAGTTGGACGGCGCCTGCCTGCTCTGTTCGGAAGCCGCGCCGCATCACTGCCACCGGCGACTGGTCTGCGAGTATCTGAACCGCAAGTGGGATGGCCAGCTGCGGGTGCGACATCTGTGATCTCGCCTCGGGGCGAGTCGCCGGGCATGCTGTCGCCATGGACCTTGCTGATTCCGCGCTCGACACCGCCGCCCTGGCCTATGCCCGGGCCCTGCTGCGCAAGCCGGCGCGCCGGCAGAAGATGGGGCCGGTGCTGGCCGCGGCCGCCTTCGCGGCGCTCAGCGCCGTGACCTTCGCCGCGGTGATGGTCATGGCCCCGCCGGCGGTCGTCCAGCACCTGCCGTCCGACCGCCTGGGCGAGTAGAGCAAAGGCTGGCTAGGCGAACCGCCAGGCCTCTTCGGCCGCGCGCTTCAGGGCCCGCGACTTGTGCAGGGTCTCGTCGTACTCGGCGTCCGGGTCGCTGTCGGCCACGACGCCGCCGCCGGCCTGGACGTACATCATGCCGTCCTTGACCAGGGCCGTGCGCAGCACGATGCAGGTGTCGACCGAGCCGTCGGCGCCGATATAGCCCACCGCCCCGGCGTAGCCGATGCCGCGCTTCTCGACCTCCAGCTCGTCGATGATCTCCATGGCCCGCACCTTGGGCGCGCCCGACAGCGTGCCGGCGGGCAGGGCGGCCATCAGCACGTCGACCGGATCCACGCCCTCGGGCGCATCGCCCTCGACGTTGGAGACGATGTGCATCACGTGGCTGTAGCGCTCGATCTTGAAGCTGTCGGTCACGCGGACATTGGCGCGTTTGCCCTTGGCCGCCGGGTCGTTGCTTCCGGCGTGCTTGAGCATGGCCACGCGGCCCACGTCGTTGCGGCCCAGGTCCAGCAGCATCAGGTGCTCGGACCGCTCCTTGGGATCGGCCAGCAGTTCCTTCTCCAGCGCCAGGTCCTGCTCGGGCGTGGCGCCGCGCGGCCGGGTGCCGGCGATCGGCCGGATGGTGATCTTGCCGTCGCGCAGCCGCACCAGGATCTCGGGGCTGGAGCCGACCAGGTTGAAGCCGTCCAGGTCCAGGAAATACAGGAACGGCGACGGATTGGTCCGCCGCAGCGAGCGGTAGAGGGCGAACGGCTCCAGCGGGAAGGGCGCGCGGAACCGGTGGCTGGGCACCACCTGGAAGATGTCGCCGGCCCGGATGTACTCCTTGGCCTTCTCGACCACGACCGCATAGTCCTCGCGGCTGACCGGGGTGGTGAACTCGGCCTGGCCGTGGCTCTGGCGCGGGGCCGGGTGGGTCAAGGGACCGCGCAGGTCGGCCATCACGCTTTCGATCCGCCCGCGCGCGGCGGCGTAGGCCTCGGCGGCCGACACCCCGGCCTGGGGCCGGGCGGTGGTGACCAGGATGATCTCCTGGGCGATGGCGTCGAACACCGCCACGATCGACGGCCGGGTCATGATTCCGTCGGGCAGGCCCAGCGTGTCCTGGTTGACGTCCGGCAGGCGCTCGGCCAGGCGGACCATGTCGTAGCCCAGGGCCCCGAACACGCCGGCCGACGGCGGCGGCAGGCCGGCCGGCAGCTCGATCCGCGACTGGGCGATCAGGTCGCGCAGGCTGTCCAGCGCGCCGCCCGCCTGGGGCGTGAAGCGGCCGGCGGCGATGTCGTCGCCCTGGGCGATCTCGGCCTGGTCGCCGCGGCAGCGCCAGACGAGGTCCGGCTTCATGGCCACGATCGAATAGCGCCCGCGCCAGGCGCCGCCCTCGACGCTCTCGAACAGGAAGGCGTAGGGGCGGCCGTGGCCGATCTTCAGATAGGCCGAGACCGGGGTCTCCAGGTCGTCGATCAGCCGGGTCCAGACCACCTGCGGGCGGCCGGACTCGTAGACGGCGGCGAAGGCGTCGAAGCTGGGCTCCAGGCTCATTGAGCCAGACCCTTGGGAGCCTTGTCCTTCTTCGCCGGCGCCTTGCCGTCCTCGGCGGGGAGGGCGCTGGTGTCGACGCCGATCGCCTGGCGGGCCAGGGTCAGGTTGACCTTGGTCTTGAGCTGGGTCTTGGCGGCGTCCTGGGCGGCCATGCCGACGTCGCGCAGCAGGCCCTGCGAGGTCTGCGGGCGGGCGACCTCGGTGATCTGGGCCATCTGCTCGGGCGAACCGGGATGGATCTTCTCCACCAGGGCGACCAGGTAGCCGCCCTGCGGACCGCGGCTGACGAACGCCACCCCCGGCTTGGCCCCGAAGGCGCCCATCAGCAGGTCGCGGCCCAGGCCCTGGAACTGGCGGGCGTTCTGGCGGGTGATGTTGGGCACGCGCTGCACCTGGGTCTGGGCCGAGGCGGCCACGGCCTCCAGCGACTCGCCCTTCTTGACCCGGGCGACCAACTCGTCGGCCTTGGCCTTCATGCGCTGCAGCAGCTGATCCAGCTGCCATTGCTGGGCCAGGGGCGCGCGGATCTCGGCCAGGGGCGGCATGGCCGAGGGGATGACCTTCTCGACGCGGACGGCGAAATATTCGCCCTTGCCGGCCTCGATCAGCTCGCTCTCGCCGCCCGAGGGCAGCTCGAAGGCGGTCTTCAGGGCGTCCGGGGTCAGGCCGGCGGCGGGCTGGCCGGTCTGGTCGGCGCCGTTGGCGGCGATCGGCGCGGTGGTCATCACGAAGGCGCCGGCCTTGGTCGCCGCGTCGATCAGGTTGGCGCCGCCGTCGTGGGCGTCCTGATAGGTCTGGGTCTGCTCATAGGCCTTGGCCTGGGCGGCCTGGGCCTTCAGCTCGGCTTCGATGGCCGGACGCTGGGATTCCAGGCTGGGCGTGGTCGCCGGGCTGATCTTGGTCAGCTTGACCACCGAGACGCCCAGGTCGCCGTTGATCGGACCGCTGACCTGGCCGGCGGCCAGGGCGAACACCGCGTCGGCCACCTTGCGGTCGGGCAGGGCGGACTTGGGCTTGGAGTCGATCATCACCGGCTGCTTGCCGTAGGCGCTGGCGACGATGGCCGGCTGGTCGCCCTTGGCCAGGCGCTGGGCGATCACCGCGGCGGCCTTGGCGTCGGGGGCCACGATCTGGACGAACGAGCGGGTCTCGGCCGTGCCCAGGGTGTCCTTGCGGAAGTTGTAGGTCTTGACGATGTCGGCCTCGGGCACGGTCACCGAGTTCTCCAGGGCCTTGGCGCTGAAGCGGGCCACCGACAGCACCCGGGTCTCCGGACGGGTCAGCTGGGCGGCGTGCTCCTTCATGAAGGCCTGGAGCTGGGCGTCGGTCGGGGCGGCCGGCTTCTCGACCGTCGCGGGATTGATCGCGAAGGCGGCCAGGTCGCGGCCTTCCAGACCGTAGGCGGCCTGCAGGGCCGAATAGATGCGCGGGGCGCGCAGGCTGGAGGCCACGGCGCTGAACAGGTGGGTCTGGGCGATGTCGTCGCGCAGCGAGGCCTCGTAGCGGGCCGGGGTCAGGTCGTTCTGGGCCAGCAGGCGCTGGTACAGCGCGCTGTCGAACTTGCCGGTGATCGGGTCGAACGGACGCTGGCCCGGGGGCAGGCTGGCCATCTGCTCGCGCAGGGTGTCGCCCACCAGCTTGTCGGACGGGCGCACGCCCATCTTGCGGACCAGCTCGGCCAGGGATTCCTGCAGCGCCAGCTGGGTCAGCATCTTGCGGTCGACGCCCTGTTCCACCGCGACGTCGGGGGTGACGGTCTGGCCCTGGGCCTGCTGCTGCTTGCGGAAGGCCTCGAAGTGCGCCTTGAAGTCCTCCGGCGACATGTTCCGCGAGCCGGCCGCGATTACCCACTTGCCGGGGGGATGGCGGAACACGTCGCTGATGCCGAACACCGCGAAGCTGACGATGAGCAGACCAAACAGGACCACCGCGAACGGCGATTTGGCGAAGGAGCGGAAGCCGGCGAGCATGACTGGGAGAAACCTTCCTCGAAAATCGCGCGGATTCCACGCAGGGCGACGGAACGGACGCGAGTTGCGGGTATAGTAGAGCCCCGGGGCGCGGGGCAAGCGGCGGCACGGCGCAAGCGGCCTTGACTTCCGCCCCGCCAGGGGCCCCAAACCGGGCGCATGACCCTTTCGCTGACCACGCCCCGGCCGCTGATCGCCGGAAACTGGAAGATGTTCGGCCTGGAGGCCTCGCTCGACGAGGCCCGCGCGGTCGCCGCGGCGGTCGCCGCCAAGCCGCCCGCCGCCCGGGTCGCGATCTGCCCGGCCGCGACCTTGCTGCACCGGATGACCCAGGCCATGGCCGGCGAGGCGGTGATCGTCGGGGGGCAGGATTGTCATCCCGCCGAAGCGGGGCCCCACACCGGCGACATTTCGGCCGCCATGCTGGCCGACGCCGGCGCCCGGCTGGTGATTCTGGGCCATTCCGAGCGTCGCGCCGCCTACCAGGAAAGCGACGCCCTGGTCGCGGCCAAGGTCGAGGCCGCCCTGGCCGCCGGCCTGGAGCCGATCGTCTGTTTCGGCGAGACCTGCGACCAGCGCGACGCCGGCCAGGCCGAGGCGGTGGTCACCGGCATGGCCCGCGGCTCGCTGCCCGCCTCGCTGGCGGGACAGGCCTTCGCGGTGGCCTACGAGCCGGTCTGGGCGATCGGCACGGGCCGGACCCCGACCCCGGCCGACATCGAGCACGTCCACCGCGCGTTGCGGGCGGTGCTGGTCGAGCGGTTCGGCGACCACGGGGCCGGCGTGCCGATTCTCTATGGCGGCTCGGTGAAGCCCGACAACGCCCGCCAGATCCTGTCCACCCCCGAGGTCGGCGGCGCCCTGGTCGGCGGCGCCTCGCTGAAGGCGGCGGACTTCCTGGCGATCATCGCGGCGGCTTAGGGGCGGGGCCGCTGGGGACATGCGCTCACGGCAGGGAGTCGGTCGGTTTGCAGGGCGCCCCGCGTGAGTGCGCGTCCCCGGCGTCTGCTTTTGCGTATTCAACCTTCTCCCCAAATCCGCTCATCCCGGCGAAGGCCGGGACCCAAGCCGAGTCGGCCAACCGATCGCGGACGTCCCGTTCCGCCGCGCCCTGTCCGGACGGGCTGCTTGGGTCCCGACCTTCGTCGGGATGAGTGGACGTTGAAGGTTATGCTCGGGCTATCGGCGACAAACCCCAGCGATTTCAACGCTCTGAACTTTCTCGATCCCAATCGATCCTCACCCTTCCGAACCACCCTTATCCTGGTCTCACCTCGTCGCAGGGAAAGGGCGCATGGCCAGCGACCGATGCGGCGGCGGGGGGCGATCGAGCGGGACTGGGCTGGAGGGGGTTACTCCAGCGTGTCCGGGGAGCCTGGCGTTGCAGGACCCGCCCGCCGTCGGCGTCGAACGGGGACAAAGCGCGTGATTTGCCCATAGGCCCGCGCCCCCGGCGTCTGGTTTCTCCCGAAAGGGATCGAGACCGGGTCCGGCTAAGCGTTAACAGCGCTGCCCACCGGACGCTGGCGGAAAACGAGCGCGCGGAGCGATCGGGCTTCGTCGAAACGGTATTTATCAAAAGAACTCCGGACGATGTCCGGCGCTCCGCGACCCTTTCCATACGCTCAGCGAGAGATCGCGTGAGGACGCTAACACTTGCCCCCACCTGACCGCGAAGCGGTCCGTAGGGGGCAAGTGATCGCCGCCAGGAGCCTAGAACAACAACCCGTAAAGCCGGCAGTCGCGACGCTCGCCGTCGCGGTCGACATGGCCCTTCAGGTAGCCTTCCTGCTCGAAGCCCAGCTTCTGCAGCACCTTCTCGGCCCGGGAGTCGCCCACATGGGTGCGGGCGATCATCCGCTTGAGGCCCAGGGAGGAGGCGCAGTGGGCCAGCAGGGCGGCGGCGGCCTCGGTGGCGTAGCCCTGGCCCCAGCCGTCGCGGGCGATGATGAAGCCCAGCTCGCCGCGGTGATGGCGCCAGTCCAGGTCGACCAGCTCGCAATAGCCCAGGAAACGGCCCGTCTCGACATGGCGGATCGCCCAGTACAGCGCCCGGCGCTCCTCCATCTCGGCCACCTGGGCGGCGACCGTGGCCTCGACCTCGTCGGGATCCTCGATGGGGTCGCGATCCCAGTGCGCCATCACCTCCGGATCGCTGAGGAACGGGTAGAGGAGGGGAGCATCCTCGACGGTCATGGGGGCGAGGCTGAGGCGTTCGGTCTCGAGGATCATGCGCGAGGATGGATCCGATGTGGACGACGGGACGGGCTTGAGTGCGGCCGGTTCATCCCCAGCTATGGCGCGGGCTCGTCGCAAGTGATAGAGGGGCCGCTTCGTTTTTCGCGGCGGAAGCGTCCGTCGCCTGGCTCGAGATCGATTTCGACATGCTCATCGGCGTCCTGCTGACCATCAACATCATCGTTTGCATCGCGCTGATCGCCATCGTGCTGATGCAGCGTTCCGAGGGCGGCGCCTTGGGCATGGGCGGCGGCGGCGGCGGTTTCATGACCGCCCGCGGCGCCGGCGACCTTTTGACCCGCACCACCTGGATCCTGTTCTCGATCTTCCTGGTCATCAGCCTGGCCCTGACCATCCTGACTGGCCGCATGGGCGCCAGCAACTCGGTCGTCGATCGCCTGAAGCTGGACGGCCTGGACAGCAAGACCCTGAACGCCGCGCCGCTGCCGGCCGGTCCGACCGCGCCGGCCCCGACCACCTCGGCCCCGGCGACCACCGCGCCGTCGACCGCCGCCCCGGCCGCGATCGAGGCCCCGACCCCGACCATCAGCGCCCCGACCCCGACCGTCTCGGCGCCCAGGCCGGCCGCCTCGACCGCCAAGCCGCCGGCCAAGGCCGAGGCGAAGGCGCCCGCCGCCGCGCCGGTCCCGGTGATCAACGCCCCGGCTCCGGCCGAGCAACAGCCGGCCCAATAAGGGCCGGCGAGATTTTACTGTTGATGAACGCCGGTCTTTTCCCCGGCGAGGTCGAATCACGCCTAATCTGATCGCCCATGACCCGGTACATCTTCATCACCGGCGGCGTGGTTTCCTCCTTGGGAAAAGGCCTCGCCTCCGCGGCGCTCGGAGCGCTCCTGCAGGCTCGCGGCTACAAGGTTCGCCTTCGTAAGCTCGACCCCTATCTCAACGTCGATCCGGGCACGATGTCCCCGTATCAGCACGGCGAGGTCTTCGTCACCGACGACGGGGCCGAGACCGACCTGGATCTTGGTCACTACGAGCGCTTCACCGGCGTGTCGGCCACCAAGGCCGACAACATCACCACCGGCCAGATCTACAAGACGATCATCGAGAAGGAGCGCCGTGGCGACTACCTGGGCGCGACGGTCCAGGTGATTCCGCACGTCACCAACGAGATCAAGGACTTCGTCCTGTCGCCGGCCATGGACGAAACGGGCGAGAAGGCCGTCGACTTCGTGCTGGTCGAGATCGGCGGCACGGTGGGCGACATCGAGGGCCTGCCGTTCTTCGAGGCCATCCGCCAGCTGCGCCAGGACCTGCCGCGCGGCCAGAGCTGCTACGTGCACCTGACCCTGCTGCCGTTCATCAAGACGGCCGGCGAGATGAAGACCAAGCCGACCCAGCACTCGGTCAAGGAACTGCGCTCGATCGGCATCCAGCCCGACATCCTGCTGTGCCGCTGCGAGCAGGACATCCCGGTCGAGGAAAAGCGCAAGATCGCCCAGTTCTGCAACGTGCGGCCCAGCGCGGTGATCCAGGCGATGGACTCATCGTCGATCTACGCGGTGCCGATCGACTACCACAAGGAAGGCCTGGACGCCGAGGTGCTGGACGTGTTCGGCATGAGTGACGCGCCCAAGCCGGACCTGTCGCGCTGGGAGGCGATCGACCAGACCGTCAACCATCCCGACGGCGAGGTGACCATCGCCGTGGTCGGCAAGTACACGGTCCTGAAGGACGCCTACAAGTCGCTGATCGAGGCCCTGCACCACGGCGGTCTGGCCAACAAGGTCAAGGTCAACCTGGACTGGGTGGAGAGCGAGACCTTCGAGGGCGATCCCGGCGCCGCGGCGGCGCGTCTGGAGAACGCCCACGCCATCATGGTGCCCGGCGGCTTCGGCGAGCGGGGGGCGGAAGGCAAGATCCGCGCCGCCCAGTTCGCCCGCGAACGCAAGGTGCCGTACTTCGGCATCTGCTTCGGCATGCAGATGGCGGTGATCGAGACGCTGCGCAACGTGGCCGGCGTCAAGGACGCCTCGTCCAGCGAGTTCGGGCCCACCGAGCGTCCCGTGGTCGGCATCATGACCGAGTGGATCAAGGGCAACGAGACCGTCCAGCGCCGCTCGGGCGACGACCTGGGCGGCACCATGCGCCTGGGGGCTTACGACGCCGTCCTGACGGCGGGTTCGAAGGTCGCCCAGATCTACGGAACCACCGACATCAGCGAGCGCCACCGCCACCGCTACGAGGTCAATATCGGCTACGCCCACCTGATGGAGGACGCCGGCCTGAAGCTGACCGGCCGCTCGCCCAACGGCGTGCTGCCCGAGATCGTCGAGCGCGATGACCATCCGTGGTTCATCGGGGTGCAATATCACCCCGAGCTGAAGAGCCGTCCGTTCGCCCCGCACCCCCTGTTCGCCAGCTTCATCGCCGCGGCGAAAGAGCAGGGGCGGCTCGTCTAGTGAAATACGGCAGGACGTTGGGTCGCTTTGTACCGCCGTCCATCGCCATTGGCCTATGGATAGCCGCGCTTTATTTTCCCGCCATGAAGGTTTGCCTTTCCACAGGTAAGGCAAGCTGGTGGGAAAACGAGATTATCGTCGGGTTTGGATATATGGGCGTGTTGGCGGGCCACTTCGGGTGGTTTGCCAATCTCGCGTTGGTCGGTTGGGCGATAAACCTTTTGGGCGGTTTCAGAAGCATCACCTGGCTTCCGCTGACGGCATTCGCATTAGGATGTTCGGGTCTGGTGCCTGGGTCCATCTGGGACGATGCTGGCACAAGCGGATATGTTTGCGGTCGTGGTTTGGGGTTCTGGCTATGGTTTGCCGCAACAGCCGTTCCACTCGCAAATCTGGTAGTTAGCGCTTTTGTGAGCAGCCTTTGGCGTTGGCGCTTGAAGTTCCAGTCGGTCTGAGGCATAAGCGCGCCCTCACACGGCGGCCTGGGTCTTTCCCGAGTCGCCGTCTCTAATTTTCAAGCTCAGCGAGCAGAGTCACTTCGATGGCCGTTCCCAAAAGAAAAACTTCGCCTTCTCGCCGGAACATGCGCCGGTCGCACCACGCCCTGGGCGCCAACTCCTTCGTCGAGGACAAGGACTCGGGCGAACTGCGCCGTCCGCACCACGTCGATCTGAAGACCGGCCTGTACAACGGCAAGCAGATCCTGACGCCGAAGGAAGACTAGTCCTTCGGTCCGCTCCGCACCGGGGAGCGACAAGACGAAGCCTGAAAGGCGGCGGTCTCCGGACCGCCGCCTTTTCGCTGTTTCACCCCGCGACGAAACGTCCTCCTCGCGCCCAGCGGCATGGAATTCGACGGTCTGGTCGAAAAACCATGTTATCCTGGCGGCAGGGAGATTTGCCCATGCTCACACGCCGGGATCTAACGGCGGGACTGGGATTGTCGCTGATGGCCGAACAGGCCTGGGCTCGATCCGCGACGCCCGCGCCTTCGCCGGGACAGGCCTCGCCTCAGGCGCCGGCTACGCCTTCGAGCCTCGTTCCGCCCCAGGCCGAGCCGCCGGCGGTCTTCCTCGACACGGCGCTGGACGCGATCGACCGGATGACGGTCGAGGTCTTCATCAACGCGCAAGGGCCCTTCAACTTCGTGATCGACACCGGCGCGGACCGCAGCGCCCTGTCGACGACCCTGGCCGAGCGCCTGGGTCTGGAGCGCGGGCCCGACGTGATGCTGCACGGGGTCGGAGGTTCGGCCCTGACCCCGACGGCCAAGGTGCCGCTGATGGTGGCGGGCGACTCGCGGATGAAGGACGCCGAGCTCCCGGTGCTCACGCCCGAGCGGCTGGGCGTGGACGGCCTGCTGGGCGTCGACATGCTGGACAATCGCAACGTCATCATGGATTTCCGCCGCAAGCGGCTGGAGGTCCGTCGCAGCAGCCCGTTGTCGGCCGCCTATCCCGGCGTTCGCGAGGTCTCGGTCCTCGCCGACGCCCGTTTCGGCCGGCTGGCGGTCGCCAACGCCCGGGTCAGCGGCGTGCGCTGCGTGGCCTTCATCGATTCCGGCTCCGGCGCCAGCATGGGCAACATGGCCCTGGCCCAGGCGATCAAGCTGCGGGTGCGCCGCAAGCCCGAACCGGCCATGGCCGTCCGGCTGATCGGCGTGGCGGGCGAGGCGACGGTGGGCGAGCTGCGCATCGTCCGCTCGATCGAACTGGGCGCCCTGCGGATGACCAACCTGCCGCTGGTGCTGGCCGACCTGCACATCTTCGATATCTGGAACCTCAACGGCCGGCCCGCCGTGCTGCTGGGCGTGGACGTGCTCAAGATGTTCGCCCGGGTCGAGCTGGACTTCGGTTCGGACCGGGTGAAGTTCCGCCTGGGCAAGGGCTGGACGCCGCCGATCCTGCAGGCCTGACGCAGGGGGAGCCACGAACGCCCGTTCCGACGATCCGGCCAGCGCCGGTTGCGGTCCGCGGCCCGCGCCGCTAAGGGGAAGCGCCTTTTGAAAGGGAGCTCCCATGACCGAGATCGTCGACATCATCGCCCGCGAAATCCTCGACAGCCGCGGCAATCCGACGGTCGAGGTCGACGTCGTCCTGGAAGACGGCGCCTTTGGTCGCGCCGCCGTGCCGTCGGGCGCCTCGACCGGCGCGCACGAAGCGGTCGAGAAGCGCGACGGCGACAAGTCGCGCTACGGCGGCAAGGGCGTCAAGGCGGCGGTGGAGGCCGTCAACGGCGAGCTGTTCGACGCGCTGTCGGGCGTCGACGCCGAAGACCAGCGCCGCATCGACAACCTGATGATCGAGCTGGACGGCACGCCCAACAAGAGCCGCCTGGGCGCCAACGCCATCCTCGGCGTCTCCCTGGCCACGGCCAAGGCCGCCGCCGAGTCGGCCGGCCTGCCGCTCTACAAATATGTCGGCGGCGTCTCGGCCCGCGTCCTGCCCGTGCCGATGATGAACATCATCAACGGCGGGGCCCACGCCGACAACCCGATCGACATCCAGGAATTCATGATCCTGCCGACCGGCGCGCCGACCTTCGCCGAGGCCCTGCGGATGGGCGCGGAGATCTTCCACGGCCTGAAGAAGGCCCTGAAGGACGCCGGCCACAACACCAATGTCGGCGACGAGGGCGGCTTCGCCCCGAACCTCGGTTCGGCCGAGGACGCGCTGGCCTTCATCGTCAAGGCGGGCGAGGCGGCCGGCTACAAGTCGGGCGAGGACTTCGTCCTGGGCCTGGACGTCGCCGCCACCGAGTTCTTCAAGAACGGCAAGTACCAGCTGGAAGGCGAGGGCAAGAGCCTGGATCCGGCCCAGATGGTCGACTACCTGGCCAACCTGGCCGGCAAGTTCCCGATCCTGTCGATCGAGGACGGCATGTCGGAAGACGACTTCGAGGGCTGGAAGCTGCTGACCGACACCCTGGGCAAGAAGGTCCAGCTGGTCGGCGACGACCTGTTCGTCACCAATCCCAAGCGCCTGCAGATCGGTCTGGACAAGGGCCTGGCCAACTCGATCCTTATCAAGGTCAACCAGATCGGCACCCTGTCGGAGACCATCGACGCCGTCGATCTGGCCCACCGCAACGCCTATACCAGCGTCATGAGCCACCGTTCGGGCGAGACCGAGGACAGCACGATCGCCGACCTGGCCGTCGCCCTGAACTGCGGTCAGATCAAGACCGGCTCGCTGGCCCGCTCGGACCGGCTGGCCAAGTACAACCAGCTGCTGCGCATCGAGGAAGCCCTCGACGACCAAGCCGTCTATGCCGGTCGCGCGGTGCTCAAGGGCCGCTAGAGCATCGCGCGGAAAAGTGGACGCCGGTTTTCCGCAAAAGCGATGCGAAAACAGAAATCTAGAGCAAGCCGCCCGATTCCTATATCGCGCGGCTTGCTCTAGGCGATTCTTCGGCGCCATGTCTCGCCGCCGGGCACGACGGCGAGACATGGCGCGCCGGTCTTGCCGCGCTATTGCGCGATCGTGGGGGACCCTTCCTCCGCCACCCGTCCCAGGGTGCGCACTTCGGCCAGCGACAGGTCGGCCTTCTTGACGACATAGGCCGAGGCGGCGACAAAGCGTTGATAGGTCTGGACGTCGGAGGCGACGTCGTCGGGAGAGCCGGTGCGGCGACCGGCAAACAGCCTGTCGTCCATATAGGCGCCGCCCGCGGGCCGGACGGGCCGGCCGGGCAGGGGGACGTCGCCCATCACCAGGTCGCGGAGCTTGCCGCTGCGGGGCCGCCAGCCGCCGCCGTCCACACGCTCCAGACGCTCGGGGGCATAGGCCAGGGTCAGCAGCATGATCTGCATGGTCAGGCTGGCGGCCTTGTCGGCCTTGGCGTTGGAGTCGCTTTCCGCGCGGCCAAGTCCGAGCCCGAAGGTTATCCAGCGGCCGGAATCTTCCCACAGCGTGACGAAGGCGTCCTTGTCGAGCGGCACTTGCAGCCCGTCTCCGAAGTCCATCTTGGGCGGTTGGCCCTTGATGATGCTCGGCCCCGGACCGTCACCGGCGATTGAGCGTTGGCGCAGCGGTCGCGGCGCGCCGCCGTACGCCAGAGAAGGCGTCACCGCGGCGGCGGCGAGAGACAGGAAAAGAGCGCGACGTCCAAACATATAATCCCCCCAATTTCTTGTTACCGCTAACCTACAACGTCGATAGCCGCTTTTCAAAGCTCCGTGTGCATGTCGCGTTCGGCGATTCGGAGGGCTTTCATCGCGGATCGCTTAATCCGCAGGCGCCAGGCGCCGCGGTTCGCCCACAATTTTTCTAAAAGCCAATTTGGCTCTGCATCGCGCCGCCGCAGAAATCGCCGCCAAACGACCGTTCAGATGCTGCGACGCGGTATCTAGATGCCTTTGAAACCATCTCAAATGAAAGCGTTAGGGAACTGCTTTCAAGCTCTTGTCCCCACCCTGCAGAACCCCCCGTTTAGTAAGGCGTTAAGCATGATCGGGCAGGGTAAACTTCCCCTCCTGGGAATCGCTGATGTTCGCCCGACTGCAACCCTTCCTGCCGACCGCGGCGCTCCTTCTGCTGATCACCTACTTCGTGTTTCACGCCCTGACGGGCGAGCGCGGGCTGTTGTCGACGTCGCAGCGCAACGCAGATCTCGCCGCCAAGACGCTGGAGTTGAAGAAGATCCGCGCCGAAAGGATGGACCTGGAGGCCCGTGCTCGTCTATTACGCAGCGGCAGTTTGTCGGCGGACCTCCTGGAAGAACGCGCGCGTTCGCTCCTGGGATACGCCGATCCGAGAGACTACGTGATCCGCACCCCGCGCTGAGCGTTTGGTCGGAGAACGGGCCCTCGGCTCTGCCGACGGATCAGGCGAGCCTGGCCCGTTTCGGGTTTGACAAAGGGCCCCCATCTACGCGGAACCGAAGGTTCATTCGGCCGGTGGGCGTCCAGGAGTAGGCCGCGATGAAGATTGGCCAGGGAGAGTTGAATGGCGCGTACGCGCAAGGGTGAAGCCCCCGCGGGGAAGGCTGACGCCACCGGTGTCAACGCCTTCGTCGGCAAGGACGAGCTTCTGAAATTCTACCAGGACATGCTGTTGATCCGCCGCTTCGAAGAGCGGGCCGGCCAACTGTACGGCATGGGCCTGATCGGCGGCTTCTGCCATCTGTACATCGGTCAGGAAGCCATCGCGGTCGGCATGCAGTCGATCAAGGTCAAGGGCGACCAGATCATCACCGGCTACCGCGACCACGGCCACATGCTGGCCGCCGGCATGGATCCCAACGAAGTCATGGCTGAGCTGACCGGCCGCGCGGGCGGGTCGTCGCGTGGCAAGGGCGGTTCGATGCACATGTTCGATGTCGAGACCGGCTTCTACGGCGGCCACGGCATCGTCGGCGCCCAGGTCTCGCTCGGCACCGGCCTGGCGCTGAACAACCACTATCGCGGCAACGGCAATGTCGCCTTCGCCTATTTCGGCGACGGGGCGGCCAACCAGGGCCAGGTCTACGAGAGCTTCAACATGGCCCAGCTGTGGAAGCTGCCGGTCGTGTACGTGATCGAGAACAACCAGTACGCCATGGGCACCAGCGTCGAGCGTTCGGCGTCGGAGACCGCCTTCCACAAGCGCGGCACTTCGTTCCGGATCCCGGGCGAGGAAGTCGACGGCATGGACGTGATCGCCGTGGCCGAGGCCGGCGCCCGCGCCGCCGAGCACGCCCGCAGCGGCCAGGGCCCGTTCATCCTCGAGATGAAGACCTATCGCTATCGCGGCCACTCGATGTCCGACCCGGCCAAGTACCGGACCAAGGACGAGGTCGACAACGTCAAGCAGACCCGCGACCCGATCGACCACCTGAAGGAGCGCCTGGCCAAGGCCGGCGTCACCGAGGACGACCTGAAGGTCGTCGACGGCGAAGTGAAGCGCATCGTCGCCGAGGCGGCCGAGTTCGCCCGCACCAGCCCCGAGCCCGATCCTTCCGAACTGTACACCGACGTATACCTGGAGGCCGCCCAGTGACGGACATCCTGATGCCCGCCCTGTCCCCGACGATGGAAGAGGGGACCCTGGCCAAGTGGCTGGTCAAGGAAGGCGACACCGTCAAGGCCGGCGACGTGATCGCCGAGATCGAGACCGACAAGGCGACGATGGAAGTCGAAGCCGTCGACGAAGGCGTGATCGAAAGTATCGTCGTGCCCGCCGGGTCCGAGAACGTGAAGGTCAATACCCTGATCGCCAAGCTGAAGGGCGAGGGCGAATCCGCCTCGGCCGTCGCGGTTCCCGCGCCAGTGGCCAAGCCCGCCGCCGACGAGGCCAGGTCGGGCGAGCCTGAAAAGGCTCCGATCCCGGCCGGCGTTCCGTCGGCCGCCTCGACCTTCGCCGACTCGGAGATCCCGGAAGGCACGCCGCTGAAGAAGATCACGGTCCGCGACGCCCTGCGCGACGCCATGGCCGAGGAGATGCGCCGCGACGACCGCGTGTTCCTGATGGGCGAGGAAGTCGCCCAGTACCAGGGCGCCTACAAGGTCTCGCGCGACCTGCTGCAGGAGTTCGGCGACAAGCGCGTCATCGACACGCCGATCACCGAGCACGGCTTCGCCGGTCTGGGTGTCGGCGCCGCCATGGCCGGCCTGAAGCCGATCGTCGAGTTCATGACCTGGAACTTCGCCATGCAGGCGATCGACCAGATCATCAACTCGGCCGCCAAGACGCTGTACATGTCGGGCGGCCAGATCAAGTCGTCGATCGTGTTCCGCGGCCCCAACGGCGCGGCCTCGCGGGTCGGCGCCCAGCACAGCCAGGACTACGCGGCCTGGTACGGCAACGTCCCCGGCCTGAAGGTCATCGCGCCCTACGACGCCGCCGACGCCAAGGGCCTGATGAAGGCCGCCATCCGCGATCCGAACCCGATCGTCTTCCTCGAACACGAGATGATGTACGGCCACGAGTTCGACATTCCGGACGTCGAGGACTGGGTCGTGCCGATCGGCAAGGCCAAGGTCCGTCGCCAGGGCTCGGACGTCACCCTGGTGGCCTACAGCCGCATGGTCGGCTTCGCCCTGCAGGCGGCCGAGGAACTGGCCAAGGAAGGCATTTCGGCCGAGGTCATCGACCTGCGCACGATCCGTCCGCTGGACCACGACACGATCCTGGAAAGCGTCAAGAAGACCAACCGCCTGGTGACCGTCGAGGAAGGCTGGGGCCCGATGGGCGTCGGCGCCGAGATCGTCGCCCGGATCACCGAGTTCGGCTTCGACTACCTGGACGCCCCGCCGCTGCGGGTGCACCAGGAGGACGTGCCGCTGCCCTACGCCGCGAACCTGGAAGCCCTGTCGCTGCCGTCGGTCCCCAAGATCGTCAAGGCGGCCAAGACGGTCTGCTACCGGTGATCATCCGGCCCGTTCACCTAGGCACTGGCCTGTGTGAACGGGCAGGGAGGCCGGCATGACCCAGACCCTCAACGGCTCCTGCCACTGCGGCGCGGTGCATGTGCAGCTCGATCCCGGCAAGCCGGTGGCCGAGCTGGCCTTGCGGGCCTGCCAGTGCTCCTTCTGCCGTCGCCAGGGATCGCGGACCACCAGCGACCCGGGCAGCCGCCTGCACATCACCGCCGCCCCGGGATCGCTGACGCGCTACCGGTTCGGGCGGCGGGCGGTGGATTTCCTGATCTGCCGGGAATGCGCCGTCTACGTGGCGGCGATGATCGAGGACGAGGGCCAGGCCTACGCCACCCTCAACGTCGTGGGGACCGACCTGCCGGGTTTCGCCGATCGCGAGCCCGAACGGCTGGACTATCACGACGAAACGGACGAACAACGCCTTGCCCGTCGCAAGGCCAAATGGACGCCGACCGTTCTGGTCGAAGCCGTCCCGAACGCTTGAGGAAGAAGCTCAATGTCGATCGACATCCTGATGCCCGCCCTGTCGCCCACCATGGAGGAGGGAACCCTCGCCAAGTGGCACGTCAAGGTCGGCGACACCGTCAAGGCCGGCGACGTGATCGCCGAGATCGAGACCGACAAGGCGACGATGGAAGTCGAAGCCGTCGACGAGGGCGTGGTCGAGGCCATCCTGGTCGAGGCCGGGACCGAGAACGTCAAGGTCAACGCCCCGATCGCCAAGCTGGCCGGCGAGGGCGAAAGCCCCGCTCCGCCGCCCGCCAAGCCCGCGCCCGCCACTGAAGCGCCGAAAGCCGCTCCGGCTTCGGCCGCGCCTGCCCAAGCCGCCGGCGAAACCGCCGCTCCGGCCGCCGTTCCGACGGGCGATCGCGTGTTCGCCTCGCCGCTGGCCCGCCGCCTGGCCTCGGCCGCGAACCTGGACCTGAAGTCGATCGCCGGCACCGGCCCGCACGGCCGCGTCGTCAAGGCCGATGTCGAAGCCGCCCAGAAGGGCGGCGCGCCCGCCGCCAAGGCCGCGCCCGCTGCTGGCGCCCCGGCTCAGGCCGTCGCCGCCGCCGAGCCGCGCAAGGTGCTGTCGCTGGAGCAGATGGGCATCCCGGCCGGCTCCTACGACCTGGTCCCGCTGGACGGCATGCGCAAGACCATCGCGCGCCGCCTGACGGACAGCTTCCGCGACGTGCCGCACTTCCCGCTGACGATCGATCTGGAGATCGACGCCCTGCTGGCCGCGCGCGCCAAGATCAACCATCTGCTGGAAGGCCAGGGCGTGAAGGTGTCGGTCAACGACATCATCATCAAGGCCGTGGCCGTGGCCCTGAAGCGCGTGCCGGAGGCCAACGCCTCCTACACGCCCGAGGGCATCGCCCTGCACAAGCACGCCGACATCGCCGTCGCCGTGGCCATCGACGGCGGCCTGATCACCCCGATCGTCCGCGCCGCCGAGACCAAGGGCCTGGCCCAGATCTCGGCCGAGGTGAAGGACCTGGCGGCCCGCGCCAAGTCCAAGAAGCTCAAGCCCGAGGAATTCCAGGGGGGAACCTTCTCGGTCTCCAACCTGGGCATGTTCGGCATCAAGGCCTTCGCCTCGATCATCAACGAGCCGCAGGGCGCGATCATGAGCGTCGGGGCCGGCGAGCAGCGCCCGGTGGTCAAGGACGGCCAGCTGGCCGTGGCCACGGTGATGACCGTCACCCTGACCTGCGACCACCGCGTGGTCGACGGCGCGATCGGGGCCAAGTTCCTGGCCGCCTTCAAGCCGCTGATCGAAGAGCCGCTGACCCTGATCGTCTAACTCGGGCTGGGGAGGGGCAGGAATGTCCGTCTACGACTATTCCGCCAAGACGCTGGACGGCCAGGACGCGAGCCTGGCCGACTATCGCGGCCAGGTGCTGCTGATCGTCAACACGGCCAGCAAATGCGGCTTCACCCCGCAGTACGAGGGGCTGGAGGCGCTGTACCGCGAGTACAAGGACAGGGGCTTCACCGTCCTGGCCTTCCCCTGCAACCAGTTCGGGGCCCAGGAGCCCGGGAACGCCGAGGAGATCGCGAACTTCTGTTCGCTGACCTACGACGTGACCTTCCCGGTCCTGGCCAAGATCGACGTCAACGGCCCGTCGGCCCATCCGCTCTACGCCTATCTCAAGCACGAGCAGAAGGGCCTGCTGGGCACCGAGGCCATCAAGTGGAACTTCACCAAGTTCCTGGTCGGCCGCGATGGCGAGGTCGTCGAACGCTTTGCTCCCACCACCAAGCCTGAAGACCTGAAGCAGGCCATCGAGGCGCTGCTGTAACGCTCTCCTGGACCGGCCCCGAGGGGCCGATCGACCGACGCCGCACGGCTCCCCCCGGACGGCGTCAAAAGCTAGGATACGAAAGACATGTCCACGGAATTCGACGTCGTCGTCATCGGGGCCGGCCCCGGCGGTTATGTGGCCGCGATCCGCGCCAGCCAGCTGGGCCTGAAGACGGCGATCATCGAGCGCGAGAACCTCGGCGGCATCTGCCTGAACTGGGGCTGCATCCCGACCAAGGCGCTGCTGAAGTCCGGCGAGATCTACGAGCAGCTGTCGCACCTATCGGGCTACGGCCTGTCGGTCGAGAAGGCTTCGTTCGACTTCGGCAAGATCATCGAGCGCTCGCGCGGCGTGGCCAAGCAGATGTCCTCGGGCATCGCCTTCCTGATGAAGAAGCACAAGATCGAGGTTGTCGAAGGCGAGGCCAAGCTCGAGAAGGGCAGCCCGTCGCCGAAGGTGGTCGTGGCCCTTAAGGCGGGCGGCAGCCGCACGATCCAGGCCAAGAACGTCATCCTGGCCAGCGGCGCCCGGGCCCGCGACATCCCGGCCATCGGCGCGGTCTCGGACGGCGACAAGATCTGGACCTATCGCGACGCCCTGGCCCCCAAGGCCATGCCCAAGTCGCTGGTCGTCATCGGCTCGGGCGCCATCGGCATCGAGTTCGCCAGCTTCTACCGCGCCCTGGGCGCGGAGGTGACCGTGGTCGAGGCCGTCGACCGCATCATGCCGGTCGAGGACGCCGAGGTATCCAAGGCCGCCCAGAAGGCGTTCGAGAAGCGCGGCATCACCTTCCGCATCGGCGCCAAGGTGACCAAGGTCGAGAAGACCAAGGACGGCGTCTCGGTGGCCGTCGAGGTCGGCGGCAAGGCCGAGACCCTGACCGCCGAGAAGTGCATCGTCGCGGTCGGCATCGCCCCGAACACCGAGGGCCTGGACGCCATCGGCCTGAACATGGACCGCGGCCATGTCGTCACCGGCAAGCACGGCGAGACCAACGTCCCCGGCCTCTACGCGATCGGCGACGCCGCCGGTCCACCCTGGCTGGCCCACAAGGCCAGCCACGAGGGCATCCACGCGGCCGAGCACATCGCCGGCTTCAAGACCCCTCACGTCAACTCGCCGATCCCGGGCTGCACCTACGCCAACCCGCAGGTCGCCTCGGTCGGCATGACCGAGGCCGCGGCCAAGGCCGCCGGCGTCGACGTCAAGGCCGGCCGCTTCCCGTTCCGCGTCAACGGCAAGGCCGTGGCGGCCGGCGAGATCGAAGGCTTCGTCAAGACGGTGTTTGACGGCAAGACCGGCGCCCTGATCGGCGCTCACATGATCGGCCACGAAGTCACCGAGATGATCCAGGGCTTCGTCACGGCCATCACCCTGGAAGCCACCGAGGAAGACCTGCACGGCATCGTCTACGCCCACCCGACCATGTCGGAAGCCATGCACGAAGCCGCGCTCGACGCTTACGGCCGGGTGCTGCACATCTAGGATGACAACCGGGGACAGGCGCACGCGCCTGTCCCCCGACCGGTCACCGAAAGGGCGGCGCTCGATCGAGCGCCGCCCTTTCCTATTGAGCCGTGAGGCCCTACGGCCGCTTGCGCACCTGGGCGTCCAGGCTCCATTCGCCCGGTCCGGCGAAGACCAGATAGAGGAACACGAAGCAGAACAGGATCGCCGCCTCGCCGCCGTTCAGCGCCGGCCAGAAGCCCTTGGGGAAGTGGGCGAGGAAATAGGCCACGGCCATCTGGCCCGACAGGAGGAAGGCCACGGGCCGGGTGAACAGGCCCAGCACCAGCAGCGCCCCGCCGACCATCTCCAGCCAGGCGGCCGCCACCAGGATCGTCGGCAGCGGGTCCGGCACGCCCGGCTGGGCGGCGGGGAAGTGGAACACCTTCATCAGGCCGTGCTCCATGAAAAGCAGGGCGGCGATGATCCGCAGCAGGCTCAGGACGCGCGGCGCCCAGACGTTCAGTCGTTCCATGTCGGCCTTCCCTCAGGTGTTGTCGATCACGCGGCCCTGGCGTCCTGGTCGGCCATCCGCTGGATGGCGACATAGTCGGTCTTGCCGCTGCCCAACACCGGAACCTGCATGACCTTGAGGATCTTGCGCGGCACCGCCAGCTCCGGCGCGCCGATGCTCTGGGCGTGGGCCACCAGCGAGGTGACGGCGGCGTTCTGGCAATCGGTGACCAGGACCAGCTTCTCGCCCTTCTTCTTGTCGGGCATCGAGATCACCGCGTGGCGGCCATCGGGCCACACGGCGCTGGCCAGGTCCTCGGCGGCGGTCAGGGAGACCATCTCGCCGCCGATCTTGGCGAAGCGCTTCACCCGCCCCTTGATGGTGATCCACAGGTCGTCGGTGATCGTGACCACGTCGCCGGTGTCGTGCCAGCCGCCCTCGGGGGCGTCGACCCCGCCGTCCTCGCGCAGATAGCCCGACATGATGTTGGGGCCGCGCACTAGCAGGCGGCCGCCCTCGGGAATGCCTTCGACCGGCTCGATCTTCCATTCCTGGCCCGGCAGCAGGCCGCCCACCGTGCCGCGGCGATTGTCGTCGGGCTTGTTGACCGCGATCACCGGCGAGGCCTCGGTCGCGCCGTAACCTTCCAGCACCGGCACGTTCCCGAACCGCTCGGCGATCAGGTTGTGGGTCTCTTCCCGCACCTTTTCGGCGCCGCAGACGATGAACTTCAGGCCGGAAAGCTCGTCGCTGTCGGAGGCGCGGGCGTACTGGTTGACGAAGGTGTCGGTGGCCAGCAGCACCGAGGCGCCGGTGGCCTTCAGCAGCGCCGGGATTTGCTTGGTGTGCAGCGGCGAGGGGTATTGGAACGCCTTCATGCCCGTCAGCATCGGCAGGATCACCCCGCCGGTCAGGCCGAAGCAGTGGAACACCGGCAGCGGGTTGAAGAACACCCAGGCGGGATCCAGGTCGATGAAGGCCGCGATCTGCATCGCGTTGGAGACGAGGTTGGCCTGGCTCAGCACCACGCCGCGCGGCGCGCCGAAACTGCCCGACGTGAACAGCACCACGCCGGGGTCCGAAGGCTTGGCATGGGCGCGGAGCCGACGCGGGAAGGCGCCGGCCACGGCCGCGAACAGCTTGTCGCCGATGCCGATCGTGCCGCGCACGTCCTCAAGATAGGTGATCGTCGCCTTGGCCTCGAGGGCATCGACGATGTCGTGCAGCTTGCCCAGTTCGATGAACTTGTGGGCGGTCAGCACGCGCTTGACCCCGGCCAGCTCGCAGGCGGCGCGCAGGTTGCGCAGGCCGGCGGTGAAGTTGAGCATGGTCGGCACGCGGCCGAAGGCGTGCAGGGCGAAGAAGGTCACCACCGCGCCCGAACCGGACGGCAGCAGGATGCCGACATGTTCGCCCGGCTGGGTCATGGCCGCGATCTTGCGGCCCAGCGCGAAGCTGGCGCGCACAAGGTCGGTGTAGGTGAGCGGGTTGCGGTCCTGGTCTTCCAGGATCAGCTTCTTGGCGCCGTACTTGTCACGGGCGTCGAGCAGGGCGTCGAAGAGGGCCTTTTGGCCGTCCTGCGCGTTGAAAACTACCGGCATGCCGGCGAAACCTCCCGGAAGCGCGATCTCGCGCCCTCGTCTGATTGAAGCGGGACCCTAGCGATGGCGTGTCGCTTTGCAAACACCCGTTACGCGCGCGGAAGCGCACCGGTCCTTCTAAAATGCGCTCGACCCCCTGTCGTTCAAGGGGCGGCGGCCGGAGAGGCGGGGGCGGTCCGCAGGGCGTCATCGACCGCCTTCAGCCAGGAAGCCCGCACCGAATCCGTCTCCAGGTGCAGGGCGTGGCGGGCGGCGGCGTACCGGGTTTCGGCGCAGCGGGGCAGGGCGGCGCAGACTGCGCGCTGGGGCTGGGGCAGGGCTTTGACGTCCTGGCCGGCGTCCAGCATCACAACGGGGATGTCCACGCGCTTCAGGTCTCGGGTCGTCGCCTCCACCGCGTCGTAGAAGGCCGCGTACCAGGCCAGGCTCGGCGCGCCCATCCGCAAGTCGGGATTGGCCAGCCGCCAGGCCTGCTGCACGGCGCCCCGCGCCTGATCGTGGGTCAGCTTGGCGGCGACGCCGTCGGGGCCCTCGCGCTTCCAGCCGGCCTGGCCCGGATAGCGCAGGAACCCCAGCTTCAGGCCCCTGGCCCAGCGCGCCAGGCTGATCAGCTCGCCCTTGGACCGCGGCGGGTCGGCGAGGTCGAAATTGGGCGAGGAGAGGATCGCGGCGTCCGCTCGCAGCCCTTCCTCCAGCGCCCGCAGGGCGACCAGACCGCCGTCGCCGGCCCCCAGCACCACGAAGGGATCCTGGCCATTGGGGCGGATCACCGCCTTGACCATCGCCCGGGTCGCCGTGACGTCCGGCGCGAAGCTGGCGGCGTGGCCGAGGTCGCGCCACGGCGTGGCCCGCTCGGACCCGCCCTGGCCCTGGCGCTCCAGGATCCAGACGACGTAATCTAGGTCGTTGAGGTTGCGGGCCGTTTCGAACCACGCCTCGGCCGACTCGCCATAGCCCGGCAGGATCAGGATCTGCCCTCTCGGCGCGCCATGGGGGGCGGAGACGCCGTAGCGCTGCACCAGGTCGTCGCCGACCTTCACATAGCCCCAGGCCCAGCCGCCTGGCGGCTGGAAGCGGATATCGAGGGAAGGGGGCGTGCGGCTGTCGGCGAAGGGCGCGCGGACGTCCTCGTCGTCGCAGGCGGCGAGCGGCAGGGCCAGCAACAAGGCCAAGACGAAAACGGGGAGGCGACGACGCATTCCGCGCACTCATTTCGCGCCTTTGCGTCACATGCAAGAACGCAAGCTTGATCCGGAGGCCAAGAAGGCCGATCTAGGCCGTCATGGTCACCCTGATCGACACGCTGAACGCCCGCGCTCCCGAAGATCGCGCCGTCCGCCACCCCGAAAAGCAGAACCGCCCCGACACGCCGGTCCTGCGCAAGCCCGAGTGGCTGCGCGTCCGCGCCCCCGGGTCTCCTGGCTACAACGAGACCCGCGGCATTGTTCGCGACCACAAGCTGACCACGGTCTGCGAGGAAGCGGCCTGCCCGAACATCGGCGAGTGCTGGAGCCAGAAGCACGCCACCATGATGATCATGGGCGAGATCTGCACCCGGGCCTGCGCCTTCTGCAACGTCGCCACGGGGCTTCCGACCCAACTGGATCCCGACGAGCCGCGCCGGGTTGCCGAGGCCGTGGCCAAGATGGGCCTCAAGCACGTGGTCATCACCTCGGTCGACCGCGACGACCTGATCGACGGGGGGGCGCGCCATTTCGCCGAGGTGGTGCTGGCCATCCGCGCCGCCGCGCCGGGCACGACCATCGAGATCCTGACCCCGGACTTTTTGCGCAAGGACCGGGCCGAGAACGTGGTCATCGACGCCCGTCCGGACGTCTTCAACCATAATCTCGAGACCGTGCCGCGGCTCTATCTGAAGATCCGCCCCGGCGCCCGCTATTATCACTCGCTGCGCCTGCTGGAGCGGGTCAAGGAACGTGATCCCTCCCAGTTCACCAAGTCGGGCCTGATGGTCGGCCTGGGCGAGACCAAGGAGGAGGTCATGCAGGTGATGGACGACATGCGCTCGGCGGGCGTCGACTTCATCACCATCGGCCAGTACCTGCAGCCCACGCGCAAGCACGCCGCCATCGACCGCTTCGTGACCCCGGACGAGTTCAAGGCCTATGAAGCCATCGCCCGGGCCAAGGGGTTCCTGATGGTCTCGGCCAGCCCCCTGACGCGCTCGTCGCATCACGCCGGCGAGGACTTCGCCAAGCTGCAGGCCGCGCGCCGGGCGCTGGACGCGAAAGCGGGCTAGGCGCTTGCATCGTCACGTCGTTACCCGGGTGTTGCCCTATGCGCCCGAACAGCTCTTCGCGCTGGTCGGGGATGTGGAGGCCTATCCGCAGTTCGTGCCGTGGATCACGGCCATGCGCACCTGGAACGGCCGCGCCGACGCCCAGGTCTCGACCGTGGACGCCGAGGCCCAGGTCGGATTTTCGTTCCTGCGCGAGAAGTTCGCCACCCGGGTCCGGCGCGACGCGGCCGCTCTTTCCGTGGACGTCAGCCTGCTGTACGGCCCGTTCAAGCGTCTGTCGAACCAGTGGCGATTCCTGCCGCACGAGACCGGAACGACCGTGGAGTTCGTCATCGACTTCGCCTTCAAGTCCAGGGTCCTCGACGCCATGCTGGCCGCGAACATCGACAAGGCGGCGGCCAAGCTGATCAGCTGCTTCGAGGATCGGGCCAGGGTGATTTACGGGGCGAAGGCCTAAAGCCGGGGACACGTCCTTGCGGCGTGTCCCCAAGATCAAGCGTCGCGTCAGCCGTTGGGGGACACGCCGCAAGGGCATGTCCCCGGTCATCAACGTCCTCTGAAAGCGGCCGGGCGCTTCTGCAGGAAGGCGCTGACGCCCTCGATGAAGTCGTCGGTCTTGCCCGCGGCCTTCTGGCCCTGGCGCTCGGCCTGAAGCTGGGTTCCCCAGTCGGCGTCGAGGCTGTCCCAGACCAGCTTGCGGATGATCGAGAGGGCGGCGGGGCCGTCGGCCAGGTCGCGGGCGATGGCCGAGGCGGTCGTCATCAGTTCGGCGTCGGGCACGCAGCGATTGATCAGGCCCCAGGACAGCGCCGTGGGGGCTGAAACCTTGTCGCCCAGCAGCATCATCTCCATGGCCCTGGCCTTGCCGACCAGGCGCGGCAGCAGATAGGTCGAGCCGCCGTCGGGCACGAGGCCGATACGGCGGAAGGCTTGCAGGAAATAAGCGCTTTCGGCCGCCACGACGATGTCGCCCAGCAGGGCGAGCGAGCAGCCGATACCGGCGGCCGCCCCGTTGACCGCCGTGACGATCGGCGCCGGGAAGTCGCGCAGCAGGTCGATCAGCGGGTTGTAGGTGCTTTCCAGGGCCGCGCCCACGTCGGGCTTGTCGTCGGTGTCCATCTCGCGACCGGCTGGTCCGCCTGCCAGATTGGCGCCGGAACAAAAGCCTCGGCCTTCGCCGGTTAGGATCACGGCGCGCGCCTCGACCTCGCCGGCCGCGATCGCGCAGAGGGCATGGGCCAGCTCGCGGGCCATGTCCAAGCCGGCGGCGTTGAGGGTGGCGGGATCGGCCAGGGTGATGACAGCCACGCCGTCGGCGGCCTCGAGCCGAATCTTCCCATAGGTCATGGCGTTCTCCCAAAGGCTTTGCCGTCGCGCCGGAGTCTAGGCGCGACTAACCTTGGGGAACGCCAGAAAAATTATGCGGACGATCAGGCCGCGTTGGCCGAGTCCGGCTTGGTCTCGGCGGCGGTGACGCGGTTGCGGCCGCCGCGCTTGGACGTATAGAGCGCCGCGTCGGCCCGTTCCATGACCGAGTGGCCGCTCTCGCCCGGACGACGCTCGGCGAAGCCCGACGAGATGGTGATCGCGCCCAGATCCTCGTTGGTCGAGCGGCGCTTGAGCATGCGCGAGGACACCTCGACGCGGATCTCCTCCAGGGTGCCGGCGACCAGGGCGGCCGACTCCCGCGGGAAGATCATCGCGAACTCTTCGCCGCCGTAGCGGGCGGCGAAGCGCGGCGGAGCGGCGACCCGGCCGATGACGCTGGCGACGTAACGGATGACCTGGTCGCCCGTTTGGTGGCCCCAGGTGTCGTTGAAGCCCTTGAAATGGTCGATGTCGAGCACCGCCAGGCACAGGGTGGCGCCGGCCTCGTCGGCTTCCGAGCAAGCGCGATCCAGCTCTTCGTCGAAGGCCTTGCGGTTGGCCAGGTTGGTCAGGCCGTCGGTCGTGGCGTCGCGGCGGACCTGTTCCAGGTGCTCGCGCAGGCGATCGACCTCGGCGGTGGACTCCGCCAGGCGAGTCTCCAGCGACTTGTTTTCCTTCTGGACGCGGCGGGTGGCCTCGGCGAGGCCCGTCACCACGGCCTTGATCTTGTCGACGTCCTGCGAGGCGTCCAGATCCTTGGCCGCGCCGGTCAGCGTCTTGCCGTAGGCGGTGTTGCTCTTCTGGGCGTCCTGGATGGCCTTGGAAACTGACTCCAGTTCCTTGCTCAGCAGGTCGCCGGCGTCGCGGATCTGTTCGTTCAGCCTGGCCTTGGGCAGATAGGTGGCGGCCAGTTCTTCGCTGAGCGACTCGGTAAGCGGTTCGCCCAGCGAAATCAGGCGGGTCAGTTCGCGGGCCAGGGCGCCGTCCGGATCGGCGACGAAGTGGGTCCACAGCTCGAAGTTCAGCGCGGTCGGCCACACCTGATGGCGTTCCATCAGGCTCAGGGCGCGGCCGGCGATCTTGTAGGCCTCAGGGCCGCGCAGCGTGGTCTCGACGTCCGACATCTCAAATCCCCCAGCAGCGCCACATCGCCGGATGCACGCTTGGAGCCACAGTCTAGGCGGAAGAGTTCAAACGACCCGTTAAGAACGAACGGTGTTCGCTTTTGCCTTCCTCTACTGGTGGCTTCGTTATCGCTGATAAGATTGGGCCTTGGGCCATTGAGAGGACCAGAATCGGGAATGGCTACGCCAAATTCAACCTGAAATCCTCCAGAACACGCTTTTTCGAGTCTCCGAGACGCCGAAAGCCGCGGGCCTGCGACAAGGCGTCCCGACGGCGGAACCTCGTATCGACTGGCTTGATCGCTGGCATAACCGGCGCCTTGAACGCCGATTTTGGGCGGGTGCTCAAACGTGGTAGCCAAGCCCGATCGGCGTCGATCTCCCATGCGCGGTGATCCGCAGCCGCCAGCGGGAAAGATCAAGCGTTGGGCCATCGATTGCCTCGCAACGATTCCCGTGATGGAAAGCGGCCATGCGCCAGGCCAAGCTGCTTCGGATCCTTGACGAGACGGGCCTTCTGCCCGCGACGGATCTTGTGGCGTTCAGACGGGCGGCGGAGGAGGGCGGGCCCCCGGCGCGGGCCGAGCTGCCGGAGATCGGCCAGCGCTCAACCGACGCGTTCCGGATCGGCGGGCCGGCGGCGGATGCCTGGCCGTTCGAGCATCGGCCTCCGTCCAGCCGATCCGTTTCCTTGTGCCTGACCCGCGACAGACTTCATCTGCCGGGCTTTGGCGCCATTCTGTCTTCGGACGGAATGGTGCTGAGAGCATCTGCGCGCGAGGCGATGGAACGGTGGCCGGATCTTTCGGGCCTGCCGGGCGCCAAGGTCGCCAATGGCGTCACCCACCTGGCGATCCCGGCCCATGTTCCGACCTTCGAGCGGGCCGCCGTGTTCCTCGCCTGGGGCGGGACCTTCAACTACGGGCACTTCGTGCTCGACTGCTTGCCCTCCCTGGTGGCGCTCGACGAACAGGGACTGTTGGAACGGTATCCGCCCATCGCGCCGCCGCTGAAGGCGTGGCAGCGCGACCTGATCGCCATGACGATCGGCAGGCCGGTCCGCGAAGTGAAGGCCGATCTCGTCAGCCTGGGCGCGGCTGTTCACGCCACGAGCATGGATCACTACCTGCACGGCCCCGGCGATCTGCTGGCGCGAACCCGAGCCCGGATCCTGGCGGCGGCGCCGGGGCCTCGGACGAGCGGACGGCGGCTCTATTTCTCGCGCCGGAGCCATTCGATGCGCGTGATGGTGAACGAGGCGGCTCTGGAAGCGGCGTTGCGCACGCGGGGGTTCGAGATCGTCAGACCTGAACGCCTGCGCGCGGCGGACCAGATCCGGATGATGCGAGAGGCGCAGGTCGTGGTGGGCCCGACGGGCGCGGCCATGACCAACGCCCTGTTCGCGCCAACCGGCGCCAGGATCGTGGAGATTCAGCCCCGGAACTTCACGAGCCAATGGGTGTGGGCCGCCAGTCGATGCGCGGGAGCGGAATGGCGCGGCTATGTCTGCGCGTCGCCGGTCGATCCGCGCGCGGTGGCCTGGCGCCACCGTGTCCGCCGCGGCTTTCGCTTTGGCTACGATCTTCCGCTGGACGACTTCCTGGCTTTCGTCGACGCGGCGCTCTGAACGAAAAAGGGACACGCGAGCTCCGCGTGTCCCTGGATGTTTAGTCCTCGCTGTCGCTGACCGGCGCCAGGCGTGGCGGGGCGCGCATCAGGAAGGCGGGGGTGTCGTTGCCGAAACCGACCACGCGACGATCATCGTCGTCCTCGCGGCCGCGAACCGGCTGGACGCCGCGCACCGGCAACGGAGCGTTGGCGCGCGTGGAACGCTCGGCTTCGACGCGTTCCGGGTTGCGCTCGGGGCGAGGCGCGCGTTCGGCTTCGGCGCGGGGGTGTTCGGTCCGTTCTGGACGGCGGTCGCGATCACGACCGCGTTCGCGGCGAGCCGGACGATCGCCCTCGGCGCGTTCCGAACGCGAGATCCGTTCAGCGGCCGGAGCGGCTTCGACGGCCGGCTGTTCGACGACGGCGTCCTGTTCGATGCGGGGCTGGCGGCCACGGTCGCGCGAGGAGCCGCCACGATCGCGGCGGGGCTTTTCGTCGGCGGGCGCCTCGGTTTCCGGCGCCTCGGCGGCGACGACCGGATCCGCTTCGCCGCGCGGCTTGCGGCCGCGGGCCGGACGCTTGGCCAGCGGTTCGCCGGGCGCCGACGGGATCGGCTCGCCGGCGATCGCGGCGTCGAGGTTGGCGGCGGCCACGTCCGAGGGTTCTGTCGGGGCGCGGTTGCGATCGCGATCCCGGCCTCGCTCTCCGCCCCGCGAGCGGTCGCGGTCTCGGCCGCCGCGCTTGCCGTCGCCTTCGCGGCGGACGGTCACGGCGTTGGAATAGTCGAGGTCGAGCTTTTCTTCCTGCGGGGTCGAGCCGATCAGCTTGACCACCTTGTCGAAGCCCTTGTCGTCGGCGGGGGTCACCAGCATGTAGGTGATGCCCGAACGTCCGGCTCGGCCGGTGCGGCCGATGCGGTGGACATAGTCGTCGGCATGGTGTGGGACGTCGTAGTTGAAGACGTGGCTGACGGCCGGGATGTCCAGGCCGCGCGCGGCCACGTCCGAAGCCACCAGGATCTTCAAGGAGCCGTCGCGGAAGGCCGCCAGGGTCTTCATGCGCTGGCTCTGGTCCAGATCGCCGTGGATGGCGGCGGCGTCGAAGCCGTGGCTCTTCAGCGACTTGGCGACGATGTCGACTTCGGTCTTGCGGTTGCAGAACACGATGCCGGTCTCGATCTGCGCCTTCTCGATCAGGGCCCGCAGCGCCAGGCGCTTGGCCTTGGGATCGGACGACGGCACCTTGACCAGCAGCTGGGTGATGTTGGCGTTGGTCGTGGCCGGCCTGGCGACCTCGATCCGCACCGGATCCTTCAGGAACTGCTTGGTCAGGCGGGTGATTTCCGGCGGCATGGTCGCCGAGAAGAACAGGGTCTGCTTCCGGGGCGGGGTCAGCTTGAAGATGCGCTCGATGTCGGGGATGAAGCCCATGTCGAGCATACGGTCGGCTTCGTCGACCACCATGATCTGCACGCCGGTCATGAGCAGCTTGCCGCGCTCGAAATGGTCGAGCAGGCGGCCAGGCGTGGCGATCAGTACGTCGACGCCGCGGTCGAGCTTCTTCTCCTGGTCGCCGAACGACACCCCGCCGATCAGCAGAGCCCAGGACAGCTTGGTGCCCTTGGCGTACTTCTCGAAGCTGGCGGCGACCTGGTCGGCCAGTTCACGGGTCGGAGCGATGACCAGAGCGCGCGGCATACGGGCCTTGGCGCGGCCCGAAGCCAGCTTGTCGACCATCGGAAGGGTGAAGGCGGCGGTCTTGCCTGTACCCGTCTGAGCAATGCCCAGGACATCCTGTCCGGCGAGGGCGACCGGGATCGCCTGGGCCTGGATCGGAGTGGCGGTCGTATAGCCGGTGTCGGCGACCGCCTGGAGGGTCGTGGGCGAAAGCCCGAGTTCGGAAAATTCTGTCATTTCACGCTGGTCTGTCTCGGAGCCGCCCGTGCTTGGGCGAGCGGGCGGCGCGGATTCGCCAGACCTGCTCCGAAGCTGGGGATAAATAGGCCGAAGCCAGCCAAAGTCAATGTCCGCCGACTTCGGCGGCCAGGGTCGAACTGAGGTCTCCGCTGGATGCAACCGCTACGCCCGCAAGGCCCAGCCAGGTGGCCATCAGCCGCAGTTCGGCCGCCAGGACGACGGGCGTGGCGGCGTTGGCGGCCGGCTCGCGGTGCGCCGAGAGCACCCGCAGCAGGCCCGCCTTGCGGTCCGCCTTCAGGTCGACCCGGGCGGTGATCGCCTCGCCCTGCAGGAAGGGCAGTACGTAGTAGCCATGGGTGCGCTTGTGCGCGGGGGTGTAGATTTCCAGACGGATGCGGACGTCGAACAATCGCTCGGCCCGCTCGCGGAACCAGATCAGGTTGTCGAACGGCGAAAGCAGGACGTTGGCGGTGATCCTGCGTGGCCGTCGGACGTCGGGCGCCAGATAGGCCGGCTGGTCCCAGCCCTCGACGGCCACCGGCGCCAGTTCGCCGGCCTCGACCAGTTCGGCGACGCCAAGGCGAGCGTCGGCCACGCCCATGCGGAAATAGTCGCGCAGGTCGCGCTCGGTGGCCACGCCCAGGGCCCGGGCCGCGCGCCGCAGCAGGATGCGATGGGCTTCTGCGCGCGACGGGGTCGGGGCGGACCACACCGCCTCAGGCAAAACCTCTTCCGGCAATCCATAGACACGCTCAAAGGTTCCGCGGCGGGTGGCGGTGGTCAGTTCTCCGGCCCAGAACAGGCACTCGGTGGCCCGCTTGGCCTCGCTCCAGCCCCACCAGCCGCCCTGGCCACGCTCGCCCAGGTCCAGTTCGCCGGCCGACAGCGGGCCGCGTTCGTGGATGGCCGCCAGGGCCTTGTCGATGAACGGCCGGTGCTCGGCCAGGAACCGGGCGACGCCCTTCCAGACCCCGACGCCTCGGCGGGCGTCCTCCATGCGCCAGCGCAGCAGGGGCTGCAGGTCCAGCGGCATCAGCGAGGCCTCGTGGCCCCAATATTCGAACAGCGTCGGCTTCCGGCCCCAGGCCAGATCCTCCAGAAGGCCGCGCGGATAGGCCCCCAGCCGCGAGAACAGCGGCAGGTAGTGCGAGCGGGAGACGACGTTGACGCTGTCGATCTGCAGGACGGCCAGCCGCTCGATCAAGGCGATCAGATGGCGTCGGCTCGGCTTGGCGGGACGAGGGTCCGCGAACCCCTGGGCGGCCAGGGCGATGCGGCGGGCTTGCTTGTGCGACAGGGTTTCGACCATGGGCCGAATGAGCATGGCGGGGACTGCGGTGACAAGCCGCCGCACGGCGCCCTGCTGACGGGGGACGTCACCATGAACGGGCAGGGGCGGCGGGCTTCCAGGTCCGAGGGCCGGACATCGGCGCTACCGACACAAGCCAGGCGGGAGCGCCGCTCCCGCCGGCTTTTCGGCCTCAGGTCTTCGGTTTCAGCATGCCGTGCATGCCGATCCACCGCACATAGGCGTCGAACCAGCCGGTGCTGGTGGTGGTCTTGGGGTACATGCCGAAGCCATGGCCGCCCTGTTCGTAGAGATGGAACTCGACGGGTCGCTTGGCCGACTTCCAGCTTTCGATCAGCCCGAAGCCGCCGTTGGCGAAGAACGGATCGTCGGCGGCGAGCGTGACGAACATTGGCGGGGCGTCGGCTGGTACGGCGACAGGCGCGAGCGGCCCATAGATCAGCCCGATGAAGGCCGGCTTGGCGTCGTCTCCGGCCAAGGTCGTCGTCAGGGTCAGCATGGCGCCGGCCGAAAAGCCGATCATGCCGACGCGGTCCGGATCGACCCGCCATTCGGCCGCGCGTTTCCGGACCAGCGCGAAGGCCGCGCGCGCGTCGGCGATCTGCGGGGCCAGACCCGCGGCGGCCGCCTCGGGGCTGGGCCGGGGCGGCGTTCGGACGGCGCCCGAGAACAGGTCGTGCATCGAGCGCTCGAAGCCCGGCATGTCCGGGGGCGTCGGGTTCAACCGGTATTTGAGCACGAAGGCGGCGACGCCCTGGTCGGCCAGCGCCTGCGCCACCGCCCAGCCCTCATTCTCCATCGACAGGGTGCGAAACCCGCCGCCGGGAGCGACGATCACGGCCGCGCCCGTCGCCTTGGCCGGGTCCGGAAGGAAGGGCGTCAGCGTCGCAACGGTGACGTTGCGGGCGAAGACGCTCTTGTACTGGCTGTGCCAGGACTCTGGAGAGGTCGCCCCGGGCAAGGGCCCCGTGCCCAGTTCGATGGCGTTCGGCTGGGCGGGAACCGGTATGGGGGTCATCTTGTCGTCCTGCGCCTGGGCTCTGGTGGCCAGGGCGAGCGCAAGCCCAACCGCCGCCAGACCTGCGCAAAAGGACCTGATCTGGCGATCGAATTTTCCAAGGCCGCTGGGCTTCATGTGTTCCTCCTCCTTTGGTTTTTGATCGGTCATCGGCCGGTTACGGCGTCAGGGGCGGGCTACCTCGCCACCGCCACAGCCGTATCGACCGCGAAGTCCGCCGAGCGGCTGGCGACGCCCGTGTCGGGCTGACCCGAGCCGACGCTGACGCGATAGCGCCCCGTGCTCACCCGGCGTTCGCCGTCCGGATCGACGGCGCTCAGGTCCCGAGGCGAGAGCGTGAAAGTGAGGTCACAGGCTTCGCCCGGCTTCAGCGCGATCCGCTGGAACCCTCGCAGGGCCAGGCGAGGTGCGCCGGGGGTTTGGGGGAAGGTCAGATAGAGCTGGGCGACCTCTTCCCCGGCCCGGGCGCCGGTGTTCCGGATCGTCGTCGTCACGCGCAGGCCCTGACCGGCCCCCCTGGCGTTCGGCTCCACCTTGAGGGGCGCATAGTCGAAGCGAGTGTAGCTGAGGCCATAGCCGAACGGATAGACCGGCACGCCCTCGAAATAGCGATAGGTCCGGCCGGCCATGGCGTAGTCGTCGAACGCGGGCAGATCGTCGGTGGAGCGATAGAAGGTCAGCGGCAGGCGCCCCGCCGGATTGACCTTGCCGGTCAGGACGTTGGCGATGGCCAAGCCGCCGGACTGGCCGGGATACCAGGCCTCCAGCACCGCCGAAGCGTTGTCCTTGGCCCAGGAGAAGTTCAACGGGCTGCCGTTCATCGCCACCACGATCAGCGGCTTGCCCAGGGCCTTGGCCGTCTCAAGCATGGCCTGCTGGTCGGCGGGAAGGTCCAGCGTGGTCTTGTCGCCGCCCTTGAAGCCGGGGATTTCCACTGGCGATTCCTCGGCCTCCAGGTCGGAGGTCAGGCCCACGACCGCCACCAGCACGTCGGCCTTGGCCGCCGCGGCCTTGAGTTCGGCCGCCGGATCGGTGGCGATGCGCTTCCAGACCAGGCTGACGCCGGACAGGGCGTGCGTCTCCGACGTCACCTCGATCGGGTAGCGGCGGCCTTTTTCCAGGCGCAGGGTCTTCAGGGTCGGCAGGCTGGCCCAGCCGGCCTTGCGCAGGTCGGCGAACGGCTTGCCGTCGACCTTCAGCTCGCCGTTGAAGCCCGCCAGGCCCAGGCGGTAGGTCCCGCTCTCGGGCGGGACCAGGAAGCCCGTCCAGACCACCCGGTGATGGTCGGAGACGTTTCCCAGGTCCAGGCTGCGGGCCGCGACGTCGGGTTCCACCCGGGTGACCACGGGCTTGTCGGCGTAGGTCATTTTGGCGACAGCCTCGCCGAACGTGCCCGGAGCGAACCGGGCGGGCGCGGGCTGGGCAGTGTTGAAATAGCGCGCCAGAAGGCCAGGCTTTCCGTCCGGGGTGCGCAGGGCGGCTGTCGGAACGCGATCGCCGTCGGTGAACGACGCCCCGAACGGCGCGTAGGCGACCTGAGCCGAGGGCAGGGCGCGCCGCAGGCCGTCGACCACCGAGATCGGCGGCGCCGACAGGGCCGAGGAGTAGTTGCCGCGCAGCACGCGGGTGGCGTCACCCAGCGGACCGATCACCGCGACGCGCAGGTCCGGCTTGAGCGGCAGCACGCCGTCATTCTTCAGCAGGACCAGGCTTTTTTCGCTCGCGGCCAGGGCCAAGGCTTCGTGTTCGGGCGTCGTCACGGTGCTCGGAGCCGGGCTTCCGCCCTGGGCGGGAAGGTCGCCGACCCGGAACCTGGCCGAGAACAGGCGCACCAGGGCTGTGTCGATCTCCGTCGTCGTGATCAGGCCGCGATCCAGCGCCTCGCGGTAGCGTCCCGCCAGCCCGTCCGTATCGGTCAGGGTCGCGCCATTGCACTCGTTGTCGACGCCGGCCCGCAAGGCCGCGGCCACGGCGCTGGCGGCGTCGGGCGCGTACTTGTGGTGGTCGGCGATGTCCTTGACCGCGTCGCAGTCGGACACGACGTAGCCGTCGAACTTCCAGGCGCCGCGCAGATGATCCTTGAGCAGGAGATCGCTCGCGCAGGCCGGCTGGCCGTCGATGCGATTATAGGCGCACATGATCGAGCCGGCCCGGCCTTCGACGACCGCCGCGCGGAACGCCGGCAGATATGTGTCTTCCAGGTCGTGGCGCGAGACGAAGACATTGGCGCCGTGGCGGGTGGACTCCGGCCCGCTGTGCACCGCGAAATGCTTCGGCGTGGCGATGATGCGCGGATGGTCCGGGTCGTCGCCCTGGACGCCTTCCACGAAGGCCACGCCCATCCGCGCGGTGAGGAACGGGTCCTCGCCGTAGGTTTCCTGGCCCCGGCCCCACCGCGGATCGCGGAAGATGTTGATGTTGGGCGACCAGGTGTCCAGCCCCGTGCCGATGCGGCCCATGCGTCCGGTCGCGCGGGCCAGGGCGTGCAGGTCCCGCACCTCCGTTCCGATCGCGCCGGCGACATCATGGACGAGTTCGGGATCGAAGGTCGCGGCCAGGCCGATAGGTTCGGGAAAGTTGGTGGTGGGCAACGTTCCCAGAGCGCCGTGCAGAGACTCCGTCCACCAATTATAGGCCGGGACGCCCAGGCGCGGGATCGCTGGCGCGGTGTTGAGCAGTTGCTCAAGCTTCTCGTCGAGGGTCATCTTGTCGACCAGGTCCGCGGCCAGCTGATCGGCCTTGGCGCGCTCGGTCGAGGCCGGCGCGTTCGGGGGGGCGGGCGCAGCGTGGACGGATGGCGCGCCGGCCGACAACGCTGCGCAGAGCGCCGTCGCCAGGCCGCATCGTCGCCAACTGGACCTGGACATCTAGGCTACCTCGCGGATGGACTTGATTTTGTGTGGAGCCGCAACGGAGGCGGCGGTTTTTATACCGGCTGCAGGCCGTGCTCGACGATCTTGCGGATCAGGTCGCGATGGCGGGGCAGGGTGGCGCGCAGCCGTTCGGTCTGGACCGCGGTCTCGCGCAGGGCCCGCTCGGCCATGGCGCGCTCATCGACCAGGGCCTCCGGCTCGATCTCCGTGCGAAAGCCCATGCCGTAGAGGACGTACTGGTAGCTGGCCGCCGGAAAGACCTCGTCGGCCCGGTCGAACTCGTCGTGCAGCCAAGGCGGCTGGTGACGCCACAGCTGGAGCAGGTCGGCCAGCCGGTCGGGAATGGTTTCCCGCGCGCGATTGTCCCGCCAGAAGGCGGTGTCCGAGCGCTGGCTGAGCACGTAGTGCAGCTTCAGGAAGTCGATGATCCGGCCCCAGCGATAGTGCGTTGTGGCGTTGAAACGCGCGGCGACGATGTCCATCACTTCGCGGCAGGCGGGCATCTGTTCGGCGATCAGCTTGGCCGACAGCTCGATCAGCACGATGGCGGAGGCTTCCAGGGGCTCAAGGAAGCCAGCGGCAAGGCCCACCGCCACGCAGTTGCGTTTCCAGAACGTCTCGCGATGGCCCGAGCGGATCGCGATCTTCCGGGCCGAAAGGTCGCGGCCGGCCGGACCGATATAGGCCCGCAGCTCGCGCTCGGCGTCGTCGTCGGAAATGTGCCGGCTGGAATAGACGTGGCCCACGCCGCGCCGGGTGGGCAGGCCGATATCCCAGATCCATCCGGCTGACTGGGCCGTGGAAATCGTATGGCTGGCGATCGGGCTGGCTTCCGTCTCGTAGGGGACCTGGATCGCCAGCGCCGTGTCGCAGAACAGCACGTCGCCGCAGTCGCGGAACGGCACGCCGAGCGCCTCGCCCAGCAGAAGCGCGCGGAAGCCGGTGCAGTCGATGAACAGATCGCCCTGGATCTCGCCCTGCTGCTGGGTCACCACGCCGCGAATGTCGCCGTCCTCGGTCATGGCGACGCTGCGGACGTCGGCCAGGACATGGCGCACGCCCAGCTTGTCGCAGCAGTGTCGCTGCAGGAACGGCGCGAACTTGCCGGCGTCCAGGTGGTAGGCGTAGTTGGCCGCGCCCTGGTAGGGCGGGGCGGTGATGGTCTTGGGCGCCAGGCCGTCGTCGCAGAGCCGCCCCTGGGGCGTGACGGCGTCGCAGAAGCTTCGTCCGTTCCCGCCGACCAGCCAGTGGGGAACAAGGTTCACCTGAGAGAAGCCCTGGGGCAGCATCAGGGGGTGGTAGTAGGCGTCGTCAGCCGCGCCCGTGGTCCAGCGCGCGAACTTGGCCCCCTGCTTGAAGGCCGCGTCGCATTCACGGAAGAAATCGGTCTCCGACACCCCGATCTTGGCCAGGGTGGTGCGCAGGGTCGGCCAGGTGCCTTCCCCAACCCCGATGATCGGCGTGTTGGGCGACTCCACCAGGGTCACGGTGAAGCCCGTCGCCTGGCGGGCCTTGTGCTTGGCGGCGATCAGGCCGGCGGTCAGCCAGCCGGCGGTGCCGCCGCCGACGACGACGATGTTCTTGACGGGACGGACCATGTTCAAACTTCGAAAAAGACGGCCGCGAAGATCGCCGTAGCGACCCTCGCGGCCTAGGGAGGGACCTAGAAGCGGAACCGCGCCCCGGCCGTGTAGCGCCGGCCATAGGCGAACACGTCGAGCAGCTGGTTGTCGAACCGCCCGTGCGTGCTCTGCGTCTCGTTGGTCAAATTCAGAGCCTCGAAGAACAGATTGATCTGCTTGGTCAGCGCATAGCTGGTGCTGAAGTCGATCTGCAGGCTCGGGTTCTCGAACGTCGGCTCCGAACCGAAGGCGCCGGTGTTCTGGTTCTGGCCAAACTGGCGCAGATACTCCTTGCGGTAGTTGACCGCGAACCGCGCTTCGAAGCCGTTTTTGTCGTAGAAGGCCACGAGGTTGGCGGAGTCCGCCAGGCCGGTGATTGCAAAGCCGCTCTGGGAGATGTCGGTCCGGTCATAGGGCTTGTTGGTGTCGACCAGGGTGACGTTGCCGTTGAAGCCGAAGCCGCTGTCGCCGAACACGTGCTGCCAGGCCAGTTCGACGCCGCGCACGGTCGCCTCGGGCCCGTTCACCTGCTGGGTGACGCTGAACAGCGCCGGCTGGCCGGTGGAGGGATCGATCACGCCGTTGATCGTCTGGCGCTGTGTGCCCCCGACGATGAAGTTGCTGACGTCCTTGATGAAGAAGTTCACCGACGCATACGAGTTGGGCCGATAGTACCATTCCACCGCCGCATCGAAGTTGTCGGCCAGGTAGGGCTTGAGCGCCGGGCTGCCCCCGCTGCCCGTCAGGGCGCCGACCCGCTGGCCCGTCCCGACGCTTAGGACGGGCGTCAGCAGGTTGAGGCCCGGACGCGTCAGGGTCCGCGAGGCGTCCAGACGCAGGTGGATGCTCTCAGTCAGTTCCAGCTTCATGTCGACGCTGGGCAGCAGGTAGGAGTAGTTGCTCTTGGTCGATACGGCCTGGGCGTCGCTCAGTCTCACCGTCAACAGGGTCGGGTCGCCCGCGTTTCGGGTGATTTCCACCGGCAACTGGCCAAAACCGTTGGCGGTGACGTGGGTGTTTTCCTCGCGTACGCCAGCGTTGAAGTGGAACGGCATGCCGGCCACGTCGACGTCGAAATTGGCCTTCATGAACAGCGACCAGGTCTTTTCGGTGATGTCGCGGATGCTGCCGTTGTCCAGCGCCAGGTCGAACGCGCCGGTGAACTGGGTTCCGACCGTCCCGCCGCCATAGTTGAAGCCGGGGATGTTCTTGGTCTGCGGATTGCCCAGGCTGGTCAGGTACTGCTGGTAGGCGTGGGCGTCGAACTTCAGCAGGTACGGCGGCAGGGCGCCGTCGAAGCCGGGGATGAAGTTTTTGGTGCTGACGCGGCCGGTGAACAGGCTGGCCGGAATCATGACCCCGCCGTTGGCGCCCGAGGCGGGGCCATAGCCGGGATAGGCCTGCCAGTAGTTGTTGACGAAGGTGTTGCTCTGCTGGATCTGGTAGTGGTCTTCCATGTAGCTGCCGCCGGCCTTGATGCGGAAGCCTTCTTGCTCCCACGCGCCCGCGAACCGCAGTTGCTTGACGACGTCGGTGTTCTCCTGGGCCTGGCGCACGGTGACGTGAGAGCCGATCACCGAGGTGTCGGCCCAGCGCGAGGCGTCGCCGTTGGGGCCGTAGCTGTGCAGCACCGGCAGGGTGTCCTTGCTGTCGCCGACGATGCTGATGCCCAGGGACGGGCCGATGCCGAAGCCATAGCCCACGTCGGCGTTGTCGCTGCTGACGCCGCCGTCGGGGTTGAGCCAGCTCTTGGCGTAGCTGGCGTCGGCCTCGAACTTCAGGTTCTCCGACACGTCCCATTTGAGGTTCAGGCCGGTTTGGTTGGTCTGCAGGATGTTGTGATCGGTCCCGGCCGTAAAGTCGGTCTGAGATCCGGCCTGAGTGAAATCGACCGTGGTTCCATTCTGGTCCAGCTTGACGTTTCGCAAGTTGTCCTGGTTGAACCAGATCCCGTAGCCGAAGTTGTCGGCGCGGACGTTCTGGCGCGAATAGTTGTCGTCCAGGGTGACCGTCACGCCCTCGGAGGGGTGCCATTGCAAGGCGATGCGTCCGTCGACCCGCTCATCCTTGGTGTAGATCTGGGTGGCGCCCGCCTGCTGCTCGAACCAGCCCAGGACGGTCTTGTTGGCCGTCAGCTCGGCGTCCGTACAGGAAGCCTTCAGCTGGCAGGGCCGGTAGTATCCGCCCGGCCAACCGCTGACGAAGACGCGGTTGGTCTGGGTGTCGTGGCGCGTGTATATCGCGTCGACCAGCACCCCGAACTTGTCGTCGGCGAAAGTATCGCTGAACAGCGCGCCGATGGTGGGGACCACCTTGCCGGCGTCGTCCTGCAGCGAGCCTGAGGCCGTGAACGCCATGCGGCGGCCGGGATGGTCGAACGGCTTGGGGAAGGCGACGTTGACCGTCGCGCCGATCGAGCTGCTGGACAGCGAAACATCGGGGGTCTTGAGCACGGACAGCCCGCCGACGAAGTCGGCGCCGACGGTGCTGAAGTCCACCGAGCGTCCGCCCGTCGCCGTCGAAATCCGGCGCCCGTCATAGAGGGTTTCGTTGAAGTCGCCGCTGAAGCCGCGAACGGTGATGCCTTGCGGTTCGCCACGGGCCCCGGCGCGCTGGATCGAAACGCCCGGCAGGCGTTGCAGCGACGCGGCCACGTTGGAATCGGGGAACTTGCCGATGTCCTCGGCCGAAATGGCGTCGACGACGCCCTCCGCGTTGCGCTTGATGTCGAGGTTGCGTTGCAGCGAGCCGCGCAGACCCGTGACGACGACTTCCTCGACGACGCTCGCGTCGTTCGACTGGGCCGGCGCGGCCTGCTCGGCGGCTGGCGCGGCGACCGCCGCGGCCGTTACGATGGCGGCTTCACTCCCCTGCTCGGCGGCGTTGGCGGCGCCGCCCAGCATCAGGGCCAGCAAGCTCGAGGCGCTGACCAGGGCGACCCTGGAGTCGCGCCGGCGGCCGCTTCTATTACTCCAATAATATATCCTGGACATTTTGTTTCCCCCTCCGGGTTTTGCGGGTTTGCCAATCGTCCGGCACGAGCGGCCGGTTTCACACGCGATCGCCGTAACGTCGCGAATTTAAAGGACAAAGAGGGATGCGTTCTCGCCGAGGCGATCTAGGCCCATACGTTCCTCCCTGCGCATTTTTATTTTTATAGACTGACGCTAGCCCCAAAAGGTACCGGTATCAATATCTATTTGTCGGTGTAAAAATGCGCCGATTGGACGGCCGTTCGGAACGCCGCTATCGATCGGAACAGAAAAGCGGGCGGCGTGATCCGCCAGCGCCGCGGGGAGGGAAGCTGCTATGATGAATCTGGAAATGTTGAATCCTGGGCGGCACGCGGATCTGCGCCTGGGCGACCTTCCGTCCGGCGGTCCGCACTTCGTCCAGATTGTAGCGAGCGAGTTCGTCGCGGCCGCGGCGGTCTGTCCGATCTTCCTGACCAAGAACGCCGAGACGGGAAAATTCTATGCGGGGGCGATGTTCGGATTCGAACCCGGCGAAAACCTTCTGGACGGCGAGGACGGCGGTCGGCCGTTGTTCAGGCCGCTGGACCTGGAACGTCTGGGCTTTTTCATCGCGACAGACGGCGCGATCGCCATCGATCCGGCCCACGCGCGGTTCGCCGTCCCCCAGGGCGCGTCGCTCTTCGAGGCCGATGGTCAGGCCAGCCCCGCCCTGCGGCGGATCCAGCACGCCCTGGCGCAGCTCAATGCCGGGGTTCCCGAGACCGACGCCTTCCTTCAGGCCCTGATCGACGAACGATTGGTGGAGCCGGTCGATGTGGACCTGTCCTTCGACGACGGCCGCACCCTGAGCCTGACCGGCCTCTACACCGTCAGCCTCGACACGCTGGGCGAGCTGGACGATGCGGCCGTCCTGGGCCTCTTCCGGCGGGGATATCTGCAGCTGATCTACGCCATGAGCGTTTCGCTCAAGCAGGTGTCCCGCCTGGCGAAGCTTCGAAACGACAAGATCACCGGATGAACGGCCAGGCCCCGCCGGACCTGCGCAGCGTCGACCCGACCGCGATCAAGGGCGCCGGCGCAGCCGGATTCGCCCAGGCGGTGGCGGCCGATTGCCGGCCGGTCCTGTTGCCGGGCCTCTGCCGCGATTGGCCGGCGGTCGAGGCCGGCGGGCGGGGCTGGGCGGCGCTGTCGACCTATCTCGCTCAGTTCGACTTGGGGCGCGGCGGGCAGGCGTTCATCGGAGCGCCGGCGATCGCCGGCCGCTACGACTACGGCGACGGTCCGGACGGTTTCAACTTCGAGCGGGTGTCGCTGACCCTGGCGCAGTCGCTGGCGCGCATCGGAGAGGCCGCCGCCGACGCCAGCCTGGCGAGCGTCTATATGGGCTCGCTTTCCGTGGACGACTACGCGCCGGGATTCGCCGCCGACAATCGGCTCGACATCCTGCCGCCCCTGGCCAAGCCGCGCTTGTGGCTGGGCAACGCCAGCCGTGTCGCCTGCCACTATGACAGCTTCGACAACCTGGCCTGCGTCATCGCCGGCCGCCGGCGGTTCACGCTCTATCCGCCCGACGCCATCGGCGATCTTTATGTCGGACCGATTGACCACACCCTGGCCGGCCAGCCGATCAGCCTGGCCGCCGGCGCCGCGTCGGAAGACGAGCGCTACCCGCGGTTCGCCGCCGCCGCGGCCCGCGCGATCGTCGTCGAGCTGGGGCCGGGCGACGCCCTCTATCTTCCCAAGCTCTGGTGGCATCAGGTCGAGGCCCTGGAGCCGGCGAACCTGCTCGTCAACTACTGGTGGGACGGCTTCGCCGCCGGGCCCGACGCGCCCTATGTCGCCATGATGCTGGCGATGATCGCGATCGCCGAGCGGCCGGCGGCCGAGCGGCGCGCCTGGCGGGCGTTCTTCGACCACTATGTCTTTCGCGAGCAGGGCCACCCGCTGGCGCACCTGCCGGCCGAGCGCCATGGCCTGCTGGGCCCGTTGGCCGCGGGAAACTACGGTCGCATCCGTGCGCTGGTCATGAAGATGCTGCGCGGGGGCTGATAGGGGCGAGGCCTGGCTCTACCGGTCGCCTCCGGCGGCCGATCGTCGGTCCGGCGCCCTATCGCGCGGTTCCTGGTCGTCGAGCTCCGACACCGCGGCGAGATAGCCGCCAAACAGCGCGTCGACCGCCTGGCGGGCGGCCGGCGGCGAGCGGCGCGCGAAGGCGTCGACGACCTGGTTCTGCAATCCATGGACCCGGCGGCCGGCATGGGCGAGGGCGGCGTCCAGAGGAACGTGCAGGGCCGGTCGCGTTGCGGCCAGGTCCCAGAGGTTCTGGATCGAAGCCGCAATGATAATGTTGCCGGTCGCCCGGGCGAGGGCGACATGCAGGCGCCGGCAGGCCTTGGTGGTCATTGGCCCCGCTGCGCCCAGGATCGCCGGGATGGGCGAGGGGCCGTCCCCATCCAGGCTGGCGGCCAGGCCGACGGCTTCGATCTCGAAGGCGCGGCAGGCTTCCAGCAACGCCACGAGATCCACCGAGACGTCGCGCCCGAGGCTGGTTCTGGGGGCGCGACCGACCACCCGACAGCCCACGCCATGGTGCGATTCCGTCAGGCCCAGGCATTCCAGGATGATCAAGGCTTCGCGCAAGGCCGTCCGGCTGACCGGGAATTCGCGGAGCAGCTCTCGATCGGTCGGCAGCCAGTCGCCCGGGCGAAGCGCGCCGGACCGGATGCGGCCCATCAGTTCATAGGCCAGCCTATGGGGCGCGCGCCTTCCCAGGGGCGTGGCTTCGGCGGTCCGCAGAGAAGCGAATGGCGACATCGCGACCCCGCGTTGATCGGGCAAAAATATAGAACTCCGTCAAAAACGCGTCGAGCGATTTCTCATTAGAGATAATAATCTTACATATAAAAATCAGATCTTGGCGCCGTCTCCGCGTCTACATGGCCAGGCGCGTGTCATCGAGCGCGAGATCAATGAGAGTCCGCATCGCCGCGCCGGCGGCGTCCGGGTCGCCCGCGATGATCGCGTCACAGACCCTGACGTGATCGGGCACCGGATCGCGGGGCAGGGTGCGCGAGCGCTGCTTGAACTCGGTCGTCCAGCTCACCGCGGCGCTGATGCTGGCGCTCAGGGCGATCATCGCATCGTTGTGCGTGGCGCGCAGAAGGGCGTCGTGGAAGGCGCGATCGGCCATCCGGCCGGCCTCGGTCGCCAGGGTATGACGCCGCATCCCGGTCAGGGCGGCCTTCATCGCCCTGATGTCGTCCTTGTCGCGACGCTCGGCCGCGAAGCGCGCGGCGGCCGGTTCGACGACGGCGCGCAGCTCGAAAAGATCGCGCACGAACTCGAGATCCGGCTCGGCGGCGAACGCCCAGGCCAGGACGGTGGGGTCCAGGATGTTCCAGCAGCTGCGCGGCAGGACGCGCGTGCCCGCCTTGGGGCGACTTTCCACCAGGCCTTTGGCGGTCAGGACCTGGACCGCCTCCCGATAGGCGCCGCGCGAGACGTCGAGCGCTTCGGCGTTGGCGATTTCGCCGGTCAGCTTCTCGCCCGGCGCGATCCGGCCCGAGACGATCGCTGTGCCGAGATAGTGGGCGATGGCGCCACGCAGGCGCCGGCCAGACCCTCTCGCCGGTCGCTTGGCCGACTTGTCGTCCGACTGGTCCAACGACATGGGCGTGAGGCTCCTGGAGTGCGTAGCGACCTATAAGCGCGACCCTGTGAAGCTTGGCAAGTTGTCAGGCAATTTGGAGGCGTGGAACACGCGCCTTTCAGCATCTTCTCGTTTAATATCAGCAGATTGCTCGCTTCCCTTGTTGCGAAGCAGCAGTACTAGTCTGGGTAGCGGCCAAAGGTCAGACCTCAGGCGATCCCTGGCGGCCAAGACCCGCTTCTGGGTCCGAGTGACGTCAGGCGCCCGGGCCGAAGCCTTGGCCTCCTCCTTCGAACGAGGCGCGCCTGAGGATCGCGCCAGCGACGATCGCGGCGCCTTCGGTTGGTCGCTGTCGTTGGCGATGGCGATGGCGTTTGACCGGCGGCACAGGCGCCGGCAGCGGGCCGACGGCCCACCGACCTTCCAATTGCAGGCTGCGCTGGCGGCTAGCCCCCGCAGGACTCGCGGATGATCAGGTCGGTCGGCACGCGTTCCGACCGGCTGGCGCCCTGGCCGCTGGCGTCCAGCAGCTTGGACACCATCAGCCGGCCGGCCTTGGCGGTGTCCTGCGAGATGGTGCTGAGCGCCGGGCGCGAATAGCGGGCGAACGGCACGTCGTCATAGCCGATCACCGAGACGTCCTCGGGGATCGACATGCCCGCCTGCTGCAGGGCCCGGATGGCCCCCAGGGCGATCAGGTCGGAGGCGGCGACCACCCCGTCGAACTTCACCCCGCGCTGAATCAGGGAGTCGACGCTGGCCTCGGCCGATTCCACCTCGAAATGGGCCGGCACGATCAGTTCGGGGTCGACGCCCAGGCCGAACTGCTCGACCGCGTCCAGATAGCCGCGGTGACGCTGCATGGCCTCGGGGGCTTCGGTGTCGCCCAGGAAGACGATGCGCTTGCGGCCCAGGCGGGCCAGGTGCAGCGTCGCGCGCCGGGCGCCCAGCGGATTGTCGGAACCCACCGAGCAATAGGACTGGTCAGGCAGCTGAGCGCCCCAGACCACGAACCGGCCTTCGGTTTCGGCCAGGCGGTTGAAGGCGGTGTGCAGCCAGCTCTGGCCCAGGAAGATCACCCCGTCGGCGCGGCTGGTGGTCATGGCCGCCGACAGGTCCTCGAAGCTGGTCGGGGCCACGTGGCTGATCATCAGGTCGCATCCCCGTTCACGTGCGGCCTCGCCGACGCCGGCCAGCAGCTCCAGGAAGAACGGGTCCGACAGCCGGCCCTCGCGGCCCTGGGGACGGGGCACTACGATGGCGATCGTGCCCTCGGCGCCGATCGGGCCGGCGGGCATGTAGCGGCGGAACGGATAGTCCATCTCCCGCGCCAGCTTCCAGATCTGCTGCTTGGTGCGGGTGTTGACGGCGGGACTGTCGTTCAGGGCCCGCGAGGCCGTCGAGATCGACACTCCGGCCAGCCTGGCCAGGTCTTCCAGTCGCGTCGCGCCCTTGGTCACTGTCCCGCCCCGTCCCGGAAAGCTGCTGCAAAATTTGCCGCAAACCTTTTCAGGCCTTTGTTAGGGCGCCGCGGCGGTGGTTTTCAAGCGGGGAGGATGACCTGGGGCGGCGATCCTTCGGCGGGCCATGAAAATTTATGCAAATCTGTGCTTCGCCAAGGGGTGGTGGCGCTTGTTCTTGCGAAGCGAAACGCAAGATTTTCGATGCCATTGACGATTTGTACGCGCAAACAGCTTGAAATTTCGTTGCCAGGTGGCGCGGCGCGTGCGCAAATGCAGTCGCGCGAAGCAATGCAAAAATTTGCGCAAAGCTCCGATCCAACGGAGCCTAAAGGGGAAACGATGGCGACCAGGACCCGGCTGAGCGGCTTCCAGATCTGGAACATGTGCTTCGGGTTCTTCGGGATCCAGATCGGGTTCGGCCTGCAGAACGCCAACACCTCCCGAATCTTCCAGAGCCTGGGCGTCGACGTGAACCACCTGGCGATCCTGTGGATCGCCGCGCCGGCCACGGGCCTGCTGGTGCAGCCGATCATCGGCCATCTCAGCGACAAGACCTGGGGGCGCCTGGGCCGCCGGCGTCCATACGTCTTCTGGGGCGCCGTCCTGACCAGCGCCGCCCTGCTGGTCATGCCCAACGCCGCGGCGCTGTGGATCGCCGCGGCCGCCCTGTGGGTGATGGACGCCTCGATCAACATCACGATGGAACCGTTCCGCGCCTTCGTCGGCGACAATCTGCCCGACGAGCAGCGCGCCTCGGGCTACGCCATGCAGAGCTTCTTCATCGGCGCGGGCGCGGTCCTGGCCTCGGCCCTGCCGTGGATGCTCACGCATTGGTTCTCGGTCAGCAACGTGGCGGCGGACGGCGGCGCGCCCCCCTCGGTGCGCATCGCCTTCTACGCCGGCGCGACGGGGCTGCTGCTGTCGGTGCTGTGGACGGTGTTCACCACCCGCGAATATAGCCCGGATCAGCTGGCGGCCTTCGAGGCGTCCGAGCGCGCGCTGAGGCGCGGTGCGTTCGACGCCGTGGCCGAGGTGGCCGCGCGCACCGTCCGCGCCTACGCCGTGGGCGGCTTGGCCTGGGCGGCGGCCGGCCTGCTGCTGGCCGCCGTGATCTTCGCCACGCGGCTGGAGAAGGAGCTCTATGTCCTGGCCGGCATGGCCGCGCTGTTCGGCGTGGCGCAACTGGTCGCGGCCCTCCTGCGCCGGGCCGGCCGGACCGGCAACGGCTTCTCCGAGGTGGTCGAGGACCTGTTCCGGATGCCCGCCACCATGAAGCAGCTGGCGGTGGTGCAGTTCTTCTCGTGGTTCGGCCTGTTCGCCATGTGGATCTATACGACCCCGGCCGTGGCCGCCTTCCACTATCACGCAACCGACACCGCCTCGCGCGCCTATAACGACGGGGCCGACTGGGTGGGCGTGCTGTTCGCGATCTACAACGGCGTCGCGGCCCTGGCCGCCCTGGTGATCCCGTCGGTGGCCCGCGCCGTGGGCCGCAAGGCCTGCCACGCCCTGTGCCTGGGCTTGGGGGGCCTCGGCCTGGCGGCGTTCCCGCTGATCCGCGAGCCGGCCTTGCTGTGGATCCCGATGATCGGCGTGGGCTTCGCCTGGTCGTCGATCCTGTCGGCCCCGTACTCGATCCTGTCGGGCGCGCTGCCGGCCGCGAAGATGGGCGTCTATATGGGCATCTTCAACATCTTCATCGTCATCCCGCAGCTGCTGGCCGCGACCCTCTTGGGCCTGCTGCTCAAGGCGTTCCTCGGCGGCCAGGCGATCTGGGCCCTGGGTCTGGGCGCGGCCGGGATGCTGGTCGCCGCCGCTTGCGTGTTCCTGGTCCGCGACGTGGGCGAGCCCAAGGCGTCGCCGGCCGGGGCTCGGTCACCCGAAGCGCTTTCCAAGGCCTGATCCGCGTCCTGATCGACGCTGTCCTTTCATGAGGTAGTTCCATGCGTTGCCTGAAGATGCTCGCCCTGGCCTCGGCCGCCGCGACGGCCCTGGGCGCGACTGTCCGCGCCGAGACCCCGACCACCTGGGCCTATGCCGCCAAGACCGGGGTGGGCGCGTCCTACGAGGCCTATGTCGACGGCGCCTACAAGGACGGCGGCCCGACCGGCCCGGTGTCGAAGGTGTGGTTCTCGATCGCCGACGGAACCCTGACCGAGACCATGTACGGCCTGATCCACGAGGCCCAGATCAAGCAGCTGCGCGTGGCCGTGAAGACCGCGACGGGCCTGGCCGTTGAGGGCGCCGACACCACGTCTCACACCGAATACCTGCACGTCGACGCCGCCGGCCGGCCGCTGTCACCGGCCTACAAGGTGACCACCACCGACAAGCAGGGCCGCTTCGAGATCGAGAAGCGGATCTTCACCGATCCCGATCGCAACGCCCTGTTCGTCCGGGTCACGGTCCGCGCCCTGAAGGGGCCGGTGACGCCGTTCCTGGTGCTGGAGCCGCACATGGCCAACACCGGCGGCGGCGACACGGGCGCGGCCAGCGCCTCGGCGCTGAGAGCGTACGAGGGCAAGGCGTTCCTGAGCCTGAAGGGCGCTCGGTCGTTCGTGAAGGCCGTCGCGACGCCGCTGGGAAGCGACGCCCTGTCGGCCCTGAAGGCGGCGACCCTGACCGGCGGCGCGTCGGCCAAGGGCGCGATCGTTCTGACCGCCGAGTTGCCGCGGCAGGCCTCGGGCGAGGCGACCTACGACTTCGCCATCGGTTTCGGCGGTGACGCGGTCGCCGCCGACCAGGCCGCGTCCGCCACGCTGAAGACCGGCTATGACGAGGTGCTGGCCCGCTACAACGGCGAAGGCGACCGGGTCGGCTGGGAGGATTATCTGGCCTCGCTGAGCGAGCTGCCGCGCCTGCGCGAGGCCTCGGAAGACGGCGGCAAGCTGGTCCAGGCCAGCGCCCTGATGCTGAAGGTGCAGGAGGACCGCACCTATGCCGGCGCCCTGATCGCCTCGCTGTCCAATCCGTGGGGCGACACGGTCGACGCCTCCAAGCCCTCGACAGGGTACAAGGCCGTCTGGCCACGCGACTTCTACCAGTGCGCCATGGCCCTGGCGGCCCTGGGCGACAAGCAGACGCCGCTGGCCGCGTTCCGCTACCTGCCGCAGGTTCAGGTCAGGACCGACACCAAGGGCAATACCGGCGTCGGCGGCTGGTTCCTGCAGAAGACCTGGGTGGACGGCACGACCGAGTGGGTCGGCGTCCAGCTGGACCAGACCGCCATGCCGATCATGCTGGGCTGGAAGCTGTGGAAGCTGGGCTGGCTGCCCGAGGCGGACCTCAAGGCCTATTACGGCCGGATGATCAAGCCGGCCGCCGACTTCCTGGTCGACGGCGGCAAGGTGGGGATCGGTTGGAACCACGAGACGATCAGGCCGCCGTTCACCCAGCAGGAGCGGTGGGAAGAGCAGGGCGGCCACTCGCCCTCGACCACCGCGGCGACCATCGCCGGCCTGGTGACGGCGGGCGACATCGCCGAGCTGGCCGGCGACGCGGCCGGCGCGGCCCGCTATCGCGCCACCGCCGACGCCTATTCGGCCAAGGTCGAGGCGCGGATGGTCACCACCAAGGGCCCGTTCGGCGACGGGACCTACTATGTCCGCCTGAACCCGGGCGAGGACCCCAACGACCACGCCCCGATCGGCGCCGCCAACGGCCAGATCGCTCCGCCCAAGGACCAGGTGGTCGACGGCGGCTTTCTGGAGCTGGTCCGCTACGGCGTGCGCCAGGCCGACGATGCGGCCATTGTCGGCAGCCTGCCGGAGCTGGACGACACCGGCCGCGCCGACCTCTACCGCGTGCGCTACGACTTCACCTTCCCGGGCGTGGCGGGCGAGTTCCCCGGCTGGCGGCGGTATGATGTCGACGGCTATGGCGAGGACGCCCAGACCGGCGCCAACTACGGCGTGGGCGGAAAGATGTCGCCCGGCCAGCGCGGTCGGGTCTGGCCGATCTTCACGGGCGAGCGCGGCCACTACGAACTGGCCCTGGCCAGCCGGAACGGCAAGCCCGACGCCGCGACGATCCGGAAGATCCGCGACCGCTACGTCAGGGCCATGGAGCTGTTCGCCAACGAGGGCCTGCTGATCCCGGAGCAGGTCTGGGACGGCATCGGGCCCAACCCGCACGGCTATGCACGCGGCGAGGGCACGGACTCGGCCACGCCCCTGGCTTGGTCGCACGCCGAATATATCAAGCTGCTGCGCTCGGTCAGCGACGGCCGGGTGTGGGACCGCTACGAGCCGGTCGCGGCGCGCTACGCGAAATAGGGCGGCTAAGCCTCGCTCGCGCCGACGGAAATCGACAGGGGCGAAAGCTTTGCTTTGAAAGCCTCACTTCAAGGGTAGTTCGAACAGCGCGCCCTCGGAGGTTTCTGCGCCGCGGCCGATCTCGGCGATCGCCGCCGACATCCGGCCGGCGCGGCCCAGCGCGGCGTCGGCCAGGCTGACCAGCAGCGGGTTGGGCGTGGCGTAGGGGGCTGCGAGGCGCAGGGCCCGGGCGATGTCGCGCTCGGACCGCCCCGGCGCGCGCTGGCAGGCGATGATGAAGGCCGCCGCCGTCGAGCGGCTGACCCCGGCCCAGCAGTGGACCAGCATGGGCCGGACGGCGTCCCAGCCTGCCGCGAAGTCCAGCAGGCGGGCGACCAGGGCCGTGTCGGGGGCGGTGAAGCCTTCGCGAGGTTCGGCGATGTCGTGGAAGGCCAGGCGCAGGCAGGCGCCGTCGGCGACCGGCCAGGCCTCGGCGGCCGAGGCCGGCGACAATAGGCTGACCAGGTGCGAGGGCCGGTGCAGGGCCCGCGCCGTCTCGACCTGGCTGAGCGGGCAGACCAGCAGGGTCATCGCGTCGCCAGCATGGCCGAGACGCCCAGCAGCACGCCCAGCTCGCCGGCCTGCTCGATCCCGCCCAGCACGTCGCCGGTATGGCCGCCGATCAGCCGCCGGGCGGTCAGGGCCAGGATCGCCGCCAGCAGCGTCCCCACCGCCGCTCCCGCCAGGCCGGGCCAACCCAGCAGAGTCAGCGGCCACAGGCCCAGAACGGCGGCGATCAGCAGTTCGACGGGCCGCACCCCCTCCGGCGCGGGCTTGTACTTGGCGTCGTCGCGGTCGCTGACGTGACGCCCCAGGACCATGACCGCCACGGCGGCGACGCGGCCGGCGCCATGGGCGGCGACCAGGGCCAGGGCGGCGGTCGCCAGGGGCAGGCTCGCCAGGGCCGCGACCTTGATCGCCAGCAGCAGGCCCAGGGCCAGCACGCCATAGGTTCCGACCCGGCTGTCCTTCATGATCTCCAGTCGCCGGGCCGGGGCCTGGCCGCCGCCCAGGCCGTCGGCGGTGTCGGCCAGGCCGTCCTCGTGGAAGCCGCCAGTCACCAACACCCCCGCCGCCACGGCCAGCAGGGACGGCAGGGCGCCGCTCCACAGCTGTCCGGCCGCCAGCAGCACGCCGGCCCCGATCGCGCCCACCAGGATCCCGACCAGCGGGAAGTAGCGGGCCGCGCGGGTGATCCAGTCGGGCCGGAAGTCGGCGAAGGACGGGGCCGGCAGGCGGGTCAGGAACTGCAGGGCGCAGAAGAACAGCTTCAGCTGGCGCGGCATCAGCCTGGACTCGTCGCGTCGCCGGCCAGGACGTCGGCCAGGGCGGCGACCTCGGTCAGCAGGTTGGCGGCCGCGGCCAGCAGCGGAGCGGCCAGCACCGCGCCCGTGCCTTCGCCCAGCCGCAGGGCGAGGTCCAGCAGCGGCCGAGCGCCCAGGGCTTGCAGCATCGCCGGATGGCCGCGCTCGGCCGAGCCGTGGGCGAAGACGCAATAGTCCAGGGCGGCGGGGACCAGGCGGACGGCGGCCAGGGCGGCGGCGGTGCTGATGAAGCCGTCGACCAGCGCCACCCGCCGCATCGAGGCCGCGCCCAGCACGGCGCCGGCCATCATGGCGATCTCGCAACCGCCGAACTGGGCCAGCACGTCCAGCGGTTGGACCGCATCCGAGCGCTGGGCGGCCCGGGCGATCCCGGCCTGCTTGCGGGCCAGGCCGTCGGCGTCGTGGCCCGTGCCCAGGCCGACGCAGGCGTCCAGCGGCGCGGGCGCCAGGCGGTGCATGATCAGCGCCGCCGACGAGGTGTTGCCGATGCCCATCTCGCCCAAGGCTATGACGTCCGCCCCGTCCGCCGCCGCGGCCCAGGCGATGTCGGCGCCCCCGAGCAGCGCGGCTCGCACCTCGTCCGGCGTCAGGGCCGGCTCCAGCGCGGCGTTGCGGGTCCCGCGGCGGATCTTGGCGGTGATCAGGTCGGGGTGGTCCGGCAGGTCGGCGTCGACCCCGGCGTCGACCACGCGAACCTGGACGCCCGAGGCCTTGGCGAAGGCGCTGACGCTGGAGCGGCCCGACAGGAACAGCCCGACCATGGCGGCCGTGACGCTGGACGGATAGGCCGAGACGCCCTCCTGGGTCAGGCCGTGGTCGCCGGCGAACACATAGAGGTCGGTGCGGGCGATGCGCGGGTCCGGCCGGTTCTGGATCAGGGCGATGCGCACCGCCAGATCCTCGATCCGCCCCAGCGACCCCGGCGGCTTGGCCTTGCCGTCCAGCAGAGTTCGCAGGGTCGGTTCGAGCGCCGCGTCGACGGGGATGATGGTGGCGGCGAGGGCTTCGAGCGTGGTCATGGCGAGATCCTGGGGCGAGGTCCTGGATAGACGAGGCGGGGTCATCGGGCGAGCCCGGCGATCAGACCGAGGGCCAGCGGGATCAGCCAGAGCAGCAGGCAGGCCCGGCGGTAGACGGCGAGGCCGCGCGCGAGGTCGGCGGCTGTCGGGCGCGGTCCGCCGCCGAAGGTCGGGCGGCACGTCGGGACGCCGTCATAGACCGCCTCGCCGCCCAACTGGACGCCCAGGGCGCCGGCCATGGCGGCTTCGGGCCAGCCGGCGTTGGGCGAGGCGTGGCGACGGGCGTCGCGGGCCATCGTCCGCAATCCACGCCCGCCGGCCAGGGCGATCAGTCCGCCGGCCAGCCGGGCGGGGACCAGGTTCAGCAGGTCGTCGGTGCGCGCCGCCGCCCAGCCGAACATCCGCCAGCGCTCTTCCTTGTGGCCGACCAGGCTGTCGGCGGTGTTGACGCTTTTGTAGGCGAACAGGCCGGGCAGACCGCCGACCAGCAGCCAGAAGGCCGGGGCGACGACACCGTCGTTGAAGCTTTCAGCCAGGCTCTCCAGGGCGGCGGCGGCCACGCCCTCGACGTCGAGGGCCGCGGTGTCGCGGCCGACGATCAGGCCCACCGCCGCGCGCGCCGCCGCCAGGTCGCCGGCTTGCAGCGGCCCCAGGACGGCGGCGACATGGTCGTGCAGGCTGCGCTGGGCCAGGCCGACGGTCGCGATCAGGGCGACCAGGGCCAACGCCGGCAGGCTGGCGCCCAGCAGGCCCTGCGCGACGGCGCCGAGCACGACGGAAGCGGCGACCAGCAGCGCGACCAGCACGACTCCCAGCAGACGACGGCGCCGGTCGGACGACGCCGGTTGGTTCCAGCGCCGCTCCAGTCCGTCGATTAGCGCCGCCGGCCAAGCCACGGGATGTCCGACCCGCCGGATCAGCGCGGCCGGATAGCCCAGCATCGCCTCCAGCCCCAAGGCCAGGGCCACGACCCACGGCCAGGGGGCCGTCTCAGTCATCCACCCGCCCGATCAGTTCGATCAGCGGGCCCCAGGACCCGGAGACGATGGCCGCCCTGACGCCATAGGCCCGCTCCAGCACGGCCGGCGTCAGGGCTTCCAGCGGCGCGGCGTCGGCGATCAGGGCGCCGTCCCGCAGCACCAGCACCCGGTCGGCCAGGCGCAGGGCCACGCCCAGGTCGTGCAGGGTCATGACCACGCCATGATCCGGCTCGGCCGCGAAGGCGCGCATCAGGTCGACGGCGTCCAGCTGGTGGCCGGGATCCAGCCCGGCCAGCGGCTCGTCGGCCAGCAGCCACGAGGGCTCGCCCGCCAGCACCCGGGCCAGCAGGGCCCTGGCCCGTTCGCCGCCCGACAGGGTGGTGACGTCGCGGCGCGCCAGATCCGACATGCGGGTGCGGTCCAGGGCGGCCCGGACCGCGGCGTGGTCGGCGTCGCTAAGCCCTCGGGCTCCGCTGTGCGGCGTGCGTCCCAGGCCGACCAGGGTCTCGACGTCCACCGCCCAGGCCACCTCCGGCGTCTGGGGCAGGAAGCCGATCCGGCGGGCGCGTTGGCGATGGGCCAGGCCCAGGATCGGCTCGGCGCCCAGCGACACCCGGCCGGCGTCGGGACGGCGCAAACCGGCTAGGCAGGCCAGCAGAGTCGATTTGCCCGCGCCGTTGGGGCCGACGATGGCGGTGACCTCGCCGGGACGGAAGCGCGCCGCGACCCTGGCGAGGACCGGGCGGCCGCCCAGGGCGACGGTCAGGTTCTCGGCGACCAGGTCGCTCATGCCAGTTTCCCTTGGGCCAAGGTCCTTCATGCCAGCCTCCGGCGCATCGAGATCAGCAGGGCCAGGAAGAACGGCCCGCCGATGGCGGCCATGGCCACGCCCAGTCGAACCTCGGCGGCCGAGGGCGTCAGCCGCACCAGGATGTCGGCGGCCAGCACCAAGGCCGCGCCGGCCGCCGCGCTGGGCGCCAGCAGGGCCCTTGGCTGGTGACCGACCAGCGGCCGCATCAGGTGCGGGGTGATCAGGCCGACGAAGCCGATCATGCCGGTCACCGCCACGCTGGCGCCCGACGCCAGCCCGACCCCGACCGCCAGCAGCACCCGCGTCAGGTTCAGGTCGATCCCCAGCGCCTTGGCTCCGGTCTCGCCCAGGGTCAGGGCGTCCAGCGCCCGGCCCAGCATCAGCATGACGCCGGATCCGACGGCGATGAAGGGCAGGGCCCGCCAGACGTCGTCGGCGCTGCGGTCGGCCAGCGAGCCCAGCAGCCAGTTGATGATCTCCTGCGCCGCCCAAGGGCTGGGCGCCAGGCTCAGGGCCAGGGCGACGCCGGCGCTGGCCACGGTGTTGAGGATCACCCCGGCCAGGATGAAGGTGATGGTTCCGCCGGTCCCGCCAGCCAGGGCCAGCATGACCGCCACCCCGATTCCCGCGCCGATCATCGCCGCCCCGAACAGCAGCCAGGGCGTGGTCAGGGAGAGGCTCAGATACATGGTCATCACCGCCCCCAGGGCGGCCATGGACGACACGCCCAGTACGCCCGGATCGGCCAGCGGGTTGCGGGTGTAGCCCTGCATCACCGCCCCCGACAGGCCCAGGGCCGCGCCCACCGCCATGGCCAGGATGGTCCGCGGCAGCCGCAGTTCGAAGATGATCGCCCAGCGCGGATCGACGGCCTGGGTCCAGGCGCTCCAGGGAACCCAGACCCGGCCGGCCATCAACGACAGGCCGCTCAGCAGCAGCACTAGCAGGCAAAGGCCGGCCAGCAGCAGGAGGCGCCGGGTCATGCGGCGGCTCCCAGCACTTGCCGACGGGCGGCCGCCAGGGCGGCGGCGGTGTCCACCAGGCTGGGGCCGCCGCAATAGAGCAGCCGCTCGGGGAACACCGCCCGGGTCATGCGCGAGGAGATGCTGGCCAAGGCCGGGTGGCTGAGGATCTTCTCGGCGAAGGTCGGGGCGTTGGGCGCGGCCTGGCCGGCCAGCAGCACCTCGGGCGGATCGTCCAGCAGGCGTTCCAGCGAGACATTGCCCCACTTCTTCAGGCCATAGCGCCGGGCCACGTTCACGAAACCGGCGCGGCGCATCATCTCGTCGACAAGGGTGCCATGGCCGGCCGCGAAGCCGTTGGGCTGGAAGACCAGGGCGGTGATCGGGCGGGCGCTGGGACGCGGCGCGCCCCTGGCCATCGCCGCCTCCACCCGGGCGATCAGCGCCTCGCCGCGCTCGGCATGGCCGACGGCCGCCGCGATCCGGCGGATCTGCTCCTGGTTCTCGACCCAGCTGTTGGGCACCTTGAACAGCTCGGTGCGGATGCCCAGCCGCTTCAGGGCCGCTCGGGTGGCGGGCGAGGAATGGGCGGCGGTCAGCACCACGTCGGGCCGCAGGGCGATCACTTCCTCGGCGCTTTCGTAGGTGATCGGATAGTCCAGCGCGATCCTGGCGATGCTCGATTGCTGCGGGTCGCGGGCATAGTGGCTGAGGGCCGCGACCTGGCCGCGGTCGGCGACATTGACCAGCACGGCGTCCAGGCAGGGGTTCAGCGAGACCACGCGGGGCAGGACGCGGGCGCTGGCCACGCCGCTCAGCAGGCCGGTCGCCAGCCCGGCGCCGACCGCCGCGCGCCGGGTGAGACCGGTCAAAACTCGACCCCGCGCTGGGCCTTGAAGCCCTGTTCGAACGGATGCTTGACCAGGGTCATCTCGGTGACCAGGTCGGCGATCTCCAGCAACTGCGGCTTGGCGTTGCGGCCGGTCAGGCAGACATGCTTGTCGCCGGGGCGGGCCTTCAGCACCGCCACCACCTCGTCGATGTCGAGATAGTCGTAGCGCAGGGCGATGTTGATCTCGTCCAGCAGCACGAAATCCAGCTTGGGGTCGGCGATCATCTGCTGGGAGACCAGCCACGCGGCCCGGGCGGCGGCGATGTCGCGTTCGCGGTCCTGGGTGTCCCAGGTGAAGCCCTCGCCCATGACTTCGTAGCGCACCTGGTCGGGGAACTTGCTGAAGAACAATCGCTCGCCCGTTTTCCACTTGCCCTTGATGTATTGGACGACGCCGACCTTCAGGCCCCAGCCCAAGTTCCGGGCCACCATGCCGAAGCCGGCCGAGGACTTGCCCTTGCCGTCGCCGGTGTGGACCAGCAGCAGACCCTTCTCCAGCGTCTTGGTCTGCATCATCGCGTCGCGCTCGGCCTTGAGGGCCTTCATGGCTTCGGTGTGCCGGGTGTTCAGGTCATCGCTCATCGAAGGCTCTCCAGGGCGTTGGCGAGGCGGAGCCAGTCCGCTTGCGGGCCGGGCAGGCCAAAGCGGATCAGCGTCTCGTCCCAGGGGAAGGGGCGGGTGAGGATCCCGGCGCGGGCCAGGACCTCGAAGCGGCGCGGCGCGTCGGCGGCCCGCGCCAGGCGGAACAGCGACGTACCGCCCAGGATCGTGAAACCGACGCCGCGCAGCAGGTCGTCCAGCCGCGCGGCGTCGTCGGCTAGGCGCAGGAGGGTCTGGACCGCCCAGTCCGTGTCGGCATAGGCCGCCAGGCCGGCGGCGATCGCCGGACCCGAGACGGGCCAGTCGCCCAGCGCCCGGCGGACACGGGTCGCCAGGTCCGGCCGGGCGACCAGAAAGCCCAGCCTCGCGCCGGCCAGGCCGTGGAACTTGCCGAACGAACGCAGGACCATCAGCCCTTGGCGGCCTGGTGCGCCGGCCAGGGCGGCGACCGAGCGCGCCGGATCGACGTCGACGAACGCCTCGTCCACCAGCAGCGGCTTGTCGGTCAGGTCGAGGACCTGATCGGTCGACAGAACGCGGCCGGTGGGGTTGTCCGGATTGACCAGCACCCGCAGGTCGGCCGCTGGATCGTTCAGGTCGACGATCCGGGCGTCCGCCGCCCGCCAGGCGTCGGCATGGCCGCCATAGGTCCGGGCCGGGATCGCCGCGCACCGCGCGGTCAACAGGCGGGGCAGGAGGCGGATCAGCGCCTCGCTCCCCGCCGCCGCCACGACCCGCGCCGGATCCTCGACGCCGAAGGCCGTGGCCGCGACCCGTTCCAGCCGCCGCAAGGACTCTGGATCGGGCAGGCGCGACCAAGCCTCCGGCGCGAGGAGCGGGACGGGATAGGGCCAGGGGTTGATCCCCGTCGACAGGTCCAGCCACGGCTTCGGCGCGTCGGGCCAGGCCGAGCGCGCCGCGCCGAGACGTCCGCCGTGGCCGAGGATGGCCGCCGGCGTCGCCACGGCTAGAACCTGGCCCGCACGCCGGCGAAGGCGCCGCGACCCAGGGTCCCGTAGCGGTAGAGAGTTTCGTACTGCTGGTCGAACAGGTTTTCGACCCGGCCGTACAGCTCGAACGTCGCGTTGATCGGATAGGCGATCCGCACGTCGGTCAGGACATAGCTCTTCAGCCGCCGGGTGTTGGACGCGTTGTCGAAGCTGTGGCCGACATACTGCATCGTCACCCCGCCGGTCAGGCCGTTGGCGAAGCTGAGCTCGGCGTCCGCCGAGGCGGTCTCGCCGGCCCGGCGCACCAGGTCCTTGCCGTAGTTGGCGCCGGCCGACCTGTTGACCGCGTCCATGTTGGTGTAGTTGGCCGACAGGGTCAGCAGGGTGTTGACCTCGAAGCTGCCCTCCACCTCCACGCCGTCGGCCCGGGTCTTGGCCGTATTGGCGTAGCCGCCGAAGTTGGGCGGCGTGTTGTTGGACAGGAAGTCGATCTGGTTCTTGGTGTCGCGGTTGAAATAGGTGATCGCCCCGCGCAGGCGGCCGTCCAGCAGGCTGTGCTCGACGCCCACGTCCCAGCTCTTGGCCTCCTCAGGCTTCAGGCTGGTGTTCCCGTAGTCGCTATAGAGCTGATACAGCGACGGGGCCTTGAAGCCCTCGCCATAGTTGGCGCGGAAGACGGTGGCGCCGCCGTTCGGACTCCAGGTCGCGCCGGCCTGGTAGGTGGTGGCGCCGCCGAACGTGTCGTGGTCGTCATGGCGGACGCCGCCGGTCAGGGTCAGGCCCGCGACCGGCTTGGCCTGTAGCTGGCCATAGACGCTGTCCATGCCGGTGGCATGGCGGTCGGGCGTCGGGTTCGCATCGAACTCGGAGGGCGCGGCGGTGCGGAACCAGGTGCGCTCGGTCTCGGCCCCGAACACCGCGCGCCAGATCGGGCTGATCGTCCAGGTGCCCTGATATTCCAGGCTGTTGTCTGTACCTCGAGCGTCGAAGGTCTTGGTGGTGACGGGCTGGTCGGGATTGTAATTGTCGCGATCGGTCTGGGTGTAGGCGTAGCCGATGCGGCTGTTCAGGGCGCCGCCGAAGTTGGACAGGCGCGCACCCAGATAGCTGACCAGTTCCTTGGTCCTGCCGTACTCGGCCGTGTCGGCGAACGCGAAGGCCGGGGCGGGGAAACCGTCGAATTCGTTGCGGCCCCGGGCGTAGGACAGGCGGGCGTCGAGCGCGGCCCAGTCGGTGACGTTCAGGTCCAGGCGACCGCTGACGGCGGTGTTGCGATAGCCGTCCTTCTCCTTGCCGCCCATGGCTTCATCGAAGTTGGAGACGCCGGCGGTGGTGTAGGATCCGGCCGCCAGGCGCCAGCCGCCCCAGGCGCCGCCGGCCCCGACGCCGACCCTGGCGTAGGCCGTGGCGCGCGAGCCGCCCTCGACCGTGGCGTCGCCCGACAGCGGGCCGTCCGGGGTCTTGGTGATCATGCTGACCACGCCGCCAATGGCCTGGCTGCCCCACAGGGTCGATTGCGGGCCGCGCAGCACCTCGATGCGGTCGACGTCGCCGGCCAGCAGGGTGGCGAAGTTGTAGCCGCCACCGGTCGCCGACGGGTCGTTCAGCTTGACGCCGTCGATCAGCACGGCGGTCTGGTCGCTCTCGGCGCCGCGGATGCGCACCTGGGTCGAGCCGCCGACGCCGCCGTTGCGGGTGACGGTGACGCCGGGCGTGCGCGACAAGAGGTCGGACACTACCACCGCCTGGCGCTGGCGCAGGGTCTCGGCGGTGATCACGGTCATGCTGACCGGCGTTTCGGACAGCTTGTCGACGGCGCGGCCAGCGGTGACCACCACCTGGTCGACGGCGTTGGCGTCGTCGAGCGGTTCGGCGGCCAGGGCGAGGCTCGGCAGGGCCAGGGCGGGAAGGGCGGCCACCAGGGCCAGGGCGGAAATCGAGCGCATGTTGATCCTCCGTGCGCGGCGACGAAGGCTGGCCCGAGGATTCGGACCGGCCTGGCGATGTCGCCTCGGGGGAAGAACCCCATCGTACGGCGCACCCCGGCCGGACGAAGGACGACCGCGACGGGCAGGTCTCCTGGCTCGCGGGTCGTCGCCGATGCGCGTCGCCTTCCCAACCGTCCTCCGAGGAGGTCAGTCAGTGGCTCGTGACGCGCGAGCTCGCCGCTTACAGTTGCGGGGGCAGCCCGGGTTTCGCACCCGAGTTCCCTTTTCATCCTCTTTCGAGGAACCTGTCGCGTGAGCTGCACTATATGTTGCGTCGCACACGGTCAATCTGGCCAACGATCTGGAGCGCGTCTTGCCGTCTACCCTCGTCCTGGGCGGAGCCCGATCCGGCAAGAGCGCCTTCGCCCAGGGCGCGGCCGAGGCCCTGGCGGCCGAATCCGGCGGCCGGCTGGTCATGGTCGCCACCGCCCAGGCCTTCGATTCGGAGATGACCGAGCGCATCGCGCGCCACCGCTTGGATCGCGGCGCGGCCTGGACGACGCTCGAGGCGCCGCTCGATATCGCCAGTGCGTTGGAAGCGCTCGGCGCGAACGACATCGTCGTGGTCGACTGCCTGACGCTCTGGCTTTCGAACCTCATGCTGGACGAGCGGGACGCGGCGGCGGCGGTCGGCGAACTGGTCGAGGCGGCCGGCCGGTTTCCCGGGACCCTGTGGTTGGTGTCCAACGAGGTCGGGTTCGGCATCGTGCCCGACAACGCCCTGGCCCGCCGGTTCCGCGACGAGGCCGGCCGGCTGCATCAGGCCCTGGCCCACGCCGCCGACGCCGTGACCTTGGTCGTGGCCGGGCTGTCGCTGCGCCTGAAATAGATCTTGCGATGGGGATCGTCGCTCGTCCGTCCCCTTTGGCGGCGCTACGAATCCCAGCCTTTTCAAGGCTCTGAAGAAAAAGCAGCGTCACCGGTCCTCGGGCCTCAAACCCATCCCATACTGGACCCTGTCTCCATCGCGGGGGAGGGCTCTTGGTACCGGCCCAAGCAGGCGATGGGGATGGAACCGAGCGGGGCCGCCTGGGCCTGGCGATCGGGTCGTTCCGGGAGGCGGGGCTCAGAAGGTCCCAAGGTCCGGGGCGGACGGTGGCGGGACAGTCGGGTCGACGGGGCCGGAAAGTTCAAACCGGCCCGTTCCAGGATCAGTCGGAGTCGTCGACGGCCCCTTCCGGGCGACTTTGATCCTGCCCGTCCGAGGGGAAACGTCGATCGGGATGAAACAGGCCCTCAGTCGCCGTCCCTCGAGACAAACGGTTTCGCGGAGCGGACTGGTCCAGCCGAAACGCAACACAACTACCCACGGTCATCCGGGCTCGGCCCGGACCGCTCCGCGCCTCCCCACCCACTCGCCCCCGAAAGGCCGAGGTCGAACAGCCGTGGCTGGGGACAGGCGCACGCGCCTGTCCCCGTCCGTAATCGATTGTCGGGAAGAAACGGGATTGAGCGCCGATATCCCAAGCCTAAGATACTGAATAACAATCGCTGCCCGCACGGACGGGCGGCGCTCCGGGAGGACGCCATGAACGCCTTTGCCCCCATCGCCGCTTCAGCGACCATCGACGCCGGCCTGACGGTGACGCCCGCGGGTCCCGTGCTGGGGGCCGAGATCTCGGGCGTCGACCTGCGCCAGCCCCTGGCGCCGGAGATCGTCGCCGCGATCCGGGCGGCGCTGCTGCGCCACAAGGTGGTGTTCTTCCGCGACCAGGACATCAGCCACGAGGACCATGTCCGTTTTGGTCGCTATTTCGGGGATTTGGAGGGGCATCCTGTCACCGCCCACGTGCCGGGCTTTCCCGAGATCCTGCATATCGAGGCCGCCGACGGCATGAAGCTGCGCGAGGAGATCGTGCCGATCGTGCGCGCCGCCAACAAGTGGCACACCGACGTCACCTTCCGCCCGGCGCCGTCGATGGGCGGGGTGCTGCGCATGCGCCAGATGCCGCCGCTGGGCGGCGACACCCTGTTCGCCGACACCGCCGCGATCTATCGCGACCTGCCCGACGCGCTGAAGGCGCGCATCGCCGATCTCAAGGCCGAGCACGACATCCTGCAGAGTTACGGCTACCGCGTCGACGAGGCCAAGCGCCAGGAGCTACGCGCGGCCCATCCGGTCCAGGCTCATCCGGTGGTCCGCACCCACCCCGAGACCGGCGAGAAGCACCTGTTCGTCAACAAGGTCTTCACGACGCGGATCCTGGGCCTGCCCGAGGACGAGGCCGCCAAGCTGCTGGCCGACCTGCTGGACCGTGTGAAGACCCCCGAATACCAGGTTCGTTTCCGCTGGACGCCCAACGCCATCGTCTTCTGGGACAATCGCGCCACCCAGCACTACGCCATCCTCGACTACTGGCCGCAGGAGCGCGTCGTCGAGCGGGTGACGATCCAGGGCGACGTCCCGTTCTGAGGCGACCTGGGCGCAGTGGCGGATATGCCCCCCAGGATCAAAGGGTTGATCGAGAAATCTGATGCATCCTTAGGATCTCGACACGCGCGTACCGACGCGACGCTCCATCAGCAGCAGGCTGAGCATCACCAGGAAGGCGAAGACCAGCAGGGCGCCGGCCAGCTGGTGGGCCTTGTCCCATTCCAGGGCCTCGACCAGTCGGTAGATCTCGATCGACAGCACCTCGGTCTGGCCCGGAATGCCGCCGCCCAGCATCATCACCACCCCGAACTCGCCCACCGTGTGGGCGAAGACCAGCAGGGCGGCGACGGCGTAGCCCGGCAGGGCCAGGGGCAGGGCCACCCTGACGAACGCCGCCCAGGGCGAGGCGCCCAGGGTGGCGGCGGCCTCCAGCGGCTCGTCGCCCACGGCGATGAACGCGTTGCGCAGCGGCTGGACGGCGAACGGCAGGGAATAGACCAGCGAACCGATCACCAGGCCCTGGAAGGTGAAGGCCAGGGTGCGGATCCCGAACGGGTGCAGCAGGGCGATCAGCGGGCTTTGCGGGCCCAGGGCGATCAGCAGGTAGAAGCCCAGGGCGGTCGGGGGCAGGACGATCGGCAGGGCCACCAGGGCCCCGACGGGCGCCTTCCAGCGCGACCGGCCGCGCGCCAGCCACCAGGCCAGGGGCGTGGACAGCACCAGCAGCAGGACGGTGGTGACGCCCGCCAAGCGGGCGGTCAGCCATGCGACCTCCAGCATGGTCACTTGGCCTGGAGCTTGATCGGCGGCAGGAGGCTCGGCATGGCTCTGGTTCCGGCCCTTCAGTCCGCGAGGGCGCTCGGTTATGTAGATGGGTTGCATAACGAGTTTTCCGGCCCAGGTCATCTTCGCCACGAGGTTCTTCATGTCCAACGACGGTGATCTGAGCGCGACCCTGGTCCTGCGCCGCGGCGGCCTCGCGCGAGTGGGGCTGGAGCGCATCGCCCTGATCGAGGCGATCGGCGCCCTGGGCTCGATCAGCGCGGCGGCCAGGCAGCTGGGCCTCAGCTACAAGGGCGCCTGGGACGGTGTCCAGGCGCTGAACAATCTGTTCGATGCGCCGCTGGTGGTCGCCAACGCCGGCGGCAAGGCCGGCGGGGCGGCGCTCGTCACCCCGCGCGGCCTGGCGGTCATCCGGGCCTTTCGCGACGTCGAGCGCGAGATCGGCGCGGCCCTGTCGCGGCTGGAGGCGGGTCTGTCGGCGCCGGATCCCGGCCTGGGCGACCTGTTCTGGAGCCTGGGCCTGCGCACCAGCGCGCGCAACGCCCTGCGTGGGACCGTCGCCGCGATCGAGGACGGCGAGGTTACAGCCCGGGTCGCGCTCGACCTGGGCGAGGGCCTGGAGATCGCCTCGATCATCACCCGCCGCAGCCGCGAGGAACTGGGCCTGGCGGTCGGCAAGCCCGCCGTCGCCCTGATCAAGTCCAGCTTTGTCGTCCTGGGCGACGACGATCCGTTTGAAGACGGGACCAATCATCTGGCCGGGACGGTGGCCGACCGCGAGGACGGCGGCGAGGTCAGCGAGGTCACGCTGGCCCTGTCGGCCGGCAAGACCCTGGTCGCGACCGTGGCGGCGTCCGATGCGACGCCGGCCGTGGGAGCCCGCGCCACGGCCATGATCGCGCCGTCCAACGTCATCCTCGCCGTCGAATAGAGCATCGCGCGGAAAAGTGGACGCCGGCTTTCCGCAAAAGCGATGCGAAAACAAAAATCTAGAGCAAATCGTGCGATTCCTATGTCGCGCGATTTGCTCCAGGTGGTCGTCAGTGAACCGTCGCCCGCTCGGAGGCTGGCGCGGCGTCCGACTCCTGGCGCAGGCGGGCGGGCAGGGGATAGCCGTCGACCCTCAGGGCGGCGTTCAGGGCGCGGGCCAGCACCATGGTCGGCTGGGCGTCGACCAGCAAAGGCTCAAGCAGGGCCTCGCCCGCCGCCGTCGCCGTTCCTGCCAGTCCGCAGGAGACCATCAGCCTCTGCTCGTCGGTCGAGATGCCGCCGCAGGCCGGGCATTCCACTTGGATCGGCCGGCGCAGGCTGGCCTCCACCGACTGCATCCAGGCTACGAACAAGCCGCCGGTGCGGTTGGACGCCCGAAAGGCCAGGGCCTGGGCGACCAGGCGCGTCGGGTGCTCGCCGGCCGACCTCAGCGCCGCCCACTGGCGCAAGGCGCTGAGGAGCAGCCTTTCACCGACGGTTGGCCCGGAGGTCCAGCGCAGCGCCATGGAATCGGGAGTCATCGCAGCCTCTCGGACGAGCGTCGCGTTCATTTTTGCGACTGGTTCGCAAGTTAATGTTCGACCTAGTTGCGAGTCAATCGCAACTTATCGTCCTTCCTGCGCGCTGGACCGACGCAGCTCAGCGGCTTAGGTTCAAGTTTCGCCGCAACCCGTTCGTCCGCCTTGAGTCTCCGGAGCCCGAGCTGTCCGCAAATCCTCGATCGATCACGCCGATGATCCGGCTGTACGGCGAGAAACGGGCCAATCTGGTGCGCGTTTTCGCCGCCAAGCTCCGCTCGGCCAGCGAGGCCGAAGACCTGATCCAGGACCTGTATCTGAAGGTGCAGGCCCTGGGCGAGGTCGAGGTCGAGGGCGACGGCTCGGCGCTGCTGTTCCGCATGGCGCACAACCTGATGCTCGACCGTTTGCGTAGCCAGTCCCGCGCCGGGGCGCGCGACGAGGGATGGCGCAGCCTGCAGGGCACGGTGCTGGGCGACCAGCAGGTGGCCGATGTGCCGTCGGCCGAGGAGGTGGTGGCCGGCCGGCAGCGGCTGAGCGCGATGATGACGGCGGTCGACGCCCTGCCGCCCCAGGTCGCCCGGGCGTTCAAGCTTCACAAGCTGGAAGGCCTCAGCCACGCCGACACCGCGGTCGCCATGGGCGTCAGTCGCAGCTCGGTCGAGAAGCACGTGAGCGCCGCCCTGAAGGCGCTGATGGCGAAGCTGGCATGAGGGCGTTTCTGGGTTTCGGCGCGGGGTGTGGAGGTTTCGCCGCCTTGGTGACGTCTTATCCTTGCAAGGGCGCCGCTTGGCGTCAGGACGGAGCGAAATGACGCGCGCCCAAACGGACATCGATGCGGAGATGGCCGAAGCGATCGACTGGCTTGTCCGCCTGCAGGGCGAGACGGTCACCGAGCGCGACTGGCTGGAGTTCGACGCCTGGCTGACGGCCTCGCCGGCCCATGCCGAAGCCTATGACGCCGTGCTGACCTTCGATGACCGCCTGACTCTCGACAGCCGCCTGTCCCAGGGCGAGCCGGCCGCCGAGCCTCTGACGGCCTTCTCCGGCAAGGTGGTTCCGCTGAGGCCGGCGCGGCGGGTCTGGATCTGGTCGGCGGGCGCGGCGATCGCCGCCGCCTTCGTGGCCGGCGCGGTCCTCCTGCCGGCCAGCGGCCTGCTGAGCGCGCACGAGACGACCTATGTGACCGGTGTCGGCGAGCGCCGGACGGTCGCCCTGGAGGACGGTTCCCGGATCGAGATGAACGCCGCCTCGCGGATGACCGTGCGGTTCGAGCGCCACGCCCGCCGCGTTCACCTGGACGACGCCCAGGCCTTCTTCGACGTGGCCAAGGACACTTCTCGGCCGTTCCTGGTTTCGGCGGGCGACACCCAGGTGCGGGTGGTCGGCACCCAGTTCGACGTCAGGCATCGCGACGGCCAGATTGCGGTCAATGTGCAGCGCGGCCTAGTCGAGGTGCGTCCCAACCTGCCGCGCGACGCCGCGCCGTTCCGGCTACGGCCGGGGCAGGGGCTGTCCCACCGCAAGGGCCAAAGGGCCGACGCGCGGGTCCAGGCCGTGGCCGTCGAGGAGGTCGCCGGATGGCGCCAGGGTCGGCTGATCTATCGCGACCAGCCGCTCTCACAGATCGCCGGCGACATGAACCGGCTGTTCCCGCGTCCGGTGAAGCTGGCCGACGCCGAAGCCGCCAACCTGCGACTTTCGGGCGTGTTGATCGTCGATGACCAGGATGCGATGGTTGACCGACTGTCGCACCTGCTTCCGGTACGAACGACGACGACCGACGACGCCATCGTGATCCGGGCGCGCTAGGGTCTTGCTGACCGGACCGGAATCGTTCGAAGCGCGAAGCTTGAGCTCTAGGGGGATAGAGCTGGAGCCCGATGATTTCGGACACGAAATCCCAGCTTCGCGGTCGGCCTGACGATCCGGGACGTTCCGGCGCGGTCGCCGTCGCCTGCCTGCGCCGCTCCGGTCCCGCCCTCGTTCTGGCGTCCAGCCTGGCCTTGGCCGGTGAAGCCGCCGCGACCCCGGCGCGGTTCCATTTCAACATTCCCGCCAAGGCTCGGTCGGAGGCCCTGATCGACCTGGGCGTCCAGGCCCGGGTGACCCTGGGCGGCGCCTCGTCCTGCCCGGGACGCAGCCAGACGGTCGTCGGGGTCCTGACCCTGCGCCAGGCGCTCCAGGCCGTGACCGCTGGGGCGTGCCGGTTTGAGGTTCTCGACAACGCCACGGTCAGCATCCGTCCGGCGCGGGCGACACGGGCCTGGGCTGCGGTCGAGCGGTCGCCCGCCGCCGCTCCACCGCCGGTGCTCGCGGCGCCGGCCATCGACAGCGTCATCGTCACCGCCACCAAGCGTCCGACCCGCCTGGGCGCGGCGGCCGGCGGGCTCAGCGTGATCGGCGCCGCGCGGCTGCGCGACGCTGGGGCGATCGACACGACCAGCATCTCCCAGCAGACCGCCGGCTTCATCACCACAAACCTGGGCGCGGCGCGCAACAAGATCATGCTGCGCGGCCTGTCGGACGGCACCTTCACCGGCCGCACCCAGCAGACCGTGGGCACCTATCTCGACAACATCCCGCTGACCTACAACGCTCCCGACCCGGACCTCCGGCTGATCGACGTCGACCGGGTTGAGATCCTGCGCGGCCCCCAGGGCGCGCTCTACGGCGGCGGATCGCTGAGCGGGGTTTACCGGATCGTTTCCGCCAAGCCGGTGCTGGACGAGCGGTCGGGATCGGTGCTGGCCGGGGCGGCCGTCACCGAGTCCGGTTCGCCCAGCAGCCGTCTGGAGGGCGTGGTCAACCTGCCGGTCGTCGCCGGTCGCGCCGCCCTTCGCCTGGCGGCCTACAGCGACGTGGACGGCGGCTATGTCGACGACGTCAACCTGCGCCTCTCCAACGTGGACCGCACCACGCGGACCGGCGGTCGCGCCGCCTTGGCGGTGGCGCTGGATCCGGAATGGTCGATCCAGCTGTCGGGCGTGCGCCAGGATCTGCACGCCACCGACAGCCAGTACACCACCCCCAGCCTGGGCGGTCAGAGGCGGGCCAACCAGGTGCGCGAGACCCATGACAACGTCCTGGAGCAGGGTGCGGTGACGGTCACGGGGGCGGGCGGCTGGGGGCGGTTCGTGTCGTCGACCGGCTATGTGCGCCACCGGTTCGCCAGCCGGTTCGACGCCACGGCGGCGCTGAACGGCGCGGGCGGCGACGCCGTCGACGTGGGCCTGTTCGACGAGGCCAGCAAGGTACGACTGCTGGTCGAGGACGCGGTGCTGTCGTCCCCCGACACCGACCGCTTCCGCTGGCTGTTTGGCCTCTACGGCCTGGCCAGCCTCGAGGACTCCGACGGCGAACTGCGGGCGCGGACCTTTTTCGAACCTTCGCGCCTGATCTATCTGGAAGCCCGCCGCGACCGGCGGCGGGAGCTGGCCCTCTATGGCGAGACCGCCTACGACCTGGGCGGCGGCTGGACCGCCAGCCTGGGCGGTCGCGCCTTCAGCAGCGAGGTGCACACCACCTCGTCGGTCGAAGCCCCGGCCCCCGGCCAGTCGCGCGCGCTGGACCGCAAGGCGCGGTTCACCGGCGTGTCGCCGAAATTCTCGCTCCAGAGGACCTGGAGCGGCGGGCTGGTCTATCTGCTGACCTCGGAAGGCTATCGCTCGGGCGGCTTCAATTCAGGCGGCCTGATCGCGCCGTCGACGCTGCGCGGGTCGTTCAAGCCCGACCATCTTCGCAACTACGAGATCGGCGCCAGCCTTCGGCCGGGCCATGGGCGGATGATCCTGCGGACCGCCCTGTTCCACGACGTCTGGACCGACATCCAGACCGATCAGTATCTGAGCTCGGGCCTGTCCTACACGGCCAATGTCGGCGACGGCCGCAACACCGGGCTGGAGGTCGAGGCGACGGTCCTGGCCGCTCCCGGCCTGATCCTGGACGCCAACGCCCTGTTCAATCGTCCGCGCTTGAGCAAGGTGAACCCCAACTTCGCCTCGGCGGCCCAGAGCGAGTTGCCCGGGGTGCCGGACGTCTCGGCCGGACTCATGGCGCGGTACGAGCGGACCCTGGCCCAGGCGCGACGCCTGGTTCTGACGAGCGAGCTGGACTATGTCGGCCGCTCGCGCCTGACCTTCGACCGCCGCCTGTCGCCGTCGATGGGCGGCTACGTCACCGGCCGTCTGTCGGCCGAGCTGGTGGGGCGGGACTGGAGCTGGACCCTGGCGGTGACCAACCCCGCCAACGCCTCAAGCGACACCTTCGCCTACGGCAACCCGTTCAGCTTCGGCCAGGTGCGCCAGGTGACGCCGCTGCGCCCCCGCACCTGGAGTCTCGTGGTTTTTCGCATGTTTTAGGGCGCGCGTGACCTTCTCACGCACGCGAACGCAAAGAAAGTTCTGAGGTCCCCTGGTCGGGGCGACGTTTATTTCCTGACGGGGCGTAGTTGGAAGGCCGCCCCAGGTCGGGGAAATCATATGTCTGTCCTGTCGGGGCTTGTCTGTGTCCACAATGAGGAGGCGCGGCTGGCCGAATGTCTGGCGCGGCTGGCGTTCTGCGACGAGATCGTCGTGGTCGCCGATCGCTGCACCGATCGCAGCGAGGCCATCGCCCGCAAGCTGGGCGCGCGGGTCGTCTCGGGCATCTTCCCCGTCGAGGGTCTGCGCAAGGAAGCCGGCGTCGCCGCCTGCCGCGGCGACTGGATCGTCGAGCTGGACGCCGACGAGGCGGTGACCCCGGCCCTGGCCCGGGAAATTCGCGAGACAATCGCCCGCGCCGACGCCGGCGACTGGTACCAGGTGCCCGTGGACAACTTCGTGGGCGCGCGGCTGGTGCGCCACGGCTGGGGCGGCTCGTTCGGCGCCTCGTCGGTGGCCCGGCTGTTCCGCAAGGGCGTCAAGCGCTGGAAGAGCGAGCGGGTCCATCCGGGCACCACCTTCGCCGGCGTCTATGGCGGCCGGCTGACCAACGCCATCCTGCACAAGGTCGACGACGACATCGCCGACATGGTCCAGCGCCTCAACCGCTACACCGCGCTGCGCGGTCAGGACCTGGCCGACAGCGGCAAGATCAAGAGCCTGTGGGACGACCTGTTCCGGGGCGTGCGCCGGTTCTGCAAGTGCTATGTCTCGCGCAAGGGCTACAGGGAGGGCGACATGGGTTTCCTGATCGCCCTCATGGCCGGCCTCTATCCGGTGCTTTCCAACCTCAAGGCCCGCGAGATCCGGATGCTGGCCGGCCAGAGCGTCCAGGCCGCGCGCCCCGGCGCGGTGATCGGCCTGGACCTCGACGACGCCAGGCTGGGTCATTCGGCCTAGGCCAGGTCATGTCGCTGCATCGCCTTCTGATCGCCGGGGTGATCGGGCCGGAACTGGCGCGCTGGAAAGCCGCCGGTCAGGCTCCGGTCTTCTGGTGGCGCGATGACGACGCGCGGCGGCCAAGCCCGGCCCTGGACCGCCTGCTGGCCCTTTCGATCCGCTTAGACGCGCCGATCACCATCGCCGCCGTGCCGGACGGCGACATCGCCGCCTTGGCCAAGGCCTGCGCCGCGGTTCCCGGCGCGGAGCTGGCGATCCACGGCTTCCGCCACGAGAACCGCGCCCCGGCGGGGCGGCCGTCCGGCGAGGTCAACGACCAGGACCGCCTGGCCGACGTGATGTCGGAGCTGGGCGCGGCCATGGAGGTGTTCCGCCGGGCCGGCGTGACGCCGCGCCTGTTCGTGCCGCCCTGGAACAGCGCCCATCCCACCCTGAAGCAGGCGCTGGGTCGGCAGGGCCTGGCGCTGTCCTGCTACGGCCAGATGCGGTGTGCGGAGGCGCCTGGGCGCCTGGACGCCCACCTGGACGTCATGCGCTGGAAGCCCAGGCCGCGCTTCCGGGGCGCGGTCCGGTTCCTGCTGCGCGCCCGCCGTCTGCTGGCCGAGCGCCGGCTGATGGGGGCCTGGGACCAACCGCTGGGCCTGCTGACCCATCATCTGGACCACGACGAGTCCGCTTGGCGCTTCCTCGAGGCGTTCCTGCCCGTCGCCAGGCCCGTGGCGCGCATGAGCCTCGACGAGCCGACGCTCCAGGCGTCGAGCGCCCGGATGACCTTGAGAGCCGGATAGGCGCGCCGCTGGCCTGGCGAACGCCTAGGCGGCGTGCGCCACCGTTCGATGTCCCTGCATCAGCAGTTCGCAGCTCAGCGCTAGCTTGGCGGCCGGGCCGACGGCGCCCAGGCTGTGCCAACTGGCGCCAACTCCTTCGATCAGCAGCAGCAGGCCGTCGGCCAGCGAGGCGGGCGCGCCAAAGCCGGCCTGGCGGGCGGTCTCGACGAGGTGGTCGCGCAGGCGGGTCTTATAGAGCCTGGCGACCCGGCGGATCGGATGGTCCTGGTCGCTGATCTCGGCCTCGAGATTGGACAGCAGCCATCCGCGGTAGCCGGGCTGGGTCACCTTGACCGCCGCGGACGAAACGATGGCGCGGATCTGGGCCACAGGGTCGTCGGGATGCTGCTGGGCGATGGCCATCAGCTGGTCCAGGTCCTCGAGCGCCAGCCGGGTCAGGCACGCGGCGGCCAGATCGTCCTTGGACTCGAAGTATCGGTACAGGGTCGTCTTGGTAACGCCGCTTCGGGCGGCGATCTCGTCGACGCCGATCGCCCGATAGCCGTGCTGGTAGAAGAGCTCCGTCGCCGCGTCGACCAGGCGGTCGGAGGCGGGGCGGTGGCCCGGGTTGGGCGTCTGGGGCTTGGCTTTCACAATCGAGCTCCTTGTGGAAACGCTTGGAGGAGCGGCCGGGCGCCTAGTGGACCGCCGAGGTGTCCGCCACCCGGGTGGGGCGAGGGGCCAGCCAGATGATGAAGGCCGCGGCGACGAACAGCGCCGCCATCGCCAGGAACACCTGGTTGGTGGCCAGCATCACGCCCTGGCCCTGCACCAGCTGCTCAAGGTTGCCGCGCGCCTGGTCGGGCGACAGCCCGCTGGCGGTCATCTGGTCCATGGTGTCCTGCGCGCCGTTCAGCAGGCCGGATAGTTCGCTGCGGTTGCGGCTGCCGCTGTCGGCCCAGACGGTGGTGACCATCGAGGTGGCGACGGCGCCCGACAGCGTGCGGCAGAAGTTCATCAGGCCAGCGGCGCTGGCGGTCTCCGGTTCGGTGACGCTGGCCAGGGCCAGGGCGGTCACCGGCACGAAGAAGAAGGGCATGCCGAAGCCCTGCAGCAGCAGCCAGTGGGCGATGTCGAAATAGCCCATGTCGGACGTGGCCTGGCTGCGCATGAAGGTGATCGCCCCCAGCCAGATCACGCCCAGGAACACCAGCCGGCGCGGATCGACCTTGGCCGATAATCCCGCTGCGAGGGGCGCCACCAGCACGGCGGTCACCCCCAGCAGCGCCGAGACGTAGCCCGCCCAGGTGGCCGTGTAGCCCATGTTCTGCTGGAGCCAGAGCGGAGTCAGGACATTGATCCCGAAGAAGGCCCCGAACGCGGCGCTGAGGGTGATGACGCTGGCGGTGAAGCCCCGGTGGCGGAAGACGCGCAGGTCGACGATCGGATTGGCGTCGGTCAGCTCCCAGATCAGGAACGCGACGAAGCCGATCGCCGCGACGACCGCCAGGCCCACGATCAGCGGCGAGGCGAACCAGTCGTGCTCCTTGCCCAGGTCCAGCATGATCTGCAGGGCGCCGACCCAGACGACCAGCAGGCCCAGGCCCACCAGGTCGACCCGGGCCCTGGCCAGCGGGGTCTCGTGATTGCGTAGCAGCCGCCAGGCGAACCAGCTGCAGACGGCCGCGACCGGCACGTTGATCCAGAAGATGAAGGCCCAGCCGACATTGTCGCAGAGGGTCCCGCCCAGGATCGGTCCGAGGATCGGCGCGATCAGGGTGGTCATGGCCCACAAACCCGTGGCGGCCGCGGCGTATTTCTTGGGGAAGACCCGCAGCAGCAAGGTCTGGGATAGCGGCATCAGCGGACCGCCGCAGGCGCCTTGCAGCACCCGGAACAGCACCAGCAGGCTCAGGGAGGGGGCCAGGCCGCAGAGGAAGGAGAACAGGCCGAACCCGACCATGCCGAGCACGAAGACCTTCACCGCGCCGAAGCGTGCCGACAGCCAGCCAGTCAGCGGCACGACCACGGCCTCGGCCACGGCGTAGGACGTGATCACCCAGGTGCCCTGGCTGGGCGAGACGGCCAGGGCGCCGGAGATGTTCGACACCGAGACGTTGGCGATGGTGGTGTCGAGCACCACCAGGAAGTTGGCGGCCGCCAGGACCAGGCCGGCGAAGATCATCGCCGCTCCGGTCAGGGGTGCAGGGGATGTCGCGGAAGCGACGGCGGGGGCCTTGGCCATGACGGCTGTCCTTGGCTGCGGTTGGGGGACGGAGGCGGACGGTCAGGCGGCGGTGTCGATGGTCGCCTTCATCGACAGGCCCACACGCAGCGGGTGGGCCTTGAGGTCGGCCGGGTCGATGGCGACGCGCACGGGCAGGCGCTGGACGACCTTGATCCAGTTGCCGGTGGCGTTCTGGGCCGGGATCAGGGCGAAGGCCGAGCCGGTGCCGCCCGACAGGCCGGCGACCGTGCCGTGATACTTGACCGAGCCGCCGTAGAGATCGGCCTCCAGCTCGACCGGCTGGCCGATCCGCACCTTGCGCAGCTGGCCTTCCTTGAAGTTGGCGTCGACATAGGCCTGCTGGACGGGAACCACCTGCATCAGCACCGCGCCGGCGGCGACCCTCTGGCCGGCCTGGACGTTGCGACGGGTCACCACCCCGTCGATCGGGGCGCGGATCACCGTCCGCGCCAGGTCCACCGCGGCCTGATCGACCCGGGCCCGCGCGGCGGCGACCTCCGGATTGGTGTCGATGCTGGTTCCGTCGGTCAGCACCGCGTTCGCGGCCAGGGAGCCGACGGCGGCGGCGCGGTTGGCGGCGGTCTGGACCTGGGCGGCCTTGGCCGAATCGTAGGCGGCCTGGGCGTTGGCGAAAGCGTTCTGGGCGCGGGTCAGCTCGTCGCCTGACACCGCGCCGGTGGCGGCCAGGGCCTTGCGGCGATCCAGGTCGACCCGGGTGCGGTCCAGGTCCGACTTGGCCGAGGCCAGGGTTGCGGCGGCGCGAGCCTGATCGGCGCCGCGGGCGGCGATCTGGGCCGACAGGCTCTGGTCGGTGGCCAGGTAGCCGCGCACCTTGCGCTGGGCGCTGGCCAGGTCGGCCTGGGCCGAGGCCAGGGCGATGCGGGCGTCGGTGTCGTCGAGCACGACCAGCACCTGGCCCTGCTTGACAGCCTGGGTGTCGTTCACCGCAACGCTGCGCACGGGGCCGCCGACCAGCGGCGTGACCTGGGCGACATAGGCGCCGACATAGGCGTTGTCGGTCTCGACGCGGTGCGAGCCGACCAGGGCGTAGTAGGCGCCATAGCCGCCCGCGGCGAAAAGGACGGCGGCGGCGAGGCCGGCGAACAGGATCCTGCGCTTGCCCGTGGCGTCGGTGTTCGGGGCGGGCGCGGTGGTGGCCTCGATCTCGGGCGTGTCTTGAGAGTCGAACATGGGAGGGCTCCGGAGGAAGGGGGATGGGGATCAGGCGGCGTGGAAGCCGCCGCCGAGGGCGCGCACCAGCGCCACGTCGAGGGTGAAGGCGCGGGCTTCCAGGTCGGCGACCGTCCGCTGGTTGGTGATCATCGCGTCCTCGGCGGTCAGCACGTCGAGATAGGTCGACAGGCCGCCGCGATAGCGCTGCAGGGCGATGTCGTGGGCGTTGCGCGAGGCCTGGTAGGCGTTGCGGCTTTCCGCGAGGCGGGCGTCCAGGGCGCGGGTGCTGACCGCGGCGTCGGCGATATCCTGCAGCGCCTGGGTCAGGGTTCCGTTGTAGCTGGCCACCGCGGCGTCGTAGTCGGCCGCCGCCCCGCGGTAGTTGGCGCGCAGGGCGCCACCCTGGAAGATCGGCAGGCTGACGGCCGGGCCGATCGAGCCGATGCGCGAGCCGGCCTTGGTCAGCAGGTCCAGGCCCAGCGCCTGCTGGCCGAAATAGGCCGACAGGTCGATGTCCGGATAGAACTGGGCCTTGGCCTGGCGGATGCGCTGGGCGCCGGCCTGGGCCCGCAGGCGGGCGGCGATGACGTCGGGGCGACGGCCGATCAGGTCGGCCTTGAGGTCGGCGGGCAGGCCGAAGGCCTTGAGGGCCCCGATCTTCGGACGCTCGATCGCCAGGCCGCGGTCGGGGCCCGCGCCGAGCAGCGCCGCCAGGCGGTTGCGGGTCAGGCCCAGCGCCTCGTCGGCGGCCGCCAGGCTGGCGCGGGCCGCGGCCAGGTTGGCCTTGGCCTGTTCGGACGCGCCCTGGTTCTCCAGGCCGTTGTCGCGGCGATCGGCGGTCAGTTGGGCGGTCTGTTCGCGGGTGCGGACCGCGTCCTGGGCCGCGTCGCGGTCGGCGAACTGCTGGGCCAGGTCCGCATAGGCGGTGGCGACATTGGTCGACAGGGTCAGGCGCGCCTGGGCCGCCTCGGCCTGGGAAGCCTGGGCGTCCGAGGTCGCCGCCGCCAGGGTCGCGCGGTTCTTGCCGAAGAAGTCGAACTCGTAGGCGAAGTCGAGGCTGACCCGGCCGCTGTCGTTGTAGCCCTGCGGCACGAAGGCGGGCGGGACGCCGTTGTTGTAGCTCTGCTTGACCGAGGCGTAGGAGCCGTTGGCCGTCACGCTGGGCAGGGTGGCGGCCCTGGCCTGGCCGGCCAGCGCCTGAGCCTTGGCGACACGGGCCTGGGCGGCGGCCAGGTCGGGCGAGCCGCTCAGCGCCTCGTCGATCAGGGCGTCCAGCTGCGGATCGCCATAGGCCGTCCACCAGCGATCCGAGGGCCAGTCGGCGGTGGGCGCGGCCAGGCTGGCCTCGGCGGCATAGGCCGCAGGCGCCTTGATGGCCTGGGCAGGCGGCAGTTTCGGAACCGCCGCGCAGGCGCAAAGGCAGCTGGCTGACAGGAGGCACGCCATCAGGGCGCGCTTGGAAGCGGGGGAGGACATGCGAGGCTCTTTCTCAAACCGTACCGTATGGTCCATTTATATTTTCGCATGACGCCGTCAAGCGAAAATCGTACAGTGCGGTCCAGAAAAGATTTGGGAGCCCAGAAAGCCGTATGCGCGTCAAGACCGAAGAGAAACGACTGGCCATCCTGGAGGCCGCCAAGGGCGTGTTCCTGGAGCGTGGCTACATGGCCGCCAGCATGTCGGAGGTCGCGGCCCGGGTCGGGGGGTCAAAGCAGACGCTCTACAGCTACTTCGCCTCCAAGGACGAGCTGTTCGTCGCGATGATGCTGGAGAAGGGCGCGACGATGATCGATCCGCTGTTCGACCGCTTCCACGACAATCGCGATCTTCCGGCTGGCCTGAACGAGTTCGCGATCCAGTTCCTGCGCTTCGTCAACGATCCGGAGATCATCGCCTTCCGCCGGATCATCTATGCCGAGGGCGCAAAGTCCAACCTGGGCAAACTCTTCTTCGAGAACGGTCCCAAGCGCGGCTGGACGCGCATGGCGGCCGATTTCAGCCGCGCCATGGACGAGGGGCGCATGCGCCGGGCCGACCCCTGGCGGGCGGTGGGGCACTTCTTCGCCCTGTGCGAGGCTGGTCCGGTCCAGCGGCTCATCGAAGGGGCGGCGGATTCCATCGACGAGGCGGAGCTGGTCGCGTCGGCCGAGGCGGCGGCCGACGTGTTCTGTCGCGCCTACGCGTTGGAGGACGAGTCCTCGCCGGATCGGTGACCGGCTGGTCTCAAACGGGGAAAACGGCGTCGGCCGGAGGGAGGCCGACGCCGTGACCAAGGCGCTGTCGGGAGGAAGGGCGCGCCTTAGAAGTTGTAGCGGAGGCCGACGAAGAAGGTCCGACCGCTGTGGGTGTAGACGTTCAGCCGGTTGCTATCGCCGACATACTGGTCGTTGAACTCGTCGGTCAGGTTCACGCCCTCGATGCTCAGCTTGAGGTTCGGGCGGACGTTGAAGCTGGCCTGGGCGTCGACGTTCAGGGTCGAGTTGGTGCCGTGATAGGCGTTGCCGTCGTTGCCCGGCACCTGGGTCAGGTAGCCGCCGCGATAGGCCACCGAGCCGCGGACGCTCCAGCGGTCGGTCTCGTAGTAGAGCGTGGCGTTGGCGGCGTTCTTCGACAGGCCCACCAGCGGGGCGTTGACCGTGGGTGCGCCCGGCGTGGTCGAGGTCAGGTAGGTGATGTCCGAGCTGACGTGGGTGAAGTTGACGATGTAGCCCAGGTGACGCCAGGCGCCAGGCAGGAAGGTCAGCGGCTGCTGCCAGTTGATCTCGATGCCCTTCAGGTCGCCGCCGTTGGAATTGACCGGCTGGGTGACGTCGAAGATGTCGGTCGGCGTGGCGCTGGTGCCGGCGATCAGCGAGTCCGGCAGGCCCAGGGTGTTGTAGGGGACCTGGGTGCGCAGCGTGGCCACGAAGGTGTCGATCTTCTTGTAGAAGACGCCGACCGCCAGGATCGCCCCCTGGGTCGGATACCATTCCAGCGACAGGTCCAGGTTCTTGGATTGGGTCGGGTCCAGGTCCGGATTACCGGTCGAGAAGGTGCGGTTGGCGCCCTGGACGCTGACGTCGCCGCCAGGCGTCAGCGAGCCGATGCCGGGCCGCGAGATGGTCTTGGCGGCGCTGATCCGGGCGACGACCGTGTCGGTCAGGTCCGCGGCCAGGTTGAACGACGGCAGGGTCATGTTGTAGTCGCGCCGCGCGTTGACCAACCGCACCGCGCCGTTGACCACCGCATAGCCGCCGGACTCCTGCTGGGTGTTGACCTGCCGCACCCCGGCGTCGCCGCGGAACGGCAGGCCGAAGGCGTCGAAGCGGAACTCGGCCTCGGCATAGACCCCGGCGTCCTTCTCCTCGACCGTGCCGTACTGGCCCCGCGCGGAGCTGTTGTTGGTGTTGGTCAGGGCGTAGATGCCGCTGTTGCTGTAGATGCCGTAGGCCTGGGCGTAGGCGTCGATGTCGGGAACCAGCCAGGCCGTGGCGTTGCCGCCCGGCAGGCCAAGGTTGCGGCCGAAGCCGGAATAGACCTTGGACACCGCGGCCAGCTGGGCCGAGGTCAGGGTCTGGACCACGGTCTCGCTGGTCCGGTACTGGCCGTAACTGTCGTACTCGAACTTGCGGAAGTCGATCCCGCCCTTCAGCGTCAGGTGGTCGTTGAATTCGTAGGCGCCAAACAGCTTGCCGTTGGTGAACTGGTTCTCGACGAACTGGGGCCGCAGGCGCACCTCGGACGTGCCGTTCACCGCGCTCCAGTTGGCCGGATTGGTCGGGTCGAAGCCCAGCCCGATGGTCGGCAGGCGGTGGTCGCGGAAGTCGTAGGAATAGCCCTGGCTGTTGGCCCGGTCGAAGGTGATGATCGTCGACACCGGCTGGGTGAAGGTCGAGTCCGCGTAGCCGGCCAGGGCGCCGACCTTGAACTTGTCGGTGAACCGGTGCTCGGCCGACAGGGTGAACTGCTTGAACTCGGTGTTCAGCTCGTCATAGGCCGACTGGGTGCGCAAGTCGACATTGTCGAGCCTGGCGTAGACCAGGTTGTGGTTCGCGTCGACCACGCCGTCGCGGATGATGGTCTGGGGCTTGCCCGCCCCCGAGCGCGACAGGCCGATCGCCTGCAGCTGGGCCTCCTTGCGGGTTCCGGCCAGGTAGGAATAGAGGGCGTCCAGCGAGACGGTGGTGTCAGCCGTCGGCTTCCACTGCAGCGAACCGCTGGCCCCGAAGCGTTCGGACTCGATGTCGTAGCTCACATAGGCCGGGATCCGCGGATGGTAGATCGCCGTCGCCGGGTTGGTGTCGTTGATCTGGGCCAGGGTGTAGCCGGGCAGGGTGGAGGCGGCGTTGAACCCGCCATTGCTGCCGCCATAGGTCCAGCGGGTGATGTTGGCGCCTTCCTCGAGCAGACGGCGATCCTCGTAGGCCACCGAAACCAGGGCGCCGATCGTGCCGTCGCGCCAGGTGCGGCTGGCCAGGGCCGACAGGCGGGGGCCGGCCTTGCGGGCCAGGTCGTTGTAGCTGGCCTGGGCCGACAGCACGAGCTGGGGCTTGCCGGAGTCGAAGGGGCGGGCGGTGTTCAGGTCGACCGTCGCGCCCAGCGAGCCTTCCTCGACATCGGCCGAAGCGGTCTTGCGCACGGCGATGCTGTTGAACAGGTCCGAGGCGAAGATGTTGAAGTCGAAGCCCCGGCCGCGGTTGGTCCCGCCGCTGTTGGCGGTGCCGCCGGTGGTGCTGATCGCCTCCATGCCGTTGATGCGCACGCGGGTGTATTCCGAGCCCAGGCCGCGCACGGAGATCTGCCGGCCCTCGCCGTTGATCCGCGAGATCGCCACGCCGGGGATGCGCTGCAGCGACTCGGCCAGGTTCAGGTCGGGGAACTGGGCGATGTCCTCGGCCTTGATGGCGTCGACCACGCCCGAGGCGTTGCGCTTGACGTTGATGGCGCTGGCCAGGCTGGCGCGGAAGCCGGTGACGACCACCTCCTCGACGGCGTTGTCCGGCTCGACCGCCTGGCCGGGAGGCGGAGGGACCGAGGCGGCGTCCTGGGCGTGGGCGGCGCCGGCCGCGACGGCCAGGCTCACGGCCAGGCTCGAGGCGCCGCAGCGCAGGATGGTGCGAAGATTCGACGTGTCGCGAGACGTCATATTCCCTCCCAAGCCCGCGATGGCGGGTCTTCTTCTTTTTTGAAACCGATCCTCGCCGGCCTCTCGTGGCGTCGAAAAGGATAGGGGCCGGCTCGCGGCGACGGCCAATCCCAATCGGGCATGGACCGATGCAGGATCTGCACCGATGCGGCGGCGAAGACCATGCGATCCAGGCTTTCTGGCCGGAAACCCGGACGAAACAAGGCCTCGGGCGTCGCCAAGACCCCGCGAAGCCGTCGTCATCGATGTTGGCGTTGGATCGGTCGATAGGCGATTTGACTTAGACCCCGCCGCCTCGCCCCTCTAGCCTTTCGATCCTGGCGGCCACGAACGGGCCCCGCGCGACTCGAAGAGTCGCGACGATAAGAACGGGAAGGAACGCGATGAGCGCGCAGAACGCCGACGGCGCCGCCAGGAGGACCCGTGTCCGCTGGCTGATCATCCTGCTGCTGTTCGTCATCACCACGATCAACTACGCCGACCGCGCCACCTTCTCGATCGCCGGCCAGTCGGCGTCCAAGGAACTGGGCCTGGACCCGGTGGCCATGGGCTACATCCTGTCGGCCTTCGCCTGGGCCTATGTACTGGGCCAGATCCCGGGCGGCGCGCTGCTGGACCGGTTCGGCTCCAAGAGGATCTATACCGCCGCCCTGGTCCTGTGGTCGGGCTTCACCCTGCTGCAGGGTTTCGCCGGCCTGTTCACCGGCCTGGCCGCGGCCGTCGCGCTGTTCGCCATGCGCTTCATGGTCGGCCTGGCGGAATCCCCGTCCTTCCCGGCCAACGCCCGCATCGTCGCCGCCTGGTTCCCCGGCCCCGAGCGCGGCACGGCCTCGGCGATCTTCAACTCGGCCCAGTACTTCTCGCTGGTGGCGTTCGCGCCACTGATGGGCTGGCTGGCCCACACGTTCGGCTGGCGCTCGGTGTTCATCGTCATGGGCGGTGTTGGCATCGTGGCCGCCGCCTTCTTCGTCCGGATGATCCATAGCCCGGTGGACCACCCGGCGATCAACAAGGCCGAGTTCGACTATATCGAGGCCGGTGGCGGCCTGGTGCGGATGGAGGACAAGAGCACGGCCAACGGCGCGGCCTTCACCTGGGCCAACGTCAGGCAGGTGCTCGGCAGCCGCATGCTGCTGGGCGTCTATCTGGGCCAGTACTGCATCAACGTTCTGACCTATTTCTTCGTCACCTGGTTTCCGATCTACCTGGTCAAGGAGCGCGGGCTATCGATCATGCAGGCCGGGTTCACCGCCGCCCTGCCGGCCCTGTGCGGCTTCGCCGGCGGCATCCTGGGCGGCATGATCTCGGACGGCCTGCTGAAGAAGACCGGCTCGCTGGACGTCGCCCGCAAGACCCCGCTGCTGCTGGGCATGGTGCTGGCCACCGGCATCATCGCCTGCAACTATGTCGAACAGGAGTGGCTGGTCATCGTGATCATGGCCGTCGCCTTCTTCGGCAAGGGCGTGGCGTCGCTGGGCTGGGCGGTGGTGGCCGACACCTCGCCCAAGGAGATGGCCGGGGTGACGGGCGGAATCTTCAACACTTTCGGCAACATCGCCGGCATCGTGACGCCGATCGTCATCGGCTACATCGTCAAGGGCACGGGCTCGTTCGACGGGGCGCTGGTCTTCGTCGGCGTCCACTGCCTGATCACCATCGCCGCCTATTTCCTGGTCGTCGGCAAGATCCAGCGCCTCGTGCTGAAGCCGGCCGCATGAGCGGGGGAGGGCCGATGACCACCCGCCGCCGCTTCCTGGGCGCCGCCTCGGCCCTGCTGCTGGCGGGCGTCGCCTCGCCGGCTCTGGCAACGACGCCGGCGACCCTGGAGATCACCACGCCAATGGCCCCGCCCGAATGGGCGCTGCTGGAGCGGGCGCTGCTGAAGGCCAACGCCGAGGCCTGCGAGGCCTTCTTCGCCCGCTATTTCGACGATCGCGGCTTCCTGCTGGCGGTCGAGCGCTGGGGCGCCAACGACGGTCCCGACGACGCCATCGAGAACGTCAACGACTGGCCGCACCTGCACGCCCTGGGCGGCGACGACCGCCTGCTGGCGCTGGCCAAGACGGCCTACGAGGGCAATGTCCGCCAGTACAGCCTGGCCCGGACCAAGGACGTGCCGTTCGCCCGCGAAGGCATGTACTACAAGGAATTTCCGGTCATGACCGACTGGCAGCACCTGTCCGAGGGGCTGTCGGTGTTCAACCTGCTGGGGCTGTCCGACCCCTACGACGCCCGGTACCGCGATCGGGTGCGGCGATTCTCCGGCTTCTACATGAACGAGGACCCGGGGGCGCCGAACTACGACCCCAAGCACAGGATCATCCGCAGCATGATCACCGGCAGCCGTGGCCCGATGCTGCGCAAGGCCACGCCGCTGGACTGGGCCGGCGACCCGTTCGAGGTCGGCGACTTCTTCATGGAGCACGGCGAGCGCACCTACGAAGAGACCCTGCGCCACTATGACGAATACACCGACGTCATCGGCGACGGGCCGCTGAACCTGCAGGTCACCAGCCTGGTGCTCAACGCCTACATGCTGGACCACGAGGCCAAGTACCGCGACTGGCTGCTCTCCTATGTCGACGCCTGGGTCGAGCGGGCCCGGGCCAATGGCGGGGTGCTGCCCAGCAATATCGGCCTGGACGGCAGGATCGGCGGCGCGACCGGCGGCAAGTGGTGGGGCGGGGTCTATGGCTGGGGTTTCAGCCCGATCGTGCCCCAGACCGGCAAGCGCGAGGACCGCAACCGCGTGCCGCGGGCCGTCGTCGGATTCATGAACGCCTATCTGCTGACTGGCGACGACAAGTACCTGGACGTCTGGCGCCGGCAGGCCGACGTCATCAACGCCCAGAAGAAGGTCATCGACGGCAAGGTCCACACGCCGCGCATGTACGGCGACAAGGGCTGGTACGGCTATGCGCCCGGCGACTATCGGGTGAACGGCCTGGAGATCTGGTACCTGTCGATGAAGGCCTCGGACCGGGCGCGGGCCGCCGAGCATCCGTGGCTGACCTTCCTGGACGGCAAGGATCAGGGGTTTCCGGTAAGGATCCTGCGCCAGGACCTGGAGCGGGTGCGGGCCCGGGCCCAGGCCCAGCGCGACGACCGCTCCACGCCCGACACCCGCCTGGCCGACGCGGCGCTGGACATCAACCCCGCCAGCGTCAACGCCCTGATCCACCTGATGCAGGGCGGGATCCATATCGCCCGGCCGCCGTGGTCGCCCACCTCGCCGGCCCAGGGCGGGGCGCTGCTCTATGCCCGCCTGCGCTATTTCGACCCTGAACGCCGCCGGGCCGGCGTTCCTGAGGACGTCGCGGCCCTGGTCGAGACCCTCGGCGACGACGGGGCGACGGTGGTTCTGGTCAACACCAACCCGGTCCAGGCCCGGACGGTGACCGTGCAGGGCGGCGGCTATGGCGAGCATCAGGTGCTGAGCGTGTCGGTCGACGGCGGCCCGCCCGTGGCGGTCGACGCCTCGGCCTTCACCGTGCGGCTGGCGGCCGGGGCGGGGACGCGGCTGGCGCTGCGGATGAAGCGGCACGTGAATCCGCCGACGCTGAGCTTTCCGTGGGATCGCGGTTAGAACCTCCCCTAACCGCTGATCCCGGCCTTCCGGAATCAGCGGAGATCTTGGGGTGTTATGCTCGGCGGATAGCGAGCAAAGATAAGGGAAATCAAGGATCTAATTTTTCTCGACCCCAATCTGTCCTCTGCCTCCAGAACCACCCCCATAATGCTTGCACCTGAAGGCACGGGGAGGGCGCACGTACGGCGACCGATGCGGCCTTCGGGGGTGGACGAGCGGGAAGGCTTGTCCGCCGCGCTTCTTCGGAAGCATCCCGGATCGGTTCGCAGCAGGTTCGCCTCAGTCGCGACGAAGCTTCGGCGCCCAGGATAGGCGGATGAGCCAGCAGGCCCGGGCTGAAATCGCCCGGGCGGTCCGGAGTGTGCCAACGCTCCGCCCGTCGGGGGCCTCCATCGGAGCGGGTTAAAAATCCGCGACCCGAAGGCTTCCGGATAACGGCTCCGCGCGAAGCGCTCAGACTTCGTCGAAACGGTACTTAAAATCAAAGCTCTTCCGGGCGAGGCCCGGGCGCTTCGCACCCTTCCCATTAAGCTCAGCGGGAGTCCGTGTGAGATCACACTCACTTGCCCCCACCTGACCGCTTCGCGGTCTGTCCGCCCCCAGAGGGGGCGGAGCCTTCGCACGGAGCCTGCGGCAGCGCTCTTCCCCCTCTGGGGGAAGACGATCGCGAAGCGATCCGTAGGGGGCAAGTGGCGCTGGCCTACGTCCCTTCCTTCAGGAACGGCGCCATGGAAAACAGCTCCCGCTCTTCCTTGCGCGGGTCGTCGACCATCGCCGAGGTCTCGTCGAACACCAGGGTCGAGCGCCGGGGCAGGGTGTATTTCGACCAGGCCGGGATCACCGCGCAATTGGGATCGCCGGTCCGGGCGAAGGCGAGGAAGGCCTCGCTCATCTGGTGGGCGACCTTGCGGGCCGCCGGCCCCGTGCCGGTCTTGGAGCCCGGCTTGTCGAGATTGTCGAACACCAGGGCGATGTCGAAGCCGTGGAAGGCCCGCAGCTTGCCGCCGTCGATCGGCGAGCCGAAGTCCAGCTGGTACATCCAGGCCGGCGCCCCGATCCGGGCCCGCTGCTCGGCCTGGATCAGGTGGCCCGGCCAGGAGCGGCCGGCCGTGGTGGCGGCGAAGAACACCTCCGACGGCGTATAGTGCGGATAGAGCTCGCGATAGCGGGCGATCACCCGGCGGGGCGCGACGTCCAGCACCAGCTCCGGCGCCAGGCGCTGGGGCAGCTCGTCCCAGGTCAGGGTGAAGTTCCGCGGATCGCCGCCCAGGAAGGCCCGGGTCTCGTCGTGGGTGTTGCCGATGATCATCGGAATGTGGGCGCTCTCCCGGGGGGCGTCCGGATAGAACGGATGGCGCGGCAGCACGCCGCCGTCCATCACCGACCAGAAGAGGATCGAACCCTTGGACTCCAGGGGATCGGGCGTCTTCAGGGCCTCGACCAACTGCGGGGCGGGCAGGGTGCGCAGGACGTCGACCTGGTCGGGACGCAGGCCCAGCCGTTCCATGAAGGCCTTGGCCCGGATGGTCGCGTGGATCGGTCCCATGGCGGTGACGTGCTGGCCGCTCATGGTCGCGGCCTTGTGGAACAGGCCCCGGGCGGCCGGCATGGCCATCATCGTGACCACTTTGGCCCCGCCGCCCGACTGGCCGAAGGCGGTGACATTGCCCGGATCGCCGCCGAATGCGGCGATGTTGTCGCGCACCCATTCCAGGGCCATCACCAGGTCGAGATTGCCGACATTGCCGCTGTCGGCCAGGTCGGGCCCGCCCAACTCGGCCAGGTAGGCGTAGCCGAAGACGTTGAGCCGATGGTTGACCGTCACCACCACCACGTCGCCGCGCCGGGCCAGCCTTACGCCATCATAGAGCGGGTCCGAGCCCGAGCCGTTGGCGTGGGCCCCGCCATGGACATAGACCATCACCGGCCGCTTCCTGCCGTCCAGCCCTGGGGTCCAGACATTGAGGAACAGGCAGTCCTCGCTGGTGTTTTCCTGGGTCTTGGCCTGGGGACTGGCCGGGCCGTAGGCCAGGGCGTCGACGACGTCGGGCCAGGGCTTCGGCGGCAGGGCCGGCCTGAACCGGCGCGGGGCGGTGTCGGCCCCGTAACGCACGCCCTTGAAGACCTTGATCCCCTCGACCTCGGCGCCGCGCACCCTGCCGTAGCGGGTCGCAACAATCGGACCTTCGTCGGCGGCCCGCGCCTTGGTCGCGGCGACCAGGCTCGCGGCGGCGCCGCCCGCCAGGACGGCGCGACGATGGGTGGTCATCGATGATCTCTCCCCAGGCGTATCTTGTTGGCCCGCTCCGACGAGGGGGCGGTTAGTCGACGAGGGTCTCGGCGGGCGAGGCCTCGGCCATGCAGAGGTCGATGAACGACTGCAGGATCGGGCTGTCATTGTCCTTGCGCCAGGCCATGTAGAGCTCGACCGGGCGATCCGGCGTGGTCTCCACGGGGCGGTACTGCACGTCGTCGAAATGCAGGCTCATGGCCGCCTCGGGCACCAGGGCCGCGCCCAGGCCGGCATGGACCAGGGCCAGCATCGAGTGGATCTGGGTGACGTGCTGGACGTAGTGCGGGGTCACGCCGTTGGCGTCGAACAGCGTGGTCAGCATGTTGTGGAAATAGCCCGCGCCCTCGGCCGAATACATGATCAGCGGCGCGTCGTCGAAGTCGGCCAGGGCCAGCGACGCCTTGGCCAGGCGCGGGTCGCCGGTCGGCAGGGCGGCGACCAGCGGCTCGGTCAGGACCCGGGCGGTGGCGAACTCGGCGCGCTCCATCGGCGGACGCACCAGGCCGATGTCGATGCGGCCGGTCAGCAGGGCCTCGACCTGCTCGCGGGTGACCATCTCGCGCAGGGTCAGGTCGGCATTGGGCAGCCGGGCCCGCGACAGGATCACCAGGCTGGGCAGGAAATTGTAGCCCGAGGCGGCGGTGAAGCCGATGGCGATCTGGCCGGCGTCGCCCACGGCGATGCGGCGGGTGGCCAGGGCCGCGCTTTCGGCCAGGCGCAGAATCCGGCGGGCCTCCAACAGGAAGGCCCGGCCCGCCGGGGTCAGCCGCACCGAGCGACTGGTGCGGTCCAGCAGGGTGACGCCGAGGATGCGCTCCAGCAGCTGGACCTGCCGGCTGAGGGGTGGCTGGGTCATGTTCAGCCGCTGGGCCGCCCGGCCGAAATGCAGCTCCTCGGCCGTGGCCACGAAACACCGCAGCTGACTCAGTTCGAACATCGGATAGCGCCCGCTGGTGATCCCGTGGACCGGCGAGGTTAGGCGCTTGGGTAGAGAAACGGTAGCCAGAGCCGCGGCTCTCGAGCCGCCGACGGCCAGGCGGGCCACGGCGGCCACCGCCTCAGGCCTGGCCCAGGGCGCGCCGGATCAGAACCTGCAGCTCGGCCAGCTCGGCTTGGCTCAGGTCGGTCAGGGGCGTGCGGACGGGACCGGCGTCGCGGCCGATCACCTTCATCCCGGCCTTGACGATCGACACCGCATAGCCGCGACCGCGGTTGCGCAGGGCGATATAGGGCAGCACGAAATCGCGCAGGCCGGCCATCACCGCCGTCCGGTCCTGGGCCCGCACCGCCTTGTAGAAGCCCAGCGCCCATTCCGGCATGAAGTTGAAGATCGCTGACGAATAGGTCGTCACGCCCATCTCCAGATAGGGCAGGGCGAAGGTCTCGGCGGTCGGCAAGCCGCCGACATAGGTCAGGCGGTCGCCCATCCGGGCGTAGACCCGCATCATGAGCTCGATGTCACCCACCCCGTCCTTGAAGCCGACAAGGTTGGGGTTGCGATCGCACAGCTTTTCGAGCGTGTCCTCGGTCAGGATGGCGTTGTCGCGATTGTAGACGATCACCCCCAGCGGCGTGGCCTTGCAGACCGCCTCGACATGGGCCGCCAGGCCCTCCTGGGTGGAGTTCATCAGATAGGGCGGCAGCAGCAGCAGGCCGTCGGCGCCGGCCGCGTGGGCCGCCTTGGCCAGGTCCACGGCGATGGCCGTGCCGTAGCCGCAGCCGGCGACGACCGGGATCTTGCCGGCCGTTTCCTCGACCGCGGCTTGGACCACCCGGGCTACCTCGGGCGGGGTCAGGGAGAAGAACTCACCGGTGCCGCCCGCCGCGAACAGGCCGGCCAGCTCGTGCTGAAGCATCCACGCGCAGTGCTCGCGATAGGAGGCCTCGACGAACTGGTGCTGGGCGTCGAAATGGGTGACGGGGAACGACAGCAGTCCTCCGCCGATCTGCCGGGCCATTTCGGACGGCGTCATTCTGCTCATCAAGTCCTCGCTCGTCGTCGGTCCTTCTCGCCGGGAGGGCGTCGCGCCGTCCCGGCCGTGACCGTGGGGTCCAGCAAAGGCTATGGGCGGCGGCCCCGGCGGTCTAAGCCAAAGGCGCTATCGACCGATGCGGGTTTTGGCTTGATGACGCTAACGGCGCTGCAGGGGCTACACCTCGCCGCCGATCCGCTCGATCTCGTCGGCCAGGGCGGGCAGGTCGAGAACCCGCAGGGTGCGTCCGGTCTGGGACACGATGCCGAGCCCGGCCAGCCGGTTCAGCTCCCGCGTCACCGGCTCGCGCTGGCTCCCCACCAGCACCGCCAGCTCGGCATGGGTCGGGCAGGGATGGATGACGGCTTCGCGGCCGTCTCCTCCCGCCGACGCCGCCATGCGCAGGAGTTCGATGTCGACGCGGCAGGCCACCGAGACGGCGTTCAGCTCGAACAGCCGATCGGTGAGGGCGCGAGTCAGATTGGCCAGATCCTCCAGGATCGCCCGCATGAAACGGGGCGACCGCTCGAACAGGGTCTGGACCAGCCCCTGGGGCAGGCGAGCAACCCGCACATCCTCCAGCGCCACGATGTTTACTGAACGCGGCAGGCCGTCGATGGCCGAGATCTCGCCGAAATAGCCGCCCGCCGAAATGCGCCGATAGCCGACCTCGCGGCCAGACCGGGCGTACTGGTTGGCCAGCAGCGCGCCCTTCAGCAGCAGGTGAATGCCGCCGCTATCATCCAGGCGTTGGACGATCAGCTCGCCCTTGCCATAGTGAAGGTGCTCGATTTGTGGGGCCAGCGCCTCGATCTCCTCGCGCACCATGTGCCGGAACAGCCGGTTGGCGCGATAGTCGCCTTCTGGTGGAGACGTGATTGGCGTATGGCTCGGGGCGAGCGGGGACGAGGGGGGAATCACGGCCATCGAGAACGCTCCTGCACAGTCGATCCGGGGACGACGAATGGACAGCCGACCGCGCTACCGGGCCTTTATCAGCTATAGCCACCAGGACCGCAAAGCCGCCGAATGGCTGCATCGCGCGCTGGAAACCTACCGCGCGCCGCGCCGCCTGACCACGAGCGGCGGCGCGGCGGCCATGCGGCGCCTGACGCCGATCTTCCGGGACCGCGACGAGCTGAGCGCCTCGCCGGACCTGGGCGGGGTGATCCGCGACGCGCTGGACCGTTCCGACGCCCTGATCGTGCTCTGTTCCCCGGCCTCGGCCGGGTCGCGCTGGGTGGACCAGGAGGCGGCCTACTTCCTGCGCGATCACGGTCTTGGCCAGATCATCTGCGTGATCGCGCCGACGACGCCGAAGGCGGCGCCCCTGGCTCAGGTGTTGCCTCCGGCCTTGCGGGCGGCCTTGCCGACGGGCGTGGAGCCTCTGGCCGTGGACCCGCGACGCGACGCCGACGGACCGCGCCTGGCGCGGCTGAAGATCGCCGCGCGGCTGCTGGACGTCAGCCTCGACCAACTGGTTCAGCGCGACGCTCGCCGCGGCGTGCGGGTGATGGCCGCCTTCACCACCGTGGCCTTGGCCGTGACCGTCGCGATGGGCGCGATGACCGTCGCCACCCTGAAGTCCCGCCAGATCGCCCGCGACCAGCGCGACGAGACCGAGGCCCTGGTGGCCTACATGTTGGGCGATCTGCGCGAACAGCTGGAGCCGGTGGGCCGACTGGACGTCCTGGACGGCGTCGGCGCCAAGGTGCTGGCCTATTACGGCAAGGCGCGCACCGACCGCCTGGACGACCGGGCCTTGGCTCAGCGCGCGAAGGCCCAGACGCTGTTGGGCACGATCCGGGAACAGCGCGGCGACCTGGCCGGGGCTCGCGACGCGTTCGGCCAGGCCGCGGCCACGACCCACGAGCTGGCTCTCCGCGCCCCCAACAACGGCGAGCGCATCTTCGACGAGGCGCAGAACGTCTATTGGCTGGCCTATATGCAATGGCGTCAGGGCGACGAGGCCGGAGCCGAGCGCGGCTTCAAACATTACGGCGAACTGGCCCAGAAACTGGTGAGGCTTGACCCGACCCGCGCTGACTGGCGGCTGGAGGTCGCCTACGCCAAGAGCAATCTTGGCACCCTGTTACTGGAACAGGGGCGCGCGGAAGAGGCGCTGGCCACGTTCCGCGCCGCCTTGGCCGGCTTCGAGGCCGAACGGGCCCGGGCTCCCGATGATCAGGACCGCTTGGTCGACGCGGTGGACGCCCACGCCTGGGTGGCCGACTCCCTGGTCAAGCTGGGGCGTCCTCGTGAAGCCTATGCCGAGCGGGAGGGCGCGGCGGCCTTACTGGCCCGGGCCTCGGCCAAGGCGGCGTCCGACAAGCCGCTCGCGGCCCGCAGCCTCGCCGCCCAGCTGGCGCTAGCGCGGTTGGAGCTGGATCTGGGCCGGACCACGCGTGGCGCGGCGCGCTCGGCCCAGGCTCTAAGCGGGTTGCGCGAGCTGGTGGCCCTGGACCCGACCAACGCCCGCTGGCGCGAATACCTGTTGATCGGCCAGCTGGATGCGGTCGATTTCGCCGCCTGGTCGGGGCGACTGGGGCAGGCGCGCTCGGCCCAGGCCCAGGCCGCCGCCACTCTGGCCGGCCTTCGCACCGGCGACGAGGCCAAGACCTGGCGTGTCGACCTTGACGGGCGGCTGGACATGCAGGCGATCACCTTGGCGCGGCTCGACGGTGATCTGATGCGCGAACGGAGCCTGGCGCTGGCGCTGCTGGACCGATTGGACCACACGCCGGGATCGCGCGAAACGGCGGCCGACCGCACGGCCCTCTATGGCGCAGCTCACCTGGCGGCGGGGCGGCCGGCGGCGGCGATCTCGACCCTGTCGCCGCGACGCGGGTCCCTGCCTTCGACCAGCCTCGACATCCTGGCGCGCGCCTACCAAGCCCAGGGCCAGTCAGACCAGGCCCAGGCGATTGTGACGAGCCTGCGAAAACAGGGCTATGCGCATCCCGGTTTCCTTGCATTCTGGAGAGAGTCGCGCCCAGATGGCGCCGCTGTTCAAGGGGGTTTCACATGACCGAGCCACTACCGATCGTCGAACTGGTCGTCGGCATCGCCGACAACATCAACTTCATGAACGTTCTCGATCCCCAGAATCCGATTCCGCTGTCGTTGAAACTCGACGCTCCGAGCCGATTGGTCTTCCGGTTGAGCGATGAGCTCATCCGTGTCGGCTGGACATTTCAGAAGCGTCCGATCCTCTTTACGGACGATTTCGGCATCAACTTCTCCAGCTACACCTGGATCGAGCTGCTGTACGACGTGCCGCAAAAGCCCTTCACGTGCTTCATGATCGACTATGAAGACAATCGGGTCGGCGAATACATCTACAGCCTGTTCATGACCGACTCGCACAGGCAGAACATTATTCTGGACCCGAAGATCGAAAACGGCGGGGGCAAGGTGCCCTGACCCTCACGGTCTTCGACCAGAACGAGGTCGCCGGGCTGATCCAACGCGGTGAGATACTCGCCGCCTACGACCTCGCCCGCGCCGCCCTGGACGCCGGCGAGGTCTCGCGTGACGCCGCCTACGCTGTGGTGCTCTGCCTGGCGCGAACCGGAGCCGTGGATTTCGCCCGGGCCGAATATGTCCGCCTGGGACTGGACCGAGCGGGCGACGACCCCGACGCTATCGCCCTGGGCGCACGGCTCCTGAAGGATGTCGCCTTGGCCGCACGCGGTCCTCGCCGCGCAGCTTTCGCCCGGGCTTCGACGCGTCGCTATCAGTCGCTCTTCCAGCGGTTCGGCGGCCTCTACGGCGCCGTCAACGCGGCGACCATGACACTGGTCGCCGGCGACCGGCAGGGCGGCCAAGCCTTGGCGACCGCCGCCCTGGCGATTCCGCCGCCGGTGGGACTGACCGGAGAGGCCGCCTATTACGAGACGGCCAGTCGGGCCGAGGCGAGTTTCCTGCTCGGTGATCTGGACGCCGCGCGCGAGGCGATGGACCGGGCTCAGGCCTGCGCGCCCCGGGCTTTCGCGGCCCATGCCTCGACGCTGCGCCAACTGGAAATGCTGTGCCGTGAGACGGGCGTCGATCCGGCCTGGCTGTCAGCCTTCCGGCCGCCGGCCTGCGCCCATTTCACCGGCCACATCCTGGACGCCACACGGGAGGGCGCCTTGAGCGGCGGGCTCGACAGCAACCTGCGTCGCGAGGCGGACCGCGTGGTTCGGGAGCAGGGGATCGGTTTCGCTTACGGCGGTTTGGCCGCCGGCGCCGACATCGTCTTCGCCGAAGCCTTGCTGGAAGCCGGCGCTGAGCTTCACCTTGTCCTGCCCGTGAACCGGGAGTCCTTCGTCGCCGTGTCGGTCGCGCCCTTCGGACCCGACTGGATTCAACGGTTCGAGCATTGTTTCGCCCACGCCGCCTCGGTGCGCTACGCCTCGCAAGACCCCTATGTCGGCGACGAGCAGGTCTTCGCCTACGCCAGCCAGATCGCCATGGGCTGTGCGGTGCTGCGCGCCCAGACCTTGGCGACCGAGGCGGTCCAGGTGGGGGTCTGGGATGGCCATCCGGCCGCGGGACCGGCGGGGGTGGCGGTGGATCTCGCCTATTGGGCGAAAGGCGGCCGTCGGCAGGAGATCATAACAGTCCGACGCCCGCCGCCGTCCCACGCGCCGCCGCCACGCGTGGGCCAGCCCGGCTCACGCGCCATGAAAGCCATGCTGTTCGCCGACGTGAAGGGCTTCGGGTCTCTACGCGACGACCAGATTCCCGCCTTCTTCGAGACGGTGATGGGACGGATGGCCGAGGTCGTCGAAGGACTCGACGCTGGTCCCCGGCACGTCGAGACCTGGGGCGACGGCCTGTTTCTGGTCTTCGACCAGCCGATCGACGCCGCCCTCGCGGCCTTGGCGTTGCAGGAGGCTCACCGCGCCCTGGATCTTCGGGCCCTGGGCCTGCCGCGCGGCCTGGGCCTGCGGATCGGCGGTCACTACGGCCCGGTGCACCTGGGGGCCAATCCGCTGACCAGGACCCCGGCCGTGATCGGCGCCCACGTGGTGGTCGCCGCGCGCATCGAGCCCGATGTCGCGCCCGGATCGGCCTGTGTCAGCGAAGCCCTGGCTGGTGCGCTGGCCACCTTCCACGGCGACCGGGTGCGCTGCGGCTATGTCGGCCGCACCCAGGGGCGCAAGGGCTTTCCGGCGACCCCGATCTTCAACCTGGCTCGGGCCTGACCGCTTCGCGACGTGGTCGGAAGCCCTTATCGCCGACGATGTGCAAATCCGCACATTCAAAGCGCCGAGCCCTCGGACATGGTTCGACTCGCAGGATGCGGCGACCCCAGCCGGAAGGCTGCGGAACGCCTCTGTCGATCGCCATCGCAGGAGCGCCGCCACAACCTGCACCGTTTTCGGCCCGTCACCGCGGGTCGTCCAAGCGGCTTTTCGGGCCCGATCATCCCCATCGGTCGGGCCCATTCGCCGAACGCGTTTCCAGGTCGCGCCGATGTTCCAGTGCGGCCCCCACGTTGCATCAGGAACCTCGCCATGTCTCTCGACGCAGCTGTCATCAAGGAATTTCGGGCCGCCGACGACGCGCGCCCCGGCGCGCTCGCCTCCGACCCTGCCGCAAGCATCCTCAAGCACGCCGTAAGGATCTGGGCGCGCGACCACGGCGTGGCCGAAACCGACCTGACCCGCGTGGCGGAAATGGTCATGGGTTTCGCGAAGTCGGCGGTCCGCGACTGCGAGCGCAAGATCCATGTCGTCGCCTGACGTGCCGCTGCTCAAGATCCCGGGCGCGCTCCTGGCTCGCGCCAGAAGCCTGATTTCCGGAGACGAGGCGACCACGCCGACGGCGATGGTCGAAGTCCCGCCTTTCGCGCCCAAGTCGGAGGTCGGTGCCGAATGGGAACCGACCGCGCAGGACAAAAGCTTCTGGGCCAGCCTGGCCGCCGCCGACCGGCGCTTGGACGACCTGCGGCGCGCGATCGACCAGGCGGCGGCCGAGGCGATCGCCCGGGACGTCAACGCCAAGGCCCAGCAGATTCCCGACGCGCCCAGTCGATACGAGGCCGCCAAGCGGATGATCGCCGACGCGCTGGACGCGGAAAAATCATGATCCTCGCCGCGATCGGGAAGGTTCAGGCCAGGGCGGCTCGATAGCCATCGATCGCCACGCCTCGCCCTTGGGGGAGGGCGGTCGGATGAGCGCGGCTCTTCGCCATGCCGGCGAACGACCGTGCTCATCCGACTCAGATCGCTCTTCTTGGCGCAGTCGGACTTGCCGCTGCGCCGTGAGGTGCGCGAAGGGGCCATGTCCATCGACCTGGCCGTCGGACTCAAGCCAGGGTGATCGCGATGTCGATATTGCCCGCCAACGCCTTGGAGTAGGGGCAGGTCCGGTGAGCGGCCTCGATGAGCGCCTGGGCCATGTCTCGTGGCAGGCCGGGCAGGGCGACGTTCAGCCTGGCGGCAAGGGCGTAGCCGTCGTCGTCGAGATTGAGATCGATCTCGGCGTCGATCGACGGCGCTTCGGGCAGGGTGAGCTTCATCTGCTTGGCGGCGATGGCGATCGCGCCTTCGAAGCAGGCCGACCAGCCGGCGGCCAGCAGTTGCTCGGGGTTGGCGCCCGTTCCGGGACCGCCGGGCGTTGACAGCTTGATGTCCAGGCGGCCATCGGCGCTGCGGGCTGCGCCTTCGCGACCGCCGGCGACATGGACCTTGCCTGTATAGAGGGTGCGGAGAGCGGTGCTCATGGTGTCGGTTCCTTGTGGAGCTGGGATCAGCGCAGCGAACGGAAGGCGGCGCGCACTTCTTCGGCGAACAGCGCGGGCTGCTCCCAGGCCGCGAAGTGGCCGCCGTTCGAGGCTTCATGGAAGTAGATCAGGTCACGGTAGCAGCGCTCGGCCCAGGTCCTGGGCGCGCGGAAGATCTCGCCGGGAAAGACACTGACGGCGACCGGCAGGTCGATGATCCCGCGGGCGTTGAAGTTGTTGGTGTGATCTTCCCAATAGATCCGGGCGGCCGAGGCGCCGGTTGCGGTCAGCCAGTACAGCGACAGGTCGTCAAGGATCTCGTCACGGGTCAGGACCTTCAGGGGATCGCCGCCGCTATAGGTCCACTGCGCGATCTTCTCGTACATCCAGGCCGCCATGCCGACGGGCGAGTCGACCAGTGAATAGCCGATGGTCTGGGGACGGGTGTTCATCATCTCGGCATAGGCGGCGTTGTCGCGATAGAACGCCTCCAGCTGGTCGAAGGCGGCGCGCTCCTTGGCCGAAAGGCTGGCGGGGGCGGGATCGCCGGCGGCCAGGGTCCGGGCGATGTCGGCGGGAACCACGGCGGGCATGTTGAGGTGAATGCCGACCAGACCCTGCACCTTCTGCAACGCCATGCGCTGGGAGATCACCGAGCCGCAGTCGCCGCCCTGCGAGACATAGCGATCATAGCCCAGGCGCAGCATCAGGGCCGACCAGGCCCGGCCGATGTGGTCCGAGCCCCAGCCTGCGACCTTAGGCTTGGCCGAGAAGCCGAAGCCCGGGATCGATGGGATCACCAGATGGAAGGCGTCCTCGACCTTGCCGCCGTGGGCGGTCGGGTTGGTGAGGGGGGCGATGGCCTTCAGGAACTCCAGGATCGAGCCCGGCCAGCCGTGGGTCATGATCATCGGCATCGCGCCGTCGTGACGCGAGCGAAGATGGATGAACTGGATGTCCAGGCCGTCGATCTGCGTCACGAACATCGGCAGGGCGTTCAGCCGCGCCTCGATCTTGCGCCAGTCGTGGCCGCTCGCCCAGTAGCGCATCAGCGGCTCCAGGGTCTGGCGGCGCACGCCTTGGCTGTCGTCGCCCGCCGGTTCGGCGTCGGCCCAGCGCGTGGCGGCGATGCGGCGCTTCATGGCCAGGACGTCGGTCTCGGGGATCGCCACCTTGAAGGGGCGTATCGCCGGCGAAGCGGCCTTGGTCAGGCTGGGGGCGAGAGCGGCGGCGCCGGCCGCGGCGAGGCCGCCGACCACTGTACGCCGGTTGGCCGGAAGGAGGGGGGACGTCACTGGGAACTCCGTGGAGCTTGACAGAGAAAAAGGGGAAGAGGTCAGCCGCGCGTCAGGGCGCGTATCGTGTGAAGACGTAGTCACGGTCCTTCACGCGGGCGGCGTGGCAGGCGAAGCAGGTCTCGTGCTGGGCCTTGTCGACGGGCTGGCCGTTCACGAACCGCCCAAAGCCCCAGCCGCCGGTCGCGGCGTAGCGCCTGGAGTCCTTGACCATGACTTGGATCGTCGTCGCGGCGCCCGGGATCGAGGCCGGCGGAAAGTCCGGCGAGGACGTATGTTTCCACGCCAGCTTCACCAGCACCGTCCCGTCGGGGAACGACCGAGCCGCGGCGCGGTAGGCCTTCAGCGCCTTTCGGTTGCCGACGACCGCCCGCAGCTCGTCCAGGGGCGCGGCTTCCTGGGCCGGGGCGACCAGGGTCCAGTCGCGATAGCCGTCTGGAACGGTCACGCCATAGATCGGGGAGGCCGCGGATGGAGCCTTGGTCGGCGCGCAGGCCCAGCACAGGCCGACGGCCATGGCGGCGACGCCGCCGACCGCCAGTGTCGAGGAGGAGAACATGAGGGCGCTCCCGCCTAGAAGCGATCGACGTCGATCACGGCCTGGGCGAAGGCGGCCGGGGCCTCCTGCGGCAGGTTGTGACCGACGCCGCCGGCGATCAGGCGATGGGCGTACTTGCCGGTGAACTTCTTGGCGTAGCTGGCCGGCTCGGGGTGCGGAGCCCCGTTGGCGTCGCCTTCCATCGTGATGGTCGGCACGCTGATCGCGGGCCCGGCGGCCAGTCGGCGCTCAAGATCGTCGTACTGACGCTCGCCGTCGGCCAGACCCAGCCGCCAGCGGTAGTTATGGATGGTGATGTCGACATGGTCGGGATTGTCGAGCGAGGCGGCGCTGCGCTCGAAGGTCGGATCGTCGAACTTCCACTGCGGCGAGGCCAGCTGCCAGATCAGCTTGGCGAAGGCGTGGGTGTTGGCGGCATAACCCTCGCGTCCACGCTCGGTGGCGAAGTAGAACTGATACCACCAGGCCAGTTCGGCCTTGGGCGGCAGCGGCGCCTTGTTGGCCTGCTGGCTGCCGATCAGGTAGCCGCTGACGCTGACCAGGGCCTTGCAGCGTTCCGGCCAGAGGGCGGCCATGATGTCGGCGGTCCGCGCGCCCCAGTCGAAACCGGCGACGATCGCCTGCCGCAGCGCCAGGGCGTCCATCAGGGCCAGGCCGTCGGCGGCTAGCGCCATCTGCTGGCCGTTGCGCGGGGTGGCGGCCGACCGGAATCGCGTCGAGCCGTAGCCCCGCAGGTGCGGGATGATCACACGGTAGCCGGCCTCCGCCAGCCGAGGACCGACCTCGGCGAAGGCATGGATGTCGTAGGGCCAGCCGTGCAGCAGCAGCACCGGGGCCCCTGTGGCCGGCCCCAGCTCGGCGTAGCCGACGCTGAGCACGCCGGCGTCGATCTGCTTGAGGCCGCCGAATGGCAGGGCCTTGGCGGCCGTTGCGGCCAGGACGCGATCGGCTTGCGTCAATACAGCGGTCGCGGCAGTCAGGGCCATCGCACCGATCAGGCGTCGCCGGCGTGCGTCGATGGCGAGGGCGGGAAAGTCATGGGTCATGGCGTGTCGCCTTCGTGTTGAAGCCGTAAGGAAACTGGGCCCGGGGCCGCTTGGTCTTGTCGCCTGGGTTCGTGAAGGGACGTGAGGTCTCACGCCCTCCGAAGAGCGAAGGTCCGGCGGCGGGCAGATCGCCGCCGGCGCCGCCTACGGCTGCGAAGTCGCCGCGGCCTCGATCAGTTCGGCGACGGCCTTGGGATGCGAGACCATGACGACGTGCGAGGCGCCGTCGATCACCACCGTCTTCTTGGAATCCGCGCGCTTGGCCATGAAACCGAGGGCGGCGGGCGGGATGTTCCTGTCGCCGGTCCCGTACACGAACCAGGAGGGCAGGCGCCGCCAGGCGGGCGGGCCCGAGGCCTCGGTCAAGGCTGCGTCGCGCACCGGGCGCTGGGTGGCGGCCATCAGCGCCGATTCCTGCGGCGCGACATCGGCGGCGAACTGGCCGCCGAACTTGTCCTGGTCGATGTAGAGGTCCTTGCTTCCGTCGGGCAGCATGATGGGCGGGGCCAGGGCTTGGCCCAGAGTGCCGCCCGGGAAGCGGCCGGTCAGTTCCAGCGCGTTCTCTCCGGCGTCAGGGGCGAAGGCGGCCACGAAGACCAGCGCCTTGACGTTTGGCGGCGTCGCGCCGGCGTCGCTGATCACCGCGCCGCCATAGGAATGGCCGACGAGCACCACCGGCCCCTGCACCGCGGCGGCGACCCGGCCGACCGAAGCGGCGTCGTCCTTGACGCCGCGCAGAGGATTGGCGGCCGCGATCACGTGGTAGCCGTCGGCCTTCAACTGAGCGGCGACCCGGTTCCAGCTGGCGGATTCGGCGAAGGCGCCGTGGACGAGGACGATTGTGACGGGCTGGCGTGGCGGTGCGGCGAGCGCCGCGGAGCCGCTGAGGGCCAGGACGACGGCGAGCGCGCTGAGCAACTTGGGCATGAATGAATTCCCGGGGGCCTGGGATGAAAACCTGCGCGGGGACGCGCAGCGGCCATCGACCGCGAACCCACTCTTGCTCGAGCCGGATGATTTGGCGTGTTAGGCGTCGTGAGACGCCGTGAGTTCTCGCGGAGACCTAGGAGTCTTCGTCGGCCAGGGAGCGGCCTCGGGTTTCGTGCAGGAGGAGGGCCGCCAGGGCGACCAGGCCGTAGGCGCCGGTCACGAAGACGGTCAGCATGGGCGCGAGACCGATCTTGACGACGCCCGCGCCGATGAAGCCGGTCGCCACCCCGCCCACGCCGCGGCCTAGGTTGTAGCAGAAGCCTTGGCCCGAGCCGCGAAGCGCGGTCGGGTAGAGTTCGGCCAGCACGGGTCCGCTGGCGCTGAACATGCCCGTGGCCAGGAAGCCAAGCGGGAAGCTCAGAATGACGGCCAGGACCTTTGCGTGGGGCAGGGCGAAATAGATCGGGACGAACAGGGCCGCCGTCACGGCGAGGGCCAACAAGGCCATGCGCCGACCGAGGTGGTCGCTGAGCCAGGAACCGCCGAAATAGCCCAGAAACGAGCCGCCGATCAGCACGGCCAGCTGGCGGCCCGCCTCGGCGCGGTCGGTCGCAGGTCCAAAACGCAGCAGTGTGGGCAGCCAGATGGCGAGCGCCCAGTATCCGCCGTGCAATCCGATGGCCAGAAGGGCGCCGCGGAACGTGGCGTAGGCGTAAGGGCGGGCGAAGAGGCCGCGCCAGACCGCTGGCGATCCGTCGCGCTTGGCAGCGGGCGGGGTGGGAAGGCGATGGCGCAGAAGCAGTACGCCCAGAGCCAGAATGGCGGCCAAGCCGAACGTCGCCCGCCATCCGGATACGGGATCATGGAGCGAGACCGCGGCGAACACGCCGCCCGCCGCCAGAGCCCAGCCGACGGCCCAGGCGCTTTGCGCGGCGCCGACCATGCGGCCACGCGTCGCCGGGGCGGCGGCCTCGGCGACAAGCACGATGCCGACAGCCCATTCTCCGCCGAACGCCGCCCCCTGGAGCGCCCGGGCGATCGTCAGTTGGACCGCGTCGCGAGAGACTGCGCACATCAGCGTCGCCGCCGCGAACAGCAGGATTGTCGCCTGCAGAACCCGCACGCGCCCCCAACGATCCGACAGCGCGCCAGCGATCCAGCCGCCCGCCGTCGAGGCGACCAGGGTGGCGCTGGCGATCACGCCGGCCTGAAGGGCGTCGAGTCTCCAGGCGGCGGCGATGGTCGGCAGCAGCAACGGATAGAGTTGTATGGCCAAGGCGTTCAGGACGAAGCCGGTGAACGCCGTCCAGAACGTTCGACGTCCTTGGAGGTCGAGCGTTCGATACCATTGTGGACTCATCCGTTCCTCGATCTTCACCCGCAACCGACGCACATGGAATCGGCCGGGGCCTAGCCGGCCCTGAGGGAGAGAATGACCGCTGCGATGTCTGGCCGATTGATCGATCCGGACGAATTCCCCTAGTTAGGGCGAACTCGGCTTGAAGGCGGACACGCGCCTGAACACGATGAAGGGGCCCCTCTTGGAGCGTGCATTTTCCGACGTTGAGGTCGGTCGGCTCGCCTTCGGACCCTTCGAGCTGGCGCCCCACAAACGGCTGCTGATGCGAAACGGAGCGCCCGTCGAGATCGGCGGCCGGGCGCTGGACCTGCTGATCGCGCTGGTCGAGCAGCCCGGACGCGTGATGTCCAAGCGGGAACTCTTCGACCGCGTCTGGCCAGGCCGGACCGTCGAGGACACGAGTCTGCGCTTCCACATGACCAGCTTGCGTAAGCTCTTGGGCGACGGGGAGGGCGACGAGCGCTATATCGCCACCCAGGTCGGTGTCGGCTACGCGTTCGTCGGAACGGTCAGGGATGTCGCAGACGTCGTTTCGGCGCCGCCCAGAAACGCCGTTGCGGAGCTGTCGCTAAGGGCGGCGGGCGCGCTGCCGGTTCGCACGCGGTTGATCGGCCGGGAGTCGGATGTCGAGCGCATTCTGGACGGCTTCGCTCAGCCGCGCCTATTCACGGTCGTTGGCCCCGGCGGTATGGGCAAGACCACTCTGGCGGTCGAGGTCGGCTACCGGCTGGCCAGTGAGCATGGCCGCCACGTGCGCTTCGTCGACCTGGCGGCCCTGGCCGATGGCGCGCTGATCCCGTCGGCCCTGGCGGGTGCGCTCGGCATACCGGTGCAGACCGAAGACCCGATGACGGTCGTGCTGGGTCACGTTCGGACCCAGGACATCGTGCTGATCCTCGACAACTGCGAGCACCTGATCGACGCCGTTTGCGCCGTCGTCGAACGCATCCGGGAAACGGCTCCGAAGATCAGCGTGCTGGCTACGAGCCGGGAACCGCTGCGCGCGCGCGACGAACACGTGCACTGGCTGGGCGCCCTGCCATTTCCGAGCGATACGATGGGTCTCTCGTTGCGGGAACTGCTGGCCTTCCCGGCGGTCGAGCTCTTCGTGGAACGAGCGTCCGCCGCCAACAGCGCCCTGGCGGTGGACGTCGAGGACGCGCGAGCGATCGCCCAGATGTGCCAGCGGCTCGATGGCATGGCGCTGGCCATCGAGCTGGCCGCGGTGCGCGTGGCCGCCCACGGGCTCGCGACGACCAGCGCCATGCTGGGCGAGCGGTTCGCGCTGAACTGGGCGGGACGACGCACCGCCCAGCCCAGGCAGCAGACCCTTCAGGCCACGCTGGATTGGAGCTACGAGCTCTTGAACCAATCTGAACGGCGCACCCTGGAAAGGCTGTCGGTTTTTCGGGGCCCGTTCTCGCTCCAGGCGGCCTTGACCGTTGTCTCTGACGACGAGTTGGATCAGGCGCAAGTCGTCGCCGCGTTCGAGGAGCTTACATCCAAGTGCCTGGTCACGCCGGACCGGACCCACTGTCCCGAGGCCTATCGCCTGCTTGAGACTACACGGGCCTATGCCAAGGCCAAGCTGAATGAACGCGGCGAGGTCGAACTGGACACGGTTCGCCAGCGTCATGCGCGTTTCTTCCGCGACAGGATGGCCGGATTGGGCGAGACGCCTGAGGATATCTTCGCTGGCGCGGCCATGATGTCCGGCCAGATGGGCAATATCCGCGACGCCCTCGACTGGAGCTTCGGGACCCGCGGCGATCTAGCGTTGGCCACCTCTCTGGTGGCCGCCAGCGTTCCGCTCTTCGCCTATCTCTCGCTGTTCGTGGAAGGCCGCGCCTGGTGCGAGCGGGCGGTCCAGAGCCTGGACGACGAGTTTCGCGATACGGCGGTGGAGATGGAGCTGCAGGCCGCCCTCGGCCTGACCCTCATGTTCACGCGGGGCAACGCTCCCGAAGCCGGTGTCGCGTTGCGCCGGGCGTTCGACATCGCGATCAGGCTGGGGGATCGCTGGAATCAGCTGCGGCTGCTGGGCCGGCTTCACATCTTCCATGAGCGAATAGGCGAGTTCGAGCAGGCCCTGACCTGGGCCGAGCAGGCGTTGGACATCGCCGAAAGCGTCGGCCACCCCGAAGCGATCGGCCTGGCCGCCTCGCTGGCCGGCGTGTCGCATCATCTTTTCGGGGATCAGGTCAGGGCCCGACGGGAGTTGGAGACCTCGCTCCAGAAGAGCGCGCCGTCCGAGCGCAGCCGCACGCTCTATTACGGCTTCGATCATCGCAACCGATCGGGCATCGCGCTCTCGCGGGTTCTGTGGTTGCAGGGCCTGCCCGACCAGGCGCGGCGGCTGGCGTTGCAAACCGAGATCGAGGCCATCGCCCTCGACCATCCGGTCACGCGCTGCATCGCCTTGATCTGGAGCCATTCGATCTATGTCTGGACGGGCGACGAGGCTCAGGCTGGGGCGAGTTTGGACGCCTTCGCCCAGATCGCGGAGGTCAACGGCTTCGTGCCCTATATCGCCGTCGCCCTGGGGCAGAGGGGCGTGCGGGCGATCGAAACCGGGCTGGCCAGAGACGGCCTGGCCTGGATCCAGGAGAGTCTGACGCGTCTGCACGCCGCCCGCTACGAGCTGCTGACCACTGCCTTCGAACAGTCCCTGGCGCACGGTCTCTTGCTCAGCGGCCAGCCTGACAAAGCCCTCCGCACGCTCGACGCCACGCTGGCGCGGTGCCGCAGGAACGGCGAAGCCTTCGCCTTGCCGGAGCTGCTTCGTCTTCGCGCCCGTATCGTTCGGTCGCAAGACCCCGATGGACTGGAAGAGGCCGAACGGTTGCTGGGCGAGGCGTTGCGCATCAGCCGAGACCAGGGCGCGCGGGGCTGGGAGCTGCGGGTCGCGCACGATTTGGCGGAGCTCTGGCTCGTGCAAGGGAAGACGATGCAAGCGCTGAGGCTCTTGCAACCGCTTCGGGACGTCTTCATCGAAGGGTGGGACACGGCGGATCTTCGCGCGTTTGAACGCCTTTGGACCCAGGCCCAGGAAAAAGGGTCAGATCGCGTCCGATCTTCGCTCACTGGATCGTGACGGCCTGTAGAACGCCATCCATTTCACGGGCGGTCGCCGGCGTGATGTCCATCGCATTGTTCCAGCCGTAGGCGTTGTCACGTTCCATCACCACGCTGCAGGCGCTGCGGGTGATGACGCGGGTGAGCGCGTCGTTGAGGGCGCGGTCGACCTGCTGCTGGGCGCGGGTCTGGGCGGCGATGAACCGCGCGTTCTGCTGCTGCTCCAGCGCCTGGGCCTGCTGGTTGAGGCCCGCCAGCTGCCTCTGGAACTCGATCGGCGCGATCGCCGCTTGCCGCCCCTCAAGCGCCCGGCGCTGCACGTCGAGCGACGCCCGCCGCTGCGCCAGCTCGCTGTTCAGCGAGGCCTGCAGCTGGCGCAGCTGCACCTGCATCGACTGGCCGGCGCGCGAGGCGCCGATCGCCCCGACGCGCGACAGAAGGCACATGCCGGTGATGGGCGGCCCGAAGGTCTGGGCGGATGCTGGAGCACCGACCACCATTGCCAGGCCAATGACCAGTCCCCCGATCAAACGCATGTCGTCCTCGCCCGATCAGCCCGCGGCCGCGACCCGGTCCGCGCAGGATTTCTCCTGCCAGACCACCTCGGACACGGTGACATTGTAGTGCCCAGGCGGGCGGGTGAAGCGAATCTCCATCCTGCAGCGTACGCGTTCCACGCTGCCGGGCGCGACGGGAAAGAACAGGACGTAGTTCCACCGCCGCCGGACGCTCTCCGCGAAGTGCGGCGGGCCCAGCAGGGGATAGATGCTGAACTTGTCGACCCCGGGCGTGATCAGCCGCACGGACGTCGGGCTGACCGTCACGCCCAGCTTGTCACGCTCGCCCGGAACCTCGTGGAAGGCGGCGGGATCGACCGACGCCACATAGGTCGTCGCGGATGGGGAAGGGGTGTCGCGAGCGACCGCCGCGACCGGGCTCGCGAGGCTGAGTCCTGAAAGGATCGCAAGGGCGAGGCGCTTGGCTTTCATGGTGTCCTCCTTTGGAACGGGGCAAATGATGGCGGGATCAGAACTGGAAGCCGATGCCGAGATTGGCGCCGGTGCGTTCCTGGGTGTCGTAGGTCGCGCCAGCCTTGAGGATGGTGCGGCCGTCGTCCATGATCCGCGACAGGCCCATGGCGAAGGCGGATTGCCCGCCATAGGTGCCCGCGCCCAGGGAAAGCATGCTGCGGCCCGGTTCATAGGCCTGGGGCAGGCCCGCCGCCGCCAGCGCGCCCGCGTTGCCGGCGAAGGCCTCGCGCCGCGCCTTTGACATGTCGACCACGAAGCCCTGCATCCGAGCATCGGTGTAGGCGTTGGCGGTCGAGATCGCGTTCGACAGCCCGTCGTTGAGCTGCTGGACGTTGACCGCGTCGGTCGGCGCCACGCCAGCGGCGACATTGTGCAGCGTCGTCGCCTGACCGCCCGGATTGAACGTCACCGCATTGCCGCCGGCGTCGTACTGTACCGAATTGCTGGCCAGTTGCTGGACCTGGTGAAGTTGCGAGCCGTTCACCGCGTCGGTCGAGGTGGCGGTCACCGCGCCCGCCCCGACGTTGCGGACCACATTGCCGCCCATGTCCACGCTGGTGTTCTGGCCCACGGTCAGGCCGCCGTTGGCGTTGATCACCCCGTTGAAGGTCGGGTTGTCGGCCATGGCGATCTGCAGCTGAGCGCCGTTGAGGGTGACCACGGTGTTTGTCCCCGCGGTCACGTTGAGGGTGCCGTTGGACGGGACGTTGGTGGCCGGGCCGCCGTTGGCCTGGATGTTCCAGCCTGCGCCCGCCGTCTGGTTCAGGGCCTGCAGCGCGTCGTTGACGCTGCTGTAGTTGGCGCCGCCGACGTTGAGACTGGTGGTCACCGCGCCGGTCGTGGCGTTGTAGCTCGAATTGCCGCCCAGGCCGGCCGCCACGCTGTCGCCGAGATTGGTGACGTTGGAGCCGAGATTGGTGACGGTGTTCTCGACCGTGGTCACCCGGCCGTCCAGGTTGGTGACCGCCGTCGTCTGGGCGCCCAGGGCGTCCCCGACACTGGTGTAAGTGTTCCCGCCCACTGTGTAGGTGGGCGCGGTATAGGCTCCGGTCGTCGGGTCGTAAGAGGCTCCGCCGCCCAGCGCGCTGGCGGTGTTCTGGGCGACCTGGTTGAGCTGGCTGACGTTCACCGCGTCGGTCGGGGCCGACCCGGCCGCGACATTGGTGATTTGCCGCTCGGCGCCGGCGCTGCCCACCGAGACCTCGCCCGCCGAGTTCAGCGGCGCGGCCAGGCCGTAACCCGCATAACCGGTCCGCGAACCGATCGCGGTCGTCGCGCCCGCGCCCAGGGCGACGCTGCCCGAGAAGCTGGCGTTGGCGCCGGGGCCAATGGCGATCGACTGGATGCCGTTGGCGATCGAGTTGGTGCCCAGGGCGATGCCGTCGGCCTGCGAAACCTGGGCGTTCTGGCCGATGGCGGTTCCGCCCGGAGCGGTCATCTGCACGACCGCGCCATTGCCGATGCCGATGCCGTTGTCGCCGTTGACGACCGTGGTCGGGCCGACCGCCACCGAGTCCTGCCCGACCGCCAGCGAGTCGACCGCCGTCGAGTTGGCGTGGAAGTACCGCACCGGCGTCACCGAGACCGAGCCGATGGCGCCCTGCAGCTGGCGCAGGGTCACCGCATCCTGTGCGCTGGTGCCGTCGGCGACATTGGTGATCTGGCGATACTGGCTGGTCGTGGCGTTGCCGACCGAGACAGCGCCCAGCAGCGTCGCATCCGTGGTGTTGTAGGGCACGAAACCGATGCCGGCCGCGATCGTGCCCGAGACCGGCGCGATCGCCCGATCAGCGACCGAGCCGGAGCCCAGCGCCAGGGCGCCGTCGATGCTGGCGACCGCGTTGTTGCCCAGGGCGACGCTATCGGTGTTGTTGGCCACCGCCTGCGGGCCGACCGCCACGCTGTCGGTCCCAACCGCCTGGCTGTCGGCGAGGATCGAGCTGGCGCGGAAATACTTGATGCCGCCGCCGTTGTTGATGGTGGTGAGCTGGTTGGTGAGGCTGGTCAGGCCGCCATCGACCGCCGTGAGGCTGTCGAACAGCGTCGTATAGTTGCCGCCCAGGATGGTGTAGGTCGGTCCGGTGACGGTTCCGTCCGGATTGACCGTCGAGCCGCCGCCCAGATTGTCCGCGATGCTCTGGCTGACGCCGTAGAGCTGCGAGCCGTTGACCGCGTCAGTGCTGGTCGACGACACGGCGCCCGCCGCCACATTGGTCAGGTTCTGGGCCGCGCCCGGCGCGGCGCCGGTTCCCCCCGGCGCCACCAGGGCCAGCTGGTTGGCCGTTCCGGTCTGCTGCACCGGACCCGCCGTCCCATTGTTGACGCTGTTGGTCAGGTTGGTGATCGCGGTGGTGTTGCCGGCGATATCGGCGGTGTTGGTCGTCACCTGCTGGTTGGTGGCGAACAACTGGGAACCATTCACCGCGTCGGTCGAGCCGCCATTGAGCTGGCCCGCCGCCACATTGGTGATCGTCCGCTCGGCGCCGGCCGCACCGACGCTGACCGTGCTGAGCGGGGTGGTTCCAGCGAAGCTGTAGACGTTGCCGCCGATCGTCGCCCCGGCCGTGCCGACCGCCGCGCTGGTCGTGCTGCCCGAGCCCAGCGCGATGTCGCCGGCGTTGTTGGCCACCGCGTTCGGGCCGATGGCGACGCTGTCGGTTCCCAGGGCCTGGCTGTCGGCGAGGATCGAACTGGCATGGAAATATTTGATGCCCGCGCCGCTGTTGATGTTGGTGACTGTGCTGTTGAGATTGGCGATGTCCGTGGTGTTGGTCGTCACCTGCTGGTTGGTGGCGTAGAGCTGCGAGCCGTTGACCGCGTCGGTGCTGGTCGCCGACAGCGCGCCGGCCGCCAGGTTGGTCAGGTTCTGGGCCGCACCGGGCGCGGCGCCCGTGGCGCCAGGCGCCACCAGCGCCAGCTGATTGGCCGCGCCGGTTTGTTGCACCGGACCGGCCGTCCCATTGGTGACGCTGTTGGTCAGGTTGGTGATCGCGGCGGTGTTGGTCGCGATATTGGTCGTGTTGATCGTCACCTGCTGGTTGGTGGCGAACAGCTGCGAGCCGTTGACCGCGTCGGTTGAACCGCCATTGAGCCGGCCCGCCGCCACGTTGGTGATCGTCCGCTCGGCGCCGAGAGCGCCGATGCTGACCGTGCTGAGCGGGGTGGTTCCGGCGAAGCTGTAGGCGTTGCCGCCGATTGTCGCCGCGGCCGTGCCGACCGCCGCGCTGGTCGTGCTGCCCGAGCCCAGCGCGATGTCGCCGGCGCTGGCGATCGCCGTCGCGCCATTGCCGAGCGCGACATTGCCCGCGAGGCCGGCCGCGCCGGCGGTCGAGCCGTTGCCGAGCGCGATGCTGCCCTGGCCGATCGCGCGGTTGTTGTTGCCGATCGCGACGGCGCCGTTGGCCTGGTTGGCGACGGTCGCTGTGGCGGTCCCGTCGCTGTTGGCGATGTTGTTGGCGCCGCCGGTGAAGGCGCCCGCGCCGCTGGCGTAGCTGGGATCGCCGATCGCCACCGCGCCGTCGCCGAAGGCGGTGTTGGAGCGCCCGATCGCCACCGCGCCGCCGCTGGCCGTACCGGCGTTGGCGGTGCTCGCATTGCCGATGGCCACGTTCACGCCGGTCGCGCCGGTGCTGGCGAGGTCGCCCACCGCGACCGAAGATGCGCTGCCGACCGTGGCCCTGTAGCCCAAGGCGAGCGACTGGCTGAAGTTGGCCGTCGTGTTCTGGCCAATGGCGATAGCGCGAATGCCGGAGGCGGACGCTGGAGTCCCGAGGACGCCGCTCGCAGGGTTCCCGCCACCGATGGCAATGGCCCCGATTCCCGTCGCACTTGCCCCGGTCGGCTGGTCTGAGGAGGTCGCTCCTATCGCAATGGCGAAGGTGCCGCTTCCGATCGCCGCGTTCCCAAGCGCGACGCCGCCGGTGCCGGCTGTGGCTCTTCCCCCGATAGCCGTTGCGACGCCCGCAGTGGTCCGCGCCGAATCGCCGAGCGCAACCGAGCCAGTGGTCTGGCTGGGTATGCCCACGGCCTGATTGACAGCGCCGTTGCCGATGGCGACGCTGTTCCATGCGGCCGAAACCGCGCCCGATCCCATGGCGATCGAATTTGATCCGGTCGCGCCGTTGTTGCTGTAGTTGCCGCCCGTCACGCCGCCGTCATTGACGCTGAGATAGTGGATGGCGGTGGCCGTCACCGTATTGCTCAGCGTGGTCACCGCCTGGTTGGTGGCGAACAGCTGCGAGCCGTTGACCGCGTCGGTCGAGCCGCCGTTGAGCTGGCCTGCCGCGACGTTGGTGATCGTCCGCTCGGCGCCGAGCGCGCCGATGCTCAGCGTGCTGGTCGGGCCCGTGCCGGCGAAGTTGTAGGTGACCCCGCCGATTACCGCGCTGGTCGTGCCGACCGCCGTGGCGGTGACCGACCCCGAGCCCAGCGCGATGTCGCGGGCGTTGTTGGCCACCGCCGTGTCGCCGAAGGCCAGGGCGCCGGCCGCCAGCGCGCTGCTGGTGTTGCCGATGGCGACGCTGCCCTGGCCGACGACGGTGTTCTGGTAGCCGATGCCGACCGCGCCCTGCGCCGCCGTACCGGCGGTGCTGACCGCCTGGCCGCCGCCGCCGACCATGTTGGTGTTGCCCATCGCCACCGAGCCGTCGCCGGTGGCGGTGTTGTCCTTGCCGCTGGCCACCGCGCCGTTGCCGGTCGCGGTGTTGGGATCGCCGATCGCCACCGCGCCGTCGCCGCTGGCGACGTTGCCCGCCCCGACCGCAACCGCCTTGCCGCCCGTGGCGGTGGAGCTGCTGCCGATGGCGACGGCGTCGGCGGAGTCGGCGAGGGTGTTGGTCCCCATCGCAATGGCGTTAGATCCGCCCGCGAAGGAATTGTTCCCCAGCGCGGTCGCGCCTCCCACCCCGCCGGCCTGTCCGCCGTCTGATACGGCGTTAAAGCCCAGAGCGACGTCGTTGGTGGCCGTGGCGAAGGAATACGAGCCGATGGCGGTGCCGCTCGCGCCGGTGGCGATGGCGAGGTGGCCGATCGCCGTGGTGTCGGCCTGGGATGCGCCCACATCCGTGCCGATGGCGACGGCGTTCGCGGCGCCGGCGCTCGCCGTCCCCCCGGTCGGGCGCGTGCCGATATAGATGGAGTTCGCCCCGGACGCGACCGAGCCCAGGCCGAGCGCGATGGCGTTGGTGGCTGACGCGGCGGCGTTGTTGCCGACCGCCACGGACGAGGCCCCCGCGCTCTGGGCTCCCGAGCCCGCCGCGACAGAACCGACTCCGCCTGACACCGCCAAATTGCCCAGGGCGAGGGCGAAGTCGCCGGAAGCATTGGCGTTCGGGCCAAACGCCGCCGCGTGTTGCGCCGTCGCATTGGCGGCAGGACCAATCGCGGCGCTGTTAAGCGCCGATGCCACGCTTTGGCGTCCTATCGCAATGGCGTTGGTCTGAGACGCCGTCACGTCGGTGCCGATGGCGACGGCGCTTTCCGCGATGGCGCCCGTGCCCGAAATGGTGCGCGCGCCGAAATAGACCGAGTTCAGCCCGGTCGCGGCGGCCCCGCTTCCGATGGCCGCGCCATTGGTCCCTGTCGCCAGCGCGTTCTTGCCGATCGACGTCGTGGCGTTGCTGGCGACGCCGATACCGGCGTTGGTGCCGATCGCGATATTGTCGTTGCCCGTGACGAGGTTGCCCGCCGAGGCCTGCAGTGTCCCGTCATAGGTGACGGCGCCGTCGCCGGTTCCCAAGGCGAGGTTGCGTGTTCCAGAGACCCCCGAGCCGGCGCCCCTCATGACGCTGGGAACGCCGCCGCCAATGGCGGTGTTCTGGGCGCCGCTCACGAGCGTGCCGGCCGCGACGCCCATCGCGACCGAACTTGAATTGGCCACGGTTGAACCGGCGCCGGCGCCCTGACCGACCGCAACCGTGCTGCTGCCGATCGCCAGAGCCTGTGCACCCAGCGCGAGCGAACTGTTTCCCGTAGCCCGGGCGCCGTTTCCGACGGCGGTGGCGGCGCTATTCGTCGCTTGGCTGAAGCTGCCGATCGCGACAGCATTGGAGGAGGTCGCCTGGCTCGATACGCCAACGGCCGTCGCGGCGGCGCCGGCGGTGGCCGTTGAGCCGATGGCGGTTCCGCTGGCGGCGCTGACAGTGGAGTTGACCCCAAAGGCTGATGCTCCGTCCGCGAGGGCGCGGGCGTTGCCGCCGATGGCGAGGGCGTTGACGCCAGTCGCGTTCGCGAAGACACCCATGCCTATGGCGTTAAGGCCATTGACGCTCATCGAATAGCCGATGGCGATCGAAGCGTTGCCCGTTGCGCTGTTGGAGGTGCCCAACGCCACGCTTTCCACGCCATTGGCTTGGGTGCTGTTACCGATGGCGATGGCGTTTGCGGCTGACGCCGTGCCGCCGCCGGCCTGGTACTGCGCCTGGGCCGGGGCGGCGAGGCCGAGCGCGATGATCGCGGCCAGGCCGCCGATCGCGCTGGCCGGACGCAGCCCGCCGCCGGCGCCCAATGCGCCCAGGCCCAACCGGTCGCGCTTCAATCCAAGCACCCGATGGGCGTTGCGGAGCGCGGCCATCAGCCGGCGGCGTTGCGACCAGCGCGGCCCGTTTGCCCCGCCCGTCCAGTTGCGGACGAAACCAGCGAGACGACGATCCTTCGACACGTAGGTATTCATGGCTACGCTACCCCTCAATGCCGGCCCGCCAGCCCCTTGGACGTTGGCGAGAGCCGCGATCTGGGCCCGCTTCACTGCTCCCGTGCGGCGGGCGCCTGTCCGCACGATCGATCCTGCGAGCTTCGCCGACAGGCGGCGCGGTTCACTTGCGCTGGGTCATTCCGGACAGGGTGACCACCACGCAGTTGGAGCCGCTGGGGATCATCAGCGCCTGGCCCTGGGTTCCACCCAGTCGGTACTGCCAGACGCCCAAGAGGGCCTCGCCCGCCGTGCTTCCAGCCGGAAGGAGGCTGACGACCTCGGCGCACGGCTTCTGGAAGGGAGCCACGCGCACCAGATAGCCTTCGCATCCGTCAGCGCCGGGCGCGGCGAGGGCGATCCCGCCGGCGACCCCCTTGAGATCGGGCAGGTCGTAGCTCATGCCCATCACCCCTTGGACGATATGGGCGTCGGGGGCGCTTTTATCCGCTTCGGTCTTGACCGAGAACGCCGCCCCACGGGTAAGGCCCTGGCCGAGCGCCTCGTAAAGGTTCGCGCAGCTCTGCGCGCCGACCTTGTTGGCCTGGTCGCGGAAGACAGCGGCGTTCCCCTGGGCGGCGGTCGTCGCCGCAGCCGCGATGGGCGCTAGGAGACCAATGTCGACAACCAGCGCGAGCCCCACAACAGCCGCGAAAACGCGACGCCGGCGATTTCCGCCCGCCAATACTTCAGTCATCTTCGCCATTAGCCCTCTCTTTATGCCGATTAACGCCATTCTGGATGCCTTCGCTCCGGAAATGGCGTCACCTTCTCGCTTAGGTGGCATGCATTGCGGAGCGAACGGCCCAAAGCATTAACGAATGGTTAACAGGATGCTGCTGGTCCAGTTGAATTTATCGATATCAATTGCTAAAACGCCGTGGGAAATAGTATATCTATATTATAAATTGCGTATATATGGCGAGTTTCGACCGTCCTTTCCGCAAAATTACTTAAGATGAATTCAAAAATGGAGTTTAATTTCGATATTTCGGCGTATTTTGGTGACATGTGATGTATTTATAAGTATATATGGAAAAAAACGAAACGATCATTTCTCAAAACAGTGATGCTGAAGTTGTTGTGGGTGACGGGCTGTTTCTACAGGATTTGCCCCAGCGAGTTGGTAGTATAAATCGTATGATGGAATGGCGACGAGATATATGTGTTGCTGCGATATAGTTGACGGGGTGGTCGGGATTGCTGTCGGATGTGAATTGAAAATGGTTCTCGGGTAACGCTTGGCGCTTGTTCTATACTTATCTCTTATAGGTGCTTCGTATTGCAAACCGTCTAAGGGAATGTGTGCGTGGTGGCGCGTTCGTGGTTAAAGTAGACGAAATTCGGAGTAAATTTTTGCAAATCTGTCAAGAATGGAAGTATCTATTACCTTGGCGGTGATGCAAATGCCAGATGGTGGAGCAGTTTTGCATGTATAGATGAAGAAATGGAACGTAAAATAATGTTACATCATAAAATCTACCGAAATATATAGCGATTTTCCGAAATTATATAAGGATATAGAAGCGTAAATCAGGCTTTTATAAGTAAAGCTGAATCTATACGATTTCCGATTTGGCGTCGCTTTTTAAACGACAGTTTCGTCTCGATGATCGTCATCGTGGGCCGAACCGCCTCAAGCGAAGCTGTACCGTAGGGAGCGGGACGTTCTGGATTTGCTTTGCTTCCGTCCTCCGCCACCGGAATCGGCGTGACGGGAAACTCCGATTCCTGGGCCGCCGGTCATCGGGAGGGCGATCCAAGGGCCGCGTCCAGCTCCGCGCGGGCCATGTCCATGTCCCGACGGAAGATCGGCGAGGCGTGTTCCGCCGCATAGATCACCGCGCCGGCCTGGAGGCCGGCTTCCGTCGCGCTGAAGGTGTGCGAGCCGCAGACATAGCGGCTTTCGGCATAGTCGCGGCCCCGCGCGTAGAGGACGGCGGCGCGGGAGGGGGCCAGCTCGGCCAGGATCATCGCCACCTGCTCGCCATGGACGGAGTGCCCGGACGGATAGTCCGGATTGCCGGCCAGGTGGTCGCTCCTGGGCTCGCAGATCGGAGCGGCCTCCTTGCCGATATAGGGGCGTTTCGTCCCCCAGTAGGTCTTGGCCAGGCCGACCACCGAGCGATCCTCGCCGGCTCGTTCCAGCAGGGCGGTCAGCACCGGCGCGGCCTGGGGCGTCAGCCTTACGCCCAGGGCCTGGGCGAAGTGCTCGTACATGGAGCCGTCGACGTCGGCGGCGGCCTGGGCCCAGCGAGGCGTATCCTTCAGGGCGCGGGTCTGGTCGAAGATCGCCGCGTCGGCGACGGCGCGGGGCGAGTCTGGGGAGGGCGGCGGGGCCAGGATCCTGGTCAGGTCCGGCCGGGCCTGGGGTGTGAGATAGCCGCGCGCCGGGACGCCAGGTAAGGATTCCAGCGCCACGCCATCGCAACGATCGGCCGCCCGCACGGGGTTGCAGACGGCGACATCGCCTCCCGTCAGGCGCACGGTATAGCCGCTGGCGAAGCGCGGATCGGGCCAGAGGTAGTCGGTCGAGACATATTGCGCGCCGCTGGTCAGGGCGGCGCTGCGCTGCTTCACATCATTGTTTCGTGCGGCCCAGGTGTCGACGTCGGCGCGCGTGCGGACGATGAACCCCGCCTTCACGGCGGCGGCGATGCGGTCCTTCTGGGCGATCGGATCGTTGAGGGTCAGATAGGCCGCGTCCGGCGAGGCCTCGTCGGTGTTGACGAACATCGCGCGGCCCTCCAGCGATCGTCGCGTGCCCCGATAGGCCGCCACCTTGGCTGGGCTCTCATCCAGCGCGAAGAAGACCTTGCCGCGCGAGGCGGCCAGACTGGGCCAGCCGTCGGCCAGGACCGCCTCGCGCAGGGTGGCGCGCCGGCCGCGCACCAGGTCGGGGGTGATCAACTGACCGTTGTCGAACACCGAGCGGATCTCGGTGTCGAGGGCGTCGAACGTCTTTTCGTCGAAGGGCAGGGGGACCACCCCGCCGGGAAGGCTGGCCTGACCGTCCTTGGCGTTGAGCAGGATCAGGATCGGCACGTGGTCCGGATGGGCCTTGGACCAGGCCTTCACCTCGGTCAGGCACGCGACGAAGGTCGGGCATGAACTGCGGAAGTCGACGTCCGGCATGTGCAGGACCTTGAAGCCCGGCCTCGCCAGTGCGGCGGCGATGTTGGGCGACAGGACAGTTCCGTGCCCCAGGGCTGTCAGCGGTTTGGCGTAGAGGCCGCCGCGCGGGTCGGCGACGACGTCGATCTCCAGCTGTCTGGCCCCGGCGTCCAGCTGCTCGACCAATGGCCGGTGGGCATAGTCCACGCCCAGGGCGGCTTGTCCGCGTGCGGCGACCATGGCGGCCATTTCCTCGGGCGGGATCGCCAGCTTGTAGCTGTTATGCGTGCCAACGGTGGTGAGGTCGTTCATGTGCGGGGTGGCGGCGGCAGCGGCGCCCAGCATCAGCGCGGCAACGAGACTCAGCATGGGGCTCTCCGAAGGTCGCGGTCCGACTAGCGGCGCTCGATGACGGTTTCGCGTCCGTGGCGACGCCCCGCCGCTCCGACGTCACAAACCCTTATTCGAAACGAGAACGGGGAGTCACGGAACACCCCTAACGCCCGGCCTCTCGCCGGGCGCTCAACTTGAGCCTGTCTCCCTCCGGCGCCAGTACAGGGGCTTTTCATGTCACCAATCAAGAAGGCGCTGGTCATGAGCGCCGCGGCCGGCGTGCTCGTCACCGTTCTGCTCACCGGTTCGGCTCAGGCCGCCGAGGTCGCACCGACTTCCGCGCCGGCCGATCCGGGCGCAAACGCGGTCGACGAGGTGGTGGTGCAGGGCTTTCGCAAGTCGCTCGGCGCGGCGCGGGCGGCCAAGAAGGACAGCGCCATCGTCGCCGACGTGATCGTGGCCGAGGACATGGCCAAGTTCCCCGATCTCAACCTGGCCGAGTCGCTGCAACGCCTGCCCGGCGTGGCCATCAACCGCGAAGGCGGCGAGGGACGTCGGGTCAGCCTGCGCGGCCTGGGTCCCGACTTCACCCGCGTGCAGCTGAACGGCATGGAGGTGCTGGGCAACGTCGATTCGCCCATGGACAGCCGCGGCCAGACCTCGCGTGACCGGGCCTTCGACTTCAACATCTTCGCCTCCGAGCTGTTTTCGAAGGTCGATGTGCGCAAGTCGTTCTCGGCCGAGCAGGACGAAGGCGGCATGGCCGGCACGGTCGGCCTCTACACAGCCAAGCCGTTCGACTATGCGGGGACCAAGGCCGCCTTGTCTCTGCAGGGCGGCACCAATTCGGCGACCAAGGACTTTCAGCCGCGCGGCGCGGCGATGGTCAGCAAGAACTGGGACGACAGGTTCGGCGTCCTGGTCTCGGTGGCCTATTCCAAGCGTCAGACGCAAGAACAGGGCTACAACACCTACGCCGCCCCGACGACCAAGGCCCTGGCGGCCAATGTCGTCAATCTCAGCGCCGCCGACCAGGCCAAGGCCATGAACGGCGAACTGATCTTCCAGCGCGGCAATCGCCTGACCGTCTGGGGCTCGGACCAGGAGCGCCTGGGCGTGACGGCCGCGCTGCAATGGCGTCCGGTCGAGAACCTTACCCTGACCCTCGACGCCTTACACGGCAAGTTCACCAACGAGCGCGACGAGAACAGCCTGGCCACCCGCGCCACCCTGAACTCGACCATCCTGGGCGCGGCCACGCCCCATTCGGGCAATCTGGTCAGCCCGCCGCCAGTGCTGAACGCCATCCAGTACGACCGGTATAACACGGTCGTCTACGCCGATGTCGATAACACCGTCTTCGCCACCGAAACCCGCCGCCAGCAGACGAAAAACACCTTCGACCAGCTGGTGCTGACCGGCGAGTGGAAGGTCACCGACCGGCTGACGGTCGACGGCCATATCGGTCGGGAGACGTCGGACTATGACATTCCGATCTCGGACAAGTTCTATACCGAGGCGTTCGGGGGACTGATCACCGACTATCGCGGCGACACGGGCCACAACACCTACAAATGGAACACCACCGATCCGAACAACTACCGGGCCCACGAGATCGATTTTTCGGCCACCTACCAGAGCACCGAGTTGAAGAATGGTGAGCTGAACGCGGCTTGGGAATTGAACGACGCCCTGACCTTGAAGGCGGGGGGCTCGTATCGCGGCTTCGAGAACTCGGGCTTCACCCAGACCAATGACGACGTGAACAAGACGGCGTGGGAAAAGGGCGCGCTGGATGACCACGTCACCAGCTACTACACGATTTTCGACAAGCACCACGACCAGTCCTGGGTGAACGTCGACTTCGACAAGGCCCTGGCCTTCTACGGTGTCACCCGCACCCTGGGCGCGCCCAAGGCGATCTATCAGGTCGAGGAGGACACCAAGGCCGGATACGTCCAGCTGGACTGGAAGGCCGCCCTGTTCGGCAAGCCGGTGCGGGGCAATGTCGGCCTGCGCGCCTACGACACCGAACTGACCTCGTCGGGCGTCATGGCGGTCAAGGGCGTCAATACGCCGACCGAGGCCAAGAAGAGCTATTCCGGCGTGCTGCCGGCCTTCAACGTCGTGCTGGAAGTGTCAGACCAGTTCCAGGTCCGCGCCGCCGCGGCCCAGAACATCAACCGCCCGTCGCTGGCCGCCTATGCGATGAACGGCACGATCAGCGTCGATGGGACGAACGTGACGGTGTCGACCGGCAATCCCAACCTGAACCCCTACACCTCCGATGAGTTCGACCTGTCGGCCGAATGGTACTTTGGCGGCATCGGCATGCTGACCGCCGGCGTCTTCCACAAGAAGATCGACGGTCTAGTCAGCAGCCAGACCGTCAACAATGTCGCCTACGCCAGCACCGGCCTGGCCGAAGAGCTGTATCCGGGCGTCACGGGCTCGACGATCGTGACCTCCTACACGCGGTCGGTGAACCTCAACGAGGCGACCCTGACCGGCCTGGAGCTCAGCGCCCAGAGCGACTTCTTCTTCCTGCCGGGGCCGTTCAAGAACATGGGCGTCGTCGCCAACGTCACCTTCATCGACTCGGAGACGACCAACCTCGTCAACGGCAAGCCCCAGAAGGGCGCGATTTACGGAATGTCCGACCTGAATCACAACGTCACGCTCTATTACGAGACGGCCAGGTGGGGCGCGCGGGTTTCGTCGAACTACCGCTCGGACTACACGATCGATAGCGGCGGCTTCAAGGCCACGACCTATGTCGATGCCGCGGCCTTCTACCAGCTGACGCCGAGGCTGCGCCTGACGCTCGACGCCGTGAATCTCTCCAACGAGCGCGAGTCCCAGTACAACAGCTACAACAACGGGTTCGGCGCGATCGGCGCCCGCCGGCTGTGGAACGACACCACCAGCGGCCGCACGGTGTTCGTGGGCGCCAACATGCAGTTCTAGCTTCCGCAGAGACAGCCTCGCGGGGCCGCTCGAAGAACGCTTCGGGCGGCCTTTGCGATTCCGAAATCGCCCTACAGATTGTTGTTGAGCTCGGCGACGACGTCATAGGCGTCGCCGCGATAGTAGGATTGGGTGAACTCCGCCGCGCGGCCGTCCGGCAGGAAGCCGCGTCGTTCGATCAGCAGTCCGGCGTCGCCCGGACGAACGCCCAGCGTTTCGGCCTGCTCCCTGGTGAAGGTGACGGCGCGGAGGCGCTGCAAGGCCCTCACGGGCCGATAGCCGGCCTTGTGCAGCGCGTCGTACAGGGAGTCCTCCACCGCATCGAGCGAGGGCAGGCAGTAGGCCGGGATGGTCGAATATTCCAGGGCCATGGGCGAGTCGTCGGCGTAGCGGATCCGATGGAACCGGTAGACTGGCGCACCGGGAGACAAGACCAGCGAGAGCGATTCCTCGGGCGTCACGGCGCCGAGCGAACGATTGATCCAGGCGCTGTGGGGGCGGCGTCCTCGCGACAGCATGTCCTCCGAGAACGAGGACAGCTTGGAGAAGCTCTTTTCGACCCGGCCCGTGACGAAGGTGCCGGCGCCGCGGCGGCGGCTGAGGAGGCCTTCGTCGACCAGACCGCCGAGGGCCTTGCGCACGGTGATGCGGGAAACGGCGTATTCCTCGGCCAGGTCCCGCTCGGGCGGGATGGCGACATCCGGTGTCAGGACGCGGCGCTTGATCGCGTTTCGCACGACCCGCTGCAGTTGCAGGTACAGCGGCGTCGTGTCGTCAGCCTCGAGTCGACCCACGGTGTCGGAGAAGGACATGGGCTTGCCTAGGTCTTTCATGGGAAGCGAAGTCTCGGGCGGCTGGAAGGGATTAAAACGACCTGCCCCTTCCAGGGAGGCGGGCGGAGGGAAGGCTCACGTGGACCGTCCTGGAGTGACTAACCAGGCGCATACCACCTATGAGACCATTTTCAGCCCAATGAGCAACTAACATCAATTTGCTTTAATTACCACGTTCTGGCAGGGGCAAAACCGGCCAAGTGCGGTCTAAAGCCGCAAATTAACTCGCGCCATCGTCGCGAAAAAATATCATATATTACAATAGCTTATTTTCATTGTGGCCGAGATCCATCGCCAAAAACCGCCGGTCGTTTCAGAATTATATATGAAATTTAATTTACTAATTGACGAAAGTGGGAGCCCAAACGTAGGCTCAGGCTCGCATCAGGTATTCCAATGGTCCTGGATTGGTCTCTAGGGGTCTCGGAGCGCTTGAGCGGCTGTCGTGGCGACGGTCTGGCGAGGGTGGGTGCTGCGGCGCCCAAGGGGAGGGGACTCGAAATGAGCCTCAAAGCACATATTCTGCTGACGACCGCTCTGGCGGGGATGTTCGTGGCCGGCGCGGCGTCGGCCCAGACGGCCAGCGGCGCGACGACGGTCGACGAAGTCGTCGTCACCGGTCTGCGTGAGAGCCTGAAGAAGTCGATCCAGGTCAAGCGCGAGGCCAACGCGGTGGTCGACGTCATCACCGCCGACGGCGTGGGCAAGTTCCCTGATCGCAACGTCGCCGAAGCCCTGGCCCACGTGCCGGGTGTCAGCGTCGACCACCAGTTCGGCGAAGGCGAGCGGGTCGCGATCCACGGCACCGATCCGGCCCTGAACCGTATCCTGGTCGACGGCCACAGCATCGCCTCGGCCGATTGGGGCGGCAACCCGTCCGACCGATCGAGCCGCAGCTTCAACTATTCGCTGCTGGCGCCCGAGATCGTGGCGCGCGCCGAAGTGTTCAAGTCGCCGGAAGCCCGGATCGACGAAGGCAGCCTGGGCGGCACGGTCATCGTCCACACGCGCAAGCCACTGGACCTGGACGCCAATACGTTCTCGGGCTCGCTCGGCTACGCCTACAACGACCGTTCCGAGAAGGGCAATGCGCGCGCCTCCGGCCTCTACAGCTGGAAGGACAGCACCGGCAGCCTCGGCGTCCTGCTGGGCGCCACGTACGACAAGCAGCACCTGACCCGGGCCGGCGTCGAATACTTCGGCTACAGCGGCGGCGACAGCTTCAATAGCGCCTTCACCTACGACGCGGCCGGCAACGTGACCGGCGGCCCGACCATCAACGGCGCGGCGCCGACCAACGCCAGCCTGGCCACCCTGCGCGCCTCCCGCCTGCCGTGCTGCATCAACTTCGCCTATTTCGACCAGACGCGCGAACGGGTGGGCCTCTCGGGCGCCGTGCAGTACAAGCCGACCGACGACCTGGAGTTCCTGCTCACCGGCCTGCATATCGACGGCAAGTACAACAACTACAGCCAGTCGGAATATTCGGTCGCGGTCTGGACGCCGACCACCCTGCAGGCCGCCACGGTCAACAACGGCCTGATGACCCAGGGCGTGTTCGGTCCCAAGTCGAACGGCGACACCGCGCAGCTCGACACCAACTACCGCAAGACCACGATCAAGAACGACAGCATCAACTTGGCCGCCAACTGGCGTAAGGGCGACTGGGACATCCACGCCGATGGCGGCTACACCAAGGCCACGGGCGGCAAGGATCCTGAGTACCTGTTCTCGGCGATGACCAGCGCCGGGTTCACCTATGCCTTCGACGGCAAGAACACGACGGTAAACTATACGTCGGACCCGAGCGTCCCCGGCACCTTCGCCAGCCGCAAGAATGGCACGGTCACCCGCAACGGCCAGACGTTCACGGGTTTCCAACTCGGAGGCGTCTATACCGGCGTGACCTCGGACGAAGAAACCTACGGTCAGGTCGACTTCAAGCGCGACGTGGAATGGGGGCCTTTCAACAAGATCCTGTTCGGCCTGAAATATTCAGACCACAGCAATCAGGAATCCTCGGCCGGCACGTCCGACTATTCGGACACGCCGTTCAGCTTGGCGGACATCAAGACGATCACCACGCCCGATGACCTGTTCAGCGGCCTGGGCGCCAGCGGCAACGCCACCCAGTTCACGACCATTCCGAAGGAAGAGGTAATCCGTCTGCTGAAGGCGAGAAAATACTCCTTCTACAGCATCGACTACGGTTCGAGCTTCAAGGTCGATGAGAAGATCGCCGCCGCCTACGTTCAGGCCAACTTCGACCAGAACGGCTGGCGCGGCAACATCGGTGGCCGCTTCGTCAACACCAAAGACGACTCCACCTATTGGCTGAGCAGCGACAACGGTAACACCTATACCCAGACCACGGTTTCCAAGAGCTACGACAAGTTCCTGCCGGCTTTCAACGTCGCCTATTCGGTGACGCCGGACATCGTGGTGCGGGGCGCCGCGGCCCAGGTCATCGCCCGTCCGCGCTACGGCCAACTGGCCGGCGCGTTCAGCCGGGACGACAACCAGCACACCGCGGGCGGCGGCAATCCCAACCTGAAGCCCTATGAAGCCCTGAACCTCGAATTGTCGGCCGAGTGGTACTTCGCACCGGGCGCCATGCTGGCGGCGGAAGTCTTCCACCGCGACATCAGCTCCTACGTTGTGTCCAAGACCACCGACATGCAGCTGTTCAATCCGAACACGCAGCGCACCGAAACCTATAGCGTCACTTCGCCGATCAACGCGCAGGACGCCAAGGTCAACGGCCTGCTGGTGTCTTTCCAGAGCGATCTGCCCTGGGGCTTCGGCATTCAGACCAATGTTTCCTACTCGGAAGCGGAGGTCCAGGACTACAACATGCCGTTCCTGTCGAAGTACACGGTCAACGTCATTCCTTATTACGAGAAGGGACCGTTCCAGGCGCGCCTTAGCTACAACTATCGCTCGTCGTACTTCACCGGTATCGGCCGTCTGAACTCCAAGGACAGCACCGACGGCTACAACCAGCTCGACTTCTCGGCCTCGTACAAGTTCACCGATCGTATGTCGCTGAACCTGAACGCCCAGAACCTGCTGGACGAAACCTACTATTCGTATAGCGGCACCAAGGACGCCCCGACCGCCTTCTACAAGAACGGTCGCGTGCTGGCCCTGAGCTTCGCGTACAAGATGTAGCGTTTACCTTTCTCCCCGACTGGGCTGTCGCCGTGACTGCAAGGCGGCGGCAGCCCGTTTTTTGGGGGGAACAAGATCCGGCGTTCCGGTGCCGGGGCTTAAGACGATTTCGGGCGTACGGACCGGGCCAAGGCCCGGTTCTTCGACTATCGGCCTTCAAGGCCGAAGGGCGGGAGCGGGGATGAGGAAGATCGGCAATATCCTGCGCCTGCTTTTCCTTGTCCTGACCCTGGGCGGCCACGCCGCCCAGGCCGCCACGCGGCTTGACCTCGACGGCGATTGGCGCTTTCGCACCGACCCGAACGGAGAGGGGGTGGCCTCCGGCTGGACCGCCGGGCCGCCCGTAGGCGCCAGGGTCGTCTCCGTACCCCACACCTGGAACCTGGGCCAGGACCAGGCCTTCGACGGCGTCGGCTGGTATTTCAAGACCTTCGTCCTACCCGAAAGCTTGGTCGGCCGGCACGTCGAGCTTAATTTCGGCGGCACGTTCTACAAGAGCCGGGTGTTCGTGAACGGCGTCGAGGCCGGCGGCCACGAGGGCGGCTTCACGGCCTATCACCTGGACGTCAGCAAGCTGGTGCGTCCCGGCGGGAACCGGATCGCGGTAGCCATCGACAACCGGCCGGGCCTGGCCACCATCCCCGGCTACGCCATGCGGCTGCAGGCCGCGGACAATGTCTGGTACGACTGGTGGCGCAACGGCGGTGTCCTGCGGGATGTCTGGCTGAACGTCGCCGACAAGGGCTTGATCCGCCAGCAGACGATCACCCAGAACTTGTCCGCCGACCACGCGACCGCCACCGCCCGGGTGCGGGTCGAGAACGTCGATGCGACGCCCCGCGTCTACCGCCTGGCGGCCGCCATCGAGGACCCCGAAGGCCGCGTCGTGGCCCACGCCGAACAGGCCGTGCGCGTCGCGGCCGGCGTCGCGGCCGAGCCGTCGCTCAGCCTGAGGGTCGAGCAGCCCCAATTGTGGAACGTCGGAGCCGCCAAGCTCTATCGCCTGTCGACGCAGCTGCGCGACGAGGACGGGCGGCTGCTCGACGAACGCGCCGATACGGTCGGCTTCCGCAGGATCGAGATCCGGGACCGCCGTCTCTATGTGAACGGCCAGGCCGTGCGCCTGACCGGCATGACCCGGCACCAGGACTCCCCGTGGGAGGGCCAGGCCGAGAGCGCGGGCACGATCCGTCAGGACTGGAACGACCTGGCGGCGCTGCACGTCACCCTGACCCGGCCGGTGCACTATCCGCAGCCGCAGGCGGTGCTGGACGAGGCCGACCGTCAGGGTGTGCTGCTGATCCCGGAGATCCCGATCTGGCAGATGACCGAGGCCCAGCTGGCTGATCCGCGCCTGCTGCCGCTGGCCAAGCGCCAGATGGACGAGATGATCGCCGAGGCCGCCAACCATCCCAGCGTGCTGGCCTGGAGCGTGATGAACGAGAGCGACGCCTCCAAGCCTGGCGGTCTGGCGTTCTTCCGGGCCATGAAGGCGCACATCAATGCGCTCGACCCTGGTCGCTTCGTGACCTTCGCGGACTCGGACGTGTCGATCGCGCCGTGGAAGCCCGCCCAGGCCCTGCGCGAGGCCGACTTCATCATGGCCAACGCCTATTTCGGCACCTGGAGCGGCGGCGCCGAGTCCGTGGAGCCGTGGCTGGACTTCTTCGACAAGGCCTATCCCGACAAGATGCTGGTCATCTCGGAGTTCGGCTGGCCCGGCCCGTTCTCGGCCGATCCCAAGGCCGCCGACGCGGCGCGGGTCGAGAACCTGCAGGGCCAGATGGCGGCGTTCGAGAAGCGGCCGTTCGTGGGCGGCGCGATCTTCTGGACCTACCAGGACTACCACTCCAACCGGAACCTCTACGCCGGCTCGGTTGATGGTTATGTGGATCACGGGGTGGTCGACCAATATCGCCAGCGCAAGCCGTCGTACGCGGCCTGGGAGCAGCGCAACCGGGCGCTCGACGTTTCGGTTTCCTGGACCGTGGGCGACGGCGGCCTCAGGGGATTCACCGCCAAGGTCGCGCCGCGTGCGACCGGGACCTTGCCGTCCTATCCGCTGATCGGCCAGAAGGTCCGCTGGAAGGCGCTGGACCAGAATGGCGTGGTCGTCGGCGAAAGTGCGCCCACGGATCTGGACCTCGCGGCCCCGGCGGCCGTCACCGGCGCCTGGGACAAGCCCGTGGACGGCATCGTTCGCCTGACCCTTGATATTCTGACCTCGACCGGAGTCCGCTCGGGCGGCGAGATAGCAGAATATCGACCCTTCAAGTTGGGCTCGGCGCCGTTCCAGCCCGATCCCGCGCAGCTTTCCAACAACCCGGTGACGCCCTGATGTCCAAGACCGATCCGACCAGCCTCGACCGTCGCGCTTTTCTGGCGGTCGCCGCAGCCGGCGCGACGACCGCTGCCGCCGCGCCGAGCCTGGCGGCCGAACCGGCGGTCTCACCGACCGCGCCGACGGCTAAAACGTTGAGCCCGGAAAAGATCGACCAGGCCTGGCGCCGGGCGGCTGCCAAGTTCGATGCGCCGCGCGCCACTGTGCTCAAGCGGGCCCGTACGATGACGGAGCATGGCCCGTTCCGCGCCGACTGGCCGTCGCTGAAGGCCTATGAGCCGCCGCTCTGGTACCAGGACGCCAAATTCGGGATCTTCATCCACTGGGGCGTCTATTCGGTGCCGGCGTTCGGCGGCGAGTGGTACTCGCGGCTGATGTACCAGGAAGGCTCGAAGGAGTACGAGCACCACCGGGCCACCTACGGACCGCAGGACCGCTTCGGCTACAAAGACTTCATCCCCCAGTTCACCGCCAAGGCCTACGACCCGGCCGGCTGGGCGAAGCTGTTCAAGCAGGCGGGCGCCCGCTATGTGGTGCCGGTGGCCGAGCACCACGACGGCTATGCGATGTACGACACGCGCCTGTCGGACTGGACCGCCGTCAAGACCGGTCCCAAGCGCGACCTGATCGGCGCCTTCGCCAAGGTCGCCCGGGCCGAGGGTCTGCATTTCGGCCTCTCCAGCCACCGCGCCGAACACGACTGGTTCTTCGACGAGGGCCGCAAGATCCCGTCCGACGTCAACGACCCGCGTTACCTGGAGCTCTACGGCCCGGCCCAGTTGCGGATGTCCGGCAAGGACGACGCCGACCTCTACGGCGACTTCACCGCAGTTTCCCAGGCCTGGGTCGACGACTGGCTAGCGCGCACGGCCGAGCTGGTCGAACTCTACGATCCCGAACTGATCTATTTCGACTGGTGGATCGGCAAGGCCGAGTTCCGCGCCGCCCTGCCGGCCATGCTGGCCCAGTACTACAACACCAAGGCCGCCCAGGGCCGCCAGGGCGTCGTCAATTACAAGCTGGGTTCGATGCCGGCTGGCGCCGGGGTGCTGGACATCGAGCGCGGTCAGGCGCCGGGCATCCAGTCGACGGTCTGGCAGACCTGCACCTCGATCAGCGACAAGGCCTGGGGCTTCATCGAGAACGACACCTACAAGAGCGCCGGCCAGCTGATCCATCTGCTGATCGACGTGGTCTCCAAGAACGGCAACCTGCTGCTCAATGTCGGCCCGCACGCCGATGGCAGCATCCCCGCGGCGGCGCGCGACACCTTGCTGGCCATGGGCCAGTGGCTGGGCGTGAACGGCGAGGCGATCTACGGCTCGCGGCCCTGGCGGGTGTTCGGCGAGGGGCCGACCGAGATCGCCGACGGCTCGTTCCAGGAGACCAAGACCAAGCCCTATACGGCCAAGGACTTCCGGTTCACCACGCGAGAAGGGCGGCTCTACGTGCTGCAACTGAGCGCGCCTGAGGGCGACCGGGCCCTGATCACCACGATCAAGCCGAGCGACCGCGTCCAGTCGGTGACCGCGCTCAGCACTGGCCGGCCAGTGACTTTCAGCCAGACGGCCGAGGGCCTGCAACTGGCGGTCGGCGACCAGCCGGCCGGCCAAGCCGCCTACGTCTATCGTATCGAACTCGCCTAAGTGAAAAGGGCCGCCATGCGCCGCATCCTGACCCGCATACTTCTCGCCACCGCCCTGGGTTTCGCCGGGACCGCCGGCGCTCTGGCCCAGGGCAGGGCGACCCAGCCGGTGGCGCTGTTCTACCTGATGGAAACGCCCAAATCGACGCGCTCCTTCGAGCAGCACATCGACAAGATCGGCCTGCTGGTGCCCACCTGGTACGGGGTGTCCAAGGACGGCCTGGTCACCGGCGCGCCCAACCCGGGGATCCTGGCCAAGGCCAAGGCCGCGCGCCTGCCGGTGATGCCGATCATTTCGCTGACCGACCGCGCCGGCCTGCATCAGCTGATGGGCAACGAGGCGGCCAAGAAGAGCATGATCGAGGCGCTGGTCCGGGAGGCCAAGGCCAACGGTTATGTCGGCTTCCACTTCGATTTCGAGAACATCAGCTATCTGGACCGCGACGCCTTCACCCTGATGGCCAAGCAGACCGCCGACGCCCTGCACGCCAACGGCTTCACCATGGGCGTCGCCGTCGTGCCCAACGCTCCCGGCCATCCGGGCAAGGGCGCCTATTCCAAGTGGATGTGGGAATACTGGCGCGGCGCCTATGACATTGAAGCCCTCGGCAAGATCGCCGACGAGGTCAGCCTGATGACCTACGACCAGCATACGCGCTGGACGCCGCCAGGCCCCGTCGGCGGCATGCCCTGGGTGATGGAAAACCTCGACTACGCCCTGAAGGTGGTTCCGCGCGAGAAGATCTCGCTGGGCATTCCGCTCTACGGCTATCGCTGGTTCGCCGACAATCCGGTGCGTCCCGACGGGACCGAGGCGGTCAACATCAACGGGGTCTATTTCGACGGTGACGAGTCCATTCCGATGGCCCGCGAGTATGGCGTCAAGGTGCAGTGGGACGATGTCCAGAAGGAGAGCTGGTACGTGCTCTATCGCGACCAGATGAACGAGTGGGTGTCGATGCCCGACGCCCGCAGCTTCAAGGCCCGCTACGATGTGGTGAAGCAGCAGGGCCTGGCCGGGTTCAGCGCCTGGGTGCTGGGATCCGAGGACCCTGCGATCTGGGACGTCCTGCCCGTGGTCAAGCGCTGAGGATTGCCGGATGCGACCCGCTCACCGTTTCGCGACCGCCAGCCTGGCGGCTTTTTCCCTGACCCTGGCTGCGGGTACCGCCCTGGCCGCGACCAAGGCGCCGCCGATCATTCCGGCTCCAGCCGAGCTGACCCCCGGTCGCGGCGCGCTAGTCGTCCGCTCGGGCGCCGTGGTTTCGGTTCCGGCCGGCGACGCCGCCGCCCTGTCAGCCGCTCGGCTGCTGGCCGGCCAGGTCAGGCAGACGCGCGGCCTGGACCTTGTCGCGCAAGAGGGCAGGGCGGGCTCCATCGTGCTGGTTCGCGATCCGTCGGTGAGCGCGGCGGAGGGTTACACGCTGACCGTGACGCCAAAGGGCGCGCGCATCGCCGCCAAGGACGACGCGGGCCTGCTGTACGGCGCCATGACCCTGGCCCAGCTGCTCAGCCCCGACGCGGCGTTCGGCCGGCTGGTCAAGATCCCGGCCCTGACCGTCCGCGACCAGCCGCGCTTCGCCTGGCGCGGGATCATGGTCGACGTCGCCCGCCACTTCCAGCCGGCCGAGTCGCTAAAACCGCTGATCGACGCCATGGCCGCGCACAAGATGAACGTGCTGCACCTGCACCTGTCCGACGACCAGGGCTGGCGGGTCGAGATCAAGCGCTATCCCAAGCTGACGCAGATCGGCGCCTGGCGCACCCCGCCGACGGCGGGCGAGGCGCCGTCGACCCAGCCCTATGGCGGCTTCTACACCCAGGACCAGATCCGCGAGCTGGTGGCCTATGCGCGCGAGCGGTCGGTGACCATCGTGCCGGAGATCGACCTGCCGGGCCACGCCCAGGCCGCCGTCGCCGCCTATCCGGAGATCGGCGTCTTTGGCGACCGGCCGCCGGTCGCGGTGGACTGGGGCGTCAATCCGTACCTGTTCGACGTCGATCAGCCCAGCCTGACCTTCATCGAGGGCGTGCTGGACGAACTGATGGACCTATTCCCCTCGACCTACATCCACGTGGGCGGCGACGAGGCGATCAAGGACCAGTGGCAAAGCTCGCCCGCCGTCCAGGCCCGCATGCGCGAACTAGGCCTGAAGAACGAGCACGAGATGCAGAGCTGGTTCATCGAGCACCTGGGCCAGTATCTGGCGTCGCACGGCCGGCGGCTGATCGGCTGGGACGAGATCCTGGAGGGCGGCCTGCCGGCCTCGGCCTCGGTGATGTCGTGGCGGGGCGAGCAGGGGGCCATCGACGCCGCCAATGCGGGTCACGACGTGGTGCTGTCGCCGGCGCCGACGCTGTACCTGGACAGCCTGCAGAGCAACCGCGCCGACGAGCCGCCCGGCCGTCTGTCGATCGTGACCCTGAAGGACGTCTACGCCTACGAACCCATGCCCAAGGGCATCGCGCCCGACAAGGCTGGCCACGTGCTGGGCGCCCAGGCCAACGCCTGGACCGAGTACCTGGTGACGCCGTCGCAGGTGCGCCACGCCATCTTCCCGCGCCTGGACGCCGTCTCCGAAATCACCTGGTCGCCGAAGGACCGGCGCGACTGGACGGGCTTCCTGGATCGCCTCGACATCCAGCGCTTGCGCTACGCCCGCCAGGGGATCAACGCCGCGGACGGCGCCTTCGCCGTCAACTTCGCCCTGGACGGCGGTCGCGGCGCGACGCTGCGATCGGGACAGGCGAGCTTGGCCCTGTCGACCCAGTCCGGCTTCGGCCAGATCCGCTACACGCTGGACGGCAAGACCCCGACGGCGCGCTCGCCATTGTATGGGAAGCCGCTCAAGGTTCCGGTGGGGACCACGGTCCGAGCGGCCGCCTTTACCGCCGACGGCCGCCCAACTGCCGAGCCCCGCGCCTTCGACACCGGCCGGATGGCGCTGCTGACCCGGAGCAACACCGAGCTGACGGCCTGTCCGAAGGGGGCGCTGGGCCTTCGCGTGCCGCTGACCTCGGAAGCCCAGGCCGACGCGCCGGCCTTCAACGTCAACCTGTTCGACACCTGCGCGATGTACCCCGCCGCGCCGCTGGACCTGGCTGGCGGGTTCGACGTCAAGGTCGCGCGCGTGCCGCGCCACTACGGCCTGGCCGGCGACACCGACAAGGTCCGCTGGCACTACAACGCCACGCGGTTCGGCGAGCTGGTCGTCCGTGCGGGCGGCTGCGAGGGGCCGGTGGTCGCGACCTTCCCGTTGCCCGATCCGGCCATCGCCGACAACCGGCTGAAGTTCCAGGGGGCCCTGCCGTCGGGCACGGGCGATTCCGACCTTTGCCTGTTGTTCACCGCGCCCCTGTCCGGCCCGTTCTACGCGGTCGAGGCCCTGACCCTGACGCCCCGCTCTTCCCACTGATCAAGTCCTCAAGGCGAGACCAGACCATGCTTCGATCCGCGCTGCTTTCCGCCTTCGCCCTGGCGGCCATGGGATCCACCGCCCTGGCCGGGCCGGTCGAAACCCGCAGCCTCGACCAGGGCTGGAGCTTCCGGCTCGATCCCGACGACGCCGCCGCCAAGACCCACGCCGCCGAGGCGGCGCAATGGCGTCCGGCGACCGTACCGGGCACGGTGCAGACCGACCTGCTGGCCGCAGGCCGGATCCCCGACCCCTTCGTAGGGACGAACGAAGCGCAGCTGCAGTGGATCGGTCTGGCCGATTGGCAGTACCAGCGCACGCTGGACGTAGACCCGGCCTTGCTGGCTCGCGATCACGTCGATCTGGTCTTCGACGGCCTGGACACCTTCGCCGAGGTGTTCGTCAACGGCGTCAAGCTGCTGTCGGCCGACAACCAGCACCGCCGCTGGCGCGTGCCGGTCAAGGCGGTGCTGAAGCCCGGCGCCAACCTGATCACCATCGCCTTCAAGTCGCCGATCAAGAAGCTGCAGCCGGACCTGCTCAAGCAGCCCTATGTGCTGCCGGGAGCCTACGACTCCGCGTTCGGCGACGAGCCGCCGGCCAAGCACACGTCTACCTACGTTCGCAAATCGCCCTACCACTACGGTTGGGACTGGGGGCCGCGCTACGTCACCGAGGGCATCTGGCGCGAGGTGCGGCTGGAGGCCTGGGATGAGGCCCGCATCGACGGTTTCCGCATCCGCCAGGACCAGGTGACGGCCGACCACGCCCGTCTGTCGGCCGAGTTTGAGATCGAGTCCGACGGGACGCGCACCGTCGAACTGGCCGTGGCGCCAACGGCTCCCGACGGCTCGGCGCTGCCGGTCGTGCGCCAGACCGTCACCCTGGCGGCTGGCCTCAACCGCGTCTCCGTGCCCGTGCCGATCGCCGCGCCCAAGCTGTGGTGGCCGGCGGGCTATGGTCGCCAGGATCTCTACCGCTTCAGCGCGTCCGTCGCCCTGGACGGCGCGGTCGTGGCCAAGGCCGAGCGCCGTTCGGGCCTGCGCACGGTCGAGCTGCGGCGCGAGGCCGACGCCTGGGGCAGGAGCATGGGCTTCGTGATCAACGGCGTGCCGGTGTTCGCCAAGGGCGCCAACCTGATCCCGTTCGACAGCTTCTCGCCGCGGGTCAGCGACGAAAAGATGCGGGAAATCCTGACCTCGGCCCGCGACGCCAACATGAACATGCTGCGCATGTGGGGCGGCGGCCACTATCAGAGCGACGCCTTCTACGCGATGGCCGATGAACTGGGCCTGATGATCTGGCAGGACTTCATGTTCGGGGGCGCCATCCCGCCCTACGATGTGGCGTTCCGCGAGAACACCCGCGTCGAGGCGGTCGAGCAGGTCAAGCGCCTGGGCGACCATCCCAGCATCGTGCTGTGGAGCGGCAACAACGAGGTACAGACCGGCTGGGAAAACTGGGGCGACCGGGTCAAGTTCAAGACCTCGATCCCGCCCGAGGAGCGCGAGAAGATCGTCGTCGGCATGACCACTCTGTTCGGCCAGGTGCTGCGCGGCGCGGTCGCCGAGAACGACCCCGACACGCCCTATTGGGCTGGCTCTCCCACCACCGACTACGACGGCGCCGCCGACCAGCTGACCGACGGCGACCGCCACTACTGGGACGTCTGGGGCGGCTCGAAGCCGGTCGAGGAGTACCTGCGCGTCAGCCCGCGCTTCATGTCGGAGTACGGCCTGCAGTCGCAGCCCGAGATGCGGACGCTGAAGACCATCGCCAAGCCGCAGGACATGTCGGTCAATTCCACCGTCATGCGCGCCCATCAGAAGTACGCCAAGGGCGAGGGCAACGAGCGGATCCTGTTCTACATCCGCCGCAACTACGGCGAGCCGAGAACCTTCGAGGACTTCGTCTATCTAAGCCAGGTGATGCAGGCCGAGGGCATCGAGCTGGCGGCGCTGCACCACCGATCCTCCCGCCCCCAGACCATGGGTTCGCTGTACTGGCAGCTCAACGACGTCTGGCCGGGCGCCTCGTGGTCCAGCGTCGACTATTACGGCCGCTGGAAGGCGCTGCAGTATCACGCCCGCCGCTTCTACGCCCCGGTCGCCCTGGCGGCCGTGCACGACCAGGGCGCCACGACGATCACCCTGCTGTCCGACCGCACGGCCGCCGCGCCGGTCCGGTGGCGGGTGCGGGTGATGGATGTCGACGGCAAAGTCCTGTCGGACACGACCTCCGACGCCGAACTCAAGCCGCTGGCGGCCACCCAGGTGGCCAACCTGCCGGACGCGACGCTGTTCAAAGACGCAGACCCGGCCCGCACCTTCGCGGTCGTGGAGCTGATCGAGGCCGGGACGACGATCTCGCGCGCGGTGGTCACCCAGGTTCCAGCCAGGGCCATGGCCTTGCCTGATCCGCACCTCCAGGCCAGCTGGTCGAAGACCCCGGACGGCTATGCGGTGACCGTCAAGGCCGCCAAGCTGGGCCGGGCGGTCTGGCTCGGCTTCGGCGACCTCGACGCCACCCTGTCGGACAACGCCTTCGACCTGCCGCCCGGCGAGGCGGTCACGATCAAGGTGAGTTCAAAGGCCTCGCTGAGCCAGCTGAAACGGGCGCTGACCCTGCGCAGCCTCTACGGCGCCACCAAGCCCGTGACGCCCTAGGAGCTGACGATCATGGTCCGATCCCAAGCCCTGGCGGCGTCGCTGCTGCTGTTCGCCACCACGGTCCAGGCCGCCGAGACGAAGACCGTCGAGACGCCGGCGGCCCTGGTCGGGCGTTTGTCCCTTGAGGAGAAGGCCGCCCAGCTGCAAAGCGCCGCGCCGCCGATCCCGCGGCTGGGAATCCGCGGTTACGAATGGTGGAATGAGGGCCTGCACGGCCTGGCTCGCAACGGTCCGGCCACGGTGTTCCCCCAGGCCATCGGTCTTGCCGCGACCTGGGATGAGGACCTGATGGGCCGGGTCGGGGAGGCGGTGTCGACCGAAGCTCGGGCCAAGTTCAACGCCGTCGGCGACCGCGATCCGGGCCGCTACGAGGGCCTGACCATCTGGTCGCCCAACATCAACATCTATCGCGACCCGCGCTGGGGACGGGGGCAGGAAACCTATGGCGAGGACCCGCACCTGACGGGAACCCTGGCCACGGCCTTCGTGCGCGGCATCCAGGGACCCGACCCCCAGCACCCCCGCGCCATCGCCACGCCCAAGCACTTTGCGGTCCATTCGGGCCCCGAGGCCGGCCGCCACGGCTTCGACGTCGATGTCTCGCCCCAGGACCTGGAAGCCACCTATCTGCCGGCCTTCCGCCAGGCGGTGGTCGAGGGCGGGGCGCGATCGGTGATGTGCGCCTACAACGCCATCCACGGCTTCCCGGCCTGCGCCTCGCCGCTGCTGCTGGACGAGACCCTGCGCCGGGATTGGGGGTTCAAGGGCTTCGTCGTCTCCGACTGCGACGCGGTCGACGACATGACCCAGTTCCACTATTTCCGCCTCGACAACGCCGCCTCATCGGCGGCGGCCCTGGCGGCCGGCGACGACCTGAACTGCGGCAACGCCTACGCTCAGCTGCCGGCGGCTGTGCGCCGGGGCGACCTCGACGAGGCCGTGCTCGACCGCGCCGTGGTCCGGCTGTTCGAGGCCCGCGCGGCGCTCGGCGCGCTGTTCGCGCCCGATCCGACCAATCCCTACGCCAAGCTGGGCGCTGATGCGGTGAATTCGCCGGCCCATCGAGCCCTGGCGCTGGAGGCGGCGCGCAAGTCGATCGTCCTGCTGAAGAACGACAAGAACCGCCTGCCGCTGGCGCCGACAGCCAGGATCGCCGTGATCGGGCCCGACGCCGACGCCCTGGAGGTGCTGGAGGCCAACTATCACGGCACGGCGGTCGACCCCGTGACGCCGCTGCAGGGCCTGCGGGCCCAGTGGGGCAAGGCCAATATCCGCTACGCCCAGGGCTCGACCGTGGCCGAGGGCGTGCCCGTCGCCGTGCCGGAGACCGCGCTGCGCACCGGCGTCGGCGCCGACGCGGTCCAAGGCCTGACCGGCGCCTATTTCGACGATCCGGCCCTGAGCGGCGCGCCGCGCGTGACCCGCACCGACCGGGTCGTCAATTTCGACTGGGACCGCGCCGCGCCGGCGCCGGGCCTGGATCCGGCCCGCTATGGCGTGCGCTGGACCGGCGCCCTGGTCCCGCCGGGACCGGGCCAGTACACCCTGGTCGTCGGCGTCGCCCGCTGCTTCGACTGCAAGGGCCACGATCCTGTCCGACTGTGGATCGACGACAGGTTGGTGGTCGACGACGACGGATCCGGCAAGGCGGTCGAGGCCGCGTTGACTTTCGCCGACACCCGTCCGCGCCGCATCCGCCTGGAGCTGTCGCATACCGGCGAGGACCAGGGCGTGCGCCTGCAATGGCGCGCCCCGGCCGCGCCGCAACTAGCCGAGGCCGTCAAGGCCGCCGGCCAGGCCGACGTGGTCGTGGCCGTGGTCGGGCTATCGCCCGACGTCGAGGGCGAGGCGTTGCAGGTCACGGTGCCGGGCTTCGACGGCGGCGACCGCACCGATATCGCGCTGCCCGCGCCGCAACGGCGCCTGCTGGAGACGCTGGCCGCCACCGGCAAGCCGCTGATCGTCGTCCTGACCTCGGGCGGGGCGGTCGAGCTGGACTGGGCCAAGACCCACGCCGACGCCATTCTGGCGGCGTGGTATCCGGGCCAGTCGGGCGGCGTCGCCCTGGCCGAGACCCTGGCGGGCCTGAACAATCCGTCCGGCCGCCTGCCGGTGACCTTCTACAAGTCGGCGCGCGACCTGCCGCCGCTGGTCGAGTACGCGATGAAGGGGCGGACCTATCGCTATTTCGAGGGCGAGCCGACCTATCCGTTCGGTTACGGCCTCAGCTACACGCGCTTCGACTACGGCGCGCCGACCCTCTCGACGTCGACCTTGAAGGCGGGCGACGAACTGATCGTCGAGGCCGAGGTGACCAATGTCGGCGCCCGGGCCGGCGACGAGGTGGCCCAGGCCTATCTGATCCCGCCCAAGCCCGCGGACTATCGGGGACGGCAGGCCGATCGGCTGCTGCTGCGCACCCTGGTCGGCTTCGACCGGGTCACCCTGAAGCCTGGCGAGCGGCGCAAGGTCCGCTTCACGCTGTCGCCCCGCGATCTTTCACAGGTCGCCCGCAACGGCGCGCGGGCGGTGGTTCCGGGCCAGTACACCCTGTTCGTCGGCGGGGGGCAGCCGGGTCAGGCTCCGGGTCACGAGGTGCGCTTCACGATTGAAGGTCAGCAGGAGCTTCCGCGATGAACCCTGGACTCTCCCGTCGCCAGGCGCTGCTGGCCGGTGCGGCCGCCGCCCTGGCCGCAACACCGGTGATGGCTGCGCCGTTCGTCTCGAACCGCCCGCCGCCCGAGGCTCGACGCTTCGTCAGTCCAGCGGTCGAGGCCCTGATCAAGCGCGTGAAGGCCAAGGTCGCTGACCCCGAGCTGGCCTGGCTGTTCGAGAACTGCTTTCCCAACACGCTGGACACCACCGTCTTCCTCGGCGAGGCGGGCGGCAAGCCCGACGCCTTCGTGATCACCGGCGACATCGACTGCATGTGGCTGCGGGATTCCTCGGCCCAGGTCTGGCCCTATCTGCCGCTGGCCGCCAAGGCCCCCGAACTGCGGACCCTGTTCCGCGGCGTGATCGGCAGGCAGGCCCGCTGCATCCTGATCGACCCCTACGCCAACGCCTACATGCACGACCCCGAGGCGCGCACGAATCTCAAGTGGTCGCAGCAGGATGTCACCGAGATGCGGCCGGGCGTCGCCGAGCGGAAGTGGGAGGTCGACAGCCTCTGCTACCCGATCCGCCTGGCCCACGGCTATTGGCGGGCGACCCGCGATCCGGCGCCGTTCGACGCCGAATGGCGTCAAGCCATGGCCGTGGTGGTGCGCACCTTCCGCGAGCAGCAGCGCAAGACCGGTCCCGGTCCCTACAGCTTCCAGCGGCCCAGCACCCTGGCGACGGAAACTCTGATGCTGGAAGGCAAGGGGGCGCCGACCCGCAAGGTCGGGCTGATCCACTCGATGTTCCGGCCGTCGGACGACGCCTGCGTCTATCCGTTCCTGATCCCGTCCAACCTGTTCGCCGCCGCGAGCCTGCGGCAGCTGGCCGAGCTGGCCACCGAGGTGCTGAACGACGCCGCCTTCGCCGCCGATTGCACGGCCTTCGCCGACGAGGTGACGGCGGCGTTGCAGGCCCACGGCCTGACCCGTGACGCCGACGGCCAGCCGGTCTGGGCGTTCGAAGTCGACGGGTTCGGCAATGCCGCCTTCATGGACGACGCCAACGCGCCGGGCCTGCTGAGCCTCGCCTATCTGGGCTGCGTGCCGCACGACGATCCGGTGTTCCGCCGCACCGCCCGCCTGGCCTGGAGCGAGCGCAATCCGTACTTCTTCAAGGGAACGGCGGCCGAGGGGATCGGCGGTCCCCATGCGGGCCTCGACCTGATCTGGCCGATGTCGATCATCATGCGGGCGCTGAACGCCCTGGCCGACGGCGACGACGCCACGGTCTTAACCTCTCTGCGGACCCTGAAGGCCACCCACGCCGGCAAGGGCTTCATGCACGAGGCCTTCCACAAGGACGACCCGTCCAACTTCACCCGTGACTGGTTCGCCTGGGCCAACACCCTGTTCGGCGAGCTGATCGTCGAGATCGCCGATCGCCGTCCCGCCTTGCTCGCCCGTTCCCTGGATCCGACCGCATGACCCAAGTTCCCACGATCGATCGCCGCGCCCTGATGGCCGGCGCGGGCCTTGCCGGGCTGGCCGCCGCCGCCCCGGCCTGTTCGGCGCCGCGCAAGCCGCTGTGCGACTTCGTCGACCCGTTCATCGGCACCGGCGGCCACGGTCACACCTATCCGGGCGCGACCCTGCCGTTCGGCATGGTCCAGCTGAGCCCGGACACCAGCAACAACGGCTGGGATTCCTGCTCGGGCTACCACCAGCAGGACGGCTCGATCATGGGTTTCTCGCACACCCACCTCAGCGGCACCGGCTGCGCCGACCTGCTGGACGTGTTGGTGGTCCCCGCCACCGGACCGGTGCTGCTGACCCCAGGCGAACCCGGCAAGCCCGACGACGGCTATCGGTCGCGCTACGACCGCGCCACCGAGCGCGCCTCTCCGGGCTACTACAGGGTCCGCCTCACCGACACGCGCATCGACGCCGAGCTGACCGTCACCGAGCGCGTCGGCCTGCACCGCTACACCTTTCCCAAGGGGGAGCCGGGCCATCTGCTGATCGACCTGCAGCACGGCCAGAAGGACTGGTGGGAGAAGTCGCCGGAGACCCGGGTCAAGAACGCCAGCCTGCGCCTGGTTGGCGACGACACCCTGGTGGGCGCGCGCCAGGTGTTCCAGTGGGCGCCCGGGCGATGGATCTATTTCGCCTTGAAGCTGTCGCGTCCGTTCAAGAGCGCCCAGCTCTATGCCGCCGACCAGCCGCTGGGCGCCGACACCCGCGAGGCCAAGGGCGAGAACCTCAAATGCGCCTTGCACTACCCGGACGCCGGCGAGGCGCCGTTGCTGGTCAAGGTCGGCCTGTCGGGCGTCGATATCGAGGGGGCGCTGTCCAATCTGCAGGCCGAGGTTCCCGGCTGGGATTTCGATGGCGTGCGGCGCTCGGCCCGGGCGACCTGGGAGAAAGCGCTGTCCTCGATCCGCATCGACGGCGCGCCCGAGACCGACGCAAAGATCTTCTACACCGGCCTCTATCACAGTCTGCTGGCGCCGACCCTGTTCAGCGACGTCGACGGCCGCTACCGGGGCATGGACCAGAAGGACCACAAGGTTCCCGCCGGTCGCCGCAACTACAGCACCTATTCGCTGTGGGACACTTATCGGACCCTGCATCCGCTGCTGACCCTGGTCCAGCCGGCCCGCGCGGCCGACGTGATCGCCGGTCTCGTGCCGATGGCCGAGGAGAGCCCCAAGGGACCGTCCGTCTGGCCGCTGCAGGGCATCGAGACCGGCACCATGAACGGCTGGCACGCCGCGGTTGTCCTGGCCGAGGCGCAGGGCAAGGAGCTGGGCGGCCTGGATCCGGTCCGCACCTGGAAGGCGTTCCGCAAGCGGGCCTTCGACGACGATGTGCTGGGCCTGGACTGGTACAAGCGCCTGGGCTTCATCCCGGTCGACGAGGTCATGGAAGGCGCCAGCCGCACGCTGGAATACGCCTATGACGACTGGGCCATGGCGCACCTCGCCGCCGCGGCCGGCGCCCATGACGACGCCAAGGCCCTGCTGGAGCGCTCGCGGAACTACCGCAACCAGTTCGACGCCTCGACCCAGTTCATGCGGCCGCGCAACGCCGACGGATCCTGGGTGACGCCGTTCGAGCCACGCGCCATCGGCCACATGGAGAAGTGGCGCGACTTCACCGAGGCCAACGCCTGGCAGGCGACGTTCCTGACCCAGCACGACCTCTACGCCTACATGGACCTGTTCGGCGGCGAGAAGGGGCTGGAGGCCAAGCTCGACGCGCTGTTCACCGCCAGTTCGGAAATGCCGCCGGGCTCGCCGCCCGACATCGCCGGCCTGGTCGGCCAGTACGCCCACGGCAACGAGCCGTGCCACCACGTGGCCTATCTCTACGCCTATTGCGGCGCGCACCATAAGACCCAGGCCCAGGTCCGGATGCTGCTCAAGAGCCAGTACCAGGCCAAGCCGGACGGCCTGTCGGGCAACGAGGACTGCGGCCAGATGAGCGCCTGGTACGTGATGAGCGCCCTGGGCCTTTATCCGGTCGACCCGGTCATGGGTGCCTATGTGTTCGGCTCGCCATTGTTCCCCCGCGCTGAGATCGCGGTGGGCGAGGGGCGCAAGCTGGTGATCGAAGCCCACGGCGTCGCGCCGGACCGCTTCTACATCCAGTCGGCGACCTGGAACGGCGCGGCGCACGATCGCTGCTGGATCGGCCATGACGAGCTGGCCAAGGGCGGGCGGCTGGTGTTCCAGATGGGCGAGCGACCGAACCCGGCGTTCGGCGCGGCCCGGTCGTCGCGTCCGCCCTCGGCGCCGAAGTTCGCGTGAAGCCGCGCCGCCGCCTCGCGCTGGGATTGGCCGTCCTGGCCGCCGGCGTGGCCGCGGCGGCGCGGGCCGAGGACCTGACGCAGGCGCGGCTGGTCGAGACCGGGGCGGAGTCGGCGCCGGCCGCGCGGTTCCTCGCCGAGGAAATCGCCGCGCGCATGGGGGGGGCATGGGGCGCGAGTTCGAAGCTGAATGCGCCCCTGGTCGTGGTGGCGCGACCCGCTGCGATCGAGGGGCTGCTGCCGCCGGCCCTGCGAGCAGCGTGGCGAGCCCGCCCCGCCGGGAGCGCGGCCCGGACGCCGGAGGGGTTCTCGGTGCGAAGCTTGCGCGCCGGATCGCGGAGGGCGGTGGTCGTCGCGGCGGAAACGCCACGCGGCCGTCTGTTCGGCGTCGGCTGGCTGCTGCGCAAGCTGGAGATGGAGCCGGGCAGGGTGGCCGCGCCCGACGCCCTGGCCATCGACACCGCCCCAGCCCAGGCCGTGCGCGGCGTGCAGATCGGCTATCGCTTCAAGAACAACAGCTACGACGCCTGGACGCTGGCGATGTTCGAGCGCCGGGTGCGCGACATCGCGATCTTCGGCGGCAACACGATCCAGGTCATCGCGCCGGTGTCGGACGACGCGGCGGCCAGCCCGCTGTTCCCGGCCCCGCCGCTGGAGACGATCGTCGGCCTGTCGACCCTGGCCGACCGCTACGGCTTGGATTTCGCGCTGTACTATCCAGAGTTGGCCAAGGACTATGGCGACCCGACCGCCGTGGCGGCGGAGCTGAAGGCCTTCGAGGCCTTGGTCCGCCGGCTGCCGAAGGTCGACGCGCTGTACGTGCCGGGCGGCGACCCCGGCCACACCCCGCCGGATAGGCTGTTTCCGCTGGTCGAGCAGGAGGCGCGGATCCTGGCGCGCATCCATCCGGGGGCCAGGGTCTGGCTGTCGGCGCAAGGTTTCGACCAGACGGAAAGCCAGGCCTTCTACGCCCAGCTGGAGCGCGAGCCCGACTGGCTGACCGGCGTGTTCTTCGGGCCGCAGACCCGCGATCCCGTGGCCGTGCAGCGTCGACGGATCCCGGCGCGCTATCCGATCCAGGTCTATCCCGACATCGGCCACACGATGCACGCCCAGTTTCCGGTTCCGGAGTGGGACCCCGCCTTCGCGATCACCGAGGGGCGCGAGCCGATCAATCCGCGTCCGCTGGGGCAGGCCACGATCTTCCGCCACTTCGCGGCGCTGAACACCGGAGCGGTGACCTATTCGGAAGGGGTCAACGACGACGTCAACATGGCGCTGTGGTTCCAGCTGGGCTGGTCGCCGCAAGTCGCCCCACGTGAGGTGTTGGAGGACTACGCCCGGGTGTTTCTGGGCGTGCGCCTTGGCGATCAGTCCAGCAACCGGTTCGCCGATGGGGTGATGGCCCTGGAACGCAACTGGTCGGGCAAGGCGGCCGACAATGCCGGCATCGACGCCACCCTGGCCCTGTTCGACGGCCTGGAGCGCAGCGCTTCGCCGATCCAGCGCGCCAACTGGCGGTTCGAGTCCGCGCTCTATCGGGCGGTCTACGACGCCTGGGTCCGGGCGCGATCGCGGGCCGAGGCGGCGCGGCAAGCCGCGGCGATGACGGTGCTCGCCCAGGCCCCTACGATTGGGGCGGACGCCGCCATGGCCCAGGCCGAACACGCCCTGGCCGAACCGGACACGGCGGAGGCCCTGGCGCTGCGCGGCCGGCTGTTCGACCTCGCGGGACGGCTCTACGTCCATGCCGGCCTGCAGCTCAGCGTCCAGCGCTACGGCGCCTCGGCGATCGAGCGCGGCGCCAATCTGGACCGGGTTGACGCCTCGCTGAACGACCGGGTCTGGCTGACGCGCCAGTTCGCCGACATCCGGGCGCTCCCGGACGAAGCCCAGCGTCGGGCTCGCCTGGCCGAGATCGCCGACGCGCCAATGACCAGGCAAGGAGCCTTGTACGACGACCTGGGCGATCCCGATCGTGAACCGCACCTGGTGCGCGGCGCGGGCTTCGGCCGCGATCCCCAACTGCTGGACAGCGCCATCGACGGGATCGCCGACAAGATCCCCGACGACGGCTGGCGCGGCGCTTGGACGACCTATGCCGAAACGCTCTACGACCGTCCGATCACCCTGGTCTATCGCGACCTCGATCCGAAGCGGACCTGGCGGCTGCGCGCCACCTACGCCGGCGAGGACTACCAGCTGCCCATGCGCCTGACCGCCAATGGCGTCGAGCTTCATCCGCCGCTGTCCCGCGCCACCAACCCGATGACGATTGAGCTGGCCATTCCGCCCGAGGCGACGCGGTCGGGCGCGCTGCGTCTGGACTGGACCCGCCCACCCGGCGTCGGCGGCGGCGGCCGCGGCCACCAGGTGGCCGAGGTTTGGCTGATCCCCGATCCCGTTTCCTCTTCCCCGTCTCACTGACCGGAGCCTTGTCAATGCGCCCCGAACTTCACCTGTCCCGCCGTCGCCTGATGCTGGCCGGCGCCGCCGCCTCGGCCTTGCCCGGAGTAGTCTTCGCGGCCGGCTTGGCCCCCTACGGCGCGACGCCGTCGGCCCGGCAACTGGCCTGGCATGGCCTGGAGACCTACGGCTTCGTCCACTTCTCGATCAACACCTTCACCGATCGCGAATGGGGCTATGGCGATGAGTCGCCGGCCCTGTTCAACCCGACCGATTTCAGCGCCGACCAGATCGTCGCCGCCGCCAAGGCCGGCGGACTGAAGGCCCTGATCCTGACGGCCAAGCACCATGACGGCTTCTGCCTGTGGCCTAGCCGCTTCACCGAGCACAGCATCAAGAACAGCCCCTACAAGGGCGGCAAGGGCGACATCGTCCGCGAGATGTCCGAAGCCTGCGCGCGCGGGGGGCTAAAGTTCGGCCTCTACCTGTCGCCGTGGGATCGCAACCACGCCGACTACGGCCGGCCGGAATACGTCACCTACTATCGCAACCAGCTGCGCGAGCTGCTGACCCAGTACGGCACGCTGTTCGAGGTCTGGTTCGACGGCGCGAACGGCGGCGACGGCTATTACGGCGGGGCCCGCGAGGTGCGGAAGATCGGGCCCAACTACTACAACTGGCCGTCGATCATCACCTTCGTCCACGAGCTCCAGCCCATGGCCGTGACCTTCGATCCCAAGGGCGCCGACCTGCGCTGGGTCGGCAACGAGAGGGGGTTCGCCGGCGACCCCTGCTGGGCGACCATGGATGACGGGCCCTATACCGAGGCCAAGGGCATGAGCGGCGTGCGCGGCGGTTCGGTCTGGTGGCCGGCCGAGGTGGACGTGTCGATCCGCCCGGGCTGGTTCTGGCACGCCTACGAGGACGCCGAGGTGAAGTCCGCCGGACGGCTGCAGAAGATCTATTTCGAGTCCGTCGGACGGGGGGCGAACCTGCTGCTCAACCTGCCGCCGGACCGCCGGGGCCGCATCCCGGACGAGGACGTCGCCGCCCTGACCGCCTGGGGCAAGGCCCGGCGCGAACTGTTCGCCCGCAATCTCGCCGACGGGAGCAGGGCCCGGGCCAGCAACGCCCGCGCCGGTCACGCCGCCGCCAACGTGCTGGACGGCGTGCGCGACACCTACTGGGCATGCGACGACGACGCGACGCCGCCGGAACTGACCCTGACCTTGCCGCAGGCGCGGACCTTCGACGTCGTGCGCCTGCGCGAGCATCTGCCGCTGGGCCTGCGGGTGACCGAGTTCGCCCTGGACGTCTGGGACGGTGACTGGCGCGAGATCGCCCGCCATCAAGGGATCGGGGCGCAGCGGCTGGTGCGGCTGGCCGCCCCCGTCACGACGCGCAAGCTGCGCCTGCGGGTGCTGGACGCTCCGGCCGGCCCGGCGATCAGCGAGATCAGCCTGTTCCGGCAGCCGGTGCTGGTCGATCCGCCGGCCATCCAGCGCGACCGTGAGGGCCTGGTGTCGATCATCGGCGACGCGCCGGGACTGGAGCTGCGCTATACGGTGGACGGCTCCTCGCCGACCCGCGAGGCCCTGCGCTTTACCGCACCGTTCCCTCTGTCCGAGGGCGGGCAGGTCAGAGCCGTCGCCATCGAGCCGGCCAGCGGCGTGACCAGCGCGCCGGCGAGGCGGGCCTTCGACGTGCGGAAATCCGACTGGCGCATCGCTGAGGCCAGCGCCCCCGGCGCCGAAGCGCTGATCGACGACGAGCGCGGCACCGTCTGGCGAGCGCCGGTCCCGGCGGTCGTGGTGCTGGACCTGGGCCGAGCCCGGTCGCTTGCCGGTTTTACGTTGCAGCCAGCCTGGGATCGTCCCCAGGGCGCCGGGGCGCCGGCGGGCTATCGGGTCGCGACCAGCGCCGATGGCGTCGCCTGGACCGCGGCGGGCGAGGGCGAGTTCCCCAACATCGCCGCCAGCCTGGCGCCTCAGCGCGTGACCTTCGCCCGTCGGGAGGGGCGGTATCTGAAACTGGAAGTGACGCGGGCGGCGGCGGGCGAGGCGCAGGTCGCGTTCGCCGAGCTGGGAGTCATTACCTTGGACGGCGCGTAAACCTGCCTGACGTGTTTCTTCACGCGAACCGGTTCCGGCTCGCGTGAAGAAATGGCTTGCAGAGACGCTTGCTGACGCCAGGGTCTCGAGGTTCGAGGCGAAGCACGAGCCGCGCCGTCCCGGGACGGCGCTGCTCGCTCACATCAGAAGTTGTATTGCAGGCTGACGTTCACCGCCCGGCCCAGCGGATCATAGAGACCCGTATAGGTGTTGGGGTTGTTGGTGGTGCCGTCGACGAAGGTCGCGGGGACGACCGGCGGCGACTTGTCGAACAGGTTGTTGATCGAGATCCGCGCCGTCATGTCCTTGACCACCATCACCGACGCCGCCAGGTCGAAATAGCTGTAGGCCTTCATCTTGGTCAGGATCTTGTAGCCTTGAGGACCGGCGCCGCCGTTGAGGGCGTTGTCGGTGCTGTTGGCCGAAAGCTTGGTGTCGCCGATATAGCGCCAAGCCAGCGAGATATTGCTGTTGCGCCACGGCGTGCTCCAGGTGGCGCGCGCGTTATGCGCCCACTTGGGGGCCGGGGCGTAGCAGCTGGGCTGGCCGTAATAGCCCGCGCAGTCCTGAGCTGGCGTGGTCGGCGAGTCCTGGCCCATGCTGCTGTCCAGCAGCGTGCCGACCATGTTCAGGTCCATGCGGCCGTACTTGCCGATGTCGAAGTTGTAATCGGCCTGGATGTCGGTGGCCTTGTAGTTGAGGATGTTGGTGTTCTCGGTGCCGCCGGAGATGAAGCCGGTGGTCGTCGACGTGCCGTCCAGGCGGCCGGTGGTCGGGTCGCGCTTGACGAAGCGGCAGTAGTACTGGAGGCCGGTGGTCAGGCAGTTCGACAGGGCGACATTGGCGTCGATATAGCCGATGAAGTCCTTGATCTTGATGTCGACGTGGTCGATCGAGAACATCAGGCCGGGCACGAACGACGGCGTGTAGACCAGGCCCAGGGTCTGGGTGATCGCCTTTTCGGGCAGGAGATTGATGTTGCCGCCGCCGGCGTAGCGGCGACAGCCGTTCGGCCCGCAATCGGCGATGGACTTGTTGGCGTACTGCGCGGCCGTCACGCCGGTGTTGGCGCACTGGGCCGCCGTCGCCGCGCCCGGCTGGCTGAGCGAGGTCGCCGAGCAGGGATCGACGCCGTTGTAGCTGAAGTTCCGCGGCGAATAGAGTTCGGAAATGTTGGGCGCGCGGGCGGCGGAGTTGTAGCTGAACCGCACCAGCAGGTCGCTGACCGGACGATACAGGCCCTCGACCTTGGAGGTGTAGAGTTCCTTTTTCTGGTTGTCGTACTTGGACGCCCGGATGCCGGTGTTGAACACCAGGCTCTTGACGAAGGGCAGGTCGTTGGCGATCGGCAGCTGGGCTTCGCCGTACAGTTCCTTGACGCCGTAGTGGCCGCCCGTGGTGCTGAACCAGCCCTCATAGTCGACGGTGGCCTGGTCGGCGTTGACCTTCAGGCTTTCACGGCGGTACTCGGCGCCCAGGGCGACGGCGACGCCTTCCTTGGCCCACGGGCTCTTGATCCCGTACTGGCCCAGATCGCCAGTGATGTTGGCCGTCACGTCCCGTTGTTCGACGACATTGGTCCAGCGGTAGTTGTCGTAGACGTAAGGATAGACCTTGGGGTCGATCTTGTTGGCCTGGAAGATGTTGGCGGCGACGCAGTTGGTGTCGGTCTTGTCGACCACCGACTGACAGGTCGGCGCGCCGCCGACGCTGACGACGTTCACGGCGCGGGCGAAGCGGTCGGGGTTGATCTCGTTGCGGTCGGACAGGGTGTTCTCGACGCGCGAGGCGATGAAGTTGACGTCGTAGTGCCAGCCGTCGAACAGGTCGCCCTTCAGCCCGCCGCTGAAGCGGTAGTCGGCGTTCACGATGCGGTTCTGGACGGGAATGCTGCCGGGACCCTGCTGCAACAGGTAGTAGTCGGCGCTGACCGTGCTGGCCGTGCCGGCCGAGGCGCCGCACAGGCTCTGGGCCTGGCTGGCGGACAGGAACGGGTTGTTGCAATTGATGTCGAGGGTCTGGCCGTAGGCGCCGGACTGCTGCTCGACCGACACGTCGCGCATCACCAGCAGGTTGGCGTAGGCTTCGAGCGCGTCGTTGAAGTGATAGTTGGCGAACAGGCCGCCGGTGAACCGCTTGTCGGAGCGGATGAAGTTCCAGTCCTTGCGGGTGTTGCTGGCGTAGTCGGCGGCGTTGGCCGTCGACACGAAGCTCTGGCTGCCGTCCTTGTTGATGAAGTAGCCGTTGCCGGCGTTCGGCCCGCTGGCGATGTCGAGGCGGCCCCACGGCGTGTAGCTGGTGTTGACCGAGCACGACAGCGCGGTGGTGCTGCCCGCCACGCGGCACGACGAATAGTCGCGCGCGCTCCACTTGACCGGGTTCTGGTCGCGATAGTCGGCGAAGATGCTGATGTTGCCCTTGTCATCCGCGAAGTTCTTGCCGGCCGCGAAGTTGATGTCCCAGCGGCCGCCGTCGGTCACGTGCTTTGAGGGCAGCGGGAAATTCGGATACTGCGAGATCAGCCCGCGCATGGCGGTGTCGTCGTTGGTGTGCTGGAAGAAGCTGTAGGAGGCGTTGACCTGCACGCCGTCGAACTTCTTGTTCAGCACGAAGTTCACGACGCCGGCCACGGCGTCGGAGCCGTAGGTCGAGGAGGCGCCGCCCGACAGGACGTCGACGCGCGAGATCAGGGCCACCGGCACGATGTTGAGGTCGATCGCCTGGACGGGCAGCAGGCGCTCGCCGTCCAGGAGCACCAGGGTGCGCTGGTTGCCCAGTCGGCGCAGGTTCACCTTGGCCTGGCCGCCATTGTCGAAGCCGGCGCCGAACTGGTTGTTGTCGGGGCGGACCTGCGGCAGACGGTTGAGCGCGTCCTCGATGTTCAGCACGCCCTGGAACTGCAGTTCCTGCTTGTCCATGGTCACGATCGGCGCGGCCGACTGGACGTTCGGGCGGCGGATGCGGGTGCCGGTCACGATGACCGCGTCGACGGTATTGTCCTTGTCGGCCTTCACCTCGGACTGCTGGGCATGTGCGGCCTGGGAGAAGGCCAGGGTCGACACGGCGATGGACGCCATGAGACCCGCTTTGAACCGGTCAGATCTGCCAATCATCTAGATTATCCCCTAGGCGCGGGTGAATTCCCGGCGTCCCCTAGAGGTCAAGACGGACGCCCGGCGCCGTTCCTTGGGTCGGTTGACGAAATTATGTGATTTTCGCGACAATCGTGGTTGGTCGCCTTTCGGGCCGGTCCGGCGTCGTCGATGTCGATGGGCGGCTGCCTCCTCAAAGGGCAGGCGGCCGGAAAGGGGATGGCGACTGTGTTCTTGACTCGCCGCCGCCTCAGGTCGCCCCTAGTAGGCGCAGCTTGCTCAGAGTCGCCATTCCAATGATCGATCAGATCGCGCCAAGGTTCCCGGCGCCCGCACGGTCGCCGCCCGGCCCTTCGAGGCGGCGTGCGCCGTGACGTCCGATCGGGAACACATCGTCAAATGGGTGGCCAACGAGGTCATGCCGCATGAGGCTGGCGTGCGGGCCTGGTTGCGCCGCGCGCGGGTGCCGGCCGACGAGATCGACGATTTGATGCAGGAGGCCTACGCCAAGCTGGTCGGCTTGCAGCACGTCGATCAGATCGAGAGCCCGGACGGCTACTTTTTCCAGGTCGTTCGCAATCTGCTCACGGACAAATTACGTCGCGCCAAGGTGGTTCGTATCGAAACGGCTACGGAAATCGACACGCTGTCCGTCTGTTCTGATGAGCCGTCACCCGAACAGGCCACGGCTGCGCGTCGTGAACTGTCCCGGGTGCAGGCTCTGATCCAAGCTTTGCCGGAACGCTGCCGGCGGGTATTCGAGCTGCGAAAGGTCCTGGGCGTGCCGCAACGTGAAATCGCCCGACGGCTGGGCATCAGCGAGAGCGCCGTCGAGAACGAGGCGGTCAGGGGCATGCGCCTGATCATGCGCGCGCTGCAGGAAGAGGGCGCCGAGGTGCGTGGCGACCGGGTGAGAAAGACGAATGACCGATCGCGAAACGGCTGAGGATATCGAGGCGGAAGCCGCCCGATGGGTCTGGCGATTGGATCGCGACGGCCGCCTCCCGGAACTGGAGATCCAGCTCGAGACCTGGCTCGCGGGCGACGCGCGCCGTCGTGGCGCCTTCCTGAAAGCCGAGTCGGTGTGGACGCTGCTGGACCGGGCGGGCGGAACGGCGTCGCGATCTTTCGCGAAGCCCGCTCGGCCGGTGTCGCGCCGCGTCCTGTTGGCCGGTGCGGGCGGTGCGATCGCCGCGGCGATGGTCGGGGCCAGTGTCCTGATCCTGCGCGAGGATCAGTTCAGCACAGGCGTCGGCGAGGTTCGCCGCGTGCCGCTTGAGGATGGTTCGGCTGTCGCCATCAACACCGCCTCGGCGGTGGAAGTGGCCTTCCAACGGACGCAACGGACCGTTCGCCTGAAGGACGGCGAGGCCTGGTTCCAGGTCGCCAAGGACGTCCAGCGGCCGTTCGTGGTCGAGGCTGGCGCGGTCCGCGTGCGAGCCGTGGGCACGGCCTTCTCGGTGCGTCGTCGCGCCAATGGCGCCGATGTCCTGGTCACCGAGGGCGTGGTCGAGGTCTGGGCCGAGGGCGCAACCCGCGCGCCGTCGCGCCTCAGAGCCGGGCAGGGGGCCTTCGTCGATGCGAGCGCTGTCGTGCGTCCGGCGGTCGCCGCGCCTGACGCGGTCGATCGAAAGCTGGAGTGGCGTTACGGCAAGATCGATCTGGCCGGCGAAACCCTGGGCGAAGCGGTCGCCGACTTCAACCGCTACAACGAGCGCAAGCTGGTCATCGCCGATCCTGGGATCGCCGACGAGCGCCTCTATGGGGCCTTCAATACCGGCGGGCCAGACGCCTTCGCCGCTGCGGTCGGCGCCAGCCTGGGGATCGAGGTCGAGGTCCGCGACAGCCAAATCATCCTGGGCCGGAGGCGCGCGTCATAACCTCGCCGCCCGCTCTCGAAGACCTCGCAGACGGCGTCGGGCCATCGCCTCGGCCCAGGTCGAGGTCTTCGCGCGGACGCCAGGGACGCCTTTTGGCCTGCCTGATCGTAATCGGGGCGGCGTTGGCGCATCCTGCGCTGGCCGGCGTGAAGACCTTCCGGATCAAGGCGCAGGACGCCGGCCCAGCCGTGACCGAATTCGCCCGTCAGGCGGATGTCCAACTGGTGCTGTCGGCCGCCGCGGCGCAAGGCCGGCGCGCCAACGCCCTGAACGGGACGTTCGATGTCGGCCAGGGGCTGGAGCTCTTGTTAAAGGGCACTGGCCTGCGGGCCCGGCGCATCGCCCCGGGGATCTACGCCGTTACCCTGGAGCCCAGGCCGCGGTCGCCTTCGGCGCCTGTCGTGGTTCAGCCCGTTCCGCCGACCGAGAGCGCGACGCCGACCTCGCTGGATGAGCTGGTGGTGACGGGCACGCGCATCCGCCGGGCCAACACCACGGCCGCCGCGCCCGTGACGACCCTGTCCCAGGCGGAGCTGCGTCTGAGCGGGGTGCTCAATCTGGAGGAGGCGATCAACCGGCTGCCGGAGGCGCGCGCCGACTCGACCCAGTTCACCAACGGCTCGGACGCCGACGGCCGGGCCCAGATCAATCTGCGGAACCTCGGCCATCAGAGGACCCTGGTCCTGCTGGACGGTGAGCGCCTGGCCCCGGTGCAGGCCGTCGACCTCAACATCATACCGGCCGCCCTGGTGCGGCGAGTCGACATTCTGACGGGCGGAGCCTCGACCACCTACGGCTCGGACGCCGTGGCCGGGGTTGTCAACTTCGTGCTGGATCGCGACTTCGAGGGCGTGCGGATCGATGGCGGCTACAGCGTCTACCAGCACGCCAATGACGACGTAGCGGTCCGCGGCGTGATCGCGGGCTTCGCCAACATAAAGACCCCGGCGCGGCGCGTCACCGACGGCGTCCGCAGGGACCTGACCCTTACGGCGGGGACCCGGTTCGCCGGAGGACGCGGCGAGGTCGCTCTTTTTGGCGCCTACCGCAGCCAGGATCCCGTGCAGTGGAAGGATCGGGACTTCTCCGCCTGCCGGATCATCGCGAGCGACGACGACGGCGCGCCGTCCTGTGCGGTCAGCACGCTCTACACGCACCATGGCCGCTTCCAGCCGATTACCGGCCCTTCGGCGGGGCAGGTCTTCTACACCGGGGCGGATGGCGCGTTCGCGCCGGCGGCCGACGGCGACCTTTACGCCGCCAACACCCGTGAGAACTTCAACTTCATGAGGTCGGACGAGCGACGCTCGGCGGGCGCCTTCGTGAACTTCCGGGCGTCCAAGGCCGCCCAATTCCGCGCCAGCCTGCTCTACATGAAGGACGCGACCTACAGTCAGTTCTACCCCTACATCAACACCGTGGACGTGCCCGCGGGGGGCTTCCAGATCAATTGCCGCAACCCTTTCCTGTCGGCCAGCCAGGCCGCCTTGCTGTGCGGTTCGGCGGCCGGATCAAGCCAGATGGTCTCCACCCGATACACCGCGATCATGGGCGGCTCGGGCAGCCGGCCGCTGCGCGCGGAAGCGATCAATCAGGACTACAGGATCAGCCTGGGCCTGGGCGGCGAGGTGTTCGACCATTGGCGGTATGATCTGTCGGCGATCCGCTCGACGGTCTTCAGCTCGCTCTCCGACAGCAACGAGGTCGACCCGAGCCGGCTCAACAGGGCTCTGAACGTCGAGCTGGTCGACGGCGTGCCGACCTGCGTCGCCAGGATCGACGGGACCGATCCCGCCTGCGTGCCGGCCGACATCTTCCGGCAAAACGGCGTCGACCCGCGTTTCTACGCCTATGCCTACCGCGACTATGTCTGGGCCAATCACTATGGGCAGACGGACCTGATCGCCAATTTGTCGGGGGACCTGACGGATTACGGCGTGAAGAGCCCATGGACCGGCCAGGGCGTCGCCGTCGCGCTGGGCCTCGAATACCGCGCCGACTCCCTCAAGCAGAAGATCGACCCGGCGGCGCTGGCGTTCGAACAGCTGAGCCCGCCGCTGCGGGGACGCCAATCGGTGCGCGAGATCTACGGCGAACTGCAGGCGCCGATCGCCGAGGGGCGGCCCTGGATCGAACGGCTGGAGGTCAATGCGGGCGTTCGATATTCAAACTACAATACCGGCGGCGGCCTTCTGGCCACCCGGAAATATGAGCTGCAGTACCAGCCCACGTCCGACTGGCTGGTCCGCGCCAGTCTCAACAAGGCCGCTCGCGCGCCCAATATTTCCGAGCTCTATACCGGTTCGACTTACGGCGTGATCGGCCTGTCGGACCCGTGCTCGGGGCCGTCTCCGGCCGCAAGCCTCATCGCCTGCCAGCGCACCGGCGTGAGCGCCGCCCAGTACGGCCGCATCCCTGATTGTCCAGACCAGCTGTGCCAGACCTATGGCGGCAACGGCAATCGAAGCCTGCATCCCGAGAACGCCAGGACCCGGACGATCGGCCTGGTCTATACGCCGCGCGGCCTGCCCAGCTTCAGCGTCTCCGCCGACTACTACAGGATCGCCGTGAAGGGCTATATCGGCCCGATCCTGGCCGACAGCGTGTTTCAAAGCTGCCTGGACACGGGCCAGGACTACTATTGCCGGTTCGTGCATCGGGCGGCCGATACGGGTGCTCTGTTCGGCAGCCCGGCGACGGGGGGATATATCGCCACCGGCGCCCAGAACACCGCCTTGCTGATCAACGAAGGCGTGGACATCCAGGCCAGCTATAACCTGTCGCTGGGCGCGCTCGGGCGACTGGGTCTCGATCTGACCGGCATGCGGCTGATCACCACCGGCGGCAGGAGCGCGCCGGACGATCCCTTGCGCAACTGCGCCGGCTATTTCGGACCGCCCCAGTGCCATGCGCCCCAGCCGCTCTGGCGTCACAACCTCGTCGCCACCTGGCGGTCGCCCTGGCGTGAGGCGGTCGTGTCCCTCAACTGGCGCCACATCGGCCCGACGCAGCTGGCGGCCAACAGTCGGGACGCCGCCCTCAGCGCCGGGGCGCCCCCGTATGCGTATCCGTCGTTCGCCAAGCTGGAGGCCTATGACTATTTCGATCTGGGAATCTCGATGCGGCTGCGCCCCGGCCTGACCGTCCGCCTGGTGGCCAACAACCTGTTCGACCTGACTCCGCCGGTCGTTCCGTCGACCTTCGTGGACGGCACCACCAACAACCCCAACACCTACACCGGAACCTACGACCCGCTGGGGCGCGACCTGCATCTCGCCTTCAGCCTGGGTTTCTAGCGCCGGCCCGTTTTCATCCTTCATTCGAGTTCCGCTTATGACGTCTCGCCACGCCCTGGTTTCCGTTCTCGCCGCCGCGCTCGGCCTCGCCGCGCCCCTGGCCGTCGCGCGAGCGGAAAGCGCCACCCCCGCCGGCTTCGCCGCGCCGCCTCCGCCAGCGCCCGGCGTCAATACGGTCGCCGACGTCGAGCCACGTGTTTCGCGGCCGGCGGGTCAGCCCTGCGTCACGCCGCTGTTCGCCCCGCGGCAGTTCGAAGGCGTGGAGCCCGTCGCCTTCTCCTATGCGCCGCCGGCGGCTTGTCCGGGGCCGTGGGCCAAGGTCGTGCTGGAAGCCGATTTCGACGTCACCGCGGGCCGGCAGTTCGATCGCACCGCCATCATCCATCTGGGCGGGGTGAACCTCTACTACGGCACCACGATGGAGCCGCGCAAAGCCATCGCCCCGGCCTGGCACGTGGAGCGCGACGTCACCGACTACGCCGCCCTGCTGGCGCAGCCTGGCGCCGGGGAGGTCCTGATCGCCAATGTCGTCAACGAGACCTACACCGGACGGCTAACCGCCAGCGCGCGCCTGCTGTTCTATCCCGCTTCGGCCGCGATACCCGCCGCGGCGGCGCCGCAGATCGTGCAGCCGATCTCTGGCGGCCTCGCCAAGCTCACCAAGGACAAGGACCGCCTGGCGCAGACCGTGGTGTTGCCGGCCAATGTCGAGCGCCTGGCCCTGGACGTCATCGCCCAGGGACAGGCCGACGACGAGTTCTGGTACGACTGCGTTCCTGATCACCTGGCCTCAGACAAGGAGGGACGTTGCGGGGGCGGGGCCTTCCGGCAGGTCGAGGTGTTCGTCGACGGCCAGCGCGCGGGCCTGGCCTCGCTGTTTCCCTGGATCTTTACGGGCGGGATCAATCCGTACCTGTGGTTCCCGGTTCCCGCGCCGGAGACCCTGAACTTCACACCTTCGCGGGTCGACCTGACGCCGTTCGCCGGCCTGGTCAACGATGGGCAGCCGCACCGCATCGAGGTCGCCGTGCCCGGGGTGCGCAACTACTATCTGGTCACCGCCAGCCTGCTGGCCTGGCGCGACGCTGGCGCCAGCGCCACCCGCGGACGGCTGCTCCACAACACGCTGGCGGCCCCGCGCGAGACCACGGACGCACGCCGCGTCCGGGCCGGCGAGCAGGGCCTGAACGGCCGGATCGACACGCGTTTCGCCCAGAAGGGAGAGGTCGCGGGCGTTCTCCAGACCTCTCACGGTGAAGTCACCACCAGCGTGCGCTATGCGATGTCGTTCTCGAACCGCCAGGACTATGTCTCCAATGACAAGGTCCAGATCGGCCGCATGCGGCAGTCGACGCGCCTGCAGGTCGATACGCGGCGGACCGACGCGTCGGGGACCGCGACGCGCCGGGAAGTCGCGTCCTATCCGTTCAGCAGCGTTACCGAGGAAACGGTCACGGCCGACGGGACCAACCAGACCGCCGCCGTCGACCTGACCCTGGCCCGGACCGAGCGCGAAGTCTCCGCGGACGGCAAGGTCTGGACTCGCACCCTCAGCAACCACGTCGCACCGACCGCCCAGGGGCAATTCAACCGCGCCGCCCGACGGTTCCAGAACGCCTCGGGCTCGTCGGTCCAGGCGTATCGACTCGAAGACAGCGCCCTCGGCTGCTACGGCCGCACCGTCGTGGTGAAGGACAACGCCGTGGTCATGGCCCGGGACGGCTGCTGAACACGATCCGGCCATAAGGGCGCGTTTCATGCGCCCAGCAGCGATCGGGCCGGATTTGCGGCGCCTAAAAGCAACGCAGATCCGGCCGTCGTTCCGCAGGCCTAAAAATCCGCTTGGAGCATGTTACGATATAACATAAGTGAAGCCCGAGCATTCTTTTGTGAGGGTCAAATGCGACTGCGTACGATGTTGCTGGCGGCGGCCGGAGTTGGAGGCCTGTTGGCCTGCGCCGCTCAAGCCGGAGCCCAGGATCTGGGCCATTCGGTGTCCGAGGTGGTGATCACCGCCTCGCCCCTGGCCGGCGATCCTGACCGTTTCGCGACCATCGTCGAGCAGGTGAGCCGCGACCAGGTCCTGAGCAACGGCGGGGCCAGTCTGGCCGACGCCCTGCGCAATGTGCCCGGCGTCGCCGGCACGGGCTTCGCGGCCGGCGCCAGCCGTCCGGTGATCCGCGGCATGGACGCCCAGCGCGTGAAGCTGGCCGAGAACGGCCTGTCCAGCTCGGACGTCTCGGACGTCGGTCCCGACCACGGCGTGCCGATCGACCCGCTCGCCGCACAGCAGATCGAGGTCGTGCGCGGCGCGGCCACTCTGCGCTACGGCAGCCAGGCGATCGGCGGCGTCGTCAACGTCATCAACAACCGCATTCCGCTCAAGCCGATCGATGGGATCGAGGGCGAAACCACCGCGGCCTATTCCACCGGCGCGGCGACCGGCGAGGGCACGATCAGCCTCGACGCGGGGCAGGGGCCGTTCGCGGTCCACCTGGACGGCTTCGGCCGTCGGGCCAGCGACTACAAGACGCCGGACGGCGTCCAGCCGAACTCGTTCTTCCGCGGCAACGGCTATTCGGGCGGCGCGTCCTACTTCTTTGGCGACGACAGCCGCGTCGGGGCGAGCGGCACGCACTACGAGGCCCGCTACGGCATTCCGTCCGACGACACCTTCATCCGCATGAAGCAGGACAAGGGCGCGTTCGGCGGGTCGTTCAAGTTCGGCGATGGCGTCCTGCAGCGGGTGAACGTCGACGCCGGCTATGCCGACTACACTCACAGCGAGATCGATCCGGAGAGCAACGAGGTCCTGTCCACCTTCAACAACAAGGAATGGGACGGGCGGATGGAGGCGCTGTTCGGCGCCACGGGTCCGCTCTCGGCCTCGGCGCTCGGCGTTCAGTTCCAGGACCGGAAGTTCAGCGCCCTCGGTGAAGGGGCCGACTATCTGCTGCCCACCCATACCCAGAGCGCCGCGGCCTTCGCGTTCGTGGAGGCGCCGGTCGGCGCTCTGCAATTCCAGGGCGCGGCGCGCGTCGAGCATATCAAGATCGACGGCACGCCGGCCTCGGGCGTCGAGACCAGCCGCGACTATACGCCGTTCAGCGTGTCGGCGGGCTTCACCTATGACGCCTCCGATGCTCTGCGCCTGGGCCTGACGGCCGCCTCGGCGGCGCGAGCGCCGGCCCAGACCGAACTGTTCGCCCGCGGCCCGCACGACGGCCCGGCGACGTTCGAGACCGGCGATCCGGAGCTGAAGATCGAACGCGCCAACTCGCTTGAAGCGACCGCCCGCTACAAACTCGGCTCCGAAGGCCGCATCGAAGCGTCGGTCTGGGGCGCGCACTTCGACAATTACATCTACGGCGCCCTGAGCGGCCGCATGTGCGACGAGGACGGGGTCTGCGAGGCCGGCGGGGCCGGCGAGCTCAAGGAGCTCAACTACGGTCAGCGCGACGCCAACTTCTGGGGCGTCGAGGCCAAGGCCTTCTTCCCGCTGACCTCGGTGGCGGGCGGCAACCTGTCGGGCCAGGTGCTGGGCGACTATGTTCGCGCCAAGTTCACGGGCGGCGGCGACGTGCCGCGCATCCAGCCCGGCCGTTTCGGCGGCGGCCTGGACTGGGCCAACGACAGGGTCGACGCCAGCTTCCTGGTGCTGGCCGTGTCGTCCCAGGACCATGTCGGCGTGGCCGACCTGGCCACCGACGGCTACACCTCCATCGACGCCCAGGTCCGCTGGCGGCCGTTCAAGGCCAAGCCGGGGATCGAGCTGCTGCTGGTCGGCCACAACCTGGCCGACGAGACGATCCGCAACGCCACCGCCCTGAACAAGGACTCGGTCATCATGCCGGGCCGCGACGTGCGCCTGGTGCTCAGCGCCAAGTTCTGACCAGAAGCGACGCCCGCCTCTCCAGGAGACGGGCGTCCCTCGAACATCGACGTCCGCTGCGTCCTCGTGATGGCGGCATGATCCCGTTTTCGGCGGTGAAATTCCTTCGACAGCGGTGTCTTTCTCCCGCGCTATAGACAACGTTGTCGTAGCTTCGTACGACAACGTTGTCGTTGCGGTCGTCGAGCCGCCGGCGAAAAGGCCTCCGTGGAGAGGCCGGAGGAAACACGGGGCCTGTCATGACCATTCGCACCCTCACGCTCGTCTCAAGTCTCGCCATCCTGGCTGCGACATCAGCGCAAGCCGCCCGACCGTCCGAGCAGCCTTGGATGAATTCCAAGCTGTCGGCGGACGAGCGCGCGGCGCTGCTGGAGAAGGAGCTGACCCTCGACGAGCGCATCGGCCTGCTACACGGGCCGATGTCGATGCCGATCTTCGGGATCACCAAGCCCGAGGGGGCGATCGGCTCGGCGGGCTACATCCCGGGCATCGCGCGCCTCGGCGTGCCAGCCCTGCAGGAAAGCGACGCCAGCCTGGGCGTCACGAACCCGCTCGGCGTGCGCCCGGGCGACGGCGCCACGGCCCTGCCGTCGGGTCTGGCGCTGGCGGCGACCTTCAACACCAGGCTGGCCTATGAGGGCGGGGCCGTGGTGGGGCGCGAGGCGCGGGCCAAGGGGTTCAACGTCCAGCTGGCGGGCGGCGTCAACCTGGCGCGCGATCCGCGCAACGGCCGCAACTTCGAATATCTCGGCGAAGACCCGTGGCTGGCCGGCAACCTGGCCGGCGCGTCGATCAAGGGGATCCAGGACCAGGGGATCATCTCGACGATCAAGCACTTCTCGCTGAACGGCCAGGAGACCAGCCGCCACTTCGCCAATTCGGTGATTGACGAGGCGGCGCATCGCGAAAGCGACCTGCTGGCCTTCCAGATCGCCATCGAGAAAGGCCAGCCGGGCTCGGTGATGTGCGCCTATAACCTGGTCAATGGCGACTACAGCTGCGGCAACGACCACCTGCTGAACAGCGTCCTGAAGGGCGACTGGGCCTACAAGGGCTGGGTGATGTCGGACTGGGGCGCGGTCCACGCCACCGACTACATCGTCAAGGGCCTGGACCAGCAATCGGGCGAACAGCTGGACGCCAAGATCTGGTTCGGCGCGCCGTTGAAGGCCGCCGTCGAGAAGGGCGAGATCCCGGCCGCGCGGCTGTCGGACGCCAGCCGCCGCATCCTGCGCTCGATGTTCGCCGCGGGCCTGTTCGACAAGCCGGTGTCGCCGGGCGGCGCCATAGACTACGCGGCCAACGCCGAGGTGGCCGGGGCGGCGGCGGCCGAGGGCGTCGTGCTGCTGAAGAACCGCGAGGGCCTGCTGCCCCTGGCCGCCACGGCCAAGACCATCGCCGTGATCGGCGGCCATGCCGACGCCGGCGTGCTGTCGGGCGGCGGCTCGTCCCAGGTAGTCCCGCCGGGCGGGGCGAAACGCGTGGTGCCGCTGGGCGGCGAGGGGATGATGGGCCCGTTCCGCAGCGAGTACTTCAACGGATCCTCGCCCCTGGCCGCCATCCGCAAGGCCGCGCCGGACGCCAAGGTCACGTTCGACGACGGACGCTACGTGTCCGCGGCCGTCGCCGCGGCCAAGGCCGCCGACGTGGTGGTGGTGTTCGGCAACCAGTGGATGGGCGAGGGGGAAGACGCGGCGGACCTGTCCTTGCCGGACGGCCAGGACGCCCTGATCGCCGCCGTCGCGGCCGCCAACCCCAACACCGTAGTGGTGCTGCAGACCGGCGGTCCGGTGGCTATGCCCTGGCTGGACCAGGCCGGCGCGGTGGTCGAGGCCTGGTACTCGGGCGCCAAGGGCGGCGAGGCGATCGCCGACGTGCTGTTCGGCGCGGTCAATCCCTCGGGCCGCCTGCCGGTGACCTTCCCGGCTTCGCTGGCGCAATATCCGCGCGAGGCGCTGCCGGGGCGCGGCCTGCCGGAAAAGACCCAGTTCGACGTAGTCTATAGCGAGGGCGCCGACGTCGGCTATCGCCGCTTCGCCACGAGCGGCCAGAAGCCGCTGTTCCCGTTCGGCTATGGCCTGTCCTACACCCAGTTCGCCTATTCGAACCTGAAGGTGACCGGCGGCGACAGCCTGACGGTCAGCTTCGATGTCGCCAATACAGGACAAAGGGCCGGCAAGGACGCGCCTCAGGTCTATCTGACCGATGCGGCCGGCAAGCCGGTCCAGCGGCTGATCGGATTCGACAAGGTCGACCTGAAACCGGGCGAAACGCGCCGCCTCGCCCTCACCGCCGACGCCCGTCTGCTGGGGCGCTTCGACGCCAAGGCCAGGCGCTGGGTGATCGACGCCGGTCGCTACCAGGTGGGCGTCGGCGGGGCCTCCAATGACCTGGCCCTGAGCGGCGCCGCCAAGCTGAAGGCCAGGACCCTGAAACCCTGACCTTGCGCGCGGGCGTCGCCGGCGAGGCGGCGCCCGGCCATTCGAATCTAGGAGCGCATCTGATGAATATGGTTCTCGTCGATGAGGAACAGGTCCTCGCCTTTCGCGCCGCGCTTCCGGCGGTGACGAAGGTCTGTCTCCAGGAAGTGCTGGGCGTCAGCGAGACGACCTGGACGCGGTTGAGGAAGGGGCGACCGATCCGTCGCTCGACCTATGATCGCCTGCTATGCCGGCTCGCACGGATCTCGGCCGCCGCCTGACGACGGCGCTTCACTGTTCTCGGAAAGCCCGGAACAGGCGCTGCTGCAGCGGCTCGACGAGGTACTGCAGGGCGGTGCGCTTGCGAAGCGGCACCACCACCTCGACGGGCAGTCCGGCCTTCAGCATCGGCGGGTCGCGGCCGGGCTGCCTCAGGGCGGCCAGTTCCTCGGGCGGCACGGCGACTTCGGCGCGGAAGTAGCGCGCTCCGGTCTTCTCGTCGGTGAAGCCGTCGGCCGACAGCTTGGTCACCTTGCCTTCCAGCAGCGGCAGGTGGCGGTCGTGGAAGGCGCTCAGGCGCACGTCGGTGGTCTGGCCGACATGGATGTCGTCGGCGTCGTTGGCCGCCACCCGAGCCTCGATGACCAGGGGCGCGCGCCGGGGCACGATTTCCATCAGGGTGTCGCCAGGCTGCGCCAGGCCGCCGACCGTGAACACCTTCAGTCCCACCACCTGGCCCGAGGCCGGGGCCCTGACCATGCCGCGGGACAGCTGGTCGCGCGCCGCCGCCAGCTTGGGCTTCAATTCGTTGAGCTCGACCTCGGCCGCGCGCAGGTCGACGATGACCTCGTCCATCTGCTGGCGGTCGACCTGCAGGGCCTGCATGCGGGTCTCTCCGATGCCCTCGCGGGCGCTGGCGGCCTGGGCGCGGAAAGCCCCGTCGGCCCCGGCCAGGTCGGCGGCGGCGCGCTCCAGGGCCCGCACCCGGGTCAGGGGCGCATAGCCCTGGGCGGCCAGCTTCCTCATGCCCTCCAGCTCATCGCCGATCAGCCGCTGCTGCTCGCGATTGGCGGCCAGCTGGCGTTCGTAGCCGTGGATCTGCTCGCTCAGCTGACTGGCGCGCTCACCCAGAACCCCATGCTGCGACGCCCGCGCGCTGCGCCGGGCGGCCAGTTGACGGCGTTCCAGCGCCATGGCCTCGTCGGCCAGGAGTTTGTCCTCGGGAGGCAGGCCGATGAAGGCCAGGGGCGTGGCCGGTCCGGCCAGGCCGTCGCGCTCGGCGATCAGCCGGGCCCGCTGGGCCTCGAGCGCGAACAGCCGCGAGGCCAGGGCCCGCTCCTGGGCCCGGATATCCTGGACATTGATCTCGACCAGCACCTGGCCCTGGCGAACGACGTCGCCCTCCTGCACGCGAAGGGCCGAGATGACGCCGCCCTCGCGATGCTGCACGGCCTGGCGGCTGCCCGACACCGCCACCACGCCGGGGGCGTAGGCGCCGGCGTCTAGCGGGGCCAGGGCCGCCCAGCCCAGAAAGCCGATGAAGAAGGCGCCGGCCGCCGCCAGACCGACGCGCAACTCCCAGCGGGTCCCGTCGTCCGGACCGTCGTCCTCCAGGATGCCGGCCGGAATGATCTGGTCATAGTTCGATTGGATCAGCGAACCGCTCATGGTTGCCTCGTGGCGCGCAGGTCGGGACCGGCGTTGGCGGCGCGCGGCAGGCTGGCGACGCGCGCCTCCAGCGCCTTGAGCACGTCGCGGCGGGGGCCGTAGAGATCGACCGCGCCCTCGCGCAGCACCAGCAGCTTGTCGGCGATGCCCAGGATGTTGAGCCGATGGGCGATGATCACCAGGGCCGCGCCCCGGGCCTTCTGGGCGGCGACGGCGTGCTCCAGGGCGGTCTCCCCTTCGGAGTCGAGGTTCGAATTGGGCTCGTCCAGCACGAAGATCTTCGGCTCGCCGTACAGGGCCCGCGCCAGGGCCAGGCGCTGGGCCTGGCCGGCCGACAGCCCGCCGCCGTTCGGACCCAGGCGGGTCTCATAGGCGTCCGGCAGCCGCAGGATCATCTCGTGGGCCCCGGCGGCCATCGCGGCGGCCACGGCGCGGGCGTCGATCTCGGCCGGGTCGCTTTCGAGGATGCTGGCGAAGCGGGCGATGTTTTCCTTCACCGTGCCGGCGAACAGGCCGCAGTTCTGCGGCAGGTAGCCGATATGGGCGGCCAGCCGCTCCTGCTGCCAGTCGGCCAGGTCGGCGCCGTCGACCCGGATGCAGCCGTGATCCGGCGCCAGGGCCCCGACCAGCAGCCGGGCCAGGGTGGTCTTGCCGGAGCCGCTGGGGCCGACGACGCCGATGATCTCGCCGGGGTTCACGTCGAACGACACGCCGCGCAGGATCATGCCGGAGCCGTCGGCGGCGCGGATGCTGGCCTGTTCGGCCCGCAGGCGCCCCTCGGGATCGGGCAGGCGGGTGCGCGGGATCGGCGTGGGGGCCTGGCGGAACAGCTCGACCAGGGTGTGGAACCCGTCGCGGGCCTGGATCACGCCCTTCCAGGCGCCGACGATCTGCTCGATCGGCGCCAGGCTGCGACTGAGCAGGATCGAGGCGGCGATCACCCCGCCGGCCGAGATCTCGTGCCGCACGGCCAGCCAGGCGCCCGTGCCCAGGGCCAGGGATTGCAAGGTCAGGCGCAGGAAGCGGATCAGGCCCGAATAGACGCCGCCGGTGAACTGGGCGCCGGCCTGCAGGCCGACCGCCGCGCGGCGCTCGATCAGCTGGCGGACGATCAGCGGCTGGCGCATGCCCAGGGCGCGGACCAGTCCGCCATGCGAGGCGATGGCCTCCTGGGCGGCGTAGGCCTGGGCCGAGGCTTCGTGCAGCGCGCCGAGCTTGGCGCGGGTGGCCCTCTCGTTGAGGATCGCCAGGACCAGCAGGGCCCCGGCGCCGCACACCGAGATCACGCCCAGCACCGGATGGAGGATGAAGCACAGGGCCAGGTAGATGGGCGTCCACGGGGCGTCCAGCAGGGCCAGGGCGGCCGGGCCGGCGACGATGTTGCGGAAGGCGTCGAACTCTCGCATCGCTTGGCGCAGCCGAGGTCCGGCCGCGTGGTCCAGGCCGCCGGTCAGGCGGGCCAGGACCTCGGCGGCCAGTTCGCGGTCCAGCCGCAGGCCCAGCCGAACCAGCACCCGCTGACGCAGGCTGTCCAGCATGGCCAGGGTGGCCAGGGCGAAGACCACCGCCACCGTCAGGAAGGCCAGGGTCAGGGTCCCGCCGGTGGGCAGGACCCTGTCGTAGATCTGCAGCATGTAGAGCGTCGGGGCCAGGTACAGGATATTGACCAGGGCGCTGAAGCCGGCGGCGATCAGCACATGCCGCCGGCAGGTCCGCAGCGCGGTGGCGAGCGGCTCCGGGATCCGTTTCCGGGACCGGTCCGCTCGTCCCCCAGCCGCGCTGCGCCCGCTCATGCCAGCACGTCTTCGTGGTAGCGGGTCAGGGCGTCGACGAACACGTGGTCATCGGCGCTGCAGGAATAGAACACGCCGTTGACCGTGCCGTGGTTGTTGTACTCGTCCAGGGCGGTGTGAAGCCCCGCACCAGACCCTTGCCAGGCCGCGCTGTTCTGCTTGATGGCGGGGCCGTTGAAGTCGGCGACCCCGTCATGGTTGGCGTCGGCGTACTGTTGCAGCCAGTCGATCGCCAGGTCCATCTTGTGGGCCGGACTGTTGGGGTCGGCCGGACTGCCGGCGCCGTTGCCGGCCTCGAAGTTCAGCCAGGCGGCGATCACGTCGCGTCCCAGCACATAGCGGGCGTCCTGCTGGACCTTCTGCGAGGCGTCGAGCACCTTCAGGGCCAGGGCCAGCGACATCTGCAGGGTGTCCTCGCCGGCGTCGGTGATCCCGTTGCCGTTGTCGTCGCCCAGCAGGATGTAGCGTTCCTCCTTGTTGCTGCTGCCCGCGTCGGGACCGTCATTGATGCCGTTGTTGAAGGCCAGAAGTTCGCCGGTCGCGAACTCGGGGCCGGACTTGGTTTCGTTGCCGACCGTGCCGTCCCAGAAGGTCAGGCCGTTGGGCGACAGCCAGAAGCCGGGGGTCCGAGTGCCGACGCAGTCGATCAGGCCGTAATAGTAGGCCAGGTCGTGGTCGGTGGCCGTGCCGCCGGAATAGGTCCCGCTGGCCGTGGCGTCGTTGACGTGTTGCCCGGCGGTCCAGGCGGCGTCGTAGTAGAAGGTGTTGGTCTCGCCGACGTCGAGCACGCCCAGCGACATCGCCGTGCCGGGCGCCGCGCCATTCAGGTCGAACACCGAGTCCGTGACCGTGGCGTTGGTCAGGGTGACGTTGCCGGTGTTGGTCACCACGAACTTGAACTGGATGTCCGCGCTTGAGGTGGCGACCGGTCCTTGCGGATTGTCGGCGTCGTCCCAGGTCAGGCCGCCGTCGATCGACACGTACTTTTCGATGTCGAGGCTGGCGCGCTGCTCGACCGGTACGCTGGCGTCGTCGGTGTCGGGCCCGGTTTCGTTGGAGTCGGCCGTGGCCGTATTCTCCAGCGCGCCGTCGCCGCCGCCGTTGGAGTCCAGTTCGCCCTGGGTCACGGTGTGCGCGGCCGTGTAGGCCCAGGTCTCGCCGACCTCCAGCAGGCCGTCGTTGTCGCCGACCAGGTCAGTTCCGCGGACGATCGAGCCGACATCCGCGAACGGGTCGGTGACGGTCACGTCGGTCAGGGTGGTATTGCCGGTGTTGGCGACGGTGATCGTGTAGCTGATCAGTTCGCCGGCCGCATCGGCCGTGCCGCCGGGGACGCTGGCGTCCTTGGTGATGTTGAGGGCCGGGTTGCGGGCGACGGGGACGCTGGCGTCGTCGGTGTCGGGGCCGGTTTCGTTGGAATCGGCCGTGGCCGTGTTTTCCAGTGCGCCGTCGCCGCCGCCGTTGGAGTCGATCTCAGCCTGGGTGACGGTGTGGGCCGCCGTGTAGCCCCAGGTTTCGCCGACCTCCAGCAAGGCGTCGTTGTCGCCGACCACGTCGGCGCCGCGGACGATCGAGCCGACGTCCGCGAACGGATCGGTGACGGTCACGCCAGTCAGGGTGGTATTGCCGGTGTTGGCGACGGTGATCGTGTAGCTGATCAGTTCGCCGGCCGCATCGGCCGTGCCGCCCGGGACGCTGGCGTCCTTGGTGATGTTGAGGGCCGGGTTGCGGGCGACGGGGACGCTGGCGTCGTCGGTGTCGGGGCCGGTTTCGTTGGAGTCGGCCGTAGCCGTGTTCTCCAGCGCTCCGTCGCCGCCGCCGTTGGAGTCGATCTCGGCCTGGGTGACGGTGTGGGCCGCCGTGTAGCCCCAGGTTTCGCCGACCTCCAGCAAGGCGTCGTTGTCGCCGACCACGTCGGCGCCGCGGACGATCGATCCGACATCCGCGAACGGATCGGTGACGGTCACGCCGGTCAGGGTGGTGTTGCCGGTGTTGGCGACGGTGATCGTGTAGCTGATCAGCTCGCCGGCCGCGTCGGCCGTACCGCCGGGGACGCTGGCGTCCTTGGTGATGTTCAGGGCCGGGTTCTGGGCGACGGGGATCGAAGCGTCGTCGGTGTCGGGGCCGGTCTGGTCGCTGTCGGCGGTGGCGGTGTTGTCGATCGTGCCGCCGGCGTCGATCTCGGCCTGGGTGACGGTATGGGTCGCCGTGTAGTGCCAGATTTCGGTCAGATCCAAGGCGTTGTCGTGGTCAAGGTCGCCGCTGTTGAAGCCTGCGACGAGGACCGGCGCCAGGTTCGACACGAACGGATCTGTCACCGTCACGCCCGTCAGTACGACGTTGCCGGTGTTGGCGACGCTGATCGTGTAGCTGATCACCTCGCCCGCCCAGTCGGCCGTGCCGCCCGGGACGCTGGCGTCCTTGGTGATGTTCAGGGCCGGATTGGGCAGGAAGTTGCCGATCTGGACGCTGTAGTTGCCCACGGAGGACACATCGACCGTCTCATAGTCGCCCGTGGTCTGCACCCAGCCGGCCTGCAGCACCTCGTCGATGCGCACCGATTCCAGCGACGTGCCTACGCCGCCGAAGTGGAAGAGGCCGTTGGCGTCTGTGACCGTCGAGCGTTCCCCCGCGTCGAGCAGGCCGTTCGCGTTGCTATCGATGAAGATGGTCCAGCCGGCCAGGCCGACCTCGCCCGCGTCCATGACGCCGTTGCCATTGGTGTCGCCGAACTTGATCCCATTGATGGTCGACACCTTCTCGGTGTTGAACTCCTCGAAGCCGTCATTGGCGGCATAGGCCGTGCCCGGGGTGCCGAAGTCGGCGAACAGGGTGATGTAGTCGGCGCTGAAGTCGGCTCCGGCGAACGCCGACACCGGCACGAAGAAGACGTAGTCGTCATTGCCGCTGCCGGACGAATGGGCGTCGAGCAGCAATCGGGTGTCGCCGCCGCTGTCCAGGTCGAAGACCTTGGTGAAGTCGGAGTCCAGTTCATGCGTCGCCGAGACATAGTTCGCGCCGGTGGCTGGAGCCGATGAATAGTAGAGTTTCAGGCTGGTCAGGGAGATCAGGGTGTTGGCGTTGGTCTGGTTCAGGTCGAGCCGGAACTCGAAATACTCCACGCCATTGATGATTTTGACCGGGATGTCGTTGAACGTCAGGCTGCTGGTCTTGCTCTGGTCGGTGTCCAGGACGCCCGTGGCGTCGGTGTTGAAGCCTTTTTCGTCGCCGTCGTTGTCGTCGATGCCGAGGAAGGGAGAATAGATGCCGGTGCCCGAGCCGATCGGGTCGCCATAGGTTACGATGACGCCGTCGATCGTCGTCGTACTGCCGGGGGAAGTGAGGTCGATGTCGGCCATGACTGGCTCCTGAACATTCCGCGCGCGTGCAGTCCCGCTCGTCCGCGCGATCCAAAGGAAGGCTTCAGTCACGGCGTCGCCGTCGGAGCGTGCTGGGAGGCGCTCCAACATCGACGCCGGAGGCGCGCGCGTCGTCTCTGGAGCGTCGGAGGAGGGGGCTGGGGGAGGGAAGACCCGCGCCCACAGTGTCCGCGACCATCGCCGTTCACGGGGCGCTACGTCTGCCAACGCGAAGCGAAACAGAGGTTAGCGATCGCTCCGGCTTTGGTCTGTGTCAATAGTATTGAAAAGTAAATCTAAACTACAGATGTTATATGGAATATATAAATTCAACTAATTTGAACCAATTATCGTAAAATTGAAAAGCATAGTGCGGCGATGTTGGCGAGCGGAAAAGCTTCGTGGGATTTATTGTATTTTGAGGTGGGCAGTGGGTTTGTAAATTGGGTGCTGGTGTTCCCGCGGTGGAATTTTCACCGCTATCCTGATACTCTGGCGCGCCGACAGGGTGAAGATCCAGGCCTGGCAAAGCGTCTGGATCTGAGGCGCAACGCAGGTTGAACGAGGTCGACCTCGCCAGTCCAGCTCGACCAGAATGCGCCTGGCCCGCTCGTCCCGGCCCGCGAGGGGGCGGCGGCCTGACTGGCCAGTCCCGCGACCTGATTCGCTTGCGCCGCGCCAGGCTCTGCATCGACGCGCCGCATGAGTCCGAACTTGAAATTGCCGCTGGCGTCAACGTTCCCGCGCCTATGGAGGAAATTCACGCCTACAATCCATGTTTGCATATTTGGAAAACTGTTGACTAATAAAAATGAAAACGGCTAGCTTAGGTGAAAATGACGCCGACTGAGCGGCGTCCTTGGGGGAGGGGAACAAACGTGAAGAATCCGATCTGTGCGCGCCGTCTGCTAGTCGCTAGCGCTTCGCTCGGCGTACTGTGCGCGATGACAGCGCTAGCAGCGCCGGCCGCGGCACAGGAAGCCTCGGCGAAGTCCAGCGACGGCAAGTCCGTTGAAACCGTGACGGAAGTGGTCGTCACCGCGCGGCGCAAGGCGCTGCAAACGGCCATCGAGATCAAGAGGAACGCCGACACGATCGTCGACTCGATCGTGGCCGACGAGGCCGGCAAGCTGCCCGACAATTCGATCACCGAAGTGCTTCAGCGCGTGTCGGGCGTGTCGATCTCGCGTTTCACCGGGACCAACGGCGGCAGCACCGCGTTCCAGATCGAAGGCACGGGCATCACCGTGCGCGGCCTTCCGTTCAATTCGAGCACGCTCAACGGGCAGCAGCTGTTCAGCGCCAACGGCGCCAGCGCCATCAGCTGGAACGAAGTCACGCCCGAGCTGATGGCCGGGGTCGACGTCTACAAGGCCACGCGCGCCGACCTGATCGAAGGGGGGGCGTCCTCGATCGATCTGCGCACCCACCTGCCGTTCGATTTCCGCGACACTCAGTTCAACGTCACCGCGGGCGGCAGCTACGGAACCCTGGCGAAAAAGGCTTCGCCCCGCGTTTCGGCCATGTACTCGAAGCGTTTCGACACCAATATCGGCGAATTCGGCGTGTTGTGGGACCTTGCCTACAGCCGTCTGCACCAGCAGAGCAGCGACCTGCAGGTCGGCGCCATGTTCGGCGAATGGGCGACAGACTCCAAGCGCGCCGATCATATGGCCTTCGTTCCCAGCTCGTTCAACTGGAGCAACAACCAGAGCAAGCGCGACCGGTACGGCGCCTATCAGGCCATTCAGTGGAAGCCGTCGTCCAACCTGACGCTGACCAACACCGTATTCTACACGCAGTATGTCGAGGATGGTCGGGGGACCACCGGGGGCGTGGGGTCGAGCCCGTCCGCCGCGTCCGCCGTCATGCCCAAGGTCGGCACTCCAGTCGAATATGACGCCGATGGCGGCTTCCGGAAGGGAAGCCTGACGGTCGGGTCCTCCGGCAATTCGGTGGATTGGTCGAACACGACCGCGAGCGACAGTTTCAAGGCGGCGAACGGCGGCTGGTTCCCCTCCTACTATATGATGGACTGCGGCGGCGTCTTTGGCAGTCCCGCGTCGTCGCTTCAGTGGGACTGGTCGGCCAATTCAAATATCGATCCGTCGAATCCCCCTGCCAATTGGGACGGCAGGCGTCTGGTGCAGTGCGGTCCCGCGGGCACGTTCAACCCCAGCGGCGGGTCGTCGGTGTCGCACAGCAAGAATTCCACGCTGGATATTTCGCAGAGCTTCGTCTGGACCCCTGGGGACCGGGTGGCGGTGCGGGCCGGCGCGCAATATGTCCGTTCCAAGGCGACCGGGCGGAACATGTTTGTCAACATCGCCCAGACCAGCCCGCTGGTGACGTCGATGGACGTCGACCTGACGGGGTCGTTGCCGGTCTTGTCTGGCCTTTCCACCGCCGGCCTGCTGGACAAGAGCAAGGCGTACCTGACCAATTTGGCCTACCATGAACCCGTCAACAAAGGGGAGATGGTGGCCGCCCACATCGACCTTGAATACCGGGTCAGCGACGACGGCTTCCTGCGCAGCGTCAAGGTTGGCGCTCGGACCGCCAACCGCATCGAGAACGACAACAACGTGGGGACCTATTGGGCGCCGCTGGGTCAGTCGTGGCTGGGCGATCCGTGGCCGGCGCACCCCGGAGACCCGACGTACGGCGCGGGAAATATTCAGTATCTCACCAACTCCAATGTCCGGCAGTCGGACTATGAGATCGGCACCTTCGCGAATTTCTTCGGCGGCAAGGCGGCTGTTCCAGCTCAGCTTTTCGTCCCCAGCCAATCGCTCATGCAGAGCTATGACTGGTACCATCTGCTCAAGACCTATAACGGGCAGCCGCGCGACGACGGGCAGCCTCGGACCGCGGATGACTATTGGCGGGAATATATCGATCAGGGGGTGAACAAGACCAGCAGCCACATCGTCAGCCAGGCCGCCTATATCCAGGCCAAGTTCGCGCACGACGGTTTCGGATTCATCCCGGCGTTCTCGGGTAATATCGGCGTTCGTGTGTTCCACGACTCTCTGCGGGCGAGCGATCTGCTGTCGACGCCGAACGCTCAGAACCTTGTCCTGACCGAAGCCGACAGCACCGCGTACTTCAACGCGCAGCAGGCGAACGTACCGACTCCATCGCCCCTGTACCCGACGACCTATGCGTTTGTCAGGCCTGCGGCGGAGGATAATAATGCCTATTTCACGAAGAGCCGCGACTATGACTACACGCGGGTTCTGCCTTCGTTCAACGTCAAGTTCGACGTAACCGACAAGTTCATCGTTCGCGCCGCCGCGTCCAGGTCGTCCGCTCCGCCCAATCTCAACGACATCCGCGCGGGCGGTTCGACCAGCGCCAGGTCGCTTGCCAACGCCAATACGCAGGCGCCCTCGATCCTCACGGGTATCGTCGTCAACGGCGGGGGCGAAAACCAGAAACCGACGATGATCAACAGCGAAGATCTGGCGTTCGAATTCTATCCGTCGTCGTCCAGCTTCTTCTACGTCGATCTGTTCGCCAAGCAGGTCGAGGATCACCCGGTGTTCTATTCGTTCACCGTCGACAATCTTCCCGTTGAGATGGTGGCGTACGCCAATGGTAACACCCGCCCGGCCCAGGCCGGCGATGTGGACCTGGGGACGCCGGTAACCCTTACCCTGCCGTGGCTCTATCTGCAGAACAAGACGGCGGAGCAGAAGGCTCGCATCAAGGGCTTCGAGATCGGCGGTCGCAAGTTCTTCGACCAGCTCCCGGGCGTGTTTAGAGGGTTCGGCCTCGAAGGCAACCTGACTTATATCGACAGCACCAACCCCTCCCAGCAGGCCAACGGCGTGCTGACCCGCCCGCCGGCCGGCGTCCCGGACAGCTTCCGGGGGCTCAATCCGGACGGCACGGTCCCGCACACCTACGACAACCTTCCCTACGCCGGATTGTCGAAGTGGGCCTACAACATCCAGCTGCTGTACAACCGCGACAGGGTCAATTTCCGTCTGGCGTACAACTGGCGCAGCAAGGCGTTGCTGTCGACCAACGTCAATCCGCTGTCCTATGCGACCAGCGGCGGCAATCCCTATACCCTCAACACCAGCCCGACCAACTTCGACAAGGACCATTCCTTCCCTGTGTACAACATGGTCCCCGCCTACATGGCGGCGGCCGGTTACCTGGATCTGGGCTTCGACTACAAGTTGAGCGAGAAGGTTTCGGTTTCGTTCAACGCCAACAACCTTCTCAACACGAAGTCGAAAACCCTTCAGGAGCCCGTGCCCGGCGTGTTCGAGCCGTACGATTACAACGTCAGCGATCGGCGCTACGAACTCACCGCGCGGATGCGCTTCTAACCCTCTGAACGCGGAAGGGCGCTTCATCGAGAAGCGCCCTTCCTTTTTTCGAATACGGTATCGCGACCGGTTAAGCCCGGTCGCCTGCTGCAGGCGCGGCCGGTCGGGGCGCGCCTTGACCGACCTCCCGCCGCCGCATACGCCTGAAGCCCCTTCGGCGGGGCGTTGCGCCGAGTGGGTTCATGGCGAGACATGTTTATGAACGACGGCCCTCAACAGCATATCGTCATTCTGGGCGGCGGCGCGGCGGGATGGATCGCGGCCGCGCTGCTGGCCAAGCAGACGGATCGCCGTCAAACACGGATCACCCTGGTCGAATCCGAGGAGATCGGCATCATCGGCGTCGGCGAGGCGACGGTCCCGTTGCTGGCCCAGTGCAACGCCATGCTTGGCATCGATGAATTCGACTTCATTCGCCGCACCCAGGGCACGTTCAAGCTGGGCATTGAATTTTGCGACTGGGGCGTGGCCGGAAATCGGCATTTCCACGCGTTCAGCGACTATGGCCACCCGGTTCAAGGGGTGTCACCCCACCATTACTGGCTGAGGCTGCGCCAAGCCGGCGACGAGCGGCCTATCGACGACTATTCGTTCGCCTACGCCGTGGCCAAGGACAATCGGTTCGCCCCCAGCGACCCGGAGAATTCGCGCTATCACCACGCCTATCATTTCGACGCGGCCTTGTACGCCCGCTATCTGCGGGACGTGGCGACCGAGCTGGGCGTGCAGCGTATCGAAGGCAAGATGACGCACGTCGACCTGGACGGCGACACCGGCGATATCGCCGGCATCCACCTGGCCAACGGCGTCACGGTTCCCGGCGATCTCTTCCTGGACTGCACTGGTTTCGCGTCCGAGCTGCTGGGCAAGGCGCTGGGCACGCCTTTCGTCGACTGGTCGCGCTGGCTGCTTTGCGACAGCGCCCTGGCCGTCCCCTCCAAACGCGCTGGCCCGCCCATGCCGTTCACGCGATCCACCGCCCACGCCGGGGGCTGGCGCTGGACGATTCCGCTGCAGCACCGCAGCGGCAACGGCATGGTCTATAGTTCGCAGTTCTGGAGCGACGAGGCGGCGCGCGAGGCCTTGCTGGGCGCCATTGACGGCGAGCCGCTGGCCGAGCCGCGGCTGTTTCGCTTCACCTCCGGGCATCGCAAGCAGTTCTGGAACCGCAACTGCATAGGGATCGGGTTCGCCTCCAACTTCCTCGAACCGCTGGAATCGACCGGATTGCAGCTGATCGTCATGGGGATCTTGAAGCTGTTCAAATACTTCCCCCAACGGACCATCGACCCGGCTTTGCGCGACGAATATAACCGCGTCTCCACCCGCGAGATCGAACGCATCCGCGACTTCATCATCGCCCACTACCATCTCTCGCGCCGTCCCGAGCCCTTGTGGGCGGCGTGCCGCGACATCGACATACCCGACAGTCTTCGGCACAAGCTTGAGGTCTGGACCGCCAGCGGGCAGATCGCGCTGGGTGATCTCGAGTCCCATGTGGAGCCGAGCTGGCTCGCCATCCTGCTGGGCAACGGCGCCGTTCCCGCGCGCTACAACGTGTTGGCCGATCTCCATTCCTTGGAACAGATCCGCGAGGGTATGAGACTGCGCCGCGAAGAGATCCTGCGGTCAGCGCAGGCGGTCACGTCGCATCAGGATTTCATCGATCGCTACTGCAAGGCCCCCCAGGCGGCGGCCCGCTAGGCTGCATTTCGGCTAGCGGGGCAAGGAGTTCAAGCGCCTGAACTTCGGTCTCCTAGAGCATCGCGCACGAACGCCGCGAGGGTTTCCGGATACAGCCTGTGCTCCTGCTCCAGCACGCGGTCGCTGAGCCTGTGTTCGGTGTCGCCCGGCAGGATCGGTACGCGGGCCTGGCCCAGGATCGGGCCTTCGTCGACGCCGGCGGTGACCAGGTGGACGGTGCAGCCGGCCTCGACCTCGCCGGCGCTCAGCGCGCGGCCGTGGGTGTCCAGGCCCGGATAGGCGGGCAGCAGGGAGGGGTGGATGTTCAGCATCCGCCCGGCCCAGGCCTCCACCAGGAACGGCGTCAGGATGCGCATGTAGCCGGCCAGGGCCACGACCTGGATCCCGCGCTCGCGCAGGGCGGCGTCGATGGCCCGCTCATGGGCCTCGCGGTCCTTGCCGTAGGGCTTCTGGTCGATGGCCAGGGCCTCGACGCCCGCCGCGGCGGCGGTGAGCAGGCCGCCGGCCTCGGGCTTGTTCGACAGCACCAGGGTGATCTCGAACGGGCAGGCCGGATCCTGGGCGGCCCGGACCAGGGCCTCCATGTTGGAGCCCCGGCCGGAGATCAGGACGGCGACCTTGGTGCGTTGGGCCACGAGAAACCTCTTCGCGCGCCCTGCGTCCTTCGAGGCCCGCGACGCGGGCGCCTCAGGATGAGGGGCTTTGTTGCTCTGAATTCCTCATCCTGAGGCGCTCGCCAAGGGCGAGCCCCGAAGGACGCAGGATTTAGGCCGCCACCAGCTGCCCGCAGATGAAGGCGTCCTCGTCGGCGTTCAGCAGGGCCGCCAGCACCGGCTCGGCGTCGCTGGCGGCGACCACCAGGATGAAGCCGACGCCGCAGTTGAAGGTGCGGCGCAGCTCGTGGTCGCTGATGCCGCCTTCGCGCTGCAGCCAGTCGAAGACCGGGGGCAGGGGCCAGGCGTTCCAGTCGAACTCGGCCTTCAGGCCCTCGGCGATGCAGCGCGGCGGGTTTTCGATCAGGCCGCCGCCGGTGATGTGGGCGCCGCCCTTGACCCGGCCGGACTGCAGCAGGGGCAGGATCGACTTCACATAGATGCGGGTCGGGGCCATCAGGGCCTCGGCCAGGGTCTTACCCTCGGCGAAGGGGGCGGGGGCGTCCCAGGCCAGGCCCGAGCGCTCGACCACCCGGCGCACCAGGCTGTAGCCGTTGGAGTGCGGGCCCGACGAGCCGACGCCGATGATGATGTCGCCGGCCCGCTGCTTGTCGAGCTTGGGCAGCACGCCGTCGCGCTCGACCGCCCCGACCGAAAAGCCGGCCAGGTCGTATTCGCCGTCGCTGTACATGCCCGGCATCTCGGCGGTTTCGCCGCCCACCAGGGCCGAGCCAGCCAGCTTGCAGCCCTCGGCGATGCCGGCCACGACGCTGGTGGCGGTGGCCACGTCGAGCTTGCCGGTGGCGAAATAGTCCAGGAACAGCAGGGGCTCGGCGCCCTGGGCCAGCAGGTCGTTGACGCACATGGCCACCAGGTCGATCCCTACCGTGGCGTGCATGCCGGTGTCGATGGCGATGCGCAGCTTGGTGCCGACGCCGTCGGTGGTGGAGACCAGCAGCGGGTCGTCGTAGCCGGCCGCCTTCAGGTCGAACAGGGCCCCGAAGCCGCCCAGGCCCGCCTCGGCCCCGGGACGCCGGGTGGCCTTGGCCAGGGGCTTGATCGCCTCGACCAGGGCGTTGCCCGCATCGATATCGACGCCGGCCTGGGCGTAGGTGAGGCCGTTCTGTGGGTCGCTCATGCGCTTGCTCTGGCTCGAAGACGGCCCAATGGGCCGTTTTTGAAAGGAAACTTGCCGCTCCCCCTAAGCTTGTGCTTGCAGACTCGGGGGTGCGCGAGGCTATTAGCAGCCGATGACGACGATCACCACTACCGCTGAGCTGGCGGCGTTCTGTAATGAGTTGAAGGGCCAGCCCTTCATCGCCGTGGACACCGAGTTCATGCGCGAAACCACCTACTGGCCCAAGCTGTGCCTGATCCAGGTGGCCTCGCCGGACACCGAAGCCTGTATCGACCCGCTGGCCGACGGCATCGACCTGGCGCCGCTGCTGGACGTGCTGCGCGATCCCTCGATCCTGAAGGTGTTCCACGCCGCCCGCCAGGACGTCGAGATCTTCAACAATCTGGACGCCATGCCCACGCCGCTGTTCGACACCCAGGTGGCCGGCATGGCCGCCGGGTTCGGCGAGCAGATCGCCTACGACGCCCTGGTCCGCCAGATGCTGAAGATCGAGCTGGACAAGTCCAGCCGCTTCACCGACTGGGCCCGCCGCCCGCTGAGCGAGGCGCAGCTGACCTACGCCGTCGCCGACGTCACCCATCTGGCGACCCTGTTCCCCATCCTGCGCGACCGCCTGGACAAGGCCGGCCGCCTGGCCTGGGTGGAAGAGGAGATGAAGGCGCTCAACGACCCGGCCGCCTACGACGTCGATCCGGAAAAGGCCTGGCGCCGCCTGCGCCCGCGCAAGACCGGCGCCAAGTACCTGGCGGTGTTCAAGGCCGTCGCCGCCTGGCGCGAGCGCACAGCCCAGACCCGCGACCAGCCGCGCGGCCGCATCCTCAAGGACGAGGCCATCGACGAACTGGCCACCCAGGCGCCGACCTCGCTGGAGGGCCTCAACACCCTGCGCAGCGTGCCCAAGGGCTTCGGCGGCTCCAAGTTCGGTCCCGACCTGCTGGCCGCCATCAAGGCCGCCCTGGCGGACCCGGAAGGCTATGCGCCGGTGCTGGAGAAGTCCGGCCCGCCGCCGCCCGCCTCGGCCGGCGCGGTGGTCGAGCTGCTGAAGGTCCTGCTCAAGGCCCGGGCCGAGGAGGCCGGCGTGGCCTCCAAGCTGATCGCCACGGTCTCGGACCTGGAGAAGATCGCCGCCGACGACGAGGCCAACACCCCGGCCCTGCAGGGCTGGCGGCTGGAGGCTTTCGGGTCCGACGCCCTGAAGATCAAGCGCGGCGAGCTGGCCTTGGTGCTGGACGGAACCCGGGTTCGTGTGGTGGAAGTGCGCCGCGCGCCCAAGCCGGACTGAGGGCGCGGGAGGGGGCGACCTCTCCTGGTGTCCGGCGGCTGTCGGGGGCGTTGCGTATGCGGGTGGCTTGGGACCAACTGGCGGCCGCCTACAGGCCCGCCGCGATTTCCCACCGGCGCCAGATCCCGCTGCGCGTCTTCGTCATCCTCGTGGTCGTCGTCGTCACGGCCTGGCGGCCGACGTTCCATTTCCTGGTCCCGTGGGCCGCGGCCTGCATCGTCGCCCAGATCGTCGAGCAGCAGGCGCTGCGCCATTTCCTGAGCCGCGCGGAGCCCGGACGGGCGGTGATCTTCAACCTGGCCTCCGACGTGCTGCTGGCCGTGGTGTTCGGCTGGGCCTCCCTGCCGATCTGGGCGCTCGGGACGCCCGTGGCGACGGCTTCGGCCATCATCCTGGTCTCAGGCTCGGTGCTGACCGCGCTGATGGGCGCCGAGGGCTGCGTGGCGGCCTTCCTGGCGGCCGTGACGCCGCACATGACCTACATGCTGATCCTGCCCCTGACGACGGAGACGCGCCAGGATCCGCTGGGGCCCTACTACCTGATGGGCGTGGCCCTGTTCGCCCTGGTGCTGGGGCTGGTGTTCGCCTGGTCGCGGCGGACCTTCGAGGCCGAGCGCTCGGCGCGGCGCCTGGCCGAGGCCCAGACCGCGGCCAAGTCGGCCTTCGTGGCCATGGTCAGCCACGAACTGCGCACCCCGCTGAGCGCCATCCTGGGCGGGGCCGGCGACCTGGCGCGCGAGGCCGGCGACGCCCGCGCCCGCGACAAGGCCGCCCTGATCGCCGACGCCGGGGCGATGATGCGCGCGCTGCTCAACGATCTGCTGGACGTCTCCAAGATCGAGGCCGGCCGGATGAGCGTCGAGATCCTCGATTTTTCGCCGGGGGCGCTGATCGACGAAACCGTGCGCTTCTGGCGCGACGAAGCCAGGGCCAAGGGGCTGGCGCTGGACCTGACGGGCGAGCGGGACTTGCCCCAATGGCTGCGCGGCGATCCGGTGCGCATTCGCCAGGTGCTCAACAACCTGCTGTCCAACGCGATCAAGTTCACCTCGGCGGGCCGGGTCGCGCTGAACGTCATGGCCGAGCGGCGGGGGGACGGCTGGCGGCTGGCCGTCGAGGTTTCCGACACCGGGCCCGGCCTGTCGCCCGAACAGCTGGCGCGGCTGTTCACGGCCTATGACCAACTGGGCCCCGACACGGCGCGCACCTTCGGCGGAACGGGCCTTGGCCTGTCGATCAGCCGGGACCTGGCGCGGTTGATGGGCGGGGACCTGACCGCGCGTTCACCGGCCGAGGGCGGCGCTGTGTTCCAGCTGACCCTGCCGATGGCGACGGGTTCCGCGCCGGCCGTCACCGAAGCGCCGGCGTCCGCGCCTCCGTCCACGCCAAGCGTCTTCGACCGCTCGCCCCTGGCCCTGGTGGTCGACGACCACGAGGTCAACCGGCGGCTCCTGAGCCACATCCTGGACGCCATGGGCGTGCGTGTCGAGTTGGCCGCCGACGGCGAAACGGGTCTGGCCCTGGCGGGCGAGCGACGCTTCGACGTGATCCTGATGGACGTCAACATGCCAGGCCTGGACGGGCTGGAGGCCACGCGCCGCCTGCGCCTCGCCGGGCCTAACAGCACGACGCCCGTAATCGCCGTCACCGCCGGCGTCTCGGACGCGGAGCGCGAAGCCTGCCGCGCCGCCGGAATGGACGACTGGCTCGAAAAGCCGTTCCAGGCCGCGACCTTGCAGCGGGTGCTGTGGCGGGCGCTGGATCCGGATCTGGTCGGGGCTTAGGCCCGATCCGCCTAACCGCCCCAGCGTGCGATGTGCGGGAGAAGGTTGCCGGCCGCCACGGCCAGGGAGCCCAGCACCACGCCGTGGAACACGCAGCCGACGATCACGGTGCGCTTCACCGACCAGCCGGACTCGGCCGCGAAGGCGCGCGCCAGGTCGTTCTGGAGGCGGCGGGCTGGTCCGACCACCGACACGTCGTCGGCGTTGGCGAGCCGTAGCTCGGGCCGCGCGCGCGGCGCCGGAAAGGTGGCGACGTGGTCTTCGTATTCGACTTCGACGATCCGCTGCTTCTGCATGGATGCTCTCCCCGTTTCTGAGGTCGAGCTTGCGATGGCCGTGGATAACAAACCGTGCTCGCCGAGCGCCGTTCGGTTGCGGCGGGGTGTCGCGGCGGCGAACGGCCAAAAGAAAGGGCCGGTCCCTTTCGGAACCGGCCCCGTCCATTTTCCAGGCGAAACGCTTAATAGGTGAAGCGCACGCCCAGCTTGAAGGTCCGGCCGATCAGGCCGGGATAGTGGAAGGTGGTCAGGAAGTTCGGGGCGCTGGCATAGGCGCCCGGCGCGACCGGGGCCTTTTCGTCGAACAGGTTGCCGACGTGGCCATAGACCTGGACCGAGTCGGTGATCTGGGCCGTTCCGTTCAGGTCGACATTGACGAACTTCTTGATGTAGCAGAACTTTTGGCCAAGAGCCGTATTGCCGGTCGCATACTGGTTGGCGGTGACGCAGTCGGTGCTGGTCCGCTGGTCAGCGGCCACCGACTTGATCTTGCCGACATAGTAGGTGGTGGCTGACAGGCTGTAGCGGCCCCATTCGACCGTGTTCTGCCAGTTGCCGCGCCAGTCGGGCGTGCCGTTGCCCGAGGAGAGCTGGTACGGACCCAGCGTGCCGGCGTACTTCTGCACGCCGTTGGACGTGTGCAGGTCGTACTTCAGAACGTGGGTGACTTCGACGCGGCTGGTCAGCTTGGCGTCGAACGGCAGGTTGGCCTTGGCCGTGGCCGAGAAGTCGACGCCCGAAGTTTTCGAGAAGTCGGCGTTCACGAACGGCGCGTTGATGATCAGCACGCGGGGCAGGGCGGTCGGGAACAGCGGGTCGATGGCGTCGACCAGGTTGCACGAATAGCCCGGACCCACGGCCGCCACGGCGGCGCAGGCGCTGGTGACGTTGGTGCCGGTGTAATAGGCGTTGCGAGCGCTCGCCAACAGCGGGCCGGCCACGATCAGGTCGGACTTCTTCACGTCGTAATAGTCGACCGTCAGGCTGAGCCACGGGGTCGGCTCGGCGATCACGCCCAGGGTGAAGCTACGCGACTTTTCCGGCTTCAGGTCCGGATTGCCGACATAGCCGCCGCCCAGCGAATAGGCCTGGGCGTAGGGGTTGGTGTTGCCGGCCGAGGTCAGGCCGCCGTGGGCGTTCTGGAAGCTCGGCGGCGGGGTGAAGGTCGAGAAGCCGGCATATTGGCTGCGCGCGCCCGATTCCGCGAACGTCGGCGCCCGGAAGCCTTTGGAATACGTGCCGCGGAACGCCAGTTGGCGCAGCGGCGTATACTTGGCGCCGATCTTCGGCGAGAAGTGGCTGAAGCCCTCCGAATAGTGGTCGTATCGGCCCGAGGCGTTGATCTCGAGTTGGTTCAGCACCGGCGCCAGCACTTCGAAATAACCCGCCGTGACGGTGTGCTTGCCGAACGCCGACGAGGTGGTCAGCGAATAGGTGTCCAGCTTGGCGTTCTGGTTGTTGTTGACCAGTTCTTCCTTGCGGACCTGGCCGCCGACGGCCAGTTGCATCGTCCCGCCTGGCAGCTCCCACAGCTCCTTCGTGACCGAGGCGTCCAACGAGTACATCGTCGAGTGCGACGGCGTGGTCACGGTCGGCGAGATGAAGTCGCGGACAGCCTGGGTGTTGTTGCCCGGGTTCACGAAGTCATAGCTGCCGGTGTTGATCGACTTCAGCAGGTTGGCGATGTTCAGGAAGCCGTACTGCTCGATCTTCAGGTTGTCGCGGGCGAAGACGCCGTCAACTCGCCAGTTCCAGTCGCCGCCGAAGTCGCCCTTCAGGCCGGCGGTGCCGCGATAGACCTCGTTGGTGCGGTCGCTGCCGGCGGGGATGTCGCCGAACAGGTAGTAGATGCGCGCCGCGTTGTTCGCGGGATCGGCGCCGCCGGCGGCGGTCGCATAGGGGTTGTTCGGGTTCAGGCGACGACCGGCCGCGGCCGGATCGGCGCAGTTGACGCCGGAGGTGCAGATCCAGACCGGCAGCACGATGCCGGGGTTGGTCGACGCCAGGGACGGCGATCCACCGAACGGCTGGGTGTTGCGCAGGGCGCGCGGCTGGTTCTTGATGCTGACGAAGTCGTACGAGTAGCTGCCGGCGACATAGCCCTCGACGTTCTCGCCCAGCTTGAAGCTCAGGCGGCCGTTGAGCGCATAGCGTTCCTGCTTCGGCTGGATCTGGTTGTAGAGGTCGACGAGGTCGTACTTGCAGCCCGTGCCGCGCGCGGCGCCGGTGGTCACGGTGTAGGTGCCGGCAAGGCAGGTGCCCAGGCCCAGAGCGGTGTATTCGCTATAAGCCGAAGAGCCCGTGCCGATGGTGAAGGGCGTGAGGCCGCCGGTCAGCGGATTGTTCAGGTCGCTTTGCGTGGTGCGCACGACAACGGCGGTCGGCGTGGCGGTCGTCAGCGTGCTGTCGGCGGTGTTGTTGTCCAGGCCGCCGATCGGACGCAGGTCCTGGGTGTTGTAGGGGAAGCCCCGGCTGTGGCTGGTGACGCGGCCGTCCTTCTGGTACTCGCCGTTGACGTAGAAGTTCCAGCCCTTCTCGGCGTAGTCGCCGTAGCCGAGGGTCAGGTCGAAGCGCTGGTGGCGCGCGTCGCGCTCCTGGCTTTGGCCGAATTCGGCGCTGCCGGAAATCCCTTCGAACTGCTTCTTCAGGATCAGGTTGACGACACCGCCGATGGCGTCGGCGCCGTAGCTCGACGAGGCGCCGTCCTTCAGCACTTCGATCCGGTCGATCAGGCTGAACGGGATGCTGTTGAGGTCGACATAGGCGTTATGGCCGTCGTCGTTGATCGGGAAGTTGGCCGAGCGCAGGCCGTCGACCAGCACCAGGGTCGAGGACACGCCCAGGCCGCGCAGCGAGACGGCCGAGCCGCCGGCGCTGAAGCCGCTCTGGAAGCCGGTGCCGATCGAGCCGGCGCCGTCGGCCGAGACCGACCGGATGGCGTCGGTGGCCGTGGTCATGCCCGCGCGCTGCAGGGTCTGGGAGGTCATCACCGTGACTGGCGAGGGCGTCTCGGTGTCGGTGCGGCGGAAGAGAGAGCCGGTGACGACGATTTCCTCGACCTCGGTCTGGTCGGCAGGAGCGGCCGGGGCGGCGGTTTGGGCTGCGGCCTGGCTGGCGGCGAACACGGCGACAGCGGCGCCGCAGATCATCGTCGTGGCCATCAGCCGCGCGCGCGTGGGTTTAGTTCTCAAGTCGGTAACCCCCAAAATATGCAGACGCAGTTCGTCGCGCCGCGGTGACCTACGGCTTAGCTTCCCTAAGCGTGGTTGCAGCAGGGCTATCGACGATTGGGACGATCGGTCAAGAGTTGTCGCATTAATGAAATGTAACGTGGTTTTTTTGACACAAAGCGGCACGACTTGACCCCTTTTTTTTCGGGGCTGAAATCCTCGTTTTGATGCGTGATTTGCGCGGATCGCCGATTTTTCCACGGTAGTCAGCCCGCGCAATCCAGAGATGCGCCCCCGAGGGCGTTTTTTCAGAGCGCCGTGATCTTCAGCTTCAGACCCAGCAGGGTCGCCAGGGCGCCCGCTCGCTTGGCGGTCTGCTCGCCCAGCAGCAGGTCGGCGTAGCCTGGCTCGGCGGCCAGCAGCAGGTCGCCCTTGTCGATGGCTAGGCGCGACCGGGCCAGGAGAGGCGCGCTGCGGCCCGACAGGTCGCAGCCCAGGCGGATGGCGGCCCCGATGGCGCGGGCCCGCTTCAGGCGGCCGGGCGACAGCAGGCGCTCCAGCACGTCCAGTTCCGGCGGGGTGAAGGCCGTGGCGTGGCGGGCGAAGGCCGCGGCGGCCAGGAAGGCCCGCTCGGCGTGGGTCTGGCCGGCGATCGGCGCGCGCAGCACCTGCTCGAACACCAGGTCGGCGCGATGGTCCGGGTGCAGGCGCGCCCCCAGGTCGGCCAGGCGGCAGGCGGCCGAGGCCAGGACGGGATCGCGCTGATCGAAGCAGGGCGGCAGCTGGGCCAGGGCGGGGGCCAGCCAGGCGTCCAGCGCCGCGCCCAGCTCGTCGGCCACGCCCTGCCGGGCCCCCAGCGAGGCGCAGCCCTCGACCAGCGGATCCAGCCGGCGCACGCCGGGCGGCATGGCCTCGAACAGCAGCCCCTCGCGCACGCCGAAGGCCGAAATCTCGATGCGCTTGAGGTCCAGGCTTTCGATCAGCTGCTCCAGCACCACGGCGGCGTAGGGCAGGGTCTCCGAGCGCTTCTTGCTCATGCCCTCGATGCGGTCGAGCGAACTCTTCGACTGGTGGGCGACCAGGCGCGCGGCGTCCAGGGCCTCGGCGCGGCTGATGCTGTACTGGTGGACCACGTGCAGCGGGTAGCCGGCCAGGCGCATGTGCAGCAGGGCCAGGTTGCGCCAGGCGCCGCCCACCGCGTGGAAGACGTCGGTCCGGAAGGCCTGGGCCGCCGGGGCCAGGCGCTGGGCGCACAGCCGCCGCACCTTCTCCAGGTCGAAGCCCTCCGACAGGCCCAGGCTGAACGGGCCCAGCGGCAGGGTGACGCCCAGGCCCGCGCCGGTGGTCTCCAGGCGCACCAGCTCCAGGCTGGCCCCGCCCAGGTCGCCGACCACGCCGGTGGCGTCGGGCGCGCCGGCCAGCACGCCCAGGGCGGCGTAGCGGGCCTCTTCCTCGCCCGACAGCACGCGGGTGGAAAAGCCGGTCTCGGCCTTGATCTGCTCGACGAAGGCGGCGCCGTCCTTGGCCTCGCGCACGGCGGCGGTGGCGGCGATGAAGGTCTCGGCCGGCTTGACCGCCTCGAGCACGGCGCGGAAGCGCTTCAGAGCGGCCAGGGTCTGGGCCACGCCCTCGGGATTCAGCCGGCCGCCGTGGCCCAGGTCACGGCCCAGCCCCGCCAGGACCTTCTCGTTGAAGACCGTCCAGATGGCGCGGCCTTCCAGCCGGTACACCACCAGGCGGACCGAGTTCGAGCCGATATCGATAACGGCCGCGTCGCGCGGCGCCGCAAAAGGCATGGGCTTGGTTTAGCGCATTGGGCGGGGAGGGGAAGGCGGCGCGCGCAAAAAGGTTGTCGCTCCACAGCTCAGCGTTTCAGGCCGATCAGCGGCGCGGGCTCGTCCAGCGTCCGCCGGCACGCGCGCAGACGCCAGCCCGCCGAGGCGTTCTCGTAATAGCAGGATCCGAAGCTGACCGGCCGGCCGTGCTCGCGGCGGCCGCCCTTGGTCATGGCGTAGGCCCCGTCGGGGCTGATCAGCAGGCTTTCCACCGCCTTGACCCGAACCCGGCAGCGCCCCCACGAGCGGCCATGGCCCATCACCTGCCAGGCGGGCCCGTAGATCGTCCCGGACTTGAACAGCTGGCGCTCCCGCGCCCTGGCCCAGGCCAGGTCGGCGGCGTCGCCCAGCTGCGTGTCGCCCGGGACGGCGGGCAGGGCGAAGATCGCGCAGATCCGCGCCTGCTCGGCCGGACGCGGTCCGCAGGACGCCAGGCCCAGCGCCGCCAGGACGACGAGCCCCCGCGCCTTCACCGGCGCTTGCGCGGGCCCACGTGGTCGAACGCCTGCGGCAGGTCCTTCACCTTGTGGCCCCGGCCCGACAGGCTGGGATTGGTCATGAAGTATTCGTGGGCCGAGAAGGCGCCCTTGCGGTCCCAGGCCGGGTCGCGGGCGTAGTGGCCCTCGGGGTCGAGGTTCCAGCTCTGGGCTTCGTCGTTGAGGTTGGCGACCATGATCTGGTTCAGCACCTGCTGGTGCACGGTGGGGTTCTCGACCGGGACCAGGCTCTCGACCCGGCGGTCCAGGTTGCGCGGCATCCAGTCGGCCGAGCTGATGAACACCCGGGTCTGGGGGCTGGGCATCGGCCCGCCGTTGGCGAAGGCCACCACCCGGGCGTGCTCCAGGAACCGGCCGACGATCGACTTGACGCGGATGTTCTCCGACAGTCCTGCAATCCCAGGTCTTAAACAACAAATCCCGCGCACCACCAGGTCGATCTGCACCCCGTCCTGGCTGGCCGAGTAGAGGGCGTCGATGACCTGCGGGTCGACCACGGCGTTCATCTTGGCCCAGATCGCCGCCGGCTTGCCCTCGCGGGCGTTGCGCGCCTCGGCCGCGATCATGGTCAGCAGGTCCGGCTTCAGCGTCTCGGGGCTGAACGACAGCTTCTCCAGCCCGTGCGGCTGGGCGTAGCCGGTGATGAAGTTGAACAGCTTGCCGCCGTCCCGGCCCAGGGCCGGATCGCAGGTGAACAGCGACAGGTCGGTATAGACCCGCGCCGTCTGCGGGTGATAGTTCCCGGTGCCGAAGTGGCAATAGGTGCGCAGGGCCTCGCCCTCGCGCCGCACCACCACCGACAGCTTGGCGTGGGTCTTCCAGTCGACGAAGCCGAACACCACGTGCACGCCGGCCCGCTCCAGGTCGCGCGCCCACTTCAGGTTATTTTCCTCGTCGAAGCGCGCCTTGATCTCCACCAGCGCGGTGACGTTCTTGCCGTTGTCGGCCGCCTCGATCAGGGCCGCGACGATCGGGCTGTCCTTGGACGTGCGGTACAGGGTCTGCTTGATCGCCAGCACATTGGGATCGCGCGCCGCCTGGCGGATGAACTGCACCACCACGTCGAAGCTCTCGAACGGGTGGTGGACCAGGATGTCCTTCTCGCGGATAGCCGCGAAGCAGTCGCCGCCGTGGTCGCGGATGCGCTCGGGGAAGCGGGCGTTGAACGGCTTGAACTTCAGGTCCGGACGGTCGGGCGGGATCAGCTCGGCCATCTGGGCCAGGCCCAGCTTGCCGTCGACCAGGATCACGTCGTCGGGCTGGGCGCGCAGGCCCTCGACGATGAACTCGCGCAGGTCGTCGGGCATGGTGGTCTGGATCTTGACCCGCACCACGCGGCCCAGCCGGCGCTTCTTCAGCCGCGCCTCGAACTCGCGCACCAGGTCCTCGGCCTCTTCCTCGATCTCCAGGTCGCTGTCGCGGATCAGGCGGAACAGGCCCCGGCCCTCGACCTCGTAGCCGGGGAACAGGTGGCCCAGGAAGAGGATGATGAAGCTTTCCAGCGCCACGATCCGCCGCTCGCGCTTGCGCGTGCTCTTGGCCGGCGCCTGGCTAAGCTCCCAGAACCGCTGCACCTGGCTGGGCACCGGCACCAGGGCGTACAGGTGCTTGTCGTCGGCGATGCGGCGCAGCTTCAGGGCCAGGCAGAAGCCCAGGTTCGGAATGAACGGGAACGGGTGGGCCGGGTCGATGGCCAGCGGCGTCAGCACCGGGAACATCCGGGTCAGGAAGATCTCCTCGGCCCGCTCGCGGTCGGCCCCGACGATGTCCTTGGCGTCCAGCAGCTTGAGGCCCTCGCCCCACAGCTCGGCCCGCACCTCGCGCCAGATCTTCTGCTGCTCGGCCATCAGCTCGGCGGCCGAGGCGTTGATCCGCGCCAGCTGCTCGCCCGGCGTCAGCCCGTCCTGGCTGACCACCCGCACGCCCTCTCGCACCTGGCCCTTCAGGCCGGCCACCCGCACCATGTAGAATTCGTCCAGGTTGTTGGCGCTGATCGACAGGAACCGCAGCCGCTCCAGCAGCGGGTGGCGCGGATTGGCGCTCTCCTCCAGGACCCGCTGGTTGAAGGCCAGCCACGAGGTCTCGCGGTTGAAGAACCGCTCGGGCGCGGCTAGCAGGTCCTCGTCCAGCCGCAGGCCCGCCAGGTCCGGCGCGGCCGGCGAGGGCGCGGCGGGCAGGTCGAGGGCGGCGGCGTCGTCAGGCATGGGGGTCTCCGGTCTACGGTGTGCAGAGTGACGGAGGGTGGTGACAGGAGCAAGACATTGGGCGCCTGGAGCTCAAGCCCTTGCCCCACCTGACCGCTGCGCAGCCTGTCCGCCCCCACAGGGGGCGGAGCCTCATGCCGGAAGCGCTCTTCCCCCTCTGGGGGAAGACGACCGCGAAGCGGTCCGTAGGGGGCATGCGGTCGCCGCCTCAGTCCTCGTCCTCTTCCGAATCCCCGAAATCCAGCACCGCCAGCGCCAGCGCCTTGTTGACCTCGCGCCCCTGCTGGCTGGCCGCCTCGTCCAGGGCGCTCACCGCCGCCAGGGCGGCCGGGGCCGAGCGGGGCAATCTCGCCATCAGGTAGGGATAGAGGTCGGCCGCCGGCCGGATGCCCGCCGCCTCGAAGCCGCGCCGCAGCACCGCCTCCAGCACCACGTCGTCGGGTTCCTCGATGCGGGCCACGGCCAGGGCGTTGAGCCGCGAGCGCAGGTCGGGCACCGCCGCGTCCCAGGCCACGGGGGCCAGGCGACCGGTCAGCAGCAGCGACCCGCCGTCGACCCCGGCCATGTTGATCAGGTGGAACAGCGTCTCGTCATCGACCAGACCGTCCTCGCAGCGCCGGTCGGCGTCCTCGACCAGCAGCGGCCGGCCGCGCAGGGACGCCAGGTCCAGCGGTTTCGCGTTGGTGGAGGCCGCCTCGATCACCACGGCCCCGGTCCGCGCCGCCCAGTCGCGCGCCAGATGCGTCTTGCCCGTCCCCGCCGGCCCGACCAGGGCCAGCCGCCCCTCGGGCCAGGCCGGCCAGGCGTCCAGCGACTCCAGCGCCTGGACGTTGGTCGGCGACGACGCGAACGACTCCCGGTCCCAGCGGGGCGGAGCGGTCAGCGGCAGTCGGAACTGACGAGGCAAGGCGGCGTCCGGACAGGGTTACTCAGTTACCGGAGATATAGGCTGCGTCGCGGAGGAGGGCGAGATGGGGTGGTGGGGTTGGCTGGGGATGAGGGGCGGGGAGGTGTGGATGGGAAACTTTGAACACAACCTTGACGGCCAAGCTTGCATATGCGTCCGTCGACGCTGCACTACGGATAACGATCATGGCTGACAAGTTAGATATAATTAAGCCAACATCCTTCGCCGAACTCCTCGATGCAATCGAAACTTTTCAAGCTGGATCAAGTGTATCTTGGTACCGGGGATGCAGAAAATCTTCTCACGGGCTTAAGCCGTCAATTTACAGGCATCCAAACATCACAAAAATCGCTGACGTGATCTCCCTTGAAGGGGAGGTGACTACGAGATTTGTCCAGAGATCCTTACCGTTCTTGTCTCGATCCCTAACGAGCGATTGGGACAAGCTATTTCTGATGCAACATTACGGCGTCCCAACCAGATTGTTGGATTGGAGCGAAAACCCTTTTGTGGCCATTTATTTTGCGTTGAACGCCGCATTGGAGCCTAAGGCAACGTCGGCTGCGCTGTGGATGTGCGATCCAGTTGCCTGGAATCGCGCCGCCTTGGCTCACATTTCATTTCGCGGGGGCGTGCTCGACGAAACGAGCCCATCGCTTCGGGCCTACGCCCCCGGTACAAAAGTCGACGAAATCCCCATGCTCCCCATTATGATTTACGGGTCATATAATAGCGCGAGGATCGTCGCGCAGAGGGGCGGGTTTGCGCTTTTTGGGCAAGGAACCACGCCCATGGAAGAGGTCTTTAGGGCGGATCAATTTCCTGTCGAAACGCTGAGAAAGATCGAAATTGGTCATGAATATGTAGACGATATTCGAAATTCCCTATTCAGGAAGGGGTTTACGGAATCTGTAGTTTTCCCAGACTTGGATGGATTGTCCAAGGAAATTAGACGCGTTTTTGGATTCTAAGATGCAACAACGACCAATGCGCATCACTCCCCACCCGAGCAAGCCTCTTATCTGGTGGTACAATCGGCGCGAAATGATCGACATGAGCCCGCCATACCAAAGGAAGGGGCGCCTTTGGTCTCAATCTGATAAAGGCTATTTGATTGATTCCATAATCAATGGGTTTGACGTCCCCAAGCTATATATTGCGGACTTTCAGATGGGTGACAGTCCTTTAAATTCGAGCCGACTCCCATATGCCATTATTGATGGTAAGCAGCGCCTTGAAGCAATATTTGATTTCTTTGACGGAAGGTTAGTCTTAAATCACGATTTCATATGGAAGAGGGATCCAAGGCTTCAGCTTGGCGGCCTTGGTCTAAAGGATCTAAAAGGGTCTCATCAGGAAGTCGCGGAAATATTTGAAACCGAAACCGTCGATATTATGAGTGTGGTCACTTCGAACGAGGCTGATATCAACGAGCTTTTCGTGCGCTTGAATCGCAGCAAACCCCTAACCGGTGCTGAGATCCGTAATGCCATGCTTGGCCCAGTGTCAGACATCATTAGAACTGTGGCAAAGCACGAGTTTTTCAACGAGAATATCAAGTTTAGCGTTGAACGAGCGGGTGATTATAACGCTGCGGCTAAAATTGTGCTTTTTGAGTACGAGAAAAAGCCAACTAACACAAAGAAGAAAGACCTAGATGCCTTTGCTGGTTCGGCGACTATTGATGGCGCCACGCTGGAATTGGCGGGTAGAAGAGCGCTGGATAATCTCGACGCCATGCAAGAAATTTTTCTCCCTCATGATGAACTTTTAAGTTCAGCCGGCGCGTTGCCTGTATATTACTGGTTGGTCAGGGAGCTGAGTGACGATCAGCGGCCGCTTGTGCGCGAGTTTCTGTATACCTTTGAGAAGCGCAGAAAGTTGCATCGCGACAAACATATTGCCGGACACACCACCACCGCCGATACTTCTTTATCACGCTACGATGCGCTTAATCGAAGCACCAACGACGTTGGCAGCCATGTCGGCCGGTTTGAGATATTGAAGGAGGAGTTCTCTCGGTGGCGTAATGAGAAGGCAGCTCAGTCGACATTGTTTCTCAACTTAGTGCTGTAGGCATCTCGATGGTGGAGCGCAGCGCCTCCGACCTCGCCGCCTGGCGCGCCCGCATCACCAAGCCCGCCGGGCCGCTGGGCGCGGCCTCCCGCGCCGTCCAGCGGCGGATCAACCGGGTGATCCCCGAGAAGGTCCACGCCGCGATCACCGCCGCCATGGAGGCGATGACCAAGGCGATCCTGACCGGGGCCGACTTCGCCACGGCCTCGCCGCTGCGCGACGCCACGCTGGAGGAACGGGAGGCCAAGGTCGCCGCCGCCATCCAGGGCTGGAAGGCCGCCGCCGGGGCCGAGGGCGGGGTCGCCGGGGCGGGCGGGTTCCTGCTGGCGGCGGCCGACTTCCCGCTGCTGATGAGCTTCAAGCTGAAGCTGCTGTTCGAGATCGCCGCCCTCTACGGCCACGATGGGAGCGTGCTGAGCGAGCGGCTCTATATCCTGCACATCTTCGAGCTGGCCTTCTCGGACGTCGAACACCGCGTCAAGGTGCTGGAGGCGATGGACGACTGGGACGCGCGCCCGCATCCCGCCGACCTGAAGGGCTTCGACTGGCGCTCGTTCCAGCAGCAGTACCGCGACCACATCGACCTGGCGAAGCTGGCCCAGCTGCTGCCCGTGGTCGGCGCCCCGGTCGGCGCCGTGGTCAACTGGCGCCTGACCGCCCACCTGGGGAAGACGGCGATGATGGCCTACCGGATGCGGTGGGCGGCGGGGGAGGGGCGCTAGCAGGGTTCGCGCGGGGACGCGCACTCACGGCGGGGCGCCGGTCGGTTGGCAGGGCGTCTGGCGTGAGTGCGTGTCCCCAACTTGATCCGCTGAGTCCCGTCTTGGACCCACTATTCAGGACGAACGATCTGGCGCCGTGGACGACGTGGGGGACACGCACTCACACCGATCGTCCGGGATCATCGGTCTCGGCCTTGCCGTGAGTGCGCGTCCCCGGCGCTTATCCTTGGGCTATCGGCAATGAACTCCAGCAAAATCAACGCCCTGAACTTTCTCGACCCCAATCGATCCTCACCCTCCCAGACCGCCTTTATCCTGATCCCACCTCGTCGCGGGGAAAGGGCGCATGGCCAGCGACCGATGCGGCGGCGGGGGGCGATCGAGCGGGAAGCTCTGTCGGCGGTGCTGTCCGCGTGCGTAAGGACGGGACCAAACCTTGCGTCTCTGGTGCCGGTCGGGCCTGTTATACAGATACGACGTGATGCAAGGGCTGACTTAGCAACAGGCGGGCGGTGACGCGCTCGCGGTCCGGGACCGGGTGTCGTTGACCCGGCCCGCCCGTCGGAGGCTTCAAGGCGGCGAGGCCCTAACAGGGCTCGGCGTCGCGCGCTTCCGGATAACGACCGCGCGGAGCGATCGGGCTTCGTCGAAACGGTATTCTTTTTCAAACTCCGGACGATGTCCGGCGCTCCGCGACCCTTTCCATACGCTCAGCGAGAGATCGCGTGAGGTCGCTAACACTTGCCCCCACCTGGCGGCTTCGCCGCCTGTCCGCCCCCATAGGGGGCGGAGCCTTCGCACGGCGCCTACGACAGCGCTCTTCCCCTCCGGGGGAAGACGACCGCGAAGCGGTCCGTAGGGGGCAAGTGACTGGCCCCAGAATCCTTGACATCGCCGCCCCCCCATGCGCCTTTCCGCCCCTCGAAAATCACGCGTTCCAAAGACTTTTCCATGACCTCGACGCACGCCTATCGCACCCATACCTGCGGCGCCCTGCGCGCCTCCGACACCGGCGCGGCCGTGCGCCTGTCGGGCTGGATCCACCGCAAGCGCGACCACGGCGGCCTGGTTTTCATCGACCTGCGCGACCATTACGGCCTGACCCAGCTGGTGCTGCACCCCGAGACCCCGGGCTTCGCCGTGGTCGAGCGCCTGCGGGCCGAGAGCGTGATCCGGGTCGACGGCGAGGTGATCGCCCGCGACGCCAGCGTGGTGAACCCCAACCTGCCGACCGGCGAGATCGAGATCCGCGTCTCGGCCGTGGAAGTGCTCAGCGAAGCCGCCGAGCTGCCGCTGCCGGTGTTCGGCGAGCCGGACTATCCCGAGGAAATCCGCCTCAAGCACCGCTATCTCGACCTGCGCCGCGAGACCCTGCACAGGAACATCGTGCTGCGCTCGCGGGTGATCCAGTCGATCCGTTCGAGGATGTTCGCCCAGGGCTTCAACGAGTTTCAGACCCCGATCCTGACGGCGTCGTCGCCGGAGGGGGCGCGCGACTTCCTGGTGCCCTCGCGCCTGCATCCGGGCAAGTTCTACGCGCTGCCCCAGGCCCCCCAGCAGTTCAAGCAGCTGCTGATGGTCTCGGGCTTCGACCGCTACTTCCAGATCGCCCCGTGCTTCCGCGACGAGGACCTGCGCGCCGACCGCTCGCTGGAGTTCTACCAGCTGGACGTCGAGATGAGCTTCGTCACCCAGGAAGACGTGTTCGCGGCCATCGAGCCGGTGATGCACGGGGTGTTCGAGGAGTTCTCGGGCGGCAAGCCGGTGTCGCCCATTGATGAGACTCATAGTTTCATCAACGATTTCGGCCAGACCCTGGAGCACAAGGGCTTCGAGCGCCTGACCTACGCCCAGTCGATGGCCTGGTACGGCAGCGACAAGCCCGACCTGCGCAACCCGATCAAGATGGCCGACGTCTCGGCGCACTTCCGCGACAGCGGTTTTGGCCTGTTCGCCAGGATCCTGGCCGCCGATCCCAAGAACCAGGTCTGGGCCATTCCGGCCCCGACCGGCGGCAGCCGCGCCTTCTGCGACCGCATGAACAGCTGGGCCCAGGGCGAGGGCCAGCCGGGCCTGGGCTACGTCTTCTGGTCCGAGGACCAGGGCGGCTGGGGCGGTCCGATCGCCAAGAACCTGGGCGAGCCGGTCCAGGCGCTGATGGAAAGCCTGGGCCTCAAGGCGGGCGACGCGGCCTTCTTCGTGGCCGGCGACCCGGCCGTGTTCGCCAAGTTCGCCGGCCTGGCCCGCACCCGGGTCGGGACCGAGCTGAAGCTGGTCGACGAGAACCAGTTCAAGTTCTGCTGGATCGTCGACTTCCCGATGTTCGAATGGAACGAGGACGAGAAGAAGGTCGACTTCTCGCACAACCCGTTCTCGATGCCGCAGGGCGGGCTGGAGGCCCTGGAGACCCAGGATCCGCTGACCATCCGCGCCTACCAGTACGACATCGTCTGCAACGGCTACGAGTTGTGCTCGGGCGCGATCCGCAACCACAAGCCGGAGATCATGCTCAAGGCCTTCGAGATCGCCGGCTACGGGCCGGAGGTGGTCGAGGCCCAGTTCGGCGGCATGCTCAACGCCTTCCGCTTCGGGGCCCCGCCGCACGGCGGCCTGGCGCCCGGCATCGACCGGATCGTCATGCTGCTGGCCGAGCAGCAAGCTATTCGAGAAGTGATCGCCTTCCCGCTGAATCAGCAGGGCCAGGACCTGCTGATGAACGCCCCGGCCGAGGCCCTGGACAAGCAGTACAAGGAACTGCACATCCGCGCGGCCCCGCCGATCAAGGTGTAGGGCTGGCGAGCTCCGCCCCATACGAAAAAGCCCTCCGGTCCAGCGGGATCGGAGGGCTTTTCTGTCTGGCCAGGGCGGGCGGCCTAGTTGGCCGGCTTGGCCGGCTTGGCCGGCGCCGGGGGCCTGGGCGGCGCCGGGGGCCGGGGGACCGCGGCCAGGCGGGCCGCGGCCTCGATCTCGGCGCGATGGGCTTCGACCTGGGCCCGGGCGGCCTCGGCCTGGGCGCGCGCGAAGCTGGGGCTGAGGCGGATGCGGACATTGCCGCCCGAGCAGTTGCGGATGCTCAGCCCGCGCGGCAGCCGGGTGCCGCCGTCGCCGCAGGCCTCGTCCAGCTGGTCCTGGTCCAGGCCCCGGGCGTTCGACAGGTCGGCCCCGGCCAGATTGGCGCCCGACAGGTCGGCCCCGGCGAAATCGGCCCCGTTGAAGATCGCGCCGCGCAGCATAGAGCCGGTGAACTCGGCGTCGCGGAACGAGGCGCGCTCGTAATTGCCGCCGCTCAGGTTGCTGGCGTTCAGCTCCGCCGAGCTGAAATTGGCGCCCCGGGCGTTGACGCCCTGCAGGTTGGCGCCGATCAGCTCGCTGCTCGACAGGTTGGCCCGTTCCAGATTGGCGCCCTGGAAGCTGGCGCCGTGCAGTTCGCTGCTCGACAGGTCGACCCGGCCCAGGTCGGCGCCGATGAAGTTGGCGCCGCTGCTCTCGATGCCCGACAGCCGGGCGTCGGTGAAGATGGCGTGGGAAAAGCCCGCGCCGCGCATCTCGGCGCCACGCAGATCGGCCCGCGACAGGTCCGCGCCGGTGAAGTTGGAGCCGAAGAAGCTGGCGCCGCGCAGGTCGGCCCCGATCAGGTTGGCCTTGGCGTAGTTGGCGCCGGTGAAGCGCGCGCCGGTCAGCTTGCGGCCCGACAGCTCGCAGCTCACGCAGGCGCCGCCCAGCGAGATCATCCTGGCCACGTCCTTGTCCTCGACCCCGGCATAGGCCTGGTGAGCCATGGCTGACAGGGCGAGCGACAGAGCGGCGAGCGTGATCCGCAAGCGGGACATCGAAACCTCCAGACCGGTCAAGATAAGCGACCGAGTGAGTTACGATTTGGGACCGTCGAGCCCCAAGCGCCACTTAAATCGCGGTAATGACGGAAGTTTAACGGCAAGCGGGCACGGAAAGCCCGCGTGGCAAGCGGGTGGACATATCGCCGCAGGCCCGGTTCAGCTGGGCCTGGGTCAGGCCGATGGCGCGGTCCATCTCGGCGCCCGAGAGGTTGGCGCCGGCCAGGGTCGCGCCCCGGAAATTGGCCCCTTCCAGATAGGCGCCGACCAGGCTGGCGTTGGTCAGGTTGGCCCCGGCGAAGCTGGCGCCGCCGAACACCCCGCCATAGAAATTGACGTCGCGCAGGTCGCCGCCGGCGAAGCTGGTGCGGTTCATCTCGGCCAGGCTCAGGTCGGCCTGTCGCAGGCGGGCGCCGGCCAGGTTCCGACCCTTCAGCACCGCGCCGGAGAGATCGGCCTGGAACAGGTTGCAGCGCGGACAGTTGGCGCCGCCGCGGACCTGGGCGATCTGGCTGGCGTTCTGGGCCAGGGCGGGACCGGCCAGGGCCAGCAGGCCGGCGACGGCGAGGATCGGGAGCAGCGGTTTCATTCTGGCACGCGTCTTTCGGCGGGAACGGCGATCAAGCATGGCCACGCAAGCTTAAGGCCAGGCAAACGGCTAGCCGGCGTCGCTCTCGCCGGAAGGGGCGCTGGCCTGGGTTCCGCAGCTGTCGCAGACCACCAAGCCGCCCTTGCGGCTCAAGGCCAGGTCACCGCAGGCCGGACAGACGTCGCCGCTGGCGCCGACCGGTCGGGGTTCCTGGTCCCGACGGCCGCCGAACGGCAGGAACACCAGATTGTCCGGCGCGGCGCCGCGCGAAAAGCCCTTGGAGATGAACTTGCTGGCGGGCAGGGGCTCGGCCTCGACCTCGCCGTCGGGCGCGCCTTCGCCCCGGCCCAGGCCGTCGGCGTTGAACTCGCCCGGATCGGCGTTGGCCAGGTCGTCACGGCCCAGATACGACACGCCCAGCTCGCGGAAGATATAGTCCAGGATCGAAGTCGCCGAACGGATGGAGTCGTTGCCGGTCACCGGTCCGGCCGGCTCGAACTTGGTGAAGACATAGGCGTCGACGAACTCGTCCAGCGGCACGCCGTATTGCAGGCCGATCGAGATGGCGATGGCGAAATTGTTCATCAGGCTGCGGAAGGCGGCGCCCTCCTTGTGCATGTCGATGAAGATCTCGCCGACCTCGCCGTCCTCGTATTCGCCGGTGTGCAGATAGACCTTGTGGCCGCCGACCGCGGCTTTCTGGATATAGCCCTTGCGGCGATCGGGCAGCTTGCGGCGCGCGCGGCCGCCGCGCTCGACAACCCGCTCGACCACGCGTTCGACGATCCGCTCCTTGACCGGCGCGGGCGGGGCGTCCGCCACGAGAGCCTCGGCGCGGGCCGGTTTGGGCGGTTCGGCCTCCTCGGGCAGGGGGAGGGCGAAACCCGCCGGCGGCGCGAGGCGGTTCAGCCGCAGGGCTCTGACGCCGGCTCGGGCGGCGGCGGCTTGCAGGCGGGCGGCGTCCGCTGGGCGAGCGTCGAAGGGCAGGTCCAGCACGGCCGGGCTGGCCAGGCAGGTGAAGGTTTCCACGGCGGCCTGCATCGCCAGCCGATCGGCCAGGACGGGGAGTTCGACTGCCGCGAACAGCGCCCGCAGTTCGCCTTCCAGCGCCTCGCAGTCGGACAGGCGGCGCGCGCCCAGAGCGTGGCGCTCGGCCGCCTCGATCTCGGTCTCGGAGAAGCCAGCGAACGCCAGGGTGTCGAAGTCGGGATCGGCCAGAAGGTCGGCGGGAACGCCCAGAACGTCGCTGAGGAAGCCCGCGCCGATCACCGCCGGGGCGAAGGCGGCGCGCAGGTTGTCGGCCAAGCGCAGGGCGTCCTCGGCCAGCTCGATCTCATGAGCGGTGAAGCCGCGGGCCTGCAGGACCATGTGGTCGATCCCTGGCGCCTCGGCCAGCGAACCGTGGCCGATGGCGTGCCGACGGGCGGCGTCGAAGTCGGCGCCCGCTTCGGTCAGGCAGAGGTGGGCGGCGGCGCTGAAGGTCGGAACCAGCAGGCCGTCGGCGGTCTGGGCGGCCGAGACCGGCGCGGCGGCGGCGGCGGGGCCCAGAGCCTTTCCGCCCAGGCGAAGGGCCGCCTCCGGATCGGCGAAGGCGGCGACTAGGCGCGACGAGCGCAAACCGTGCTTGCGGGCCAGGCCATGGGCGACAGCCAGGGCGGCGGCGGCCTCCGAGGCCAGGGGCGAGCGCAGGGCGGCGGCGCGCACGCGGCGCTCGGCCAAGCCGCGCAACACCGACTGGCGTTCCTGAGCAAAGGCGGGATCGGAACCGAGCGCGGCGGCGGCCTCTGCGCTGGCGCTCAGCGCCGCGCCGACAGCCAGCGCCCAGAGCGCCGACGCCGCGTCTCGCCCAAGGTCGCTAGCAGGCGAAAGACCTTGGGTCAGCAGCCAGTCGCCGACCCCGGCCAGGCCGATCTCGGCTGGGCGGTCGCCGCGTTCGATCTCCAGGGCCGTGGCCCACAGGCCCACCACCTGATTGAAGCCCGCGGTGTCGAAGGTTTCGCCCTGCTGAAAGGCGGTGACGTCGATCGCGGCGCGAACCGGCGCGCCTCGGGCCAGGGCTTCGGCGTCCTCGGGCGAAAAGGCCAGCACCAGGCCGCTGGTCTCCCAGCCGATCCGTGCGGCGAAACTGCCGGCCTCGTCGACCGCCGCCACGCCTTGGCGGGAAGCCGAGGCGACCAACGGAGCTGGGGTCGTCGCCTCTGGTTCGATCAAGCTCGTGCCTGGCGCGCCGGCCAGGGCGATCGCGTCGAAGATCATCCGGTCGTCGGCGCCCAGGTCTCGAGCCCGGCGTGCAGCGCGGCCGAGCGCGCTGTTCTTGGATGGATCAGCGCAGGCCTTGGCGTCGCCATGGCAGCGCTGGACCGCGTCGCCGACCTGGGCCAGGGCGATGTCCAGCCGGGCGGCGGCTTTGGCGGCCAGACGCGCCGACCGCCAGTGCGCCAGATGGCCTTGGGCGGCCCGCTTGAATTCGATCTCGCCGATGTCGGGCAGCCGCTGCGGCGCGATGGCGGCGCTGGCTGGCGAGGCCACGCCTGTCAGCATGGTGGCCAGCAAGGCGTCGCGGAAAGCGTCGGCGTCGGCGGCGTCGCCGAACAGGCCTTCGGACAGGCCGGTCTTGGCCAGCTGATCCGCATAGCGGACGGGACCGCCGCCGAGCGGGGCCTCGGCGTCGATCACGCCGTCATTCCGGTCCCGGACGGCCCAATCCAGCCACGCTTCGACCCGAGCGTCCGGCCAGTCTTCGGGCGCCAGCACCTCGATGACCGTGCTGGGACGCTCGATCTCGCGCAACGCAAGGCGCGGAGCGGAGGCGGGGTGACGAGACTGGATGCGCATGGGCGATTCCGCGGTCTGGGCGCCAGGATGCGCCAAGAATTAGCCATCCTAGATCGTCGAACCACGGCCTTCAATAGATGTGGGGGTCTGTCGCCTTGCGATCCACAAGATGTTGACGTGGCATTGGCGCGTCGGATGCTGGACGCTGAGGAGCCGCCGACCTATAGTCCGGCCGCTTCGCAACGCCTTGGCGTTGCCCGAAATCCTCCCAGTTTGGGACCCTTGCGAGATTGGTGCTGACGCGGTGCTGAAAGCGATCTTTACGTGGTGGAACGGCGCGACCATCGGTCAGCGCTTCCACATTAGCCGTCGTGGCGTGTTCGTCGGCCAGGACGATTACGGCAACCGCTATTTCGAAGCTCGCGACAACCGCGACAGCTATGACGACCGCAAGCGTCGCTGGGTCATCTATGACGGCTATGCCGAGGCGTCCAAGGTGCCGCCCGAATGGAGCGGCTGGCTGCACTACACCTTCGACGAGCCGCCGACCACGGCGCCGCTGAAGCGCCGCGCCTGGGAAAAGGACCACCATCCCAACCTGACCGGCACGATCCACGCCTGGCGGCCGAAGGGCTCGCTGGCCCGCGGCGGCGAACGCGCGGTCGCCACCAGCGACTACAAGCCCTGGTCGCCCGAATAGGATGACGGTCCGGCGGTCCTTGGCGGGCGTGATGGCGCTGGTCGTCGCGGGTTCGCTCGTTGGCGGCGGGGCCTGGGCGCTTCAAAACACGCCGCAGCAGCCGCCGACCGCCCCGACGCCGCCGGCGGCTCCCACGCCGGTCGTCGCGTCCCAGCAGCCGCGGCCTTCGCCCGGACCGCGCCCAGCGACGCAGACCCCTACGCCCACGACGACCGCCTCGCCGCCCGCGAACGAGACGCCCACCCCGGCCGCGGCCAAGCCCGCCGCGACCACGCCGGACAAGCCGGCCGAGCCGCTTAAGCGCGCCCGCTCTTCGGTCGCCATTCTGCAGGCGCTCGACAAGGTGACCACCGAGACCATGCGGTTCGAGGCCCCGGTCGGCCAGCCGATCCGCTACAAGACCCTGATCTTCACGGTCCGCGCCTGCGAAACGACCGCGCCCGACGAGGACGCTCCGGACTCGGTGGCCTATGTCACGGTCGACACCCAGCCCAAGGCCCTGCCAGGGCGCGTGGCGCCGGCCGGACGCCAGATCTACAAGGGTTGGATGTACGCCAATTCACCGGGCCTGAACCCGCTGGAACATCCGGTCTATGACGCCTGGCTGATCGCCTGCAAGACATCAGCCCCCGTGGCGCCGGCCGCCAGCCGGTAGAAATCGGCGGAAGCCGCCCAGGCCCGTCCCAGCCGACGGCGATAGTCGGCGCGCGAGATCTCGATCGTTCCGAACTGTTCGAGATGCTCGGTGATGAACTGGGTGTCCAGCAGGCGATAGTCGCCGACGATCAGGCGGCCCGCCAGGTGGATCAGCGCCACCTTGCTGGCGTCGCGACGGGTGGAAAACATGCTTTCGCCGAAGAAGCAGGCGCCGAACGCCACGCCGTAGAGCCCGCCGACCAGATCCTCCCCGTCCCAGCACTCGACGCTGTGCGCTAGGCCGCGGGCGAACAACTGGCCGTAGAGGCGCTGGATCGGATTGTTGATCCAGGTCTCCAAGCGTCCCGGCCGCGCGGCCGCGCAAGCCTCGACGACAGCGTCAAAGGCCGTGTCGATGCGGACCTCGAACGGTTGGGCCCGAACCGTGCGGGCCAGGCGGCGCGGGACGTGCACGCCGTCCAGCGGCAGCACGCCCCGGCGTTCCGGGTCGATCAGGAAGATGCTCTCGTCGTGGCGGGCGTCCGCCATGGGAAAGACGCCGCGCTCGTAGCAGGCGATGAGATCATCGACCGTGAAGGCGTCGTCCATGGCGCTCCGCCCGACTCCTTGAGCAGGCCTCTAGCCCTGCGCCTTGATCCAGCGCTCCAGCCAGTGGATGTCGTAATCGCCGGCCAGGATGTCGGGTTGCACCAGAAGATCCTGGAACAGCGGGATCGTCGTCTCGATGCCGCCGACCACCATTTCGCCCAGGCAGCGGCGAAGGCGAGCGATGCATTCCTCACGATCGCGGCCGTGGACGATCAGCTTGCCGATCAGGCTGTCGTAATAGGGCGGGATCGCGTAGCCGGTATAGATCGCCGAATCCAGGCGGACGCCCAGGCCGCCGGGAGCGTGGAAGTCGGTGATGGTGCCCGGCGAAGGCGTGAAAGTCCGCGCGTTCTCGGCGTTGATCCGGCACTCGATGGCGTGACCTTCGAAGACAACGTCGTCCTGGGTGAACGACAGCGGCAGGCCGGCGGCGATGCGGATCTGTTCACGGACCAGGTCGATGCCGGTGATGGCTTCGGTGACCGGATGCTCGACCTGCAGGCGGGTGTTCATCTCGATGAAGAAGAACTCGCCGTTCTCCCACAGGAACTCGATCGTGCCGACGCCCAGATAGCCGATGGCCTTGACGGCATCGACGACGATCTTGCCGATCTTGGCGCGGTCCTCGGCGCCCAGGGCGGGCGAGGGGGCTTCTTCCAGCACCTTCTGGTGACGGCGCTGCAGCGAGCAGTCGCGCTCGCCCAGATGAACGACGTTGCCGTGGCTGTCGGCGATGACCTGCAGCTCGATATGGCGCGGCTTCTGGAGGTAGCGCTCCATATAGACCGTGTCGTCGCCGAACGCCGCGCGGGCTTCCGAGCGGGCGGTCGAGACCGCCTCGGCCAGATCCTCGCGAGTCTGGGCCACCTTCATGCCGCGACCGCCACCGCCGGAGGCGGCTTTGATCAACACCGGGAAGCCGATGCGCTCGGCGGCTTCGAAGGCTTCCTCTTCGGTCGACACGCCGCCATCGGAGCCGGGAACGACGGGGATGCCCGCGTCCTTGACGGCCTGCTTGGCGGTGATCTTGTCGCCCATCATCCGGATGTGTTCGGGCTTGGGGCCGATGAAGGTGTAACCGTGAGCGCCGACGATCTCGGCGAAGCGGGCGTTTTCCGACAGGAACCCGTAACCCGGATGGATCGCCTGGGCGCCGGTGATCTCGGCGGCCGCGATGATCGACGGGATGTTCAGATAGCTCTTGGCGGCCGAGGCCGGGCCGATGCAGACGCTTTCGTCGGCCAGTCGCACCCACATGGAATTGGCGTCGGCTTCGGAATGGACCGCCACGGTGGCGATGCCCATTTCCTTGCAGGCGCGGTGAACCCGAAGCGCGATCTCGCCTCGGTTCGCGATGAGGATCTTGTCAAACATGCCGACTACTCGACGATGACGAGCGGCTCGCCGAATTCGACGGGCTGGGCGTCTGCCACGAGAATCTCGACGACCTTGCCGGCCTTGGGCGCCGAGATCGGGTTCATGGTCTTCATGGCTTCGACGATCAGCAGGGTCTGGCCGGCGCTCACCGTGTCGCCCACCTTGATGAAGGCGTCGGCGCCGGGTTGCGGCGACAGGTAGACGGTGCCGACCATCGGCGACTTCACGGCCTCGCCGGCTTGGGCGGCCGGGGCGGGCGCGGCGGCCTCGGCGGCAGGCGCAGCGGCGGCGGGAGCCGGAGCGGGCGCATAGGCCGGCGCGGCCGTCGCCTGGACGTACTGGGCCGGCGCTGCGGCGACGGTCAGTTCACGAGCAACCCGGATCTTCAGGCCCGCATGCTCGACCTCGATCTCCGACAGGCCGGTGTCCTTCAGGATGTCGGCCAGCTTGCGGACCAGGCGGGCGTCGATCGACGGAGTCTCGACCGGATCGGCGGGGGCCTTGGGATTGGACATGGAAGGTTACCTTGCTGTCTTCTGAAGCCGGGATCGCCGGCTAGTTCGCGCCGATCAGGCCGGCAGCGGCCTCGATCGCCAGTTCATAGCTCGCCGCGCCGAAGCCGGAGACGATCCCGGTCGCCGCGAGCGAAACGAAGGTGTGGCGGCGGAATTCCTCCCGCGCCGCCGGGTTGGACAGGTGACACTCGATGACCGGGATATTCAAGGTCTTCAGGGCGTCGAGGAGAGCGATCGACGTATGTCCATAGCCCGCCGGATTGATCACCAACGCGCAAGCCTCCGTCCGGGCTTCCTGAACCCAGTCGATCAGCGCGCCTTCGTGGTTGCTCTGCCGGAAGACGACGGAAAGACCCCGAGCGGCCGCGCGCGCCTCGCAGCGCGTGCGGACATCGTCGAGCGTGTCCTTGCCGTAGATCTCGGGCTCGCGCGTTCCCAACAGGTTGAGGTTGGGTCCGCTCAGCACATGGATCGGTTTTACCATTCGGCTCCGCCGTCGATTCCGGGAGGTCTTGTATAGCCGGTTCCCCCGCGTCACAAGCAGGGCTCGCTTCGGAGGTGACATGAGGCTTCTACTGAACGGCGAAGAGCGGGATATCGCGGGTGTCGCCAGCATCGCGGATCTGGTGTCGACGCTCGGGCTGGACGTCCGCAAGGTGGCGGTCGAGCGCAATCTCGAGATCGCGCCGCGGTCGACCTATGCCGAGACCGCCCTAGCCGACGGCGATCGGATCGAGATCGTCACCTTCATTGGGGGCGGCTAGGTCTCGGCGTTTGAAACCCTGGGCGCGGAGGCGTAAACCCGCCCCATGAACGCGCATGTCCCTCCCGAATCCGCCGTTTCGGCCGTCGACGCCGAAGACACCTGGACCGTTGCCGGCCGCACCTTCCGCTCGCGCCTGATCGTCGGCACCGGCAAGTACAAGGACTACGCCACCAACGCCGCGGCGGCGAAGGCGGCGGGGGCCGAGATCGTCACCGTGGCTGTGCGTCGTGTGAACCTGACCGACCCGTCCCAGCCGCTGCTGGTCGATTACGTCAAGCCCACCGAGTTCACCTTCCTGCCCAACACCGCCGGCTGTTTCACCGGCGAGGATGCGGTGCGCACCCTGCGCCTGGCTCGCGAGGCCGGCGGCTGGGACCTGGTGAAGCTGGAGGTGCTGTCCGATCCCAAGACCCTCTATCCCGACATGGAAGAGACCCTGCGCTCGCTGAAGCTGCTGGTCGCCGAGGGCTTCCAGGTCATGGTCTATTGCTCGGACGACCCGGTCTACGCCCGCAAGCTGGAGGACGCCGGCGCGGTGGCGATCATGCCGCTGGGCGCGCCGATTGGCTCTGGGCTGGGCATCCAGAACCGGGTGAACCTGCGGATCATCGTCGAGAACGCCGGGGTGCCGGTGCTGGTCGACGCCGGGGTGGGCACGGCGTCGGACGCGGCGATCGGCATGGAGCTGGGCTGTGACGCCATCCTGATGAACACCGCCATCGCCGAGGCCAAGGATCCGATCCGCATGGCCCGGGCGATGAAGCACGCGGTGATCGCCGGGCGCGAGGCTTACCTGGCCGGCCGGATGCAGAAGCGGCTCTACGCCGATCCCAGCTCGCCGCTGGCGGGCCTGATCTAGGCCAAAAGCCTAGACCTTCTTGGCCTTGCCGGCGCGGGCCTGGTCGATCGCCAGGTTCAGGGCGTGCATGTCGGCGCCGGGGATCATCGTGTCACCGACCAGGAAAGCCGGTGTTCCTTCGATGGCCAAGGCCTCGGCCAGGGCGTGGGTGTCGGCCAGGTGCTGGGTCGTAGCCTCCGACACGCCCATGGCGCGAGCCTTGGCCACGTCGATCCCAAGCTGCTGGGCGATACGGACGACACCCGTTTCGTCGAGGCTCTTCTCGGCCATCAGGCGCTTGTGCAGTTCGATCGTCTTGCCCTGGTCCTTGGCGCCAAGGACCATCCGGGCCGCGACTTCCGAGTCGTGGCCGAAGATCACGAAGTCCTTGAAGACGAAGCGCACGTCCGGGTTCTTCTGGATCAGCTCGACGACCTGCGGCGCGGCCAGCTTGCAGTAGCCGCAGCGGTAGTCGAAGAACTCGACCACCGTGATCGAGCCGTTCGGATTGGCCACGAAGTCGCGGGGGTCGTTCTCAAGCGCCTGGCGGTATTTGGTGATCGCGCTCTTGGCGTTCTTCGTCTTCTCGGCGACCTGCTTTTCCTGCAGCTTGGCGCTCATCTCGACCAGCACCTCGGGATGCTCGATCAGATAGGCGTGCACCTTCTCGCCGAACGCCTTGTCGGCGTTGGCCTGGCCGCAACCGATCAGGGAGAGGGCTGCGATGGACGCGGCGGCGACCGCCAGCGGACGGAAGGTGAGGGGCATGGAGGTCTCTGGAAGGGGGCGGCCTAGCGGCGCAGGCCCGAGGTGACGGCGCCTTCCTTGGCCAGGTCCTTCAGGTCCTGGTTGGAAGGATTGGAGGTCAGGACGATGTCGGTGGCGCGGCGCCATTCCACGCTGTCCTTCTTGAGCAGTTCGCGAGCTCGCATGGCGAAGACCCGCGCTTCCTGGGTCGCGCCCATGTTGAAATATTGCTCGGCGGTGGCCAGGCGGGCTTGGCCGTCCTCGCCGCGCTTGTCATAGGCCTGGGCCAGCAGGCGCCAGGCGACCGAATTGTCGCTTTCGTCGAGCAGGGAGCGTTTCAGCTCGTTGATGCCTTCCTCGACCTTCTTGGGGTCGTCGAGTCCGATCAGGGTCTGGCCCAGATTGACCCTCAGCAGGGCGGCGTCGGGCTTCAGCGCCACCGAGCGGCGCTGCGGCTCCTCGGCTTCCTTGACCCGGTTGAACTCAAACAGGATCTGGCCTTTCAGCTCCCACAGATAGGGATTGTTCGGATTTTCAGTGATCAGCCCGTCCAGAATCTTCAGGGCCCGGTCGGGCTCCTTCATCTGGTAATAGGCGATGGCGCGCGCGTAGCGGGCGGGGAAGGCGCGGTCGGTTTCCTTGTACTTCACGATCGCCACGCCGGGATTGATGAAGCCCTCCAGCTTGGCCTTCATGATCTCGTGCTCGGCGAGGGACTCCGGATCGTCGACGGCGTTGTAGTGCGGCAGCTTTTCGACACGGCTGCGCAGGGCGTCGATCCGGTCGCCCGACAGCGGGTGGCTACGGAAATAGGCGAAGCGCCGCGACTGGTCGAAGACTTCCTGGTAGCGGAAGTTGTCGAAGAACTCGACCAGACCGCGGCCCGATTGGCCGGTGGCCTCCAGGAAGCCGGCGCCGGCCTGGTCGGCGCGCGATTCCTGATCGCGGCTGTAGCCCAGGGCGCCGAGCTGGCCGAAGTACGAGGCGTTGCCCATCAGCACCGCGCCGGCGTCCGGCGCGCCGGCCAGGGCGGCCAGGACGCCCAGGCCCATGGTCAGGATCATCGGCTTGAGGCCGGCCCGCATCATCTCGCCCGACCGCAGGGGGTGGGCTCCGGCCAGGTGTCCGGTTTCGTGGGCGATGACGCCTTTCAGCTGATTGGGCGTTTCGGTTTGCAGGATCAGGCCGGTATTGAGGCCCATCATCAGGCCCTGGGTCGCGAAGGCGTTCAGTTCCTTGTCGCCCACCAGCAGGATGCGAACCGTCTTGGGATCCAGCCCGGCCGCCGCATAGATCGGATCGGCGTCGCGATGAAGGATTTCCTCGATCTCGGTGTCGCGGATCAGCGAGGGGCCGTCCTGCGCATGAGCCGGGGCGAGGGGCGCCAGGGTGGCCGCCAGCAGGGCCAGCGCCGATAGCGCCGATCCCGTCTTCCTGGCTATTTTTTCGGAAGCCGCCCTTGTCCGGGAGGTCATCGAAACTCTCCTGATCGCGCCCCCGCGCTCAAGCCGGCAGTCTAACGCTGTTCTCGACGACCTGGGAACATTCCGTCGGCCCTATCCCGCGATATAGGCGTGAAGCTCGGCGGGACCAGGGCTCCGCCGAGCTTCATCTCGAGATCATCAGCCGCGGCGCCACCAGCCGCGCTTGGGCTTCTCCGGCGGGGTCGAGATTTCGGCCGGATCGGGTTCGGCGACCAAAGGCGCCGACTCCGCCGCCGCCGCGGGCTCCGGTTCGACGACCGGAGCGGCGACTTCGACGTCGGCTGCGACCAAGGGCGCTTCCTCGATGGCGTCGACAGCGAGAGCCTCAACCACGGGACCCTCAACGGCGACAGTGGTTTCAGTCGAAGCTTCGGCGTCGGCGGCCTTGCGTCCTCGGCTGCGCGGACGGCGGGCCTTCTTGGGCGCCTCGTCCTGCGGCGGCAGTTCGACCCAGACGTCGGCCGGCGGGCCTTCGATCACCGGCGGGGGCAGCGGCGCGACCTCCAGTTCGGCCACATCGACCCGCGGGGCAGGGGTGCGTTCAGCGCGCGTCGTCTCGGGCGCCTCGGTCCGCTCGCCGCGTTCGCCACGACCCCGTCCACGACGACCGCCGCGTTCGCCGCGCTCGGCGCGTTCCGGACGCTCGGCGCGTTCGGCGACCGGCGCTTCGGCCCGTTCCGGACGTTCGCCGCGCTCCGGACGATCATTGGCCGGACGACGACCGTCCAGGGCCTCGGGATCATGCCAGACGAAGGCGTTCTCGCCGAATGGCACTCGCGGACGAGTCCAGGCGAAGACGTCGGCCGGACGATCGCCGTCCTCGCGGCCGCCGCGACGGCCGCCGCGACGGCCCCGGCGACGACGGCGACGACGGGATTCCTCATCCTCGCCCTCGATGTCGCCCTCGGCGCGGTCAACGCCCTCGGCGTCGTCCTCGTCGTCTTCGCCAGCGGCCTCGGCCGGGCTTTCGTCGCGATCGTCACGACGACCGCCGCGACGGCGACGCTTGCGACCGCGACGGCCGCCCTCGTCCTCGGACGCCTCGGCGCGGGCCGGACGGGCGGCGCGGGGCGCGTCGTCCTCTTCGCTCTCGTCTTCGTCCTCGGCGACGATCTCCTCGTCGTCTTCGTCCTCCTCGTCCTCGAACGCCTCGTCGTCATAGACGGGGTCGGGCTCGATCGGCGCGAAGATTTGCGGGGCGGGGCGCTCGCCCAGTTCCGTGCGGTCGATGTCGTGCTCGGCCTGATGCAGGCTGTCGTCGACCAGGACCGTGACGAACAGGGCGTGGGTCTGCTGCAGGCGCAGCAGATAGGCGCGCTTTTCGTTGAGGATATAGATGCCGACCGGGCGGCTGACCTTCAGGGTGACAGCGCCGCCGCCCTTCAGGGCCTCGACCTCGACGGCGCGCAGGGCGGCCAGCGCGCTGGATTCCACCGAGCGGACGCGGCCGGTGCCGTCGCAGTGTTCGCAGACATGGGTGGTGCCTTCCAGCACGCCGGTGCGGCGACGCTGGCGGCTGATTTCCATCAGGCCGAAACCGCTGATCTTGCCCATCTGGATACGGGCGCGATCGTCCTTCAGGGCGTCCTTGAGGACCTTTTCGACGGTGCGGTTGTTCTTGGCTTCATCCATATCGATGAAGTCGATGACGATCAGGCCGGCCAGGTCGCGCAGGCGCAGCTGGCGCGCGGCCTCCTCGGCGGCTTCCACGTTCGTCTTGAGCGCGGTGGCTTCGATGTTGCGCTCGCGCGTCGCCTTGCCCGAGTTGACGTCGATGGCGACCAGGGCCTCGGTCTGGTTAATCACCAGATAGCCGCCGGAGCGCAGCGGCACGACCGGCGAATAGATCTGGGCCAGATGGTCCTCGATCTTGTGCTTGACGAACAGCGGGGCCGGCTCGCGGTACGGGAAGACCTTCTTGGCCTGGCTCGGCATCAGCATGCGCATGAAGTCGCGTGCTTCCTTGTAGCCGGCCTCGCCCTCGACCCAGATGCCTTCCAGATCCTTGTCGTACATGTCGCGGATGGCGCGCTTGACGAGGTCTTCCTCCTCGTAGATTAGCGCCGGCGCGATCGAGTGCAGGGTGTTGTCGCGGATGTTTTCCCACAGCCGCAGCAGGTATTCGTAGTCGCGCTTGATCTCGGCCTTGGTGCGCTTGGCGCCGGCCGTGCGGACGATCAGGCCCATGCCTTGCGGCACGTCCAGGCCCTGCACGACGCTCTTGAGACGCTTGCGGTCAGTGACCGTGGTGATCTTGCGGCTGATGCCGCCGCCGCGGGCGGTGTTGGGCATCAGGACGCCGTAGCGACCCGCCAGCGAGAGGTAGGTGGTCAGGGCCGCGCCCTTGTTGCCGCGCTCTTCCTTGACGACCTGGACCAGCATGATCTGCCGGCGGCGGATCACTTCCTGGATCTTGTACTTGCGCATCAGGCGGCGCTTGCGGCGCGCCAGTTCTTCCTCGACGGCGTCTTCCTCGTCGTCGACCACGTCGCCGTCATCGTCCTCGCGGGCGTGATGATGATCGTCCTCGTCATCGTGCGAGTCGTCGCGCATCAGCGCTTCGCGGTCGGCGACCGGGATCTGGTAGTAGTCCGGATGGATCTCGTTGAAGGCCAGGAAGCCGTGGCGGTTGCCGCCGTATTCGATGAACGCAGCCTGGAGGCTGGGCTCAACGCGGGTCACCTTGGCGAGATAGATATTTCCTCGGAGCTGCTTTCGGGTCTGGCTTTCGAAATCGAATTCTTCAACCCGTGTACCGTCCACGACCACCACACGCGTCTCTTCGGCGTGGGCGGCGTCGATCAACATCTTCTTCGACATAAAGGGTATCTCCACGGCGCGCGGCGAACGCTAGGTCCGGGCGCCGATATGATTGAAAGGCGCGCACGTCACCGCCCGTCGCCCCGCCGAAGCGGTTGCGGAAGGTCGGTCGCCAAAGGCGGTCGGGTGCGGCGCAGCCCATAAGGTTTCTGTGTTCCTTAAACGCGCCGGAGGGCGCGGATCGGATGGAGCGTCGACGCCGGAGCGGCTTAAGGGTCCAACGCGAACCCTGCGGGACGATCCAGGCGAAGGCTTCGCGCCTCACGCTGGTAATCGAGCCCAAACTCGTTTCAGTCCGGCGGTCCGGCCACGAACGCAGATTGCACCCTCAGGGATACAAGCCGGTCCGTGAGATAGGAGCCGCTCACGCTTTCCGCCATGACGATCACGGCGCTCAGCGCGCGGACCATAGTGTAGCAACATCGTATCGTAAAAGAAAAGCGCTCGACTGACGCCATCTGCGCCGCCGTGTCGCGCCTTGGGTTAACGCTTTCTCTACCCGGAAATGCAGATATCAGTTTTGGTTTAGGTTGGGCCCTTGGGGCGATGGATGGCATGAACGGTGTCTTGATCTCGGCGACGAGGACAGGGTGGGCGCGGGCGGCGATGATCGTCGGCGGGTTGGCCCTGGCCGGCGTGGCTGTGGCCATGGCTCACGGTCCCGCGCCCGCCGCCGGCGTCCAGAAGGTTCGTTTCGGTGGAGACCGCAACGAAACCCGCATCGTCATCGACCTCGATCGCGCCGCGACGGGCAAGCTGCTGGCGGACGGCGCCGCCGATCGCCGGGTCGTGATCGCGCTGCTCAATGTCGCGACGGCCGGCGATCTGCAGGGGGCGGGCCAGGGCCTGGTCGAGCGCTGGGCGATCGACGAAGCCGCGGGCGGCGCCCGCCTGCGCCTGGACCTCAAGGCCAACGCCGAGGTTCGCCGGCGCTTCTTGCTGCCGCCGGGCGACGGCGCTTCGGCCTATCGCTATGTCATCGACCTGAAATCCACGGACGCGGCCGGCGCGGCTCAGACGCCGAGCTTGAAGCCGACCCTGGTTTCGGCGCCGACGAGGGCTCCGGCCCTGCGCTTGAAGAAGGTGATTGTCATCGACGCCGGTCACGGCGGCAAGGATCCGGGGTCTTCGGGCTCCGACACCGCCGAGAAGGACGTCACCCTGGCCGCGGCCAAGGCGCTGAAAGCCAGACTGGAGAAGTCGGGCCGCTACACCGTGGTCATGACCCGGCAGTCCGACACCTTCGTGCCGCTGGAAGCCCGGGTCCAGATCGCCCGCCGGGCCGACGCGGACCTGTTCATCTCGCTGCACGCCGACTCGGGCCCCGACGCCACGACCCGCGGCGCCAGCGTGTACACCCTGTCCGAAAAGGGCACCGAGCGCGTGGCTCGGGTGCTCGAAAAGGACGATTGGCTGATGAAGGCCAATCTGCCGGGCCGCGATCGCGCCGTCAGCCAGATCCTTCTGGACCTGTCGCAGCGCGCCACCAAGAACCGCTCCGCCGCCTTCGCCGAGACCCTGCTGCAGTCGGTGGGCGAGGAGACGACCTTGCTGCGCCGCAGCCACCGCGACGCCGGCTTCATCGTGCTGCTGGCGCCGGACGTGCCGGCCGTGCTGCTGGAGATGGGTTTCATCACCAACGCCGATGACGAACGGCTGCTCAAGACCTCGGCCGGTCGGGGCCGGCTGATGGACGCCGTGGCCGGGTCGATCGAATCCTATTTCGCGACCCAGACCCGCCTGGCCGCCCGCTAGGCGGGAAGGCTCACCCGTGAGGACGGCGAGAGCCGTTGGCGCCTCGGCCGATGCGCGCTAGAGGATTCCAACGGAGCGGGCGAAAGTGCGTCGCCCGACGGAGGCGGCGTGGATCTGAAGCCTAGACAACGATGGATCGCCATCGCCGGCGTCACGGTGCTGTCCGCGATCGCCGTGGCCGGATTCGCCATCGCCATCTATGCCGCCTGGCTGTTCCACGACATGCCGGACGCCGGCGAGCTGCAGGACTATCGCCCCCCGACCGCCACGCGCGTCTACGCCTGGGACGGCACCTTGATCGGCGAGTACAGCAAGGAACGCCGGATCTTCGTGCCCTACGACCAGATCCCGCCGCAGCTGGCCCAGGCCTTCCTGGCGGCCGAAGACCACAACTTCTTCAAGCACGGCGGCGTCGATGTCGGCGGCTTCTCGCGGGCCATGCTCAACAATATCGGCAACGCCGCCCGCGGCCGTCGCCTGGAAGGCGGCTCCACGATCACCCAGCAGGTCGCCAAGAACGTCCTGCTGACCAGTGACGCGACGGTGGGGCGCAAGTTCAAGGAAGCGATCCTGGCGCACCGCCTCGAGCAGTCGCTCGACAAGCAGCAGATCCTTGAGCTGTATCTGAACGAGATCTGGCTGGGCTATCGCTCGTACGGGGTCGGCGCGGCCGCCTACAACTATTTCGGCAAGTCGCTGCCGGAGCTGACCCTGGCGGAAAGCGCCTTCCTGGCGGCGCTGCCCAAGGGACCCGACAACTATCATCCGATCCGCAACAAGGCCAAGGCCAAGGCCAGGCGCGACTGGATCCTGGGCCAGATGGCCGACCTGGGCTGGGTCAGCCAGGCCGACGCCAAGAAGGCGATGGCCGAGGACCTGATCGTCCAGCCGGCCCCCAAACGCGCCGCCTATCGCGACGCCGACTATTTCGTCGAGGAGGTGCGCCAGCGCGGCGTCGCCACCCTGGGTCCGCGCCTCAACGAGGGCGGCTATTACATGCGCACGACCCTCGATCCCAGGCTGCAGACCGCGGCGCGTGTGGCGCTGATGGAAGGCCTGGAGAAGTACGATCGCCGCCACGGCTGGCGCGGCGCCTGGGGCCACGTGGAAACCCTGGACGCCGACTGGGAAAAGCAGGCGTTGAAGAAGGCTCCGCCGTCCGAACGTCGCGGCTGGCGGCCAGCAGTCGTCACCTCGACCTCGGGCGGGGTTCGCCTGGCCAAGGGGGAGGGCGAGGGGGCCATCGCCGGCGAGGACATGGCCTGGGCCAACGCCACCAAGGGTCTGAAGGTCGGCGACCTGGTCTTCGTCGAGAAGCCCGATGGCGCCGCCGCCTACCGCCTGCGCCAGATCCCGATCGTCAACGGCGCCCTGGTGGCCATGGAGCCCTATTCGGGCCGCGTCGTGGCCCTGGTCGGCGGCTACAGCTTCTCGCTGTCGAACTTCAACCGCGCGACCCAGGCCATGCGTCAGCCGGGCTCGGCCTTCAAGCCGTTCGTCTACGCCACGGCCCTGGAAAACGGCTACACCCCGGCCAGCGTCGTGGTCGACAGCGCCATCACCCTGAAGGGGGCCAACGGCCAGGACTGGAGCCCGGAGAACTATCACAAGAAGTTCTATGGAGCCCTGCCGCTGCGCAAGGGTCTGGAGCAGTCGATCAACGCCATGACCGTGCGCCTGGCCCAGAGCGTCGGCATGAAGAAGATCGTCGAGACCGCCAAGAAGACCGGAGTCACCCGCGACATGGCCCCCGTTCTGGCCATGGCCCTGGGCGCGGGCGAGACCACGCCGTTCAAGCTGACCACGGCCTATACGCCATTCGTCAACGGCGGCCGCCGGGTCGAGCCGCACCTGATCGAACTGGTGCAGGATCGCGAGGGCAAGGTGATCTTCCGCGCCGACAAGCGCGACTGCGTGCGCTGCAACGCCGGCTTCAACGGCGACGAGAGCCCCCGCATCCCGGCGCTTGGCGAGCAGGTGATGGACCCGATCACCGCCTACCAGATCACCTCGATGCTGCAGGGCGTGGTCCAGCGCGGCACTGCCGCCCAGGCCAGCTCGCTGGGCTACCCGCTGGCCGGCAAGACCGGCACGACCAACGAGTATCGCAGCGCCTGGTTCATGGGCTATTCGCCCAACCTGGTGGTTGGCGTCTTCATCGGCTTTGACGACAATCGCTCGCTGGGCGAGGGCGAAACCGGCGCGACCGGTCCGGTGCCGATCTTCATGGACTTCATGCGAGAGGCGCTGAAGGGCCAGCCGAAGACCGAGTTTAGAGCGCCCGCCAACGCCAAGTTCGCCATGGTCCGCGGCATTCGCGAGGCTTTCCGTCCCGGCACCGAGCCCAAGGTGTTCGTCCCGACCGAGAGCACTGGCCCGCAGCCCTATGGCCAGGTCTGGCCCGACGGCCAGATCGGACCGGCCCCAACCCAGGGTCCGGCCAAGCCGCCGCCCCAGGCGCCGGACATCAGCGGGCTCTATTAATCGTCGATCAATCGGCCGGGGTCATTGCGCCGACTCCGGACGCGGGCTATGTCCCGCGCCCTTCAACACTGTCACGGAGTTACGTGATGAGACCGGATGTCGAGGCCTCCGCGGCCGACATCGAGCAGTCCGTGGGACTGCTCAGGAGGCGTCTTTGACTGGGATGTCGCCCTCCGCAAGCTCGATGAGCTGAACGCCCGGGTCGAGGACCCGACCCTTTGGGACCGCCCGGCGGAAGCCCAGGCTGTTTCCCGCGAACGCGCCGGCCTGGCCGCCCGCGTCGAGGCCGTGCAGGTTCTGGAACAGGGCCTGAAGGACGCGCTGGAATATGCCGAACTGGCCGACATGGAGGGCGACGAAGCCCTGCTGGAAGACGCCCGCGCCCAGCTGAAGGACCTGAAGGAACGCGCCGGCCGCGCCGAACTCGAGGCCCTGCTGTCGGGCGAGGCCGACGGCAACGACTGCTATGTCGAAATCAATTCGGGGGCCGGCGGCACGGAATCCTGCGACTGGGCGGGCATGCTGCTGCGCATGTACAGCCGCTGGGCCAACGCCCATGGCATGAGCGTGGAGCTGGTCGAGGAGACCTCGGGCGACCAGGTCGGCATCAAGTCGGCCACCCTGTTGGTCAAGGGAACCAACGCCTATGGCTGGCTGAAGACCGAGGCCGGCGTCCACCGCCTGGTGCGCATCAGCCCCTATGACGCGGCCGCCAAGCGCCACACCAGCTTCGCCTCGGCCTGGGTCTATCCGGTGGTCGACGACACGATCGAGATCGAGATCAATCCGTCGGACGTGCGCACCGACACCTACCGAGCCTCCGGCGCGGGCGGCCAGCACATCAACAAGACCGACTCGGCCGTGCGCCTGACGCACATCCCGACCGGCATCGCCGTGGCCTGCCAGGCCGGCCGTTCGCAGCACCAGAACCGCGAGGAGGCCTGGAAGATGCTGCGGGCCCGGCTCTACGAGGCCGAGCTGCAGAAGCGGGAAGCGGCCCAGCAGGCCCTGGAAGACCAGAAGACCGACATCGGCTGGGGGCACCAGATCCGCAGCTACGTCCTGCAGCCCTACCAGATGGTCAAGGACCTGCGGACCAATGTCGAGACGTCCGACACCCAAGGCGTGCTGGACGGAGACCTCGACCAGTTCATGGGCGCTTCGCTGGCCCAGCGCGTCGGGGCCACCCGGGACGCCCAGGCTTAGTCCGGCCTGGACCCGAAGTGCAAAACGCCCCGGAGCGATCCGGGGCGTTTTCTGTCTTAGCCGACCGGCTTGGCTTCCAGCATCGGCGGCGGCGCCGGCTGGGCCTGCGGCGCGGCGGGGCGCTGGAACTTCAGGCTGCGGCCCTGGAAGAAGGCCCCGGTTTCCATCGCCAGCTGCTCGTGGGTGATGTCGCCGTCGACGTAGGCTGTGCCGTAGAGGCGGACCTGCTTGGCGGTGATCGCGCCGACGATCCGGCCCCGGACCTCGACCGCCTCGGCGTAGATCGAGCCCTCGACATGGCCGGTTTCGCCGATCGTCAGCCGGCCCACGCGAACGTCGCCCCGCACCACGCCGTCGATCTGCAACTCGCCGTCGCCGGTGACGCCGCCTTCGATGGTGATGTCGGGAGAGACCAGCGAGGCCACCTTGGGCGGAACCTTGCGGGCGGCGTCGGACGCGGCCGGCGCCATGGACGTGGGCAGCGGCTCGATCTGGACCGAGCCCTTGGACGCCTTAGCTTGCTTGCTGAACATACTCACCAGCCTTCAAGAAGCGGTTCGGGTTCTGGGCCCGACCGTTGACCCATACTTCGTAGTGCAGATGCGGACCGGTCGAGCGGCCGGTCGAGCCCATGGCCGCGATGCGCTGGCCGATGGCCACGCGCTGGCCGACCCGGACCGAGGCGGCCTGCAGGTGACCGTAGCGGGTCTTGAAGCCGTTGCCGTGGTCGATTTCCACGACGTTGCCGTAGCCCGAGCGCACGCCGACATAGGAGACCACGCCCGGGGCGGTGGCCATGATCGGCGTGTAGAACGAGCCGGGGAAGTCCAGGCCCGAGTGGAAGGCCGGGCGATGGGTGAAGGGGTCGAAACGGACGCCGTAGCTGCTGCTCAGCGCCGGATTGTTGGTCGGCCGGTAGAAGGGCAGCTGCTGCGAGGCGGCGCTCAGCTGGCGCATGTCCGACATGTCGGTGGCGGCGTGCTGGATGCGGCCGGCGAAGTCCTCGTCGACATCGAGCACGGCGGCCAGGGCGCGGGGGTCCTTGGCCTCGATCAGCGGGCCGCCCAGCGACGAGCCGCCGCCGCGGCTGGTGAAGGCCCCGGCGTCCAGGCCCGCCATCCGCATGGCCAGGCGCAGGCGCTCGGCGCGACTCTTGGCGAAGGTCTCGGCCGCGTCGATCAGGCGTTCCTGGTCCATGCGCGTGGCCTGGATGCGCTCGATCGGCGAGGCGCCCAGCGGGTGCGGCTTGCCGACTTGCAGGGCCTGGGCGGCGCCGGGCACCCCCTTGAAGTCGCTGACCAGCAGGGCCAGGGCGGCGTGACGCTTCTCGACCGAGTTGGCCAGTTCGTCCAGCGAGCCGCTGCTGGCCGACAGCTGGGCCACGGCGCTGTTCAGGCGGGCCTGGCGGTCGGCGTTCAGGCGCTCGTAATAGGCCTTCTGCTTGATGACCACCTGGTCGGTCGAGCTGACCGACAGCACGTTGATCATCATGGCGGCGGTGCACACGCCCATCCACAGGGCGGCGGCGGCGACGCCGGTCGCGCACATCAGCTGCTTGCCGGTGGAGAAGACGTAGCCGCGCATCTCGCCGCCGGAGCGGACATAGAGATGACGCTCGGGGAAGAGCGCTTCCAGGGATTGTCGGATTCGCTTGAAGCGCGTGATCGCCATCGCCCTAGGAAACCCCCGTTTTCAAGGTCCCGGCGATATGCAACGAGAAAGCAGAAACGCGCAAGATACTTCGCGCCGTGTGTGAACACAGGGCGACTTTTTGCCTTAGCGACTCAACCGATAAAAGGTTCCGTGCCCGATGGCCACCACCGGCGCGGGTCGTTGTGGCGATAACCGCACGCCTGAGGCGGGGAAGCCACACCGTTATTTCAGGGTTCCTTCCTTGAGCGCCCGCGTGGCGGTCAGCACCGCCTTGATGTGGTTGGGCACCTTCACCTTGCGCCAGACGGCGCGGATCACGCCCTCGCGGTCGATCAGGAAGGTCGAGCGGTCGATGCCCATGTACTTGCGGCCGTACATGCTCTTCTCGACCCAGGCGCCGTAGGCCTCGACGGTCTCGCCGGTGGGATCGGCGGCCAGCTCGACCGTCAGGTCGTGCTTCTTGCGGAACTTGGCGTGCGAGGCGGCGCTGTCCTTGGACACCCCGACGATCACCGCGCCCAGCTTGGCGAATTCCTCGACCTCGGACGAGAACTGCAGCGCCTCCGACGTGCAGCCGGCCGTGTCGTCCTTCGGGTAGAAGTAGAGCACGACGGCCTTGCCGCTCAGGGCGGAAAGGCTGACGCGGCCGGTGTCGGTGGCCAGGTCGAAGTCGGGGGCCTTGTCGCCGGACTGGAGCTCTTGGGTCATCTTCATGTCCTCAACTTTGAACCGCTCATCCCGGCGAATGCCGGGACCCGGATGGAATGGCGGTGTGGCTGACGCCAGAAGCGTTTGAGCCATTCCAAACAAGCACTCCGCTATCGGATCTGGGTCCCGGCATTCGCCGGGATGAGCGGAAATTAGATAGGCTTCACCAGTACGATCTTCTTCTTGCCTTTCTGAACCTTGAAAGCCCCGAGTTCGGCAATGACTTGATCGCGTTCGTAGAGGTCGCCGACAGCCGGCTTGGCGTCGTTGATCTGGATGCCGCCACCGCCGATGAGATCGCGAGCCTCACGCATGGAAGTCGCGAGCCCCGCTTCCTTGACGAGCGCTTCAGCGGTTCGACGGGTGAGGCCGCCTTCAGGGCCAGCCCAGACCAATTCGACTGTCGGGAGATCGGCGGATGTCTGTCCCTGTTCGAAAGCCTTCTCAGCCGTTTCTCGCGCCGACTTCGCAGCCTCCCCGCCATGCGCCATCCGCGTGGCCTCGTCGGCCAGCACCTTCTTGGCCTCGTTGATCTGGGCGCCCGGCAGGGCCTCCAGCTCGGCGATCCGATCCAGCGGCAGGTCGGTGAACAGCTTCAGGAACCGGCCGACGTCGGCGTCCTCGGTGTTGCGCCAGAACTGCCAGTAGTCGTAGGGGCTCAGCGCGTCGGCGTTCAGCCAGACGGCGCCGGCGGCGGTCTTGCCCATCTTGGCGCCCGAGGCCGTGGTCAGCAGCGGCGTGGTCAGGCCGAACGCCGGTTTCTGGTCGACGCGGCGGATCAGCTCAACGCCGTTGAGGATGTTGCCCCACTGGTCCGAGCCGCCCATCTGCAGCACGCAGCCGCGCTTGCGGTTCAGCTCCAGGAAGTCGGTGGCCTGCATCAGCATGTAGTTGAATTCGAGGAAGGTCAGCGGTTGCTCGCGATCCAGCCGCAGCTTGACCGAGTCGAAGGCCAGCATGCGGTTGACGGTGAAATGCGCGCCATATTCGCGCAGGAACTCGATGTAGCCGAGCTTGCTCAGCCATTCGTCGTTATCGACCATGACTGCGTCGGTCGGCCCGTCGCCGAAGGCCACGAACTTCTCGAAAGCGCGCTTGATGCTGGCGATATTGGCCTTGATGCCGTCCTCGGTCAGCATCTTGCGGCTTTCGTCCTTGCCCGACGGATCGCCCACCTTGGTGGTGCCGCCGCCGATCAGCACGATCGGCTTGTGGCCGGTCTGCTGCAGGCGGCGCAGCATCATGATCGAGATCAGATTGCCCACGTGCAGGCTGGAGGCCGTGGCGTCGAATCCGACATAGGCCGTGACCACGCCCCCGGCCGCCGCGGCGTCCAGCTCGTCCGGATGGGTGATCTGGTGGATGTAGCCGCGCGCCTGCAGGGTCTGGAGGAATTCCGACTTGAACGATGCGGGGGCGGACATGGCTCGACTCTCTGATTTCGGCGCCTGAACTTGAGACGAATGGGCGTCTAGCACGGCGGGGGCGGTCTGTGGCGAGGGTTTCATCGGCAAGGTCTCCTGGGGAATGATCCGGAGACGTTCGCTGGTCTGACGCGTCGCCGGCGGGGCGGGCGCATCGACGTGATCGGTCGGCCTCCCGCTAGGACAGCGGGCGGTAATAGGCGCGGGTGAGGCGGCTTTGATCGATCATGGGGCCTAGCTACCCGGGCCGGGCCATGGCAGTCAACCGAACCATGAAGATCCTGGGATTCATGACCGGCACCTCGCTCGACGCGGTCGACATGGCGGTGCTGGAGACCGACGGCGAGGCGATCCAGGCCTTCGGCCCGGCCGGCGAGCGCAAGCTGCGCGAGGAGACCCGCGACCTGCTGCTGGTCGCCACCGAGGTGGCGCGGGGCTGGCCGCGCGACCGGCCGGCGCCGGACATCTTCGAAGAGGCCGCCCAGGCCGTGGCCGACGAGCACTTCCACGCCGCCGAGAGCTTCCTGGCCGAGCACGGCCTGGCCTGGTCCGACTTCGACCTGCTGGGCGTCCACGGCCAGACCGTGCTGCACGAGCGGCCGCATCCGGGGCGGATCGGCCGGACCGTGCAGCTGCTCGACGCCGAGCGCCTGGCCCGGGCCTGCGGGCGGCCTGTGGCCTTCGACTTCCGCACCGCCGACGTGGCGGCGGGCGGGCAGGGGGCGCCGCTGGCCCCGGTCTATCATGCCGCCCGAGCCCGCGCCTCGGGCCTGGCCGCGCCGGTCGCGGCGCTGAACATCGGCGGGGTGGCCAACATCACCTTGATCGGTCCGGAGGACGACCTGCTGGCCTTCGACACCGGCCCGGGCAACGGCATGATCGACCTGATGCTGCAGGCCCGGGGGCTGGGGCGGTTCGACGAGAACGGCCGGCTGGCGGCGGCCGGCGCGGTCGACCAGGCGGTGCTGGAGACCTTCCTGGCCAGCGACTATTTCTCCGGCCCGGCTCCCAAGTCTCTGGACCGCTACGACTTTCCGCTCGATCTGGTCGATCACCTGTCCTCCGAGGACGCCGCCGCCACCCTGGTGGCCTTCACCGCCGAGGCCGTGGTCAAGGCCTTCGAGCATGGCCAGCGCCCCCAGGCCCTGATCGTCTGCGGCGGCGGTCGCCACAATCCGCAGATCATGAAGGCCCTGGCCGACCGCGCCCCGGTGCCCGTCCGCACCGCCGAGGCCGTCGGCTGGCGCGGCGACGCCATCGAGGCCGAGGCCTTCGCCTTCCTGGCCGCCCGCACCGCGCGGGGCCTGCCGATCAGCTTCCCGGGAACGACCGGGGTGGCGGCGCCGATGACGGGCGGGAGGATCGTGCGGCCTTAGGATCATCACTTGCCCCCTACGGACCGCTTCGCGGTCGTCTTCCCCCGGAGGGGGAAGCGCTGTCGTAGGCGCCGTGCGAAGGCTCCGCCCCTATGGGGGCGGACAGGCGGCGAAGCCGCCAGGTGGGGGCAAGTGGGCGCGATCTCACGCGGCTGGCCGCTGAGCGTATGGAAAGGGTCGCGGAGCGCCGGACATCGTCCGGAGGAATGTAAAGACTAACCGTTTCGACGAAGCCCAGATCGCTCCGCGCGGTCGTTATCCGGAAGCGCGCGACGCCGAGCCCTGTTAGAGCCTCGCCGCCTTGAAGCCTCCGACGGGCGGGCCAGGTCAACGACACCCGGTCCCGGACCGCGAGCGCGTCACCGCCCGCCTGTTGCTAAGTCAGCCCTTGCATCACGTCGTATCTGTATAACAGGCCCGACCGGCACCAGAGACGCAAGGTTTGGTCCTCCGAAGAGGACCGCCGACGGAGCTTCCCGCTCGATCGCCCCTCGCCGCCGCATCGGTCGCTGGCCATGCGCCCTTTCCCTGCGACGAGGTGAGACCAGGATACGGGCGCCCGGACAGGGTGAGGATCAAATCGGGTCGAAAAAGTTCAAGGCCTTGATTTGGCTGGGCTTCATCTCGGAGAGGCCGAGCATAAGCCGCTGGGGACATGCACTCACGCAAGGTCCCAGCCGGTCGATCCTCGGTCATCGGGGGTGAGTGCGTGTCCCCACCGTCGCCCCCGTCGCCCGATCAGCGATCCCAGGCGACTTGCCCTCGGACTCAGCGGACGAAGCAGGGGACACGCACTCATGGCCAGCGCTCCGCCAACCCGGCCAGCGTCGGGGGATGAGTGCATGTCCCCGGCGCAACGCCGTGAGTGCATGTTCCCACCTCAGTGCAGCTTCAGCCGCCCCGCCACGCGCTGTTGCAGCAGGCGCGCCAGGGCCAGGACGATGGTCTTGGGCGTGCCCATGATCGCCCGGTGATGGTCGAGATGCAGCGAGATGTAGGCCCACTTGGCGATCAGGCCCTCGACGAAGAAGTTCGGTCCGCCCAGGCCGCCCATCAAGGCCCCGACGCCCTTGTTCTCGCCCAGCGACAGCAGCGAGCCGAAGTCGCGATAGACGAACGGCGCCTCGATCCGGCGCTGGCCCAGGCGGGCGATCAGGGCCTTGGCCAGGTAGCTGGCCTGCTGGTGGGCGGCCTGGGCGCGGGCCGGGATGATCCGCCCCTCCTTGCCCGCCGTGCCGATCCAGGGGGCGGCGGCGCAGTCGCCCAGGGCCCAGACGTCCGGCGCCGAGGTCTCCAGCCGCTCGTTGACCACGAACTGGTTGGTCTTGTTGATCTCCAGCCCGTAGCCGGCGTTGGTCGGGGCGGCCTTGACGCCGGCGGCCCAGACGATCAGGTCGGCCGGGATGTCGCCCTGGCTGGTCTCCAGCCGGTCGGCGTGGACGGCGACCACCTTGGCCCCGGTGTGGACCCGCACGCCCTTGCGCTCCAGGGCGAGCGTGGCCTGGTCGGAGATCTTCTCGGGCAGGCCGCCCAGGATCCGCGGCGCGGCCTCGACGATGGCGATGTCCAGCCGGAAGCGCTGCTCGCTGCCCAGGCTGCCCAGCAGCTCGCGATGGGCCTCGATCAGCTCGGCCGACAGCTCCACGCCGGTGGCCCCGCCGCCGACGATGGCCACGCTCATGGTCTTCTCGGCCGAGAACGAGGCCTTCATGAAGGCGGCCAGCAGGCGGGTGTGGAAGGCCTCAGCGTCCTCGGTGCGCTCCAGAAGGTGGGCCTGGTCGGCGCCGGGCGTGCCGAACAGGTTGCTGCCGCTGCCGATCGCCAGCACGCCCCAGCTGAAGGTCACCCCGCGCTCGGGGACCAGCACCTTGCCGGCTTCGCCCAGGATCGGCTTGAGGTTCAGGCGCTTGGCGACGGGATCAAAGCTGTCCAGTTCGCCCAGCAGGAAGCTGAAATGGTTGGCGCGGCCCAGGATCGAATAGGACAGGCCCTCCTGGTGGGTGTCCAGCGTGCCGGCCGCCACCTCGTGCAGGGTCGGCTTCCAGATGTGGAAGCTGGAGCGGTCGATCAGCAGCACACGCTCCTTGCCCGCCTTGGGGCCCAGCTTGCGTCCCAGCCGCGCGGCCAGCTCCAGCCCGCCGGCTCCGCCGCCGACGATGACGATGTCGTAGTGCATGCCCGCCATCCAGAAATTCCTCAGATGGTGAATATATAGGAGGTTCGCCGAACCGTGTCAGGTCGCGCTTGTGGAGCGGGATGAGCGTGACGAGGCGCGTCCACCGTCGGCGGGCGTCGGAAACGGGCGCAGGTTGTGGCTCACCGTCATTCTCCCGGAACGCTGTTCGGTCCCAGAATGACGGTGAGTTGCCCCGGATCGCAAGGGTCATGTTACCGGTAACTAACCGATAATCAGGGGATCGGGTTCATTTCCAGGCGCTTGTCCAGGTAGTCGCCGACGCTCTTCTCGACGCTGGGCAGGTGCTCGGCCCAGAAGTGGGTGGCCTTGTCGACGACCTCGTAGTCGATGACGATGCCCTTCTGGGTGCGCAGCTTGCTGACCACGCGCTCGACCTCGACCGGCGGCACGACGGTGTCGGCCGCGCCGGTCAGGATCAGGCCCGAGGCCGGGCAGGGGGCCAGGAAGCTGAAGTCGTACATGTTGGTCGGCGGCGACACCGAGATGAAGCCGTCGGTCTCGGGGCGGCGCATCAGCAGTTGCATGCCGATATAGGCCCCGAAGCTGTAGCCGGCGACCCAGGTCTGGGCGGCGGCGGGGTTGTTGGACTGCAGCCAGTCCAGGGCCGTGGCCGCGTCGGCCAGCTCGCCGATGCCGCTGTCGAACTCGCCCTGGCTGCGGCCCACGCCGCGGAAGTTGAAGCGCAGGGTCGCGAAGCCGCGCTTCATGAACAGGTGGTACAGCTGCACCGAGACCGGATGGTTCATGTGGCCGCCCGCCTTGGGGTGCGGGTGCAGGATCAGCGCGATCGGGGCGTTGTCGGTCTTGCCCGGCGAATAGCGGCCTTCGATGCGGCCCGAAGCTCCGGTCAAAATCACGTCAGGCATTCAAGGTCCCTATCCAAAACGGGGCGACGGGGCCGTCTCCTTCCGCCCTGACGAGCGAAGGAATACTTGACCACTGCGCTTGGTCTTCCTAAATCCGCACCGCGCGCCTGGGTCTTTCGCAAGAGCCTCGGCGCGAAGTCGCGGCTTGTAGCACACGCCTAAGCCGATGCGCGGGGAATCCGCAAGGAGATAAGGCGCATGCGCCTGAGCACCAAGGGACGCTACGCGGTGATGGCCATGACCGACCTGGCCCGCCGCCAGGATCAGGCCGAGGGCCGCGCCGTGGCCCTGGCCGAGATCGCCGCCCGCCAGCAGATCTCGCTGTCCTATCTGGAGCAGTTGTTCGCCCGCCTGCGCCGCAAGGGGTTGGTGGTCAGCGCCCGCGGCCCCGGCGGCGGCTATCGCCTGGCCCGCGAGGCCCGCGACACTGCCATCGCCGACATCGTCCTGGCCGTGGACGAGCCCCTGCGCGCCACCCGCTGCGGCGTCGCCAAGGGCAAGTCCGGCGCCAAGGGCTGCATGGCCGGCGGGGCCCAATGCCTGACCCACGACCTGTGGGAGGAGATGGGCCGCCAGATCCACGGCTACCTGGCCAGCGTGTCGATCGCCGACGTGCTGGACGGCAAGCTGAAGGCGCGGGGCCGGAAGGACCACGCATCGGACAAGGCTACCGAGCAAAAGGCAGGGGAGATGGCGGCGGCGTGACCAAGCCCTCGATCTATCTCGACTACAACGCCACCGCCCCGATCCGTCCCGAGGCGCGGGACGCGGTGCTGCGCGCCTTCGAGACCGCCGGCAATCCCTCGTCGGTGCACGCCAGCGGCCGGGCCGCCCGCGACCTGGTCGAGACCGCCCGCGCCCAGGTCGCCGCCCTGGTCGGGGTCGTGGCCGGCTCGGTCACCTTCGTCAGCGGCGGCACCGAAGCCAACGCCCTGGCCATCGGCAGCGCCGCCTTCGCCGGCTTCAACCGCGTCATCGTCAGCGAGGGCGAGCACGACGCGGTGCTGGAAACCGCCGCCGCCTCGGGCCTGCAGGTGCTGAAAATGCCGCTGGACGCCGATGGCGTCGCGCGGCTGGACTGGCTGGAGGAGGCCCTGAGCGACGAGGGCCGGGCCCTGGTCTGCCTGATGCTGGCCAATAACGAGACCGGCGTGATCCAGCCGGTGGCGGACGCTTCGGCCCTGGTCCGCGCCGCCGACGGCTGGCTGCACGTCGACGCCGTCCAGGCGGCCGGCAAGGTCGCCATCGACTTCACCGCCCTGGGCGCCGACACGATGGCGCTGTCGGCCCACAAGCTGGGCGGGCCGCAAGGCGTCGGCGCGCTGGTGGCCGGCACGCGGGCCACGATCGTCCGCCAGCAGCACGGCGGCGGCCAGGAGCGCGGCCGCCGGGCCGGCACCGAGAACGTCGCCGGGATCGCCGGCTTCGGCGCGGCGGCGCAGGCGGCGGCTGGCGACTTGCCCGCGATGGCCAATCAGGGCACATGGCGCGACGCCTTGGCCGAACGGGTCAAGGCCGCTGGCGCGGTCGTGCTTGGAGAGGGCGCGGCTCGCCTTCCGCAAACCCTGTGTTTGGCGGCCGAGGGCTTCGCCTCGCAGATTCAGGTGATGAACCTGGACCTGGCGGGGGTGATGGTCAGCGCCGGCAGCGCCTGCTCGTCGGGCAAGGTCAAGGCCAGCCGCGTGGTGGAAGCCATGGGCCGCGCGGACCAGGCTCCGTTCGCCCTGCGCGTCAGCGGCGGCTGGGCCTCGACCGAGCAAGACTGGATTTCCTGCGGCGACGCCTGGCTCGCCGCCTATTCGCGTATCGGCGCCCGGCGCCGGGAGGTGGCGTAGTGGCCGCGGTCAAAGAGACCATTGAAACTGTCGCCGCGCTCGAGAAATACGAGCACGGCTTCACGTCGCAGATCGACCAGGAGTTCGCCCCCAAGGGCCTCTCCGAGGACATCGTGCGCTTCATCTCCGCGAAGAAGGGCGAGCCCCAGTGGATGCTGGACTGGCGGCTTGACGCCTATCGCCGCTGGCTGGAACTGGAGGAGCCGACCTGGGCCAAGGTCAGCCACCCGCCGATCGACTATCAGGACAGCTATTACTACGCCGCCCCCTCGACCAAGGCCGGCCCCAAGAGCCTGGACGAGGTGGATCCCGAGATCCTGGCCGTCTACGAGAAGCTGGGCATTCCGCTGAAGGAGCAGGCCGTGCTGGCCGGCGTCGAGGGCGCGCCGCGCTACGCCGTGGATGCGGTGTTCGACAGCGTCAGCGTGGTCACCACCTTCAAGAAGGAGCTGGCGGCGGTCGGGGTGATCTTCTGCTCGATGAGCGAGGCGATCCGCGAGCATCCGGAGCTGGTGCGCCAGTACCTGGGCAGCGTGGTGCCGACCTCCGACAACTATTTCGCCTGCCTCAACAGCGCGGTCTTTTCCGACGGCTCGTTCGTCTACATCCCGCCGGGCGTGCGCTGCCCGATGGAGCTGTCGACCTATTTCCGCATCAACGCCAAGGACAGCGGCCAGTTCGAGCGCACCCTGATCATCGCCGACAAGGGCGCCTATTGCTCGTACCTGGAGGGCTGCACGGCCCCGATGCGCGACGAGAACCAGCTGCACGCCGCCGTGGTCGAGCTCGTCCTGCTGGAGGACGCCGAGATCAAGTACTCGACGGTCCAGAACTGGTATCCGGGCGATCCGGAAACCGGCAAGGGCGGCATCTACAACTTCGTCACCAAGCGGGCCGACTGCCGCGGCGATCGCAGCAAGGTGTCGTGGACCCAGGTCGAGACCGGCTCGGCCATCACCTGGAAATATCCGTCCTGCGTACTACGCGGCGAGGGCTCGTCGGGCGAGTTCTACTCGATCGCCGTGACCAACGGCCACCAGCAGGCCGACACCGGCACCAAGATGATCCACCTGGGCGCCAACACCCGCTCGCGGATCGTCGCCAAGGGCATCAGCGCCGGCCAGTCGACCAGCACCTATCGCGGCCTGGTCTCGGCCCACCCCAAGGCCAAGGGCGCGCGCAACTTCACCCAGTGCGACAGCCTGCTGATCGGCAAGACCTGCGCGGCCCACACCGTGCCCTATATCGAGGCCCGCAACGGCCAGTCGGTGTTCGAGCACGAAGCCACCACCACCCGCCTGTCGGACGACCAGCTGTTCTACTGCCAGCAGCGCGGGCTTTCGCAGGAGGAGGCCGTGGCCCTGCTGGTCAACGGCTTCGTCAAGGACGTGCTGCAGCAGCTGCCGATGGAATTCGCGGTGGAGGCCCAGAAGCTGGTGGCGATCTCGCTGGAAGGCTCGGTGGGATGATTGCCGACGCAGAACTGGACCAAATGTCGCCTGAAGATGAGCCCGCTGGACTGGCCTGGGCTCTGGCCGATCGATTTCAGGAACGTACGGCGCAGCGCCAATACCCGCCCGTTGGCTATGGTCTGAAGGGCATCAGCGAACTCATCTACAGAGTTGCCCGAGACAATCCTGGGCATGCGGATGCGATCGCCACTCAAGTTGAAGCTATGGCGGGCTACGTCCGCCGCCACATGAAATGACAAGCATGCTCTCCATCCACAACCTCCACGCCAATGTCGGCGACAAGCCGATCCTCAAGGGCGTCACGCTCGACGTGCCGGCCGGCGAGGTGCACGCCATCATGGGCCCCAACGGGGCGGGCAAGTCGACGCTGTCCTACGTGTTGAGCGGCCGGGGCGGCTACGAGGTCACCGAAGGCGCGGCGAGCCTGAACGGCGAGGACCTGCTGGCCCTGGAGCCCAACGAGCGGGCGGCCAAGGGCGTGTTCCTGTCGTTCCAGTATCCGCTGGAGATCCCGGGCGTGCCGGCCCTGACCTTTATCCGCACCGCCCTGAACGCCCAGCGCCGGGCGCGCGGCGAGGACGAGATCGCGGCGCCGGCTTTCCTGAAGCTGGCCAAGGAGAAGGCCGGCGCGCTGAAGATCGACTTCGACATGCTCAAGCGCGGCCTGAACGTCGGCTTCTCGGGCGGCGAGAAGAAGCGGATGGAAATCCTTCAGATGGCGATGCTGTCGCCGAAGTTCCTGATCCTGGACGAGACGGACTCGGGCCTGGACATCGACGCCCTGAAGATCGTCTCCGAAGGCGTCAACGCCCTGCGCGCCCCCGATCGCGGCATGCTGGTCATCACCCACTACCAGCGCCTGCTGGACTACATCAAACCCGACCGCGTCCACGTGCTGGCCGCCGGCCGCATCGTCGCCTCGGGCGGCCCGGAGCTGGCCCTGCAGCTGGAGGCCGAGGGCTACGACAAGTACACGGTGGCGGCATGATGACGGTCGCGCAGCATAGATCCTCCCCCCCTGGGGGAGGTGGCCCGAAAGGCCGGAGGGGGACCGCCGCGCCGACCCCCCCAGTCGCGTCGCGCCACCGCCCCCCGAGGGGGGGCCACTTACGCAGGCCCCCGCCACCGCCCCCCAGACCGGCGACCAGACCCCCCGGCCC
>NZ_SLZL01000003.1 GCF_004342605.1 Caulobacter sp. BK020
GTGCTGCTGCGCGGCACCAAGCGCGAAGACGTCGAGCGCGGCCAGGTGCTGTGCAAGCCGGGTTCGATCACCCCGCACACCAAGTTCGTGGCCGAAGCCTACATCCTGACCAAGGAAGAAGGCGGCCGCCACACCCCGTTCTTCACCAACTACCGCCCGCAGTTCTACTTCCGTACGACGGATGTCACGGGGATCATCAAGCTGCGCGAAGGCGTGGAAATGATCATGCCGGGCGACAACGCCGAGCTGGACGTCGAGCTGATCACCCCGATCGCCATGGAAGAGAAGCTGCGCTTCGCCATCCGTGAAGGCGGCCGCACCGTCGGCGCCGGCGTCGTCGCGAAAATCGTCGAGTAGATCTCGACGGTCTAGCTTCGGCTGAGACAAGCGAAGAGCCCCGGAGAGCGATCTCCGGGGCCTTTTTGCTTTGGGGGCTCACACACTTGCCCCCACCTGGCGGCTGCGCCGCCTGTCCGCCCCCGCAGGGGGTGGAGCCTCACGGCGTCGACGACAAGGCTCTTCCCCCTCTGGGGGAAGACGGTCGCGAAGCGACCCGTAGGGGGCAAGCGGTCGCCCGTCCCCGAAAATAATCGCTCCCCAATGTCGCAAGACGCGGCCCTGGCTCGTCATTCCCAGGAAGGCCAAGCGCGGACGTTCGCAGGAGACGTCCGCCATCAACCGCCGGTGGGAAAAATTGCGATGACGTCCTGCCCTTCCATCTCGCCGACTCCATACCCAATTGAACGAACGTTGATCGGTCGCCGTGGTCGGGCGACCGTTGGCCCTGGGGAATCGGCGATGGGTCTTTCGGCGATCAGCCGTCCGGCCAGCGCTCCGAGGCCGGCCATATCGTTAAGCGATTTGACTATTAAATCACTTAATAATATGGATCGCCGCCATGACGACCAGCGATCCCATTTGCGGACCCGGAGCCTGGCGCGGACCGCCCACGCCCAGCGACCCGATCGCCCAGCGCCTGAAGACCATTTCGATGCTGACGCGCCAGATCGGCCGCAAGATCGGCGAGAGCCTGGGCGTCAACATCACCGACATGGCCGCCCTGGAGCATCTGCTGAACAACGGGGCGATGACCCCCAGCCAGCTGGCCGCGCACCTGAAGGTGACGACCGCCGCCGCCACCCAGATCGTCGATCGCCTGGAGCGGGCTGGTCACGTCGCGCGCGAGCGACGAGCCAACGACCGGCGCAAGATCTGCGTCATGCCCGTGCCCGCCTCGCTGGATCGGGCCTTCGCGCGGCTGGCGCCGATGATCGAGGGACTGGACGGGGTCATCGCGGGCCTCTCGCCCGCCGAACGCCAGGTCATCGAGCACTTCCTGGACCAGGTGGTCGATGTCTATGGGGCCGTCGCCGGCCAGCCGCCGCCGCCGTCCGCCGCCCCGCCTTCTCGTTGAGATAGATCCGGCCGCCCCCTCGGCCACGCCCGCAGGTGAATGTTGATGAGTAAGATCATGACCGGAGAGCGCCAGCGCCCACGGCCATTCCGATCCGGAACCTCCCTCCTGACCCTTGCCCTGGGCCTGGCGGGCCTGGCCGCGGCCGGCTGCGTGAACACCCCGCGCCCGACGCCGGACACCCGCTTGCCGGCCGCCTACGAGGCCCCCGCCGGCGCGGCCCAGGCGGACCTGGACCGCTGGTGGATCAGTTTCAACGATCCGCAGCTGACCAGCCTGATCGAGACGGCGCTGGAGAAGGCCCCCGACGCCCGCAGCGCCGCCGCGGTGCTGGACGAAGCTCGGGCCGTCCGCAAGGGCCAGGTCCGCCAGATCTGGATTCCCAGTACGCCCCTGACCGGAAACGCGGGCCGCACGCATACCGAAATCCTCAGCCAGACCGTCCCCGCCGGCGGCATTCCCTTCACGCGGGGCGGCGACAGCGACAGCTACAACGCCAATTTCGACGTGTCGTGGGAGCTGGACCTGTTCGGCCGCAAGCGCGCCGGCCTGGGCGTGGTCAACAACGACTTCGCCGCCGCCCGCTTCGCCTATGAAGGCGCCCGCGCCTCGCTGGCCGCCAATGTCGCCCAGTCCTACTTCGAGGCCCGCGGCCTGGCCGTGCAGCTGGACGACGCCCGCCAGACCGAGCGCATCAACAGCTCGTTGCGCGACTTCGCGGTCAAGAAGGCCAACGCCGGCCTTATCGCCACCTCGGAGGCCGACCGCGCCGAGGCCGACCTGGCCGACACCCAGGCCCGCGCCGCCAACCTGGAGGCCCAGCTGGGCGCGGCGCGTCGCAGCCTGCTGATCCTGGTCGGGCGCGGCGTGGATCCTCTGGCCAGCCTGCCGGTCGACGTCAGGCTGGATCTGGCCCCGCCCGTGCCCGCCACCATCCCCGGCGACCTGCTGGGCCGCCGTCCGGACGTGCGCGAGGCCCAGGCCCGCCTGGCCTCGGCGTCGAAGACGCTGAAGGTCAACGAACTGGCCCTGCTGCCGACCTTCAACATCACGCCCGGCGTGGGCCTATCCAAGAGCGTGTCGCCCAGTTTCGGCGGCGGCAGCGGCAAGAGTTCGACCAGCACGTCCACCTGGACCCTCGGGGCCAACGTCTCGATCCCGGTGCTGAACATCCCCGCCCTGCTGGCCGACATCGACGCCCAGGACGCCCGCACCCGCCAGGCCGCCATCGCCTTCGAAAAGGCCGTGCAGACCGCCTATGGCGAGGCCGAGAACGCCATGCTGCAACTGGCCGCCGACCAGCGCCGCGTCGACCTGCTGACCGCTGGCGAGGCCCGGGCCCAGCGCGCCTACGAGGCCAACCGCAAGGGCTATGGCCTGGGCCTGATCGACCTGACCACCACCCTGCAGGCCGAACAGTCCTGGCGCGCCTCGCGCTCGGCCCTGACCGGCGCCCGCACCGACGCCCTGCTGCACGCCGTCCAGACCTACAAGGCGCTGGGCGGCGGCTGGTCGCCGACGTCCGTGGCCCAGACCGCGAAACAGACCGCGAACCCGACCCAAGTTTCCTCGAAATGAGACCCTTCCCCATGACGACCCGCACCGCGCTCGCCGCCATGATCCTGATCGCCTCGACCGGCCTGACCGCCTGCGGCGACAAGAAGGACAAGCCCGCCGAGAAGGCCTCGGCCGCCGCCCAGCCGCGCGCGGTCAGCGTCGGCGCCGTCGAGACCCGGCCGTTGGGCGGCGGGGTCGAGGCCTCGGGTCAGCTGGTCTCGCGCGAGGAGGCCGCCGTCGGCTCCGAGCTCAGCGGCTACCGCGTGGCCCGGCTCTATGCCGACGAGGGCGACTGGGTGCGGGCCGGACAGCCGCTGGCCCAGCTGGACGCCACCCTGCTGCGGGCCCAGGTCGACCAGCAGGCGGCCCTGACCGCCCAGGCCCAGGCCGAGGCCAAGCGCGTGGCCGGCCTGGACGGCCAAGGCGTGCTCAGCCAGGAGCAGATCGAAACCCGTCGCTACAACGCCAAGGCCCAGGAGGCGGCGCTGAACGAGTTGCGCACCCGGGTCTCGCGGATGACCATCACCGCCCCGGTCAGCGGCCGGGTCCTGCAGCGCGGCGTCCAGCCAGGCCAGATCGCCGGCGGCGGGACGACGCCCTGGTTCACTATCGCCCGCGACGGCCTGGTCGAGCTGGACGCCGAGGTCAACGAGGCCGATCTGGCCGGGGTCCGCGCCGGCCAGCCGGTCCAGGTCAGCCTGCCCGGCGGCCAATCGGTGCCGGGCGTGGTGCGCCTGGTCAGCCCGCGGGTCGACAGCGCCAGCCGCCTGGGCAAGGTGCGGGTGCGCCTGCCCGTCCGTCCCGACCTCCGGCCCGGCGGCTTTGGCCGCGCCACCTTCGGCGCCTCGGGCGCGCCCGTCACCGCCATTCCTGAAACCGCCATCCGCTACGAGGCCGACGGTCTCTATGTCATGACCGTCGATGGCGCCAACCGCGCCCACCAGACGCCGGTCAAGATCGGCCAGAAGGGCGGCGGCTGGGCCCAGCTGGTCCAAGGGCCGCCGGCCGGGACCCGCATCGTGCTGGGCGGCGCCTCGTTCGTCACCGACGGCGACGTGATCCGTCCGGCCGCCACCACCCAGCAGGCGGCCCGCTGATGGCTACTGAGCACAAGAACGGCGAACTCAAGGTCTCCGCCTGGGCGATCAAGAACCCGATCCCCGTGGCGGTGCTGTTCATCGCCCTGATCATCGCGGGCGTCGGCTGCTATCTGGGCCTGCCCATCAAGCAGTTCCCGAATGTCGAGTTCCCCGCCGTGACGGTGACGGTCACCCAGAGCGGCGCCGCGCCCGGCGAGATGGAGACCCAGGTCACCCGCCCGATCGAGGACGCGGTGGCCAGCATCTCCAACGTCAAGACCATCCGCTCGTCGGTGGTCCAGGGCGCCTCGACCACCACGATCGAATTCAACCTCGGCGAGGACCTGCAGAAGGTCACCGACGAGGTGCGCTCCAAGGTCGACCAGACCCGCGCCATCCTGCCCCGCGAGGTGGACGAGCCGATCGTCCAGCGCCTGGAGATCACCAGCGCCCCGATCATCACCTACGCGGTCTCGGCCCCGACCATGAGCGCCACCGAGCTGTCGTGGTTCATCGACGACACCGTCACCCGCGCCCTGCAGGGCGAGAAGGGCGTGGCCCAGGTGGCCCGGGTCGGCGGGGTCGATCGCGAGATCAACGTCGTCATCGACCCAGACCGCATGGCCAGCTTCGGGGTCACAGCGCCGCAGCTGAACCAGGCCCTGGCCAGCTTCAGCGTCGACGCCCCCGGCGGACGGGCCAAGATCGGGGGCCGCGAGCAGACCCTGCGGGTGCTGGGCGCGGCGACCACCGTCGAGCAGCTGCGCGCCATCACCATCCCGGTGTCCGGCGGCCGCTACGTCAAGCTGACCGACGTGGCCCAGGTCGGCCAGGGGGCTGAGGAGGAGCGCGGCTTCGCCCGCCTCGACGGCAAGCCCGTGGTCGCCTTCCAGGTGATGAAGACCCGCGACTCCAGCGACGTCGCCGTCGAGGACAACGTCAAGAAGGCGGTGGAGGGTCTGCAGGCCAAGCAGCCGGGCGTCACCTTCGTGAAGATCTTCTCGACCGTCGACGAGACCCGCGCCAGCTTCGCCGCCACCGAGCACACCCTGCTGGAAGGCATGCTGCTGGCCTCGCTGGTGGTGTTCCTGTTCCTGCGCGAATGGCGCGCCACCCTGATCACGGCCATCGCCATGCCGGTGTCGCTGATCCCCACCTTCGCCTTCATGGCGATCATGGGCTTCTCGCTGAACGTCGTGACCCTGCTGGCCCTGACCCTGGTCATCGGCATCCTGGTCGACGACGCCGTGGTCGAGATCGAGAACATCGAAAAGCGCGTGGCCCGGGGCCAGAGACCGTTCCAGGCGGCGATGGAAGGGGCCGACGCCATCGGCCTGGCCGTGGTGGCGACCACCTTCACCATCGTGGCGGTGTTCGTGCCGGTGTCCTACATGCCCGGCACGCCCGGCCAGTTCTTCAAGGAATTCGGCCTGACCGTCGCGGTGGCCGTGCTGTTCTCGCTGGTGGTCGCCCGCCTGCTGACGCCGCTGCTGGCCGCCTATTTCCTCAAGCCCTCCAAGGACCCGCACCCGCGGCGCGAGTTCCAGGGCTTCTATCGCGGCGTACTGGACTGGTCGCTGGATCACCGCATCCTCAGCCTGGTGATCGGCACGGTGATCCTGCTCGGCTCGTTCGCCCTGGCCGGCCTGCTGCCCACGGCCTTCCAGCCGGCCGGCAACGCCAACTATTACTATCTGAAGGTCCAGGGTCCGCCCGGGGCGACCACGGCGGACATGGAGCGCACCGTTCAGTCGGTGACGGCCATGTTCCGCAAGCGTCCCGAGACCGCCCACGTCTTCGCCCAGGTCGGGTCGAACATCGGCAGCGGCTGGGGCGGCCAGAGCGGCGCCGACCTGCGCGACGCCACCATCACCATCGTGCTCAACGGCAAGCGCGACCTGACCGTGACGCAGATCAAGCAGGCGGTGCGCAACGAGCTGCACGACATCCCCGACGCCCGCGTCAACCTGCTGGGCGACTGGGGCACGTCCGAGGTCCAGACAATCCTGATCTCCGACGACGGCCCGCTGCTGGAGCGCACCGCCGCCCGGATCGAACGCGAGATGCAGAAGCTCTCCACCGTGGCCGATCCGCGGCCGTCCTCGCCGCCCAGCGGTCCGGAGATCGTCATCCGGCCAAAGCCCGACGAGGCCGCCCGCCTGGGCGTCAGCGCCGCCGACATCGCCGCCATCGCCCGCGTGGCCACGGTCGGCGATATCGACGCCAACGTCGCCAAGATGACCCAGGGCGAGCGACGGATCCCGATCCGGGTGCGCCTGCCGGCCGAGACCCGCGCCGACCTCGACGCCCTGGGCGCCCTGCGCATCCCCACGGCCAGCGGCGGCACGACCCGGCTCGACACGGTCGCCGACCTGTCGTTCCAGGCCGGTCCGGCCAAGATCGACCGCTTCGCCCGCAAGCGGCAGGTGACCATCGAGGCCGACCTGGCCAACGGCGCCCAGCTGGGCCAGGCGATGAGCGACGTCGGCAAGCTGCCGACCATGAAAAACCTGCCGCCCAGCGTCGGGCCGGCCACGGCCGGCGACCAGGAGGCGTTCGTCGAGCTGTTCACCGGCTTCGCCGTCGCCCTGCTCTCGGCGGTCGGCCTGGTGTTCGGGGTGCTGGTGCTGCTGTTCCGCAGCTTCTTCAAGCCGATCACCATCCTGTCGGCCCTGCCTCTGGCGATCGGCGGCGCGTTCTTCGCGCTGCTGGTCACCGGCCAGTCGCTGTCGATGCCGTCGCTGATCGGCTTCCTGATGCTGATGGGCCTGGCGGCCAAGAACTCGATCCTGCTGGTCGAGTACGCCATTGAGCAGGAGCGGGCCGGCATGAGCCAGCGCGACGCCATCCTCGACGCCTGCCACGAACGGGCCCGGCCGATCATCATGACCACCCTGGCGATGATGGCCGGCATGCTGCCCACGGCCCTGGGCATCGGCACCGGCTCGGAATTCCGCCAGCCGATGGCCGTGGCGGTGATCGGCGGCCTGATCACCTCGACCGTGCTGTCCCTGGTGCTGGTGCCGGTGGTCTATGAGATCGTCGACGACATCGAGCGCTGGCTGACCCCCAAGCTGTCGCGCATGACCACCCCGCGCGAGGCGACCGGGGCGGCGCTGTCGCCGGTGGACCGGCTGTAAGGCGATCATAATCGGCTTCGGAAGCGAAAACCTCGTCCTTCGACAGGCTCAGGATGAGGTTTTCCACCACCGCCGAAGACTGGTCCTCATCCTGAGCCTGTCGAAGGGCGAGGACCACGCGCCGCGCTTGAAGATTCGGCCGGGCCCCTAATCCAGCAGCGAATTGACCGTCGGCGCGCCGGCCGTCTTGGCGCTGATCGGCTCGCACCAGGCGAAACGGCCGTTGGGGCCGTCGGTGCGCCGCGCCGCCAGGCCGGCCTCGTACATCTCCTGGCCCAGGTCGACCCCGTCCAGCTTGACGACCGCCAGCTGGCGATGGAACTCGTCGAAGCCTGTCGCCGGCTCGACGGCGATGTCGCGGGCGTCCTTGATCTTGGCCCGCACCCAGACCAGCGTGGCCTGGGCCGCCGTGGCCTCGGCCCAGCAGCGGGCGTCGGGTATGCCCTGCGGCGCATAGGCGTTGACCAGCCGCACGTGCTTGCCGTCGATCACCATGGCGTCGGCGCTCAGCACCCGCACGCGGTCGCCCAGGCCGGGCGGCGGGGTGATGGACGCCGGCGGGTCGGGCGTCCGCTGGCACGCGACCAGGCCTGCGACGGCCAGGGGCAGGACGATAAGCTTGGCGCGGATCAACGGATCACCCCCGGTTGCACGGGCAGGATAACGTGTTCTCGCGGAGGCGGGAACCGGCCGGCGCGCGGTGAAGCCGCTACAGCGAAAACAGTCCCGTCAGCAGCGGCCGGGCGAACAGCCGGGCCGCTTCGTCGCGCTCGAGGCCGGGCGCCCAGATCCCCAGCGAGGCGGCGGCGTTGAGCATCGAGTTGATCATGTGGGCCGCGATCATCGGGTCCACCGCCCGCACCGAGCCCTCGGCCACGCCGTCGGAGATGATCGCCGCGAAACGCTCGGAGCCGCGGTTGTAGCCCTGCACCATCTCGTGGCGGATCTCGATCGGCAGGGCCCCCATCGACGAGGCGCGCAGCAGCGGGCCGTGCTCGGACAGCTGATAGGCGACCAGGGCGGCGGTGGCCGAGGACAGCTGGGTCCAGCCGTCGGCCCCCAGGGCGCGGGCGTCGGCCTGGGCCTTGCGGGTGACGGCGAAGGTGCGCTCGAAGCATTCGACCACCAGGGCGTCCTTGTCCTCATGGTGGTGGTAGAACGAGCCCTTGGTGACGTTCAGCTGGGCCGAGATTTCCTCGACCGAGGCCCCGCGATAGCCACGCTGGTTGATCAGCCGGGTGGCGGCGACCAGGAAGGTCTCGCGCCACTCCTGGCCCTCGGGAGACTGCGGGGTCGGGTCGGGCAGGGGCAGGGGCGCCCAGGCGGCATGGCCGCCAGCGCCCTGCGGCGCCAGGCCGTGGACCAGGATGTCGTACATCTTGTCGCGCACGCGGCCATAGTCCTCGACGTCGTAGCGGCGCAGCCATGAGCCCGACCAGAACAACTGCTCCAGCAGCAGGTGGGTGCGGGCGTTGCGGTCGCGCTTGTCCAGGGGATCGAACTGCGGGCCCTCAAAGAAGCCGCGCACCCGCCGGAACAGGTCGTTGAACGCGCCCTGCACCGAGCCGCGCAGGGGCTCCTTCAGGGCCCGCATCTCGGTGAAGCTGGTCAGGGGCGCGGCCTCGCCCAGGCGCACCCGGCGGTTCAGATCGAGATAGAGGTCCAGGAGAGCCAGCAGGCGGCCAGGCGCGTCCGGCGCCTTGGCCGCCTCGCCGACCAGGGCGTCGAAGCGCTCCAGGCCGCGCATGAAGCAGGCGGCGGCCAGGTCGTCCTTCTTGCGGTAGTAGTAGGTGACGCTGGTGGTGATCAGCCCGACCTTGGCGGCCACGTCCGACAGGGTCATGCCCTTGACGCCCTGGCGGTTCAGGATCGCGGTGGCCGCCGCGAGGATGGCTTCCTTCTTCCTGGCGTACCGCTCGGTGGCGGGGCTGGCGATCCGGCCGTCGTCCATCTGTCGCCCCCTCGTTGCCGGCTCACGGTCTTGTTGGACCCGTGGGTCCAGATTTAGGAAGCCTGGTCTTCGCCACAAGGCGCGACTCGCTTCGGTGCGCCTTCGTGGACCCGGAATCTTGCAGCCGTGTTGCGGTATTTGGGCGACGACGGGATTCGAAAGGCTAGGACGCCCGGGAGATGGGGGTGGAGGCCGTATCGGCCGGCGGGCCCAGCACGGCGGCGATGGCCTGGACCAGGGCGGCGGGCGACAGCGGCTTGGCCACCGCGCCGTTCATGCCGGCGGCGATGTAGGACGCCCGCTGGTGGGCCAGGGCGTTGGCGGTCATCGCGACGATCGGGGTCGCGCCGGCCTCGCCGCCCAGGCCGCGAATGCGCCGAGTGGCCTCGACGCCGTCCAGGCCGGGCATCTGGATGTCCATGAACACCAGGTCGAAGCCCCGGACGTCGCGCTCGACAGCCTCGACTCCCTGGACCCCGTCCTCGGCGGTCTCGACCTCGGCGCCCATGGCCTGCAGCAGCCGGCTGGCGATCAGGCGGTTGGTGGCGTTGTCCTCGACGATCAGCACGCGCGCCCCGGCCAGCAGGGCGATGTCCGCCGGCTCGGCGGGCGCGACGGCCTCGGAGGCCGGCGGGGCCGCGATCTCCAGCCAGAACAGCGAGCCGCCTTCCGGCGGACTGGAGAAGCCGATGTCGCCGCCCATCAGGATCGCCAGGCGCCGGGTGATGGCCAGGCCCAGGCCGGCGCCCCCGAACCGGCGGGTGGTCGAGCCGTCGGCCTGGCTGAAGCGCTGGAACAGACTGTCGGCAGTGGCCGCGTCGATGCCGACGCCCGTGTCCTGGATCTCGAAGCGCAGGCGCCGTTCGCCGGGCCGTCCGGCCGGGGCCAGGCGAACCTGGACGCCGCCCTCCAGGGTGAACTTCACGGCGTTGCCTACCAGGTTGAACAGCGCCTGGCGCAGGCGCAGGGGATCCGCGCCGATCCAGCCGACCCCGGGGGCGACCGTGACGGTCAGGCTCAGGCCTTTCTGCGTGGCCAGGGGACGCAGCAGGTCGGTGACGCTGCGCAGCACCGCGGCCGGATCGATCGGCTCGGCGTGCAGCTCCAGCTTGCCGGCCTCGACCTTGGAAAAGTCGATGATGTCGTTGAGCAGTTCCGACAGCATGGCCCCGCAATCGAGCGCCTCGGTCAGCAGCTGGCGGCCGTCGGCGGAAAGGGGCTCGCGCTTGAGCAGGTGCATGACCCCCAGCACGCCGTTCATCGGGGTGCGGATTTCGTGGCTCATATTGGCCAGGAACTGGGACTTGGCCTCGGCCGCGCTCAGGGCGGCGTCGCGGACGGCGACCAGTTCGGTGACATCCTGGCTGATGCCGATCACGTCCCAGCTCTTGGCGCTGGCGCCGCGCGCCCCGCGCCAGGCGGACCGCATCCATATCCATGTCTGGTGGGCCGGGTCGAAATAGCGGTAGGTCAGCACGTGGTGGTCGCCGGTCGCCAGGGTCTGGCTGAACGCTTCCCAGACCCTCTGCTGGTCGTCCGGATGGACCGAGCCGCTCATCTCGCCGATGGTCATGGTCCGCACGCCGCCCTCCGGCGAGGACGGGGTGGGGACATCCTGCTCGAAGACGTAGATCCCCTTGCGCGGGTCGAACCGCCAGACATAGACGCCAGCGGCGTTGCGCAGCAGCTCGTTGGCGCGCTCGGACTGCTGGCGCTGGATCCGCCGGGCGCGGTCCTCGGTGAAATCCTGGAACACGATCAGCAGGGCGTCGCGCCCGAACGCCTCGGGCAGCAGTTTGGATTGCGAGCACACCCACAGCCAGCCGCCGCCCTTTCGGGCCAGACGGTGCTCGGCGCGGGCTTCGCCCTGGGCGCGCAGGGTGTCGCCAGCGCCGCGCAGGACGTCGGTGTCGTGCAGGTGAAAGAAGTCGCGCATCGGCCGGCCCAGGGTCTCCTCGGGCGTCCAGCCGGTCAGCCGTGTCCAGGTCGGATTGACCCGGAGAATGGCGTCGTTCTCCAGCACCACGAACATGTCGAGGCTGCTTTCGAAGAACCAATCGGCGGCGGCCTGTTCGAGGCCGGACGCCGCAAGTCCCCCCGCCGGCTCGTCGCGCAAGTGCTTGCCCATCCCCGTTCCCTGGTTTTCAATCGATATGCGCATGATCGCGTGAAGGACGCGTTGCGACATACCGTCTCTTCGGTCAGCGCCAAGAACAGCACTGCAGGAGGGATATTTGAGCACGCCTGAAGCCGTGGGCCTGTCGTCCGACCGACTGAAGCGGATCGACGCCTTCATCCAGGAACGCTACGTCGCGCCCGGAAAGCTGCCCTGCGCCCTGGTCCAGGTGTGGCGTCGCGGCCAGTTGGCGCACACGACGATCCTGGGCGCGGCGGACAAGGAGCGCGGGTTGCCGCTGCAGGCCGACAGCCTGTTTCGCATCTATTCGATGACCAAGCCGATCACCTCGATCGCCTTCATGATGCTGGTCGAGGAGGGCAAGGTCGCACTGGACGATCCGGTGCACCGGTTCATCCCGTCGTGGAAGAAGCTCGGCGTGTTCCAGGCCGGGGTGGCGGGCGCCTTCGTGACCCGGCCCGTCGACCAGCCGATGCGGGTCCTCGACCTGCTGCGCCACACCGCCGGCCTGACCTACGGCTTTCAGCAGCGCACCAATGTCGACGCGGCCTATCGCAAGCTGAAGCTGGACGGGGTCGACAGCGAAGGGGGACTGGAGGCCTTCGTCGAAACCCTGGCCAGCGTGCCGCTGGAATTCTCGCCGGGCGAGGCCTGGAACTATTCCGTGGCCACCGACGTGCTCGGCTACCTGGTGCAGGTGATCTCCGGCCAGCCGTTCGACCAGTTTCTGAAGGAACGGATCTTCGACCCGCTGAAGATGGTCGATACCGGCTTCTTCGTGCCCGAAAGTCAGCGCCACCGCTTCACCGCCTGCTACACCCTGAACCCCCGGGGCGAGACGGTGCTGCAGGACGATCCGACCACCAGCCGCTACCTGTCCGACCCGCCCCTGAAGTCCGGCGGCGGCGGCCTGGTCTCGACCGCCGACGACTACATGCGGTTCTGCCGCATGCTGCTGAACGGCGGCGAGCTGGACGGGGCGCGGATCGTCAGTCCCAAGACCCTGAAGCTGATGACCCTGAACCACCTGCCGGGCGGGCGGGAGCTGACGGAGATGTCGCGGTCGCTGTTCAGCGAGACGGTGTTCGAGGGGCTGGGCTTCGGCCTGGGATTCGCCATGACCGTCGACCAGGCGCGGACCCGGAACCTGGGCTCGCTGGGCGAGTATTTCTGGGGCGGCATGGCCTCGACCGCCTTCTGGATCGATCCGGTCGAGGATCTGGCGGTGGTGTTCATGACCCAGCTGATCCCGTCCTCGACCTATCCGATCCGGCGCGAGCTGCGGACGCTGGTCTATGCGGCGCTGACAGGGAGCGCGGCATAGAGGTCGCGCGCCGCCGCCCAAACGCCCCCTGACGCGACGGACCTCTGGACTTCGGCGGCCGGTCGTGCAGGGTTGCTTCAAACAATCGTTCAAACTCAAGAACGCCAAGCGCAGGGGTGAAGCACGCCATGACCGCGATCAACACTGTCACGGACCTGACCGTCGAAGGCGACATCGGTGTCGTCACGCTCAACTCGCCGCCGGTCAACGCCCTGTCGGCGGCCGTGCGCGAAGGGCTGAAAGGCGCGTTCGAGCAGGCGATCGCCGAGCCGGCGGTCAAGGCCATCGTGCTGATCTGCGAGGGCAAGACCTTCATCGCCGGCGCCGACATCACCGAGTTCGGCAAGGCCATGACCGGCCCGTCGCTGCAGGACGTGCAGGACGTCATCGAGAATTCACCCAAGCCGGTGGTCGCCGCGATCCACGGCACGGTGCTGGGCGGCGGGCTGGAGGTGGCGCTGGTGGCCCACTACCGCGTCGCCGTCCCCTCGGCCAAGGCGGGCCTGCCGGAGGTGAACATCGGCCTGCTGCCGGGCGCGGGCGGCACCCAGCGCCTGCCGCGCGTCGTCGGGGTCGAGAAGGCGCTGGAGATGGTCACCACCGGCCAGCACGTGCCGGCCAAGGCCGCCCTGGCCATGGGCCTGTTCGACTCGATCGTCGAGGAGGGCGCCCTGCGCGACGGGGCGATCGCCTTCGCCCGCGTGGTGCTGGCCGAGGACAAGCCCCTGACCCGCATCCGCGACCAGAACGCCAGGGTCGAGGCCGCGCGCGGCAAGCCCGAGATCTTCAGCGAGTTCCGCAAGGCCAACGCTCGCAAGTTCCGCGGCTTCCTGGCTCCCGAGAGCAACATCCAGTGCATCGAGGCGGCGGTGAACTTGCCGTTCGACGAGGGGCTGAAGCTCGAGCGCAAGCTGTTCATGGAACTGATGACCGGCAGCCAGTCGGCCGCCCAGCGCCATGCGTTCTTCGCCGAGCGCCAGGCCGCCAAGATCCCCGACGTGCCGGACGACACCCCGATCCTCCCGGTCAGGAAGGTGGGCGTGATCGGGGCCGGCACCATGGGCGGCGGCATCTCGATGAACTTCCTCAACGCCGGCATTCCGGTGACGATCATCGAGGCCAAGGCGGAGAACCTGGAACGCGGCGTCGGCGTCATCCGCAAGAACTACGAGAACACCGCCAAGAAGGGCCGGCTGACGGAAGCCGACGTCGAAAAGCGCATGGGTCTGCTGACCCCGTCGATGAACCTGGAGGATCTGGCCGACTGCGACCTGATCATCGAAGCCGTGTTCGAGCTGATGGAGATCAAGCAGGAGGTGTTCGGCAAGCTGGACAAGATCGCCAAGCCTGGCGCGATCCTGGCCAGCAACACCTCGTATCTCGACATCGACGTGATCGCCGCCTCGACCAGCCGGCCGGAAAGCGTGATCGGCCTGCACTTCTTCTCGCCGGCCAATGTCATGCGCCTGCTGGAGATCGTGCGCGGCGAAAAGACCGGCAAGTCGGTCATCGCCACCTCGATGCAGATCGGCAAGACGATCGGCAAGGTCGCGGTGCTGGTCGGCAACTGCCACGGCTTCGTCGGCAACCGCATGCTGGCCCAGCGCCAGCGCGAGGCCATGAGCCTGATTCTGGAAGGCGCGATGCCGTGGGACGTCGACCGGGTGCTGTACGACTTCGGCCTGCCGATGGGACCGTTCGCGATGAGCGACCTGGCCGGACTCGATATCGGCTGGGACCCGGCCAAGACCTCGTCGTCCACAATCCGCGAGGTGCTGTGCGAGATGGACCGTCGCGGCCAGAAGAACGGCAAGGGCTTCTACGACTACGACGAGAACCGGGTGGCCCGGCCTTCGAAGGAGGTCGAGCAGGTGATCCTCGACTTCGCCGAGAAGCGCCAGGTCCAGCGTCGCCAGATCAGCGACCAGGAGATCCTGGAGCGCTGCCTGTACCCGATGGTCAACGAAGGGGCCAAGATCCTGGAGGAGGGCAAGGCGATCCGGGCCTCCGACATCGATACGGTGTGGATCAACGGCTACGGCTGGCCGGTCTATACCGGCGGCCCGATGTTCTGGGGCGAGCTGGTGGGGCTGGACAAGGTGCTGGCCGGGATGAAGGCGTTCCAGGCCAAGCACGGCGACGACTTCAAGCCCTCGGCCCTTCTGGAGCGCCTCGTCGCCGAGGGCAAGGGGTTCAAGGACGCTTGAGGATCGCGGACAACCGCTGGGGACAGGCACATGTGCCTGTCCCCGACCCGTGTCCCGTCTCTTGCGTCGAGTAGGAAGCCGCAATGACCTCGATCCAATCCATGATGACCGCCGACCACGGCGTGATGGGCGACATCCTGCGACAGCGGGCGGCCGAGGCTCCCGACCGTCCGGCCGTGGTCATGGAGACCGGCGAGGCCGTCACCTACGCCCAGTTCGACGCCCTGGCCGACCGGGTCGCCGCCGCCCTGCAGCGCGACGGGGTCGGGCAGGGCGAGGCGGTCGCCGTCTGCGCCCTGTCGTCGATCCCCTATGCGGCCCTGTTCCTGGGGGCCTTGCGGGCCGGCGTCGCCGTCGCGCCCCTGGCTCCGTCGTCGACGCCGCAGGCCATCGCCGGCATGGTCGCCGACTGCGGGGCGCGGCTGGCGTTCCTCGACGCCGGCGCGGCCGAGGCCCAGGCGGCCGCGCCCCTCGCCGTGCGCCAGATCGCCCTGGACGGCTCGGGCTTCGCCGAGGCCTTCGAGGCCTGGCTGGCCCCCGAGGGCGCGGTTCCGGCCGCGGTGACGATCGGGCCCGAGGCTCCGTTCAACATCATCTATTCCAGCGGCACCACGGGCGCGCCCAAGGGCATCGTCCAGTCGCACGGCATGCGCTGGAAGCATGTGTTCCGCGGCGACGCGGTGGGCTATGGCTCCGACGTCGTCACCCTGCTGTCGACCCCGCTCTATTCCAACACCACCCTGGTCTGCTTCTTCCCCACCCTGGCCGGCGGCGGGACCGTGGTGCTGATGACGAAGTTCGACGCCGGCAGGTACCTCGAACTCGCCCAGCGTCATCGCATGACCCACACCATGCTGGTGCCGGTGCAGTACCGCCGCCTGATGGACCGGCCCGATTTCGGCGACTTCGACCTGTCGCCGACCCAGCTCAAGTTCTGCACCAGCGCCCCGTTCCCGGCCGAACTGAAGGCTCAGGTGCTGGCCCGTTGGCCGGGCGGGCTGGTCGAGTATTTCGGCATGACCGAGGGCGGCGGGACCTGCATCCTGATGGCCCACGAGCATCCGGACAAGCTGCACACGGTGGGCCGTCCTGCCCCCGGCCACGACATCCGGCTGATCGACGAGGACGGCGTCGAGGTGGGGCCAGGCGTGATCGGCGAGATCGTCGGCCGCTCGGCCGGCATGATGACCGGCTATCACGGCCAGCCCGGCAAGACCGCCGAGGCGACCTGGATCTCGCCCGAGGGCCTCGGCTTCATCCGCACCGGCGACGTCGGCCGGTTCGACGAGGACGGCTTCCTGACTCTGATGGACCGCAAGAAGGACATGATCATCAGCGGCGGCTTCAACATCTATCCCAGCGACATCGAGGCCCAGATCGTCCAGCATCCCGACGTGGTCGAGGCGGCGGTGGTCGGCGTGCTGTCCGACGCCTGGGGCGAATCGCCGGTGGCCTTCGTGGCGCTCAAGTCCCCGGCGGCAGGGCGAATTGACGCGGACGGGTTGAGGGCGTGGGTCAATGCTCGCCTTGGCAAGACCCAGCGGCTGGTCGACCTGAAACTCGTCGAATCCCTGCCCCGCAGCCATATCGGCAAGGTGCTGAAGCGCGAGCTGCGCGACGCCTGGACGGCTTCTGCCTAGGTCGAAGATTCCGGACACATTTTTGCCGCGACGGCGCGCCGCATCCGGCCCTCCCGAGTCACTCGATACGGTCTCTTAACCATAACGGCCTCGTTGCGTGACAGGGCCGGATTGTTCGGAAACGACGTGTGATGCAAGCCCACCCCCAAGTGTCGCCGGAAGTCCGCAGGCAGGCCCAGGCCGAGGCGGCCCTGGCCGCCGCCGGCGTCCCCCAGGATTTCGCGGCCGTGGAGAGGGTGCTGCGACAAGGCCTGACCCCGGGGCTCGACGCCCGGCTGGCCGAGCGCTTCGACCGTCCCACCGCCGTCCGCGCCGTCGCTGACCGCGTCGCCGCCCTGACCGCCGCCCTGGTCGCTTCCGGCGTTCGCCGCGGCGGCGTCTGCATCGTCCCGGCCCTGGCCTCGGCCGCCACCCTGGAGGCCATCGCCGCCGCCGGCCTGCGGCCCTGGCTGGTCGACGTGGATCCCTGCAGCTGGATGTTCGATCCGGTCCACCTGCGCGGGCGCCTGGGCCAGGCCCCGCCGCCGATCGAGGCCATCGTCCCCACCTGCGCCTTCGGCCGCGCGCCCGACATGACCGCCTGGGCGGCCTTCCAGCGCGAGACCGGCCTGCCGATCGTGGTCGACGCCACCGACGGCTTCGACGTGGTCATGGAAGCGCCGGTTCCGGTGATCGTCGGCCTGCCCAGCGGGCGTGGCGTATTCGTGGCCAGCCAGGACGCCGACTTCGTCGCCCGGCTCGACGCGCCGGCCTTCGTCGGCGACGCGGGCCTGGAAGGCTGGTCGGGCCAGCGCCTGCGCCTGGCCACCGCCGCCCAGCGCCTGCGGATGCTGCTGCTGGGCGCTCGGGTCGGCTTCCAGCCGGGCTGGGGGATGAGCTGGGTGTCGGACGCCTGGGTCGTCAGCCTGCCGGAAGGAACCGCTCCGATCGTCGCGGCCCGGCTGGCCGAGATGGGCTACGCCACCAACCCGGTCGGCCCGGGCGTCGTGATCCGCGACCAGACCCCCGTGGCCGACCGCCTGGCCCAGTCGGTGCTGAGCCTGCCGTTCCACGCCGATCTCGGCATCGCCGAACTGGACGAGCTGGCGGAGGCGGTCAGGAAGGCGCTTTAACTCGCCTTCTCCCAAAGGGAGAAGGAGGGGCCCGCGCGAAGCGTGGGAGGATGAGGGGTTACACCTTATCCGATTTCACTCAGCGCCCTGCCGGCACGCCGTCTGACGTCCAAACCCCTCTCCCTCCCATCGCGATGCGATGGGCCCCTCCCTCTCCCTCTGGGAGAGGGTTCAAGTCCGGTCAACGTCCCGCCACGTACGCCTCGACCTCCGCCACCCGCCGCGCCTTTTCCGCCTCGTCCAGGAACGAGCCGGTAAAGCTGTTCCTGGCCAGGGTCGCCAGCTCGTCGCGCGTCAGGTCCAGGGCCTGGGCCGTCTGGACGTAGTTCTCCAGCAGATAGCCGCCGAAATAGGCCGGGTCGTCGGAATTGACCGTCGCCTTTAGGCCCAGCTTCAGCATGCGCTTCAGCGGATGGTCCTTCAGGTCCGACACCCCGCACAGCTTCAGGTTCGACAGCGGGCAGACGGTCAGGGTCGTGCCGTCCTGGACCAGGCGGGCGGTCAGGCAGTCGTCCTCCAGGGCGCGGTTGCCGTGGTCGATGCGGTCGACGTCGAGGATGTCGACCGCCTCCCAGACATAGGCCGGCGGGCCTTCCTCGCCGGCGTGGGCCACGACCTTCAGGCCAAGGTCCCGGGCCGCCTGCATGACGCGGGCGAACTTGGCGGGCGGATGGCCGACCTCCGAGGAGTCCAGGCCCACGCCGGCGATCTTGGACAGGTGCGGCCTAGCCTGCTCCAGGGTGGCGAAGGCCGAGGCCTCGTCCAGGTGGCGCAGGAAGCAGAGGATCAGCTTGGACGTCACGCCCAGCTCGCGCTCGGCCTCTTCCATGCCCTCGACCAGGCCGTCGATCACCGTCTCGAAGGCCACGCCGCGGTCGGTGTGGGTCTGGGGGTCGAAGAAGATCTCGGCGTGGGTTCCGCCGTCGGCCTTCAGGCGGCGGAAATAGGCCAGGGCCAGGTCCCTGAAGTCGGCGGCGGTCAGCAACACGCCCGCGCCCTGGTAATAGATGTCCAGGAAGTCCTGCAGGTTGGAGAAGGCGTAGGCGGCGCGGATCTCGTCCACAGTCTTGAACGGCAGGGTCACGCCGTTGCGCGCGGCCAGCTCGAACATCAGCTCGGGCTCGAGGCTGCCCTCGATATGCATGTGCAGTTCGGCCTTGGGCAGGCCGCGGACGAAGGTTTCGAGGGCGGTGTCGGTCATGGTGGGATTATGAGCGCCGGGGGCGGGGGTGTTCAACAGGGATCGTGCGGTGATCACTTGCCCCCTACGGACCGCTTCGCGGTCGTCTTTCCCCCATAAGGGGGAAGAGCGCCAGCGCGTGAGGCTCCGCCCCCTCTGGGGGCGGACAGACCGCGAAGCGGTCAGGTGGGGGCAAGTCGGTGCGGCCCGAACATGCTAGAAGCCGCTCCGTGACCACCGACCAGCTTCCCATCGCCATCGAAGACCTCGGCCCTGACATCGGCTTCGCCGAGGCCCAGGCCGCCGCCCTGTACGGCCGCGACTACCGCAAGGCGCTGGCCAGCGACGACGGTTTCCAGCGGCTGGACGCGGTGGAACGGTTGGCGGGGGCTCGCGCGGCGTTGTCCGCCCAGGAGGCGGCGGTGATGGACATGGCCGCCGGCCGTGGCCACGCCCTGGCCGAGATCGTCCGGCTCACGGGGCGGGAGGCCGCCTTCGTCGAAGCCCTGGTCCTGGGCGCCTGCGCCAAGCTGGTGACGCACTACCAGGCGGTGGGCGAGGCCGACGACGAGGTCGGGCCGGGGCCGTTGCGACTGCCGGGGCCTTTTTTCTGATCGGGGACAGGCGCATGCGCCTGTCCCCAGCCGGTCTCATGACATCGGCTGGGCCGGCGGCGGGGGCTCGGGCAGGGGGGTGAATTCCTGGTCGTCCAGGTCGGGCAGCTTCATGCGCTGGGCCCGCCAGTCGGCCTTGGCCTGCTCGATGCGTTCCTTGGACGAGTGGACGAAGTTCCACTCGATGAAGCGCGGCCCCACCGGTTCGCCCCCCAGCAGCATGACGGTCGAAGGCTCCAGCGCCTCGAAGGTGATCGTCTCGCCCGGCTTGAACACCGCCATCTGGCCAGCGTGCAGCACCTGGCCGGCGGCCTCGACCTTGCCGACGGCGACATAGGCGGCGCGTTCGGGATATTCGGCCGGCAGGCCGGCCTTGGCCCCCGCCGCCAGCTCCCAGTGCACGTAGAACAGCGGCGAGAACACCGGCACCTTGGCTTCGGCGCCGAACGCCTTGCCGGCGACCAGGGCGGCCTTCAGGCCGTTGGCTTCGTAGACCGGCATCTCGTCCCGAGGGTGGTGCGAGAAGCGCGGAGCGATCTCCTCCTGGCCGTCGGGCAGGGCCACCCAGGCCTGGATGCCGTGCATGGCGCCGCCGACTTCGCGCAGGTGCTCGAAGCGCTCGGAGTGGGTGATGCCGCTGCCGGCGGTCATCCAGTTGACCTCGCCCGGCCGGATGTCGATCTGCGAGCCGACGCTGTCGCGGTGGGTGATCTCGCCCTCGAACAGGTAGGTCAGGGTCGACAGGCCGATGTGCGGGTGGGGGCGCACGTCGACGGTGCGCGGAAAGCCGGGCTCGAACGTGACGGGACCCATGTGGTCGAAGAAGGTGAAGGGCCCCACCATCCGCCGGCTGTGGAACGGCAGCACGCGGCCGACCTCGAAGCCGCCGAGATCCTTGCGGCGCTGGTCGATGACGAGGTCGATCATGGGGAGGGCTCCGGTGTGGTGGAGCGGGCAATGTGGCGGTTGCGGATTGGGGATTCTAGAAGAAATCTCGCGCGGCGAGGTTCAGCGCAGAAGCGCCGGGATGTCCCGACCCGGACCGAAGACGCGGACGATCTCCACCGACCCGCCATGGTCTCGATAGGCCACGTTGTAGCGACGGATGACGTTCAAGAATCTCACGGGAAGTCTGGTCAGATCGGGCCGAACGTGGCCCAGAGCCGGACGCCGCGCCAAGCGAGCGAAAGCGGCCAGCAGCGTGTCGCGGACCTTCGTCGCCGCATCGACGTCGCGAGCGGCGATATAGCTGACGATATCCAGAATGTCCCGCCGCGCCGCCGACGAGACCTTGTAGCCGGTCATGCGGATTTCAGCAGGAGGTCCAGTTCGCGAGCCAGGTCTTCCCCAGTCACGCTGTCGCCTTGATCCAGCTGGTCGAGACCGATCTGCAAGTCCGCGTTCAATCGCTGAAGTCGCCCGTCCCGAAGCGTATCGGCGGCGAACAGCAGGCGCAGGCCTTCGCGGACCACTTCGCTGGCTGTGGTGTAGAGGCCGGATTCGACTTTTTCGGCGATCCGGCGCTCAAGTTCGGGAGTCAGGGACACGTTCATGGCGTTGCTCCGACAGCTTCGGCGCCAAGATATAGCAGTTTTTGCTATGCTGTCCGAGTCCGCCTCAGCCCAGCGGGCTCACATACGGGCTGACCAGGCCCAGCGGCACGGCCGTCGAATTCTTGACGCCGCGGATGACGATCCGGCTCTCGATATTGCTGACCAGGCCCAGCGACAGCAGCTTGTCGCGCAGGAACTCGTCGAAGGCGCGCATGTCGCGGGTGACGATTCGCAGCTCGTAGTCGGCCGCGCCGGTCACGGTGGCGCACTGCACCACTTCGGCCCACTTGGCGACCGCCTGTTCGAAGACCTCAAGGTTCTCCTTGGTCGGCAGCGACAGCTTGGCGGTGCAATAGACCTCGAAGCCCAGGCCCAGTTTCTCGCGGTCCAGAATGGTCACGCGGCGTTGGATGACGCCTGCGTCCTCCAGCCGCTTGATCCGCCGCCAGCACGGGCTGGACGACAGGCCGACTCGCTCGGCGATCTCGGCGACGGACAGTCCGGCGTCGTGTTGGATGAGATCCAGGATCTTGGCATCCACGGCGTCGAGTTGTTCGGACAAGAATTCCTCCCCCCAGAGGGTGATTGGCGCGTTGATCGTGCGCAAAGCGGCCTTGGGACGGGCACACCTTGGGCAAACAATTTCCCCGTTTCTATAAGATATTGCTGAGCGGGCGAGAAGACCCGGGAGGAATTTTTTTGCTATGCGGCACTCGGAAGTCACGCTCGACGACAAATATCTGCTCGAAGATGGTCGTGCGTTCATCACCGGCGTGCAGGCGCTGATCCGCGTTCTCCTCGACCGAAAGCGCCTGGACACCCGGGCCGGGCTCAATACGGCGGGCTTCCTGTCCGGCTATCGCGGCTCGCCCCTGGGGGGCTTGGACCAGCAGGCCGCGCGGCTTTCCAAGCTGCTCACCGCCCATGACGTGGTCTTCAAGGAAGGCCTGAACGAGGACCTGGCCGCCACCGCCGTCTGGGGCAGCCAGCAGGCCAACCTGTTCCCGGGCGCGACTCACGACGGCGTCTTCGGCATGTGGTACGGCAAGGCGCCGGGCGTGGATCGCACCGGCGATGTCTTCAAGCACGCCAATTTCGCCGGCAGCTTTCCGACCGGCGGCGTTCTGGCCGTGGCCGGCGACGACCACGCCTGCAAGAGCTCGACCCTGCCGTCGCAGTCGGAGTTCGCCTTCCAGGACTTCGAGATGCCCGTGCTGTCGCCGGCCGACGTGCAGGAGGTGCTCGACTACGGCCTGCTGGGCATCTCGATGTCGCGCTTCAGCGGCCTTTGGACCGGCATGATCGCCCTGGCCGACACCATGGATTCGGGCGTGACCATCGACGTCTCGCTGAACCGCCACAGGCTGGCGATTCCCGACTTCCCCATGCCGCCCGGCGGGCTGGGCATCCGGCTGAAGGACCAGCCGATGGAGAAGGAGCGGCGCCTGCGCCTGCACAAGATCCCCGCCGCCCTGGCCTTCGCCCGGGCCAATGGGATCGACCGCGTGGTGCTGGGCGCCTCGCACGTGCGGGTCGGCAAGGCGCGGCTGGGCATCGTCTGCCAGGGCCAGGCCTACAAGGACGTACTGGAGGCGTTCACCGCCATGGGCATGACCCTGCAGGAGGCCGCCGACCTGGGCGTGTCGATCTACAAGGTCGGCATGCCCTGGCCGCTGGAGCCCCTGGGCCTTCGCGCCTTCGCCGCCGGCCTCGAAACCCTGATGGTCATCGAGCACAAGCGCGGCCTGATCGAGCCCCAGGCCCGGGCCGCCCTCTACGACCTGCCGGCTCACGCCCGCCCGCGGATCATCGGCAAGCTGGACGAGCACGGCCATCCGCTGCTGTCGGAGCTGGGCTCGCTGTCGGTGGCCGAGATCGCCCTGGCCGTCTACGACCGCCTGCCGCCCGGCCCGCACATGGAACGGGCCCAGGCCTATCTGAACCGCGTCTCGGCCGCTGGCGTCGCCGCCGTCAGCCTGGCCGCCGACCAGGCCCGCAAGCCGTTCTTCTGCTCGGGCTGCCCGCACAACACCTCGACCAAGCTGCCCGAGGGCAGCCGCGCCCTGGCCGGCATCGGCTGCCACTACATGGCCGGCTTCAACGACCCGATGACCGACCTGAACACCCACATGGGCGGCGAAGGCCTGACCTGGGTGGGCGCCGCGCCGTTCACGACCGAGAAACACGTCTTCCAGAACCTGGGCGACGGCACCTACAACCACTCGGGCTCCCTGGCCATCCGGGCGGCCATCGCGGCCGGCGCCAACATCACCTACAAGCTCTTGTTCAACGACGCGGTGGCCATGACCGGCGGCCAGCGCGCCGAGAGCGGCTTCACCCCGGCCCAGATCACCCGCCAGCTGGCCAGCGAAGGCGTGGCCCGCACGGTGATCGTGGTCGACGACCTGGAGCGCTACCAGGGCGTCACCGACCTGGCCCCGGGCGTCGACGTCTTTCCACGCTCGGAACTGATGAGCGTGCAGAAGATGCTGCGCGACACGCCCGGCACGACGGTGCTGCTGTACGACCAGACCTGCGCCACCGAAAAGCGCCGCCGCCGCAAGCGCGGGACCCTGGCCAAGGCGACCAAGCGCGTGTTCATCAACCCGCTGGTCTGCGAGGGCTGCGGCGACTGCTCGATCAAGTCCAACTGCGTGTCGGTGGAGCCGCTGAACACCGAGTTCGGCCGCAAGCGCAAGATCAACCAGTCGTCCTGCAACCAGGACTACAGCTGCGTCGACGGCTTCTGCCCGTCGTTCATCACCCTGGAGGGGGCCGAGAGCACGAAGGCCAAGAAGGCTCCGGCCCTGACGGCCGACTCCACGCCGCTGCCGGTGTTTGACGACCTCCACGGGGTGCGCCGGATCATCTTCACCGGGGTGGGCGGCACCGGGGTGACAACCGTGGCCTCGATCCTGGCCATGGCCGCCCACGTCGACGGCCGCTCCGGCAGCGTGGTCGACATGACGGGCCTGGCCCAGAAGGGCGGCTCGGTGTTCAGCCACGTCAAGATCGGCGAGACCGAGGAGACCGTGGTCGGCGGCCGCGTGCCCGCCGCCAGCGCCGACGTGCTGATCGCCTGCGACATGCTGGTGGCCGCCTCGCCCGAGGGCCTGTCGCTGTACGCCAAGGACCGCACCGCCGCCTTCGGCAACAGCGACTTCGCCCCCACGGCCGATTTCGTGACCAGCCGCGACATCCGCTTCGACAGCGGGGCCATGGCCCGGCGGATCAAGGGCGCGGTCAAGAGCTTCGACGCCTGCCCGGCCCAGCACTTGGCCGAGACCCAGTTCGGCGACGCCATCTTCGCCAACATGATCATGGTCGGCTTCGCCTGGCAGCGCGGGGTGATCCCGCTGTCCAGCCGCGCGGTCTACCGGGCCATCAAGCTGAACGGCGTCGACTACGAGTCCAACCTGGCCGCCTTCGAGCTGGGCCGCCGCGTGGCGCACGATCCGGCCTCGATGGGGCCCTCAAGCAAGCAGGGGGGCGACGCCGACGTGCCGACGCCGGAGACCATGTCGCTGGACGCGTTGATCGCCCAGCGCTCCGCCGACCTGGTCGGCTACCAGAACCAGGCCTATGCCGACCGCTATCTGGCCAAGGTGGCCAAGGTTCGCGCGGCGGAGGTCGCGGCCGGCGGCGAGGAGAAGAGCCTGCCCCTGACCCGCGCGGCGGCGGTCAACCTCTACAAGCTGATGGCCTACAAGGACGAGTACGAGGTCGCCCGCCTCTATACCGACGGCCGGTTCGCGGCCGAGCTGGCCGGGACCTTCAAGGGCGGCAAGGCCAAGGTCTGGCTGGCCCCGCCGATCCTCGCCCCCAAGGACAAGGACGGCCGTCCGCGCAAGATGGCGTTCGGCGGCTGGATGCTGGACGTCGCCTTCCCGGTGCTGGCCAAGCTGAAGGGCCTGCGCGGCGGACCGCTGGACGTGTTCGGCAAGACCGAGGAGCGGCGCATGGAACGCGGCCTGATCGCCGACTACGAGCTCACCCTGGACCGCCTGGCCGGCGGCCTGACGCCCGAGCGCCTGCCGCTGGCGGCCCGCATCGCCTCGATCCCGCAGGACATCCGCGGCTACGGCCACGTCAAGGACGCCTCGGTGGCCAAGGCCAAGGCCGAGGCGGCGACGCTGTGGAGCCAGTGGGAGGGGTAGGGCTTTCGTTTGGCGACGAAGTCGATAGGGTTGGTGGGTGGAGATCGATCCCCAAATCCTGTCGGCCTGTCCCGACCAGCCGGAAGCGGCGATCGTCTTCCTGCGGCAGGCTGGCCTCTCGAAGATCGAGAGCATCAAGGTGCTGCACGATCGGTTCAACCTATCATTGGTCGAGGGCAAGTCGTTGGTGCACCTGTCTCCCGCCTGGGCGGATGTACGACGGGTCGACGATGCCCTCCACGAAGAGCTGCTGGCTTCGATCGTCAACTCGGCGAACGACTAAGTCGTCGCCTACTTCTGCGCCGTCCCGTCCGCGCGGTCCGGCTTGATGCCGGTGGCGCGGATGTTGGTCACCGACTGCAGGATGCCGAACCAGAACGGCGAGCCCAGCGAGACGGCCAGGCCGGTGATCGCCAGCCCTAGCAGGGTCAGGAAGATCTTCACCGTCGCGCTCCAGCCGCTGCGATAGGGCGTCTTGCAGACGGAAGGCGGCCGCTTGCTGGGCGGCAGGGACAGCAGCGGCTCGTGGACCAGGGCGCATAGGCCCTCCTGGCTCCAGCCGATCGGCAGGGGCAGGTCCTGAGCCAGGTCGGCGGCGCTCTGGCCGCCGTCGCAGGCGCATTCGGGCGCGGCGGCTTCGTCGCCCTCGGTCGCGGCCGGAGCCGGTCCTGGCGCCGGCATGGTCAGGTTGGCCTCGACGTCGCGCGCCTCGCTGGCGCCCTGGGCCGATTGCGAGGCCTGGGCGACCAGGCCGGCCCGCGCCACCGGATCGCGCCACAGGTTGTCGATCAGCTGCAGCGAATTGACGTTGAAAGCCACCGCCACGGCGAAGCCGGCCCAGAAGGTCAATCGATGGACCCAGCGCTTGTAGCTGCCGCTGGTGCGGTCCATCGCCCGGTCGAACCAGGTGGCGACGTTCTGCTGGAACACGTCGAGCTTGCCCTCGGCGTCGTCGAGCATCGGCAGCAGGGCGGCCTTGAGGGGCTCGTTGTTCTCGATGCCGGCGACGGCGGTCTTCAGCTGGGCGAAGCTGAGATGGGTCGTTTCCGACGGCTTCAGCGTCTCGGTCAGGGCCGCTGCGAAGGTCTTGCCCGGGATGTAGGAGGGGGCGTTCTTCAGCAGCGCCCCGCGCTTGGTGCCGTGGTCCTCGGTCAGGCTGTGCGACTTCAGGGCGTTGATCAGCGGGTGGTTCCAGACCGCGCACATTTGCGGCGACCATTCGCCGGACTTGGCTTCCGAGCCGTCGCCGCCTAGCAGGCTCTGCACCCGCTGGAGCAGGAATTCGCTGCGCTTGTTGAGGAAGCTGGAGATGTATTCGTTCATCGCGGTGACGAACAGGCTGACCAGCAGGTAGACGAAGATCAGCCCGATCGCGACATCGAGCGCGGCGCCGAAGTTCATGATGCCCTTCCCTGGGGCGCCGGCCCCGGGACCTCGTCCTGGCGGCCTGCGCCCTCAACCTTGTCGAGCAAGGTTTCACAGCTCGCGAAAAAGGGCAACGAAGCTTGGTGGCGGCGTCGTCGGCCGGCGTGGTAGGCTGGGCGCATGAACAAGCCGGTTCAGCCCAGACCCGTGACGGTGACGCTCAGGCCCGAGGACGCCTTCGACCTTGGCGAGCGCGTGGCGCGGGGCGAGTTCGCATCGATCGACGAAGCTCTGGCCGCCGAACTGGCCGAGCTCAACTATCGCCGAGCCGCCGAGCTCATGGGCGGCGACCACAAGCTGGAACGCTTTCTCAACGAGCTCAAGGCGGAAACGGTCGATCCCAAGGATTATCTGGACGCCAACGTGGTCTTCGAGGACCTGCTGGCGGATCTTGAAGCGCGCGCCGAGGCCGCGGGAGAGTGAGCCGCAGGCTTGTGGTGACGCCGCGCGCGTTGCGCGACCTGAAGCAGATCGGCGACTACATAGCGGCTGACAGTCCCCGCGCGGCCGCGCGGTTCGTTTCGGCGCTGCGAGCGGATCTGGACAAGCTCGCTGCCTTTCCTTTCATGGCCCAGGCGGTCGGCAACCATCCTCGCTTTCGCCGTCTTCCCCATGGAGCCTATGTCGTCTTCTACGAAGTGACGGACGACGCGGTTCTGGTCCGCTCCATCGTGCATTCGGCGACCCTCAGATGACTCAAGAGTTCGATTTCGACGCCGTCGTGGTGGGCGCTGGCGCCGTCGGCCTGGCCTGCGGCTACGCCCTGTCGCAGCGGGGCCTGACCGTGGCGGTGCTGGAGCGCGAGGACCACATCGGCCAGGGCGTGTCGTCGCGCAATTCCGAGGTGATCCACGGCGGGCTCTACTATCCGACCGGCTCGCTGAAGGCGCGGCTTTCCGTCCAGGGCCGGCGGTTGCTGTACGCGTTCCTCGACAAGCATCACGTCGACTACAAGAAGTGCGGCAAGCTGGTGGTGGCCACCCGCCAGGACGAGATCCCGCGGCTGGAGGCGATCTACGACCAGGCCCTGGCCAACGGGGTCGAGGGCATGGAGCACCTGACCGGCGCCCAGGCCAGGGCCCTGGAGCCGGGCCTGAACGCCCACGCGGCGCTGCTGTCGCCGGAAAGCGGGGTGTTCGCCAGCCACGACTACATGCTGGCCCTGCGGGGGGAGATCGAGGCGGCCGGCGGAGCGGTGGTGGTCAGGACGTCGTTCGAGGGGGCGACGCCCCTGGCGGGCGGCGGCTTCACCGTGCGGATCGGCGGGGCCGAGACCGCCAGCCTCGCCTGCCGCCTGCTGGTCACCGCGCCTGGCCTGTCGGCCCAGGCCGTGGCCGCGACGATCGAGGGCTTCCCCGCCGACCAGATCCCCGCCGCCCACTACGGAAAGGGCGTCTATTTCCGCCTGGCGGCCAAGGCGCCGTTCCAGAGGCTGATCTATCCGCCGCCGATCCCCGGAGCCCTGGGCACCCACTACCGCAACGACCTGGGCGGCCAGGCGGTGTTCGGGCCCGACCTGGAATACGTCCCGGCCCCCGACTATTCGGTCGATCCCGCCCGGGCGGCGGCCTTCGCCGACTATATCCGCAGGTTCTGGCCGGACCTGCCGGCCGACCGGCTGGTTCCCGACTATGCCGGGGTGCGGCCCAAGATCCACGGACCGGACGCGCCGCAGCCCGACTTCCAGCTGCGCGGCGCCGACAGCCACGGCCTGCCGGGCCTGATGGCCCTGTTCGGCATCGAGAGCCCGGGCCTGACCAGCTCGCTGGCGATCGGCGACGAGGTGGCGCGGCGGCTGACGGCGTAAGGGATTGCCACCAACGGGCGTCTCGCGCGTTGCAATTTCGGCTTTTCAGGAGGGCGACATGCTGGATGACTTCATCGACAGGCTGATCTCGCGGCTGATGGCCGGCGCCGGCCTGATCATGGCCGCGGCGATCGCCGCGGTGGCCGGGGCGATGGCGGTGTTCGCCTTCCTGGCCCAGTGGGTCGGCTCGGCCTGGGCCTACGCCATCGTGGCGATCGCGGCCGCGGTGATCGTCGCCGTCTGGTCGGCTCTGCACAAGCGGCATCTGGCCAGGACCCGCCAGCCGCCGCTCGACAAGCGCGTCCTGACCATGATGCAGGAGCACCCCACCGCCTCTTTCCTGGCCGGCATGGCCGCCGCCACCCTGCTGAAGGGCAAGCCGTCGCTGGCCGCGAGCCTGTGGGAGGCGAGGAAGGGTAAGCCGAAGTGAGCCAGCGGCTCACGCACTTGCCCCCACCTGACCGCTTCGCGGTCTGTCCGCCCCCATAGGGGGCGGAGTCTTCCGCTTCAGGCTCTTCCCCCTTTGGGGGAAGACGGCCGAAGGCCCGTAGGGGGCAAGTGATGGCCGCTCAGGGCTTGGGAACGACCTTCAGCACCCGCCCGTCATCCTCGTCGGTCACCAGGTACAGCGCGCCGTCGGGACCGACCTTCACGTCGCGGATGCGGAAGTTCAGCTCCGACAGCAGGCGCTCCTCGCCGACCACCTGGTGGTCCTTGACCGTCAGCCGCACCAGGTAGCCCTTGAGCCCTCCGACGAACAGGCTGCCCTTCCAGGCCGGGAACAGGCTTCCGTCGTAGAAGGCCAGGCCCGAGGGGGCGATCACCGGGTCCCAGTAGTAGATCGGCTGCTCCATGCCCGCGTGCTGGGTGATCCCCTCGCCGATCGGCTTGCCCGAATAGTCCTCGCCATAGGTGATGGTCGGCCAGCCGTAGTCCTTGCCGGCCTTGGGGGTGTTGATCTCGTCGCCGCCCCTGGCGCCGTGCTCGACGGTCCACAGCTCGCCGGTCCAGGGATTGATCGTCGCGCCTTGGACGTTGCGGTGGCCCTTGGACCAGATCTCGGGCTTTGCCTGCGGATTGCCGACATAGGGGTTGTCGGCGGGGATCGAGCCATCGGGGCGGATGCGAATGACCTTGCCCAGGGCCGCGTCCAGGTTCTGGGCCTGCATCCGGCCGGGCAGGATCGAGCGCTCGCCGGTGGTGACGAACAGCGACCCGTCGCGGGCGAAGGCCAGGCGGCCGCCGAAGTGCAGGGCCGAGTCCAGAGTCGGCATCTGCCGCCAGATCACCTGGACGTTCTCCAGCCGGGGCGCGGCGCCCAGCACCAGCTTGCCGCGCGCCGCCGTCGTGCCATTGCCGCCGTCGCGGGGCTCGGCATAGGTCCAGTAGACCAGGCCGTTCCTGGCGTAGTCGGGGTCCAGGGCCACGTCCAGCAGGCCGCCCTGGCCCTCGGCGAACACCGCCGGCAGGCCGGCGACGGCCGGCGACAGCTTGCCGTCGGCCCCCAGGATCCGCAGGCGGCCGGCCCGTTCGGTCACCAGCTTGGACCCGTCGGACAGGAAGGCCAGGCTCCAGGGATGGTCCAGGCCCGTGGCCAGGGTCTCGACCTGGTAGGCCACGCCCAGCTTCTCCTCCGGCGCGCGGGTCTGCTGCGGGAAGGCCGGCTTTTGGTCGGGGGCGTTGGGCGGACCGGTTTCGACCGGCGGATGGGGCAGGGCCTGCACGGTGTTGGCGGGGCCGCACGCCGACAGGACCAGCGCGGCGAGGGCGAGATGGCGAAGACGCATGGGAACTGTCCGGTTGGGGAGGGGGCGGCGGCGACGTTGTCATTCCACGCCCGGCTTGTCATCCTGGACGAGCGCCTGGCATGCCGTTGACTCCAACCCGTCCCCCCACCAAGGTCCGGCCTCGCCACGGACGGAGCCCGCCTTGACCGCCATCCTGCACGCCATGCTGGGCAAGGGCCTGGGCGGCCTGGAGCAGGTGTTCCTCGACTACCAGCCGATCCTGGAGGCCTACGCCGCCGCGCAGGGCGGCGCGGCCACGGGGGTGGTGCGGGCCGGCGGCAAGGTCGCCGTCCAGCAGGCCGGCCGCGTTCCGCCGCTGATCACCATGCCGGCCTATACCGACTGGGATCCGTTGACCCTGGGCGCGGCCCGCCGGATCGTCCGGGCCGCCGCGCCCGACCTGATCCTCAGCCACGGCCAGAGGCCGGCCCGCCTGCTGGCCAGGGTCGCCCCGCCCGGGGCCGTGCTGGCGGTCTGCGTGCACAAGCCGGCCTTCGACGTGGACAAGACCAGTCCCCATTTTGGTCGCACCCATTATGTCTGTGTCGGCCGGCACCTGGCCGAGCTGGCGGTCGCGCGCGGCGTCCCCGCCGAGCGCGTGCATGTCGTGGCCAACGCCGTGAAGCCGCCGTCCGTCCAGGCGGCGCCGTTCCGCGACCGCAGCCGCCCGCCGCGCATCGTCGCCGCCGGTCGCCTGCACCCCAAGAAGGGCTTCGACGTCCTGGTCGCAGCCCTGGCCCTGCTGCGTGACCAGGGCCAGGCCTTCGACTGCGAGATCGCCGGCGAGGGCGACGAGCGCCCCCGGCTGGAGGGGCTGATCGCCCAGCATGGCCTGCAGGATCGCGTGCGCCTGGTCGGCTGGCGCGGCGACGTCCCGGCCTTCCTGGCGACCGGCGACGTCTTCGCCTTCCCCTCGCACCAGGAGGGCTTTCCGCTGGTGCTGCTTGAAGCCATGGCCGTCGGCCTGCCGGCCGTGTCGAGCGCGATCCCGGGGCCGGTGGAGATGATCGCGGACGGCGTCGACGGCGCCCTGGTCCCGCCCGGCGACCCCGCGGCCCTGGCCCGCGCCCTGGCCGGCCTGGTCGCGACGCCGGAAACGGCCGCCACCCTGGGCCTGGCCGCCCGCGCCAAGGTGCTGGCCGACTACGGTCCGGCCAGCCTGGAGCGGCGTCTGGGCGCGGTGCTGGACCGGATGCTCGGACGGGCTTGAAGCCGCCCCCGCTTTGCGCTTATAAGCCCGCCTCCGCTTCGTGCGGCTGGGTAGCTCAGATGGTTAGAGCGGTGGATTCATAACCCACAGGTCGGCGGTTCGATCCCGCCCCCAGCCACCACGTGGCCCCATGTGGGGAACCGGCGGTTTCATTGCCCTTTATGAACTCAACCAAGCGGCCGACAAACGTTACGCTGGCCGGTGCACTTTTGCCTGTGAGGTCGGAGTGATCTCGATCTGCTCGAAGCGCCGAATGGTAGATCGGCCTAGGCAAACTCTAATCCGAGGACCGCAACGACTACACGGCGGCACCCGGGCGGCTGAGGTGCGTTCGCAAAGCCTTCGGTTGTTGGAAACGGCCATCATGGGGATAACGACGGGCAAAGGCTGCTAGTGGATCAGTCCCCAGGCGGCCAATTGGTGAGGCAAGTCTAGGCATATTGGCCATTTCAATCCTATGACGTGGACAAGCGCCAAGACGAAAGCGCCGATAGGGGCTCCTAGATCGATTGCGTAAAGACGCAGGCGAGTGACCGTGTTCCCGTAAACTAGGTCCGATCTGAAGCGTCGGACCTCGGAGATCGCTCCCTCAAGCTCACTGCGAGCAGCTGCAAATTCCGGTCCTGCGGTTAGAGCAAGCCGCTCGACCTCTGCGTTTCCGAGCAGGCGGTCTGTGGCTGGCCGAAACCGCTCGTGGTAGAGATGAGAAAATAAGAGCGCCGCAGCGACGCGCGTTTGCTCAAGTAGTCCAGCCTTAAAGTCTTTAATCATATCATTAAGATCGCGATTGCGTTTTCCAAGTTCGGATAATTGCACGCCGATCCCCGACGTCGCGTTGATGACTTCTGGAGAATCGGGATCAAGAGCGCCGAATGCATGATGCTGCGTGTTGAGGTGGTCGGCTTGCTGGGCCGGATCGATCACCGATGTTAAAGATGATCGAGCCCATGTGATTGCGTCTGCAGCGAGGGCGGAATGGCGCTCGATCTGCTCGCCGTGCCTTTCAAGAGCTGAGATTTGCGCTTCGATCTTGTCAAAAAGGTCGCGCTGGCCTGTCCGCTCGTTTCGAAGATATGCGGAGGCTTCGTGATGCCAGAGGAATAGGAAGTTTATGAAGTAGTAAATAGTGACCACAAACAGCGAAAAAAGTACAAATCCGGGCATGACGCCGCGCAATACAAAGTCGGCGTATTTGATGTCACCAAATTTCACGCCAGGCAACGCCAAAACAAACAGCGCCGTCGAGCATAAAAGGGTGGTGCGCTTATGGGAGTAGTACTCGCTACTCATTTCGTTGCGCTTTTCTGCCACGTTCCCCCTCCGCCGCTCGGAACGCTTTTTCTGGCTGATCAGCGTTCAATCGGCAATTCCTTCCGAAGCTAAGTCACCGGCGGCTGCAGCCCGTACCACTGCTCGACCTTGGCCACCATCTCCTCTGACAAGCCATGGCCCTTGGCGTCGAAGTCGGCGGCTTCGAACCGGTCGTTGCCGCCGCCTTCGATCCGGGCCGCGGCGGCCGACAGCAGGTCGCTGCCGACGCGCCTGTCGTGCCGGCCGTAGACCATCAGGCCCGGCTTGGCGGCGATCGACGGCGTGCTGGGCTGGCAACGGCTGTTCGACTGCCAGCGAAACTCGTCCAGCCGCGACAGGTCGGTGACCGGGGAGATCGCCGCCCACCCGTCGATGGTCGGGTCCTGGGCGGCGAGCATGGCGTGGTAGCCGCCGTAGCTGATCCCGACCGTGTATTCCCTGGCCGCGCCGTAGCGCTGGGAAACGCCTCGTTCGAAGGCGGAGAACCAGGTCCTGAACGCTTGGCAATAGGCCGCGCCGCCGTCGGCGTAGAAGGCCTGCCTGGCCCTGGGCAGGCGAACGACCACGATCTGCGAGCCGTCTTCCTGCAGGGCGTCGACCAGGGCCTGTCGGTCCGGGCTCTGCCAATAGCCGTCCAGGCCGGGCAGGCCATGGAAGAGGTAGACGCGCTTGCCGAAGTTGCGGCCGATCACGCGGTCGGCCTGGCCGAAGGTCGGGACGACGGGCTTGGCGGGCAGGGCGGCGGCGCTTTCGGCCAGCCGCCAGATGTGCGAGGTGGCGGCGCGGCGCTGCACGGTCGGAAAGACCATGGCCAGGCCAAAGGACAATACGCCCGTCAGGGCGATGAGGTAGCGCTTCTTCATTCCTGGAGTCCCCCGACCCGTCTTGTTCTTTTCGTCCCGGGCGAAAGGTCGCCCTAAGCGTCACTGTGTCTAAATCGCTATCGCCTGAAGATTCCGGCCGTGGCTTGTTCCCGCGGCCTCGGCGTTCGCGTGTCTCCCGCGCCTTTGCGGCCCAGGGTATAGCTTAGCCATAGCAATTCCGTTCGCGTTTGTCGCGAGTGTCGGCGTACTTGCATCCGGTCAAGTTGTCGCAGGGCGGGCGGCCTTTTTTGAGCCGGGCGCTGTCGGATCGCGGGGCGGTCGGTCGTCCTCGATACGATCAAGGCGGCCATCCCATGCTCTATGCCCTTCTCTGCTACACTTTCGAGGACGTGGTCGGAGCCTGGACGCCGGCCGAGGACGCCGGGGTCATGGCGCGGCTGGGGGCGGTCGAGGCGGAGCTGGCCGCGGCCGACCGGCTGGGCGCGACGGCCCGACTGCTGCCGACCACGGCCGCCGTCACCCTCCGCAAGGGGCGCGAGCACCTGGTGATCGACGGGCCGTTCGCCGAGACCAAGGAACAGCTGCTGGGGTTCTATGTCGTCGAGTGCGCCGACCTGGAGGCGGCCATCGCCGTGGCCCGCGACCTGGCGACGGCCAATCCCGCGCGCGGCGCCTATGAAATCCGCCCCCTGGCCGTCTATCGTCCTGGCGCGCTGAGGGGCGACGGGACGCGGACCCAGGCCAGGAGGATCGGGGCATGACCATCGCCAATATCGACGCGGCCTGGATCGACGCCGCCCTGACCGCCGCCCGGCCCCAGGCGGTGGCGGCCCTGCTGCGCTATTTCCGCGACCTGGACACCGCCGAGGAGGCGTTCCAGGACGCCTGCCTGCGGGCCCTGAAGGCCTGGCCCAAGAACGGCCCGCCGCGCGACCCGACCGCCTGGCTGATCCTGGTGGGCCGCAACGCCGCCCTGGACGGGGTGCGCAAGCAGAGCAAGTCGGCGCCCCTGCCGCCGGAGGAGCTGATCTCCGACCTGGAGGACGCCGAGGCTGCGCTGGTCGACCGGCTGGACGGCGAGCACTATCGCGACGACGTGCTGCGGCTGCTGTTCATCTGCTGCCATCCGGACCTGCCGGCCACCCAGCAGGTGGCCGTGGCCCTGCGCATCGTCTCGGGTCTTTCTGTGCGCCAGATCGCCCGCGCCTTCCTGGTCGGCGAGTCGGCGATGGAACAGCGGATCACCCGCGCCAAGGCCCGGATCGGGGCGGCCGACGTGCCGTTCGGCGCGCCCGATCTGGAGGAGCGGGCCCAGCGGCTGAACGCCGTGGCGGCCATGGTCTATCTGGTGTTCAACGAGGGCTATTCGGCCGGCGGCAAGGAACTGCTGACCCGCGGCGCCCTGTGCGACGAGGCCATTCGCCTGGCCCGCCTGCTGCTGCGGCTGTTCCCCAGCGAGCCGGAGATCATGGGTCTGACCGCCCTTCTGCTGCTGCAGCATGCCCGCGCCCCGGCCCGGTTCGACGCCGACGGGGCGGTGGTGCTGCTGGAGGACCAGGATCGCGCGCTCTGGAACGGCCGGATGATCGCCGAGGGCCTGGCCCTGATCGACAAGGCCGTGCGCCATCGCCGGCCCGGTCCCTACCTGGTCCAGGCCGCCATCGCCGCCGAGCACGACCGCGCCGAGCGTCCCGAGGACACCAACTGGGCGCGGATCGACCTGCTGTACGGCGACCTGGAGCAGCTGGCTCCGTCGCCGGTGGTCACCCTGAACCGCGCCGTGGCGGTGTCGAAGGTGGCGGGACCGGAGGCGGCCCTGGCGATGATCGAGCCTCTGGCGCCCAAGCTGTCGGGCTATTTCCACTTCTTCGGCCTGCGCGGCGGGCTGCTGCTGCAGCTGGGGCGCAAGGACGAGGCGCGCGTCGCCTTCGACCAAGCCATCGCCCTGGCCAACACCGCCGCCGAGGCCGCCCATATCCGCCTGCACCTGGACCGGCTGATCAAGGAAGGCGCCGGCGGCTAGGGCCGCCAAAAAAGTTTTCGCCTCGTGTCGGGCGGGCTATGCGGCGCTCGTCCTTTGGGCCGAAGAGGAGAGAGCACCCATGACCGACGCCCAAACCCAGACGCCCGCCCTGCCCGCCGTTTCCGGCGGCATCGTGCCCTATCTGTCGCCCAGCAACGCCAACGAAGCGGCCGACTTCTACATCAAGGCCTTCGCCGCCGAGGATCTGTACCGCATCCCGCCGGACGAGCAGGGGCGGACCATGCACATCCACCTGCGGATCAACGGCAATTCGCTGATGCTCAGCGACTTCTATCCCGAGCACGGCTATCCGCCGGAAAAGCCCGGCGCCTTCACCCTGCACCTGCAGGTCGATGACGTGGACAAGTGGTTCGAGCGGGCCGTCGCGGCCGGCTGCGCGGTGGTGCTGCCGGTGCAGCTGATGTTCTGGGGCGACCGCTACGGCCAGGTTCGCGATCCCTACGGCTTCCTGTGGTCGCTCGCCACGACGCCCGCCTGAACCTGGATCGCCGTTCAACGCCGCGCATGGTCCTCGTCCTTCGACAGGCTCGGGATGAGGACCATGGACAGGCCTGATCAATCGAAAACTCATCCTGGGCCTGTCGAAGGACGAGGTGGGGAAGCGGAAAAGCAGGCGAGTCTGGTGGGGGCTCAGGCCTCCGCCAGGATCAGCACCATCACCCCATCGGCCGTCCCATCGTGCAGGACGGGGGCCAGGGACAGCTCGACCGGGCGCTCGTCTCCGGCCCGAACCAGCAGGGTCGTCTCGACCCGGGCGGCCGGGCCGCCCTGCAGGACCTTCTCTAGAGCCTGGCTCAGGGCGCGGCGGTCGGACGGGCGGACGATGTCGGTCAGCCGGCAGTCCAGCAGTTCGGCGCTGGAGAAGCCGGTCAGGCGCAGGAAGTCCTCGTCCATCTCGGCCAGCACGCCGCGAATGTTCAGCCGCGCGATGGCCAGGCGGGGCAGGGCGGCCGTCGCCGTCTGCATGGCCTGGGCGTGGCGAAGGCGGCTGCGCAGGCTGTGCTCTTCGGTGCGGTTGGCGAACAGGGCCGCGACGCCGCCGGGATAGGGGAAGACCCGCACCCCGTAGCAACGACCCGGCTGGACGGTGGAGTCGGCCTCGAACTCGACCGCCTCGCCCGTGCGCAGCACCCGCCGCATCTGCTCGGCGATCACCGCCTGGGTGGGCAGGGGGAACAGGTCGCTCCAGCCCGACCCGACCAGCTGGCCAGCGCTGCGGCCGGCCAGGGCCTCGAACACCGGATTGACCTTGGTGACCCGCAGCGTGGGATCCAGGGCGATGAAGCCCTCGGCCATCTGCTCGAGCAGGGCCTCGCGGCTGGTCTCGGCGACGTGGGCTTCCGCGCTGCCGGCCGCCATCGGCAGGTTGTTCCAGCTGGCGTAGCGGTCGGCCGACAGCAGCACCACGCGAGGGCGGCCGTGATGGGTGATGATCACCGGGGCGGTCAAGGCGACGTCCTGCCACTGGCCGAAGTTCCGGCTGACTTCGCCGGCCGTGGCGTGGGTGGCGGGAGAGTCGTTTGTCATGGCGCCCCAGAAAATACGGAGAATCAGTCATCTCCGTCTTGCCGTGATTTTGCTCGGCCGAAATGTTCCTGTCCCTTGTTAAGTTAACATCGTGGTGGTTGAGCGACAATTGACGGCGACAGCCTTTGGGCGAGACAGGCTGTCGCCGTAAAATGCGTATTTTACAGACTATCCAGATAAACTTGGCTGCATCCACGACGGGACGATCCTGCTTGCGCAATCTTCGCGAGAAGGGGTAGGGCGATGAGAAAGGCCTGTGGACCGGTAATGACCCGTCGGCGACTTCGGGGCGATCAATCCGGCGCGACGGCGGTGGAGTTCGCCTTCCTGGCTCCGGTGCTGATCTTCATGCTGATGGGGATCACCGGCTATGGCGGCTATTTCTGGATGTCGCATTCGGTCCAGCAGCTGGCCAACGACGCCGCCCGGGCGGCGATCCCGGGAACCACCGCCGCCGAGCGGGCCAGCCTGGCCAAGGCCGCCGTCGCCGCCAGCGCCGGCGACGCCGAACTGATCCCGGCCAAGGTGTCGACCGAGGTGATCGACCACGACGGACGACTGACCGTGGCCGTGTCCTACGACGCGGCCCAGTCCTTCGCCTTCGCGGTGCGTGGGCTGACCCCCATGCCGTCGGACCAGATCCGCCGCCAGGCCTCGGTGCAACTGGGAGGCTATTGAGGTCCGATGCGCGGTTTGCGAGGGGCGGACTTTCGTCGGGACCGACGGGGCGGGGTGGCGGTGATCACCGCCATGTCCCTGACCCTGATTCTGGCCTTGGCCGGCCTCGCCGTCGACATGGGCTGGGTCTATCTGCAGAGCCGCCGGCTGCAGGGCGTCGCCGACCTGGCGGCGATCACGGCGGCCAACGACATCGGCCGGGCCCAGATCGCCGCCCAGGCGACCGTGACGGCCAACGGCGACGGTTGGCGCACCCCGCCGCAGACGACGGTGACCCTGGGGCGCTACATCGGTGACGCCGCGATCCCCGTGAAGACGCGCTTCCAGGCGACCGCCCAGGACCCCGACGCGGTCAAGGTTTCGGTCGCCAGCGAGGCCGAGCTGTTCTTCGGGGCGGCGCTGCTGGGCCGACCGTCCGTGCCGATGCGCCGCGAGGCCACGGCGGCCCGCGCCGATCTGGCCAGCTTCTCGATCGGCTCGCGCCTGGCCAGCCTGAAGGGCGGGCTGGCCAACGTCCTACTCGGCGACCTGACCGGCAGCCAGGTCAATCTGTCGGTGATGGACTATGACGCCCTGGCCGACGCCGATGTCAGCCTGTTCGGCTATCTCGACGCGGTCTCCACCCGGCTGAACCTGAAGGGCCCCACCTACGACCAGGTGCTGCAGGCCGACCTGACCACTGGCCAGGCCCTGCAGGCCCTGGCCGACGTGCTGTCGGCCAGCGGCGAGAGCCAGGCCGCTTCGGCGACGCGGACCCTAGCCCTGTCGGCCGGCGACCGGACACCGGCTCATCTGGACGCCCTGGCGTCGCTGGGACCGTATGGCGACCAGGATCACGTGGCCGGCGGCTCGGCGGCCACGGTGGCCCTGAGCGCCATGGACCTGGCCCAGGCGGTGCTGCAGGCCGGCAATGGCGATCGGCAACTCAAGCTGGACCTGGGCGCCACCGTGCCGGGTCTTGCCGATACCGACGTCTGGCTGGCGATCGGCGAGCCGATGAACAACGCGCCCTACATGACGGTCACCCAGGACAAGACGGTGGTCGTGCACACCAGCCAGGCGCGGCTCTATATCGACGCCAAGCTGGCGGGCTCGGGCCTGCTGGGCGGCTTGGCCCAGGTCCATCTGCCGGTGCTGGTCGAACTGGCGTCCGGCGAGGCGCGGCTGAAGGAGATCGACTGCGGGCACAAGGCCGCCACGCTGGAGGTCAAGCCCAGCATCGGGTCGCTGAAGATCGGCGACATCGACCTGACCGCGCTGAACGACTTCAAGCGGCCGCTGGCCGTCACGCCCGCCAAGCTGGTCAAGGCGCCGCTGTTCGACGTGAGCGGCAAGTCCGACGTCGCGCTGGGCGGCGCGTCCTGGCAGACGGTGTCGTTCACCGCCGCGGAGGTGAAGGCCGGCGCGGTCAAGACCGTGAAGACCAACGACACCCTGGCCGCGGCGACCGCCTCGCTGCTGACCAATCTCGACCTGGACGTCGACTTCGCCAGCCTGATCCATGTCGGCCTCGACGACGCGGCCATATTGGCGGCGCTGAAGCCGCTGCTGGCGGCGGCGGCGACGCCTCTGGACGGAGTGATCACCTCCCTGACCGATCTTCTGGGGCTCGGCGTCGGCGAGGCCGACGTCCGGGTCAACGGCCTCCGATGCGGCGTCGCCGCCCTGGTCGCCTGATGGTTTCGACACGCATGACCGGAGTGAAACAATGAGCGCCCTCGACTGGCCCGGCCTGGAATCGCTGGAGTTCGACGCCCCCCAGCGGGCCTTCGGCCGCAAGGGCGAGGCGCCCGCCCAACTGCCGGAGAATCCGCTGCTGCACGCGCCGGCCCCGCCGCTGGACATCCGCGCCCGGCTGCACGCGATCTGCGCCCTCTACGCCCATGCCCGCACCCAGGCCCAGCGTCTGGCCCTGCTGGAGCAGCTGGAGGACATGGCGCTTGAGACCGCCCACCTGCTGGCCGTGGACCTGCTGCGCAACGGCTGGCGGCCGGACTGAGGCCTCAGCAGTCGAGAAACTTCACGTCCGAGGCGGCGTAGCGCATGTCGCTGGGGGTGAACAGGCTGGACAGGCCCAGCAAGGCCGGGCGGCCGGGCATGCTGAACACCGGCGTCTCGGCCAGGTAGTGGCTCATCCGTCCCTTGCTGCTGTAGCGGCGGACGAAGGCCTCGCGGTCCAGCAAGCCGCCGATGGCCTCCAGCAGCGGACTGTTGAGGTACACCCCGCCGCGGGCGGCGAAGACCAGGGCCATGTCGCCGGCGAAACCGCCCAGCAGGCCGCTGAAGATCGAGATCGCCTCTCGGGCCTGGGCGTCGCCGGACAGCGCTCGCTCGATGATAACGTTGTCATTTTCGGGCGCGACAAGAGGATCCCCGTCGCTGACCAGGGCGCAGTGGATGTCGCTAAGGCCTTCCTTGGACAGCAGGCGCTCGGCCGAGACCTCGCCGTGGCGGGCGCGGACGGCCGAGAAGATCGGGGCCTCGCGGGCCTCGACCGGGCAGAAGTCCATGTGACCGCCTTCGCTGGGCACGGCCAGCCAGCCCTCGCCGCGCAGCGGCGCCAGGCCCGCCACGCCCAGGCCGATGTCGGGACCGAGCACCGCGATCGCGGCGTTGCGAGCGACCTTGCCGGGATGGATCAGGTCCAGCGCCGTCTCGGCGACCTTGGGCGCGCCCATGGCGCAAGCGGTGAAGTCGTTGACCAGATAGACCCGAGGCGTGCGCAGCACGTGACGCAGCCAGGTCAAGGATACGGTCAGGCCGGTGCTGGTCAGGGTCACCGCGCCGTCGATCTCCGGACCGGCGGCGGCGACCGCCGCGCCCACCAGGACGTTGGCGTCCAATTCGGTCAGCACGGACTTGAGGCTGGCCTCCAGCTCCAGCGAGGTGGAGCCGGGCAGGACGCGGTGCTCGCCGGGCGCGTCGCCAGGGCGGGCCAGGGCGATGATCAGGTCGCGACCGGTCACATCGGCCAACAGCGCCACGCCATGGGTCATCGGCTCATCCTCTTCGTTTCCTCAATGGCCGGTCTTCGCCGGCTGGGCCGATCAGTAGCCGCGAGCAGGTTACCGGCTAAATAACCGTGCTTGTCCAAGGTTCCTGACGTTCCGGAGAAAAAACCAGGCCCGCGGACGTGGTCACCCGCAAATAAACTCTTCCATTGCACCGCCGATTAACGCCGCCGCGCGTTGTTAAGATCATGTCCAAGTTTGGTTCTGGCGGAGCTCTCGACCGGCGCGCCGGTCCCCGCGTCACGATGCAAAATCCCGGGAAGGTGCTGTGCGGCGCCTTCGCGTGGGACTGTGTCGTGCGCGACCAGTCCGACACTGGTCTGCGCATCCAGATGCTGTCCGGCGCCACGCCGCCGAACGCCTTTCAGCTGGTCGATCTGGCTGCCGGCTACGCCCATGACGTGCGGGTGATCTGGCAGAAGGATCGCGAACTGGGCCTGAAGATCGTCAGGAGCCACGACCTGCGCGGCCTGGCGCCGGCCGCCCTGCAGACGGCAAAGCGCATCTGGCAGGCCGGCCAGGGACGGGTTTCGGCCAGCTAGACGGTCCGGGGCGCCGACCGAGCGGATTCAGGCTAAGCCTATAATTGTATAATTAATCTATCTCTCTTTGGTTGACTCGCTCTCCCGGGCTGAGCAACCTCCCAATGAGCCGTTTCTGGCGGCGCCGACCTCGCGCGTTCGTCGCGGCCGGCTTTCCAGGCGCGCCGGGAGGACAAGTCATGTCTACGCCGCAGACCGCCCAGGTCTACATCACCAACACGACCGACGGGACCGCGTCGATCACCCTGTGGCACACCAATTCCGACTATCCGACCGAGAGCGCCTCCTGGACCGCAGCGCCGGGCCAGACGGTCGGGCCGCTGACGGTGCACTTCAATACCGGCCTAGGCTCGTGGACGGTGCGCGACTACTGGGCCTGCGAGATCAATGTGACCGGCGGCTCGACGCCCGGCCTCTACGAAAGCAGTGGCGTGCTCCAGTACAGCGACTGGAAGGAATGCCAGCTGCAGGGGCCCGACGCCGGCCAGAACCTGACCTTCACGGTCAATTCCCAGCTCTTCGTCATCAATCTCGACTCCGGCGGAACCTCCACGCCGATGAACCCGGTCGACCGGGTCAGCGCCCAGGCCTACGTGACCAACAACACCGACGGCAATGCGATCATCACCCTCTGGCACGAGAACAGCACCGACGGGACCCAGTGCAGCCAGCCCCTGGCCGCCGCGCCGGGCCAGACGGTGGGACCGTTGACCGTCTATTTCCGGCTGGGGCTCAACGTGGCGATGGTGCTCGACTACTGGGCCCTGAAGCTGGTCGTGCAGGACGGCTCCAATCCCGGCGTCTACCAGAGCCAAGGCTCGACGCTGTATCCGCTGTGGAAGGAGTGCCAGCTGCAGTCGGCCGATTCCGGCCAGACCCTGGGTTTCACGGTCGACACCAGCACCTTCGCGATCAACCTGCCCTCGGGCGGGACCACGACCGGCATGACCAGGACGGGGCCCTATGCGGCCGTGGACAACGTCTTCGTGCTGATGCTGGAGAACCACTCGTTCGACAACATGTTCGCGCTGTCGGGCATTCCCGGGATCCAGGCCGCGACCAGCGCCGACACCAATTCGTACAACGGCACGCCCTATGCGGTCGGCGGCGGCGCGCCGTCGGGCATGCCGACCGACCCCGGCCACGAGTTCGCCGACGTGGTCGAGCAGCTGTGCGGCCAGGGCGTGACCCACACGCCCTGGCAGCCCTACACCACGCCGATCAACAACAGCGGCTTTGTCGCCAACTACGCCACAACCACCAGCGAGATCACCAAGAACAATCCCAGCCTGCCGACCGCCTCGGAATACGGCGATGTCATGCTGTGCTTCGACACCCCGACCCAGCTGCCGGTGATCTACCAGCTGGCCACCACCTTCGCGCTCTGCGACCAGTGGCATGCCTCGATCCCGGGGCCGACCTGGCCCAACCGGTTCTTCGTCCACGGCGCCTCGTCGGGAGGCTGGGCGGATTCGCCCAGCTCCACCCAGATCGGCGCCTGGATGACCCCGGGGTTCGGCTTTACCTATCCCAGCGGCAAGTCGATCTACGACCAGGTGACCGCCAACGGCCAGCAATGGCGCATCTATGTCGACGAGAACGGCCCCACCTTCGGGGGCGTGCCGCAGGTGGCGGCGCTGAAGGGCGTCACCTACCAGGTCGACACCAACGCCTTCGGGACCTTCGCCGCGGACGTTCAGAATCCCTATCCCTACGCCTACACCTTCATCGAGCCGAACTATGGCGACGTGACGGGCGGTTCATACGAAGGCGGCTCGTCGCAGCACCCGATGGACACGGTCACCGGCGGCGAGGCGCTGATCAAGGCGACCTACGAGGCGATCCGCAATTCGCCGCTCTGGGACCGCAGCCTGCTGATCGTCACCTATGACGAACATGGCGGCTTCTACGACTCCGTGGCGCCGACTGCGGCCGTTCCGCCGGGCGACGGCGCGCCGCAGGACCTGTCGATCAACTCCGGCGGCTTCCTGTTCGACCTGTACGGCGTGCGGGTGCCGGCGGTGATCGTCTCGCCGCTGATCCCGCAAGGCGTGATCGACAGCACGACCTACGACCACGCCTCGGTCTCGGCCACCCTGCAGGCGCTGTTCGGGACAGGTTGGATGACCCAGCGTGACAAGACCGCCGCCAATGTCCTGCCGCTGCTGTCGCTGGCCGCCCCGCGCACCGACTGCCCGACGGTCCTGAACAATCCCGCCAGCGCGGTCGCGCCGCGGGCCGCCGTGGCGGCGACCCCGCCCGACACCCCGCTGCCGGAGGACGGCAACGTCCAGGGCTTCCTGCAGATCCTGGCCAAGACCGATGTGGAGCTGACCCGCGGCGACCCCGCCGAGACCGCCGCGATCCAGGCCCGGGTCGCCGCGATCAAGACCGTCGGCCAGGCCGAGGCCTATGCCAGCGAGGTGACGGCCAAGGCCCGGTTGGCGGGAGCCAGCGTCAAGCCGCCGGCGGTCCCGAGCCCGTTTGCGCAAGGCGGCGGCTGAGGCGCAAAAGCGATCGGGCCCCGGCGAGGGATCGCCGGGGCCCGAACGAACGGGTTACTGGTGGCGTCGTCGCCGGATCAGGCGGCGGCGTTCTCGACGCGGTTGGCTTCTTCGGCCATGGCGCGGACCAGGTCGAGAACCTGGCGGCGGACCCGGCCGCGACCGATCTTCGGGAACACCTCGGCCAGTTCCAGGCCCTCGGGCGTGGTCAGGAACTCCTGCACGATGCGCTCGGCCTGCTGACCGATCTCGTCGCCGTCCGAACCGTCCATCGGGTCGGCTAGGCCATCGAAGAAGAATGACACCGGGACTTGCAGGGTCTTGGCGATCTCGTAGAGCTTGGACGCGCTCACGCGATTGGCGCCGCGCTCGTACTTCTGCACCTGCTGAAAGGTCAGGCCCAACGAGTCGGCCAGCTGTTCCTGACTCACGCCCAACAGCTTGCGACGCATCCGGACACGGCCACCCACATGCAGATCGACGGGATTGGGGCGTCGGCCCTCAGTTTCTTCGCTCAAGTTTCGCCTCCAAAGGTTGTCCAGTCACCATGCCACGTCCGAGGCGTTCGTGAAACGCTGCGGCGGCCAAGCGCGGCGTTAGGTCGCTGAGGTTCAGCTTGTTAACCTCAGCTTGCGCTAACAAATCGGACGTAGGCGCCCAGATCGCGGCGATTTCCGGGCGGAATTATTTCGGCGCCGCTTCAGGTTCGTTCATCGAGTCGCTCCGGGAACGGAAGAGAATCACAGTCTACTCGCGATTTGAGGGAGTTAACATGGTTCGCTCTCCAGAGGGGAGTTGTCCCGACATGTGAACACACGCAATGGCCTTGCCATGATGGCCAGGCGGGCGGAACATCGGTTCATGGCCACGCATGACCTGAACGCCGAAGGTAAGGCCGGGCGCTACCGCACCTTCGCGGCGTTCTACCCATTCTATCTGACCGAACACGTCAACCGCACCAGCCGGCGGCTGCACGTGGTCGGCACGACCCTGGTGATCGTCGCCGTGGCCTGCGGGTTCCTGGCCGACTGGCGGTTCTTCGTCGCCGCCCCGCTGGTCGGCTACGGCCTCGCCTGGATCGGTCATTTCGTGTTCGAGAAGAACCGCCCGGCCACGTTCAAATACCCGCTCTACAGCCTGGCGGGCGACTTTCGGCTGTGGTTCGAGGTGGTGACGGGCAAGCGGCCGTTCTGAGGTTCCGCGACTTCCTTCGCCTTTGCGATATTGCGCCGCAGCAAGGCTCGGTTCATGATCGTTGGTAATCAAGAACGACAGGACGGAAGCGCAGGATGACCTCCAAGCCGTTCCAGCATGCGCCCGACGCGCCCTGGATCTTCCGCACCTATGCGGGCCACTCCACGGCCGAGAAGTCCAACGCCCTGTATCGGGCCAACCTGGCCAAGGGCCAGACCGGCCTGTCCGTCGCCTTCGACCTGCCCACCCAGACCGGCTACGACGCCGACCATGTCCTGGCGCGCGGCGAGGTCGGCAAGGTCGGCGTGCCGATCGCCCACCTGGGCGACATGCGCACCCTGTTCGACCAGATCCCGCTGGAGCAGTCCAACACCTCGATGACCATCAACGCCCCGGCCGCCTGGCTGCTGGCGCTGTACGTGGCGCTGGCCGACGAGCAGGGGGGCGACCGCAAGCGACTGCAGGGCACCACCCAGAACGACCTGATCAAGGAGTATCTGAGCCGCGGCACCTACATCTTCCCGCCCGAGCCCAGCCTGAGGCTGATCGGCGACATGATCGCCTGGTGCTATCGCGAGGTTCCCAAGTGGAACCCGATGAACGTCTGCAGCTACCACCTGCAGGAGGCTGGGGCGACGCCGGAGCAGGAACTGGCCTTCGCCCTGGCCACCGCCATCAGCGTGCTCGACACCGTCAGGGCTGGCGGCCAGGTGCCCGAGCAGGACTTCGAGATCGTCGCCTCGCGGATCAGCTTCTTCGTCAACGCCGGCGTGCGGTTCGTCACCGAGCTGTGCAAGATGCGGTCGTTCACGCGGCTGTGGGACCAGATCCTGCTGGAGCGCTACGGCGTCCAGGATCCGAAGGCCCGCCGCTTCCGCTATGGCGTGCAGGTCAACAGCCTGGGCCTGACCGAGCAGCAGCCCGAGAACAACGTCTACCGCATCCTGATCGAGGCCCTGGCCGTCACGCTCAGCAAGGACGCCCGCTGCCGGGCCCTGCAACTGCCGGCCTGGAACGAGGCCCTGGGCCTGCCGCGCCCGTTCGATCAGCAGTGGTCGCTGCGCCTGCAGCAGGTGCTGGCCTACGAGACCGACCTGCTGGAATACGAGGACCTGTTCGACGGCAGCCACGTGGTCGAGGCCAAGGTGGCCGAGCTGTCGAAGGGCGCGCTGGAGCAGCTGGCCCTGATCGACGGGATGGGCGGGGCCTCCAGCGCCATCGACTACATGAAGGCGCAGCTGGTCGCCGCCAACGCCCAGAGGGTGCGCGCGGTCGAGACCGGCGACCTGACCGTGGTCGGGGTCAATCGCTGGACCGACAGCGAGGCCTCGCCGCTTTCGGCCGGCGGCAAGGCGATCGAGACGGTCGACCCGCTGCTGGAGGCCGGCGTGGTCGAGCGGCTGAAAGCGTGGCGGGCCGCCCGCGACCCGGCGGCCGTCGAGGCCGCCCTCGCGGACCTGAAGGCCGCCGCCGCCGATGGCCGGAATACCATGGAACCCTCGATCGCCGCCGCCAAGGCCGGGATCACCACCGGCGAGTGGGCCGGGGCCCTGCGAGAAGTTTTCGGCGAATATCGCGGCCCCACCGGCGTGGCGGTGGTCGTCTCGACCGGCGAAGCCGAGGACGTCGAGGCGGTGAAGGCCGAGGTCGAGCGGGTCTCGCAGGTGCTGGGCCGCACCCTGACCTATCTGGTCGGCAAGCCGGGCCTGGACGGCCATTCCAACGGCGCCGAACAGATCGCCACCCGGGCCCGGGCCTGCGGCATGGCGGTGATCTATGACGGCATCCGTTCGACCCCTGAGGAGATCGTCCGCCGCGCCAGGGAGGGCCGCGCCCACGTGGTGGGGCTGTCGATCCTGTCCGGCTCGCACCTGGACCTGGCGCAGGACGTCGTCCGCCTGATGCGCGCCGAGGGCCTGGACCGCGTCCCGGTGGTGGTGGGCGGGATCATCCCCGACGGGGACGCCCTGATCCTGAAGCAGATGGGCGTGGCGCGGGTCTATACCCCGAAGGACTTCAAGATCACCCAGATCATGGTCGACGTGGTGGCGCTGGTGGAGGCGGCGGCCCTGGCGGAAGGTTTGAGAGATCAAGCCGCGCCTTGAACAAAGAGTGATCCGCGCGGCGCACCGTCAGCCGCGGTCTGGCGGCCATTGGCGCGAGGTGTGGATCAAGGCGAGGATCCAGACCGTGTCGTCCTCGATTTCGTAGACCAGTCTGTAGCTCTCGTGTGGGAAAACCTCCCGCGTTCCGGGGACTTTTCCGATGCGGCCCATCTGAGGGAAACGCGCCAGGGACGCGGCGGCCTCGGTGAACAGGGTGTCCACGCGAGCGGCGGCTCTGGGACTGTCGGCGGCGATGTGGTCGGCGATGGCGAGACGATCAAGCCTGGCGGAGGCCGTCCAGCGGACCTTCACCGCTCGGCCTCGTCCGCCTTTCTCAGCAGGTCAGCGCGGTGGGACGCGAACTCGGTCTCGACGTCTTCGTTGGAGACGCTGAGGCCGGCCCGGCGCTCGGTCCGGGCGGTGTCCACCTTGCGGCGAACAAAGTCTTCGTAGTCCCGCGTCTCATGCCGGCTCTGGACGAAGTCGCGCATCAGGTCGCGTACGATCTGCGAGGCTGGCCGATGCACGGCCGCCGCCTCGGCGATGAACGCGTCGCGCAACTCGGGCTCAAGCTTCAGGGTGAAGACGGCGTCCTTGGCCACGATCGGCTCCGTTATATACTAATAACGTATGCACCTTTTCAGTACCAAGCAAGCCACGGCGCGCTCCGGCATCCTTACTTCGGAAGCCTAATCCCGTCCCAACCGCCACGCCGCCAGCAGCCCCGCCATCGCCAGCGGCACGAACGCGCCGAATAGCCACAGCCCGTGCGCTGTGCCGCCGTCGGGCGTCACCCCGTGCGCGAAGCCCAGGGCGTTGGCCAGGGCCCCCGCCGCCGCCGCGCCGGTGGCGCCGCCGATCAACTGGGTGGTGGGCACGGCGGCCGAGGCCAGGGGCTGCTCCTCGGCCGGCGCGCCGCCGATCACCCGCTTGGCCAGGAACGCCCAGCAGATCCCGAAGCCGCTTCCCAGCAGCACCATCGACAAGGTGATCCCGACCAGCCCGCCGCGCACCATCTCGAAAGCGCCCCAGGCGACGCCGGCGACGATGACCGCGGCGCCGACCCGGATCGCCAGGCCCTCGTGCCGCGGCTTCAGTCCGGCGACCACGAACGACAGGGCCGTCCAGCCGGCCGCGATGCCGCCGATCACATAGCCGCTCAGCAAGGGACCGGCGCCGTGCAGCACCTGGATGAAGGTCGGCCCGTAGACCGAGAAGCCGACCGTCGCGGCCTCGCAGAAGAAGATCACCGCCAGGCCAAGACCGGTGGCGGTGGCCAGGTCGCCGGCCGCGCGCGGCAGCAGGCGGTCGCTGATGCGCGCATTGACCGCCAGCATGGCCGCCATGGCCAGGGTCCCGGACACCGCACACAGCGCCGCCGCCGCTCCGCCCGGCACGACGCCGGCGGCGGCGATCAGGGTCACGCCCAGGGTCAGCAGGGCCAGCTGCCGGCCCGGGATGCGTCCGCCTTCCGGCGCCTTGGGCGCGGAGGGAACCATGACGAGAACCGCGGCGACGAAGACCGCCGCCTGGACCACGAAGAACCAGAAGGCTCCACGCCAGAAGCCGGCCTGGGCGAACAGTCCCCCGCACAGCGGGCCCAGCAGGGTGGCCGCGCCCCAGACCCCGGCGATCGCCCCATAGACCCGCGGCCACAGGCTTTCGGGGAACATCGCGCTGATCGCCACGTAGCACAGCGACACGATCGCTCCCGCGCCCAAACCCTGGACCAGTCGTCCGGCCACGAAGGTCAGGAACTCCGGCGCCAGAGCCCCCATGGCGCAGCCCAGCGCATAGACCACCCCGGCCAGGGCGGTGGCGCGGCGCAGGCCGAAGCGGATCGACAGCTTGCCCGCGCAGGCGCCCGCCAGGATCGACCCCAGCAGGAAGGCGGCGATCGACCAGCCGAAATACTGCCAGCCGCCGATCTCGCGCGCGACGCTGGGCATGATCGTCACCGTCACCAGAGTGTCGGCGGCGTTCAGCCAGATGCCCAGGCACAGCAGGGCGAAGCGCGGGGCCAGTTCGGCGTTCAGCAGGCCGCGCCAGCTGTTCGAGGGGGTCATGAGCGTCTCCAGCGCGGCGGTAATGACCGTTCGCGGCCGACAAGCCAAGCTTTGCGGCTGAACTTCGTCGCCGCCCCGCCGTTGGATGGGAGGTGAAACTGGCGATCCCCGAACCCTCGCCAGCCGCCCGGTCGCTGGCCGGCGCGGCCGGCTTCCTGCTGGACCTGCTGCTGGCTGGCCTGCTGGTCTTCGCCCTGGTCGGCCGCCTGGCGCCGCCGCAGGACCTGCCGTGGAAGCCGTTCTCGCTGAGCCAGCCGATCGGCCTGGCCACGGCCGGCAAGCTGGCGCGGATCGGCGCCGACCCGGCCGCCTGCCGCGCCGCCCTGCGCGAGGGCGGGGTGCGGTTCTTCGAGGGCGAGACGCGCGAGACGGGCTTCTGTTCGACCCGCGACACTGTGCGGGCGGCCGGCCGCCTGGCCCCCGCCGCGCCGGTCATGACCTGTCCGCTGGCCCTGGACTACGCTCTATGGGAGCGCCACGTGCTGGTCCCGGCGGCGCGCGAGATCCTGCACGGCCGGCTGACGCGGGTGGACCATTACGGAACCTACGCCTGCCGCACGATCTATGGCCGGCCCGGCGAGCGGCCCAGCGCCCATGCCCGCGCCGCCGCCCTGGACGTGGCCGGCTTCCGCTTCGCCGACGGCCGCCGGGCCACGGTGGCGGCCGACTTCCGCGCCGACAGCGACAAGGGCCGGTTCGTGCGGGCGGCGCGAAACGGCGCCTGCCGGGTTTTCAGGATCGTGCTGAGCCCGGACTACAACGCCGCGCACCGCGACCATTTTCACCTGGAGGAGGGCGGCTGGAACAAGTGCGCATAGGACGGGGGCAGGCGCATGCGCCTGTCCCCGATCGGCGCTCAGAACGTCTTGGCCACCTCGGCCAGCTGGTCGGCGACGACGCCCCAGCCCTCGTGGAAGCCCATCTGCTCGTGGGCCTGGCGGTCCTCGACCGTCCAGTGGCGGGCGGTGGCGGTGTAGCGGGTCGTGCCGTCGCCCAGGTCCTCGAACTCGACGATCGCCACCATGAACGGCTTCTCCGACGGGACCCAGGCCGAGGTGAAGGCGTCGGTGAACACCAGGCGTTTGTTCGGAACGACTTCGAGATAGACGCCGGGATTGGGCATCTCCTCGCCGTTGGGCCCGCGCATGACGATCAGGCTGGAGCCGCCGGGCCGGATGTCCATCTCGGCGTGCGAGACGGTCCAGGGCTTGGGGCAGAACCATTCGTGCAGACGCTCGGGCGTGGTCCAGCACTTGAACAGCTTGTCGGCCGGCACGTCGATGACGCGGGTCAGGACCAGTTCGCGGTCGGCAATGGAAGCGAGGGTGGTCATGGCGTTGTCTCCGGTTTCGGTTCGTGCCCCGAGGACGGCTCCGCGAGCGCCCTTCCGACATCGCCGGAGAAATTTGGTGGCGCAAGGCCTCGCCTCGGCGAAAGCCTCGCCGCGAAGGGTCAGGCCTTGCCCGTCCCTCGCCGGTCGGAGCAGGAGTCCGCCGACTGCTGGCGCTTGGCGCGCTGGAGGGCGGCGTCGACGTGATGGACGAGAACGCCGGGACGCAGCTCGGTGTTCGCACTGGTCGCCACGCCGACCGCCGCCCCGCCGATCCTCAGCGCCAGGTCGTCGATCTCGAACGGCGCTTCCAGGGCGCGGACCAGCCGCTGGGCGGGATGCCTGGCGGCCCGGGCGCAATCGAGGCGAGGCAGCACGACGGCGAACTCGTCGCCGCCCAGGCGCGCCACCATCTCGCCCTCGCGCGCGACCGATTGCAGGCGCTCGCCGACCATGCGCAGCAGCCGATCGCCGACCGCGCGGCCATGGGCGTCGTTGATCGGCGTGAACCGCTTCAGGTCGATCAGCAGCAGGCCGGTGACCTCGTCGCCCGTCTTGCGCGTCTGCAGGGCCTGGCCCAGGAATTCGAGCATCCGGTCGCGGTTGGCCAGGCCGGTCAGCGGATCCTGCGTCTCCAGCTGGACGAGGCGCTGCTCGGCCGCCCGCCGCCGATCCGACTCGGCGCGCAGTTCGAACGCCTTGAGGGCCGCGAAGCCGGAAAGGGCGACGACCGCCAGCAGCGAAGCCGTGGCGTCGATCCGCCAGCCCGCGGGGCCATGGCTGGAGGCGCGCTCGACCACATCGAATTCGACGAAGACCTTGAGGGCAAGAAAGCTCGCGCAGATCAGGGCGATCGCCGCCTGAAGGCGATTAAATAAACTTTCCTTTCCTAAGATTCTTGGCACGACGATCATTTACCATTGTCGCGATGATGTGATTGTATGACTAATAGAGTGTCACTTGTATTCAACAATACATGACGTCTCGCTATCGACTAGTGTGGTGCAGCAATAGGTCGCAGAGCGGCTCGGAACCGGTCGGTGGCCGGCGCCGGCTTGACGCACGCGCTGGGCGACCTCACTGTGTCGCAAATTCAAACAAACGTTTTAGGTAGCGCGCCATGACCACCCTCTTCGACCTCGCCGGCAAGGTGGCGATCATCACGGGCAGCTCGCGGGGGATCGGCAAGGCCATCGCCCAGCGCCTGGCCGAGCACGGCGCCAAGGTGGTGATCTCCTCGCGCAAGGCTGGCCCCTGCGACGAGGTGGCGGCCGAGATCAACGCCCGGCACGGCGAGGGAACGGCGATCGCGGTCCCGGCCAACATCGCCTCGAAGGACGATCTGCAGCGCCTGGTCGATGAGACCCGGCGAGCGTTCGGCCAGGTCGACATCTGCGTCTGCAACGCCGCGTCCAACCCCTATTACGGCCCGCTGGCCGGTATCGCCGACGACCAGTTCCGCAAGATCCTGGACAACAACATCATCAGTAATCACTGGCTGATCGGCATGGTCGCGCCGGAGATGCGCGCGCGGAAGGACGGCGCGATCATCATCGTCAGCTCGATCGGCGGCCTGCGCGGCAACGCCGTGATCGGGGCCTACAACATCTCCAAGGCCGCCGACTTCCAGCTGGCCCGCAACCTGGCCCACGAGTTCGGTCCCGACAACGTGCGGGTCAACTGCATCGCGCCCGGCCTGATCAAGACCGACTTCGCCAAGGCGTTGTGGGACGATCCCGAGACTCTGGAACGCTCGACCAAGGGCGTGCCGCTACGCCGGATCGGCGAGCCCGACGAACTGGCCGGGGCGGCGGTCTACCTGGCTTCGAAGGCCGGCAGCTTCATGACCGGACAAGCCCTGGTGGTGGATGGCGGCGCCACCATCTAGGTGGCGACAGAAAGTCGGCTTCCCGACATAAAAGCGGGAAATCCTTCCCCCAGCGCCGCTTTTTTGCGGCGCAACGTCGCGTCGGACCAATCTTAACTTTGAATACAGGCCCTTTCTCGTAGCGTACCGATGTTCACCGGGAAACCACGGCTTGCGGCGCTACGTCCTGTTCCTCGCGGCGATCGCGACCTTGTCGGCCAGCGTCTGCGGCCCGGCCTTCGCGCGGTCGCCCCAGTCGGCCAAGCTGGACGCGCTCTATCGCGAGATCCGGCGCGACGAGATCCAGCCGCCGGCCCGCGAGAACGACGACATCGAGCGCGTCGGGCGTCGGGCGCTGAAGCAGCACGGAGACAAGCGCCTCTACGGCCTTTGGTCGGTGCTCTACGCCTACAAGAGCAATCAGGTCCAGCCGCAGTTCGACGAGTGGTCCCGCCGCGTGCGCCACTTGGCCGAGGAAGACCACGACACCGAGCTAGCGACGTTGGTGGACCTGCTGCAGATGGCCTACCGTCACGAGTCGGGTGGCTTTCGCACCTTCACCGAGGCCGACTGGACCCGGTTCCTGGATCGTTCGGGACCGAACATCCGGCTGATGGCCGCGGTCGAGCGTATCCGCAGCCTGGGCCGTTCGGGCCAGTGGGCCGACGCCTCGCGCCTGGCCGCCGAGGCGACGGGCCAGCTGGAGCGCCGTGGCGACATCGCTCGCCCGCTGCTGGCCGAGACGCACCAGGTGCACTCCTACACGCTGTCCTACATCGGCGATAAGGAAGGCGCGCTGGATCACATGAGCCAGGCGGCTCGCCTGGACGAGGGCAACGCCTTCTACATGCGCAAGGTCGAGCGCATGTACGACATCGCCTACACCGCCGCCGAGGTGGGCGAACTGGACGCCGCCGAGCACTTCGCCGGCGTGCACCACAACATGACCGAGGCGGCCGGCGACCCGGACCTGAAGACCTGGGACCGTTATCTGTGCGCCCGCATCGCCAGCGCCCGGCACGCCCCGCGACGGGTGCTGCAGTGCCTGGCCGACGGCGATTTCGAAATCGCCCACCCGACCAACCGCCTGACGGGCCTCAGCCTGCGCCTGCGCGCCCAGGCCCGGGCCGAACTAGGCGACGCGGCCGCGGCCAAGGCCGACCTGGAGGCGTTGCGCGCCGTCCCCGTCGACAGGCTGGAACGCGACCCCCAGGCCGAACTGCTGCTGAGCGCCTATATCGCCGTGGCCGAGCACCGCGGCGAGGAGGCCTTCCGCCTGCTCGATCAGTGGCGGCGGCAGGATCACGAACGGACCCAGGCCGCCCTGTCGCGCAACGGCGCCCAGATGGCGTCGGCCCTGGAGACCGAGCTGAAGTCCAAGCGGGACGAAAGCAAGCGCCTGACCGCCGAGGTCGAGCTGAACCGCCGCCTGGCCCATGCCTCGATCGTCATCGCCATGCTGCTGGGCGTGCTGGTGCTGGGCGGGGTGGCCTGGGGCGTCTATCTGCGCCGGGCCTCGGAGCGGCTGAAGGAGGCCCGCGGTCGTGCCGAGGCCGCCAACGAAGCTAAATCCGCTTTCCTGGCGGTGATGAGCCATGAGCTACGCACGCCGCTGAACGGCATGTTGGGCATGGCCCAGGCCTTGCGCACCGAAGACCTCAACACCCGCCAGCGCGAGCAGGTCGAGCTGATGATCGACAGCGGCGACACGCTCTTGGTGCTGCTTAACGACATCCTGGACCTGTCGAAGATCGAGGCCGGCAAGCTGGAGATCGCCCCCACGGCTGGCGATCTGGTCGGGGTCTGCGCCCGCCTGGTCGGCGGCTACCAGCCCACGGCTCGCGAGAAGGGCGTCGAGTTGACCTTCACCCTGGCCGGCGACCCGCCGCCGATGCTGCTGTTCGACGCCGTGCGCGTGCGCCAGTGCCTGGCCAACCTGCTGTCCAACGCCCTTAAGTTCACGGTGGTCGGCCGCGTCGACGTGACCCTGGCCTGGGCGCCGGACCCGCTGACCGGACGCACGACGGTGCGATTGACGGTGAGCGACACCGGCATCGGCATGAGTCCTGCGACCCTGTCCAAGCTGTTCGGGGCCTTCACCCAGGCCGACGCCTCGACCACCCGCACCTTCGGCGGCACGGGCCTGGGCCTGAACATCACCCGCCGCCTGGCCGAGCTGATGGACGGCGAGATCCTGGTCGACAGCCGCGAAGGCGTGGGCTCGACGTTCAGACTGGACTTCCAGGTCGATGTCGCCGCCGGGGCGGCGATGGATGGCGCGGCTTCGGCGTTCGGCGCGGCCAACGAGGACGAACCGGCGCGCTCGCCCCTGCAGGGCCGCCGCGTGCTGGTCGTCGACGACCACCCGGTCAACCGCCGGGTCATCAAGCTGTTCCTGGCCCCGTTCGACTGCGACCTGGTCGAGGTCGAGAACGGCCGCGAGGCGCTGGACGCGCTGGAGGCCGAGGCCTTCGACCTGGTGCTGATGGACGTCAACATGCCGGTGATGGACGGGCTGGAGGCCACGCGCCGCCTGCGCCGCGATCCGCGCTGGGCCGACCTGCCGGTCATCGCCCTGACCGCCGACGTCATGCGCACCCAGATCGACACCTGCCTGGAGGCGGGCATGGACGCCCACATCGCCAAGCCGATCGACCTGCGCGACCTGCTGTCGGTGCTGGTCCAGGTGCTGGACAAGCGCGGTGGAGCGCCGGTGGACAAGGCCGAGGCGGAAGCGACCTTGGTCTAGGTCGCGGCCGACAACTCGCCGGCGTCGGTGATGCCGAACGCAGGCCGTTGCCGCCGCGCGGCCAGGTGCAGCAGCACCCGCATCGCGTAGTCGGTGTGGCGCGCCAGGCGCATCGGAACACCGGCCGCCGCCACTAAGGGTGACTACTTAAGACTGGTATTCTCATTGCATGTTCCAGGGTGGGCTTATTGATACGTTTTCAACGCATCAATTAGGCCTTCGCCATGGACTCCAGCCAAGCCGCCGAGATCGAAGCCGCCCTGCCGGCCTTGCTGGACCGGTTCTACACCCGTGTGCGAGCCGACGCCGAGCTGGGGCCAGTGTTCAACGACGCCGTCGAGGACTGGGACCGGCACCTGGCCACCCTGGTCGACTTCTGGTCGTCGGTGATGCTGACCACCGGTCGCTACAAGGGCAATCCGATGCAGGCCCACGTGCGGCACGGTCACCGTATGCCGTCGGAGATGTTCGGCCGCTGGCTGGCGCTGTGGAACCAGACGACCGCCGAGATGATGTCGCCACAGGTCGCTACGGCCATGCAGGCCAAGGCCGCTCGCATCGCCCAGAGCCTGGATCTGGCCATCCACTTCCGCCTGCCCAAGGCCGAGCCTTCCCGACCCGCGGCGTCCTAGCGACGGATCCGATCAAGCCCAGACAGCGAGAACGGCTGCGCTGGGCGCGGAAACCATTGCGCGCGTCAAGGCCATGGTCCCGGCCCTGGCCGAGCACGGCCAGGCGATCACCCTGGCCATGTACGCCCAGCGGTTCCAGGACGCTCACATCAAGGCGCTGTTCAACCACGCCGACCAGAGCATCGGCGCCCAATCCAAGGGCTTGGCCGACGCCGGCCTAGCCTCGCGCCGCCGCCAGTCGCCTCACCGCCTCGTCCAGCGTCTCGTCCGCCTTGGCGAAGCACAGGCGCAGGATGTGGCGCACCGGGTCCTCGGCGTAGAAGGCGGAGACCGGGATGCTGGCCACGCCGTGATCGCGCACGGCGCGCACGGCGAAGGTCCGGTCGTCCTCGTCGATGCCCGAGGCCGCAAGGTCGATATTGAGGAAATAGGTGCCGCCGCTGTCGAGCACCGCGAAGCCCGCCGCGCGCAGGCCCGCCGCCAGCCGGTCGCGCGAGCGCTGCAGGCCGGCGGGCATCGCCTCGAACCAGTCGCCGGGCTCGATGAGGCCGAACGCCACCGCCTCCTGCAGGTTGGGCGGAGTGGTGAAGGTCAGGAACTGGTGGGCGCCGGCCAGGGCTCGGGTCAGGGCGGGGGCGGCGCACAGGAAGCCGACCTTCCAGCCGGTCATGCCGAACATCTTCCCGGCCGAGCCGATCTTCACCGTGCGCTCGCGCATGCCCGGATAGCCGATCAGCGGCCGATGCCTGCGGCCGTCGAACACCACGGCCTCCCACACCTCGTCGCAGACCGCGATCACGTCGTGCTTGACGCAGAATTCGGCGAGCAGAGCCATATCCTCGTTGGGCGTGACGACGCCGGCCGGGTTTAGGGGCGTGTTCAGCACCACCATCCGCGTCCGCTCGCTGAAGGCGGCCTCCAGCATGGCCCGGTCGAACCGCCAGTGCGGCGGCGTCAGGCGCACCAGCTTCGGCACGCCGCCGGCCCGCTTCACCATCGGCAGGTAGGCGTCGTACAGCGGCTGGAACAGCACCACCTCGTCGCCGGGCGAGATCAAGCCGAGGAACGCCGCCGCCAGGGCTTCGGTCGCGCCGGAGGTGACGACGATCTCGCCTTCCCAGTCCAGGTCCAGGTCCTGGGTGCGGCCATAGTGCGCCGCCACCGCCTGGCGCAGGGCGGGCAGGCCGCGCATCGGCGGATACTGGTTCGTGCCGGTGATCAGCGCCTGGCCGGCCTTTTCGCGGAGCGCCATCGGCCCGGCGTCGTCCGGAAAGCCCTGGCCCAGGTTGATCGCCCCGATCTGGCGCGCCAGGCCGCTCATCTCCTCGAAGATGGTGGTGGGCAGGTCGGCATAGACGGGGTGGACCATGGCGGGGGACTCCTTGAGGCCTTGCCTAGCATGGGTTGCGCGATCGTGGGTTTGTTCAAGCCCCATCGGCGGCCTTAGCCTAGGTTCGGTGAACGGATGGAGCGAAAGCCTAGCTGGACCGTTGGAGCCAAAGCCCCGTCCTGTCCGCTCCTTCCCGGCCAGCCGTGCGGTGGATGGATCATGGAGGTGAACGCCCTTTGACCGACAGCGCCGTCCCAGCCTCGCCCTCTTCGCCGCCCCCATCCGCGCGTTGGACGTGGGCCCACGGCCTGGCCTACGGCGCGGTGTCGATGCTGCTGGGCCTGACCCAGGGGCTGGGCGCCAATCTGATCAACAACAACCTGCCCTGGATCCAGGGTTCGCTGGGCGCCTACACCAACGAGTCGGCCTGGCTGTCGATCGCCTACACCGCCGCCAACGCCACGATCGGCCTGCTGGCGGTGAAGTTCCGCTTCCAGTACGGGCTGCGATTGTTCGCCGACATCGGCCTGGGGCTGTTCATCGTGATCGGCCTGGCCCACCTGCTGAGCAACGACCTGCGCTCGGCCATCGCCGTGCGGGCCGTCGCCGGCATGGCCGCTTCGGCCCTGTCGACCCTGACCCTGCTCTACATGGTCGAGGCCGCGCCCCCGGAGCGGCGGATCGTCGGCCTCGCCCTGGGCATTGGCTGGGCGCAACTGGCCCTGCCGTTGTCGCGGTTGGTGTCGTCGGACCTGCTCGACACCGGCCAGTGGCATGGTCTGTACCTGGCCGAGATCGGGCTCAGCATCGTCTGCCTGTCGGCCGTCAACCTGCTGCGCCTGCCGCCGATCCCGCGTGTCGAGATGTTTGAATGGCGCGATTTTCTGACCTTCGCCCTGTTCGCGCCGGGCATAGCCCTGCTGTGCGTGGTGCTGGGGCAGGGGCGCTTCGTCTGGTGGTTCGACACGGCCTGGCTCGGCTGGTGCCTGGTGGCCGCCATCGTGCTGCTGGTCGCCTCGGCCTTGGTCGAGCTGCATCGGAGGAAGCCGCTGATCCACCTGCGCTGGCTGACCAGCGCCGACCTGCTGCGCCTGCTGGTGATCATCCTGCTGTTTCGCATCGTGCTGTCCGAGCAAGGTGTGGGCGCGTTCGGCCTCCTGCAGACCCTGGGCATGAACAACGACCAGATGGCCGGGCTGTCGTGGGTCATGGTCTTCGCCACCCTGGCCGGCATGGTCATCGTCGCCTTCACGATCAATCCAGAGCACGTCAGCACCCCGGCCCTGATCGCCCTGCTGATGGTCGCCGTCGCCGCCTGGCTGGACAGCCGGTCCACCAGCTTGACCCGGCCCGAGCAGATGTATCTGAGCCAGGGGATGATGGCCTTCGCCGGCGCCCTGTTCCTGCCTGCCGCCCTGCTGGCCGGCTTCCCGCGCGCCATCCGGATGGGACAGGAATATATCGTCAGCTTCATCGTGCTGTTCTCGACTGGCCAGGTGATCGGCGCCCTGGGCGGCTCGGCCTTCCTCGGCACGCTGATGACCATCCGCGAGCGGGTGCATTCCGACGCCATCGTCAGCCGCCTCAGCCTGACCGACCCGCAGGTGGCCCTGCGCGTCAGGCAGCTGTCGGGGTCCTACGCCGGGGTGCTGACCGATCCGAGCCTGCGCAGCGGCGAGGGCGCGGCCTTGCTGGCCCAGCAGGCGACGCGCGAGGCCACGGTGCTGGCCTATGACGACGTGTTCGCCACGGTGGCCGTGATGGCGCTGCTGGTCTTCGCCTATCTGTTGTTCCTGCGCGTCCGGACGGACCTGCGCCAGCGGCGCGCGGCCCGGCTGACGCCCGTGGAGGCCGCCTGATGTCCGATCCCCAAACCGCTTCGCCCGCTCCGCCACCGGCCAAGCGCCTGTGGTCGCGGGCCGCCGTTCCGGTGATCGTCGCGGGGATCGGCGGCGTACTGCTGGTGCTGTACGCCTGGAGGCTGCCGCCGTTCACGGGCGCGGTGCAGAGCACCGAGAACGCCTATGTCCGCGGCTACGTCACCCTGCTGGCCCCCAAGGTCGACGGCTATGTGGCGGCCGTGACCGTCAAGGACTTCCAGCCCGTGAAGACCGGCCAGGTGCTGGTCCAGATCGACGACCGCATCTATCGCCAGAGGCTGGCCCAGGCCGAGGCGGGCGTGCAGTCGGCCCAGGCGGCGCTGGACGCCAACCTGCAGGCCCAGACCGCCAACGCCGCCCAGATCCGCCTCGCCCTGGCCCAGGCCAGCAGCAGCCAGGCCGCCCTGGCCAAGGCCGAGGTCGATCTCCGTCGCGCCGAGCCGCTGCTGGCCCAGGGCTGGCTGGCGCCCAGCCAGCGCGACGTGCTGCGAGTGGCCCAGCGCCAGGCCACGGCCAGCGTCGCCCAGGCCCAGGCCAACACCGACATCGCCCGTCAGGCCCTGGCGACCACCCGGGTCAACCGCGAGGGGCTGGAGGCGACCCTGGCTAACGCCCGGGCCGCCGTCGAGCTGGCCCGCATCGACCTGGCCAACACCACCATTCGCGCGCCCGAGGACGGGGCGGTCGGCGAGGTCGGGGTCAAGCTGGGTCAGTACGTCGCCGTCGGAACCCAGCTGATGGGCATCGTGCCGCGCCAGACCTGGGTGACCGCCAACTTCAAGGAAACCCAGACCGCCCGCATCCGCGTTGGCCAGCCGGCGGTGGTCCAGGTCGACGCCCTGGGCGGGCTGAAGCTGCGCGGCCACGTCGAGCGGCTGGGCCCGGCCACCGGCTCGGAATTCGCGGTGATCAAGCCCGACAATGCCACGGGCAACTTCACCAAGGTGGTCCAGCGCCTGCCGACCCGCATCGCCCTGGATCCCGGCCAGGAGGCCGTCGCCCGCCTTCGTCCGGGCATGAGCGTGGTGGCGCGGGTCGACACCGCGCGTTAGTCCGGTGGCAACCAAGCGCGGTTTCGGGCATTTTCCAGAACAACCTTGGCTGTCAGGAAACAACGACATGATCGGTGTGGGCTTCATCGGCGCGATCATCATCGGCATCTTCGCCGGCTGGATCGCCGAGCAGGTCATGGGCCGCAATCACGGCCTGATCACCAACCTGATCGTCGGCCTGGTGGGCGCGCTGGTCGGCGCGTTCCTGGCCAGGATGTTCCACATCCACTTCTTCGGCTGGCTGGGCAGCCTTCTGGTGTCGACGGTCGGGGCGATCGTGCTGCTATGGATCCTGGGCCTGTTCCGCGGGCGCGACCGGGGCTGACGGCGGGCCTCTACCCCGCCGCCGCCTCGTTCGCGACGGTCGCTTCCGCGGCCGGGGCGCGCCGCAGCCGCTGGACGGTGTTCTCCAGCAGGTAGCCGGGAATGTCGGCGATCGGCATGGGGCGGCCGAACAGATAGCCCTGGAAGTGGTCGCAGCGCATGTCCTCGAGGATCGAGGCCTGCTCGGCGGTCTCCACGCCCTCGGCCGTGACCTCCAGGTTCAGGGTGCGGCCCAGCAGGGTGATGGTGCGCAGGATGTCGGCGATGGCGGGGTTGCCCGACATCTCGGCCACGAAGGTGCGGTCGATCTTGATCTTGTCGAACGGGAACCGCCACAAATAGGCCAGGCTGGAATAGCCGGTGCCGAAGTCGTCCATGGCGATGCGCACGCCCAGGTCCTTCAGCGCCCGCAGCTGGTCCAGCGTGCCGGCCGTGTCGCGCAGCAGCAGGCCCTCGGTGATCTCCAGCTCCAGGCGCGAAGGCTCCAGCCCCGACTCGCGCAGGGCCGTTCGCACCTGGTCGACCAGGTCGCCGGCCGCGAACTGGTTGGGCGACAGGTTCACCGCCACCTTCAGCGGCGCGGGCCAGGCGGCCGCCTGGCGGCAGGCCTCTTTCAGCACCCACTCGCCGATCCTGCAGATCAGGCCCCATTGCTCGGCGCACTCGATGAAGTCGTCAGGCCCGACCAGGCCGCGGCGTGGATGCTGCCAGCGCAACAGGGCCTCGAAGCCAGTGATCTCGTGCCCCTTGGCGCCGATCAGCGGCTGGAAGAACAGCTTCAGCTCGTCGTTGCGCAAGGCCGAGCGCAGGTCGATCTCCAGCGCCCGACGCTCCTGGGCCCAGACGTCCATGGTCGCCTCGAAGAACCTGTAGGCCCCGCGCCCGTCGCCCTTGGCGCGGTAGAGGGCCAGGTCGGCGTTCTTCAGCAGGGTGTCGGCGTCGCCGGCGTCGGCGGGGGCGACGGCGATGCCGACGCTGGCCCCGATCGACACGTGGTGGTCGTTCAGGGCGTAGGGCAGGGACAGGGCGTCGACGATGGCCTGGGCCAGGCCGCCCAGGCTGCCGGGCTCCAGATCGTCGCGCACCACGACGGCGAACTCGTCGCCGCCCAGGCGGGTGACGATCCCGGCCTCGCCGACGCAGGCGCGCAGGCGGCGGGCCGCCTCGACCAGCAGGGCGTCGCCGATCGGGTGGCCCAGGCTGTCGTTGACGCCCTTGAAGTGGTCAAGGTCCAGGCACAGGACCGCACAACCTGAGGTACGGCCCTTGCCGTCCCAGGCGCCGCCCAGGGCCTGCAGGAACGACAGGCGATTGGGCAGGCCGGTCAGCACGTCGTAGTGGGCCAGGCGGGTGATGCGCTCCTGGTCCCGGCGGGCCTGGGTGACGTCGGCGCCGACGCCGCGGAAGCCGGCGAAGGCGCCGGCCATGTCGTGGATCGGCTTGGCCGTCAGCGCCCACCAATGGATCTCGCCGCCCACCGTCACCGAGACCACCACGTCGCGGAAGGCCTTCTGGTCGGCCAGCAGGCCCGCCAGGGTGGAGGCCAGGCCTTCGGGCGCCTCGGCCATCCGGGCGTCCAGCCCGCCGACCACGCGGCCGATCAGCGCGTCGCGGGGAACCCCCGCCGCCTCGGCCATGCGTTCGGAGACGTAGGTCAGGGCCCCCGTAGCGTCGACCTCCCACAGCCAGTCGCTGGAGCCTTCCTCGAAGTCGCTGAGCAGCAGGCTGACGACCTGCTTCTGGCGTTCCAGCTCGTCGCCGGCCACCAGGCGATCGACGAAAACCTTGGCGTGCGACAGGCATGACAGGCCCACGACCAGGTAGCAGAAGATCAGAAGTCCGGCCAAGGCCAGCAGGATCGGCTGCTGGCTGGTCAGCAGGACGTAGAGCGAACCGACCACCAGCGGCGTGGTGTAGGCCAGGGCCGCCATCGGCAGGGTCAGCAGGGCGAAGCTGCCGGTGCCGATCATGCCGGCGATCAGGGCGACCACCAGCATGTTCATGTAGACGCTGTGGTCGTCGAGAACGAAGATCGGCAACACGCCCCACAGGCAGCCCAGCAGGCCCGCCTGCAGCGCCACGCGTCGCGCGCCGCGGGCCGAGACGGTGTTCTTGCCGCTCTTCTTGCGCCTGGCCGCCAGCCAGCCGTACAGGCCCAGCAAGGCGTAGCAGACGACGACAGCGGTCCAGAGAAACAGGATGGTCCGGTGCGGACCGGCGAATCCCGCCAGACAGACCAGCAGGGCGTTGACGATGTTGGCGGTCATCATCACCGGCGTCAGGCGAAGGATGCTGGCCAGCTGCTCCCAGCGGACACGACCGGCCATCGACTCGGGCACGGGCGGCGGCAGGCGCGAAACGATGCGCGACAGCAGGAAGGTCAGCCCGCTGGAGAGCTTCCGTTCGGTCCTGGCCGTGTCCACGTCGTCATCCCGCCCGCTTGCCAGGATGCCCCACATCCCACGCGCCAAGCTAACCGGGGTTCCTGAAACGCCGGTTAACCGTAGGCGCCGCGCGCACGAAAAAAGCCCGCCATCCCAAGGAGATGGCGGGCTTTTGACCGTCCGTTCCCGGATTGCTCCAGGCGCCGACTATTCTTCCTTGACGCGACGCTTGCGGAACGACGGGTTCAGCACCTGCTTGCGCAGGCGGATGTTCTTGGGCGTCACCTCGACCAGCTCGTCTTCCTCGATGTAGGCGATCGCCTGTTCCAGGGTCATGCGGCGCGGCGGGGTCAGGCGGATCGACTCGTCCTTGCCCGAGGCGCGGACGTTGGTCAGCTGCTTGGCCTTCATCGGGTTGACGTCGAGGTCGTCCTGGCGGGCGTTCTCGCCGATGATCATGCCCTGATAGGTCTTCTCGCCGGCCCCGACGAACATCACGCCGCGCTCTTCCAGGTTCCACAGCGCGTAGGCCGCGGTTTCACCGTCCGAGTTGCTGATCAGCACGCCCTTGCGCTGCTGGTCGATGGCGCCCTTGTAGGGCTCGTAGTGGCTGAACACGCGGTTCAGCACGCCCGAGCCGCGGGTGTCGGTCAGGAACTCGCCCTGATAGCCGATCAGCGAACGCGAGGGGGCGGTCAGCTGGATGCGGGTCTTGCCGGCGCCCGACGGGCCCATGTCCCGCAGCTCGGCCTTGCGCAGCGACAGCTTCTCGATGACGATGCCCGAGAACTCGTCGTCGACGTCGATCATGACGTCTTCCATCGGCTCCAGGCGCTTGCCCGTTTCCGGATCGGTCTGGAACACCACGCGCGGACGGCTGATCGACACCTCGAAGCCTTCGCGACGCATGTTCTCGATCAGCACGCCCAGCTGCAGTTCGCCGCGGCCGGCCACCTCGTAGGCGTCGCCCTCGGTGCTCTCGGTCACCTTGATGGCGACGTTGGATTCGGCTTCCCGCAGCAGGCGGTCGCGGATCACGCGGCTTTGCACCTTGTCGCCTTCGCGGCCGGCCAGCGGGCTGTCGTTGACCGAGACGGTCATCGAGATGGTCGGCGGATCGATCGGCTGGGCGGGCAGGGCCTCGTTGACGTCCAGGGCGCACAGGGTGTCGGCCACGGTGGCCTTGGACATGCCGGCGATGGCGACGATGTCGCCGGCCTCGGCGCCCTCGTCGATCGGCTGGCGCTTCAGGCCCCGGAAGGCCAGCACCTTGGTGATGCGGCCGCGCTCGATTTCCTTGCCGTTGCGGTCCAGGGCCTTGATGGCCATGCCGGGAACGGCCTTGCCGCTTTCGATGCGGCCGGTCAGCAGGCGGCCCAGGAACGGATCGGATTCGATCAGCACGTTCAGGATCTGGAACGGCTCGTCCTTCTTCTCGATCTGCTTGGGCTCGGGCACATGGCGGACGATCAGGTCGAACAGGGGGGCGAGGTTGTCGTTGGGCTGGTTCAGGTCCAGCGTGGCCCAGCCGGCGCGGCCGGAGGCGTAGATGTGCGGGAAGTCCAGCTGCTCGTCCGTGGCGCCGATGGCGGCGAACAGGTCGAAGGCGGCGTTGTGCACGCGGTCCGGATCGGCGTGGGCGCGGTCGACCTTGTTGATGCAGAGGATCGGGCGCAGGCCCATCTTCAGCGCCTTGGTCAGCACGAACTTGGTCTGCGGCATGACGCCTTCCTCGGCGTCGACCAGCAGGACGCAGCCGTCCACCATGCCCAGGATGCGCTCGACCTCGCCGCCGAAGTCGGCGTGGCCGGGGGTGTCGATGATGTTGATGCGGGTCTCGCCCGCCTCGCCGTTCCACAGCACGCTGGTGCACTTGGCCAGGATGGTGATCCCGCGCTCGCGCTCCTGGTCGTTGGAGTCCATGGCGCGCTCGGTGGTCGCCTCGTTGGCTCGGAACACGCCCGACTGGGCCAGCAGCTGATCGACGAGGGTGGTCTTGCCATGATCGACGTGCGCGATGATGGCGATGTTTCGCATGGACATGGAGAAGGCGAACTTTCGGGAGGAAACAGATGGGGTTTGACGCTGCGCGCGTCAGGCGCGCGGCTTTTACGCGACTGCGCGGCGTTTATCCACCCCACCCTTGAGCGACACATTGGCCAGGAAACCGGTGTCGGCTTCAAACCCCTTAAATTCATAGGGTTTGCGAAAGTTGCGCTCAGGTGTCGTTTCTTTGGCAACTAATTGTGCGCCGCAGCATTGATCCCGGAATCGGTCAAGCTTGGAGAGCAGCGTTCTCTGGCCCTTGTGTTACAAAGGGTTTCAGCTTGCGGGCTCCAAAAAAAGACAGCGTTGTCCGCTGATTTTGCTTGATCGATTTCGCAGCGCACCCTATAAGCAACCTGTGAGGCGGCGCTGCCGCCTCTGCCCTTCCTGGGCGTTTCCTCCCTAATGAACTGCCCGGCTTTCGAGCCGGGCTTTTTTTTGCCCGTGACCTGGGCGAACCCAGGGCCAATGGCCGCGTTCGGAGCTTTTCCCTCAAGAACCGGAACGTGGGCGTTTTAAAGCAGCGCGGTCCAGTCGCTCTGGACCAGGCGGGCCGCCACCGACTCGATGTCCGCCTTCAGCCGCGCCAGGCCGTCCGTCGGCTCGCGGGTCGTCTCGTTCATATAGAGCACACGGTTGATCTCGACCTGGATGGCGTGGGTCCGCCGCGACGGGCGGCCATAGTGCTCGGTGGTGTAGCCGCCGGCGTAGGGCGCGTTGCGGGCGACGCGATAGCCCAGGCCCTCCAGGGTCTTCTCCATCAGCGTGGTCAGTCCGGGGCCGCAGGCCGAGCCGAAGCGGTCGCCCAGCACGATGTCGCACGGCCCGCCGCCGCGCGCGCGGTGTCCTCGCGCCGCCGCCGCCGGCATCGAATGCCAGTCGACCAGGATCGCCAGGCCGTGGGCGTTGCGCGCCTGGGCCAGCAGGCGGTCCAGCGCGTCGTGATAGGGGCGGTGGGCGGTCTCGATGCGAACCTTGGCCTCGGCGAAGGTCAGCTTGCGAGCATAGATCGGACGCCCCTCGCCGGCCACCCGGGCGATGGCGCCGAGCCCCGCCGCGACACGCGCCGTGCGGGCCTGGACGAAGTCGGGCAGGACGTCCTCGAACATCGCCGGGTCCAGCTCCCAGGCGTCGCGGTTGAGGTCGATATAGGCCCGGGCCAGTCGGGCGCGGATCACGCAGACCCCAAGCGCGGGCGCGTCGGCGATCAGGTCGTCGACGAAGGCGTCTTCCGAGCCGCGCAGGTCCTGGGCGGCTAGCCGGGCGGCGGCCATCATGTCGGGGGGATAGAGGCGTCCGGAATGGGGCGAGGCGAACACCAGCGGCGTGGGCGGCGGTTCGCCTTCGCCGCGGGCGCGCATCACCTCGAAGGCCGGCGAGAAGCCGTGCTCCGCCGTCGTCGGCGTTTTCGAAGCGATCGGCTCCCATGCGGTCATGCGCTTATTGTCGCGGCCTCGCGGTTCCGGGTCAAACGCTGACGGTCCGCGGTATAATGTGGTGGAGGCGTGGGCCTGGCTTTAGCTGTGGACAGCGCGGGCCGGGTTCATCCCCGATTTACCGTCTTTCACTAGATTCTCACTTCCAAATCCCGCCTGTCGCCTGGAAACTGACCGCATGGCCCGCATCCTCCTCGCCGAAGACGATGATTCCCTCCGCGGGTTCCTCGCCCGCGCCCTTGAGCGCGCCGGCTTCGAGGTCACCGCCTGCGCCGACGGCGAAGAGGCGGTCCAGCACTTGGACACGCCCTGGGACCTGCTGCTGACCGACATCGTCATGCCCGGCATGGACGGCATCGAGGTGGCCCGTCAGGCCGCCGCCCGCGACCCGTCGCTGCGCATCATGTTCATCACCGGTTTCGCCGCCGTGGCCCTGTCCGCCCAGGACCGCGCGCCGGCCGGCGCCAAGGTGCTGTCCAAGCCCGTGCACCTGCGCGACCTCGTCTCCGAGGTCGAAAAGATGATGGCCGCCTAATTTTTTGGGAGGTCGCCGAAAGGCGGGTTGCGCGACGGCCAAGCCGCCGCTATACCCCCACACCTTCCCGCCCGGGACGCTTCTTGAAGCGCTTCCAGGCCGCTTTGGCGGACGCGTAGCTCAGCGGGAGAGCACTACGTTGACATCGTAGGGGTCACAGGTTCAATCCCTGTCGCGTCCACCATTCCTTCTCTCCCTTTAGGTCAACGCGCTCCGCGCCTTAGCGCCAAGGGGCTCGGGATGAGATTTTCGCAAATATCGCGTCACGAGCAACGCTAGTCGCTTGTGGTTTGGGCGCGACGGGGTTGAGGCGGCGCCGCTGAGACAGGTTCGGGCTCAAGCCCTCTTGCGTCCCTCGATCAAGCCCCAGGGACGCACCTTCTTGATCATGCTCAAAGGCTTGCGTCGACAGCACACAGGGCTCGCGCAGCATCGATGATCCGGTTCCCGGATCCTAAGTCGTTTTTCCGACGAAATGGTCGAAATGTGGCGCCTTGGCCACACCTGATTTCGCAACTGGCGCGTTTGTCGTCGTGAGGTCGCTCCCAAGCCGACCTCACGACATTCATGTAGAGGGTTGCATCATGAAATTCCGGTTGCTGGCTGGTGTCGCGACGCTTGCGCTGTGCGCCGCGTCGGGCGCCTCCGCCCAAAGCGCATTGAGCGGATGGTACGTCGCCGGCGACGTCGGGTACCATACGACCGACGGCGTCAAGGCCTCGTCGTCCACCGGCGCGTCCGACTGGACGTTCTCCACCAAGGACGACTGGGCGGCGTTTGGCCGTCTCGGCTACAAGCTGACCCCGAACTGGCGCGTCGAGGGCGAGTACGGCTACCGCTCGGGCGACATCAAGAGCGTCCGCGGTTCGGCGGCTGATCCTCAGCCGATCGGCCTGTGCACCGCCGGCGTCGAGCGCACCGCGGCCGCCCCGACCTGCGGCAAGCCGAATGGCGACCTGAAGGCCACCACCCTGATGGCCAACGTCATCTATGACTTCCTGCCCGATTCCAGCTGGCGTCCGTTCATCGGCGCCGGCGTCGGTACGGCCTGGGTCCACAACAAGGTCTACGGCCAGCTGTCGGGCGTGCCCGCCGGCGCCGCGCAGTTCCAGAACACCAGCTTCGACGACGTCGACCAGGCCCTGGCCTACCAGGGCATCCTGGGCATCGCCTGGGATTTCGCGCCGAACTGGTCGCTGGACCTGACCGGCCGCTATCTGCAGACCGACGACCTGCAATGGGGTTCGGTGACCACCAATGTCGGCGGTCCAGGCCACTTCGGCGCGGTGACCGACGTCGGCACCTACGAAGGCAAGTACAAGGACACCTCGCTGACGCTGGGCGTCCGCTACACCTTCGGCTCGCCGCCGCCTCCGCCGCCCCCGCCGCCGCCTCCGCCCCCGCCGCCCCCGCCGCCGGAACCCCCGCCTCCGCCGCCTCCGCCGCCGCCGGCCCCGGCCTACGAGGCGCGTGAGTTCGTGGTCTACTTCCCGTTCGATCAGTACGTGCTGACGCCGGAAGCCCAGGCCGTGGTCTCGCAAGCGGCCGACTACGCCAAGGGCGGCAACGCGACGAAGATCACCGTGGTCGGCCACACCGACACCTCGGGCTCTCCGAAGTACAACGCCAAGCTCTCCGAGCGCCGCGCCAAGGCCGTTGCCGACGCTCTGGTCGGCGCCGGTGTCGCCGCCACCACCCTGGCGGTGGACTGGAAGGGCGAAAGCGAACCGGCCGTCGCCACCGGCGATGGCGTGAAGGAACCGCTGAACCGCCGTTCCACGATCTCGATCAACTTCTAACGATCGCGATCACGACGAAGATGGAGGGCCCGGCGGCGACGCCGGGCCCTTTGTCCATTCGGGCCCACGATTTCGCGGCTGATGCGTCCCCAAAAAGAAAGACGCCCCCGACGGTATCGGGAGCGCCATCGTCCGGAAGCCCGAGAGGGCGTCGGGCCCCGGTCAGGCCGACATTCTGGGGCGTCGGCTCTCGTGGCGAACGGCGCCGACCAGGCGCCTTGGCCTTCTCCCGTGGACCCGATCATACCGCTCCAGGTTTAGGCGCGCGACGAAAATCGCGCGGGTTCCAGCAGGTCCGAAAGGGCCTGCGGCAAGGGTGAAGGGACACCGAGAATCCGCGCCGCCAGATGCTCGGCCAGAAGCGGCGCCAGACAGAAACCGCGCCCGCCCAGGCCGCCCAGGACGAACAGGCCGTGGGGCGAGTCCGGGACCGCGCCGGCCAGTGGCAGGTGGTCAGCCGTGGTCGCGCGCACAGCGGCGCGGCCTCGCAGCGGCGCGTCGGACAAGCGGGCGGCCAGGCTGGGGAGGCCCTTGGCCAGGGCCTGCAGGTTGCGGCGGTCGTCGGCCTCGCGAGCGTCGGTCCTGAGGTCGCCGCGATCGTGGGTGGCTCCAAACAGCACCCCATCGCGCGTGGGGACCGCATAGGCCCCGAAGGCGGCGGCGGCGGGAGCGGGTGTCGGGCGATCGGTCCAGGTCGCTTGGCCGCGCACGGGGCGGATCGGGGCGGCGGGCCACAGCCGGGCCTGGCCGGCGCCTCCAGCCAGCACCACGACGTCGGCCTCGGCCAGCACGCGGTCGTCCGGACCAAACAGCCGCCAGACCTCGTCCTCGCGCGCCAGCCGGGCGACCTGCGCCAGGATGGCCGGACCGCGCCAAGCCTCGATCACGGAGGCGGGCTCCACCACCAGGGCGTCGACCATGTCCAGGGCGCTGGCGCCGACGGGTTCGAGCAGCCGCGCGGCGGCCGCGTCCGCGTCGCGCAGGACCATGGCGTCCGGCTCGAACAGGTCCTGGACGGCGACTGCGGCGTGGCGCTCGCCATCGCGGGGGGCGATCGCCAGCTTCAGCACCCCCCGCGCGATCACCGCCTCGGGCGCCTGAGCGTAGAGGGCGACGGCGCGGGCGAAGGCCTGGGCGGGCAGGGTGGCGCGCAGACCGCCGCCGGCGTCCAGCGCTGGGGTTACCAGGGCGGCGGGATTGCCGGAGGCTGGCGCCTCGCCGTCGTCGAACACGGTGATCTCCAGACCCTCGGCCCGGGCGGCGCGGGCCATGGCGGCGCCGGCGATCCCGCCGCCGATCACCGCCAGGCGGCGCGGACGCGGCGCGGCGGCAGGCCGGCCGGGCATCACCGCCTCCAGCCGCTCCTTCTTCCGACCGAAGCCGGGGCGCTTGTCGACCCGGAAGCCGGCGGCGGCCAGGCCGCGCCGAACGGCGCCGGCGACGGTGAAGGTGGCGGCGCGCGCGCCCGGGGCGCTTCGAGCGGCCACGGCGGACAGGATCTCTTCGCGCCACATCGCCGGGTTCAGGGCCGGCGAGAAGCCGTCCAGGAACCAGGCGTCGGCCGCGCCGTCCCAGGCGGCCAGGGCGTCCTCGACGTCCATCACCGCAAGGTCGAAGGTGGCGTCGAAGCCGGGCAGGTCGATGCGGTGAAAGCCGCGCGCCCTACCGGGCCAATGGTCGAGCAGGACCTGGGCCGCCTGGCCCAGTTCGGGCCAGACGGCCAGGGCTCGAGCCGCCTCGTCGCGGGTGATCGGGTGGGCCTCGATCGAGAAGACGTGCAGGCGCTGGCCCCCCTTTTCCGAAGAGGCGGTCTTCTCGCGCCGCCACAGGTCCAGCAGGGCGGCGATGTTCAGGCCGGTGCCAAAGCCCAGCTCGCCGACCACGAAGCGGTCGCGGCCCCGCCAGGCGGCGGGAAGATCGCAGCCGGCCAGGAACACCGCCCGGGTCTCGGCCAGGCCGTCGGCGCTGGAGAAATAGACGTCGCCGTATAGCGCCGACTGCGGCAGGCCGTCGTCGCGCCAGACGAGAGGCGAGGCGGGGGGCGAGGCGGGAGAAGGGGCGGCGGGATCGCTCATCCGCCGCTTATAGGGCCGCGAGCGTCCATAGAAGAAGGGCCGCCCTCGCGGACGGCCCTTCCGATCGCTGCGAGGCGAACCGGCTCTTAGTGGGCGGCCGGCTCGGGTTTCTTTTCGGGCGCGGCGGCGGCCGGGGCGGGGGCCGTGCCGGGCGCTTCGGCGGCGGTCGTCGCGTCCTGAGCGGCCGGAGCCGCGGCGGCGTCGGCGGCGGCCTTGTTGGCGTCGGCGGCGGCGGTGGCGGCGTTCGAAGCCGCGTCCGTGGCCGTGCTGGCCGAGGCGGCGGCGTCCTGAGCGGCCTTCGAGGAGGCGTCGGCCGACTCTTCGGCCTTCTTGCCGCAGGCGGCCAGCGACAGGGCCGAGACGGCCATGCCGGCGATCAGGATCGAGCGGAGAATCTTGGTGGTCATAGGGACTTCCCTTGCGACTGCTTTTTGGGCGATCGCGGTCCAGGCGACCGCGTCACAGCGTCACAGAACATCAGTTCTGTAGCAGGGGCAAGACAATTGTTCACGGATCCGTGATCGGTTCGTGATCAGGCCCTTTAGGCCTCGTTGGGGATCGCCTGCAGGGCTTCTTCCAGTTCCAGGAAGCTGGGCTGGGCCTCGCTGGGCACGTTGCCCCGGCCGATCTCGACGCTGATCTGAGCGGCGTTGCCGTGCAGGTGGGCGACCAGAACCGACTGGATGATCTTGTAGAACGCGCCTTCCTCGTCGACCACGGCGGTCAGGCGGGTGGCGAACGGCGCGACCAGACCATAGGCCAGGAACACGCCCAGGAAGGTGCCGACCAGGGCGCCGCCGATCATCGCGCCCAGCACGGCCGGCGGCTCGGTGATCGAACCCATGGTCTTGATGACGCCCAGCACGGCGGCGACGATGCCCAGGGCGGGCAGGGCGTCGGCCAGGCTCTGCAGGGCGTGGGCCGGGGCCAGGCCCTCGTGATGGTGCTTTTCCAGCTGCTTCTCCATCGCGTCCTCGACCTGGTGGGGATCTTCCAGGTTCATGGTCATCATCCGCAGGGTGTCGCAGATGAAGTCGACGGCGAAGTGGTCCTTGGTGATCTTCGGGTAGCGCTGGAAGATCGAGCTGTCGTTGGGCTTTTCGATATGGCTTTCCAGGGCGATGACGCCCTTGGACTTCATGGTCTTGGTCAGCAGGAACAGCAGGCTCAGCAGGTCGCGATAGTCGCTGGTCTTCCACTTGGGGCCGGCGAAGATCTTGCCGAAGCCGCCGGCCGTGGCCTTGATCACGGTCATCGAGTTCGAGATCAGGAACGAGGCGATGCCCGCGCCCAGGATGCACATCAGCTCGTGCGGGGCGGCCTCGATGATCACGTCCATCTTGCCGCCGGACATGATGAAGCTGCCGAACACGAGGCCGAACAGCAGGACGATGCCGATGATCTGGAACATGACGTGGAAGGCCCCGGGTAACTTGCGCCGCGATCATCGCCGTTAATGCTTAATCCAAGGTGAGCGGGGCTTTGCGGCGCTGTTGCGCCTTTCGCCGCACCCGCCTAACAGGTGTTTGACGCCACAGACCGGACCAACCGGCGACGCGCGTCGGAGGGGAAGCATGAGCGCCGCCAGCCCGGACACGGATCTTTTTGGGCGACTCGACGACAAGGCCAAGGGCCGGGCCTTCGCCATCCTGTTCGCCGTCCTGCTGTCCAGCGCCGCGGGCAACACCGCCCTGCAGACGGTGCTGCCGGCCATCGGCCGCCAGGTGGGCGTTCCCGACGTGCTGATCAGTTCGATCTTCTCGCTGTCGGCGCTGCTGTGGGGCGTAATGTCGCCCGTCTGGGCGCGGATGTCCGACAAGCGCGGCCGCAAGCCGATGGTCATCCTGGGCATGGCCGGTTTTGCGGTGTCGATGCTGGGCTTCGGCTTCTTCATCCTGATGGGGCTGAAGGGCCTGATGGCGCCGCTGGCGGTATTCGCCGGGGCCGCCCTGTCGCGGGGGATTTTCGGCCTGGTCGGCAGCGCCTCGAACCCGGCGGCGCAGGCCTATGTCGCCGACCGCACCGCGCCGGCCGACCGCACCAACGCTCTGGCCACCATGGCCTCGGCCAGCGGCCTGGGCACGATCCTGGGGCCCGCCGTCGCGCCGTTCCTGGTCTTTCCGCTGCTGACCCTGTCGGGGCCGATGTTCTCGTTCGCGCTGATCGCCGGGGTGGTGCTGGTCCTGGTGCTGCGTGGCCTGCCCGAACGGCCCGAGGAGATCCCCGACCGGGCAGGCGGCGCCCTGGGCTCGAAGGGGACGGCGGCGCCCCGGGCCCGGGTGCGCTGGAATGACCGGCGGATCCTGCCCTTCGTCCTCTACGGCTTCCTGCTGGCCAGCGCCCAGACCGTGAACCAGCAGACCCTGGGCTTCATGGTCATCGACAAGCTGAACATCACCCCGGCCAAGGCGGCCGCCTTCGCGGGCGTCGCGATGATGGCCGGAGCCGTGGCCAGCCTGCTGGCCCAGTGGGGCCTGATCCGGATGCTGCGGCTGGCGCCGCGCCAGCTGCTGTGGCTGGGCGCGGGCTGCGCGGCCCTGGGCAACCTGATCGTCGCCTTCTCGCCGGACTACCACACCCTGGTGGTCGGCTTCGCCCTGTGCAGCCTGGGTTACGGCTTCGCCCGGCCCGGCTTCACGGCCGGCGCCTCGCTGTCGGTGGGGCATGAGGAGCAGGGGGCGGTGGCCGGAGCGATCAGCGCCATCAACGGCGCCTCGGTGATCATCGCCCCGGTGCTGGGCGTGGCGCTCTACAAGTGGGCCCACCCTTCGCCCTACCTGATGAACGTCGCCCTGCTGGCCGGCCTGGTGGCCTACGCCCTGATCGATCCGGTCATGCGCCGGGTCGGCGACGCCTCGGCCCCCCGCGAGGCCCGCGACGAGGCCCAGGTGGTGGACGCCAGCTCGATCGACGCCACGGGACCGCACTGAGGGTCCGGCCTGTTCCAGGCGTGAAACAGTCGTGCAACGAACCGCGCGCAGCCTCCTGAAGGTGTCGCTTCAGGGAGATCGACCGTGGGTTCCAAGCTATTCGTCCTGGCCTGCGCGGCGGGCCTGGCCATCGCCGCCGGCGCATCGGCCCAGCCGCATCTGCCGGTTTCCGGCTATCAGAGGCTGCACGTGGACAAGGCCGTGGTCGGCACGACGCCGGTCCGGGTCTGGGCCAACGCGGCCATCGACCCCGACTGTTCGGTCCAGACGCCGGGCGCCACCCTGACCATCCTGGAGCCGCCGGCTCATGGCGCGGCGGTGATCAAGGACGAGCCCTATTTCGCGGCCTTTCCGCCGGGCAATCCGCGCTCGGCCTGCAACCACCGCAAGGTGCCGGGTCATCAGGCCTTCTACACCGCCGCCGCGGGCTATACCGGCCACGACCGGATGGTGCTGCAGGGCTCAAGCCCCGACGGCGCGGTGCGCCGGATCGCGGTGGACATCACCGTCCACTAGAGCAAACCGCGCGGTTCGCTTTCGCATCGCTTGGCGGAAAACCAGCGTCCACCTTTCCGCGCGACGCTCTAGCTGATCCCCGCCTGGGCCTTCAGCCGCGCCACCATGTCGGACGACAGATAGCCGTCGGCGGGCAGCTTGCGGTCGGCCTGCCAGGCGCGCAGGGCCTTGCGGGTGCCCGCGCCGATCACGCCGTCGGCCGGGCCGGGGTCGAAGCCCAGCCGGCCCAGCGCGATCTGGGCGGCCATGCGGTCGGCCAGGTTCAGCGGCGTCTCGGCCGGCCAGGCGGCGACCAGCGGCCCGCCGCCCGCGAACCGGTCGGCCAGCAGGCCGATGCCCAGGGCGTAGGACGTGGAGTTGTTGTAGGTGCGGATCGCGAAGTGGTTGGGCAGGACCAGGAAGGCCGGGCCCGACCAGCCGGCGGGCAGGATCAGGCCGGCGGGCGAGGCGGCGTCGGCCGCGGTCCAGGGCAGGCCGTCGGCCCGCTTGACGCCCTTGGCCTCCCACCACGACGGAACCTCGCGCGGCCCCTCGGCCAGGCTGTAGTCGAAGCCGGTCGGCAGGATCACCTCCTTGGCCCAGCCGACGCCAGGCTTCCAGCCACCCTTCTTCAGCAGGTTGGCGGCCGAGGCCAGGCTGTCGCTGTCGCTGCCCCAGATGTCGCGGCGGCCGTCGCCGTCGAAGTCGACGGCGGTCGACAGGTAGTTGGACGGCAGGAACTGGGTCTGGCCCATGGCCCCGGCCCACGAGCCTTTCAGCTGGGCGCGGGTGTCCTCGCCCGAGGCGATGATCTTCAGGGCGGCGATCAGCTCGCCCTCGGCCCAGTTCCGCCGCCGGCCGTCGGCGGCCAGGCTGGCCATCGAGCGCACGACGTCGAAATTGCCCTGGATCTTGCCGAACGCCGATTCCATGGCCCAGACGGCCAGCAGGATGTCGCGCGGCACGCCGTAGCGCTGCTCGATGGCCGGCAGGAAGGTCAGGCTGTCGCGCTTGTCGCGGCCCACGGCCACCCGGTCGTCGCTGATCACGCCCTTGATGTAGTCACCGACGGGCTTGGAGAACTCCGGCTGGCGGCCGTCCAGCGAGATCACCTTGGGATCGGGCGTCACGCCGTCCAGTTCGCGGTCCAGCAGTTGCTGGGTCAGGCCCGCGGCCAGGGCCTTCTGCTTGAAGGCCGCCAGCCAGGCGTCGAAGCCGACGGCCTGGCCCGAGGCGGCCGGGTCGGCGCTGGGCGCGGCGGGGGCGGGCGGCGGCACGCGCGGCGGGGGCGGGGAGGCGACCGACGGGGCCAGCGGCGCATTGGTCGAGGTGTCGGCGCAACCGGCCAGCAGCAGAACGAGGAAAACGCGTCTATCCATCAGGGCAGGCTACCGGGGTTCGCGACGGGGCTGCAATCACAAGGGCGACAGAGCGGTTAAGGTTCCGCCCGGTCGAGCTGAGGCTGTGGAGCCTTTGCCGCTGAATCCGGCGTGGTGGCGCGCTTTGGGGCCAAGCCGCGCATTGACTCCGGCGACCGTCCTGCTTATACGCACGCCCTCCGAAACATCCCGGATGTTCCTTTCGCCCTCACGGCGGCCGCGAACCTCTCCGCTGAGTATAGAGACGGTCATGAAGGTTCGTAGCTCGCTGAAGTCGCTGAAGTCGCGTCACCGCGACTGCAAGATGGTCCGCCGCAAGGGCGTCATCTACATCATCAACAAGACCGACCCGCGCTTCAAAGCCAAGCAAGGCTGATGACGCCCGTCCGGCCTCCCAGGGCGCTGCTCTGGGATGTCGGCAACGTCATCGTGCGCTGGAACCCGCGCACGCTCTACGCGAAGATCTTCAAGGAACCGGCCGATCTCGACCGGTTCCTTTCGCATGTCGGGACCCTGGACTGGCACGCGGCCACCGATCGCGGCGTCAGCTTCGCCGACAACATCGCCGCCCGCAGCGCCCAATATCCCCATCACGCCGAGCATCTGGCCGCCTGGTGGAGCCGCTGGGACGAGATGTTCTCGGGCCCGATTCCCGAGACCGAATCCGTCATCGAGGACCTGGCCGGGCGTGGCGTCCCGCAGTTCGGTCTGACCAACATGTCCCACGAGACCTGGGACGGCGTGCGGGCGATGAGCCCGGCCTTCCGCCACTTCCGCGACACGGTCGTGTCGGGCCATGAGCGGGTGATCAAGCCCGAGGCGCGGATCTACGAGATCGCATTGCAGCGTACCGGGCTGGAGCCCGCGGACCTGCTGTTCGTCGACGACAGCCTGGCGAATATCGAGGCGGCCGACGTTCTGGGCTTTCACGTTCATCACTTCACCGATCCGTCGGCCCTGCGGCGGGTGATCCAGCGCCACGGCTTGCTCTAGGCGCTCCGACGCTTAAGTAGCCCTTGAGGCGGAGGGCTGGCTCCGCATGAGTCCTTTCGGGAGCCTCTCCATGCACATCGGTTTCATCGGCCTGGGGGCCATGGGCAAGGCCATGGTCGAAAACCTGCTGGAGAAGGGCCATGCCGTGACGGTGTGGAACCGCTCGCCGGGCCCCGCCGCCGAACTGGCCGCCCGGGGCGCGATCGCCGCCGACAGCGTCGAGGGCGCGCTGCAGGCGGATCTCGTCCTGTCGATCCTGGCCCACGACCAGGCGATCCGCGACGTCCTGTTGGACGCCTTGCCGCGCGCCCGGCCGGGCCTGGTCCACGTCAACCTCGCCACCATTTCCACGGCCTTCGCGCGCGAGCTGGCCGAGCGGCACGCCGGGCTGGGCCTGGGCTATGTGGCCGCGCCGGTGTTCGGCCGTCCGCCGGTGGCGAGGGCCGGCGGCCTGAACGTGCTGGCGGCCGGGGCGCCCGAGGCGGTGACCGCCGCGACGCCGGTGCTGGAGGATCTGGCCGCCAAGGTCTGGCCGATGGGGCAGGACCCGGTGCGCGCCAACGCCGTCAAGATCGCCGGCAACCTGATGATCGTCTCGGCCGTCGAGGCCATGGGCGAGGCTGCGGCCCTGGGCGCGGCCCACGGCGTGCCGGCTGCCGACCTGCTGGACGTGCTGACCAGCACGATCTTCGCCGCTCCGGTGTACAAGATCTACGGCGCCATGATCGCCGAGGGCCGCTACCATCCGCCGGGCTTCGCCGCCGACCTGGCGCTGAAGGACGTGCGCCTGGCCCAGGCCGCCGGTGACGAGAAGGGCCTGGCCCTGCCGCTGGCCGACCTGGTCGAGAGCGGCCTGGAGACGCTGCTGGTGGGCGAGGGCGAAACGCCCGACCTGGCCGCCCTGGCCGAAGTCTCGCGCGGACGCGTGGAAGGGCGCTGAAGTAAAGAAAAAAGAGCGGGGAATCGGCCTTCCACTGGCGGCCAGTTGCCATTAGGTTCCGCGCCTTCCGTTTCCCGCCTTTTCGCGAGACCTCCACCATGGCCGACGACGCCGCCCCGCACGCCGATGTGCTCAACTCCACCGCCCAGGGCCAGCTGAAGAGCATCATCGACCGGGTCGAGCGCCTGGAAGTCGAGAAGACCGAGATCGCCGAGCAGATCAAGGAGGTCTACGCCGAGGCCAAGGGCAACGGCTTCGACGTCAAGATTCTGCGCAAGGTGGTTCGCCTGCGCAAGACCGACCGCGCAAAGCGCCAGGAAGAGGACGCGATCCTGGACCTGTACCTGTCGGCCATCGGCGAGATCTAGCCCGGCCCCTGATTGGGGACAGGCGCATGCGCCTGTCCCCCGCCGCAACCACGATTTTTCCGCGTGCGTCTCGCCGCCGACGCTCGCTAGTCTGTCCGCATGCGCGCCAAGAAGCCGCCCGATCCCCGCGCCCAGGCCCGCAAGGCGGCTCTCAACGCGCTCAGGCGCGCCCGGCGCACGGCCGACAAGGCCGGGATCGAGCTTTCCGAATGGGAGGGCGAGTTCCTGGGCTCGGTCGCCCAGCGCATCGAGACCTATGGCCGCGCGTTCGGCGATCCCGAAAAGGGCGCCGCCGGCCAGGCCATGTCGGTCAACCAGACGATCAAGCTCAAGGAAATCGCCGCCAAGGCGAAGGGCGAGCGCAAGCCGATGTCCCGCGGCAAGGGGTTTGGGCGGCGCGGACGGGCGGTGGAAGAGAAGGACTGAAGCCTACGACGCTTCCTTCAGGTCCACGTCGATGCCCTGCTCGCGGACCTTGCGGTAGAGGGTCGAGCGGCCGATGCCCAGGCGCCGGGCCACTTCCGACATGTGGCCGGCATAGACTTCGATGGCGTGCTGGATCAGGTCGCGTTCGATCTCTTCCAGGGTCCGCAGGTGGCCGCGGTCGTCGAGGATGCGCACGGGCGCGTCCTGGGCCGGAGCGCGGGCCATGGCGGCGTGGGCGGCCTGCAGCACGGCCGGCAGGTCGGGCTGGGCGGCGGCGACCGGCGTGACGGTCTCCGGCGGCGGCGCGACGATCCCCGAGATGGCCGGGAAGTCGTAGGGCTGCAGATAGGGCGCGTCGGCCAGGATGATGGCGCGATAGACCGCGTTCTCCAGTTGGCGGACGTTGCCGGGCCAGTCGAAGGCGCCGAGCAGCTTCAGGGTCTCCGGCGCGGCGCCGACCACCCGCTTGCCCTCTTCGACGTTGAAGCGGCGGATGAAGGCCTCGACCAGGGCGGGGATGTCCTCGCGGCGCTCGCGCAGAGACGGGGCCTCGATCGGGAAGACGTTCAGGCGGTAGTAGAGGTCCTCGCGGAACCGGCCCTGCGACACGGCGTGGGCGACGTCGCGATTGGTGGCCGACACGATGCGCACGTCCACCTTCTGCGAGCGCTTGGAGCCGATCGGGTCGATCTCGCCCTCCTGCAGGGCGCGCAGCAGCTTGACCTGCATGTCCAGCGGCAGTTCGCCGACCTCGTCGAGGAACAGGGTGCCGCCGTCGGCCTCCTTGAACTTGCCCAGGTGCTTGTCGGTGGCGCCGGTGAAGCTGCCCTTCTCGTGGCCGAACAGGATCGACTCGACCAGGTTCTCCGGGATGGCCCCGCAGTTGACGGCCACGAACGGCTTGCCGGCTCGGTCGGACCCGCCGTGCACGGCGCGGGCGATCAGCTCCTTGCCGACCCCGCTCTCGCCCGTGATCAGGATCGGGATCGACGACTTGGCGGCCCGCTCGCCCATGCGCTTGACCAGGGTCATGGCAGGCGAGTTTCCAATCAGGTCGGCGAAAGTGGTGCGGTTGCTGGCCCGCTTGGTCAGGCGCTCGACCTCGCCCTTCAGGTCGCCCATCGACAGGGCGTTGCGGATCGAGACGGTGATCCGCTCGGGGGAAGCCGGCTTGATGAAGAAGTCGGTGGCGCCGGCCTGCATGGCCTTGACCACGGTGTCGACGCCGCCGCTGGCGGTGAGCACGATCACCGGCTGGGAATAGCCGCGCGCGCGCATCTCCTTCAGGGTGTCCTGGCCCGACAGGCCAGGCATCACCAGGTCCAGCAGCACGACGTCCACGGGGGCGCCGCTGGCCAGGTGGGCCATGGCCGCGTCACCGTTCTCGGCGTGCGACACCGAAAAGCCCTCGCGCTCGAGCACGGCCTGGATCAGCCGACGCTGAGTCGGATCGTCATCGACGACGAGAACCGTCTTGGACATTTGCAGACACCCACGTGAACCGGCCGCGTCCGACATGGGACAGGGCTCTTGTTGGTTCAGAGTGATACAGGCGGCGGGTAAAGACCGGGTTTCGGAGACGTGAGTCAGGGGTTAACGGTCGCCCTTAACGGGGTGTGACCATCCGCCGTCTCAGCCCACGACCTTGCCCGGCGGCACGCGGCGGACCGCGCCGCCGTTCTGGCTGACCAGATGCGCGTCGATCCGGGTTTCGCCCTCGCGGCCGACATGGCAGACGCCGACGAAGTGGCTCCGGCGCTGGGTCTTCTTCTCGACCGTGACCGCTTCGAACTTGACGTCCATGACGCCCGCCGGATCGCCGTCGGCATCCATGTGCGTGATGTCGATCCCGTCCAGCGGTCCGATGTTAAACTTCTCCTTCAGCCGCTCGGTGCAGCTGTGGAACACCACGGCGCTGCGGAACGTCTGGGCCAGCCAACCCATCGGCTGGGGCTTGTCGGCCGCCATAGCGCAGGGCGCGGCGAGAAGACTCAGGGCCAGCGCGACGGAAGCGGAAATCCTGATCATCGATTTTGCCCCTCGTCCCGTCCCTCATCAGCGGCGTCCACCGACCGCCGATATCCTAAGGCCCGACTCGCCGTTGCGCCCTTTAATTCGCTGTAATGCGACGATCCGCCCTCGCGATGGAAAACCCACGGCCACGATTGCGCGCGTCTTTCGACGGGGCCATATCCGTTGGTCATGAACGCGCCCTTCAAGACCGAAACCCTGCCTGAGTGGAATCTCGCCGACCTCTATGCCGGTCGCGACGATCCCAAGATCGAGATCGACCTGGCCGCCGCCAAGGCCGCCAATGACGAACTGGCCTCGCTGGAGGGCCTGTTCCTCCAGGCTCGCGGCGAGCCCGAGCGCCTGGGCGTGCTGCTGGATCGCGGCATCCGGCTGTACGAGCAGGCGACCAACGGCCTGTGGGGCGTGGGCGCCTATGCGGGCCTGGCCGCCTCGACCGCGCGCGACGACCCGGCCTGGGCCAAGTTCGAGGCCGACCTGCGGGCCCGCTCCTCGGCCATCGCCGCCGAAAGCCTGTTCTTCTCCCTGGAGCTGAACCAGCTGGAGGACGGCGAACTGGAGGCGGCGCTGAAGGCCTATCCGGCCGCCGCCCGCTGGGTTCCCTGGCTGCGCCGCCTGCGCCTGTCGCGCCCGCACGAACTGACGCCCGACCTGGAGCGCTACATCGTCGATCGCGGTCCAGCCGTCAGCAACTGGGTGCGGCTCTATGACGAGACGCTGGCCAGGCTCCAGGCCAAGGTCGGCGACGAGACCCTGACCCTGCCTGAGGCCCTGAACCGCCTGTCCGACCCCGACGGCAAGCGCCGCCAGGCCGCCGCCGACGGCCTGGCCAAGGCTCTGGAGGAACGCGCCTCGACCCAAGGGCTGGTGCTTAACACCCTGGCCTTTGAAAAGCAGGTCGAGGATCGCTGGCGGCGGTTCGACAGCCCGGCCCAGTCGCGCCACCTGGCCAACGAGGTCGACGCCGATGCGGTCGACGCCCTGGAGCAGGCGGTGGTCGAGGCCTATCCGCGCCTGTCGCACCGCTACTACGCCCTGAAGGCCAAGGTCATGGGCCGCAAGACCCTGGACTACTGGGATCGCAACGCGCCCCTGACCGCCGCCGCGCCGCGCACCTATGGCTGGACCGAGGCCAAGGCGGTGGTGCTGGACAGCTTCCAGGCCTTGGCCCCGAAGTTCGCCGACACCGCCGCGACCTTCTTCGACCGGCCGTGGATCGACGCCCGGCCGCGGGCCGGCAAGCAGTCGGGGGCCTATTCGCATCCGGTCACCGCCGAGCGGCATCCCTATGTGTTCATGAACTACATGGGCGAGCGGCGCGACGTGCTGACCCTGGCCCACGAGCTGGGCCACGCCGTGCACCAGACCCTGTGCGCGCCGCTGGGCACCCTGCTGGCCGACACGCCCCTGACCCTGGCCGAGACCGCCTCGATCTTCGGCGAAGGCCTGGTGTTCGACCGCCTGCTGGCCGAGGCCACGCCCAAGGACCGCATGGGATTGCTGGCCGGCAAGATCGAGGACGGATTGAACACGGTGGTCCGCCAGATCGCCTTCCACCGGTTCGAGCGGCGCTTCCACGAGGCCCGCAAGGACGGCGAGCTGTCGCCCGACCAGATCGGCCGGCTGTGGGTCGAGGTGATGGCCGAGAGCCTGGGCCCGGCCGTGACCCTGAACGAGGGCTACGAGCACTACTGGGCCTATGTCAGCCACTTCGTGCACGCGCCGTTCTATGTCTACGCCTACGCGTTCGGCGACCTCTTGGTGCGGGGCCTGATGGAGAGGCGCCGCGAGGATCCGGAAACCTTCGCACCGCTCTACGAGGACCTGCTGGCCGCCGGCGGAACCCGCACCTATGTCGAGGCGCTCAAGCCCTTCGGCCTGAACCCACGCGAGAAGGCGTTCTGGGCCGCGGGCTGCGCCCAGCTGGAGCGGCTGGTGGACGAGTTCGAGGCGTTGGTGTGATCCCCCTCAGTCGGCTTCGCCGACAGCTCCCCCAGAGGGGGAGCATCTGTTACGGTGCAGATCCTCCCCCTCTGGGGGAGGTGGCCCGAAGGGCCGGAGGGGGTTTGCGGCGTGTCCGATAATCCAAGGGACCCCGAACGCAACCGCTTGGCCGGCCGCGTGTCGCGGTTCGCCAAGGTCGGGGCGGGTCTCTCCGGCGCGGCGGTCAGCTACGGCGCCAACAGCCTGTTCGGCGGCGACAGCGCCGACGCTCGCAACGCCAAGGCGCTGAAGGCGGCCCTGGGCGGTCTCAAGGGCCCGCTGATGAAGGCGGCCCAGATGTTCGCGACCGTGCCGGACCTCTTGCCGCCGGAATTCGCCGCCGAGCTGGCCGAGCTGCAGACCAACGCCCCGGCCATGGGCTGGCCGTTCGTGCGCCGGCGGATGGCCGCCGAGCTGGGGCCGGACTGGGCCGGTCGGTTCCAGAGCTTCGAGCACGAGGCCGCAGCCGCCGCCTCCCTGGGCCAGGTGCACCGCGCCGTCGCCCCCGACGGCCGGGCCCTGGCGGTGAAGCTGCAATATCCCGACATGCAGAGCGCGGTCGAAAGCGACCTCTCCCAGCTGCGGGCCCTGATCGGCCTGTTCAAGCGCATGGACGGCTCGATCGATCCGACCGAGATGATCGTCGAGGTCGGCGACCGGCTGCGCGAGGAGTTGGACTACGAGCGCGAGGCCAGGCTGATGGCCGTCTATGGCGGCTTCTTCACCGGGCGCGACGACATCCAGGTTCCCGAGCCCGTGCCCGCCCTGTCGACCAAGCGCCTGCTCAGCATGACCTGGCTGGAGGGCCGGGGGCTGCTGGCCTTCAAGGACGCGTCGCAGGAGACCCGCGACCGCATCGCCGCCCTACTGTTCGAGGCCTGGTGGAGCCCGATGACCCACCTGGGGATCATCCACGGCGACCCGCACCTGGGCAACTACACCTTCGGCGGCGAGGGCGCGGCGCATCTGAACCTGCTGGACTTCGGCTGCATCCGCATCTTTCCGCCGAAGTTCGTGGGCGGGGTGGTGCGGCTGTACCGCGCTCTGTCGAACGACGATCGCGCCGAGCAGGTCGAGGCCTACCGAAGCTGGGGTTTCGCCAATCTCAACGACGACCTGGTCGACGTTCTGAACGTCTGGGCCCGGTTCATCTACGGTCCGCTGCTGGACGACCGGGTGCGCAGCGTCGCCGACGACGTGCCGCCCGGCGAGTACGGCCGGCGCGAGGCCTTCAAGGTGCGCCAGGCCCTGAAGGCGAAGGGGCCGGTGCTGATCCCGCGCGAGTTCGTGTTCATGGACCGCGCCGCCATCGGTCTGGGCGCGGCCTTCCTGCATCTGGGCGCGCGGCATAACTGGAAGGCGCTGTTCGAGCGATCGCTGGAGGGCTTCTCGGAGGAGGGCCTGGCCCAGCGGCAGGCGGCGGTGCTGAGCGCCGCAGGGATTTCCTGACTTTCTCCCCATATTCCGCTCATCCCGGCGAAAGCCGGGACCCAAGCCGAATCCGAAGGCTTCGCGCCGTGGCTCACAATCGCGTACGTCTTTGCTGGGACATCAGCTTGGGTCCCGGCTTTCGCCGGGATGAGCGGAGGTAAAATGCAAGCCAGAACCCTCAAGCGCCTTCACCCCGCCCAGCGCGACGACATCGGCGACTTGACCACGCGCCGCCCGCTGCCCGGACCGGCGATCCCGCAGCTGGATCCGTTCCTGTTCCTCAACCACCATGGCCCGCAGGTCTATCCGGCCAACAATCGCGGCCTGCCGTTCGGGCCGCATCCGCATCGCGGCTTCGAGACCGTGACCTTCATCCTGGACGGCGAGCTCTCGCACCTGGACAGCGGGGGCCACGAGAGCGTCATCGGCCCGGGCGGGGTGCAGTGGATGACCGCCGGCCGCGGCCTGGTGCACGCCGAGCTGTCGCCGGCCAGCTTCAAGCAGGCGGGCGGGCCGCTGGAGATCCTGCAGCTGTGGGTCAATCTGCCCAGCCGGCTGAAGATGACCGACCCGAACTATCTGGGCCTGCAGGCTGACGCGATCCCCAAGGTCGAGACCGGCGGCGCGACGATCGAGGTGATCTCCGGCGCGGTCGACGGCGTGACGGGGCCGTTCCCGTCGCTGATCGGCATCGAGATGAGCGTCGTGCGCCTGGCGCCGGGCGGGGCGGTGACCCTGCCGGTCGCCAAGGGCCGGGCGGTGTTCCTGTACGTGGTCTCCGGCGAGATCGCCGTCGGCGGCCAGGCCGCCTCGCGCTGGAACCTGGTCGAGCTGAACGACGACGGCGACGCGGTGGCCTTCGACTGCCCGGCGGGCGCGGTGGTCCTGCTGGGCCACGCCGAGCCGATCGGCGAACCGGTCTTCGCCCATGGCCCGTTCGTGATGAACACCCGCGAGGAGATCATCCAGGCGATCGACGACTACAATGCGGGGAAGTTCGGGGCCGTGCCGGGGTAGGAGCGGTGCGTCCTTCGAGGCTCGGCTACGCCTCGCACCTCAGGATGAGGACCTCAGCAACAGTGCTCCTCATCCTGAGGCGCCCGCGTAGCGGGCCTCGAAGGACGCACAACGCTGGGCGCCTACTCCCCATACTCCGCCAGCAAGCCCTCCAGCCGCCGCTGTTCCGGCTTCAGCACCCTGAAGAACCGCAGCGCGTTCCAGCCGACGCTGGCGCCCAGGGCGAGGCCGAACACCGCCAGCATCTGGACCATGTTCCGGTCGGTGGTCTTGCCCACGTCGTGCAGCTGGACCACGGCCACCAGCATCGGAACGAGGAACACCGGCAGGCTCATCCAGAAGATTCGGTAGTTGACCCGCGCCCGGCGGTTGGCGGCCAGCAGGGCCTCCAGGGTCTGGCGCACCGACGAGCCGTCGCGCGGGGCGCGCCGGGCCAAGAGGCCGGCGACCAGCACCGCCGCCAGCACGGCCCAGCAGACGCCCAGCATGGCCAGCGCTCCCCATTCTCGGCCCGGATCGGTCTGGCCGGCCAGGACCGCCTGCCCGGCGAGCGCGGTAAAGACGCTCATGGTCGCGACGGGGATGGCGAACAGCAGGATCTCGCCGCGGCGGCGGGCTTTCAGCGCGTGCATCAGTTGCTCCATCAGATAGGCCTGGGCCTGTTGGTCGGGGGTGTTGGCCTGCGAGCGCCAGGCCTGTTCGAGACGCTCAAACTCCATCGGCGCGCTCCTCCACGAGGTCCGAGAGACGGCGGCGGACGCGGCTGAGCCGGGCGCCGACATTGGTTTCGCTGAGGCCGTGCAGGCGCGCGATCTCGGCATAGGGCTGGCCGTCCAGCGACAGCAGGACCAGCGAGCGGTCCAGCGGCGGCAGGCAGCGGATGGCGTCGTAGAGCCGGTCCAGCAGGCAGGCCTCCGGCGTGTCGACCGCCTCCAGCCGCAGGGCCATCTCGGCCGCGATCGCCTCGCGCCGCCGCCGGCGGCGGGTCTCGCCCCGCTTCCAGGTCAGGGCGGTGTTGTGGGCGACCCGGTAGACGAAGGTCGTGTCGGCGCTGTCGCCGCGAAAGCGCGGTCGGGCCCGCCAGACCGCCAGCATCAGCTCCTGCATCAGGTCGTGCTGGTCGGCCGGCTCGGCGAAGGCGCGGGCCGTCCGGCGCAGCGCGCCCAGGTGCGGCGCCAGCCACGCCGCGAAAGCCTCGTCCTCCTGCCGTCCAGCGCCCATGGCCGCCTTTTCTTGAGAATGACCCGTTTTCGAGAGGTTAGACGCCGGCGGCCATCCCGTCCTTACACGGGCCGCGAAAGCGCCGCGCCAGCCTTCCCCAGCGTCGCCCTTGCCACCCTTCAAACGCTCGTTAGACTTTGCCCATGTCCGACGATCTCACCGACGCCCAGGCCGCCGCCCTGCCCAAAGGCTACAGCCTGCTCAACTGGTCGCGCGGCTTTGGCCGGCAGATCGGGCCGCTGTACGAGCAGCGCGCCGGGCCGGGCGAGGCGACCCTGGGTTTCCGGGTCGAGGAGCACCACACCAACGGCCAGGGCAACTGCCACGGCGGCATGCTGATGAGCTTCGCCGACATGGCCTGGGGCCGGATCATTTCGCTGCGCAAGTCCTACAGCTGGGTCACGGTGCGCCTGAACTGCGATTTCCTGTCCGGGGCCCAGCTTGGCGATTTCGTCGAGGGGGAGGGCGAGCTGCTGATCGAGCAGGACCTGGTGTTCACCGTCCGCGGCCGCATCTGGGCCGGCGAGCGGACCCTGATGACCGGAACCGGGATCTTCAAGGCCCTGGCCCCGCGCGCGCCGCGACCAGGCGAGATCGCCTATCGGGAAGAGGCTTGAGCATGGCCGACGACCGCCCCGCGCCCGTCTCGCTGCTCGGCCCGTTCCAGGGCCAAAAGCCGCCGGCCCCCGCCTGGTTCGGGGCGGCCGTCGCCGCCGCGCCCGAACGCTCGTTCATCCCGGTCGAGGGGGCGCGGATCGAGCTCCTGACCTGGGGCGAGGTCGGCAAGCCGGGCCTGCTGTTCCTGCACGGCAACGGGGCCCACGCCGACTGGTGGAGCTTCATCGCGCCGTTCTTCGCGAAGGACTGGCGGTGCGCGGCGATCTCATGGTCGGGCATGGGCGGGTCGGACTGGCGGCCGGCCTATTCGGCCCAGCTGTTCGCGGCTGAGATCTCCGCGGCGGTCGAGGCGGCGCAGCTGGAAGCCGGCGGGGTGAAGCCGATCCTGGTCGGCCACTCGTTCGGCGGCTTTCCCACCCTCTATTACGGCGTCGAGCACGCCGATCGGCTGCGCGGGATCGTCATGGTCGACAGCAGCATCCAACCGCCGGAAAAGCGCTGGCGCGGCCCGCCTTCGCGCCCGGACGCCAACCGGGTCTATCCCACCCTGGAGGCGGCTCTGGCCCGCTTCCGCCTGGCCCCGCCGCAAGGCTGCGAGAACCTGTACATCGCCGACTTCATCGCCCGGGGCTCGCTGAAAGCGGTCGAGGGCGGGTGGACCTGGAAGTTCGACCCGGCCATCTGGCAGCGGTTCTCGATGCCGGACCTGGGCCTGCTGCTGCCGCGCATCGCCTGCCCGGCGGCGATGATGTGGGGCGAGCGCTCGAACCTGATGACCGCCGAGACCGTGGACTACATGGTCCGCGAGATGCCCGACAGCGTCCTGCGCGCCGTCATCCCCGACGCCGACCACCACGTGATGGTCGACCAGCCGCTGGCCTTCGTGGCGGGGCTGAGGGGGCTGCTGGCGGGGTGGGGGTAGCTTCGAAGATCTATCCCTCACATATCCAAAATTGGCGCCGTCATTCCGGGCCTCGTGCCCGGAACCCCTCGTTCAGCCGACGGTGAAGCGCCTTGACGCGCTGGCGCGTCACGCTTCCGCACCTGCGACGGAGAAAGGGGTTCCGGGCACGAGGCCCGGAATGACGGTTGAGAGGGGCGTGCGGGATGACAACCCACCAACCGCCGGCTAAGCCCGTCGCATGAGCTCCGCCTCCAAGCCCCCCGGCCCCGTCCTGGTCTACGCCCCCGACCGCGGCATCGGCGACCTGATGTGGCATTTGCCGACGTTCCGGGCCATCGCCGCGACCACGCCCGAGGGGCGGGTGGTGCTGGCGGCTCGGCCGTCCAGCCGCGCCGCCGAGGTGCTGGCGGTCGAGCCGACGATCGCCAGCGTGGTCTATGCCCGCCACTTCTCCGGATCGCTGAAAGGCGTGAAGGAGGTCGTCGACTTCTGGCGCATCTGCCGCGAGGTCAAGCCGCGCGCCGTCTGGATCCTGGAGAAGATCGGCCGCCCCGCCCAGGCCGCCTGGCTGGCCGGGGTGCCCGAGCGGCGGGGCTTTGGCCTGGGCCACAAGAGCCAGGAGCAGTGGCTGCAGGGCCCGTTCCTGCCCAAGGCCATGCGGCCCGACCATCGGCTGGACAAGCTGACGGCGTTCGAGGCGCTGCACGGCCTGAAGGTCGACAGCCGTGAGCCGGACCTGAAGCTCGACCCCAAGGCTGTCGCGGCCGTCAAGGCGCGGTTCGGCGACCTGCCTGGTCCCTGGCTGGTGCTGGGCGTCGGCGCCAGCGAGCCGGCCCGCACCTGGCCGGCCGAACGCTTCGCCGCCGCCTCGCAGGCCCTGGCGGACCTGTTCCCGACGGTGTTCTGGCTGGGCGGACCCAACGATGCGGCGCGGCTGAAGCCGACGCTCGAGGCCCAGCCCGGCGGTCGCGACGTCCTGGCCTGCGACCTGCCGCTGGACCAGGCCGCGGCCCTGATCGCCCTGTCGGCCGGGTTCCTGGGCAATGATTCCGGACCGCTGAACGTCGCCGCCTCGGTCGGCCGCCCGGCGATCGGCCTGATGGGGACCAGCCCGGTCCCGGCCTATTCGCGCTGGCTCAGCCGTCTCGACGGCGGGGAGGGGCGGATCGCCGACATTTCAGTCGATCAGGCTGTCTCGGCTGTTCGAACGCGGTTCATTCAGGAAGGGTGGGCCAACCGCGACATCCGGGCGGCTTGAGCCGACGGCCCGCACGTTGTAAGCGGCGGGGCGTTTTTTAATTCCACCCAGGAAACTGACATGGCCGGCGACTATCAACGCGGTGAAATGGACATCCACGAACAGTCCGCGACCTTCGAAGCCTTTGGCAAGATGACCAAGTGGGGTTCGCTGGCCGTCGCCGTGCTGCTGCTGACCATCACCCTGTGGTTCTGCACCTCGGCCGGCTTCGTCGGCGGCGTGATCCCGGGAATCGTGCTGGCGATCCTTGGCGTCGTGTTCCTGCGCGAAAAGCCCGCCTCCGCTCACTGACACCGGTAGACATCGGTAATTTTTTGCCCCTGACGCGAGCGTAAGGCTCGACATCGGGCAAGAACATCCCCTAGAGAGACGCGCAAGCTCGTCGCAGCAAGCAGCGTCCTTGGGAGGGGTATGCCGATGGCCGTTATCGCCGTCACGAAAGAGACCCGCGGTGGTGAAACCCGGGTCGCGGCCACGCCCGAGACCGTCAAGAAGCTGGCCGCGGCCGGCTTCTCGGTCGTGGTCGAGGCCGGGGCGGGGACCGCGGCCTCGTATCCGGACGCCGACTACGAGGCGGCCGGCGCCAAGCTGGCCAAGACCGCCAAGGACGCGGTGAAGGACGCCGACGTCCTGTTCAAGGTCCGCGCCCCCGAGGCCGCCGAGATCGCCGCCCTGAAGACCGGCGCGATCGTCGCCGCCGCGCTCAATCCGCACCAGGACAAGGACACGCTGAACGCCCTGGCCAAGGCCGGCGCCAGCGCGATCGCCATGGAATTCATCCCGCGCATCACCCGGGCCCAGGTGATGGACATGCTGTCGTCCCAGGCCAACCTCGCCGGCTACCGCGCCGTGATCGAGGCGGCCGAGGCCTATGGCAAGGCCCTGCCGATGATGATGACCGCCGCCGGCACCGTCGCCGCGGCCAAGGTGTTCGTGATGGGCGTTGGCGTGGCCGGCCTGCAGGCCATCGCCACCGCCCGCCGCCTGGGCGCGGTGGTCACCGCCACCGACGTGCGTCCGGCCACCAAGGAGCAGGTCGAGTCGCTGGGGGCCAAGTTCCTGGCCGTCGAGGACGAGGAGTTCAAGAACGCCCAGACGGCCGGCGGCTACGCCAAGGAGATGTCTAAGGAATACCAGGCCAAGCAGGCCGAGCTGGTCTCCTCGCACATCGCCAAGCAGGACATCGTCATCACCACGGCCCTGATCCCCGGCCGTCCCGCGCCCAAGCTGGTCAGCGCCGCCCAGGTGGCGTCGATGAAGCCGGGCTCGGTGCTGGTCGACCTGGCCATCGAGGCCGGCGGTAATGTCGAGGGCGGCAAGCTGGGCGAGGTCGCCACCACGGCCAACGGCGTCAAGATCCTGGGGATTCCGAATCTGCCCGGCCGGGTGGCCACCGACGCCTCGGCGCTCTACGCCCGCAACCTATTCGCGCTGTCCAGCCTGTTCCTGAACAAGGAAGGCGCCTTCGCTCCCGACTTCGAGGACGAGATCCTGAAGGCGGCGCTGGTGACGCAGGGCGGGGCGGTGGTGCATCCGAGCCTGGTGGGCTGACGGTGCGGCCGAACCTCGTCCTTCGAGGCTCGCTTCGCTCGCACCTCAGGATGAGGTTCTACTGCGAAGACCGAGCCAACCAACTTCCTCATCCTGAGGCGCCTTCGCGTAGCGAGGGCCTCGAAGGACGCACCAAGCCTGGAGCCTGAATATGGAAGCCGTCGACCCCACCGTGTTCCGCCTGGCGATCTTCGTGCTCGCCATCTTCGTCGGCTACTACGTGGTCTGGAGCGTGACGCCCGCGCTGCATACCCCGCTGATGGCCGTGACCAACGCCATCTCGTCGGTGATCATCGTCGGCGCCCTGCTGGCCGCCGCCGCGCACGGGGCGCACAGCGATCTGGACGGCGGAACGGTCGCCGCCTCGACCTGGATTTCCAAGGGGGCCGGCGCCATCGCCGCCGCCTTCGCGGCCGTGAACATCTTCGGCGGCTTCCTGGTCACCAACCGGATGTTGGCCATGTACAAGAAGAAAGAGAAGAAATAGGCGCGAAGGCGGGGGAGCCTTCGGGCGATGTTCAGCGCGATCAAGAAAATCGCCAATCGTTCCGACAGCCTGCGGCGCATCGCGCTGGAGCGCTGGTGGGACGAGCTGCGGGCCTCACCCCGGGCCCGGGAGCCCGGGCGGCTGATCGCCCATGGCCGCAAGACCTACAGCCAGAACGACGAGGACGGCATCGTTCTCGAGATCTTCAACCGCATCGGCGAGGGCGACCGGCGGTTCATCGAGTTCGGCGTCCAGGCCGGGGTGGAGTGCAACACCGCCCTGCTGCTGATGGCCGGCTGGAGCGGCCTGTGGCTGGACGGCTCGGACAAGTATGTCGAGGCGGCCAAGGGCCACCAGGCCGTCGCCGTGGGCCAGGGCCGGCTGACCGTCCGCAAGGCCTTCGTCACCGCCGAGAACATCGACGGCCTGCTGGGCCCGTGGGCCGGCGGGACGGCCGACACGCCGGCGAGCGTCGACCTGCTGTCGATCGACATCGACGGCAACGACTACTGGATCTGGCGGGCGATCGCCGCCGTGCGGCCGCGCGTCCTCATCATCGAATATAACGCCGCCTATCCGCCCCCAGTGGCCTTCGTCGCCGAATACAAGGCCGACCGGGTCTGGGACGGCGGCAACTATCACAGCGCCAGCCTCTCCAGCCTGGAGGCGCTGGGCCGCGCCAAGGGCTACGCCCTGGTCGGCTGCAACCTCTCCGGCGCCAACGCCTTCTTCGTGCGCGAGGACGAACTGACCGGTCCAGACGGCCAGGCCCGCTTCGCCGCGCCCTATACGGCGGCCAACCACTACGAGCCGCCGCGCTACGACCTCTCCGGCCTGCCATCGGGCCATCCGCCCCGGTTCGGCGTCAACGCCGCGCCGCCGCTTTCCTCGTCGCCGCTCTTGGGGGCCAAGACCTGACATGAACGCCAATCTCGCCGCCATCCTCTACATCGTGTCCGGGGTGCTGTTCATCCTGGCGCTGCGCGGGCTGTCGAGCCCCGTGACCAGCCAGGCGGGCAACCGCAACGGCATGATCGGCATGGCCATCGCCGTGCTGACCACCCTGGCCACGCTCTGGAAGCAGGGCGCGCTGGATCCCGTGACCATCGGCCTGATCCTGGGCGGCATCGCGGTCGGCGGCGCGGTGGGGGCGGTGATCGCCCGCAGGGTGGCCATGACCTCGATGCCGCAGCTGGTGGCGGCCTTCCACAGCCTGGTCGGCATGGCCGCCTGCCTGGTGGCCGTGGCGGCGATCTACACCCCGGCGGCCTACGGCATCCTGGGCGACAACGGCCAGGTGCACCTCAACAGCCTGATCGAGCTGTCGCTGGGCCTGGCGATCGGCGCCATCACCTTCACCGGCTCGGTCATCGCCTTCGCCAAGCTGAACGGCAACATGGGCGGCGCGCCGATCCTGCTGCCGGCCCGCCACCTGATCAACATCGTCATCGCCCTGGCCATCGTCGCCCTGGTGGTGGTGCTGGTGGCCAGCGGCGGCCACGCGATCTGGGCGTTCTGGGGGATTTTCGCCCTGGCCCTGCTGATCGGCGTGACCCTGATCATCCCGATCGGCGGGGCCGACATGCCGGTCGTGGTCTCGATGCTGAACTCCTATTCGGGCTGGGCCGCGGCGGCCCTGGGCTTCACGCTGGAGAACACCACCCTGATCATCACCGGCGCCCTGGTCGGCTCGTCGGGCGCGATCCTGTCCTATATCATGTGCAAGGGCATGAACCGGTCGTTCGTCTCGGTGATCCTGGGCGGCTTCGGCGCCGCCGACGCGGCGGCCGGGCCCGGCGGCAAGGTCGAGACCCGTCCGGTCAAGCAAGGGTCCGCCGACGACGCGGCCTTCATCATGAAGAACGCCAGCAAGGTGATCATCGTCCCCGGCTACGGCATGGCCGTCAGCCAGGCCCAGCACGCCCTGCGCGAGATGGCCGACAAGCTGAAGGAAGAGGGCGTGGAGGTGAAGTACGCCATCCACCCGGTCGCCGGTCGCATGCCCGGCCACATGAACGTGCTGCTGGCCGAGGCCAACGTGCCCTATGACGAGGTGTTCGAGCTGGAGGACATCAACAGCGAGTTCTCGACCGCCGACGTGGCCTTCGTGATCGGCGCCAACGACGTCACCAACCCGGCCGCCAAGACCGACCCCGCCAGCCCGATCTTCGGCATGCCGATCCTGGACGTCGAGAAGGCCCGCACAGTGCTGTTCATCAAGCGCGGCATGAGCTCGGGCTACGCCGGCGTCGAGAACGAGCTGTTCTTCCGCGACAACACCATGATGCTGTTCGGCGACGCCAAGAAGATGGTCGAGGGGATCGTCAAGGGGCTGTAGGGTTTTCGCCAACAACGGGAAGGCCTCGGACATTCCCGTCCGGGGCCTTCCTTTGCACGTCGCCCTGCTAAGCGGTCGCGCCGTCCATCAAGAGTTGGCCCGCCGCTTCCAGTTTCATCCGTATGTTGGTTGGATCGGCGTCATAGCCATTGGGCCAAGTCGGTGTGCCCATTTCCAAGAAGACCTGTGCGAAGAAGGCCTCGTCGGCGAGCGGGCGGGCCATTTCACCTTTGGACAGCGTAATTTCGCTGAGGTCGGCGATCCCGCTTGATCCGTCGGAAAAAGCGATGTCCAGCCGATAGCCCGGCAGGGCCTTCACATTAATCGCCTTGACGAGTTTGAAAGTCATTCCTGATCCAATCCCGGGATCCTGAAGGTAGGCCTATCACTATAGGCCCGATCCCAGTTTTCAGCCAACGCAGCGCGGTTCGCTGCGATCCAGTCGGTCACCATTCGCATAGCAGCCCGTGGCAGTTCGCCGGCGATAAGCTCGGTTGTCCGAATGTCGAACAACGCCTCGTGGCCCTGATACTCCGCGTGCAGATGTGGCGGGTTGTGGTCGGAAAAATTCATTCGGATCACGATGCCGAAGAAGATCGAGATGATCGGCATGCCTGTCCCCGTTCGCTCAGTGGCGCCCAAGATGTTGCTATTTTGTTCTTGTTGCAAGAGCGTTTTGCACCACCCAAAAGAAAGGGCCCCGGACGTTCCCGTCCGGGGCTTCTTGCTTTTCTCGGCGTCATGCGACCGCTTAGCGGGCGGCGACGGCCGTCGGCGTGGCGCGGGCGGCCATCTGCAAGCCCTGGCGCTGAAGACTGGACAGTTGCGAGGCGGCCTGCTTGTGGGCGGCGATCTTGCAGCCGGCCATGGTGAAGTCGCCGCCCGGATTGTTGCGGGCCTTGGCGCTGCAGACCTGCTCGCTGGCGGCGTCGACGCGGGCCAGGAACTCGGCGGCGTGGGCCGGGTTGGAGAGGTTCAGGCCGACCAGCGACACGGTGGCGGTCGGCTCGGCGGCGTGGGCGGCCTGCAGCAGGCCCAGGGCGGGCACGGCGGCGAGGGTGACGGTGGCCACGGCGGTCAGGCTGGTCATGAACTTGCGCATTGGAGTGTTCCTTTGTCCCGGCGCGTCCCTGCGCCCCATGTCCAAAGATATACTCGCCGATTTTCGCGAATACTCGTTACGTCTGCTTCATGACGTGTAATTAAAGAAGTGTACTGAAAGTAATGTTCTGAACATATCGTAATGTTTCACCGAACATCCGTGGGCTGATTTATGGTCATGCTTGACGAATGGTTAAGGTGCGCCGCCTTTTCGCCTCACAAGCGGGGCATAGAGCCCGCCTTCATCATCCCGAAAGGTCGCCTGTGGGATGGAAGCGCGCTTCGGCGCGGTCATCCCGGGTCGACCGACCGTCTGTGAGGATCGCTCTTGGCGTCACGAGTCCTGGCCGCAACCGCGTCTCCCTATTCGCTCGCCGCGTTCGCCGCCGTGGGCGGGGCCATCGTGGTCTGGGGCGCGGTCAACGCCGTCACGGCCATCGGCGCGATGAACGCCGAACCGGACAGGTCCGCGCCGGCTCCAGTGATCGCGCCGGTCACCGCGCCCGAGCCGCCGCCGCCCCCGCCGCCGGCCTTCGTGTTCGACGCGCCGCTGCCCGGCCGGGTGATCAACTCGCCGTTCGGCCTGCGCCAGATGCCGTGGGAGGAGAACGGCCGCCTGCACGAGGGCGTCGACATCGCCGCCCCGGCCGGCGCGCCCGTGCACGTGGCCACCGACGGCATCGTCATGAAGAGCGGCGTCAGCGGCACCTATGGCCGCTTCGTCGAGGTGGCGCACAAGGACGGTTTCCGCACCCTCTACGCCCATCTCGGTCGTGACGCGGGCCTCAAGCGCGGAACCTACGTTAAGCGCGGGACCACCGTGGCCTATGTCGGCGACAGCGGTCGCTCGACCGGCTCGCACCTGCACTTCGAGCTGCGCAACAAGGCCGGCAAGCCGCTGAACCCGGCGCTGTTCATGGGCAAGACCTTCGCCGAGAAGGACGACCTGCCGCTGAAGGCCGCCGCCAGGGTGGGCCGCAAGGTGCGCCTGGCCCAGGTGTCGCGGTGGCCCGAAGGCGTGAAGGCCCAGATGGCGGAAAAGGCGACGGCGAACGGCGAGGGCGTGGTCACCCGCGTCAAGGGCGGCCGAATCCGCACGCGGATCAACGTCGTCGACGGCTAAGGCCTGCGCAGGTCGGGCCCTGCATCAGATTTGGACGCCGCCGTCACTCGACGGACATGGTCGCTCGGCTAGAGTGGCCGCATGCTCAAGTTCGTCGGACGCGTCGTTGCCGGATTCGCTCTTTTCTTCGTTTCCTTCGTCGCCGTGGGCGGCCTGATGTCGGCGGCGGGCCATCCCGTGCCGCGCGGCCGGATGGTCGACATCGGCGAGGGGCGCCAGCTGCGGCTGGTCTGCGAAGGCCCTGCTCAAGGCGTGGCTGGCGATCGGCCGCTGGTGTGGCTGGAGGCCGGCGCGTTCGGCTTCGCCGCCGACTGGGGCGCGACCCAGCAGGCCCTCAGCGCCGCCGGCTGGCGGTCCTGCGCCTACGACCGGGCCGGCATGGGCTTCTCGCCCCCGGGACCGGCGCCGCGCGACGGCTTGGCCATCGTCAGCGACTTCGAGAAACTGGTCGCCGCCTCGGGCGAAAAGGGGCCGTTCATCCTGGTCGGCCATTCGATGGCCGGCCTGCGCCTGCGCGAATATGCCGGCCGCAACCCCAAGCAGGTGGCGGGGCTGGTGCTGGTCGACGCCGCGACCGCCGACGCCTCGGAAACCGAAGCGTTCAAGCCGTTCATCAAAGCGTTCACGTCCGCCTCGCGCTGGGCGGCCCGCGGGGCCTCGCTGGGGCTGTTCAAGCCGCTGGCCAACACCCGCCTGGGCGACAAGATCGGCCTGCCGCCCGCCGCCCAGGCCGAAAAGCGCTGGGCCTTCGCCAACGGCCGCCACAACCGCACCGCCGCCGCCGAGGTGGCCTTGTGGCCCCAGTCGGCGCAGCAGGCGGTCGCCGAACCGGCCTATGATCCGGCGTGGCCGGTGGCGGTGGTCACGGCCGGACCGGTCAAGGGGCGCGAGCGGCGCAAGGCCATGCAGGCCCTGCCGGCCGAGCGGTCGCAGCACGGCTATGTCGATCATGTGGAGGCGGCCAGCCACACGCGGCTGCTGGGCGAGTCGTTCGCCGGCCATATCGTCAAGGCGGTGGAATTCGTGGGGGGAGCCAGGAAGGGCGGTTAGCGCTTGCCCCCTACGGGTCGCTTCGCGACCGTCTTCCCCCAGAGGGGGAAGAGCGCCAGCGCTTAAGGCTCCGCCCCCTATTGGGGCGGACAGACCGAAGCGGTCAGGTGGGGGCAAGAGGTCGGCGTTTCTGCGGCGCCCAAAACAAAACCCGCGCGGATCGCTCCGCGCGGGCTTGTTGTCCAGAAGCCTGGAAGCGTCGCTTAACGCGCGCCGGCCGGCTTCTTCGGCATGGGCAGCAGGCCTTCGCGCTGGGCGCGCTTGCGGGCCAGCTTGCGGGCGCGGCGGACGGCTTCGGCCTTTTGGCGCGCGCGCTTTTCCGACGGCTTTTCGTAGTGCACGTGCCGCTTCATTTCGCGGAACGAGCCTTCGCGTTGCATCTTCTTCTTCAGGGCCTTGAGCGCCTGATCGACGTTGTTGTCGCGGACGAAAATCTGGACCAGGGGTCTCTCTCCATTCGACGGCCCGACCATCTTCCCGAGTCCCTCTCAGGGGCCGGGCGGGCGAACAAAACCTGATAAGCCCGGAAAGGGATCTCCCGAGCGACGAGGGGCGGCTGATAGCAGAGGCGGGGCGCTCTGTCCATCGCGACGCGGCCTAAACTCCCGTATAGACTCGGATTCATGACGCAGACAGCCGACACCGCCACGGATGGGCCCTGGGACGGACCCGGGGATTGGGCCGACCGGGCCGAGCAGCGGGTGCTGGACGAGGCCTTGCGCCTGGCCCCGCGCCTGGGCTGGAACCCCGGGCTGGTCCGGGCCGCGGCCGAGGCCGCCGGTTTCAAGGCCGGCGAGGCGCAACTGCTGCTGCCGCAAGGGCCCCGCGACCTGGCCGCCCTGCTGTCGCGCCGCCACGACGCCTTCGCCCTCGCCGCCCTGAAGGTGCTGGACCCGCCGCCGGCCAAGATCCGCGACAAGATTCGCGCCGGCGTCGTCGCCCGGCTGGACGCCGCCCAGCGCGACGCCGAGGCCCTGCGCCGGCTGGCGGCCTTCCTGGCCTTCCCGACTCACATGCCGCTGGCCCTGACCCTGGTCTGGGAAAGCGCCGACCTCCTGTGGCGCTGGGCCGGCGACACGGCCACCGACGAGAATCACTATTCCAAGCGCGCGATCCTGTCGGGAATCCTGGTCTCGACCCTGGCGGTCGACATGGCGTCCGGCCGCGAGTCGGCGCTCAAGCACCTGGACGGCCGCATCGACAACGTCATGGCGTTCGAGAAGTGGAAGGCGGGGATCAAGCCAATGAACCTGGCGGCCGAGGTGGCCGGGGCCCTGGCGCGGATGCGGTACGGGCGCGGCTAATCTTCCTTCTCCCCTTGCGGGAGAAGGTGGCCTCCGAAGGAGGTCGGATGAGGGGGCTCTCAAATCCGTCCGTCGTCCACCGTGCGCGGCTGAGCGCGCCATCGACCCCTCACCCGACCTCGCTTCGCGAGGCCAGCCTCTCCCGCAAGGGGAGAGGGATTCAGACGTCGCCCAGCGCCCGATCCACCGCCGCCATCGCATGCAGGGTCGTGGTGTCGAACACCGGCACGGGGCTGTCGGCCTGGCCGATCAGCAGCATGATCTCGGTGCAGCCCAGGATGATCCCCTGAGCGCCGCGCTCGACCAGGCGCCGGATCACCGCCCGATAGGTCTCGCGAGACGCGTCCAGCACCTGGCCGGCCACCAGCTCGCGATAGATGATCCCGTGCACCGCCGCGCGGTCGTCGGCGTCGGGGACCAGCACCTCCAGGCCGAACTTGTCTTCCAGGCGACCGCGATAGAAGTCCTGCTCCATGGTGAAGGCCGTGCCCAGCAGGCCGACCCTGGAGATCCCCGCCGCCTGGATGGCCGCCGCCGTGGGATCAGCGATGTGCAGCAGCGGAGTCTTCACCGCCGCGTCGATCGCCCAGGCGCAGCGGTGCATGGTGTTGGTGCACAGGACCAGGAAGTCGGCCCCGCCCTTCTCCAGGACCCGGGCCGCGTCCGCCATCTCGCCGGCCAGGGCGTCCCAGTCGCCGGCGTGCTGCAGGGCCTCGATCCGGGCGAAGTCGAACGACCACATCAGGGTGCGGGCCGAGGCCACGCCGCCCAGGCGGTCGCGGACGCCCTCGTTGATCAGCCGATAGTAATGGACCGAGCTTTCCCAGCTCATGCCGCCCATCAGGCCTATCAATGCTTGCTCTGTCACGCAGCGTCCTGGAAATCGTCAGTCCTGCGGCGCGCCCTCGCGCCGCTGGCAGACGTGCCATAACACCCCGCACGGGTCGTAGACATAGGCCACGCGCAGGCCCCAGGGCTGCAGGGCCGGCGGCTTGGGCGCCTGTACGCCGAACCGGCCCGGCAGGTTCAGCGCCTGGATGTGGGCCCACCAGGCGTCCAGGTCGTCGACCATCAGCTGCATCATGCAGTTCTCGGCCCACTGCTGCTGGTAGTAGCGCTGCAGGATGAAGGCGCTGGCCCCGACGCCGAAGATCGCGACCTCGCCGTCGAGCAGGGTCTTGAAGCCGAGGGCCTGATAGAAGGCCTTGCTGGTCTCGAAGTCCTTGGCGGGCAGGAAAGGGCGCATCGACTCCGCGCTATCGGGAACCGGCATGGTGATCGTCTCCGTTGTCCCAGATGCGGCCGAGGCTGCGCCGATGGCGCGGCGTGGGCAAGTCGGCTTCGGTGGTTATCCGCCCGCGTGGTCGGCGCCGCCGTGCGCGGCGATGAACATGGCGACGGCCGACCGGCAATAGGACTCGATCTCGTTGTCGTCCTCCGCCCTCGCTTCGTCGAAGCGCACGATCATCAGGAGATCGGATCCCTTGAAAAGCGCGGCGAACAGGCGGGCGGACTGGAGAGGATCGGGCACGCTCAGAAGCTTCTTCGCCTGCAACCGACGCAACAGGGCCTCGATCTGGGCGATGACATGGGCGGGGGCGGCTTCGTAGTAGAGCTTACCTAACGACCTTTGATTGGTCTTGTCGGCCATGATCATGGCTTCGACACTGCGGACGTTCGGCGCCAGTAACGTGCGAAGCAGGGATGACCCCACCGCCATGAGCTGATCTTCGGCCGAACCGTCGGCGCCTTCCATAAGAGCCTGCGGCGCAAACTGATGGCAGCGAGCCGTGATGGCCGCGCTGAACAGCGCCTCCTTGTTCTCGAAGCGCCGATAGATGCTGAGCTTGGATATCTTCGCCCGCTGGGCGACCTTGTCCAAGGTCGTGGCTTGAAAGCCCAGTTCCACAAAGAGGTCGTACGCGGCGTCGATGATCGTTTGGCCAAGCGCCTCGTTGGCGGGCCGGCCGCGCCGGCCCGGGCTGTTTTCGGTCACGGCAGTTCCAGTACTTGACAGTATCATAATTATTGCTCATTTAAGGTACCATGCAGTATCGCAAATGCGCAAGCCACTGGGTAGGTTCATCACCATGGATGACGTCATCATCATCGGCGGCAGCTTCGCCGGGCTCGCCGGCGCCCTGCAGCTCGGCCGCGCCCGCCGCAAGGTCACCGTTCTCGACACCGGCCTGCAGCGCAACCGCTTCGCCGGCCACTCGCATGGCCTGCTCGGCCACGATCACAAGCCGCCGCTGGACATCCTGGCGGAGGCGCGGCGGCAGCTGGCGCGCTATCCCACGATCAGGCTGATCAACGCCCGGGCCGACAGCGTCTCCGGCGCCCTCGACGACTTCTCCGTTTTCACGGGCGACGGCGAGAGTCTCGGCGCGCGCCGCCTGATCCTGAGCTATGGCGTCGTCGATCAGATGCCCGAGGTTCCGGGCTTCGCCGAAAGCTGGGGCACGTCCATCGTGCCCTGCCCCTATTGCGACGGCTTTGAAGTCGCCGGCCAGCACTGGGGCCTCGTCTGGTCCGGCCCGCAGTCGCACAATCAAGTCAGGCTGTTCCACGACTGGACCGACAGGTTGACGGTCTTCACCGATGGTCACGACCTTCCGCCCGATGTCCGGGCCGATCTGGCGCGCCGTAACACGCCTGTGGTCGATGGCCGGATCATCGAGATCGCCCGTCACGGCGACCATGGCGCCACCGTCAAGCTCGAAACCGGCGCCCATGTCGCGGTCGACATCCTGTTCGCCCATCCGCGCAACAAGCCGTCGGCAAGCCTGCATGAATCGCTGGGCCTCGCCACGGTCGGCACGCCCCTCGGCGTCGTCCTCAAGGTCGACGAGCGCCGCGAGACCAGCGTGCCCGGCGTCTACGCCGCCGGCGACCTCACCAACCCTCTCCTGCCCTCGGTCACCACGGCGTCATGGCAAGGCGCGATGGCCGGCATTTTCGCCCAGCAGTCGATGTTGGTTTGAGAGGACGGATTCCAGGAGCACGCTGGAGTCGTCGCCGGTACGCCATTGTGAGCTGGCGCGGTCTAGCGTCCGCAACGGGTCGAAGCGGACTGAGCGAACGCTGAGGTTCGCTCTTGGCGGACGCTAATCCTTCAGCCCCCGCAACCGGTTCACATGCCCCATCTTGCGTCCCGGCCGGGCCTCGCCCTTGCCGTAGAGGTGGATGCGGGTCTCGGGTTCGGCGGCCAGCTTGGCCCAGGCCTCGACCTCGGGACCCAGCAGGTTGGTCATCTCGACGTGGGCGCGGGCGGCCGTCGGGCCCAGGGGCCAGCCGGCGACGGCGCGGATGTGCTGCTCGAACTGGTCGACCTCGCAGCCGTCCTGGGTCCAGTGGCCGGTGTTGTGCACCCGGGGGGCGAATTCGTTGACCAGCAGCTTGCCGTCGGCCAGTTCGAACAGCTCGACCCCGATCACCCCGACATAGTCCAGGGCGGTCAGGATCTTGGCGGCGATGGCCTCGGCCTGGTCGCGCGTGGCCTGGGAGACCTTGGCGGGCGCGCTGGTGCGGCGCAGGACGCCGCCCTCGTGGTGATTGTCCGACAGCGGGTAGCAGGCGATCTCGCCGTCGCGGCCGCGGGCGGCGATCACCGACAGCTCGCGCACGAAGTCGGCGGGGGCCTCGAGGATGGCGGGCTGGCCGGCGATCCTGTCGAAGGCGGCGGCGGCTTCGCTCGGGCGCTGGATCCAGGCCTGGCCCTTGCCGTCATAGCCCTCGCGGCGGGTCTTCAGCAGCGACGGGGCGCCGATCCTGGCCACGGCGGAGGCCAGGTCCTCGGCGGTCTCGACGGCGGCGAAGGCGACGGTGGGCACGCCGATCTCGGCCAGGAAGGTCTTTTCCACAACCCGGTCCTGGGCCGCGGCCAGGGCCTTGGCGCCGGGGGCGACCAGCACGCCCTGGGCGGTTAGTTCGGCGACGGTGGCCGCCGGCACGTTCTCGAACTCGTAGGTGACGACGTCGCAGGCCTCGGCCAGGCGCTTGAGCGACCAGCGGTCGTCATAGGCGCCGACGATCTGGCGGGCGGCCACGCGTCCGGCCGGGCTGTTCTCCTCGGGATCGAGGATCACCACGTCGAAGCCCAGGCGGGCGGCGGCCAGGGCCAGCATGCGGCCCAGCTGTCCCCCGCCGAGGATGCCGATCGTGGAACCAGGGGGCAGGGGAAAGGTGCTCATCAGTCTTCGACGCTTTCGACGACGCTGTCGGTCTGTTCGGCGCGGAAGGCGGTCAGGCGCTGAGCCAGGGCCGCGTCCGAGACCGCCAGGATCTGGGCGGCCAGCAGGCCGGCGTTCCGCGCGCCCGCCTCGCCGATCGCTAGGGTGGCGACCGGAACGCCGCCCGGCATCTGGACGATGGACAGCAGGGAATCCAGGCCGTTCAGGGCCCTGGACTGCACCGGCACGCCCAGCACCGGCAGGATGGTCATCGCTGCAACCATGCCCGGCAAATGAGCCGCCCCGCCGGCTCCGGCGATGATCACCTTGTAGCCGGCCGCCTGGGCGCCGGTGGAGAACGCGACCAGGCGCTGGGGGGTGCGGTGGGCGGAAACCACCTTGGCCTCGTAGGCCACGCCCAGGGCGTCCAGCGCCTCGGCCGCCTTCTTCATCGTCGGCCAGTCCGAGCGGCTGCCCATGATGATCGCCACCGGGGGGGGGGCGATGGGGGGCGTGGCGGTGGGCATCGGCGACGATTTCCCTAGAGAAGTGGTGGAGCGATCTGCGCTCCGTGACCTGACGGCCGTGAATCGCGGGCCTTATAGCCCCTGGCGCCCAAGCGCCAAAGCCCGTTCTCGCCGAATGAACCTTCGGAAAAGCCCAGGCGATCCGAAGGGATAGAGCGGCGCCGCGACGCTGCGACACAGGCGTGTCACCATTGTCATGGTTAATGAAAAACCGCAGAAATGCTGGAGCTTCACCGCAAGTGATTCCCGCAGTGGTTCCCGACGTCGCATGAAGATCACCAGCGCCCGCACCGAATCCTTCTCGGCCATTCGTCGCCGGGCCCTGACCGAGGCCGCCGGGCCGGTGGTGGCCCGGGCCGTGGTGGCGGCCGATACGGCCGGATTCCTGGGGCTGGCCGAGACCGACCTGACCCCGCAGGTGCAGGCGGCGCTCAAGACCCTGATGGTCGAGATCGACGACCTGCGCAACGAGGTCGCCCGCCTGAAGTTCAAGCTGGGCGAAGCCCAGGGCCTGGCCGACCTGGACGTCCTGGCCCCGGTGCTGAACCGCCGGGCCTTCCTGCGCGAGATCAAGCGGGTCGCCGCCTTCGCCCAGCGCTACGGCTCGCCGGCCAGCGTGGTGTTCTTCGACCTGGACGGCTTCAAGGCCGTCAACGACCGCTTCGGCCACGCGGCCGGCGACGCCGCGCTGAGGGCGGTGGCCGAGCGCCTGCAGGCCAATGTCCGCGAGAGCGACGTGGTGGGCCGGATCGGTGGCGACGAGTTCGCCGTCCTGCTGGTCCAGGCCGACCAGCAGACCGCCGCCTCCAAGGCCGAGACCCTGGCCGCCGCCGTGCGCGACATGCCCGTGCAGGTGGGCGAATGGTCGGTGCCGCTGCGCATCTCGTGGGGCGCGCGCGAGATCGAGGCCGGCGCCGACCCCGAAGTCGCCCTGGCCGAGGCCGACGCGGCCATGTTCCTGAAGAAGCGGGTGCGCAAAGAGGCGTAGGGCGCATCGGCATTCGAGCGCCTTGCGTGGTCCTCGTCGTTCGCGTGGCTCGGGATGAGGACCAGTTTCCAGTCGCGGACAGTCGAAAAGACTCATCCTGAGCTTGTCGAAGGACGAGGTTTTCGGCGGCGCGGGAGCGCGCTATCCCCCTCGCGAAGGAGCCCGCCCATGGCCAAATCGCATCGCTACGCCACGACCCTGACCTGGACGGGCGACACCGGCGAGGGCACGGCCAGCTACAGATCCTACGAACGGGCCTATGAGGTCGCCGTCGAGGGAAAGCCGGCGCTGCTGGGCTCGTCGGACCCGAGCTTCCGCGGCGATCCGGGGCGCTGGAACCCCGAGGAGCTGCTGCTGGCGTCGATCAGCGCGTGCCACCAGCTGTGGTACCTGCACCTGTGCGCGGTGAACGGCGTGGTGGTGATCGCCTATCGCGACGAGGCCACGGCGGTGATGATCGAGGACGAGACCGGCGGCGGCCGCTTCGAAAGCGTCACCCTGCGGCCGCGCGTGACGATCGCGGCCGGCGATCCGGAAAAGGCCCTGGCCCTGCACCACGAAGCCAACGCCAAGTGCTTCGTCGCCAACTCGCTGAACTTCCCGGTCGGGCACGAGGCGACGGTGGCGGTTGAAAAAGGCTGAGCCGGGCGGATTCACCCCATCGCCTGGGCCGCGATGTCATGGGCCTCGCCGAGGGCCCGTATCCGCCCATGCCTCGCCGCCAGCAACCGGTCGGTCAGAAGGTCGACCTCCGTCTCGGCCGCCAGGATCGAAGCCGCCAAGCGGGCGTCGGCGAACTCGTCATATTCGATCGCCGCGCCATGCACGTCGGTCACGCCCAGATAGCCCAGGGGCGTGGTGATGCTGGGTTCCAAATGGTTGACGTGCGCCAAGCGCTGGCCGGGCGCGTAGCCGTGATCACCGCGCGCGCTCAAAACCACCAGGGTCTTGCGATGGTCCGTCAGCAGCGGCCAGTAGGGCTCGCCCGTTCGCGCGCGATCGAAGCCGAAGGTGCGGCCGACCCGCACGATATTGTCGATCCAGGCCTTGAGCTGGGCGGGCGGTCCGAAATTGTACATCGGCGCGCCCAGTACGATCAGGTCGGCGGCCAGCAGTTCGTCCACCAGCGTGTCGCTTTCGGCCAGGGTCTGGACCATCCAGGCCTCGCGTCGATCCGGCGGGGTGAAGGCGGCATGGATCCAGTCGCCGGTCACGGGCGTGGGCGGCGCCTGGCCGACGTCGCGATAGGTCACCGGATCGGCGGGACGGGCGGCGCGCCAGCGCTCGACGAAGCGGCGTGTCAGGCGACGGGTGTGCGAGCCGTGGGGCGCCATGTCCGAACCGCGTGGTCGGGCGCTGGAATCGATATGCAGAATCGAGGTCATCGGGTGGTCTCCATCTTTGATGGATGAGGCTGTCTCATGCCTTCAACTTCAGTCCCCTTGTGCGCTTCGGAACCTTTCTCCCGCAAACGCCGACTTCTCACGTGACGGATGAGGTGAGATCATCTCGTATGCGTCGTTTGCCGCCCCTGTCCGCCCTTCGCGCCTTTGAGGCCGCCGCTCGGCGTCTGAGTTTCAAGCTCGCCGCCGAGGAGCTGGCCGTAACCCCGACGGCGATCAGCCATCAGGTGCGGCAGTTGGAGGACCATCTGGGTCTGGCCCTGTTCGTGCGCGGGCCGCGCCGGGTGACGCTGACGAGGGCGGGCGCGCGCCTGTATCCGGTGCTGATGGACGGCTTCGACGCCTTCGCCGAGGCGATCGCCGCCCTGGCGCTTGGCGGCGGCCGGCGAGTGGTGACCCTGTCGGCGACGGTGGCCTTCACCGCCAAGCGCCTGGCGGGGCGGGTCGAGGCCTTTGGGCTGGCCCATCCGGACCTCGATCTACGATTGCTGGCCACCGACGATCCGGTGGACCTGCGGGCCGGCGAGGCCGACGCGGCGGTCCGCTATGGCCTTGGACCCTATCCGGGACTGATCTCGGAGCCGTTGATCGACGACCGCTTCGCGCCGATGTGCAGTCCGCGCCTGGGGCTGACCGGGCCGCAGGACCTGGCGGGTCAGGCGCTGATCCACGCTGAATGGCGGCATCCGACGCCCGACACCCCCACCTGGCGGCTTTGGGCCCGCCAAGCCGGGCGCGCCGACCTGGATGTCGAGGCCGGGCCGCGTTTCACCGACGACACCCACGCCATCCAGGCCGCGGTCGCGGGGCAGGGGGTGGCGTTGGCCAGCCTGACCTTGGCTGCCGACGAGCTGGCTTGCGGCCTGCTGGTCTCGCCTTTCGGTCCAGCCCTGGCCGGTCGGCGTTTCGAACTGGTCTATCCGCCGGCCGCCCGCGACAGTGAGGCGGTGTCGGCGCTGCGGGGGTGGCTGGCGGCGGCGCTGGAACAGGACGCCTCCCTCTCCCGCAAGGGAGGGGAAATCTAGGCGATGATGTCCGGCGTCAGCAGGTCTTCCAGCCGCACGATCTCGTCCTTCAGGGCCAGCTTGCGGCGCTTGAGACGGGCGATCTGCAGCATGTCGGGCTGGGGTCGCTCCTCGAGGGCCTCGATCGAATCCGACAGGTCCTGGTGCTCCTCGCGCAGGGCCGCCAGGCGCCGTTCGATGGCGACGTCGGAATCGTCGGAAGGATCGTCGTCGTTCATGGACGCTCCTCCATGCCAAGCCTCGGGCGCGTGCTCGCGGCGGTGATAGATAGCAAAGCCTGACAGCCGGTAAAGGGCCTCACGCTGCAGGCCCGGCCAGCGCGTCGGACAGGGCCCGCAGGGCGGCCTCGCGCGGTGGGTCGCCGGACGCCCGGGCGGCCTCCAGCAAGGTGTCGAACACGTCCAGGGCCGGTCCGGGCTCGCCGCTTAGGGCTTCCAGGCTTTCCATCAGCACCTTCTCGCCGTGCAGCTCGACGTCCTTGACCGCGTTGCGGAAGTCCTCGCGCCCGCCGTCGTCGATCCCGGGCCAGGACGGCTTGATCGCGCGGCGGATGGCGCGCAGGGGCGAGCCGACCTCGGCGTCCCAGCGCTTGACCAGCTGGGCGGCGGCCTTGACGTCGGCCGCGCGACCTTCGCTGGCCCGCCAGGCGGCCCACAGCAGATAGGGCACGTTCTGGCCGTGTCCGTCCTGCAGCGACAGGCACGCCCCTGCGACCGACGGTCGCACATAGACCTCCAGGGCCCACTGCCAAAGCCGCATCGTCGTTAATCCCCCGCGCCCTTTCAGGCCTCTCCGGTGATGGTCGCCAAGTCCTCGCCCCAGCGCCGGACCGGCCGCCAGGAGAGGCCGAACAGGTCGAGCGCGCGGCCCACCGACTGGTCGACCATCTCGGCGATCGACTGCGGCCTGGCGTAGAACGCCGGAAGCGGCGGAGCGATCACCGCGCCCATCTCGGCCAGCTTTGTCAGGGTGCGCAGGTGGCCCAGATGCAGCGGCGTCTCGCGCACCATCAGCACCAGCGGACGGCGTTCCTTCAGGGTCACGTCGGCGGCCCGGGTCAGCAGCGAGGCCGTGACGCCCGTGGCGATCTCGCTCATCGTCCGCACCGAGCAGGGGGCGATGATCATTCCCAATGTGCGATATGAGCCCGACGCGATCGCCGCCCCAATGTCGCCCACGCGATGAACAACGTCCGCCTTTTCATTGACCTCGCCGACGGAAAATCCAGTCTCCTGCGAGAGGGTCAGGGCTGCCGATTTGGACAGGACCAGATGGCTCTCCACGCCCAGTTCGCGGCAGGCGTCCAGGGCTCGCAGGCCATAGATAACCCCAGAAGCGCCTGAGATTCCGACGATCAGACGAGGTTTTTCCAAGGGGGCCTGGGGCCTGGCCAGCGGGTCCGACATGGTGAATTTTCGTCCGTCCTGGGAGCAAGCTGCGCCAGGTCAAGCGCCGCCGATTGCAATCATATGTGATCTGACAGCTTCGGCCAGCGGGTGTTGACTTGCCTCTCCACCAGCAAGGAGCCGACAGCCATGGCCATCGAATCCCGTATCCGCGAGCTTGGGTCCCGTCACGAGAGCCTCGACCGCACGATCCAGGAGGAGACCCGTCGTCCCGTCAGTGACACCACCCTGCTCAGGGAGTTGAAGCGGCAGAAGCTCAGGCTCAAGGAGGAGATCGAAGGCCTCAGGGCGCGACTTCACTAGCCCCCTCTGGCCATCGCGCGCCTGAAGCCGCGGTGGCCGCCGGAGGAGGCCGAAAACAGAAAGGCCCGCGCCGTGCAGACGGCGCGGGCCTTTTGCTTGGCTGCGAGGCTTAGTCCTCGTCGTCCTCTTCGTCGTCGGCCACGTAGGTCGACTTGCCGAACACGTCCTCGGCCTTGGGCTCGATGCGCGCGGCGCGGATCGCGGCCTCTTCGTCCTCGTGGTCGTCCGGCAGAGCGCTGGTTTCCGAAGCCGGACGCAGGGTCGGGTCTTCCGGCAGGATGCCCTTCTTCAGGTCGTCCTTGGCCTTCTTCTCGGCCGCCTTCTTAACCAGGGCGTCCAGCTCCAGCTGGCCGACCAGGCCCAGGGTCACCGGATCGACCGGCTTGATGTTGGCCGCGTTCCAGTGCGTGCGGGCCCGGACCTGCTCGATGGTCGACTTGGTGGTGCCCAGCAGCTTGGAAATCTGCGCGTCGGTCACTTCGGGGTGGTGGCGCAGGAACCAGGCGATGGCGTCCGGACGGTCCTGGCGGCGCGACACCGGGGTGTAGCGCGGGGCCTTCTTCTGCGGCTTCAGCAGCTCGGCGTGGCGGCTGACCTGGGCCTTCATCCGATAGTCCGGATTGGCCTGGGCGCGGTCCAGCTCCTCGCGGGTCAGCTGGCCGTTGCCGATCGGGTCGGCGCCGCGGATGTCGCGCGCCACTTCGCCGTCGGCGATGCCGCGGACCTCAAGGGGGTGCAGGCCGCAGAAATCGGCGATCTGTTCAAAGCTCAGCGACGTGTTGTCCACGAGCCAGACGGCCGTCGCCTTGGGCATCAGGATGTCGGACATGCGGTCCTCCAGAAATGACGGCGCCCGACCTTGCGGCCGGGCGGGATGTTCAGCCTGGAGCTATAATGCGGTTCTTCGGGAAAGGGAACGGGGATCGACGCGACGATCAGTCCAGCAGCGCGATCAGCTTGTCGGCGTCGTGGGGCGCGGCGCTCTTCACGTCGTTGTCGAAGTAGCTGAACGTGTCCAGGCCGTCGGCGCGCCAGGCCTGCAGCCGCTCGGCCCAGGCCTGCAGCTCGGCGTCGGAATAGCGTCCGTGATAGTGGCCGCCTGGGCCGTGGCCGCGCACATAGGCGAAGTCGGCCGTCGCCAGCCAGGGCGAGGGGGCGTCGTGGTGGTCCGAGACGCAGAAGGCGACGCCGTGGTCGCGCAGAATGTCGAAGACGGCGTCCTCGTACCAGCTGACGTGGCGGAACTCGACCGTGGTCCGCCAGCCTTTCGGCAGCCAGCCCAGGAACCGCTTCAGCCGCTCGTCGTCCCGGTGCAGCATCGGCGGCAGCTGCACCAGGGCGGGGCCGCGCTTGCCGCCCAGCGGCTTCATCCGGTCGAACACCAGATCGACGCTGTCTTCGCAGTCCTTCAGCTTCTTGTTGTGAGTGATGTAGCGCGAGACCTTCCAGGCGAAGCAGAAGCCGTCGGGGACCTGCTCGGCCCAGGCGGCGACGGCCTTTTCGGACGGCAGGCGATAGAAGCTGCCGTTGATCTCGGTCGTGTCGAAGCGGCTGGCGTAGTAGGCCAGCCGGTCCTTCAGCTTCACCGTCTCGGGATAGAACGGCCCCCTCCAGTCGTCATAGGTCCAGCCGGAGCAGCCGATGCGGGGGCGATGAGGCATGGACAGGGAACGCGAGCCGTCCTGGCCGGTTCACTCGCCCCGCCCGGCCACGTAGGGCGCCAGTTCCTCTCCGAGCTCCGCGTTGCGGGCCTCGCGCTCGCGCGCCGCGACCTCGTCATAGAGGAAGGGCAGGAAGGCGAAGCGGCGACCGGCGACGATGGGGTCGACCATGTGCAGCAGCGAGCACGAGAACACCACCGCGCCGCCGGTCGGCGCGCGGTAGCGGCGCGGGCCGAACTCCGGAAAGGACAGGTCCCCGCCTTCGTAATCCTCGGCGTTGAGGTTGATGGTCACCGCGAACCGCCGGTGTGCGGTGCCGGCGGTGGTGTTGTCGCGGTGGGGCCTGAAGTGGCCGCCCTCGGCCGCGTCGTAGCAGCCGACCAGGTAGCGCTCCATGCGGGTGGCCTTGAACTGGAACGCCTTGGCCACCTCGGGGATCAGCCGGGTCTGGACGCGATTGGCCACGGCCTGGCGGAGGGCCGGATCGACCAGGTCGTGGTCGCTGCGTTGCTTGTGCGAGGCGTCCAGGATCAGTCGCGTCTTGCCGTCGATGTCGCGCATGAAGCCGGAGGCCTGGCCGCCATGGGTTTCGTAGGTTTCGATCAGGCGGCGGCAGAGGTCGAGCTCGAACACCCGCGGCAGGATCAGCACCGGCGCGTGCAGCCACGTCCCCGCATGGTCGGCGGGATCCGGGGCGGCGGCGATGAAGTCGAGCACGACCCTGGTGTCCGTGATCGAGGCCTTGAAGACGACGCGCAGCTGCGGATCCAGGACCAGCCAGAATGGATGATAGGCCGTGGTCGCTTGCGTCCTCGCTTCGGTGTCGGGGGCGGCGCCGTAGAGCCGGCTGACCGCCAGATCGTGGTCCCAGAACCAGCGCACGCCGGGCAGGTCCTGGGCCGCCCGGCCCTGGGCTTCGTCCGCGGGGTCGATGCTGACGCCGAAGAAGCAGGTCTTCACGTCGTCGAACAAGGACCGCCCTTGAGCGACCTCGGCCAGGGCGGCGGCGACCAGCGGATGGCCCGCGGATCCGGCGAAGCACAGGGCGATGTAGCGCCCGGCGATGGTGTGGAAGCTGAACCGGGGATTGGACGTCGAGCGGGCGACGAACCACGGCGCCGGTTCTCCCACCCGGGGGCCAGGCAGGGGGGGAGGCGGGGCGGAGCCTGGGGCGCTGTCGAGGGGCGCGGCGAGGTCGGTCATGCCAGCAGCACCACCTTGCCCACGTGTTCGCCCGCCTCGAGGTGGGCGTGGGCGGCGGCGGCGTCTTCCAGGGGGAAGGTGGCGTCGATCACCGGCGCCAGCTTGCCGGCCGCGATCCACGGCCAGACGACCCGCTCGATCTCGGCGGCCAGGCGGGCCTTTTCGTCGGCCGAGCGCGGGCGCAGGGTCGAGCCGGTGATCACCGCGCGCTTCTGCATGATCTTCATCACCGGAACCTCCAGCACCGGCCCGGCCAGGGCGGCGATGTAGACGATGCGGCCGCCGGTGTTCAGGGCGTCGAGGTTGCGCTCCAGATAGCTGGCCCCGACCATGTCCAGCACCACGTCGACCCCGCCGGCCGCCTTGGCGACCTCGGCGAAGTCCTCGGCCTTGGCGTCGATGGCGATGTCGGCGCCCAGGGCCAGCGCCTGGGCCTTCTTGTCGGGGCCCCGGCCGGTGGCGATCACCCGCGCGCCGTGGGCCTTGGCCATGGCGATCGCCGTTGTCCCGATACCGGACGTCCCGCCGTGAATCAGCAGCGTCTCGCCAACCTTCAGCGCGCCATGTTCGAACACGTTGGCGAACACGGTGAAGACCGTCTCGGGCAGGGCGGCGGCGTGGGCGAAGTCGAAGAGCCCATCGGAATTGGCGGGGATCGGCAGGGCATGGCGGGCGTCGACCACGGCGTACTGGGCGTAGCCGCCGCCGCCCAGCAGGGCGCAGACCTTGTCGCCGGCCTTCCAGCGTCCCGATCCGGTCACCACCTCGCCGGCGACCTCCAGGCCCAGGGTGGCCGGGGCGCCGGGCGGCGGCGGGTAGAACCCCAGGCGCTGCAGCAGGTCCGGACGGTTCACGCCCGCCGCCCGCACGCGGATCAGGATCTGGCCCGGACCCGGCCGCGGACGCTCGACGGTCTCGGGGCGGAGCGCGTCGGCCGCCCCCTTGCCGCCCTCGACGGCGATCGCGGTCATGGTCTGGGACATCGGGTCGGACATGGCGGAACATCCCGTGAGGCTTGCGTCGCGCCCTTGGTAGGCGTCAGATGAAGGATCGAAAAGGGGTCGAAAAAGGGAGACCGATCCGATGATCGAAGAACCGGTCGAGCCGCGCGCCTTCCGTGGCGACGCGCTCAACGCCACGACGCACGAGGACCTGGAAACCTATGGCGTGACGGAACTGGAAGAGCGGATCGAAGCGCTGGAAGCGGAAATCGCCCGCACCCGCGCGCAACTGAGCAAGAAAAAGGCGGGGCGCGACGCGGCCAATGCGCTGTTTGGTCGCCTGGACTAACGATCGGTTTACGCTAACTGGCGGACTCTCCGGTTCGCCTGACTCGGAGACTTGAGACTCGGACATCGAGCTTGGATCGGACCTTGGGGCGGGGCGGTCGCGAAACGGGACGATCATGTCTGGCACGGGGGTTGCAGTCCTCCTGTCCGGCGGGACCTTCTCGCGGCCTTTCGAAGGGGCATTGAGTAGCTATGACCGAGTTGAACGTGGCCGCGGCCCCCTGGCGTGCTGGCGTGATCCAGGATTTCGCTCGCTCCGAGCTTTTCGACCGGACGTTCGAGGAGGGCATGACGCTGGTCGAGGAGACCGCCGCCTATCTCGACGGGGCCGGACGCCACGATAGCAAGATCCTCTCGCGCAACGCGGCGCTGGCCTACGCCAGCGAGAGCATGCGGCTGACCACCCGGCTGATGCAGGTGGCCTCGTGGCTGCTGGTCCAGCGCGCGGTCAAGGAGGGCGAGATGGCGGCCGAGGCCGCCTGCGCCGAGAACTATCGCCTGGGCCTGGAAGCCGGCGAGGCCGCCGCCGTCGAGGACCTGCCGTTCGGCCTGGTCAACCTGCTGCAGCGCTCCGAGCGGCTCTATGAACGCGTCCGCCACCTGGACAAGCGCATGTATCTGGAAGCCGCCGCCGACGAGGAAGCCCCCCGTCCGGTGCAGGCCCAGTTCGACCGCCTGACCGCGGCGTTCGGGGTGGCGTGATTTCACTCGATCGTCAAGAATCCACAGACCCGACATGGGTTTGTCTGAAATCGAGGCCGGTGTTCAGGTGAAGATCAATCGGGGGGCTTTTCCGGCATGGTTTCCATTGGCTGCGCTAAGCGCCATCGGCTGCTCGTGGCTGCGCTTGGGGGATTTAGCGCTGTCCTCCTGCTGGGCTCGGCGCCGGTCACGCCATCCGGCGGACCACAAAGCGCCCCAAAGGCCGCCCCAACAACCGCCAAGCCTAAGCCCGCCAGCCACCAAAGCTTGACGAGTTACGAGCGGGAATCCCTCGCTGTTGATCGTGTCGCGAACAACATCGGGGAGCGCGCGAATCGCATCGCTGAGGCTCAGCGCATCTATGGGCTCTTGCAGTTGATCCTGAGCCTTTTCGGCGTCGGCTTCACCGGCGCCGCGGCCATCTTCGCCTGGCGCGCGACCCACTGGGCCAAGAATGCCGCTCTAGAAACCAAGCGGAGCGCCGACGCGGACAACGCCGCCCTTGAGGCCACCCAAGCGGGTCTGGAAGAGGCCCGCGTCGATGCCGCCAAGCAGGAAGAACGCTTCGCGGCGCAACTCGCCGTGGCCCATCGGCAGGCCGACGCCGCCGTGAAGAGCAACCAAGCCTATCTGTCGGTGATTTCCGGCTCGATTGAACTGGTACGCTACGGCATCAACAGCCTCTCTCCGCCATACCCTGAGTTCAAGCTGGTTCTTGTTGTGGAGAACATTGGAAAGTCTCCCTGTCCAAGGGGAAATATTGAGGTATCGGCGAGCACCATAGCGGCTCCTCCGTTCGCCAAACACAATTCTCCCTACACCTTCGACTGCTCTGGGTTGAGCTTTATCAATGGCATAGCAGCCGGCACGCGCAAGGAGATTGAGATTAGGGTTCGCCCAATTGGAGGGCCGAACCAGATGGAGGCGAACTACGTTCAGTATAACTTCAATGGGGACGACGTTTACTCGATATTTGGCGGTCGCGGCACGTTGAGCTTTCACAACTTCCTTGATGGCAGGGATGAAATCAGTCTCTTTTTTTCCACCGCGAGCGACGTTGAGGAAAACCCGTTCGGGCGCTACCCGGCGCTCATCGGCGCGGTCTATCCGCTCGAAATTGACGCCATCTACATGGGCCGCGCTCGCGTTCAAGAGCAGAACGACCAGCAGGCTACCTAGCGGCATAGGTCTCCTCTTTTGAGACCTAGCTTCGACTGCTCTCGCCCGTAGAGGTGTTTGCTACATAATACCAGTCATCCTCCGACTTATTCGGGGAGGGCAAGCCTAGCTTGTGGTTTTGGCCACGTATCGGCTTCACCGCTGCTTCGGTTCCCCGCTTAGAGGGGGATGGCGCGCGTTTATGGCGAAAAGGCCAAAAGAAACGAAAAAGGCCGGCCCGCGTACGCGGAACCGGCCTTTCGTCGCCCTTACGGCGAGAAGCGTGGAACGCTTACTTCTTGGCGGTGAAGCCGGCGAACTTGGCGTTGAAGCGCGAGACGCGGCCGCCGCGGTCCATCATCTGGGCGTTGCCGCCGGTCCAGGCCGGATGGACGCGCGGATCGATGTCCAGCGCCAGGGTGGCGCCTTCCTTACCGTAGGTCGAACGCGTCTGGTACGACGAGCCGTCGGTCAGGGTGACGGTGATGAAGTGATAGTCGGGGTGAATGTCTTGTTTCATCGGGCGATCCAACCGACTTGAAGGCGGCGTGAGATTGTGGGCGGGCGCCAAACCTTGCGGGTGGCTCTCGGAGACGCGCGGCTATAAAGAAAGCGCGCGATTTTGGCAAGGGTCAGTTGATGAGCGACGTGAACGCGGGCGAGATTTCGGCCGAAGGCAGGCCGAGCGCGGGCGCGGAGCTGGTGCAGAACCTGGCCGAAGCCGCGAACCGCCGGCCGCGCCGCAAGGACATCCGCCCGCTGGCCCACCTGCTGCCGTTCGTGCGCCGCCACATCGGCGACGCCCTGGCCGCCGGCTTCTTCCTGCTGTTCTCGACCAGCGCCACCCTGGGCCTGACGGCGGCGTTCAAGGGCGTGATCGACAAGGGCTTCGCCCCTGAAGCAGGAGGAGGGGGCTCCGGCGACGCGGTCAACACCGCCTTTCTCGGCCTGGGCGCGGTGGCCCTGGTGCTGGCGGTGGCCACGGCGCTGCGCTTCTTCTTCGTCACCCGGCTGGGCGAGCGGGTGGTCGCCGACCTGCGCCGGGCGCTGTACGGCCACACCCTGACCCTGGACCCGGCCTTCTTCCTGAAGACCCGCACGGGCGAGGTGCTGTCGCGGATGACCACCGACATCACCATCGTCGAGACCCTGGTGGGGACCTCGGCCTCGGTGGCGCTGCGCAACACGCTGAGCCTGATCGGCGGCCTGGGCTACATGGCCGTGGTCAGCCCCAAGCTGGCCGGCTTCATCGTGCTGATGGTGCCGGTGATCCTGGCGCCGATGTTCCTGCTGGGCCGCAACGTGCGCAAGCTGTCCGTCGCCGCCCAGGACCGGTTCGCCGACGCCGTCGGCTATGCCGGCGAGAGCCTGGACGCGCTGGACACCGTCCAGGCCTTCGGGCGCGAGGCGGCGGCCGACACCCGGTTCGGCGGCGCGGTCGAGGCGGCCTACAAGGCCTCGGTTCGCCGGATCAGCGCGCGGTCCGGCATGACCGCCGTGGTCATCGTCCTGGCGTTCGGCGGCATCACCCTGCTGCTGTGGATCGGCGCGCACATGGTGCTGTCGAACGAGATGACGCCCGGCACCCTGGCCCAGTTCGCCCTGCTGGCGATCATGGCGGCCGGCTCCGTCGGGGCCCTGGGCGAGGTCTGGGGCGACGTCCAGAAGGCGGCCGGAGCCATGGAGCGGATCTCCGACCTGCTCAATTCCGAGCCTGGGATCGCCGCGCCCGAGAAGCCCCGGACGCTGCCCGTCCCGGCCCGGGGCGCCATCGCCTTCGAGGGCGTGACCTTCGCCTATCCCGGACGACCCGACCTGCCGGCCCTGAAGGGCTTCGACCTGGTCGTGAAGCCCGGCGAGACCGTCGCCCTGGTCGGTCCGTCCGGCGCGGGCAAGAGCACGGTGCTGCGTCTGCTGTTGCGCTTCTACGATCCGCAGGCCGGCGTGGTGCGGCTGGACGACGTCGATCTGCGAGCCGCCGACCCCGCCGAGGTGCGCGACCGCATGGCGCTGGTCGCCCAGGACAGTCCGCTGTTCTCCGGCTCGGCCCTGGACAACATCCGCTTCGGCCGCGAGGACGCGACCGACGAGGAGGCTCGCGCGGCGGCCGACGCGGCCCAGGCCACGCCGTTCATCAACGCCCTGCCGCAGGGCTTCGACACCCCGGTCGGCGAGCGGGCCAAGACGCTGTCGGGCGGCCAGCGCCAGCGCCTGGCCATCGCCCGCGCCCTGGTCCGCAACGCGCCGATCCTGTTGCTGGACGAGGCCACCAGCGCCCTGGACGCCGAGAACGAGCGCCTGGTGCAGAAGGCCCTGCACGACGCGATGAGCGAGCGCACCACCCTGGTCATCGCCCACCGCCTGGCCACCGTGCTCAAGGCCGACCGCATCGTGGTCATGGAGGACGGCCGGGTCGTGGAGCAGGGCACTCACGCCGAGCTCTCGGCCCAGGGCGGGCTCTACGCCAAGCTGGCCCGGCTGCAGTTCGGGGTGGAGGCGGCCTAGGGTCTTGGGCGTCGGCAATCGACTACTTGTAGCCGCCTAGGACGGCGCCGCCTTCTCCTCCCGCCGGATCACGTCGACATGCTCGAGTTGGAGTTTGAGCGCGGCGATCGCCTCGTGCTCCGGCAGGCCCTGTTTCTCGGCCCAGTCGATGACCACCGAGAGCGCCTCGCCGATTCGGCCCAACTGGCGGCCGTAGCTGCCGACCTCGTCGAGGATGCGCGCCTCGACGTCGGGGGCGGACGACTTGCCGAGGTTGATGCTGAACAGGCTGACATTGCCCATGCTCCAGGACCACGGATTGATCGTCTGGGTCAGCTGGCTGGGGGCGAGGGCGAGCTTGAAGTCGGGCATGGCGGGACTCCCGGGAGGATGGCGCAGTATCAACGCTGGGCTGTGTCTCGGCGCCGGACATCTTCCGGGGCTGAGCGACAATCGCGCATGGGCCCAACCCTTAGGCGCCATCTGACGCGGATGGGGACAGGCACATGTGCCTGTCCCCGATCGTCATGTCCCTGATCGTCAGGCCGCCTCGCGTCCCGCGACGCCATCCAGATCCACGCCCAGTCGCTTCCGCAGCGCCTCCCGTCCCAGCGTCGTCAGCCGCGCCGCCCGGCTGCCGGCGACCGTCTCGATCCAGCCCAGGGCGACCATGCGAGAGAGCAAGCTGACGCCCAGCGGACCGGCCAGGTGATGGCGGCGCTCGGTCCAGTCCAGGCACTGACGGGCGACGCCGCGCCTTGAACGCATCGCGTCGAGGTCCAGGCCCAGGTCCTCGAACCAGGCGCGGCCCTCGGCGCTGACGTCGTATTGCTTGTCGTCGGCGGGGCAGAGGAAACCCTGGGCCACCAGGGCGTCGGTCACCGCTATGCCCAGCCGGCCGGCCAGGTGGCCATAGCAACAGCGGCCGTCGCGCAGGGCGCGGGCCTGGGGCGAGCGCGGCTGCTCCAGCGAGCGGACTGGCGCGGCCAGGCAGGCCAGGGCTTCCAGCGCGTGGGCGACCTCGGCGCTGGCCAGGCGGTAGTAGCGGTGGCGGCCCTCGCGCTCGACGCTGACCAGCCCGCCGTCCACCAGCCTGGCCAGATGGTTGCTGGCGGCCTGGGCGGTCAGGCCGGCGGCCCAGGCCAGGGCGCCGGCCGGGTGGGCGCGCCCGTCCTGCAGGGCCTGCAGCATGGCGGCCCGGCCGGGATCGCCGATCAGGGCGGCGGGGGAGGCGATGTTGGCTTCCATGACGCGAAACATAGCGGGCGAAGGCCGCGAATGCTTCACTCGTCGCTGTAACATTTCGGGCCGAACCGGGCGAAGGTCGCGCCATGACCCACGCCCGAGTCGCGTCCCCCGCCCGTCCCGCCGGCCTGCCGCTGATCCTGGTCGCCGCCAGCTTCGGCTTCACGATCGTCCAGCTGGACGTGACCATCGTCAATGTGGCCCTGGACGCCATCGGCCGCGAGTTCGGGGCGCCGACCGCCAGCCTGCAATGGGTGGTCGACGCCTATACCCTGCTGCTCGCGGCCCTGCTGCTGTCGGCCGGCGCACTGGGCGACCGGTTCGGACCGCGTCGGGCGTTCCTGGTCGGACTGGTGCTGTTCGCCGTGTCGTCGGCGGCCTGCGGCCTGGCCCGCGACGCATTGCAGCTGGTCCTGGCCCGGGCGGTCCAGGGGGCGGCGGCCGCCCTGCTGGTGCCGCCGTCCCTGGCCCTGATCGCCCACGCGGCGGCCGGCGACGACCGGGCGCGCGCCTGGGCCGTGGGCTGGTGGACGGCGGCGGGCGGGGTGTCGATCGCCGCTGGCCCGGTGATCGGCGGCCTGATGATCGGCGCCCTCGGCTGGCGCTGGGTGTTCCTGGTCAACCTGCCGCTCTGCCTGCTGGGCGCGGCCCTGACCCTGGCCTTCGCGCCCGAGGTCCCGCCGCGCGAGAAGCGGCCGCTGGACCTGCCTGGCCAGGTTCTGGGCTTCATCGCCCTGGCCTGCCTGGTCGGGGCGGTGATCGAGGGCGGTCACCGCGGCTGGGGCGATCCCCTGGTGGCCGGCGCCCTGGTCGCCGGGATCGCGACCGCGGCCGCCTTCGTGTGGGTGGAGATCCGTAGCCCGCACCCCGCCGTGCCCCTGGCGGTGTTCCGCAGCCGCATGGTGTGGTCGGCGGTGGCGATCGGGGTCGGCGTCAACTTCACCTATTACGGCGTGATCTTCGTGCTGGGTCTCTTTCTTCAACGTTCCGCTGGCTACAGCGTGTTGCACGCTGGCCTGGCCTTCCTGCCGCTGACGGCCACCTTCATCGTCTCCAACCTGCTGAGCGGCCGGGTCGCCCACCGGTTCGGACCGGCGCGGACCATGGCCGGCGGCGTGCTGGTGGCGGCGATCGGCTACGCCCTGACCAGCCGGCTGTCGCCGTCCACGCCCTACGGGTTGATGATCCCGGGCTTCCTGCTGATCCCGGCCGGCATGGGTACGGCGGTGCCGGCCATGACCAGCGCCCTGCTGGCCAACGTCGACCGCCATCTCTCGGGCACGGCCTCGGGGGTGCTGAACGCCTGTCGGCAAGCCGCGGGCGCGGCCGGGGTGGCGGTGATGGGCGCCCTGGCGGCCGGCGGACCGGACCGGATCGCCGCCGGCCTGCGGTCCTCCGGCCTGATCGCCGCGGCGGTGCTGCTGGGCGCGGCCTGGGTGGCGTGGCGCAGCGAAGGACGGTCGCCCTCCAAGGTCGGCTAGCCGACAGCAACCGAATGAAATATCGGTCGTTTTCGCCATCGACGGCGCAAAAGGACAGTCGCCGCGGCTTGAAACCACGCCTGCCATGAGGTCTCCTGCACCTTGGCCGTTGTCGCGGTCGGGAAGGAACACGGGCATGGTGAACACCCGTGATCAGGGACTCGCTGTGGAGACGGTCGCGCCGGATCAGATGCGCGGGCGGATCGAGACGTTTGACTGGACGGTCACGCCGCTCGGACCACGTGAGATCTGGTCGCCCAGCCTGAGGTTCGCTGTCGACATGATCGTCGCCAGCCGGTTTCCCAGCGCTCTTCGCTGGGGCCCCGAACTGGTGCTGATCTATAACGACGCCTATGCGCCGATGCTGGGCGAGCGCCATCCCCGCGTCCTGGGCAAGACCTTCGCCGAGGCCCCGCCCACCTCGGCCGCCGAGTCCGAGGCGCCGGAGCGGGCGATCCTGGCCGGCGCCAGCGGCGGCACGATCATCGAGGAACTGCCGCTTTCCACCACCCATCCGGACGGCTCGGTCAGCGAGGGCTATTTCACCATCCGCCTAAGCCCGATGCCCGACGCCGCCGCCCCTTCGGGCGTGGGCGGGGTGCTGATCGCCCTGACCGACGTCACGCGGAAGGTGCGGACCGAACAGGCGCTGCGGGCCAGCGAGGAGCGCTATCAGCTGGCCCTGCAGGCGGCCAGCGGGGTGGGCACCTGGGACTGGGACATCGTCGCCGACAAGGTCTATGCCGACGCCCGCTACGCGGTGTTCCACAATGTCGATCCCGAGCGCGCGGCGCAGGGGGCGCCGCTGTCCGAATTCACCAGGGCCCTGCATCCCGACGATTACGAACGATTGCTCAGGTCGGGCCGCACCAGCCTGAAGACCACGACCGACTTCCTGGAGGAGTACCGGCTGATCCAGGCCGACGGCTCGATCCGCTGGGTCCAGACCCGCGGCCGGGTCGAACGCGACGCCAAGGGCTGGGCCGTCCGGCACCGTGGGGTGATGGTCGACATCACCGGCCGCAAGCGCACCGAGCAGGCGCTCGAGGCCGCCGAGGCCGACCTGCGCATCGCCGTCGATGCGGCCGGCCTGGGGCGCTGGGATCACAATCCGCAGACCGGCGAACGCTTCTGGGACAAACGTTGCCGCGAGATCTACGGCTTGCCGGACGGCCCGATCGAGAACCCGCTCAACGCTTTCGAGCGACTGGTCCATCCCGATGACCTGCCGGGGCTGATGGACGCCGCGCGGATCGCCATGGACCCGGCGGGCGACCACACGATCAACCGCGAATACCGGATCCGGCGCGGCGACGACGGGGCGGAACGCTGGATCGAGACCTTCGGCCGCGCCTTCTTCCACGAGGGCCAGTGCGTGCGCTTCGTCGGCGTGGTCTCCGACGTGACCGAGCGCAAGGAGGCCGAGGCCGACCAGCTGTTGCGCGAGGCCACCATGGCCCTGGCCCTGGACGCGGGCAATGTCGGCACCTGGGACTTCGATGTCCGCAACCGGCAGCTGCGCTGGTCCGAGCGCGGCTACGGCATGTTCGGCATGGCGCCCGGGACGGACGTGGGCCTGGACGACTTCTACGCCGCCATGCATCCCGAGGACCGCGAGGCCACGCGCCAGGCCCTGCTGGCGGCGATGAACCCGACCCTGCGCAGCGACATCGACGTCGAGTATCGCACGATCGGCCGCGACGACGGCCTGGAGCGCTGGATCTCGGCCAAGGGGCGGGGCTTCTTCGACGAGGCGGGGAAGGCGACGCGCGTGGTCGGCGCCACCGTCGACATCACCGAGCGCAAGCGGGCCGAACTGCACCTGCGGCTGCTGGTCAACGAGCTGAATCACCGGGTCAAGAACTCGCTGGCCACGATCCAGGCCATCGCCGCCCAGACCTTCCACGCCGCCCGCTCGCTACCTCAGGCCCAGGAGGCGTTTTCGGCCCGCATCGTCGCCCTGGCCGAGGCCCATGACCTGCTGACCCGCGAGAACTGGGAGGGCGCCGACCTGCTGGACTTGCTGGCCCGGCTGGAGGTCCTGCACGGCGGCGCCGAGCGCTTCGCAATCGTCGGCGGATCGGTGCGGCTGTCGCCGCGCATGGCGCTGTCGCTGTCGATGGCCCTGCACGAACTGGCGACCAATGCGGTCAAGTACGGGGCGCTGTCGGCGCCTTCGGGCCAGGTGCGGATCACTTGGACCGTGGTTCCAGGTCCTACCCAACCACGTCTGGTCCTGACCTGGACCGAGACCGGCGGGCCGCCGGTGCAGCCGCCGACCCGGCGCGGCTTCGGCTCACGCCTGATCGAGCGCGGGCTGGCGGCGGAGCTGTCGGGCCAGGCCCATATCGATTTCCAGCCGGAGGGCGTGGTGTGCCGGATCGAGGCGGCGCTGGACGGTTAGGGCGTCTTTTTCAAGCAGTGAACGCTTCAGGAATCGACCGGCGCCGGCGCCTTGGCGGGCCCGGGCTTCAGGGCGGCGGCCACCGTGGCGACCAGGGCCATCAGAGCCACGGGAACCAGGGCCAGCAGCCAGACCACGACGACAAGACCCAGCTGCAACACGCTGATCGCCACGACCAGGGGCTTGGATTCCTTGCGGTGGTTCCGGTGGTTCCGGGAGCGGAACGTCGCGCGGACGGCGGGCATAGGTGCTCTCAAGCTCTACGTCCCCCGACCCGACAAGCAGCCTACCGGCGCTGTCCCATCAGGAAAATCGGGTAAAACCCTAAACGGCGCTTTACCGTGTCCGAAGGTTCCGGGCGATCTGGGCGTCGCTGCGCCGCAGACTCAGCAGGGCGGCGCCCGCCAGGCCCAGCGGGATCAGGGCCCATGTCCAGAAGCCCGCCACGGCGATCCCGGTCGCCCCGGCCAGCAGGGCCGAAACCAGCATCTCGGCGACCGTGGCCATCCACGAGGCGCCCCCGCGCCGCTTGAACTCCGAGCGCTTGCCGGGCCGCTGGTGCCAGATGTTGATCAGGCCGCTGCTCCAGGCCGCCAGGGCGGCGCCCAGGGCTGTCCAGGCGCCGGCCGCCGGCGCGAACCAGGTCAGGACGGCGATCGGCAAGGCCAGGAACAGGGCCACCGGAACCAGGGCGGCGGCGATCTTGGCGCGGCGCAGGGTGCGGATCCTGGCCGGCGACACCGCCAGCAGGTCGGGCGCCTCCTCGGCCGACAGGGTGATCCAGGCCAGGCTCCCGGCCACCTGTCCGGCCAGGAAGGCCACCACCCCGGCCCCGCCGGCCAGGGCCGCTCCGGTCCCGTGGGCGGCGTTGCGGCTGAGCAACAGGGCGGTGGGGACCAGGTACAGCACCCGCAGCAGCACCTGCGACAACAGGGCCGCGTCGCGCGCGATCAGCAGCAGCTCCTTGTGCAGGGTGGCCAGGAAGGGGCCGGCGGCGAAGGCGCGGCGGGCCTGGCCGCGGGTCGCCCGGGCCGGCCGCGCCGTGGTCTTGCCCTGGGTGGCGGCCGCCGCGTCGGAGAACTGTCGGCCCAGGGTTAGGGCGGCCACGGCGAACAGCGCCGCCGACCCCGCCAGCAGGGCCAGCAGCGGCAGGGGCTCGCCCAGCATGGCGCGCAGCGGCAGGCTCATGGCCGGGCCCGGATGCAGCCGCCCCTCCTGCGCCTGGCGGGTGATCTCGGCGAACAGGCTGTTGCTCCTCTGCTCGCCCAGGAGGGTGCGGGTCTGGCTGACCAGGAAGAAGGCGGCCCCGACCAGCGCCGCCATCACCTGGGCCACGGTGCGGGTGCGGCGCGGACCGATCAGGGCGAACAGCGCCATGGCCAGCAGCAGGCCGACGGCGGTGGAAGCCAGGGCCAAGGACCCCAGCACGCCGAACACCCCGATCCAGCCCGGATGGCCCCAGATCACCGACGGCAGCAGCAGCGGCGTCACCAGGATCAGGAAGATGGTGATCACCCCGCCCGCCACGCCCAGCGAGCGCACGAACAGCACCTTGGCCGGCCCGATCGGCGAGGAGAACAGCAGGTCCAGGTCGCCCCGCTCGTACAGCGCCTCGCTCGATGCGCTCAGGGTCTGGGACAGCATCAGGGTGAAGATCACGGCGCCGCCCAGGGCCGCCAGGCTGATCGAGATCGGATTGATCGGGACCTGGACGTCGTGCAGGCCCAGGGCCGCAAGCACGCCGCCGGTCAGCAGCATCGCCGCCACGACCAGAAGGCTGACCAGGCCGCGCGCGCCCTTGCCGGCCCGGCCGGCGCGGAAGTTGCGCCAGTACAGCCGCATCTCGTGGGCCAGCAGCCAGGGGATGGAGCCGGGCGCGGCCAGGGTCACGCGGCGTCTCCGCCGCGGGCGGTCAGTTGCAGGAAGACGTCCTCCAGGCTGGAGTTTCCACGGCCTTCGCCAGCCTGGCCGCGCAGGGCGTCCAGCGTGCCCTCGGCCAGCAGGCGGCCGCCGGCGATGATGCCGATACGGTCGGCCATCCGCTCGGCAACCTCCAGGATGTGGGTGGTCAGGATCACCGTGCCGCCGGCGTCGACGCGCTCCTGCAGCATGTCCTTGACCAGGCGGGCGGCGGCGGCGTCCAGGCCGGTCAGCGGCTCGTCCAGGATCAGCAGGCGGGGATCGTGGATCAGCGCCCCGGCCAGGGCCACCTTCTGCTTCATGCCGCGCGAGAAGCCCTCGCAGCGGGTGCGGGCCTCGGCCGCCAGGCCCAGCTTGGCCAGCAGGTCCTCGGCCCGGGCCTTGGCGGCCTTGGGCTCGACGTTCCAGAGGCCGGCGACGAACTCCAGATATTCCAGCGGCGTCAGCCGATCATAGACCATGGCCTCGTCCGGAGCCCAGGCGGTGATCGCCTTGGCGGCCGCCGGGTCGGCCAGGGCGTCGATCCCGAAGATGCTGATCGCGCCCTTGTCGGGCCGGGTCAGGCCCGCGACCATCCGCAAGGTGGTGGTCTTGCCCGCGCCGTTCGGCCCCAGCAGGGCGTAGAGTTCGCCAGCATGGACGGTCAGGTCCAGGTCCATGACCGCCGGCTTGGTGAAGGTCTTGTCGAGGCCGCGAACGATCAGAGCTTCGGTCAAAGCGCGGCGTCTCCCCGTGTGGCGCGCGAGGATGTGAACGCGATTGCGGCGATGGTTTCAAGCGGGAGCGGCGCGGGCGAAGAATTCGTCGCTGGTCCTCAGGCGACTACGATCCGCGCGTGGGTGAAGGCTTCTGCGTAGTCCGGCGTCAGGGGCTGGTCCGTGACCAGCACGTCGACGTCGGTCAGGTGCGCCGTCCGGATCAGGCCGTAGCGGTCGAACTTGCTGGCGTCGGCGGCCAGGATCACCGTGCGGGCCTTGCCGTAGACGATCCTGTTGGCGGCGGCCTCGCCCGAATGGAAGTCCATCAGCCCCTGGTCGCGACTGATCGCCCCGACCGACAGCACCGCCAGGGTGGGGGTGAACTGGGCCAGGTAGTCGCAGCTGCGATGGTCGAAGAAGGCCTTGTACTGGTAGTCGAGCTCGCCGCCGGACAGGAAGACCCGGTTGTCGTTGCGGCCGCCCAGCTCGGCGCTCACAGCCAACGAATTGGTGATCACCGTCAGGGACCGGTGCTGGCGCAGGGCCTTGGCGACGTAGTAGCTGGTGGTGCCGCTGTCGATATGGACGATGCCGCCCTCGGGAACCAGGCCGGCCGCGGCCCGGGCGATGCGCTGCTTGGCCTCGGCGTTCTCGCGCAGCCGCAGCTCGAACGGCCCTTCCACCGCGCCCAGCGGCAGGCTGACCGCGCCATGGCCCTTGGAGATCGCGCCGGTCGCTTCCAGCACCTTGAGTTCGCGGCGGATGGTCTCCTCGGAAACCTGAAGCTCCTGGGCCAGGTCGCGGACGGCATAGGCGCCGGCCGCCTGGACGCGGGCGATGATCGCCTGTTGCCGAACCCGTCGCTTGGTCATGCTGGCTCCCCGAAACTGACGGAGAAATGACCGACTTGCATGCAAGACGTCAAGGTCGCTGCGGGTGCTGCGCGAAATTCCACAAATTATGAGGTGTAAATGTGGATATAGCGCGATATACGCATTTTTCAGTCAAAATTGTCGCAGAACTGACGCGTAGGGTCCCTAAGGAAGGCGCCGAACAGACGGACCCGCTGGGGGGCCGCGCCTGAGCTGGTGACACCATGACCCGATCGACCTTCGGCGGCCTCGACGCCCCTCGCGCCGATCACGCGTGGCGTTCGCGCGGCCGCTGGCTAGCCGGAAGCGCCGCCGGCGCCCTGCTCCTGGCGACCCTGGCTCCAGCGGCGCACGCGGCGGACCTGAACGACGACGGCGGCGATGTCTCGGCGGTGGTCGTCAACGGCAAGCGCAACGCCAGCGCCGCCCAGCAGGTTGAGGCGATCGGCGCGACCAATGTGCTGTCGGCCGACCAGATCCAGCGCAATCCGGACCAGAACGTGGTCGACGCCCTGGCCCGCCTGCCGGGCGTCTCGGTCTCCCCGACCGACAACATGGGTTCGCCGTCGCAAGGCAATCACCACGGCATCGACGCGGCGGGGCGAGGCGAGGGCTCGTTCGTCAGCCTGCGCGGCCTGAACGGCGCCTACAACGTCAACCTGCTCAACGGCGTCAACGCCGCCCAGGGCATGCCCTACAGCCGCCAGATCGAGTTGAGTCTGCTGCCGCCGGTCGGCCTGGACCGGATCGTGGTGTCCAAGACCTCGACCGCCGACATGGACGGCGACGCCATCGGCGGCACGATCGACTTCCGCACCCCGACCGGGCTGGACTTCAAGGCACCGATGACCCGGATCTATGTCCAGGCCGGCCTGGCCCAGCTGCCGCTGCGCTATGGCCTCAAGGGCGGTTCGGGCCTGGCCCAGGCCGAACTGGCCCGCCGTTTCGGCGCCGACGACCGGTTCGGGATCTACGCCACGGCCTATTACGGCAAGCGCAACTTCGCCTCGACCATGCAGGACTACCAGGCCGGCCAATGGGAGCACGCCATTTCCGACGGCGAGCAGGGCAGCAACCCGGTCGGCATGGACAAGAGCGACAACCTGCTGCTGACCAGCCTCAACGCCCAGTTCACGCGTGGCCGCCAGACGCGCTACGGCGCCATCGCCTCGCTGGACTGGGAGGGCGAACGCACGACGCTGTACGCCCGCGGCAGCTTCGCCCGCTCGAACATCGACCAGGAAGTCTACCAGAAGAGCATCCAGGCCGACGGCTATTCGGCCGCGGTGCTGCGGCCCGACGGCCTGTATCAGAACGCCGAGGACGACGGCGAATACCACTACTGGTTCGAGACCTCGCCGGAGGTTTCGGAGTTGGACTCGTTCCAGCTGGGCGGCCAGTCGAAGTTCGGCCGGCTGGCGGTGGACTACAACGCCTTCTACAGCTGGGGTGAGAACTCGGCCCCCGACCACGCCGAGATCACCTACCAGACCAGCGCCGACAACGACCTCAACGGCCCGTTCACGGTGACCTATCGCGACCGCTATCCCATTCCACAGCTGACGCCGGCACAGCTGGCGCGGCTGAACGACAGCCGCCTGTTCCTGGTCGGCGAGGACAGCGGCGAGTTCACCAGTTCCCACAGCGAGCAGCGCAAGACCGGCGGCAAGCTCGACTTCCACTACGATTTCGATCGCGACGTGCTGCGCGACGTGGCGTTCGGCGCGAAATATGTCGAGAGCCGCCGGCAGACCAGCTCGCGCGACTACAGCGGGCTCAATCCCTATCCGGCCGGCTCGACCCTGGCCGACAGCCCGCTGATCGACAGGACTCTGGGCCAGACCATCAAGGGCGTCTATCCCTACGCCCTGCCGATCGGCGACGGCGCGGCCCTGACCGACCTGATGGCTGGCCTGGCCAAGGCCCAGGCCTTGTCGGCCGACGACTTCAACAAGAACAGCCTGTCAGGCACGGAAAAGGTCTCTTCCGTCTACGTGCTGGCCAACCTGAAGCTGGGCGTCGTCGAGGTGCAGCCGGGCCTGCGCTACGAGCACACCGACATCCACGACACGTTCTGGAACCAGATCACCAATCCGGACGACAGCCCCGGCGCCTCGGCCTTCGCGTCCAACCAGACGACGTACGACTTCGTGCTGCCCAGCGTGCACGCCAACTACCGTCCCGACGCCGAGACGGTGGTGCGGGTCTCGGTCTGGCGCAGCTATGTGCGGCCGGCCTTCTTCCAGCTGGCCGGCGGTCGCACCACCTCGCTCAACCCTGACGGCTCGATCGACATCACCGAGGGCAATCCGAACCTGAAGGCGATCTCGGCGGTCAATTACGACGTCTCGTACGAACACGCCGGCGCCAGCGGGACCCAGGTCATGGTGGGCCTGTTCCTGAAGGACCTGTCCAACTACCTCTATGACCGCGGCAACACGTACCGCGCCCAGGCCGTGGCCCAGACGGGGATTTCGTCGATCAGCCGGCCCGAGAACGGCGGCGACGCGCGGGTCTACGGTCTCGAGGTGTCCGCCCGCCGCCAGTTCGCCGAACTGCAAGGCTGGCTGGGCTGCCTGGGCGTCAGCGGCAACCTGACCCTGCAGCGCTCGAAGGTCGACCTGAAGGACCCCGACACCGACAGCGGCATGCGGATGCAGGGCTCGCCGGACCTGCTCTACAACGCCTCGCTGTTCTACGATCGCGACGGCCTGACCGCGACCCTGTCCTACCGCTACGGCGGGCCGACCCTTGTCAGCTACCGGTTCGGCGACTACGGCGGCGCGGATCTCAACGAGTGGCAACGCGCCACCCGCAGCGTGGACGCCAGCGTGGCCTACCAGTTCCACAGCGGGCTGAAGCTGACCCTGTCGGCCTCGAACCTGCTCAACGACTACGGCTACTACCGGACGGTCGGCCGCGACAGCGGCACGATCCCGCAACTGGTCTCGTCCGGTCGCAACGCCTTCATATCAGCGGCCTATAGCTTCTGATCCCTTCCTCGCCCGGCCGCTTCGTGCTCCCCCTAGCGAAGCGGCCCAACCGGAGCGTTCCATGCCCTTCACCCGACGCCGTTTCATGAAGACCGCTTCGGGTGCGGCGTTGGGCGCGACGGTGGCCAGCGGCCCCGCCCGGGCGACATCGTCCGGGCGGGGTTCGATCCAGGACGTCGAGCACGTGGTCATCCTGATGCAGGAGAACCGCTCGTTCGACCACTATTTCGGCGCCCTGCGCGGCGTGCGCGGCTTCGACGATCCGCACCCGGCGCTCAAGCCGAACGGTGACCCGGTGTGGATGCAGAAGCAGCTGGACCAGGACGGCGGCGAGACGGTCATGCCGTTCCGCCTGAACACCGGCGCCACCGCCGCCCAATGCCTGTCGGGCCTCGACCACAGCTGGAAGGGCAGCCACGACCGCTGGAAGAACTACGACGTCTGGATGCCCGAGAAGGGCCCGATGAGCATGGGCTACCTGACGCGCGAGGACATTCCCTACTACTACGCCCTGGCCGACGCCTTCACGATCTGCGACGCCTACCACGCTTCGGTGCATGGGCCGACGGGACCCAACCGCCTGTTCCTGTTCTCGGGGACCAACGGGCTCAGCGTCGGTCAGGTCACGATCTCGGCCGTCTCCAACGAAGGCTCCGACGACAACGGCTGCGCCGACATGGCCAAGGACGACCCGGCCTTCCCGGGCTACGCCTGGACGCCCTACGCCGCGCGCCTGGAAGCGGCGGGGATCAGCTGGAAGGTCTACCAGGAGTACGACAACTACAGCGATAATCCGCTGGCCTACTTCCCGATGTACCGCAACCTGGATCGCGGCTCCGCGGCCTACCAGCGCGCCCGGGCCTGGGTGGCGGGATCGACCAAGGAGAACGTGCCGGAGACCACGGGCCAGCACCTGATCGACGCCTTCGCCGCCGACGTGGCGGCCGACACCCTGCCGGCCGTGTCGTGGATCGTCGCGCCGTTCAAGCTGTGCGAGCACCCCGACGCGCCGCCGGCCTATGGCGAGACCCTGACCGCCCGGCTGGTCGCAGCCCTGGGCGCCCATCCCGAGGTCTGGAAAAAGACCGTCTTCATCCTGAACTATGACGAGAACGACGGCTTCTTCGACCACGTCCCGCCGCCGATCCCGGCGATCCGGCCCGAGCTGGGCGCCAGCACGGTCGACCTGCGCGGCGAGGACTATCATGGCGAACCGGTCGGCCTGGGCTTTCGGGTGCCGATGCTGATCGTCTCGCCCTGGACGCGCGGCGGCTGGGTCAATTCGCAGGTCTTCGACCACACCTCGGTGCTGCGCTTTCTGGAGCGGCGGTTCGGCGTGGCCGAGCCCAACATCGGCCCCTGGCGGCGGGCGGTGTGCGGCGACCTGACCTCGGCCTTCGACTTCGACATTTCCGAGGCCCAGCGGCGCGACACCCGCTGGCTGCGACAATTGCCCGACACCGGCGACTACAAGGCGCGCAGCGACGCCAGCTGCCGCCTGCCCAAGGCCACCTACGCCCAGCCGCCGGCCATGCCGCGCCAGGAGCCCGGCGTCCGGCCCGCCCGGCCGCTGCCCTATGACCTGGAGGTCCTGGCGCACTGGACCGACAACCAGCTGACCCTACGGTTCCTCAACCGGGGCGAGGCTGGCGCGGTGTTCACGGTCTATCGCGACGGCGACGACAGCGGCCCTCGCTATTACACGGTCGAGGCCGGCAAGAGCCTGTCGGGCGTCTGGACGACGGGGCGATCCACCGGGGGGCAGGGCTTCACCGTCCATGGTCCAGCCGGCTTCTATCGCGCGTTCCGAGGCGGCCGCGCCGCGGTTTGAACCGCCGCCGCCGCGGCGCGGTTGACCAAGCCCCGGAAACCGGGACCTGCCCGCCACCGCCCATGCGCCGCTGGGGCGACGGTCTCCCGACGTTCCAGCTCAGGCTTTCCGAGTGGCGTGGAACACGTAACCCAGATGGGTCGACCGCGATGGATTCGCCACGCGACCGCCCTCAAACGTTCTAATTTTGTCCGAGTATATGGTCGCCTGGGCCGACCACCGCGCGAGCGGTCCATCGGCGCCCGGGGCGCCGAAATCAATGCCCCGACATGGAAGGCAATGTGCCCGAAATCACTGGCCCGCACGGGCATTGGCGGCCTGGCGCCGGGGACGGGAAGCGTACCGAAAATTCCAGCTGGGTTGCCTCGTGGCATTAATATTACAAACTTGTTGACGATCAGAAGCGACGCAGGCAGGTTTGGTCAGACAATTGGTGGCCACGAGGAAAATACCTCGGGCCTTATCACTAGGGGGAACGATGAAACGTCTCGCTTTCATGCTGTCGGTCGCGCCGTTGGCGCTTTTGGCCATGCCCGCCGCGGCCCAGACAGCGCCAGCCAGCCAGAAATCAACGGACAAACCGGCGGTGGAGGCCTCGGCCGTCGACGAAGTCGTCGTGACCGGCCTGCGGGAAAGCCTGCGGTCGGCGCAAACGATCAAGCGCAATTCCGACGCCATTCTCGACGCCGTCGTCGCCGAGGACATCGGCAAGCTGCCCGACAACACCGCCGCCGAGACCCTGGCCCGCATCACCGGCGTGCAGGTCGAGCGCTTCAGCGACGAGGCCAACCGCGTGCTGATCCGCGGCCTGCCGGACGTCGCCACCACCTATAACGGCCGCGAGATCTTCACCGCCGAGCTGCGCCGCGTGCAGCTGCAGGACTTCCCGGCCCAGGCGCTGGCGGGGATCGAGGTCTACAAGTCGGGCACCGCCGACATCGTCGAGCCGGGCCTGGCCGGCCTGATCAATGTCCGCACGCGACGCCCGTTCGATTTCAAGGACTGGTTCGTCGGCGGCGGCGTGCGCGGCACCTACAACGATCAGACCAAGAAGTACGACCCGAACGGCAACATCCTGGTTTCGGATCGTTGGGACACGCCGATCGGCGAGATCGGCGTCCTGGCCAACGCCACCTACGCCCAGTCGCAGTATCGCAACGGCGTGCGCTACAACAACCAGTGGATCCGCCAGGTCAGCCCCGCCTCCAGCGTCTCGCCGGCGAGCGCGGGCAACAGTTTCTACTATCCGCACTCCGTCGGCCTCTACAACGACGGCGGCAAGCGCTTCCGGCCCTCCGGGAACATCGCCCTGCAATGGCGGCCGAACGACAAGCTCGAGGTCTATCTGGACGGCATCTACCAGGGCTATCGCGGCCGGCAGGCGACCGACAACCTGGACGTCAACCTGCGTGATTGGGATTCGACCGTGCAGGTGGATCCGACGCTGACCAACGTCACGCTGGTTCCAGGCAAGCCTGACCAGGCGGCGGGGTTCACCAAGACCGGCGGCGTCGCGCCCCAGGCCTATCGCTCGACCGGCGCCGACCACACCAACACCTACCAGGGCGCAGTCGGCGCGATCTGGCGTGGCGATCGCCTGACCCTGTCCACCGACTTGGCCTATGAGGACAGCGAGTACGAGGCCCGCAACTGGAGCCTGGACAGCGCCTTCACCACCGCGCCGACCGTCGTCGTGAAGTTCAATGAAAAGGACGGCGCGGCCTTCGACCTCACGGGCTTCGACGCCGCCAATCCAGCCAACTACTACTGGCGCGGCTATTACGAGCGGCACTACATCGCCAAGGGCAGCGGCGTGCAGTGGCGAGGCGACGCCAAGTTCGACACGGGCGCTTCCTGGCTGCCGGAAATCAAGTTCGGCCTGCGCTTCACCGACCGGGACGCCTCGCTGATCCAGGGTGACCGTTACGCCTGGGTGCTTCCGCTCAAGCTCCCGCTGGCCGGCCTTCCCGTTGGCCAGCTGCAGATGGTCGAGGACCCGTTCCGCGGAAACTCGCAGGGCTTCACCCAGTACCTGATGCCGACACGCGACGGAATCGCAGGGAACTTCGCGGGCCTGCAGCAACGCTCCGTCGCAGCCCTGCAGCAGCTCGTGACGCTGAACCCCAACGATCAGGGTTACAAGGACGCGTTGAAGGCGTTCAGCAGCCCAGACGTGCCACTGAACCAGGGCGGCGCCTTCAGCGCCACGGAGCAGAGCTACGCCGAATACGCACAGGCGAAATACGCCTTCGACGTGGGCTCGGTCGCCATCGACGGCGTCGTGGGCGTCCGGGTCGTCCAGACCCTGGGCGAGTTCTCCGGCACCTCGCGGATCTCCGTCAACGGCTCCACCAGCCTGATCCCGCGGACGATCAAGCAGAACTACACCGACGTTCTGCCGAACGTCAGCCTGCGGATCCGGCCGGTCGACAAGCTTCAGCTGCGCCTGGGCTACACCCAGACGCGCACCCGCGTCGATTTCGGCGCGCTGAACCCGGCCCTGAACGTCACCCAGGTCGTGAAGGATCCCACGCAGCCCGTCGATCCGAATTCGCCGCCGGCGCCGAACGCCTACGGCTCTGGCGGTAACCCCGACCTCCTGCCGCTGACGTCCAACAACTACGACGCCAGCGCCGAATATTATTTCTCGAGCACCGGCAGCATCACGATCGCGGGTTTCTATCGTGACCTGTTCGGCTTCACGAGCAACTACACCCGGCGGGTCCAGGATCCGGTCTACGGCCTGATCGAGATCAGCCGCCCGGAGAATTCCGGCGCCGGCAAGATCAAGGGCTTCGAGATCAGCGGCCAGACCTTTCTGGACTTCCTGCCGGAGGCGTTCAAGGGCTTCGGCGTCCAGGGGAACGTCACCTATATCGACGGCAAGAAGCGACAGCCCGCCGCGCTGGGCGGAGGCGGACCGTTCGTCCGCATCGAGGGTCTGTCCAAGTGGACCTACAACGCCGCCGTCTTCTACGAGCGCAACGGTCTGACCGGGCGGCTCTCCTACAACCACCGTTCGCCCTGGGTCAGCTACTATCGCCAGAACACCGACGGCTCGCTGTATACCGGCGTTGGCGTCAAGGCGACCTCCCGCCTGGACGCGTCGCTGAGCTACGACATCTCCAAGCACCTGACCATCAGCGCCGATGTCTCGAACCTGCTGGCCAAGCCGTTCGAGAACTACAACAACTACCAGCCGGATCGGACCTATCCGGTCGATGTCCGCTACGAAGGCCGCTATTACGGTCTGGGCCTGCGCTTCCGCTTCGGCGAATGATGCGAGGAACCGGCCAGCGGCGGCGCCGCTGGCCGGTTCGGCTCTTTTTGAAGTTCAATGAAATACCCGGAGGCCGGGATGCCCAAGTTGGATCGACGCCTGCGGGCCCTGGCGCTGGTCCTGCTGCTCGCCCTGGGCGGCGGACGGATCGCGGCGGCGGCGGACCTTCCGAACACCATCCTCTACGGCGTCGCCTACTACGACGAATACACCCCGACCGACCGGGTCGAGGAGGACGCGCGGATGATGCAGGCGGCGGGGATCACCGTCGTCCGCATCGCCGAGTCCACCTGGGGCACGCTGGAGCCGCAGCCCGGCGTCTTCGACTTCAGCCATGTCGACCGCACCCTGGCGGCCATGCAGCGTCACGGCATCAAGGTGATCGTCGGCACGCCCACCTACGCCGTCCCCACCTGGCTGGCGCGCGAGCACCCTAACGTCCTGGTCGTGACGCCGCGCGGCCGCGCCGAGTACGGCCGCCGCCAGAACATGGACATCACCGATCCCGACTACCGCCGTGCCGCCGAGCGGGTGATCGTCGCCCTGGTCGACCATGTGAAGGACCACCCGGCGGTCATCGGCTACCAGGTCGACAACGAGACCAAGGCCTACGACACCAGCGGCCCCAACGTTCAGGCCGCCTTCGTCGCCGACATGAAGCGCCGCTGGCCCGACCTGGACGCGCTGAACAAGGCCTATGGCCTGGACTACTGGAGCAACCGCATCAACCGCTGGGAGGACTTCCCGTCGGCCAACGGCTCGATCAACGCCAGCCTGTCCAACGCCTTCGCGCGGTTCCAGCGCGGCCTGGTCACCGACTTCCTGGCCTGGCAGGCCGGTCTGGTGCGGGCCCACGCCCGGCCCGGCCAGTTCATCACCCAGAACTTCGACCTGAGCTGGCGCGGCCATTCGTTCGGCGTCCAGCCCGAGGTGAACCACTGGGAAGCGGCCCAGGCTCTGGATGTCGCCGGGATCGACATCTACCACCCCAGCCAGGACAAGCTGACGGGCGCGGAGATCGCGTTCGGCGGCGACCTGACCCGGTCCCTGCGCGACGGCCAGAACTATCTGGTGCTGGAGACCCAGGCCCAGGGCTTCCCGGAGTGGACGCCCTATCCCGGACAACTGCGGCTGCAGGCCTTCAGCCACCTGGCCTCCGGCGCCAACATGGTCGAATACTGGCACTGGGCCAGCACCGCCAACGCCGTCGAGACCTACTGGCGCGGGGTGCTGTCGCAGGACTACCAGCCCAACGCCGTCTACGAAGAGGCCAAGACGATCGGCGCCGACCTCAAGCGCCTGGGGCCGAAACTGGTCAATCTGAAGAAGCGCAACCGCGTCGCGCTCTATGTCAGCAACACCGCGCTCAGCGCCTTCGACTCGTTCAAGATCAGCTCCGACATCGGCTACAACGACGTGATGCGCCCCTATTACGACGCGCTCTATCGGATGAACGTCGAGGTCGATATCCTGTCGCCGACCTCCAAGACGCCGCTGTCCGACTACCAGATGATCGTTGTCCCGGCGCTCTACGCCGCCAGCGACGCCGAGATCGATCGGCTGAACGCCTACGCCAAGGCCGGCGGCCATCTGGTCTACACCTTCAAGAGCGGCTTTTCGGACGAGAACACCAAGGTGCGCTACGCCGCCCAACCCGGCCGGATCGCCGAGGCGGCGGGCGTCCGCTACGAGCAGTTCACCAGGCCCGAGGGCGTGTCCCTGGACGGCGACCCTTTCGCCGTCGGCGACAAGGACAACATCGCCCGCTGGTGGATGGAGTTCCTGACCCCCACCACCGCCACCGTCGTCGCCCGCTACAAGCACCCGTCCTGGCCGGCCTATGCGGCCATGACCCGCAACGCCTACGGCAAGGGCGAGGTGGCCTATGTCGGCTTCATGCCCACCGACGCGGCGATCGAGAAGATCCTGGCCGGCGAGGCCCGGCGGGCCGGCGTCGAGCTTCCGCAGGCGAGGTTCCCGCTCATCGTGCGCGGCGGCCAGCTGTCGAACGGCCGGGCGGTGCGCTACGTGCTGAACTATTCGGCCGCGCCGCAGCGCCTGGCGGGCGGGGCCGGGGCGGGGACCGAGCTGCTGTCCGGGCGCAAGGTCGAGGCCGGCCAGCCCCTCGACCTCGCGCCCTGGGGCGTGGCGATCATCGAAGGGGGCGAGTCGAACCCCTAGCTCCGGAGCCGAAAACCTCGTCCTTCGACAAGCTCAGGACGAGGTTTTCTACTCGTAGGCCTATCCATGGTCCTCATCCTGAGCTTGTCGAAGGACGAGGACTACGCACGGCCTCGAACATCGATCCTAGAACTCCACCTGCAGGCGGGCCTGAGCCACGGTGACGTCGGCGTCGAGCTGCGAGCCGGCGATATTGCGGTTGTCGATCTTGGCCCGGGTCAGGTTCCCTGTCAGGCGGACATAGCTGTAGGGGTACCAGTTGGCCCCCAGCGTGACGCCGCGATAGATCCCGGCGGTGGCCAGGCCGGTCTGCAGCGTCGGCGCCACCACGGTGTTGGCCGCCATGTCGCTGAGGTCGGCGTAGTCGTAGCGGGCCGCCAGCTCCACCGCCCCGAAACCGCCCTTGTCCAGCGGATGGAGCACCTTGACCCGTCCGAAAGAGCCGTTGGGATTGTAGGGCCGGGTTTCGCCGGTCGGGAACCAGCTGACCGCGCCATAGGCGGTGACGATGTCGAAGTTCGGACCGCCGAGGGCCGGGCTCAGGCTGGTGGCGATCCGGTCGACCTTGATCCGCGCGGCCTCGGCCTGCACCGACAGGGCGCGGTGCATCCAGGCGCCTTCCAGGGCCAGGGTGGTGTCGCCGTCGCCGACCGCGCCGGTGCTCAGCAGGGTGGCGCCGGACGCGGTCTGCGGCCGGAAGGCGGTGTTGGCGGCGGCCGAATAGGTGAAGCCGGTCTCGCCGCCGCGGTCGCGCCGCCGCGCCCAGGCGCCCAGGTGCAGGCGGTCGGTCTCCGACAGCCTGGGCGACCAGGTGGCCCGCACCGTGGCGCCCGACCGCTCGACCGCCTGGTTGGGGTCGAAGCCGCCGGTCACGTCGGCCTTGTTGATGCTGTCGCCCTGCAGCGCCGCCCACAGCGACCAGTTGGATCCGGTGCGCACCGCTTCCAGGGCCAGGGTGTAGCCGGCGTCGATCAGGTCGCCATAGGCGCCGCGCTCCATGAAGGTGATCGACTTGAACGAGGTCAGGCCCTCCAGGGAGGCGGCCTTCTGGTTGCCGGCCAGCAGCGAGGTCCGGTCGCTGAGCTTGTATTCGATGATGGCGTCGTCCCAGCCCCAGGCGCCGCCGCTGACCGCGCCGCCTTCCAGGCGATAGGCCCAGCGGCCGGTCTGGCCCTCGACGCCGAGGAACAGCTGGCGGGCGCGGAACTGGCGGGCGTGGTAGTCGGCCAGGCCGTCGCGCTCGGTGGTGGAATCGACCGCGTCCAGCGACATCCGCCCGCGCAGCTTGAAGGTCGCGCCCGTCGCCGGGTCGGTGAAGCGCGGCGAGTTCTCCCAGCGGACCGGCTCGGTCGCCGGTTTGGGGGCCGGCTTGGATGGCAGGGTCTGGATCGGCGCGGCGGCAGGCGCGACCGCGGTCGGGGCGGTCGGGGCGGCGGCCTGGCGCTCCAGCACGTCGAGGCGGGCCTGCAGCGCCTGGATCTGCGCCTTCAGCGCGGCCAGGTCGGGATCCTCGGCGTGGGCCGCGCCGGCCAGGCTGGCGGCGACGAGGGCGGTGGTGGCGAAAAGCCTGCGCATGGCGGAGTCTCCCCGTCTTCGGCGCCGGGCGCCGGAAGCCGGTGGTCGGGATGGGGGACGGGAGGGAGGCCGTCGAAACGGCCTCCCGCGGAAGAAAGCCTATTCGGCCGCGATCGTGGCCGGGTCAGGCGCGGGCTCCGCGTCGGACGGCAGTGGATGACCAGCCAGGGCGGCCTCCAGCTGGTCCTTGTCCAGGGCGTTCTCCCAGCGGCTGACGACGATGGTGGCCACGGCGTTGCCGATGAAGTTGGTCAGGGCCCGGCACTCGGACATGAACCGGTCGACGCCCAGGATCAGGGCCATGCCGGCCACCGGCACCGAGGGCACCACCGACAGGGTCGCCGCCAGGGTGATGAACCCCGCGCCGGTGACGCCGGCCGCGCCCTTCGAGCTCAGCATGGCCACGCCCAGCAGCAGCAGCTGGTCGCCCAGCGACAGGTGCACGCCGGTGGCCTGGGCGATGAACAGCGCCGCCAGGGTCATGTAGATGTTGGTGCCGTCGAGGTTGAAGGAATAGCCGGTCGGCACGACCAGGCCGACGACCGGCTTGGCGCAGCCGGCCCGCTCCAGCTTGTCGATCAGGCTGGGCAGGGCCGATTCCGACGAACTGGTGCCCAGCACCAGCAGCAGCTCGCTCTTCAGGTAGCGGATCAGGCGCAGGATCGAGAAGCCGTTGAACCGCGCCACCGCGCCCAGCACCACCAGCACGAACACCAGCGAGGTGGCGTAGAAGGTCCCGACCAGGGCGGCCAGGTTGATCACCGAACCGATGCCGTACTTGCCGATCGTGAAGGCGAAGGCCCCGAAGGCGCCCAGCGGGGCGGCCTTCATCAGGATGCCGACCAGGCGGAAGAAGGCGTGGGCGATGGACTCCAGCAGGTCGACCACCGGCTGGCCCTTGTCGCCGACCAGGGCCAGGGCGACGCCGAACAGGATCGAGAAGAACAGCACCTGCAGGATGTCGCCGTCGGCGAAGGCGCCGGTGACGGTGGCCGGGATGATGTTGCTGAGGAAGCCGACGATCGTCGTTTCGTGGGCCTTGGCCGCGTAGTCGGCGACCTTGTCGCTGTGCAGGCTGGCCGGGTCGATGTTCATGCCCGCGCCCGGATGGACGACATTGGCGACGACCATGCCCAGGATCAGGGCCAGGGTGGAGAAGGTCAGGAAGTAGGCGAAGGCCTTCAGCACGACGCGGCCGAACTTGCCCAGGTCGCGCATGCCGGCGATGCCGGTGACCACGGTCAGGAAGATCACCGGGGCGATGACCATCTTCACCAGCTTGATGAAGGCGTCGCCCAGCGGTTTGAGGGACTCGCCGAAGGTCGGATAGAAATGGCCGATCAGGGCCCCGGCGGTGATCGCGATCAGCACCTGGACGTAGAGGTGGGCGTACCAGCGGCCGGGGCGCGGCGGCGCGGCGGCGGGGGTCTGCGGGATCATCGGCGGCTCCTGGGCTCGTTTCCTCGCGCGTCTCTGAAGGCGTGGCGCTTGGGCCTAGAGTGCGGGAATTTCACCGCGCGTCGTCGATTTTCTTTTTGTTAAAGTAAATGATTGATTTTATTGTAAAATTCTATTCGAAACCCCGCTTCCGCTGCTCAACCCGTATCGTATTCCGCCCACGAAGATCCAAGTTTGTGTGGTATGTGACACGATCTCTGGAGGCTGACTTGGGATCGTCTTCACTATCGGACACGCCCGTCTCGCGCCGGCGCCTGCTGGGCCTGGCCCTGGCGGCGGGCGTCATCGGCCTGATCCTGGCCTGGGCGGTCGGGGCGCTGGTGCAGCACCGCGCCATGGCGACCCTGCGGTCACGGGCGACGGCCTCGGCTGCGCTGCACGCGGCGGTGCTGCGCAGCGAACTGGACAAGCAGCGGGCCTTGCCCCTGGTCCTGGCCGACGACGCCGACCTGGAGGCGGCCTTGACCAGCCGCGCGCCGGCCCGGCTGGCGGCCCTGTCGCGCAAGCTGGAGGCTCTGGGCGTCCAGGCCCGCGCCGCCGCCGTCTATGTGATCGCCGCCGACGGCGTGACCGTCGCGGCCAGCAACTGGAACAAGCCGACCAGCTTCGTCGGGTCGAACTACGGCTTTCGTCCCTATTTCACCCAGGCGATGCGCCGGGGCCAGGCCGAACAGTTCGCCCTGGGCACGGTCAGCCGCAAGCCGGGCCTCTACCTGACCCGCCGGGTGGACGGCGCCGCCGGGCCGCTGGGCGTGGTGGTGGTCAAGCTGGAGTTCGACGGCGTCGAGGCGGCCTGGCGGGCCATCGGCGAGCCGGCCTTCGTCGTCGATCCGCGCGGCCTGGTGCTGATCACCAGCCAGCCGGATTGGCGCTTCCAGGTGCGCCATCCGCTGCCGGAAAACGAGCGTGCGGCGTTGCGGGAGCAGGGCCAGTTCGGCGACGCGGCGTTCGCGCCCTTGCCCCTGAGGTCGCGCGGCGGCGACGGCGTGCAGCGGACCGACCTGGCCCGCGCCGAGCGCCAGATCGAGACCCTGCTGCCCGACGTGGCTCCAGGGTGGACGCTGCACCTGCTGACCGCCGCCACGCCCGTCGACCAGGCCGCCGCGGCGGCGCGCTGGATCACCGCCCTGGTCTGGATCCTTCTGTGCACGGTGCTGTTCTGGCTGGGGATCCGCCGCCGGCGCATCCGCCTGGCCGCCCAGCGCGAACGCGAGGCCCGGGCGGAGCTGGAACGGCGGGTCGAGGTCCGCACCCAGGAGCTGACCGAGGTCAACCGCGCCCTGTCGCGCGAGGTCGACGAGCGGCAGCGGACCGAGACCCGGTTGCGGGCGCTGCAGGCCGATCTCGTCCAGGCCAACAAGCTGGCGGCCCTGGGCCAGATCGCGGCCGGGGTGGCGCACGAGATCAACCAGCCGGTGGCCGCCATCCGCGCCAACGCCGACAACGGCCTGGTGCTGATCGGCCGTGGCAAGCCGGAAACGGCGCGCGAGAACCTGGTGGCGATCGCCGCCATGACCGAGCGGATCGGCCGCATCACCGACGAGCTGCGGGCCTTCTCGCGCAAGGCCGACGGCCGGGTCGAGCCGACCCTGGTGTCCGAGGTGATCGAAGGCTCGGTCCTGCTGACCGCCAGCCGGTCGCGTCGGCACGACGCGCGCCTGGTCCGCGAGGGCGAGGCGCCGGGACTGAAGGTGCTGGGAGAGCGGATCCGGCTGGAGCAGGTGCTGGTCAACCTGCTGCAGAACGCCTTCGAGGCGGTCGAGCACCGCCCCCAGGGCTTGGTGACCCTGACCGTGCGCGAGGCGGGAGACACGGTGGAGATCGCCGTCGGCGACAATGGACCGGGCCTGGCGCCCGAGGTCGAACGCGGCCTGTTCACCCCGTTCCTGACCACCAAGCCACAAGGCCTGGGCCTGGGCCTGGTCATCGCCCGCGACATCGCGGCGGGCTTCGGCGGCCAACTGACCGCGGCCTCGATCCCAGGCGAGGGCGCGACCTTCACCCTGATCCTGCGCAAGGCCGACCGATGACAGCGCCGGCCGGCAAGGTGCTGTTCATCGACGACGACGACGCCCTGCGGGCGGCCGCCGTCCAGGGGCTGGACCTGGCCGGGTTCGAGGTCACGGCCTTCGATAACGGCCCCGCCGCGCTGAAGGCGTTGTCGCGGGATTTCCCCGGCGTGGTGGTCTCCGACGTCCGCATGCCGGGCATGGACGGTCTGGCGCTGTTCGCGCGCATCCAGGCGATCGACCCGGACATTCCCGTGCTGCTGATCACTGGCCATGGCGACGTGGCCATGGCCGTGGCCGCCCTGAAGGACGGGGTCTACGACTTCGTCTCCAAGCCCTTCCCGATGGAGCGGCTGGCGGCTGCCCTGGCGCGGGCCCTGGAGAAGCGGAGCCTGGTGCTGGACAACCGTCGCCTGGAGGCGGCGGCGACCTTCCACGGGGGCGCCGGCTCGCCCCTGCTGGGTGAGGCGCCCGTCATGCAGCGCCTGCGCGCCACGATCGCCCAACTGGCCGAGGCCGAGGTCGACGTGCTGATCCAGGGCGAGACCGGGGTGGGCAAGGACCTGATCGCCCAGGCCCTGCATCGTGGCGGCCCGCGTCGCGCCCGCCCGATGGTCACGGTCAACTGCGCCGCCTTGCCCGAAGCGGTGTTCGAGGCCGAGCTGTTCGGGGTGACCGGCGGCGCGGCCGGCGGCCGTCCCCGCATCGGCCGCCTGGAGCACGCCGATCGCGGCGTGCTGTTTCTCGACGAGATCGAGGGCCTGACCCCGGCCATGCAGGCCAAGCTGCTGCGGGTGGTCGAGGAACGGGAGATCTGGCCGATCGGCGCGGCCGAGCCCCGACACCTGGATTTCCGCATCATCGCCGCCGGCAAGATCGACCTGGTCGAGCCGGTCCGCGAGGGCCTGTTCCGCGCCGACCTCTATTACCGGCTGAACGTCGTCACCCTGGTGGCGCCGCCCCTGCGCGAGCGGCGCGAGGACGTGCCGATGCTGTTCGGCCACTTCCTGGCCGAAGCCGCCGCGCGCTTCCGCCGGCCGGTTCCTCACCTGACCGCCGCCGTTCGCGACCACCTTCTGGGCCATGACTGGCCCGGCAACGTTCGGGAACTGGCGCACTACGCCGAGCGGGTGGCCCTGGGCCTGTCCTCGGCGATCACGCCGGAAGCGGGGACAGGCGACCAGGCCGACGGCCTGGCCGAACGCGTCGAGCGGTATGAGGCCATGGCGATCCGCGAGACCCTGGCCGCCTGCAACGGCGACGCGCGCGCGGCGATGGCCTTGCTGCGCACGCCGCGCAAGACCTTCTACGACAAGCTGCGTCGCCACGGGATCGAGATCGACGCCTATCGCCCTTCGCGGCGCGGTCCTCGGCCCTGACGCCGCCCGTCCCACGAGAAGGGCAATCCGTCGCAGCCGCATTCGCGTTTTTCGGTCGCCCGTTAAGCCTGGCTGCATCAAGTCGTGGTTTGGTCGGCGGGAACGTAGTGGGGGGCGCCGATGGCGACAATCAGGATCGTCGGCAGGAGCGCCGGTCGCGCGGCCATGGCGATCGCGTTGGTCATGACTGTCCTGACCTTGGTCGCCCTGACGGCCGGCCCGGCGCGCGCCGAAACCCGGGAGGCCCGCCTCGACGCCCTGGGCGAGCAGATCCGCGCCCATCATGGCAAGCTGACGCCGACGCTGATCGAGACGATGGGCCGCTCGGCGCTGGCGGCCAAGGGCGACGCCCGCTTCTACAGCGCCTGGCGGGTGCTGAACTACTACCGGAACAATGGCCAGGACGCCGATTTCGCACGCTGGGGCGCTCAGCTCCGCACGGCCGCGGCGCGCGACGGCGAGCCGAGGCTGGCGGGCATGGTCGAGGCGATGACCCTGTCGGCGCCGGTGCTGTCCGGCCGCGCGGATCACCTGGACGACGCCGTCTGGAGCCGGTTCGACGCCGCCGGGCCCGACGTCCGCCGCGTGGCGCAGCTGGAACGGCTGCGGGTGGCCGTCGCCCTGAGCCAATGGGCCAACGCCTCGACGGTCGGGACGGCGCTAATTCGCGACGTCGATGGCCAAAACCCCCTGACCTGGCCCCTGGCGGCCGAGGCCCACACCCTGCTGTCGACGACGCTGGGCGACCTGGGCGACCATGTCAGCGCCCTGGACCACATGACCTCGGCCGCGGCCCTGGATCGGAAGATCGGCTCGGCGACCCAGGACGCCGAGCGCGTTTACGACCTGGCCTCCATGGCCAGTGCGGCGGGCGAGTACGCCGCCGCCCAGCGGCTGGCCGCCCTGCATGGCGAGGTCATCAAGACGTCCGGCGGGCCCCGGGCGCTGTTCTTCAACCGCTATCTCTGCGCCTCGATCGCCTTCGACCAGGCCCAGTGGCCGCGCGTGCTGAGGTGTCTGGACGACATCGCACCGCTGCTGGACCGGCCCGAGGACGGCTGGGCGGTGGCGGCCCTACGCCTGCGGCTGGAGGTCAAGGCGCGCCTGGGTGACGCCAAGGGCGCCCGCCGCGACTTCGCTCGGCTGCGCGCCGCGCCCGACGGCCTGGGCGCCGAGGACCCGCTGTTCGACCTGTTCAGCGACGCCTACATCCTGCGGGCCGAGAAGCGCGGCCTGGAGGCGTTCGACGTCTATGACCGCTGGCGGCGCAAGGCCATGCTGGCCCTGGACGAGGACCACCAGCACAAGATCGCCGACATCTCCTCGGCCCTGCAGGCCGAGCTGGGCGCCAAGCGTGAGCGCCTGCAGCACGTGGAGAAGGAGGCCGCGCTCCAGCGCGGGCTGAACACGGCCTGGACCCTGGTCGCCGGCCTGATGACCCTGCTGGCGGCCGGCGGCGCGGCCTGGGTCGTCCACCAGCGCCGGGTCTCGCGGCAGCTGCGCGAGGCGCGGGCGCGGGCCGAGGCGGCCAGCGAAGCCAAGTCGACCTTCCTGGCCACGATGAGCCACGAGCTGCGCACGCCCCTGAACGGCATGCTGGGCCTGGCCCAGGCGCTGAAGCTGGAACCGCTGGAACCGGGCGAGCGCGAGCAGGTGGAGTTGCTGGAGGATTCGGGCCGCAACCTGCTGACCCTGCTCAATGACGTGCTGGACCTGTCCAAGATCGAGGCCGGCAAGCTGGATATCGCGCCGATCCCCGGGGACCTGGTCCACACCTGCACGCGCGCCGCCCGGCTGCACGGCGCCCTGGCCGCCGACAAGGGGCTGGCGATCAGCTTCGCCGCGGAGGGTGACACGCCCGCCAGCCTGTCCTTCGACCCGGTCCGCGTCCGTCAGTGCGTCTCCAACCTGTTGTCCAACGCCGTGAAGTTCACCGCCCAGGGCGAGGTGGCGATGACCTTGCGGTGCGAGCCGCTGGCGGACGGCGACGTCCTGGCGACGATCCGCGTCGCCGACAGCGGCGTGGGCATGTCGGCCGAGACCCTGTCCAGGCTGTTCGGCGCCTATGTGCAGGCCGATGCGGCCACCGCGCGCGAGTTCGGCGGCACCGGCCTGGGGCTCAACATCACGCGCCGGCTGGCCGAGATGATGGGCGGCGGCGTCACCGTCGAGAGCCAGGAAGGCGTCGGCTCGACTTTCACCCTGTCCTTCCGCTGCGGCGCAGTCGCCGTCGAGGCGCCTCAGGCCGAAGCGGAGGAAGACGCCCCCGCGCCGTTCGATCTCCAGGGGCGCAAGGTCCTGCTGGTCGACGACCATCCGGTGAACCGCAAGGTGGTCGGGGTGATGCTGGCGCCGTTCGGCTGCGTGGTGGTCGAGGCCGAGCACGGGCAGGCTGCTCTGGACCGTCTGGAGACCGAGGCCTTCGACGTGGTGCTGATGGACGTCAACATGCCGGTGATGGACGGCCTGGAGGCGACGCGCCGCATCCGCGCCCGTTCCGAGTGGGCCGCACTGCCGGTCATCGCCCTGACCGCGGACGTGATGGACGACCAGATCCGGGCCTGCCGCGAGGCCGGCATGGACGACTTCGTGGTCAAGCCGGTGGACATGGCCGCCCTCGTCTCGGCGGTGACGCGGGCCGGCCGGACGCCGGTGACGGACCATGAGGCTGGGCAGGACGTCGGCCCGGGCGCGTCGCGCGCAAGGCGAAGAGCGGGCGTGGCGACAGGCGGGTGAGCGCCCGAAGGCTTCGTGGCGTGGGTCAATCCGCCCCCGGATAGAGGTCGAGCAGGGCGCGGGTGACGCCGTTGGTCCAGCCAAAGCCGTCCTGCAGCGGGTATTCGCCGCCGCCGCCAGCCTTGGCCTCCTCGACGTCATACTTTTCAAGCATCTTGCCGCTGGCCTTGTACTCGCGGGCCACGGTGGCCAGCCAGCGCTCACCAATGTCGCGGGCCAGGGCCTCTTCGCCGTAGCGGCGCAGGCCCGAGACCGCCACCCACTGCAGCGGGGCCCAGCCGTTGGGCGTGTCCCACTGCTGGCCGGTCGAGACGGTGGTGGTGCGCAGGCCGCCGGGGGCCAGCAGCAGGGCGCGGGTCGACGCCGCCACGGCCTTGGCCTGGTCCGCGCTCGCCGCCCCGACGAACAGCGGATAGAGCGTCGCGGCGCTGGGATGGTCCAGCCGGGTGCGCTGGCGCCACTGGTAATCCAGATAGAGACCGCGCGGGGCGTCCCACAGATAGGCGTCCATCGCCGCCTGGCGAGCCTTGGCGCGGCCGCTGAACTCGGCGACGCACGGGGCGTCCGCCAGGTCGGCGCAGCCCTCGGCGATCGCCGTCTCCAGGCCGTACATCAGGGCGTTCAGGTCGACCGGGACGATCGACGTGGTCTGGATGGTCTTCAGGCTCCTGCCGTCGGCCATCCAGCGCGAGCTGAAGTCCCAGCCGCTCTCGGCGCCCGAGCGCAGGTCCCGGAAGACCTCGCCGGCCGGGCGGTTGGCGACTTCGCGCGCGGTCAGCACGTCCTCGCGGTAGGACTCGTCCCGCGGCGTGGTTCGGTCGTCGGCGTAGCGGTTGAGGATCGCGCCGTCGGGCAGGGCGGCGACCCGGCGATGCGCCTGGCCGGGCGCCAGGGTCTTCTCGCCGTCCATCCAGAAGGCATGCTCGCGCCGCATCAGGTCCAGGCGCTGCTTGAACCGCGCCTTGTCGGTCTTGTCCGTCAGCCCGACCATGGCGAAGTAGAACGGCGGCTGCGAGCGGCTGAGATAATAGGTGCGCGTGCCGTTGGGGATGTGGCCGTAGCGGTCGATCAGCCCGCCGAAGTCGTCGACCATGCTCTCCACCGCGTCCTGGCGGCCGTCGGCGGCCAGGCCCAGCATCGTGAAATAGCTGTCCCAGTAGTACATCTCGCGGAAACGCCCGCCGGGCACGACGAACGGCTTGTCCAGCGGCAGGGCGCTGCCGCCGTCCACGGCCTCGACCGGCGGGCGGGTCAGCACCGGCCACAGGGCGGCGATGTGGGCTTTCAGCGTCGTGCGGTCCTTGGACGGCCGGGGAAGCGGCGCGCCGAGCGGAACGTCGAAATTGGCATGCACGAAGCGCTTCAGCTCGGCGTCGGTGAAGGCGGCGTGGGCGCGATAGGCGGCCAGGATCTGGGCTGGCGGGCGCTTGGGCGCGGCGTCGACGAAGGTCTTGCCGTCCGGAAACAGCCTGCGCATCTGCACCTGGTGGAACAGCGCGCCGTAGGTGTCGGCGGGGGAGGGGATCTCGCTGGTCTTGGGCGTCTGGGCCAGGGCGAGCGTCGGAGAGACGAGAGCCAGCCAAAGGGCGGAAGCGGCGAGGACGCGACGATGTTTCACGAAATTCCTCCTTCTCCTCCACTCATCCCGGCGAAGCCGGGACCCAAGCGGAGGTGGACGTTCCTGGCTCAAAGCCGACCTTCAAGCTCGGCTTGGGTCCTCGCCGGGATGAGTGGAAATGAAATCAATCGAACTCAAAACGATAAAAGCGCGGATCGGGTCCAGGGCGAACCCGATCCGCAAGCGGCGCCGCGGGGGAGCGGCGTCGTTCCCGCCGGGCCGAAGCGGCCCCGGCGGATCCCGACCGGACTGGGGGCCGGTCAGAAGTTGTAGCCGACGCTGACCTTGAACGACCGGCCCAGGATCGGGCGGGCGTTGGCGCCGCTGGTCGAGCGCGGGTCGCCCTCGGTCAGGCCGTGGCTGTCGGTCAGGTTGTCGGCCGAGACCTGGACGGTGAAGTCGTTGACGTCGAAGATCGCGCCCAGGTCGACCTTGGTGTAGCCCTTCAGCACCTGGGTGTTGGCGTTGTCGGCGAAGCGGTCGTCCACGGCGCTGACCGTGCCGTAGAAGGTCGATTCCACCGAGCCCAGGGTCACGTCGTAGCTGGGGGTGAAGCGGATCATCCAGTCGGGCTGGCGCTGGGCGCTGTTGCCCTTGTTGCCGGGGATCGACGACTTGACGATCTCGGTCTTCTGGAAGGTGCCGTTCAGGGCCAGGGACAGGCCGAAGTCCGAGCGCCAACGGCCGTCCAGCTCGACGCCGTGGGCCTTGTTGCTGTTGCTTTCCTGGATGCCGCCGACGTCGGCGAACTTGGCGCCCTCGAACTTGTTGGCGAAGCCGGTGGCGTAGAGCTCGAACGGACCGCTGCGCAGCTTGTAGCCCAGCTCGTACTGGTCCACCGACAGGGTGTCGGTCAGGCCCTCGCGGAAGTTGTCGAAGCTGGGGAACTTGTAGCCGCGCGAATAGCGACCGAACACGCCCGAGACGGCGTTGATGTCGTAGTTGACCCCGACGGTGTAGCTGGTCTTGCTGTTGCTGTAGTCGGTGGCGCGCAGGGCCAGGCCGTCGGGGAAGCCGGGGCCGTCATCGACCACGTAGTCGGTCTGGAACCGCTCGCGGCGCACGCCCAGGTCGATGCGCAGGGGATCGATCACCTGCCAGGAGTCGGCCAGGTAGAAGGCGTCCACCCGCCCGTCGCCGGCCGAGGTCAGGCCGAACTTGAAGCAGCTGGAGGTGCTGCCGGCCGCGGCCAGGTCGGCGCAGGTGACCGGAGCGGCCAGGTAGTCGCCGTTGGCCTTGACCTGCATCGGCTCGACATTGCCGATGGTCCAGAAGTCGTCGGACTTGAAGCTGGAGGCGTAGTAGCCGGCAGACAGCTGGTGGGTCCCCACCGTCTTGGCGATCGACAGGTCGTTGGTCACAGCCTTGATCTTCTTCTCGACGATCCAGGCGCCCCAGTTCTGGACGTAGTCGTTGGCGCCCAGGGCGGTCCCGCCGCGGGTGGTGATCGCGCCGGGGACCACGGTGTTCAGCGAGGCCACGGTGATCGCCGCCCCGTCGGGCACCAGGCCGTAGGTGTCGGCGTCGCCGTCGGTCAGGCTGAAGCGGTCGCGCACCTGCCAGCCGTCGCCGAACTCGTGCTCGAAGCTGCCGCCGGCCACATAGCCCTTGAAGCCCCGGCCGTCGGCCAGGTCGAAACTTCGGGTCGCGCCGGCGGCGTTGACCTGCAGGGTGTGGAAGCGGCTGGCCTCGCCCAGCTGGGTGTAGGTTCCCTTGTCGACGCCGGGCACGTTGATCGCGAACGGCAGGTACCAGGCGCCGTGGTCATCGGTGTAGCGGGCGTAGAGGTTCAGCTTCCCCCGCTCCATCCGCTTGGTGATGTTGACGGTGAACTGCTGGCCCACCTCGCTGTCGAACTGGGTGTCGCGCACGCCCGGCGAGGTGGTCGCATAGCCGCCGACCATGAAATAGAGGTCGTCGGCCAGCTTGCCGCTGAGCAGGCCGTCGACGCGGCGCAGGTCGTAGTCGGAGGCGGTCAGCTTGACCAGGCCGTGGGTCTCCTCGCCGCCCTCCTTGAGCTGGAAGTTGGTGGTCAGGCCCGGCTGGCCGTTCGAGAAGATCGGGTTGGGGCCGCCGCGCAGGGCCTCCATCCGCGAGATCGTCTCGTCGACCCGGAAGATCGAGCTGTTCTCCAGGAACGACAGGGTCGAGGGCGGATAGATCGGCGAGCCCTGCAGCTGGATGGTCAGGAACTCGGCGTCGCCGGTGGCGGGGAAGCCGCGCACGAAGACGTTGGCGCCGGCCACGCCGCCCGAGGTCTCGACCCAGACGCCCGGCACCAGGGTCAGCAGTTCGGCGGTGCTCTTGGGCGAGGCCTTGGTGATGTCGTCGGCGTTGACCGTCGTCACTGCGAAGCTGGCGGCCAGCTTGTCGATGCCGCGGCCGCCGGGGGTGCCGACCACGATCAGTTCGTCGACCTGGGCGGGCGTTTCCGGCGTGGGCTCGACGGCCGTGGCGGGCTGGGCCTCGGTCTGGGCGCTGGTGGCCACCAGCAGGGTCTTGGCGCGGATGGCGTAGACGCCGCTGGCGGTGGGCTGGGCGCTGAGGCCCGTGCCGTGCAGCAGGCGCTTGAGGCCTGCCTCGGCGGTGAAGGCGCCGGTCAGGGCCGGGGCGCGCTTGCCGCGCACGCTGGCCTCGTCATAGGCCAGCTGCTGGCCCGACGCCTGGCCGAAGGCCCGCAGGGCGCCGCTCAGATCCTGGGCGGGAATGTCGAAGCTGTAGGTGGCCCGCTGCTGTTGGGCGTGGACGGCCGCGGGGGCAGCCAGCAGCATCAGGGCGGCGGCGGCGGTGGAGCCCCAGGCGAGGCGGCGGTCGAAGGATCTGCGCATTGGTCTTCCCTCCCAAGCGCGCCGACGTTGATTGCGGCGCTTTGGAAGGTGAGACGCCTCAGCTCGTCGAAGGCACACCGGCCGGCGTGGAATTTTTTTGGCCGTGGTCGATTTTCAGCACGGTCACGCCGTTGGCCGCAACCGCGTGGACCGGCAGCACGGCCGTCACCCCGTCGACGAAGGCCCCGGTGTCGCCCGAGGTGAACACCCCGCTGATCCGCAGCTTGGCCACGCCCGGGTCGCCGATCCGCAGCTTGTCGCGGGCGTAGCGGTTCACCCGCTCGACGGCCAGGTCCATGGGCTCGTCCTGGAACACCAGCTGGCCGTTCTCCCAGGCCCGGGCCCGGGCCGGGTCGAGTTGGCTGACCACCGTGGCGCTGGTCCGGGTCGAGGTCACCAGTTCGTGGTCGGGGGTCAGCAGGCGATCGGCGGGCGCGCCGTCGATCTGCACAGGCGCGGCCTTGTCGGCCCGGCCCGTCTTGTCGTCCAGCACCGCCACATGGCCCTCGTACAGCACCACCCGCATCTGGCCGGTCAGGCGCTCGACGCTGAACACCGTGCCGGTGGCCACCACCAGCTTGTCGCCGGCCGCCACCGAGAACGGCCGCAGCGGGTCCTTGGCGACCGAGAACTTGGCCCGGCCGCTGTCCAGCCACAGCCGGCGGCGGCCGCTTTCGTACTTCACCTTCAGCACCGTGGCGCTGTCGAGCGAGGCGCGCGAGCCGTCCGCCAGCTCGACGATCCGCCGCTCACCCTCCGTGGTGCGATAGACGTCGGGCAGGCTGGCCCGCCAGGCGACGCCAGCCCCGACGGCGACCACAAGGCCGGCGGCCAGGCCGGCCCACAGCGCCGGACGGCGGCCGCGCCGGGCCCAGCGACCGTGCTGGGCCCGGCGCAGGTCCTCAAGCGCCTCGCGACGAAGCGCGATTAGGCCGGGACGGGCGGCCTGCGCCTCGACCGCCCGCCAGGCGGTAACGGCGTCGTCCAGCAGACCGCGATGGGCCGGGTCGGCCTCGAACCAGGCCTGGAGATCGGTCTGTTCGGCCGGTGAAAGGTCGCCGTCGGCCAGGCGCACGCACCACAGGGCGGCCTGCTCGTGCGCCGCGTCCCGCCGCTCTTCGAAGGACGAGAGGGTCATTCGCCGGCCCTCACGCGTCGGGTCAGGTGGGTCATGGCCTTGAGGATGTGCTTTTGCACCGCGCTGACGGAGACGCCGTACAGGGCGGCCAGTTCGGCTTGCTTCATGCCTTCCAGACGGAACAGGAGAAAGATGGCCCGGGTGCGCTCGGGCAGTTCGCGCAGGGCGTCGGAAACCTCGCCCAGGCTCTCGCGGCCCAGCAGTACGCGGGCCGGGTCCAGGGGTTCGAGGTCGAGGGCGCCGGTGTCGAGGCTGGCGCGATAGTTGGCCCGCACCTTCTCGCGCCGGCCCCGGTCGCGCAGCAGGTTGGCGGCCATCTGGAAGATGTAGGCGTCGGCGTTGTCGATCGCGCCGGCTTCGGCCGTGGCCAGCTTGGCGAACAGCTCCTGGGTCATGTCCTCGGCGTCCCCATGGCTGGCGGCGCGGCGCATGAAGAACGCCATCAGCGCGGGCCGATAGCGCCGGTCGAGTCTGCTCAGGTCTGGCTCGGTGGCTGGCCGCACGGTCCTATCCCAGGAGGGTCTGACGATTTTCCCAGGATGTATGACGCACGTCGCGGAAAAACCCGCACCGCCGCCCCGGAAGTTTTCGCAACGGGTGCGGCGCCGTGCAAACACGCTTGCGACGACGGCGAAGGACGGCCTAAGTGTTACCGTTATCATTCGCCAAGGAATGAAGCGGGAGGACGCATGGGCAGGGGAAGCCGCAAGAGCGCGCGGGCGCGGGTCTGGACGCGCTGGATCGCGCCGCTGGTCGTCGCCGCGACCACGATCGGCGCCGCCCACGCCGCCACGTCCGTGAAGATGGCCCTGACCTTCGACGACCTGCCCACCCACAGCGCCTTGCCGCCGGACGTCAGCCGCATTGACGTCGCCGGTCGGCTGCTGGCCGCCTTCCATGACGCGGGGACCGGGCCGGTCTACGGCTTCGTCAACGGCGTGGGCGAGGAGCGCGAGCCGGACTCGGTGGGCGTGCTGTCGCTGTGGCGCGCGGCGGGCCACCCGCTTGGGAACCACACCTGGTCGCACATGGGGCTGAACACCAACAGCCTGGCCGACTGGGAGGCCGACCTGGTGCGCAATGAGCCGCTGCTGCAGAGACAGATGGGCCGCGAGGACTGGCATTGGCTGCGCTATCCGTTCCTCAGCGAGGGCGAGACGCCGGAAAAGCACGTCGCGGCGCGCAAGCTGCTCAAGGCCCACGGCTATCGCATCGCCAGCGTGACCATGAGCTTTGGCGACTATGCCTGGAACGAGCCCTATGCCCGCTGCATGGCCAAGGGCGACGCGGCGGCGGTGGCGTCGCTGGAAGACAGCTACCTGAAGGCCGCCAAGGACAGCCTGGACTATTCGCGCGGCCTGTCGGCCACGCTCTACGGCCGCGACATCCCCTATGTGCTGCTGATGCACGCCGGCGCCTTCGACGCCCGGATGATGCCGCGGCTGCTGAAGCTGTACCGCGACAACGGCGTGACCTTCGTCAGCCTGCAGGAGGCCGAGCGCGACAGGTTCTACGCCGCCGACTTCAAGACCCAGGCGACCAGCATCCCCACCTCTCTGGAAGAGGCCATGAAGGCCAAGGGCCTGCCGGTTCCCAAGCTGGACCTGCCGTTCGCCGATCTCGACAAGATGTGCCGCTAGGCGGCGCCCTTCGCCTCGCCGACCAAGGTCGGGCTAGGCAATCCGCCCGCCCTCGGGATGGATCTTAGTTCCGCTTCGGCGCGGTCGATTGAAACAGGAGTTGTCCGTGACGTCCTTGATCCGCAATGCCGACATTGATCGCCGCCGCCTGCTGGCCGGAGGGGCTGCGGCCACCGGCGTCCTGGCTCTGCCGATGGCCGCCTGCGCCGCCGACGCGCCGTCCGAGACCGTGGAGGTCCAGATCGCCGAGGGTCGGCTGCGCGGCGTACGGACCGGTGGCGTCGACGCCTACAAGGGCGTGCCCTACGGAGCCAGCGTCTCGGGCGCGAACCGCTTCAAGCCGGCCCGGCCTGCGGCGCCGTGGAGCGGGGTGTTCGACGCCACCAAGCTCGGGACGCCGTCGCTGCAGGACCCGACCACGGTCTATGGCAAGAACGAGCCCGCGCCCGGCGAGGACTGCCTGGTGCTGAACGTCTGGACTCCGGCCGGCGGCGGCAAGGGACGACCGGTGATGTTTTATAGCCATGGCGGCGGCTACACGACCGGCTCGGGCGGCAGCACGGCGCAGGACGGCTCGATGCTGGCCCGCGAGCACGACGTGGTGGTGGTGGCCACCAATCACCGGCTGGGCGTGCTGGGCTATCTCTATCTGGGCGAGCTGGGCGGGGCCGACTACGCCGGCTCGGGCAACCAGGGCCTGTCCGATATCGTGCTGGCCCTGAAGTGGGTGGCGCGCAACATCGCGGCGTTCGGCGGCGATCCCGGTAACGTGACGATCTTCGGCGAAAGCGGCGGCGGGGCCAAGACGTCGTGCCTCTACGCCATGCCGTCGGTCGCGCCGCTGTTCGCCAGGGCGATCATCCAGAGCGGGCCGGTGGTACGGGTCTCGACCCCCGAGGTCGCGGCCCGGACGACTCGGATGTTCCTGGCCCAGCTGGGGATCACGCCGACCGACTGGCGCAAGGTGCTGGAGGTCCCCGCGCCGCAGATCCTGGCCGCCCAGAAGGCGCTGAACGCCCAGGTCAAGGGCGACAGCGGCGGCTGGAAGGGAATCCAGTCGCTCAATCCGGGGGCGTACGGCCCGATCGTCGACGGCGGCTTGCTGCCGCATCACCCGTTCGATCCGACCGCCCCGGCCAGCGCCGCCGACAAGCCGCTGATGATCGGCTGGCTGGACAACGAAGCGGCGTTCTTCGCCTGGACCGGCAAGGACGTCGAGGCGTTCCGGCTGGACGAGGCGGAGCTGAAGACGCGGCTGTCCGGGCGGTTCGGCGACAAGACCCAGGCCCTGATCGACGCCTACCGCTCCGACCGCCCCGGCGCGACGCCCAGCGAGGTCTACCTGGCGGCGGCCAGCTACTACGCCATGGGCGCCGGCTCGGTGCTGGCCGCGGAGCGCAAGGCCGTCCAAGGCCAGGCGCCGGTCTATGTCTACAACATCGCCTACCGTTCGAACCGCAGGATGGACGGGACCGATATCGAGCTGGGGTCCATGCACGCCAGCGACATCCCCCTGGTGTTCAACACCGTCGCCTCGCCCGACACCCTGGCGGGCAGCCGGGCCGATCGTTTCGCCGCGGCGCGCAACGTCAGCACGATGTGGGCCAATTTCGCGCGCACGGGCCGGCCCGCCGCGCCGGGACAGCCGGCCTGGCCCGCCTATGATCTGAAGGCGCGCTCGACCATGGTGCTGGACGTGGCCTGCACGGTGGTGTCGGACAGGTTCGGCGCGGAGCGGCGGGCTTGGGCGAAGGTGGATCCGGCAGGGTGAGCAGGGCTATTCCGCCGCCTGCAGCCGCACCGGCGGCCTTGCCGTCGCAGTTCCGACCAGCGGCAGGCGCACCTGCACCAGGAGGCCCTCGCCCGGCAGGCTCAGCCGGATGTCGCCGCCGTGGGCGCGGACGATGGAGCGGGCGGAACTGAGGCCCAGGCCCACGCCCTGCTTGCTGGAGGTGCGGGCCTCGACCCCGCGGTAGAAGGGCGTGAACACCCGCTCCAGCTCTTCGGGCTCCAGGCCCGGCCCGCGGTCGCGGATCTCGACCACCGTCTCGTCGTCCTCGACGCGCAGGGCGACCCGGGCGCTGTCGCCATACTTGACGGCGTTGTCGAGCAGGTTGGCGAACACCCGCTGCAGGCCCAGCACCGACACCTCGACCTCGGCCGGTTCGCCCGGGGCCAGGGCCACGTCGGCGCCGGTGACCTCGGCCTCGTCGATCACGCATTCCAGCAGCGAGCGCAGGTCGACCCGCTGGCGGGCGCCGGCCTCCGCGTCCTCGCGCATGAAGGCCAGGACCGAGGTGATCATCGCCTCCATCTGGTCCAGGTCCTGGCCGATCTCGCGGCGCAGCGACGGCGAGGCGCGTTCCAGGCGAAAGCGCAGGCGGGCCAGGGGCGTGCGCAGGTCGTGCGAGATGGCGCCGATCATCGCCGTGCGGTCGGTGATGTAGCGGCTCAGCCGCCCCTGCATGGCGTTGAAGGCCCGGGCGGCGCGGCCGATCTCGGCGGGACCGTCGGCGACGAGCACCGGCGAGGCCGGGTCGCGGCCCAGTTGTTCGGCGGCGGCGGCGAAGCCGGCCAGGGGCGCGGCCAGGCGGCGGGCGAAGATCCAGCCCAGCGGCGCGACCACGGCCAGGGACAGGGCGAACCACATCAGCACCCGACGCTGCCAGCTGTTGGGGAAGGCCTCCGGTTGCGGTCGCAGGGTCGTCCACTGGTTGGGACCGACGCGCAGGGCGGCCACGAAGTCGCCTTCGATGAACGGCGGCGGGGCCAAGCCGAACAGGCTGCGCGCCGCCGGCGCCGCCAGGGGACGGCCGACCGTCGCCTCCGGTTCGGGCTGGGGCCTGGCCGGCGGCGGCGAAGGCATCGGGAGGGCGACGTGCGGCGCCGCCTGGACCGGTTCGGTGACCGGGGCGGTCGCGGTCAGGGGCTGGGGCGGCGTCGGGCGCTTCAGCGGAGTCGGTTCGCGCGCGACGGCGTCGGCCACCGGATCCAGGGGCGGGGCCGGCGGGGCCGGGCCGCGCAGCGAGTCGGGCAGGGTCATCGGCCGCGAGCGGAACGGCGCGGCGAACAGCGGGTCGGTCGACGACGCGCCGCTGAAGACCCGCTGGCCGGCGGCGGCGCGCATCGCCCCATCGGCCGGAAAACTCTGGCGGATCTGGACGCCGCCCATTCCAGGCCCCATCGGCCCCATGCCGCCGCGCAGGCCGCCGACCCCGCCCGGCCCGGGGCCGGGCGGCAGGGTCTGGGCCTCGGCGTCGGTGGTGAGCAGCAGGGCCAGAGGCGAGCGTCCAGGACGACGGCTCTCGGCGCCGGCGAACGGCGGCGGGGCGTAGAACAGCAGGCGGACGTCCTCGCGCGGCGCGTTCAGCAGGCGGGCGAGATCGGCGCGGGCCGGCTCGGAAGCCACCCAGCCGGGGCTCTGCAGACTGGGCGGCTGGGTCTCGACCGTGCGGACCAGGGGGCGGTCGGCGTCGTCGTCGGGCACGGCCCCGCGCAGGCCGGCGGCGATGTCGGCCAGGCTGTGGTGCATCGGCGGGGCCGGCGGCAGCAGCACGGTCAGCCCCAGGGTCACGGTCTGGGCCGCCACCAGCCCGGCCAACAAGAGGGCCATCACCTGGACGGCGATCGGCGGGCTGGGCCACCGGCGCAGGAGGACCTTTCCCGCCAGGCGACTCCAGGCCGTCATTCCAGCGTGACCTTGGCGTCCAGCATGTAGCCCATGCCGCGATAGGTGCGGATCAGGGGCTGCTCGGACTGGGCTTCGATCTTGCGGCGCAGGCGACTGATGTGCAGATCGACGCGGCGGCCCAGGTTCTCGACCGCCTCGCCGGCGATGATGGTCAGGAGCTCGTCGCGCGACACCACCGAGCGGGCGTGGTCGGCCAGGGTCGACAGGATGGTGAACTCGCCCGGGGTCAGCAGCAGCAGCACGCCGTTGGGCGCGGTCAGCTGGCGGGCGGCGGCGTCCAGCCGGAAGCCGGCGAACAGTCGCACATGGCTGCGCGGACCCTTGCCCCCGGCCCGCCGGCGCAGCAGGGCCTTGACCCGGGCCAGCAGCTCGCGCGGGGGGATCGGCTTGACCACATAATCGTCCGCGCCCAGCTCCAGCCCGACGATGCGGTCGACGGGGTCGCCGAGGGCGCTGAGCAGCAGGATCGCCGGCCCCTCGGTCCCGGACACCTGGCGGCACAGCGACAGGCCGTTCTCGCCGGGCAAGTTGACGTCCAGCACCAGCACATCGACGGGACGCGTCTCCAGCACCGCGCGGGCGGCGGGCACGTCGGCGGCCTGGCGCACGGTATAGCCCTGGCCGGCCAGGTAGCCGGCCATCTCAGCCCGCAGCACGTCGTCGTCCTCGACCAGCAGGACGGTGGCGGTCTCGGCGAGGGCGTTCAGGGTCATGAGGGCGGACATACAGCCAGATTATGTTCGCGCCTGGACCTTGGCCATGAGCGAAGCGTCGCGGAGGCGCGACTGTCAGGCTTCCAGGCGCCCTTTTTGGCGCCGGTTTGTATCGGGGCGAAACAGGACGGCATTGAACAGAAACATTCGCGCTTTGAGCACGGCGCATCCGGAAGGCGGACTATTGCGGCCCTCGCGCCAGCGCCGCGACATAGGCCTCCATCAGCCGCACCAGCTCATCCTCCAGCTTGGCCGGGTCCAGCGCAAGATCGGGTTCGGCCGCCGCGGCGCGCAGCAGGCCGACCGCGGCGTGGGTCAGGACGAAGGCCGACTCGTTGGTCAGGGCGATCTCCAGCCGCGCCCGGCCGGCGATGGCGGCGAGGAAGGCCTGGTGGTGGTGCGCCAGCATCCCGTCCTTGCCCTTCTGGAACAAGGCCTCGAACAGGACCTGGCCGGTGGCGGGCGAGCCTTCCACGCCCTTCATCAGGGAGCGGACGATCGTGCGCACGGCGCCGATGTCCGGGCGCTCGATCACCGTCTCGGCGATGGCGTCGCGGACGCTGGCGGCGCTGCGCTGGGCCAGGGCGGCCAGGATGTCCTGCTTGCCGGCGAAATACTGGTAGAGCGTGCCGATGCTGACCCCGGCCCGTTCGGCGATGCGATTGGTGGTCAGCCGGTCGACCCCGTCGGCCTCGAGAAGTTGAAAGGTGGCGTCGAGGATCGCGTCGATCGTCGATTCCGAGCGGGCCTGGCGCGGCGTTCTGCGTTGTCTTTCAACCACTTGCTACCCCTGGTGCGCCGCCCGGCCCCGTCGCGCGAAGGCGAGTAGGAACCTGAACGACGCTTACATAACCTTTGCGACGACACCAGGGGCCGCCCGTCGCGGCGGCAAGCTCAGGAGCGCCGATGAGCCTCTCCATCGATCAGGTCCGCGCCAAGGTGGCGTCGCAGAAGACGCTGCTGCCGGCGCTGTACGGCGACATTGATTTCGACGCCGCCCCCGAGCGCTTCACGCCGGACGCGTCCAAGGCCGTGGTGCGCGATCGCATGCCGCTGGGCGTGGCGGTGACACAGGACGACCTGGACCGCATCCAGGCCTATACGATGCTGGGCGACGTCGTCGCCGACGCCTACGCCGCCCTGATCCCGCAGTACGGCTTTCGCCGGCTGATCGACATGCTGGTCACGGCCTGCGAGCACGGTGTCGAGGCCGTGGCCGCCGCGCCGCCGGAGCTGGCCGCCTTCGTCGCCGACATGGAGGCCAAGCCCGACTGGATCGACATGGACCTGGTGCGCGAAGGGGCCCGGCTGGACCTCAACGCCATGGCTCATCTCGCGCCCTTCGCGATCCGCAGCGCGTTCGTGGCCACCTTCCTGAACAAGTACTCGGCCCTGCCCATGGCCCTGACCGGGGCCCTAACCAACGACACCGCCGCCCGGCGGGTCAACGAGACCGCGACCTTCTTCACCACCACGGTCCTGCCCGGCGCGCTGGAGCGCCACGGGGCCGGGTTCAAGGCCGCGGCCATGGTGCGGTTGATGCATTCGATGGTGCGGTTCAACGCCCTGCGGTCGGGCCGCTGGGACGCGTCGGTCTATGGCGTGCCGATCCCCCAGGTCGACCAGATGCCGGCCGGCCTGATCCCGATCTACCTGATGGCGTTCAAGATGCTGCGCCAGGGCCGCCGCCGGTTCACCGCCCAGGAGCGGGCCAAGGTCGAGCTGGCGCGCTACCGCTGCTTCCTGCTGGGCCTGCCGCGCGACCTGCTGGCCGACACGCCCGAGGGGATCGTCCGGGCCATGACCGCCCGCGACTCCACCCTGCGCCAGGGCTTCGACGATCAGACCTGCGGCGCGCTGATCCGCGCTACTCTGGCCGCCTATCTGCCGCCCGACCGATCGCTGGCCAATCGCCTGCACGACCGCGTCGAGCGTCGGTTCGCCAAGGCCTTCTTCCTGCGCCACTTCATGCGGGGCGACAGGGCGGCGGCGGCCCGGATGGGGATCGAGGTGGACCTGGCCGATCGGCTGGTCTTCGCGACGGTGGCCGCAGGCGTGACGCTGCGGATGGCCGCCTTCGACGTCGGGCTCCAGGTCCCGGGCCTGCGCGGGGCGGCCGATACGGTTCTGGAACGTCGGGTCCGCAAGCTGCTGGTCCGCTACGGCCACGCCGACTATGTGACCGACGCCACGCGGTACCGACCGGCGCACGCGGCGGCCTAGGCTGCTTGCCCCGACCTTCATGCGAACCCGGCGGCGGGCCTCACCCCTCCACCCGCTCCACCCGCGCTGCGAAGATGTAGCCCAAGTGGCGGACGGTGCGGATCAGTCCGGCCCCGCCGTCGATGCGGTCGAGCTTGCTGCGCAGCCGGCTGATGGCGACATTGACCTGCTGCGGCGCGGGGCGGGCGTGGGCGTCCGGCGGGCCCTGGCGTAGGGCGTCGCGGGTCAGAACCTGGTTGGGCTTGTCGACCAGGGCCCACAGCACCAGGAACTCGGCGGTCGACAGCGGCACCGGCCGGTCGCGCGGATCGAACAGGTCCTGGGTGGCGACGTTCAGCCGCCAGCCGTCGAACCGATAGACCGCCGGGGCCGCGCGGGCCGTCTCGTCGTGGCGCGCGTCGTCGTGGCGGCGCAACACCGCCTTGACCCGGGCCAGCAGTTCGCGTGGGCGGTAGGGCTTGACCACATAGTCGTCGGCCCCGAGCTCCAGCCCCACCACCACGTCGCATTCCTCGTCCGAATCCGAGACCATCATGATCGCCGGCGGGGAGGGCAGGCTGAGCAGGCGCGAGCAGACCGACAGCCCCGAGGCGTCGGGCAGCATCATGTCCAACATCACCAGGTTGACCTGGGTCTCGCGCAGGATCTGCTCCATCTCGCGGGCGCTGCCGGCCCCCAGCGTGGTCAGACCGTAGCCGGCCAGCAGACCGGTCATGTCATGGCGGGCGACTGGGTCGCCGTCGAGGATCAGGATGCGCTTGTCCATGGTCAGAACATCGCCCTTCCGCTTAGTCGCAGGGTGTACTTGGTCTGCTTGCGCGAGGCCTCGGCCCCGCCTTCCAGGGCCAGGTAGGACAGGTTCGAACCGGCCCGGAGGGCGAAGCCCAGGGTGGCCGCGCCGCTCTTGTCGTCCGAGGCGACCAGGGTGAACGGCGTGCCGCCCGTGAAACTGGCGATCGTGTCGCCCATGGCGCCGGCCAGGGTCCGGCGATAGCCGACCCGCAGCTCGGGCCGCACCCAGACGTCCTTGCCGTACTGCCTGCCCAGCACCAGGCCCAGCTCGCCGCTGAGGTTGTCGGCCTTGCGCGAGGCCACGGTCAGGTCGAAGCCCGAACCGCCGCCGTGCTCCTTGCGCTCGCCCTCCCACAGCCAGACATAGTCCAGCCGAGCCTCGGGCCGCAGATAGACCTCGCCCAGCCGGGCCTCGTAGGCCAGGCCCGCGAAGGCGTTGGCGATCATGCCGTTCCAGGCGGCGGTGTTGGTCAGCTTGACGTCCGCCGCGCCGTCGCCGTCGACATCCTCGCTGAGGAAGGTCCGGTCGCCGTTGAAGCGGCTGTAGCCGACCCCGCCGCCCAGGTTGAATCGCCAGCCGCCCACTGACCGGCGCCAGTAGAGTCCGGCCTGCAGCATCGAGGCGGTGGTCTTCTCGCCGGCCTTGGCGACGGTGTCGTGCTCTTCCAGGCTGACCGCCGCCAGGGTGACGCCCAGCGCGCCGCCAGCGTCGCCCATGGCCTCGTAGCCGGTGACCACGCCGACGGCCTGGGTGTCGGAGCCCTGGGTGTCACCGTCCTCGCGGCGGACCAGGGCGTTGATCTCCTGCACCCAGACGCTGTCGGGCCCATAGCGGTCGCCCAGGTCCGGGCGATTGGCGGTGGCGGCCGAGATCTGCTGCTGCACGGTCTGCAGGGCCGAGAACAGTCCCTCGCCCTGGCTGGGCAGCATCTGGTCATAGAGGTTGAAGAAGCCGTCGCGGGAGCTCTGGTTCAGGAAGGCGCTGGCGACGTCGGTGTTGTTCGACAGGGCCGCGAACACCGCGTCATAGGCGCTGGCCTGGCTGCGGGACATCGCCGCTTCCGACGCCGTGCGCCGCCGCACGTCGATGTCGATGTCGTTGCCCGACGCGTAGGCGTTGGCGACGTACAGGTAGGAGGTGTGGCCCAGCAGGTCCTGGTTGATCGTCCCGGCGGTCAGGTTGCCAGCCTGGATCACCGTGTAGGTCGTCGGGGCGGTCAGCAGACTCTTGAAGTTCAGGCCCAGGGTCGCGCCGGTCTCGATCGTCGCCGTGTCGACCACCAGCCGGGTCTGGGTTCCAGCGGTAGGATCGATCGAGAACACCAGGGTGCTGTCGGCGCCCAGGGTCAGGCTGGTGGCCTTGACGGTCTCGGTGTTGGTCAGGCCCAGCGAGCCGTTGCCGATCCGGATGTCCAGCAGGCCGTCGCTGTCGGTCAGGGCGCCGATCATGTAGCCGGTCCCGTCGATGGTCAGGCTGTCGGCTCCCGCGCCAAACGAAACGTCGCCGATCAGGCCGCCGTTCAGGATCGACAGGCTGTCGGCGCCGGAGCCGAACAGCACCTTGCCGCGGATCAGCGGCTCGTCGGCGTCGTCCACCCCGTCGCCGTCCGCATCGGCGTCGGCCACGTCATCGTCGCCATCATCGCCGTCGTTGACGCCGCTCTGGACGATGGTCACCCCGGTGGTGTTCTTCGAGACGTCGATGGCCGTGGCCGCGCCGTGGACGACCTCGTTGCTGGCGTCGGTGTCGGTGTCGTCGGTGTCGTATTCGTCGTCGGTGGCGACGACATAGGCGGTGATCCTGCCGGTATTGGTGATGGTCCTCAGGCCGCCGCTGTCGTCGATGATGGCGTAGGACGAGCCGCCCTCGCCCGAGACGGTGGCGCTGATCGTTCCGGCGTTGGTCACGCTGGTCATGCTGGCGCCGGACGCGATGCTCAGGGCCGTGGCGGTCACGGCGGTGTCGCCGGTCACCGAGGCGCTGAGGGAGCCGGTGTTCCACAGGGTGTCGGCGGTGGCGCCGGCGTTCAGCTTCAGGCCCACGGCGTCGCCCTCATAGGCGCTGGCCGAGATCGAGCCGGTCAGCTTCACGCCGCCGGTGATCAGGGTCGACAGGCCCGCGTCGCCGCCCAGCTGTACGCCGGTGGCGCTGATTCCGTCATGAACGCCCGCCGCCGTCACCGAGCCCTTGATGATCAGGCCATAGGCGTCGTCGCCCGTCCCCACCGCGCCCAAGGTCACCGCGCGGGTGTCCGAGCCGATCAGCAGGGCCGGGGCCGAGCCGTAGGCGGTGACCGAGGCCGTGCCCTCGCTGCTGTCGGTGACGCCGTCGCCGTCCTCGTCGTCGGAGGTGTCGTCGTTGGTGTCGGTGGGCGGCGCGTCCAGCAGCACGCCGTCGGCGACGTCGGCCGTGACCTTCACCCCGCCGCCGCCCTGCAGCAGGTCGTCGGCGTCCAGCAGGGCCTCGTCGTCCGGGTCGGAATAGCGCGAGGTGACCCGATAACCGGTCGAATAGACCGAGCCCTGGATGACCACCGCCCCGCCGATGTCGCCGTCGACCGCCAGGCCGACACTGCCGCCGCCCAGCACGCTGATCGAGCCGTTGCTGGTCAGGCCGCCGCTGATCGTCCCGGTGGTGTGGATCCCGTAGCTTCGATCGCCGGTGACGCTGATCGAGCCGCCGTGGACCAGCGAGCCGGTCAGGGGCGCTTCCAGGCTGACGCCCGCCGAGTCGTTGCCCTCGATCGTGATCGCCCCCGACGAGTCGTTGGTGAGGGTCCCGACGAACGGATCGGCCCCGGTCAGGCGGATGCCGTAGCGGCCCGAACCCTTGGCGAACGCGCCGTCATAGTCGCCGTCGCTGTCGTCGTCGGTATAGGTGTAGTCCTCTGTCAGGCTGATCGTGGCGCTGTTGAGCAGCGTCCCGGCGTGGCCGCCCAGCACCAGCACGCCGATCGAGTCCGAGACCCCGACGCTGGACAGGGTCCCGGCGTTGGTCAGGGTGTTGTCGCTGTCGAGCGTGGCGATGGCGCCCGAGGCGCTGAGCGTGATCGCGCCGTCGCTGGTGATCTTGACGTCGTCGGCGGCCCCGGACGCGGCCGTCGAGGTGGCGATGGGCGTGGTGCGTGAACTGCTGGTCACCTGGGTCTCGGCCGCCGCGCCTCCGGCGCAGAGCAGCAGGGGAGCCAGGGCGACCGAGGCGAGACGTTTGCGGGACATGGACGGCCTTGATGTGAGCCGTCCTGGCCTAGAGCGCCGCCGTGGCTGGCGGATGACCCCTGGGTATCGACGCCGATAAGCAGGACCGTACGAAACCGATGCTGTGTTTCGGGCGTGTATCGGCGGATAGGGGGCTACGGTCGGGGACACGCCGCAAGGGCATGTCCCCGGCTCTGGTCAGCTTCCGCTTGCGGGCAGCGCCTCCGACACCAGCGCCAGGTTCATGATCGCCGCCAAGCCCCATTGCGCCGTGCCGTTGGTGGTGACCCCGGGCGCCTCGTCGATGGGGTTGAGCACGTCGGGGCCCGTGAAATGTTTGGTGGCGGTCGACAGGTTCAGGTCCTCGACCGCGCCGCGGCCGAAGAACTCGGTCCAGGCCCGCTCGGCCAGGGCCTTGTCGCCCAGGCGCGAGGCGGCGTAGGCGGTCAGGCGCGAGTGGCCCTGGCGCAGGCCGTTGGGGCCCAGCGGCTTGCCGAACTGGGCGACCTGGTCCTCGCGCGAGGCGTTGTACCAGCGGCAATAGTCCAGCCAGGCCTTGTCGTAGGCGGGCTCGCGGATCAGGGCCAGCATCTCGACGTGGATCTCGGGGGCCCCGAACGCGGCGTTCAGGTGACCGACCGCCATCTTGTCGCCCGCGCCGGAGAACGTTCCGGTCTTGACGTCGTAGGTGGCGGCCCCCGCGAACCACTGCTTCTGCAGGGCGGCGATGGTCTTCATGCCGGCTGTGATCCGGTCGCGCCAGCGGGTGTCGCCCGTCCGCTCCCACTCGGTGAACCAGGCGCCGCACAGCGAACTCCAGTCCGTGCCGAACGAGGCGCGGATCTCGCCCTTGGGCCAGGCGCCGTCCTCCAGCTTGCGGCCGATATTGACCCGGGTCAGGGCCTCGTCGCCGTCGACCAGGTCACGCATCAGGTCGCCCACCCGCTCGTCGGCGGTCAGGTAGTAGTAGATACGGCGATAGATGGCGTTGCTGACCCGGGGTTGCTTGGAGCTGTCGCCCCAGTGCTGCACGCCGTGCCGGGTGCCCAGGCCGCGATAGGGGCCGAGGTGATAGACGTCGACCTCGCCGGTGTGGCGGGTCATGGCCTCGGCCATCCGGAACACGTCGGCCCGGCCGCCGCGCAGGTAGCTCAGCCACAGCCACAGGTCGGTCGACAGCTCTGAATTATCCCAGGCGAAGCCGCCGATGTCGTAGCGCCAGACGTGGCGGTCGACGTCGTAGCTGTGCATGACGTCGCCATAGTCCCAGAAGCCGTACCAGCGCCGCTGCTCGATCTGGGCGAGGTAGAAGTTCAGCAACTGGTCCTGCCGGTCCTCGATCCTGGCCTTCTGCGGTGTGCTGCGGTCGGGCAGGCTCCAGGCGCCCAGCACGCCGGCGGCGTGGATCCGCTCGGGCGCAGCCATCAGCCGCGGCGGCTTGTCGTTCAGCTGGGCCATCTTCGGGAAGGCGTCGCGGGCCGGGGTCGTGTCCAGGGCCCACAGCCGCAGCTCGGTGGTGCGGGCGATCCCGGTGGGCGTGCCCCAGCCCTTTTCATAGTCCTCGTAGGTGATGTTGAGGCCCTGGGTTTCCTGGGCGTGGGTCTCCATGCCCAGGCCGTCGTGATAGAACCGCGTGTCCATTACCGAGGCGTCGGGCGACCATAGCCAGGCGGTCAACTGGGCGGTCTCGCCGGCGGCGCCGCGGATTTCGAGGGCGGTGGGCGGCGCCCGCCAGAAATTGCCCAGCCCGATCGCCGCTCCGCCGCTGGCGCCGCCGACATAGGCCACGCCGCTGGCCCGCTGGCCGCTGTCCGACCGGATCCAGGCGTGGCCGGGCGCGGTGCGCTTGCGGATCGTGAAGCCGTCGGCCGTGGGCTGCGACAGCAGGAAGTCGCCCCAGGCCGGGATCAGGTGCAGGGCCGAGCGGACGGGCGCGGCCATCTGGTCGGCGGGCGGCGCCTTGCGACCGGCGATCTGGGCGTCGCGGAACGCCGCGCCCGGGTCGCGGCGCAGGCCGGTCAGCGGCTTGACCGCCTCGGCCCACAATCCTGTATTTGGGCCGCCGTCCTGGCCCGTGAACCGCACATGGCGGTCGTAGAGCTCGTCCGTCATCGGCACGTCGGCGGTGACGCCCAGGCCGCAGATGAAGTCCCTGGCCGCATCGCCGTCGAAGATGAAGGTGTGCATCATCCGCAGCGAGTCCGCGCCGGCATAGGCGTAGAAGCGGACGATGAACGGGGCCCAGGCGCGGTCTCCGCCCCTGTGCCGCCCCTCGACGCGGATCACCGCGCGGACGGGCCCCGACTGCTCGACCACCACCTTGTCCAGCGCGCTCTCGAAGGTCTTGCGACCCACCGGGGCGGTATCGATCTCGGGCGCGTCCTGGGTCTGCAGCACCAGGCGCACGTTGCGCAGCACCTCGCGGCCGCCCCGTGTCGCCGAGGCGATCAGGGCCGAGCCGTCGCGGGGGAAACGCCAGGTGGCCGGGCCCGTCGAGACCTCGATGGCGGCTGGGCTTTCGCTGACGCGGACGCCGGGGGCGTCGGGACCCGGCTTGCCCGGTTCGATCGTCAGGCCCGCGCCCAGTTCGCCCGCCCCGACCGCGTGGGCCGTCCATTTCAGCGAGCCGTCCGGCCAGTAGGCGATCGGCCAGGTCTGCAGGGCCACGGCCGATCCGTCCGCCGCCTTGGCGCGGAAGGCCTGCTTGCGGGGATAGGTCCCCTGCGGCCAGGGTACGCCCCAGGTCTGGCCGGCGTTCAGGGGCGGAGGCGCGCCGTCGATCCACACCGCCCGGGTCGGCGGCAACGGCTTGGCGGAGGCGGCCCGAGCGGGGCCAGCGGCTAGCGCGGGGCCAGCCAGGCCGGCCATGGCGCCGGCCAGGGCCGTCTGGGCCAGCACCTCGCGTCGGGTGGGGGAGTTCATGGCGCGCTTCCTCCTGCGCGCCGCCTTCGGCGCCGCAGGCCGGATCAGCGCGATCTTGCCAGTGACGCTAATTCCATATTCTGTGACGTCAATCCATTTTGTGAGATCTTTGGGAGGGTGCGATGCGGCGGATCGGAACGCGGCTTTTGGGGCTGGCGCTGTGCGTAGGGTTGGCCTGGCCGGCGGCGGCCGCCACCTCACCGCCGACTTGGACCGGCTCGTGGGCCACGGCCCTGGTCTCGACCGACGCGGCCAACCTGCCCGCGCCGCAGGGCGAGGTCACGATCCGCCAGGTGGTGAGGCTGGGCGCCGGCGGTTCGCGCCTGAGGCTGCGGCTGGCCAACACCTTCGGGACCGCCCCGCTGCGGATCGACGGCGCCCGGGTGGCGCTTGCTGGCGCCCCCGGCGGCTCGACGATTGTGGCGGACACTGACCGGGCGGTGAGCTTCGACGGTCAGGCCGGGGTGACCATTCCGCCAGGCGCGACGTGGCTGTCGGACCCGGTGAACCTGCCGGTCGAGGGTCTGGCGCGGCTGGCCGTCAGCCTGCGGCTGCCCGAAGTTCCCCGCCAGGCCAGCGTGCACCGCTCGGCGCGAACCACGGCCTTCATCGTGGCCGGCGACCAGTTGGCCGCGCCGGAACTGACGGACGCCGCGACCTTCACCCAGTGGGCCCAGCTGGCCGGCGTCGACGTCGAGCGGCCCGCCGGCAAGGGCATGGCGGTCGTGACCCTGGGCGACTCGATCACCGACGGCTCGGGCGCCGGCGTCGATGTCTACGAGCGCTGGCCCGACGTGCTGGCCGCGCGGTTGCAGGCCGACCCGCGGACGAAGGGCGTCTCGGTGCTGAACGTCGGCATCGGCGGCAACAAGCTGCTCAAGGACGGCAGCGGCCAGGCAGCCCTGGCGCGCCTGGATCGCGACGTGCTGGCCCAGCCGGGGGTGAAGGCCATGATCGTGCTGATCGGCGTCAACGACATCGGCGGCCTGTCGCGCGAGGGCGAGGTGACACCGGAAAAGCGGACCCAGGTGGTGACCGGCCTGATCGCCGCCTACCGCCAGATCGTGACCCGGGCCCATGAGCGCGGCATCCGGGTGGTAGGCGCGACCATCCTCCCGTGCGGCGGGACCAAGGTCTACCGCTCCGACGCGGACGCCGACGCCGACCGCCAGGCGGTTAACGCCTGGATCCGCGACTCGGGCGTGTTCGATGCGGTGGTCGACTTCGACAAGGTGACCCGCGACCCCGCCCACCCCGAGCGGCTGCTGCCGGCCTATGATTCCGGCGACCAGCTGCATCCCTCGCCAGCGGGCTACAAGGCGATGGGCGAGGCGGTGCCTATCAAGGCGCTGGACTGATCGGGATGGAGCCGGGGACATGTCCCCCGGCCGTCGCCTACCCACCGTCACGCTGACGGCGCTGGCCTTCAGCCGCCGTGTCCGCGGAATCTCCATTCACGTTATTAAGCAGACAATCGCAGGTCGAACCTGGAGGATCAGCGGCGTTCCGACAGGGGAACGTTGAAGGGGTCCAGGGCTAAAGCCCCACTCCGCTGAATGTACGCTCCTCTGCATCCAGCCCTGGTCGCCGCGCCCCGCCTTCGGTCCAGACCGGTTGCGACGGCCGATCCCGCGCCACGCTTCGCGCCGCCAACTCATCATGTCCGAAGTCGTCGACCGCGATCACCGCCGCCACGGCCTTGTCGGCAGCCTCCAGCGCGGCGATCTCGTCGGCGCTCACCCAACCCTGCTCGACCCCTTCCCTCCAGTGGCGGATCTTCTGGGCGCGCAGGCGGTCGTGGATCGGCTGGGTGGCGACCACGCGCTCGAAGGCGTCGATCAACTGGCCCACCGCCTCGTCCTTGCCGCCGACATAGACGTTCTCGATCAGCCGGTCGCGGGTGGCCGAGGGATGCAGCAGGAGCTCGGCGCAGGCCGTCGTCACGCGGTCCGATGGGCCCCGGCGACGTGGTCCCAGCGGCAGGATCGCCGCCCGCAACAGCCAGCCGGCCAATAGGTTCGGCAGGTTGGAGAACACCTCGTCGAAACGCTGCTCGATCGTCGCGAAGCCGGTGTCCATGCACCATTGCAGCAGCGGAAAGTCGGCGTCCTGGCGGCCCTCGTCCTCCCATCGCTTCAGGGCGCCCGACAGGAAATAGAGCTCGGCCAGGATGTCGCCCAGCCGGCCCGACAGCATCTCCTTGCGCTTCAGGGCCCCGCCCAGGGTCAGCAGGGCGATGTCGGAGGTCAGGGCGAAGGCGGCGCTGTAGCGGCTCATCTGACGATAGAAGCGACTGGCGCGTCCGGCGTCCGGCGCCGGCGCGAAGGCTCCGCCGGTCCAGCCGAGGCTCCAGGCTTTCAGGCCGATGCGTAGGGCGTGGGCCACATGCCGCCAGAACACGTCGTCGAACGCGGCCAGGCCCTTGGCCCGGTCTTCTTCGCCGATCGCCACGATCTCCTGCAGCAGGAACGGATGGGCCCGGATCGCCCCCTGGCCGAACACCATCAGGCTGCGGGTCAGGATGTTGGCGCCCTCGACGGTGATCCCCACCGGGATGGCCCGGTACTGCGAGCCCATATAGTTGCGCGGCCCCTCGATCACCGCCTTGCCGCCGTGCACGTCCATGGCGTCGTTGACCACCACCCGCATGCGCTCGGTGGCGCCCGATTTCAGCAAGGCCGAGATCACCGACGGGTGGTGGCCCAGGTCCAGGCCCGTGCAGGTCAGGCGGCGGCCGGCGTCCAGCAAGTAGGCGTTACCGGCGATGCGGGCCAGGCGTTCCTGCACGCCTTCGAACTTGCCGATCGGCACGTTGAACTGGCTGCGCACGCGGGCGTAGGCCCCGGTCGTCAGGGCGCTGAACGACGCCGCCGCGCCCGACAGGGCCGGCAGCGAGATCCCGCGCCCGGCCGCCAGGGCGGTCATCAGCATCTTCCAGCCCTGGCCGACGCGCTCGGCGCCGCCGATCACCAGCTCCATCGGGATGAAGACGTCCTTGCCCCAGTTGGGACCGTTCTGGAACGTCTGGAAGGCGGGCAGGTGGCGGCGGCCGATCTCGACTCCGGCCGTGTCGGTCGGGACCAGGGCGCAGGTGATGCCGATGTCCTCGACCTCGCCCAGCAGGCGGTCGGGATCGCGCAGCTTGAAGGCCAGGCCCAGCACCGTGCAGACGGGTCCCAGGGTGATGTAGCGCTTGTGCCAGTTCAGCCGGATCCCCAGCGTCTCCTGGCCCTTCCAGGTCCCGCGGCAGACCACGCCCTCGTCGACCATGGCGCCTGCGTCCGAACCCGCCTCCGGGCTGGTCAGGCCGAAGGCGGGCACCTCGCGCCCGTCGGCCAGGCGCGGCAGCCAGTGGTCGCGCTGGGCCTGGGTCCCGAATTTCAAGATCAGCTCGCCCGGTCCCAGACTGTTGGGCACCATGGCCGTCACCGCTGCCGACACCGAGCGGGTGGCGATCTTGCGCACGATCTCGGCATGGCCGAACGCGGAAAAGCCCAGGCCGCCGTAGTCTCTCGGGATGATCATCCCGAAGAACCTCTGGCTCTTCAGATAGGCCCACGCCTCCGGCGGCAGGTCGCGGGTCTCCCAGGTCATGCTCCAGTCGTCGAGCAAGGCGCACAGGGTGTTCACCGGTCCGTCGAGAAAGGCCTGCTCGTCGGAGCGCAGCTTCGGCGCGGGGAAGGCCAGCAGGGCGTTCCAGTCCGGATCACCGCTGAACAGCGCCGTGTCCCACCAGGTGTCGCCGGCGTCGATCGCCTCGCGCTCGGTCTGGGACAGGGCGGGCATCACGCCACGCGCCCACGAGAGGATCGGCCGGGTGATCAGGTCCCGGCGAAAGTCGAAGGTGCTGGTCATGACGCCGCCTCGGTTACCGATGGACGTCTAACGCGGGGCGCGGGCTGGGGATGCGGCGGCGAGGCCAGAGGTTTCGTCGTGCCGAACGCGGCCGGATCGATCTTCTGTTGGGGGAGTGGGTTTCGGACAGGCCTTGCGTCCTTCGAGGCCCGCTGCGCGGGCGCTTCAGGATGAGGCGTTTTGTACTAGATTCCTCATCCTGAGGTGCGCGCTCTTGAGCGCGCCTCGAAGGACGCATGGCGCTCGAAAAATCCAACTAGGGTCGTGAACGGCCTTTCGAGCCAGTCTCCGATTCCGACATCCAGATCGCCGCCTACCCCGCTTCCCCCGTCAGCTCGCGCCGCGCCTTGTCGAGTTCCTCGGCGTAGCGCCGCGTCGCGTAGGCTTCGGAGAGGATGCCGATCACCTCGCGGTTGGCGTCGATCACCGCCAGTTCGTCGGCCTGGGTGTGGTCGAAGGCGCGCATGACCTCCTTGATCGACTGGTCGGCGGTCAGGGCCGTGTCGGCGTACTGGACCAGCGAGGCGACCACCTGCTCGCTCTCGTCGGGATGGGCGTAGGCCAGGGCCGTGCGGACGATGCCGGCGTAGCGGCCCGTGGCGTCCAGGGCGACCACCCGCTTGGTCGAGCCCAGCGGATAGCGGCGGCGGAACTCGGCCAGAGTCGCGTCGGCGGGGATGGTCTTGGCGTCCTTGCGCATCATCCGCCCGGCGGTCAGGGGGCGCATCCAGCTGACGTCGTGGGCGCTGCGGATGGTCTCGCCGCGCAGGTGCAGCCGCCAGGTCGAGAACGAATAGCCGAACGTCTCGCGCACGATGGCGCTGGCGATCAGCGAGGCCACCAGGGCGGCGGCCGCCACGGTGAAGTCGCCGGTCGCCTCCAGCACCAGGAACGACATGGTGAAGGGCCCGCCGACCACCGCCACGCCGAACGCCCCCAGGCCGACCAGGGCCGCCACCGTCGGGTCCAGCGACGGCAGCCAGGGGACGAACACGGTCAGGGCCGCGAAGATCTGGCCCACCAGCACGCCCAGGAACAGCGAGGCGAAGAACAGCCCGCCCCGGAAGCCGAAGCTCAGCGACACCACGCTCGCCAGGGCCTTCATGGCCAGCAGGATCAGCAGCATCCTCAGGCCCAGGTCGGCGGTCAGGTTGACGTGCACCGCGCCATGGCCGGCCGACAGGGTCTGAGGCGTGATCATCGCCAGGGCCGCCAGGGCCACGCCGCCGACCATCGGGCGGAAGGTCTTGGGCAGCCTGGACTTTCCGACCAGGCCCTCGGCCGAGGCCACCAGCCGCATGAGGGCGATGCCGGCGAAGGCGCAGACCACGCCCAGCAGGGCGTAGAGGCCGTAGTCGAACCACGACTGCACGGCCGGGGTCGAGGTCTTCAGCAGATAGGGCAGGCCGCCCATCCGCCCCGCCACCAGCACCGCGGCCAGGGCGGCGGCGGCCACCGGGGCCAGGTTGGCGACGGTATAGGCGCCGATGACGATCTCGAACGCGTAGAAGGCCCCGGTCAGGGGCGCGCCGAAGGCCGCGGCGATGGCCGCCCCGGCCCCGGCCCCGACCAGGGTGCGCATGTCGGCCCGCCGCAGGTTCAGCCGCTGGCCGGCGAACGAGGCGATGGCCGCCCCGGCCTGGGCGTAGGCGGCTTCCAGCCCGACCGAGGCCCCGACCCCGTTCGACAGCAGGGTCTGGCCGCAGATGAAGGCGCTGTCCCGGACCGACAGGTGCCCGCCATGCAGGGCGTTGGCCTCGACCGGGTCGATGGCCGGCTTGGGGCGGTATTTCAGCCAGACCCAGGTGGCGACGCCCAGCACCAGCCCGCCCAGCGGGATGGCCAGGGTCCGCCAGGGGGCGACCACGCTCTGGGCGCTGAGCCGCTCGTCGATATTGATCGCGAACAGCACCACCTGCAGGCCGTGCGCCAGCTTGGCCTGCAGCACCGCCAGGGCCCCGGCGCCGGCCCCGATCAGGGTGGCCACCGCGATCAGCCACAGCTCGCTGGACCGGATCCGCCGCCGCAGCCAGCCCAGCCAGCGCACGGAGGTGGTGGTCGGGAGGGACAGCTGCATGAGGCTCCGGTCGCGAAGGGCGGCGCGGTCATCTTACGGGGATCGCGGGGGACTGGCAAAGCGGGGGACAGGTCCATGGACCTGTTCCCGTCAAAGCGCGCGGCCGCCTTCATGCGCCAGCAGCCACCGCTTGCGCTCCACCCCGCCGCCGTAGCCGGTCAGGGCGCCGCCGGTTCCGATCACCCGGTGGCACGGCACGACGATGGCGATCGGATTGGCGCCGTTGGCCGCCCCGACCGCGCGCACCGCGGCGGGACGTCCGACCTGTTCGGCCAGACGGGCGTAGCTGGTCGTCGCGCCGAGCGGGATCTCGGTCAGGGCGGTCCACACCTGCTGCTGGAAGGCCGTACCGCCGATCGTCCAGGGCACGGTCCGCAGCGCCGCCAGGTCGCCGGCGAAATAGGCGGTCAATCCGTCGCGTACGGCGACCGGCGCGACGCCGGCCTCCACGGGCTGGCCCCGGTGGTGCAGGCGCAAGGCGCGCTCCAGGCGCTGGGGCTGGTCGTGGAACTCCAGCACGCGCAGCCGCCCGCGCGCGTCGGCGACCACGTCGATCTCGCCGATCGGTGTGGCCAGCACCTCCAGCGTTAGGGCCTCAGGCCGCACGCTTCACCTTCCGCACCGGCGGCGCGCCCTCGTCGCCCAGCGAGGCCCACAGGTGCAGGGCGGCGTAGGCGCGCCACGGCCGCCAGGCCTCGGCCCTGGCCAGCAGCTGGTCCGGCGTCGGGCGAACGCCCTCGGCGTCGGCCAGGGCGCGCATCAGGGCGACGTCGGCGGCCGGGAAGGCGTCGGGCTCGCGCAGCTGGCGCATGGCGATGTACTGGGCCGTCCATTCGCCGATGCCGGGCAGGGCGCGCAGGCGAGCGACCATCTCGGTCAGGCTGGCGGTCGGCGACAGCAGGTTCGGGGCGGCGGCGATCGCTTCGGCCATGGCCGACAGGCAGCGGATGCGCGCGCCGGGCATCTTCAGGCCGGACAGGTCGACGGCGGCCAGACGGTCGGCCGACGGGAAGGCGTGGGTCAGGCCCGGTTCGGCCCAGGGTTCGGCCAGCGGCTCGCCATGCGCGGCGGTCAGGTCGCCGGCCAGCTTGCGGGCCTGAACGACGGTGATCTGCTGGCCCAGGATCGCCCGCACCGCCAGCTCGAACCCGTCCCAGGCGCCGGGCACCCGCAGGCCGGGGCGCAGGGCCACCATCCGGGCCAGGTCCGGGTCGCGCGACAGCACCTCGCCGATGCCGACCGGATCGGCCGACAGGTCGAACACCCCGCGCACCCGGGCCAGGATGCGGGGCAGGGCCGAGGGCTTGGGGAACCGCACCGCCACGCTCAGCCGGTCGCCGCCGATCGGCGCCACGGCGATCGTGCCGGCCGCGCCGTCCAGGGCGATGACCCGGCGGTAGACGCCGCTCTCGACGACCTCGACGCCCGGGATCGCCCGCATGGCCAGGAAGGCCAGCATGCCCTCCCAGTCATAGGGCGGACGATAGCGCAAGGTCAGGGAAATGGCTTCGCCGGCCGGGGCGGGAAGGGTCTTCCTGCGGCGCAAGGCGGCCGGCGGGCGGTCGTAGAGCTGCTGGAAGGTCTCGTTGAAGCGCCGCACGCTGCCGAAGCCGGCGGCCAGGGCCACCTCGGCCATCGGCAGGTCGGTCTCGTGGATCAGCTGCTTGGCCAGCAGCACCCGCCGGGTCTGGGCCACGCCCACCGGCGTCGCGCCCAGGTGCTGCAGGAACAGCCTCCGCAGCTGCCGCCCGCCGACTCCGACGCGCCCGGCCAGGGTTTCCACGTCCCCCTCGTCCAGCGCGCCGGCCTCGATCAGGGCCAGGGCGCGGCTGACGGTGTTGGAGGCCCCGTTCCAAGCCCCCAGCTGCGGCGAGGTCTCGGGCCGGCAGCGCAGGCAGGCGCGGTAGCCGGCCTCTTGGGCCGAGGCGGCGGTGGCGTGGAAGGTGACGTTCTCGCGCTTGGGCGTGCGAGCCGGGCATACCGGCCGGCAGTAGATGCCCGTGGTCCTGACGGCCACGAACAGCCGGCCGTCGAAGCGGGCGTCGCGGGTCTGGATGGCGCGGTAACAGGCGTCGGGATCAAGGTCCATGCGCCGGATCATAGACGCCGACGAGGCGACGTCTCGCGGTTTTCGGACTCTGTCGTCAGAGGTATCTCCCGCCGTGCTGGACTCCGGCGGGCTAGGAGTCGCATGTATATCTACAATCGCCACGCGAATTATATTCATCACATGGCAAATGTCGTGCGGTCGACACTTGTCGGACTAAAGATGTAAACCCGACACGTCGCCTGTAGCAAAGCTGCCATGCGACAAAATGCACAGTCAAAACAGTCCAATACGCGGACGTTAATGCTCAATTCGCCATGAACATTAGAAAGTGGTCAACCGAGATGGTCGCCCAATAGGCCTCAAATCTGGTCTGGGGCCATCACCATGAAATATCCTGTTCTCTGGGCGACCAGCGCGCTGATCGCCGCCGTCGCCGTGTCCGGCGCCCTTGCGGGAGGGGCCGTCGCCCGCCAGGAGCGCGGCGCGCCCGGCGTCAGCCTGGCCCGCGACGTGGTCGCCGCGGCCAGCGCTTTCGAGACCTATACGCGCGGGGCTGGCGCCATCTCGGCGGGGTTCGAGAGCGGCGGCGGCGTCGCCGAGGCCCTGGCCAAGGGCGCGGCCTACCAGCCCGAGCAGCTGGACGCCGGCATGATCGCCTATGGCGCCATCGCCGCCCTGCAGGAGGAGGCCTTCATCGACGGCGTGCGCCAGGCGGCCCGCGAGACGTCGCCGGAGGCGCTGGTCGAGCGGCTGGAAGCCAATCCCGAAAGCGTCATCGAGATCGCCGGCGTCGGGGCCGCGGCCAGCCGGGCGCAGGCCGCGCTGCTCAAACGCGGCGCGCCGCTGGGCGTCACCGGCCGGGCGGTCAAGCAGGCCGCCTACGACGTCCAGCGCCAGGAATGGTCCAAGGGCCCGATCGCCGACAACGCCGGTCGCCTGGCCAGGATCAAGGCGATGTCGGCCGCCTTCTTCACCCCCGGCGACGATGACGCGGGCCGGCTGATCCAGGCCGCGACCGCGCCGCGCGAAGGCTCGGGTTTCGGCGGCGAGGGCGGCGCGGCCTTCACCCCGGTCACCGTCCGGGCCGCCGCCCTGGCGGCCCTGGCCGTGCTGGGCGCGGCCGGCGACGCCGACGCCGCCAAGCTGGACGTGGTCATGCACGAGCAGAAAAGCGGCTACTGCATGAAGATGGCCAAACTGAACCTCTACCAGTGCCTGGCCGTGGCCGGTCCGCACTACGAGGACGTCTTCTGCCTGGGCCAGCACGCCCTGATCGACACCGCCCAGTGCGTCAACGACGCCGCGGGCGGGGGCAGCGCGCCGCCGCCGCCGACCGCCGCCCCGGCGCCGCGTCCGGTCCCCGGGTTCCTGATCCCGGTGGCCGGTCAGGCGGTGGCGGCGATGTCGCCGGTTCCGGACGGGAACTAGGGCGCCAAAGCGTCACTCGCGATGGCGGTCTAGGCGATCATCTCCGGATCGTTCCGCCGCAACCAGGCCGAGGCGTAGCTGCAGAGCGGCACGATCTTCATACCCTCGCTGCGAGCGGTCTGCGCCACCTGTCGCATCAGGCGGCCGGCCGCGCCCGTGCCGCGCAGGGCGGGGTCGGCCTCGACGTGGGGGATCACCAGGCGATGGCCGCTGCGCTGGTAGTCGGCGAAGGCGATGCGCCCATCGACCTCGAGTTCGTAGCGGCTCTTGGCGGGGTTGTGGCTGAAGGCGTCGGTCATGACTCGCATATGGGCTGGACGGCGCGCCGCGCCAGGCGCGTTAATGGACTTTGGGGGCTAACGCGCGAGCGAGGTGGGCGATGCGAACTCTCTTGGTGTTTGTGGCGTTCGGAACCCTGGCGGCTGCGGCCGCCTGCGGCCAGAAATCGGCGACCCAGGCGTCCGGGAGCGGGGCAGCGGAGGGGCCGAAGGCGGCGACCACGGCTCCGGCCGCCGCGACGCCCGCGCCGACGGGCTGGCCCAAGCGCAAGCCGGGTCTGTGGACCCAGACGATGACCCTGCAGGCCCAGGGCTTTACGCGCAGCTTTCGCTTCTGCGTCGACGCGACCAGCGACGAGAAGATGGGGCTGGACAGCCAGGGCGACGACAAGCGTTGCCAGCGCAAGTCGATGACGCGCGGCGCGGACGGAAGCTGGACGGTCGTATCGGCCTGCGACATGGGCCCGGCCGGCAAGACCGACAGCACCATCCACGTCGCGGGCGATTTCGACACCCGCTACGTGATGGAGGTCGCCAGCACCACGACGGGCGCGGCCCAGCCGGCGATGAACGGCGAGCACAAGATGTCGATGACCGCCGAATGGTCGGGCGCCTGCCCGGCCGGCTGGAGCGGCGGCGACGTCGAGATGCCCGGCGGCCGGCGGATCAACCTGCTGACCAAGGCGGTGTCCGGCGGGTAGGGCGCCTTAAACCAGCTCCACCGCCATCGCCGTGGCCTCGCCGCCGCCGATGCACAGGGACGCCAGGCCCTTCTTGCCGCCCCGTGCCTGAAGGGCGGCGATCAGGGTGCACAGGATGCGCGCGCCCGACGCGCCGATTGGGTGCCCCAAGGCGCAGGCGCCGCCGTTGACGTTCAGCTTGTCGTCCGGGATGCCCAGCTCCTGCTGGGCGATCATGGCGACCACGGCGAAGGCCTCGTTGACCTCGAACAGATCGACATCGGCGACCGTCCAGCCGGCCTTGTTCAGCGCCTTCTTCATGGCGGGAACCGGGGCGGTGGTGAACAGGGCCGGCTCGTGAGCGTGGGCCGCGTGGGCGACGACCCGGGCGACGATCGGCAGGCCCAGGCGCTGGGCCACGCTCTGCCGGGTCATGACCAGGGCGGCCGCGCCGTCGCTGATCGAGGACGAGTTGGCCGCCGTGATCCCGCCGTCGCGAGCGAAGGCTGGACGCAGGGTCGGGATCCGGGCGGGGTCGGCCTTCAGCGGCTGCTCGTCCTGGCTGACGGTCTCGACGCCCTTGCGGGTGGTGACGGTCACCGGGGCGATCTCGGCGGCGAAGGCGCCGGAGGTCACCGCCTGCTGCGCCTTGGCCAGGCCCTTGACCGCGTAGTCGTCCATGGCCTCGCGGCTGAACTGGTAGGTCGCGGCGCTGTCCTCGGCGAAGGCGCCCATCAGCTTGCCGGGGGTGTAGGCGTCTTCCAGTCCGTCCAGGTACATGGCGTCCAGCATCTGGTCATGGCCGATGCGCGCGCCCGAGCGGTGCTTGGTCAGGAGGTAGGGTGCGTTGGTCATGCTCTCCATGCCGCCGGCGACGATGATCTCGGCGCTGCCGGCCGCCAGGGCGTCATGAGCCATGATCGCCGCCTGCATGCCGCTTCCGCACATCTTGTTGACGGTGGTGGCCTCGACCGACTTGGGCAGGCCCGCGCCCACGGCGGCCTGGCGGGCCGGGGCCTGGCCGAGGCCGGCGGGCAGGACGCAGCCCATGAAGATCTGCTCGACCTGGTCGCCCGAAACGCCCGCCCGCTCGATCGCGGCCTTGACCGCCGCCGCGCCCAGTTCTGTGGCCTTGGCTCCGGCCAGCGCCCCCTGGAATCCGCCCATCGGCGTGCGGGCGAACGAGACGATGACGATCGGATCGGCGTTGGACATGCCTGAGCTCCACCCTGGGGAATTTTCGGCGGAATAAACCCCCTGCGGTGTCTCCGGCGCAAGTCTTTCGGGCAAAAGGCGGGCGGCAGGGGAAATCCGGAGACCCCCGCCGCCGCCTCGCAGTGCGCAACCGAGAGAGTCAATTGCTATTGAAAACCTACTATCGTGGGTCTGCAAAAGCAACCCTTGCATTCCCTCGCGTAAGGCTTCACCTTCACGTGATGGGCCGCACCGCCGACTACACCAATGAACGCTGCGCCATCGCCGCCACCCTCGAGGTCGTCGGCGATCCGTGGACCCTGCTGATCCTGCGCGACGCCTTCCAGGGCGTGAAGCGGTTCGAGCAGTGGCAGGAGCGGCTGGGCGTGGCGCGCAATGTCCTGGCCGCCCGCCTCAAGAGCCTGGTGGCCAACGGCGTGCTGGAGCCGCGCCGCTATTCGGAACGCCCCCCGCGCCAGGAATATGTCCTGACGCCAAAGGGGCGGGCCCTGTCGCCGGTGCTGCTGACCATGGCCGAGTGGGGCGACCAGCACGTCTATGGCCTGGGCAAGGGGCCGGTGCACTTCATCCACAAGACCTGCGGCTGCGACTTCCATCCCAAGCTGGCCTGCGAGGCCTGCGGCGAGATCGTCGACGGGCGCGACCTGGGTCGTGTGGTGCACCAGGAGCAGGCCCTGACGGTCGGCGAGGCGCTGGAGGCCGCGACCAGGATCGCCGCCGAGTGAGCTTTCGCTTCCACGTCCATCGCGCCAAGCCGACCTATCGGCTGGTGACGGCGGACGGGGCGGGGTTTCCGGTTGGCGCCGATCCGGAAGACTGGTGCTTCACCCGTGTGCGTGAGCGCGCCGACACCAATCCCGACGTGGCGAGGCTGGTCGACGAGACGGGCTACTGCCTGTTCAGGATCGGGCTGAGCTTCGACGAGGTGGTTTGATCCACAGGTTTTGACGGCTAAGTCGGAACCCCGACCCAAACTTTGCGTTTTGAGCCCTCAAGCGCGTCGCGCTCGGGCGGGGGCGCCCAGGGTTCAGTGGGGTTGGTGTTGGTGGAAGCGACGGGGCGAATGGGCGTGGCCGGCCCCGCCAGAAGCGTGAGCAAGCGGACATTGGATGTGCTGGGCGCGATCTTTGTCCTGCTGTTCTTCCTACCCGTTGGATTGGTGATGCTCATCGGGATCCGCTGCAGTCGGCGCGGTCCGATCTTCATGCGCGAGGAGACCCTCGGGCTGCACGGCCGCACCTTCGGGCGCTGGCGCCTGTATCGGCCGACGCAGCACGAAAGCCTGTTCGATCAGGTGCTCTGGCGGGCGGGGCTGGGCGACCTGCCGTCAGCCGTCAACGTCATCGACGGCGACATGTCGCTGATCGGACCCAGGCCGCAATCGCCGGGCCAGGACGCCCATCTGCGCAAGGGGCGGCCGGACTACGAGCGGCGCCTCGAGGCGCGGCCGGGCATGATCTGGCCGCGCGGCGCGGAGGGAGAGCCGTCATGGACCGCTGAACTGGACTACGTCGCCCGATGGACGGTGCTGGCGGATCTGAGGGTAGCGGCCCTCTATGCGGTCCAGGGATTGTTCCGCGAGGAACAGGGCGTCGATTAGGTCAGCGGGCGAGGATCGCCAGGCCGACGATCAAGCCGGTCCACATACCAAGATTGGCCAGGATCACGCTCAGCCGGGTCAGCGAGACGTGGCGTTCTTGGCGGTGCTTGTAAGTGTAGGTGGCGGTCGTCATTGTCCCAAAGCTCCGAATTCTACATCCGCGTCAAAAAATTGACCCGGGCGTACAGTAGATACGTATGCATGCCACAAAAGTTTCGCATGTCACTCGCTCATTGCGGGATTTCTGGCCCTGAGCGACGATTATTTTGCTCTGCGTCCTCCGATGGGCGGATGTTTTTATCAATGATGTCAAATAACCGCGTGCGAAGTTCGAATTTACCGTCTTTAAGATGTTGAGCGGCGCGGAACGCGCCAGGCGTGTGTCGCTCTTCGGCGGAGCGCAGCGGCCGCGGGGAGGCGGTCGGCGCCGCCGCCGATTCCCTAGATCGCCGCCCGCTCGGTCGTCGCGATGAAGCCGCCGCCCAGGACCCGTTCCGGATCGGCGGGATCGTACAGCACGCAGGCCTGGCCGGGGGCGACGCCTTCTTCCAGGACGTCGAACACCAGGCGAGGTTCGCCGTCGACCAGGGCCAGGCGGCCGGGGACGGGCTCGCGGGTCGAGCGCACGCGGGCCAGAACCGGCGCGCCCGCCGCGGCGGCCGTTTCCAGGCTGTCCTCGACGCCCAGCCAGTTGCCTTCCTTCAGCGACAGGGCCCGGGCCAGCAGCGCCTCGCGCGGGCCGACGATCACCTGGCGCTTGTCGGCGTCGATCTTCACGACGAACAGCGGATCGCCGACGGCGATGTTCAGGCCCCGGCGCTGGCCGATGGTGTAGCGGGTGACGCCCTCGTGGCGGCCCAGCACGCGGCCGTCCATGTGCACCATGTCGCCGGGCAGGGCGCCTTGCGGCCGGATCCGGTCGATCACCGTGGTGTACTTGCCCTCGGGCACGAAGCAGATGTCCTGGCTGTCGGGCTTGTCGGCGATGGCCAGGCCCAGCTCGGCGGCCACCTGGCGCACGGTCGGCTTGTCCATGCCGCCCAGCGGGAAGCGCAGGAAGTCCAGCTGCTCGGCCGTGGTGGCGAACAGGAAATAGCTCTGGTCCTTGGCCGGGTCGGCGGCGCGGCGCAGCTGCGGGCGGTTGCCGCCGCTCGGGCTCATCGCGCGCTGCACATAGTGCCCGGTCGCCATGGCCTCGGCGCCCAGGTCGCGGGCCACGTCCAGCAGATCGCGGAACTTGACGGTCTGGTTGCAGCGCACGCAGGGGATCGGCGTCTCGCCGCGCAGATAGGCGTCGGCGAAGTCCTCGATCACCTGTTCCTTGAAGCGGCTTTCGTAGTCGAGGACATAGTGCGGAATGCCGATCCGCTCGGCCGCCATGCGGGCGTCCAGGATGTCCTGGCCCGCGCAGCAGGCGCCCTTCTTGGCGATCGCGGCGCCGTGATCGTAGAGCTGCAGGGTGACCCCCACCACGTCGTAGCCGGCCTTGGCCAGCAGGGCGGCGGTGACGGTGGAATCGACCCCGCCCGACATCGCCGCGACGATCCGGGTCCCGACGGGCAGGCCGACAGCCGCGCGCGCCTGCTCGACGGCGCGGTCGAGGGCGGTGGCCGGGGCGAAGAGAGCGGTGTCGGCGTCCATCGCGGCCATATAGCGAGTTGCGGCCGTTTTTGCGAGGTTTGGGGCGTTGCGGACCGAAGCGTTCGTCGCTCCCCCCTACCTCAGCACGTTCAGCAGCGACGAGTTCTGCAAGCTCGAGAACACCTGGGCCGAGGCCTGGACGGCCAGCTTGGCCGACTCCAGGCGAGTGATCGCCTCGGCCATGTCGACCTCGGTGATGCCGCCGACCATGGTGCTCAGGGTGTCGGCCTGGTCCGACAGCTCGGTCTGGGCGGTCTCGAAGCGCTTCTGGTTCAGGCCGTTCTGGGCCTGGGCGGTGGTCAGGTTGGTCTTCACCGCGTCGAAAGTCGGCAGCAGGCCGCCCAGGAAGTTGCTCTGGGCCTGGGTCAGCTTGCCGGTGAAGGGACCGTTGGCGTCGACATAGGCCTGGACCTGCTTGAAGGCGTTGTAGACGCCCGTGCCCAGCTGGTCGGCCAGCTGGCCGGTGTCGACCGAGGTGGTGTCGTCGATGCGGTTGCTGGTGATGTACTGGTCGTTCTGGAACAGCGATGCCGTGCTGGCCGCCGCGGTCAGGTCGGCCATGCTGGTGGCCGTGGTCGGCTGGACGTCCGACTTGGCGCCGGCGAACACGTAGCGGCCGTTGAACTTGCTGTTGAGGCCCTGGACCACGTCGCCGAACGCGCCGTTCAGCTGCTGCATCAGGGTCTCGGCGCTGCCGGCGGCGATGGCGTTGGCGATGGCGTCGCGGGCGTCCTGGGTGGCGTCGGCGACCTGGCCGATGCCGATGTCCTGGACGTCCAGCCGGTTGGCGACCAGGGTCGTCTGGTCGCGGAAGCCGGCGACCTTGGCCTGGGCGGTCTTCATGGCCGTCAGGACCTCGGCGTTCTTGGCGTAGCCCTTCAGGTCGTTGGCGTTCTTCTGGCTGGAAACCTGTTCGCCAGCGACGTTCTGCAGCACCTGCGCACGCATCAGGTTGCTGGTCATCACGCCGAAGTTGCCGGAGGTGGAGACGCGGGTCATGGCTTAACCTCAAAGAATGCCGGTGAGGACATCGAACATGTCCTTCGTCGCCTGGATCAGGCGGGCGGAGGCGTTGAACGCCTGCTGGTAGGTGGTCAGGTTGACCAGTTCCTCGTCGAGATTGACGCCTTCCTGCGACTGGCGCTGGGCGTCGACCTCGGTCTTGACGGAGTCGGCCGCTTCCTTGCGGCTGGTGGCCGCCGCGGCCTTGCGGGCGATCGAGCCGCTGAAGTCCGCGCCGTAGCTCAGCACGGTCTTGCTCGAACCGGCGGTGTCGCCGGCGCTGGCGAAACTGGCGGTGACGTCGCCGGCCTTGGCCAGGGCCAGGGCGCCGCGGCCGTCGCCGGTCGCCAGCGCCGGGACGCCGGCCGCCACGGTCAGGTCCAGCTTGGCGAACGGCAGCTTGGACGGGTTGGCGTCCATGGCCGGGTCCACCTTGAAAAGGCCCCCGCGCGTGCTGCGCTCGCTCATGCCGACGCCGAACAGCTGGCTCAGCGACGGGCCGCCGACGCCGCGCTGGGTGGTGTCTTCGACCACCGACAGGTTGACCGGGGTGGCGGTGTTGGAGGTGAAGGTCAGCTCGCCCTTCGAGCCCAGGGTGAAGGCGCCGTAGAGGCCCACGCCCGAATTGCGGGAGTTCAGGGCGTCGATGGTTTCCTGCATCGTGCCCGTCCCCGTCGGGATGGTCACCTGGATGTCGCGGATGCGGCCGCCTTCGCTGTCGGTCAGGCGCAGGGAGATGGTCTGGCCGGGCGTAAAGCCGCTGGGGTCGCTGGCGACCATGCCGGTCTCGTAGGGCGAGTAGCCATCGGAGCGGACGATGTCGTTGAGGCCGAAGAACTGGGAAAAGCCCTTGCCGGCCTTGGTCGAGGGCGTGGTGGCGTCGTCGACGATCGCAATGCCGTTGGTGGCGGTCGCGGTGTTCAGGCTCAGCTGGCCGTTGGCGAAGGCCGCCGTGGCCGTGCCGCCCAGGGCGGTGTTCAGCTGGGTCAGGAAATTGGTGTTGGTGAAGGCGGGGCCGGCGGCGCCGTTGACGGTCATGGTCCCGGCGCTGAAGTCGACATCCACGCGCTGGACGATGGCGCCGGCGGCGTTGGTGATGGCGATGGTCGTCTTGCCGGTGAAGTTGGCGAAGGCCGTGTTGGCGTCCAGGCCGGTGTCCTTGCCGGTCATGCTGTTGGGCGCCGGCACCGAGCTGGCGGCGTTGGAGGCGCGGTTCAGCTCCTCGGCGGCCCGGCTGACGAACTCGCCCAGCTGGTCGGAGAGGTTGGGCAGTTCCTTGTTGCGCAGCTCAAGCAGGCCCTGGAGCTCGCCGTTGCTGACGGTCAGCGGCATGACCTGGCCGCCGCTGTTGGCGGTGACCACGGTCAGATAGCCGTTGGCGGCGCCCGACTGGTTGTAGGTGACGGTGGCCGGGCCGTTGCCCGCCAGGGTGACGCCCTCGGCCGAGCGGACCATGACCCCGCCGTTGGAGCGGTCGCTGACCTGGATGTTCATGTAGGTCGACAGCTCGTTGATCAGTCCGCTCTGGACGTTCTCGGAGCCGGTGCCGTCGGCGCCCGCCATCTTGGCGCGGGTGATGTCGACGTTCAGCGCGTCGATCTGCTTGAGCAGGTCGTTGACGCGGTCGACGTCGGCGCCGATGCGGTTGTCGGTGTCCTTGATCTGGCTGGACAGCGAGGAGGTGATGCGCTTGCTCTCGCCCAGGAAGTCCTCGACCTTGGTGATGGCGCTGCTGCGCAGCAGGGTCGAGGACGGGTCGTCGGCCGCCATGGAGAAGGCGGCGTAGACGTCGTCCAGGGTGGCGAAGAAATTGGTCGTGGTGCTGGGGTCGCCGAACAGCTTCTGGGCGTTGTCCATCGCCGTGGCGATCGCGCCCGTGCGGCCCGCGTCGGAGGCGCCGTTCAGGCTGGCGGCGGCCATGAACTTGTCGGTGGCCCGCTTGATGGCGTCGATGTTGACGCCCACGCCCATGCCGTTCGACACCAGGTTGGACTGGGCGATCGTCTTGCGGACATAGCCGGCGGTGTTGATGTTGGCGACGTTGTCGGAGGTGACGCGCAGGCCCGTCTGGGCCGCCATCATCCCCGAAGTCGCCACGTTCAAGATGGTGTTCAACGACATGGTCTATTCTCCGGCCTGCTCGGCAAACCACGAACGGCGCGACGCGACCTTGCCCGGCGAAAACTGCCGGGCGTTGCGGGGTTCGACCCCTTCAGCGATGTGCAAGCCATTGAAATTCATGGCGATCCGTTCCTGACGTCGAGCGAGCGACAGAAATCCATGCGCAAGGACGGCGCCAACCGGGGATGGGGCGAGACGACGCGGCAAGCCTGGCCCTTTCCGTCCTGCTCAGCCCGGCAAAAAGCGCCGTGGTCGGCCTATCTGGAGGTGTAAATGCAAGATTAACATCAATAAAAACAATATCTTGTTGTTGGTCTTCGAGTTGGCCCGGCGGTTGCTCAGGGATGTCCGGATCAAGGCGTGTCCTCTTCGGGCCGCCATCCTCCGTGGACCTGACCGACGCATGACCGCGATCGCCGCTCCCGCTTCCGTCCTGCCTTCTGCTCCGGCGCCCGCCGGCGGCTATGACAAGGACGCGGCCGAAGGCTTCGGCGCGCTGCTGGCCCAGGCCGCGAGCGCCAGCGCCTCCAATGACAAGGCGACCAGCGACAAGGCCTCCACACGAGACGCCCGCGACGCCGATAAGAGCGCCGACCGGGCGCAGGACGGCAAGGTCTCCAGCGCCAAGGCCGCCGACCGCGCCACCGACGCCAAGGCCGACCAAGTCGCCGGCGCCGCCGACAAGGTCTCCGATGGGAAGGCGCCGGCCAAGGCCGCCGTCGCCCAGGCGGCCGACAGAGCCCCGGACGCCAGCCCCGCCGAAGGCAAGACCGACAGCAAGGACCAGGCCGTCGCCGATGCGCCCGTGACCGCCGACACCGCCGCCGCCGGCCAGGCCGACGCCGCCGCCGCTGCCCAGGCCGCGGCGGCCCTGATCGCCGCCATGCAAGCGCCGCCGGCCGAGATCCCCAAGCCCGTGGCGGACGCCGTCACGACCGCCCAGGCCTCTTCGGTGGCCCAGCCGCTCCAGAACGTCACGGCCGAGATCGCTCCGGCGCCAGCCATCGCCCAAGATGCACAGGTCCAGGCGCTTCCCGCCGCCGCCCTGGCGACCGACGCCGCCGAGTCCGCTCCGGCCCTCGACCTGTCGCAGACGCCGGCGGCCTCGGCCGCCGAACTCGCCGCGGTCGCGGCGGTCGCCGCCAGGTCCAAGACCGGCCCGGCCGCTCCCGCCGCCAAGGCTGACGCGGCCCCGGCCATCGCGACCCCGGCCGGTCCGGCCGCTGAGGCCGCCGCCGCGCCGACGGTCGATCCCGCCGAACCCGCTCTGGTTCCGGCCGCCGCCGCCCAGGCCGCTGCGCCAGAAGTCGCCTCGGTGACCGCCAAGGTGGTCGAGGCCGCCGAACCGAAGACCACCGCCCCCACCACGGCGACCGCTGTCGCCGCCGTGGCGGACGCTGCCGAGCCGGCTCATGGCCAGGTCGCCGCGCCGGCCCACGCCGCGACGACGGGCGAAGGCGCGATGGGCGAGGGCGGCCAGGACCAGGCCGGCGACAAGAGCTCGCTTCTGAAGGACGCCGCGCCGGTCGCGGTTGCCGCCGACACTGCTGCTCCGACCCAAACCTTCGTCGCGCCAGGCACGGCGGCGGCCCCGGCCCCGGTCGTCGCCGCCCAGCTGCCCAAGGCCGGTCCCGAGACCGTCAGCCACCTGACGACCGAGATCGCCAGCAAGGCGGTGGTCGGCAAGACCAGCCGCTTCGATGTCGTACTACAGCCGGAAGGCCTGGGCCGCGTCGACGTGCGCATCGAGATCGCCAAGGACGGCAAGCTGACCGCCGCCCTGAACTTCGACAACCCGGCCGCCGCCGCCGACATGCGGGGCAAGTCGGGCGAACTGCGCCAGGCCCTGGCCGCCGCGGGCTTCAATGTCGCCGACAACGCCCTGAGCTTCGACAGCTCCAGCCAGAACCAGGGCGGCCAGAGCCAGAACGCCTTCTTCAATTTCCAGGACGGCGAGAACGGCCGTCAGGCTTTCCAAGGCCGCGCCTTCCGATCGGCGCTGGGCGAGGAAATCCCCACCCTGTCCCCGTCCGCCCTGCTGCCCGGCCTCCGCGTCGCCGACAGCAGCGGCGTCGACGTCAGAATCTAGGAGAGCCCGCCATGGTCACGGCCACCAGCAGCACCGGCAACGCCACCACCGACAAGATCAACAACTCGCGGAACTCGCTCGCCAATAACGAGCAGACGTTCCTGAAGCTGCTGACCACCCAGCTGAAGAACCAGGATCCGCTGTCGCCCACCGACACGACCCAGATGACCAGCCAGATCACCCAGATGACCGGCGTCGAGCAGCAACTGGTCACCAACGACCTGCTGACGGCCCTGGTCGGGATGAACACCAGCGGCGGCATCAGCGAGGGCGTCAACCTGATGGGCAAGCAGGTCACCGCCGAGACCGACAAGTCGGTGCTCAAGAACGGCGAGGCGACCTGGAGCTACACCCAGAGCCGGTCGGCCACCGGCGTCAAGGTCGAGGTCATCGACAAGTTCGGCAAGACCATCGCCACGGTGCTGCCCGACGACATGTCCAGCGGCGACCACACCTTCAAGTGGGACGGCAAGAGCGCCGACGGAACCAAGCAGCCCGACGGCGGCGAATACACCATCAAGGTGACCGCCACGGACTCCGAAGGGGCCAACATCACCACCTCGGCCAAGGGACGCGTCGACGGCGTCGTCACCAAGGTCACCAACGAAAGCGGCGTCAACATGGTCTGGATCGGCGACACCAAGGTCCCGCTCGACTCCGTGATCGGCGTCACCAACCCCACGACCACGTAACGGTCGTCATCCGATGAACGGGTGTCAGAACGACGCCGTCGCGGTCTCCCCGGCTCCGCCGGACTTCGGGACCCAAACGCAAACCGCGCTGAACCTCAAACCCATCCGTTTTTGAACTTCATCGCAGGATCACAGTCATGAGCATCAACAGCGCCATGCTCGCCGGGGTTTCCGGCCTGATCTCCAACTCGTCGGCCCTGGCCGCGATCTCGGACAACATCGCCAACGTCAACACGGTCGGCTACAAGCGCAGCTCGGCCAACTTCTCGACCCTGGTCACCGCCCAGAGCAAGAACGCCACCTACAGCGCCGGCGGCGTCAAGGCCCAGACCCACCAGTTCATCAGCCAGCAGGGCCTGACCCAGGCCACGACCTCGAACCTGGACCTGTCGATCGCCGGATCGGGCTTCTTCGTCGGCACCGAGAAGCCGGAAGGCCTGACCGCCACCGACACCCGCTCGTTCACCCGCGCCGGCTCGTTCCAGCTGGACAACCTGGGCTACCTGCGCAACGACGCGGGCCTCTATCTGCAGGGCTGGCTGGCCGACCCGGTGACCGGCGCCATCACGCCCGACCCGTCGGACCTGACCCAACTGTCCTCGATCAACGTGGGCACGGTCGGCGGCACCGCCGAGAAGACCACCCGGGTCGGCGTCAACGCCAACCTGCGCTCGGAACAGGCCGTCGCGGCCGCGGCCAACGCCGTGTCGACCAAGACGGGCCTGGTCGACAGCAGCGGCGCGACCAACAACTACTCAGTCTATTACAGCCCGACGGGCAACGGCAACGAATACGCCGTCGAGATCCGCCAGGCCGGCGTGACGGTCGCCACCGGCGTCAACACCTATGACCCGACCACCGGCAACCTGCTGGCGACGACCCTGCCGGGCACGGCGCCGAACGTTCAGATCGCCGCCGGCCCGCCCGCCGTGACCCTGACCCAGACCCAGCTGGGCGTGAACACCAAGGCCGACGCCATCGCCAGCGGCGCCTACGACCCGGCGACCCGCTCGATGTCGGACTACGCCGAGGACCCGACCACGGGCGTCAAGCCGGACTTCGAGATCCAGATTCCGGTCTCCGACTCCAAGGGCGGCCAGCGCACCGTCACCCTGTCGCTGCTGAAGGGCCCCGGCCCCAACGAATGGTTCGCCGAACTGCGCGCCAAGCCCGGCGACCTGGACAACAACACCAACGGCCTGATCAGCTCGGGCAAGATCACCTTCACCACCGACGGCAAGCTGAACTCGGTCGGCAACCTGTTCGGCGGCGTGACCCCGACCGCGATCAACATCGGCGCGTCGGACCCGACCGTGGCCAACCTGGCCCCGCCGGCGGTGACGCCCCCGCGCTGGGCCGACGGTCTGGGCATCGACGCCCAGGACATCCAGATCGACCTGGCCAGCGCCGCCGGCGGCCTGACCCAGTACAACAGCCAGTCGGTGGTCCAGTCGGTCAACACCAATGGCACGGCCTTCGGCAACCTGACCAACATCGAGGTCGACGACCAGGGCTATGTCTCGGCGATCTTCGACAACGGCGTGACCCGCCGCATCGCACAGGTTGCGATCGCCACGTTCTCGAACCCCAACGGATTGAAGGGCGTGAACGGAAATGCATATCGCGTCACCAACGAAAGCGGCACCTATAGCCTGAAGACTCCGGGGCAGGGGGGCGCAGGCGTGATTGCTCCGTCCACGCTGGAAGCTTCGACGGTCGACTTGTCGACGGAGTTCACCGGGTTGATCACGACGCAGAGAGCCTATTCGGCTTCGTCGAAGATCATCACCACCGCCGACCAGATGCTAGAAGAGCTTCTGAGCATTAAACGGTAATTACAGGTCTTAACTGACCTTAATTGTCCTGTGTCACATTGATACATCACGGGAGTGGGGAGAAAGCCTAGTGTTTCAGTCTTTCTTTACTATTGGAATTAAGCGCCTGTTATTTCCCGGCGCGTATATTCCTCTCCAACAGTGATGGTTGTGGGAAAGGCGTAAAGCCATGTTGCAGCAGCAGCGCACGAACAGCCGGGGTGAGAAGTACGTGATCGGTCCGACCGGCGCGCCGCTGACTCTCTCCGACTTGCCGCCTCCGGAAACCCAGCGTTGGGTGATCCGGCGCAAGGCCGAGGTGGTGGCCGCCGTCCGCGGTGGTCTCCTCTCGCTCGACGAGGCGTGCGATCGGTACAAGTTGACCAACGAGGAGTTCCTCGCCTGGCAACAGTCGATCGACCGTCACGGCCTGGCGGGTCTGCGGACCACGCGGCTTCAGCAGTACCGCTAGTCGGCGGGCCGGAAGCCTATGTCGTGTGGGGGTTTCGAGCCCTCGGCGACCTGTCGAACAGTTCAGCGGCCGCGTCCCCCAGGGGCGCGGCCGCGACCTTTTGGCGCCCCTGGGACCCCCTTGGAGGGGTCCTTTGTAAACGACCCGTTTACCTTGCACTGGGTAAATCCTGCCTAGCGACGGCGTGCTCCGGCGCGCAGCGGCTGGCGTCCTCTCCGGGGGTGCTTTTCAGGGGTAGGGCGTAGGTTGGATAAGTTCCTCAGCGCGATTCAAAGGTTTGGCGTCGGCCGTCTGGCCGCCCTGATCGGCGTCGCCGCGGGCGCGATCGCCGTGATCGCCGCCGTGATGATGATGATGAGCAAGCAGCCCAACGAGCTGTTGCTGTCCAACGTCGACCCCAAGGAATCCGCCGCCGCCACGGCCGCCCTCGACCAGGCGGGCATCAAGTACGAGACCAAGGGCGACGGCGCGACGATCTATGTCGCCCGCGACAAGGTCAATTCCGCCCGCCAGCTGATCTTCACCAAGGGCCTGGTGACCTCCGGCTCGGTCGGCTACGAGATCTTCGACACCGGCAACGCGCTGGGCCAGACCGACTTCGTCCAGCAGTTGAACCGCCAGCGCGCGCTGCAGGGCGAGCTGGAGCGGACCATCCAGGGCTGGGACGGCGTGCGCGCCGCCCGCGTCCACCTGGTGATCCCCAAGCGTCAGCTGTTCGAGGAAGACGCCGAGAAGCCGACCGCCGCCGTCACCATCAGCACCGGCCGCGAGCCGTCGGCCGACATGGTCCGCGCCGTCCAGAACCTGGTGGCCGGCTCGGTCGCCGGGATGAAGCCCGACGCGGTCAACGTCATCGACCAGCACGGCAAGACCCTGTCGGCCGGCAACGACGAGAGCCTGGCCGGCAAGCTGGCCCAGGACGCCAAGAGCGAGGCCGAGGCCCGCATCGCCAAGACCGTCAAGGACATGATCGACGGCGTGCTGGGCCCGGGCAAGGCGCGCGTCAACGTCACCGCCGACCTCGACCTGAACCGCGTCACCACCCAGGAGCGCAAGTTCGATCCGGACGGCCAGGTGATCCGCTCGGAAAGCACCAACGCCAACAATTCCAGCGAGACCAAGAACGACGACACCGGCGGCGTCACCTCGACCCAGAACATCCCCGGCCAGACCCCGAACGGCTTCCAGCCGCTGGGCACAAAGCAGGACAGCAACGAGAGCGTCACCAACTACGAGATCTCGGAAAGCACCACCACCACCGTCCAGGAGCCGGGCAAGGTCCGCAAGGTCGCCATCGCCGTGGCCGTGGACGGCGTCACCGCCCCTCCGGGCAAGGACGGCAAGCCGGGCGCCTACACCCCGCGCTCCGCGGCCGAGATGGCGCAGCTGGAGCAGCTGGTGAAGACCGCGGTCGGCTTCGACCAGGCCCGCGGCGACCAGGTCTCGGTGGTCAATGTCCGCTTCCCGCAGCCCGAGGACCAGGGCCTGGGCAAGGCCGGCCTGATGGACGGCATCGACAAGAACGACCTGATGCGCTTCGCCGAGCTGGGCGTGCTGGCCGTCGTGGCCCTGCTGATCCTGCTGTTCGCGGTGCGCCCGTTCCTGAAGAGCCTGATGAGCCCGCCGCCGACCCCGCTGGGCCTGGCGCTGAACACGCCGCAGATCACCCGCATGGTCACCCTGTCGGACGGCACCACCCAGGAAGTGGTCGTCGACCAGACGGGCGAACCGATCGCCATCGCCGGACCGGCCGACATGGACCAGCGCATCGACATCGCCAAGATCGAAGGCCAGGTGAAGGCCTCGTCGATCAAGCGGGTCTCGGAGTTCGTCGAAAAGCACCCCGACGAGTCCGTCGCGATCCTCCGCTCCTGGCTGCACGAGTCGGAGTAGGCGATGAAGAACTCCATCACCGACGTCAAAAGGCTGGCCGGTCCCGAGAAGGCGGCGATTGTGCTGCTCGCCCTGGGCGAAGAGCACACCGCGATCTGGGAAGCCCTGGACGACGAGGAAATCAAGGAAGTCTCCCAGGCCATGGCCGGCCTGGGCACGGTCTCGGCCTCGGTCGTGGAAGAGCTGCTGGTCGAGTTCGTCTCGGGCATGAGCTCGACCGGCGCGATCATGGGCTCCTACGAGCAGACCCAGCGCCTGCTGTCGGCCTTCATGCCGCCGGAGAAGGTCGACCAGCTGATGGAAGAGATCCGCGGTCCCGCGGGTCGCACCATGTGGGACAAGCTGGGCAACGTGAACGAGGCCGTCCTCGCCAACTATCTGAAGAACGAATATCCGCAGACCGTCGCCGTGGTGCTGTCGAAGGTGAAGTCCGACCACGCCGCGCGCGTGCTGGCCTCGCTGCCCGAGGACTTCGCCCTGGAATGCGTCACCCGCATGCTGCGGATGGAGCCGGTCCAGCGCGAGATCCTCGACAAGATCGAGCAGACCCTGCGCACCGAATTCATGTCGAACCTGGCGCGCACGTCCAAGCGCGACAGCCACGAGATGATGGCCGAGATCTTCAACAACTTCGACCGCCAGACCGAGGCCCGCTTCATCGCGGCGCTGGAAGAGCGCAACCGCGAGGCGGCCGAGCGCATCCGCGCCCTGATGTTCGTGTTCGAGGACCTGTCGAAGCTGGATCCAGGCGGCGTCCAGACCCTGCTGCGCGCCACCGGCAAGGAACAGCTGGCCCTGGCCCTGAAGGGCGCCTCGGACAAGCTGCGCGAGATGTTCTTCTCCAACATGTCGGAACGCGCCTCGAAGATCATGCGCGAGGACATGGAGAGCATGGGTCCGGTCCGCCTGAAGGACGTCGACCAGGCCCAGGTCGCCATGGTCCAGGTCGCCAAGGACTTGGCCGCCAAGGGCGAGATCATGCTGGCCGGCGCCGGCGCCGAAGACGAACTGATCTACTAGGGGGATGGCTGAATGACCGACATCGCCCACAAGCGCTTCACCTTCGACACCGTGTTCGACGACCGCGGCGGCATGAGCGCGCCGCCGCGGGTGAAGAAGAACTTCTCCCTGGAAGAGCTGGAAGCCGCCAAGGCCGAGGCCTACGCCGCCGGCGAGCAGTCGGCGGTGGCCCAGGCCGAGCGCGAGGCCGCCATGGCCCTCAACACCATCGGTCAGGCGATCCACGGCGCCTTCTCGACCCTGGCCGCCGTCGCCCACGAGCACCGCGAGGGCTCGGCGATGCTGGCCCTGGCCTGCGGCCGGGCCATCGCCGACGCCGCCCTGGACCAGTTCCCCGAGGCCCCGACCCAGGCGGCCCTGGTCGCTCTGGCCCGCGAGGTCGAGGCCAGTCCGAAACTGACCGTCCGCGTCGCCGCCCATCTGGTCGAGCGCACCCAGGCCGCCCTGGAGCAGACAGCCCAGGCCATCGGCTTCCCCGGCCAGATCATCGCCCGGGCCGACGCCATGCCGGCCGCCGCCTTCGTCCTGGACTGGGGCGACGGGCGCGCGGCCTTCAATCCCGACGACGCGGCCGCCCGCGTCACCCAAGCCCTCGAAGCCGCCATCGCGGCCGAGGGGCTCCACGCCGAACCTCTTGCGCCTAGCGAAGGCTGACCGCCATGACCGAAGACAACCTCACCCTCGACGAATTCGGCGGCAGCATGCTGGCCTCCGAAATGCCGGTCGAACTCAGCGACAAGATCGCGTCCGACCTAGCGCCGGTCTTCGACGTGCCGGTCAACATCTCCGCGGTGCTGGGCCGGGCCCACATGTCGGTGGCGCAGCTGCTGCAGCTGTCGGCCGGCTCGATCCTCGAGCTCGACCGCAAGGTCGGCGAGGCGATCGACATCTATGTGAACAACCGCCTGGTGGCGCGCGGCGAGGTCGTCGTCGTCGACGAGCGCCTGGGCGTGACCATGACGGAAATCATCAAGGACGGCGACGCCGCCGGCTGATCGCCGACGCCGCTGAATTGACGCTTAATCGGTTTGAATACGGGGCGCGCAAGGCCCCAACGGAGAGAAAACGATGCGCCTCCTGGTCGTCGGAAAACTGAACGGACAGCTCTCGGTCGCCGTGAAGATGGCGATGAACACCGGGGCCAAGGTCTCGCACGTCGAGACCACCGAGGCGGCGACCCACGCGCTGCGGGCCGGCCAGGGCGCCGACCTGCTGATGGTCGAGTACACGCTCGACATCGCGGGCCTGATCGCCACCAACGAGTCCGAGCGGATCCGGGTGCCGGTGGTGGCCTGCGGCGTCGACGCCGACCCGATGCGGGCCGCCGCGGCGATCAAGGCCGGGGCCAAGGAATTCATCCCGCTGCCGCCGGACGCCGAGCTGATCGCCGCGGTCCTGGCCGCCGTCACCGACGACAACCGCCCGATGATCGTCCGCGACCCGGCGATGGAGACCGTCATCCGCCTGGCCGACCAGGTGGCGCCGTCGGAAGCCTCGATCCTGATCACCGGCGAGAGCGGCTCGGGCAAGGAGGTGATGGCCCGCTACGTCCACGCCAAGTCGCGCCGGGCCAAGGCGCCGTTCATCAGCGTCAACTGCGCCGCCATCCCCGAGAACCTGCTGGAAAGCGAGCTGTTCGGCCACGAGAAAGGCGCCTTCACCGGCGCCGTGGCCCGCCGGGTCGGCAAGTTCGAGGAAGCCGATGGCGGCACCCTGCTGCTGGACGAAATCAGCGAGATGGACGCCCGTCTGCAGGCCAAGCTGCTGCGGGCCATCCAGGAGCGCGAGATCGACCGCGTCGGCGGCAACAAGCCGGTCAAGGTCAACATCCGCATCCTGGCCACCTCCAACCGCGACCTGGCCCAGGCCGTGAAGGACGGCACGTTCCGCGAGGACCTTCTCTATCGCCTGAACGTCGTGAACCTGCGCCTGCCGCCGCTCCGCGAGCGCCCAGCCGACGTGATCACCCTGTGCGAGCACTTCGTGAAGAAGTACTCGGCCGCCAACGGCATGCCGGAAAAGCCGATCTCGGCCGAGGCCAAGCGCCGGCTGATCGCCCACCGCTGGCCGGGCAACGTCCGCGAGCTGGAGAACGCCATGCACCGCGCGGTGCTGCTGTCGCCGGGCGCCGAGATCGAGGAATTCGCCATCCGCCTGCCGGACGGCCAGCCCTTGGCCCCGGCCCCCGACGTGGCGGTGGCCCGCGGCGCCCAGATGGCGGCCGACGCCGTGTCGCGCACCTTCGTCGGCTCGACGGTGGCCGAGGTCGAGCAGCAGCTGATCATCGACACCCTGGAACACTGCCTGGGCAACCGCACCCACGCGGCCAACATCCTGGGTATCTCGATCCGCACCCTGCGCAACAAGCTCAAGGAATATTCCGACGCGGGCGTCTCGGTGCCGCCGCCGCAGGGCGGCGTGGCCGCCGCCTGACCTGGAAGACCGTGCTCGGCGCCCGCGACCATCGGTCCGGCGCCGGACATGGCTAATTTCGGTTAAGACCCTGGCGGGTTCGTGCAAATCGCTTCATGCGCGATTCCTGCCAAGCTAACAGATCGAAGAACTTGAATGGCTGACGCCGCCGTCCCCAAGGCCGCAACCTCCATTCCCAGCGCCAAGTCGCTGTGGGAAGGGATCCTGCGCGGCGAAATGGGATTGGCCCTGGGCGTCGTGGGCATCATCGTCCTGCTGATCATCCCGGTGCCGGCGATCATGCTGGACCTGCTGCTGGCCATCTCGCTGACCGGCGCGGTGCTGATCCTGATGACCGCGGTGCTGATCAAGAAGCCGCTGGAATTCACCTCGTTCCCGACCGTCCTGCTGGTCGCCACCCTCTACCGCCTGGGTCTCAACGTGGCCTCCACGCGCCTGATCCTCGGCCACGGCCAGGAAGGCTCGCACGGGGCGGGCGCGGTGATCGCCGCCTTCGGCAACCTGATGATGCAGGGCAACTTCGTCATCGGGGTGATCGTCTTCATCATCCTGGTGGTGGTGAACTTCATGGTCGTCACCAAGGGTTCGGGCCGGATCGCCGAGGTCGCGGCCCGCTTCACTCTGGACGCCATGCCCGGCAAGCAGATGGCCATCGACGCCGACCTGTCGACCGGCCTGATCGACCAAGACACCGCCAAGCAGCGCCGCAAGGACCTGGAGCAGGAATCGACCTTCTTCGGGGCCATGGACGGCGCCAGCAAGTTCGTGAAGGGCGACGCCGTCGCCGGCCTGATCATCACCGGCATCAACATCGTCGGCGGCATCCTGATCGGCGTCGTCCAGCATAAGATGCCGATCGGCGAGGCCTCGGCGTCCTACACGATCATGACCATCGGCGACGGCCTGGTCAGCCAGATCCCGGCCCTGATCATCTCGATCGCCGCCGGCATGGTCGTGTCCAAGGCCGGGGTCGAAGGCAGCGCCAACAAGGCCCTGACCACCCAGCTGGCCATGAACCCGGTGGCCCTGGGCATGGTCTCGGCCTCGGCCGGGGTCATCGCCCTGATCCCGGGCATGCCGATCATTCCGTTCGCGGCCCTGGCCGTGGGCTCGGGCTTCCTGGCCTATCGCCGCGCCCAAAAGGCAAAAGAGCCGCAACCGTTGGATCCCGCCGCCCTGGCGGCGCTGGAGGCGGCCTCGGCCGAGCCCGAGGAGGAGCCGATCAGCGCCTCCCTGGCCATCGACGACGTCAAGATCGAGCTGGGCTACGGCCTGCTGACCCTGATCAACGACCTGGACGGCCGCAAGCTGACCGACCAGATCCGCGCCCTGCGCAAGACCCTGGCCACCGAGTTCGGCTTCGTCATGCCGCCGGTCCGGATCCTCGACAACATGCGCCTGGCCAACCAGGGCTATGCGATCCGCATCAAGGAGATGGAGGCCGGCGCCGGCGAGGTCCGCCTGGGCTGCCTGATGGCCATGGACCCGCGCGGCGGCCAGGTCGAGCTGCCCGGCGAGCACGTGCGCGAGCCGGCCTTCGGCCTGCCCGCCACCTGGGTGGAGGAGGCCATGCGCGAAGAGGCCACTTTCCGCGGCTACACCATCGTCGATCCGGCCACCGTGCTGACCACGCACCTGACCGAGATCCTCAAGGAGAACATGGCCGACCTGCTCTCCTACGCCGAGGTGCAGAAGCTGCTGAAGGAACTGCCCGAGGGGCAGAAGAAGCTGGTCGACGACCTGATCCCCTCGGTGGTCAGCGCCACGACCATCCAGCGCGTGCTGCAGGCCCTGCTTAAGGAGCGCGTCTCGATCCGCGACCTGCCGCAGATCCTGGAAGGCATCGGCGAGGCCGCCCCGCACACCGCCTCGGTCATCCAACTGGTCGAGCAGGTCCGCGCCCGCCTCGGTCGCCAGCTGTGCTGGGCCAACCGCGGCGACGACGGCGCCCTGCCGATCATCACCCTGTCGGCCGAGTGGGAGCAGGCCTTCGCCGAGGCCCTGGTCGGTCCGGGCGAGGACAAGCAGCTGGCCCTGGCCCCCTCGCGCCTGCAGGACTTCATCCGCGGCGTGCGCGACGCTTTCGACCGGGCCGCCATGGCTGGCGACAGCGCCGTGCTGCTGACCAGCCCGGGCGTCCGCCCCTATGTCCGTTCGATCATCGAGCGCTTCCGCGGCCAGACCGTGGTGATGAGCCAGAACGAAATCCATCCGCGCGCCCGCCTGCGCACCGTCGGGATGGTCTGAGGCTTCGCCCAGAAAAAGCCGGCAGGCGCCCAGAAATGGTCACGTCATGTTACTGACTATTTCGGAACCGTTGCCGATAGGTCGCGTTCGGTTTGGCAAGGCGGGGGCCTTCACGACGGAGCGCTACTGATGAAAACCAAGATTGCCATGTTCGCCGCCGCCGCCGCGACGCTTTCGCTGGCGGGCGCCGCGTTCGCCCAGTCGGCGGCCTCGAGCCAGACGCCGGCCGCGACCGGCGCGACGCCTTCGGGTCAGACCCTGCCGTCGGCCCAGACCACGCCTTCGGGGGCCACTTCGGCGACGCCGGCCACGCCCGCCTCGCCGTCGACCGGCACGCAGGCCACCCCGGCTACGCCCGCCAGCCCGGCCACGGGCGCGGCCGCGTCCACGGGTACGACCGGCACCGCCGGCACGGCGGCCGACGCCGACGCCGCGGGGACCCCGTCCTCGGCCAACGTCGCCTTGGACTTGAAGGTCGGCTCCGAGGTCAAGGATCCCTCCGGCGCCGTGGTCGGCACCATCGCCGGCACCACCGCCGGCGCCGACGGCTCGACCAACGTGGTCGTGACCAGCGGCGACAAGAAGTTCGCCCTGCCCAAGGCCAGCTTCAGCGCCGCCGCCACCGGCGGCCTGCAGACCACGGCCACCAAGGCGCAGATCGACGCCACCCTGGCCGGCGCCAAGCCGCAGTAACCGAACGATCGTCGTCCGACGATCCGCAAGCCCGCTCGGCATTGCCGAGCGGGCTTCGCGCTGCTAGCGATGGGCCAGTACCCGGCGGAGCTCCCGCTGACATGAGGGGTGTCGGATGGCTCCGGCCAGAAATTCCAAGGCGCTTGGTTCGAACGGGCTGTTCTGGGACCTGCTGACGTTCGACCGTCTTGTCACGGGGCCGGTGATTCACCTGATCTATTGGGCCGGACTGGGCGTCGTGGCCCTGTTCGCCTTTTCGGTGGTCGGCGCCGCCGTCGGCCTGGCGCTGAAGGAGCCTGGCCTGCAGTCGCTGCTGCTGGCCTTCCCCGTGCTGATCGCGGGCCTGCTGGTCGCCGCCGCCATGGTGCTGCTGTGGCGCGCCTTCTGCGAGTTCTACGTCGCCATCTTCCGGATCAGCGAAGACCTGCGCGCCCTGCGCCAGGCCAGCGACGCCGATCACGCCGTGGCCGCCGCCACGCGTCCTCCCGTCCAGGCGCCGGCCCAGAAGCCGCTCGCCTGAGGGGGCGGTCCCTGCGACCGAATAACGCGGTTTACGAAAATTCGCCACGAAACTTGAGGATGAGGTCGATCCTCGGCGTCTAAGCGGCAGGAGGCCGGTCGCGCCTCCGCCCGGAGACGCAATTTTGGCCGCCGATCAAGAACCCCACCTCGTCGATGTCCATGTGGGCGCGCGGATCCGCATGCGCCGCAAGTCCATGGGCCTGAGCCAGACGCAGCTCGCCGACAGCGTGGGCATCACCTTCCAGCAACTGCAGAAGTACGAGCGCGGGACCAACCGTGTCAGCGCGTCCAAGCTCTACGGCATGGCCGTGACGCTGCAGACCTCGGTGGCCTGGTTCTTCGAGGGCATGCCGCCCGAGGCGGACGGCGTCGGCGACCAGAGAACCCAGGCCGTGCGCCGCTTCCTGGCCACTGAGGAGGGGGTGGAGCTGGCCTCCCTGGTGCCGCAGCTGCCGATGGCCCAGCGCCGACAGATTCTGGCCCTGGCCAAAACGCTGAGCACCGATATGGAGGACTAGAGCAAATCGCGCGATTCAGGAATCGCATGATTTGCTCTAGGTTTTTGTTTTCGCATCGCTTTGGCGGAAAACCGGCATCCACTTTTCCGCGCGATGCTCTAAGGGCCAGACGCCTCAGGACGCGGACCGCAGCACGCCCTTGGCCCCCGAATAGGTCGCCGTATAGGCCACGCCGCCGTCGTCCGTGGCGCGAAGCACCTCGCCGGCGCCCGGCTGGCATTGCTTTGGATCGCTGCCCGCTTCGAAGCCGTCGACCTGGAACTCCAGGCCCTCGACGGTGGGCCCCAACAGCGACAGGCGGCCTCGGCACGGGATGTCCGGAACGGTGATCCAACCGCAGGCGACGCCGGGGCCGCAGCTGGCGAGGATCTCCACCTCGATCCGCTGAGCCGGCTGGCCCGGTCCTTGGGCCAGGCCCGACCAGCGCCCGACCAAGCCCTGGACGCCCGACGCCCGCTCCTGCGCGGTCGCCGGCGTCGGGGACGCTTGAGGCGCCGAGCTCGGCGTCGTCGCCGCGGTCGCGCGGTGCTGCGACCACCAGGTGGTGGTCAGGGTGACGCCCGCGCCGATCAGAGCCACGACGATCGCGCTGACCGCCGCCCACGCTCCGGGCGACAGTCCAGGCCGCGATGGCCTTGTCGATGAGATGTCCAACGGGTCTGGCATGGCGGAGCCTCCGATCCGCGATCCTGCACCACTTTTCCGCGTATTTGAACGTCTGGTGCGTCAGGCTTGCGGGCGCCGGCCTTGGAAGGCGTCGACCAAGGCCGCCGCGCCGGCCTTCGGGCGGCCGGCGTCGTCGAACACGGCGGGAGCGTCGGCGGCGTTTTCGGCCCGCAGCCACGAATCCCTGTCGCGCAGGCCCCACAGCGTGAAGGCGAAGCGCTGGCGCTCGGGCAGGGCCATGAAGGCCTCGGCGGCCTCGGCGTAGACGGCCGTCTGGCGGCGCTGCAGCTCGGCGCGGGACAGGAGCTTGTTCTCGGCGCGGGTCAGGGACACGTCCAGTTCCGACACATGGATCGGCAGGCCCAGGCTAGCCAGGTCGCGGATCATCCGGGTGATCTCGCCCGGCGGGACGTCGGCCGCCACGTGCATCTGGGCGCCCAGGCCGGTCAGGGGCGCGCCCGAGGCGAGCAGGCGCTCGGCCAGGTTCAGATAGGTGGCGCGTTTCTTGGGGAAGTATTCGAGATTGTAGTCGTTCAGCAGCAGGACGGCGTCGGGGTCAGCCTCGTGCGCGGTGCGATAGGCCAGGGCGATGTGCTCGAACGCGCCCAGGCGCTGGGCCCACAGGCTGTCGCGCCAGCCGTTCCCGTCCTCGGCCACCGGCTCGTTGACCACGTCCCAGCCGACCACCTGGCCGCGATAGCGGCCGGCCACGGCGTGGATGTAGTTGCGATAGGCGTCGGCGAAGCCGATGCGGTTCTCGTCCAGCCGCTGGAAGGCTTCCGGCGTCTGGGCGTACCAGACCAGGTTATGACCCAGCAGGCCCATGCCGTGGGCCCGGGCGAAGGCGGCGATGCGGTCGGGGGCCTCGAAGCGGAAGGACCCGTCCGGCTGGACGATGTACTCCATCTTCATCTGCCACTCGGGAGTCAGCTGGCTGACCTCGCGGACCAGCAGGGCGGCCAGGGCGGGATCGTCCAGGTGCAGGGCCTGGACGCAGGCGCCCACCCGGAACGGGGCGACGCTCCTCAGCGGCGGCAGATCGGCGGGAATGGGCTGGCTTTGGGCCTTCGGGCCGCAGGCGGACAGGGCCAGGGCGCCGGCCAGGACCGTGCGGCGGCCAAGGCCCCCTCCGGCCCTTCGAGCCACCTCCCCCAAGGGGGGCGGATCCATCGGGGCGTAGATGCTCCCTCCCTGGGGGGGCTGTCGCGTGGCGACGGAGGGGGGCTCGCCGCGCTTAACGGGCACCGACAACCGCCCGGCGCAGGCCCAGCTCGTCCAGGGCGGCGATCTCCAGCTTACCCGCCAGCTTGGCCTTGGCCACCTTGGCGGCCTCGGCGACGTGCTCGTATTTCTTGAGGTTCTCGAAGGCCAGGGACAGGGCGTCGCGGGCGCCGGCCTCCTCGATCAGGATCTGGTCGATCTCCAGCAGGGCCTGGTCGCGCCGGATCCTGTTGCCCTGGCGAAAGCCGATCATGTACCAGCCGGCCTCGACATCGCCCTGGGCCCGCATGGCCTCGGCCTCGGCCTCGGCGTCCAGCATGGCGACCTTCATCTCGGCCGTCTGGCGACGCTCGACGATGTCGGCCAGGCGCTTCTGCAGGGTCTCGACCTCGTGGTTCGAGATGCGGATCAGGGAATCGGCCCATTTGGTCATGCCCGGTGTCCCATCTAGGCGGCTTCACTCTGCAGGATGTGGGCGAGGTAGCCGAAGCTGTCGTCGAGGCTGGTGGCCTCGTCGGGGCTCTGGCTGAGAAAGGCCTCGACGGCGGGGTTGAGGCGGATGGCCCGATCGATCACCGGATCGGCGCCGGCCCGATAGGCGCCGATGCGGATCAGCTCTTCCATGTTCGAATAGGCGGCCAGGCTCTGGCGGGCGGCCTTGACCACCTCGCGCTCCTCCAGCGTCTGGCAGCCGGGCATGGTCCGGCTGATCGACTTGAGGACGTTGATCGCGGGAAAGCGGCCGCGCTCGGCGATGGCCCGTTCCATGACGATGTGACCGTCCAGGATGCCGCGGGCGGCGTCGGCGATCGGCTCGTTGTGGTCGTCTCCGTCGACCAGCACCGTGAACAGAGCGGTGATCGGGGCGGCCGTCGTGCCGTCGGGCCGGATCGGGCCGGGACCGGCGCGCTCCAGCAGCTTGGGCAGCTCGGTGAAGACGGTGGGGGTGTAGCCCTTGGTCGTCGGCGGCTCGCCGGCGGCCAGGCCGATCTCGCGCTGGGCCATGGCGAAGCGGGTCACCGAGTCCATCAGGCAGAGAACTTCCTGGTCCTGGTCGCGCAGGAACTCGGCGACGGCCAGGGTCATGTAGGCGGCCTGACGGCGGGTCAGGGCCGGCTCGTCCGAGGTGGCGACCACGACGATGGCGCGCTTGAGGCCTTCCTCGCCCAGGGTCTCCTCGATGAACTCGCGGACCTCGCGGCCCCGCTCGCCGATCAGCCCGACCACGACGGCGTCGCAGGTCGCTTCCTTGGCCAGCATCGACAGCAGCACCGACTTGCCCACGCCCGAACCGGCGAAGATGCCCAGGCGCTGGCCGCGGCAGGTGGTGGTGAAGACGTTCATCGATCGCACGCCCAGATCCAGGCGCTCGCCCACCCGGCCGCGGGCGTGGGCCGGCGGGGGCGGGGTCTTCAGGGGGTAGGGGACGTCGCCCTGCGGCAGCGGGCCCAGGCCGTCGATCGGCTCGCCAAAGGCGTTGATGATGCGGCCCAGCCAGGCCTTGGTAGGCCGGACCACGGCGCCTTCGGGCATGATCTTGATCACCGCGCCGGGGGCCACGCCCTCGACGGGGCCAAACGGCATCAGCAGGGCGCGGGTCTCGCGGAAGCCGACCACCTCGGCCGGCAGGGTTGGGGCGCCCAGGCGCTCGATCTCGACCCGCGCGCCGACGGCCAGCCGGGTCAGCCCGCCCCGCGCCTCGATCAGGAGGCCGTTCACAGCGGCGACGCGACCGAAGATGGTCAGCGGATCGATGCGTTCGACGGCGGCGATCAGGCTACGCAAGCACGACTCCCGAGGCTGCGAAACCCAGCTTTGGGCCTCGCGCGTTAATGGGGAGTGAAGTAGACCGACATGGTTAATCGGCCCTTGAGGATTGTGGTTAGGATGCGGCCTGCGTCCTTATGACCATGCGCCAGGGATGCTCATGCGGCGGCCCCGCGGGCGGGTCTGGGAACGACTTGATAGGCCTTATAATACGTTCCGCGCGCGACCCGCGCGACGCCCTCGCCCCCGAGGCCGCATGCTGGCGGTCAAGCTTTGGACGGCCACCTCGGCGAGGCCGGCAAGCTCCAGCGAAAAAGCGCCTGAAACCCGCCGCGACCGGACGTCGCGGACGCGGCTAAGGCGAAGCTCATGGCGACGCTTTGACCCTGCGGCCAAGCCTGTAAATTTCTCGCGACAGAACGCCGCAATCTCGCCTTACAGGTGAACGGCGGACGGCGGAGCGCGAACGAGACGGGCGTTAACCAACCCCTTTACAGGGCGGGATTTTCGCGTTTCTGGCTGAAAAGGAATCGTCTTGACGGCCCGTCCACAGGCCCCTGCGACCTTTGCGCCAAACGAGTCGCTGACCGCTTGCACCCGATTCGCAAATCAGATTAACCATTTCTCCAACGGGAACATTCACCATTAACCTGTCTTAAATTAACTGTCCGGCAGAGTGCAGGACGGGTTTCACCGGCGGTATTCCGCCTAGCTGTCGAATAATGCCGCCCGAGGGCGGGGAGGGCTGCATGCGCGTACTGTTGATCGAGGATGACAGCGCCACCGCGCAGACCATCGAGCTGATGCTGAAGTCTGAAGGCTTCAACGTCTACACGACGGATCTTGGCGAAGAAGGCGTGGATCTGGGCAAGATCTATGACTACGACCTCATCCTGCTAGACCTGAACCTGCCCGACATGAGCGGCCTGGATGTTCTGCGCACCCTGCGGGTGGCGAAGGTGAACACCCCGATCATGATCCTGTCGGGCAGCGCCGAAATCGATACGAAGGTGAAGACCTTCTCGGGCGGCGCCGACGACTACATGACCAAGCCGTTCCACAAGGACGAGATGATCGCCCGCATCCACGCGGTGGTCCGTCGTTCGAAGGGGCACGCCCAGTCGGTGATCAAGACCGGCGACATCATCGTCAACCTCGACGCCAAGACCGTCGAAGTGAACGGCAACCGCGTGCATCTGACCGGCAAGGAATACCAGATGCTGGAGCTGCTCTCCCTGCGCAAGGGCACGACCCTGACCAAGGAGATGTTCCTCAACCACCTGTACGGCGGCATGGACGAGCCCGAGCTGAAGATCATCGACGTCTTCATCTGCAAGCTGCGCAAGAAGCTGGCGGCCTCGGCCCAGGGCAAGCACCATATCGAGACCGTCTGGGGCCGCGGCTATGTGCTGCGCGACCCGAACGAACAGGTCAACGCCGCGTAATCACGCCAGGCCGGTGACCCGAAAAGTAGAACGCCCGCCTCTCCGGAGGCGGGCGTTTTCTTTTGTAGGAACAGGGCGTTAACCCTGTCCGTGACAAATCGCCCGAAGCACCGAATAGTCCTTGCCCGAACATGGCCTCATCCGCCATTTTCCGGCGCGACGTTTGCTGGGGGGCTTCCCAGCCGTGTCACCCAATGCGCGGCATCGCTACCAGTCGGGGGCTTGATGCAGGAATTCGATCCGAGACGGCCGACGCTGCGTCTGGCCCCCAAGGTCTTCACCGCGATCGCCGGCGTGGCCGCCCTGGGCCTGGCCTGGAAGCTGACCGCCCCGGACGCGCCGGTGCAGGTGGTCAAGGCGCCGCTCGACGCCAACGCCTTGGCCGCCTTGCAGCACGCCGCCTTCGCCAGCGCCGAGGCCCAGCCGGGCTTCGAGCGTCCGGAATCGATCCCCGTCCAGGTGCGTCCCGGCGAGACCCTGGAAAACGCCGTGCTGCGCGCCGGCGTCGCCCCCAACGACGCCCGCCAGGTGGTGGCCGCCCTGCAGGGCGCGATCGACACCGTCAACATCAAGGCCGGCATGGCCTTCGAGGCCGCGATCGCAGAGCGGCGCAACGGGCGCGCTGGTTCGGCCCGCCTGATCGGCCTGTCGATGCGCACCGGCCCGTCCTCGACCCTGACCGTCTCGCGCACCTTCGACGGCGCGATGAAGCTGCGCGAGCTGGAGGAAAAGGTCACCGACGAGACCAAGGTGGCCTGCGGCGAGATGAAGGGGTCGTTCTACGAGAGCGTCGCCGACGTCGGCGGCACCCCGGCGGTGATCAGCGAGGCGGCCAAGCTGTTCTCGCACAAGATCGACTTCTCGCGCGACATCAAGGAAGGCGACAGGTTCTGCCTGGTGTTCGACCGCAAGGTCACCGAGAGCGGCCGCACGGTCGAGGCCGGCGACCTGGAATACGCCGAGGTCAAGGGCCAGAAGTTCTACGCCTTCGAGCGCAACGGCGAGGACGGCAAGCCGCAGTTCTTCGACGAGCTGGGCAAGAACATCAAGGGCTTCCTGCTGCGCACCCCGGTCGACGGGGCCCGCATCACCTCCACCTTCGGCCAGCGCAAGCACCCGGTGCTGGGCTACACCCGCGCCCACAAGGGCGTCGACTTCGGAGCCGGCACGGGCACCCCGATCCTGGCGGCCGGCGACGGCGTGGTGCTGGAGGCCCGCCGCTGGAGCGGCTACGGCAACTGGCTGCGCATCCGCCATTCGGGCCAGTGGGACACCGGCTACGGCCACATCTCGCGCTACGCCCCCGGCATCCGCCCCGGGGTTCACGTGCGCCAGGGCCAGGTGGTGGCCTATGTCGGTTCCACCGGCCTGGCGACCGGCCCGCACCTGCACTACGAGGTTTGGCTGAACGGCCAGCGGGTCAACCCGATCGGCGCCAAGGTGCCCCAGGGCACGATCCTGGCCGGCGCCGAACTGTCGCGCTTCAAGGCCCAGCGCGCCCACATCGACCAGCTGCTGGCCCAGGGCGGCGACACGGTCGAAGACAAGGCCGCGCCAAAGCTGGCCAGCCTGGATACGGGCAAGGGGCCGACGCTGCGCTGATCCGCGATCGGGGACATGCCCTCGCGGCGTGTCCCCATCAGCAAACGCCGCGCCTGGACGTGGGGACACGCCGCAAGGGCATGTCCCCCGGCTGAAAACTTGACCATCGCGCCGCCGCGTCCCATCCCCAGGACGATGAAACTCTTCCCGCCGCTCGAGCCCGACTCCGAGGACATGCTGCACCTCGACGCCCTGCGCATCGTCGGGGCGCTGATGATCGTGGTGTTCCATTTCAACCGCTACATCAACCTGGACGGCCGCTGGCAGGTGGCGGACGACATGATCAAGGGTTTTTCCCTGATCGTGGACCTGTTCTTCCTGATCTCCGGCTATGTGATGGCGGCGGTCTATGGCGGCCGGCTGACGACCTGGAACAAGTACGGGACCTTCCTGAAGAAGCGGGTGGCGCGGCTGGGGCCGCTGCACTGGGCGACGATGCTGGTGTTTGTCGGCGTCTGGGCGGCGGGCGTCCTGGGCTGGGGCGGGGATGTCGACCCCCGGCGCTACGACTTGGCCTGCATCGTTCCGAACGTGATCTTCGTCCACGCCTGGCATACCTGCCGCAGCCAGACCTGGAACTTCGTCAGCTGGGCGATCAGCGCCGAGATGGGGATGTATCTGGCCCTGCCGCTGCTGTTCTGGATTACGGGGCGCGGGCGGATCGTCACCGCCCTGGTCGCGGTCGCCAGCTTCGTGGCGCTGCTGCTGAACCCCGACGGCGACATGCCCTTCCACCAGTGGACCTGGAACTTCGGCGTGCTGCGGGCCGTGCCCGGCTTCCTGCTGGGCATGCTGGCGTTCCAGCTGCGCGCGCCGCTGGGGCGCCTGCCGTTCGCGCGCTTCTGGATGTGGGGCTTGTTGGCGGTGTTCCTGGTCGCCTCGACCCTGCGGATCGAGCGCACCCTGCTGCTGCTGATCGTCTACGCCGTAGGCCTGGCGGGCGTCGCCGCCGACGCCGCCGGTCCGCAGGGCGGGATCAGCCGCCGCCTGGCGCCGTGGGCCCAGCTGAGTTTCAGCCTCTACCTGCTGCACCCGATCGCCCTGAAGATGGGGATCAACTGGGTCGGGGTGGCGCGCCTGGGCCTGAACGGCGACGCCCTGCGGCTGTGGGTTCTGCTTTGGGTGCTGGCCCTGGTCCCGCTGGCCTATCTGTCGCTGGTGCTGTTCGAGCGTCCGGCGCGCGACTGGATCAGCGGCCTGGGCCGGAAGGCGGCCCCCGCCGGGTGAGAGCGGGCGGCTATCCCCGCTGCAGCAGCACCGTCGGGGCTTCGCGATAGGTGGTGCGCGCCACCTCCAGGAAGCCCATCTTCGCAGCCAGCTTCAGCGACGCGGCGTTGTCCGGGTCGATCATGCAGACCACCGGCGCGTCGCCCCACTGGTCGCGAGCCCAGGACAGGGCGCCGACGATGGCCTCGCTAGCGAAGCCCCGGCCGTGGGCCCAGGAGCACAGGGCCCAGCCCATCTCCGGCACGCCGTCGATCGAGGGCTGGATTCCCCGGTGGAAGTCGGCGAAGCCGATCTCGCCTACATAGCGCCCGGTCGCCGTCTCGCGCGCCGCCCAGTAGCCGTAGCCCAGCACGGCCCACAGCCCGCGGGCCCGCAGCAGGCGCTGCCAGCTCTCCTCCGGCGTCGAGGTGCGGCCGCCGATGTGGCGGGTGACCATCGGATCGCTCCACATCGCCGCGCTGTCCTCGAAGTCGGAGGCCTGGGGCGGGCTCAGGGTCAGGCGGGCGGTGGTCAGGGTCGGGGGAATCATCGGCGTTCCGGAAGTGGGCGCGCCAGCCTATACCGGGCCGCGCCGCTCGCCAGGGACCAGAGATCATGACCGCGCCGCAAGACGCCATCGCCGCCCGCCGCAAGCTGACCAACCGGCTGATCGCCGGCAAGGACGCCCGCCGCCTGGCGCCGTTCTTCGCGCCGGACGTCAAGGTGATCGTCGGCGACGGCTCGCTGATCCTGGGGGCCCGCGACGTGCTGGAGGCGTTCGCCAGCCAGTTCGCCGATCCCGCCTTCGTCGCCTATGTCCGCACGACCGAGCGCATCGCGCTGGACGCCGCCGGCCAGCGGGCCGCCGAGCACGGGACCTGGGTCGGGACGACGCGCGGCGTCGAGGACACGCGCGGGACCTATCTGGCGACCTGGCGCAAGGTCACCGGTCAGTGGGTGATCGAGAACGAGCTGTTCGTGACCCTGAGCTGAACCAGCGACGCCCCCACGGGCACGTCCATCCTGAAGAGGGCTGCGGAGCGAACGTGCGTCCTCGTTTTTCCGCAAGATGACGGGAAATTAATGCCGGCGCCGTTGCCGAGCCGTGAAAGCCCCTCTACCCCTTTGCGTTCAGATTTCAAGGGAAGGGGCCCCGCCTTGCAAAACCGCCGTCAGATGCTGCTGTCCACCGTCGCTGTCGGCCTGGCCGCCGCGACCCCCGGCCTGGCCCTGGCTCAAGCCGCGCCGGCCTCGGGCGAGGGCGCCAAGCTCAACGCCCTGTTCGACGCCATCATGGCCAAGCAGCTGCGCCAGTCGCCCGAGACGGCCACCGGCCTGGGCCTGGACGTCGGCGATCTGGCCTGGACCAAGTCGCAGCTGGCCGACCGCTCGTTCGCCGCCATCGCCGCCGGGATCGCCCAGACCAAGCAGCAGCTGGCGGACCTGCGCGCCATCGACCGCAAGCAACTGACCGGCATGGACGTGGTCAACTACGACACCGTCGAGTTCACCCTGGCGGTGCAGGACGAGGGGAATGAAAAGTTCACCTACGCCGGCGGCGGCTCGGGCGCGCCCTATGTGCTGAGCCAGCTGACCGGCTCGTACCAGTCCTACCCCGACTTCCTCGACACCCAGCACTCGATCGAGACCAAGGCCGACGCCGACGCCTATCTGTCGCGCATGGAGGCTTTCGCCCGGCTGATGGACCAGGAGTCGGCGATCGCCCAGCGCGACTACGCCGACGGCGTGATCCCGCCGGACTTCATCATCGACAAGGCCCTGGTCCAGATGAAGGCCTTCGCCGGCATGCCCACCGCCGAGGCGCCGCTGGTGCTGTCGGTGGCCCGCCGCACCAAGGACAAGAACATTCCCGGCGACTGGGCCGGCGAGGCGAGCAAGATCTACGAAAACTCGGTGCTGCCGGCGCTGAAGCGCCAGATCGCCCTGCTGGAGAGCGTCCGCCCGAAGGCCACCCACGACGCCGGCGTCTGGCGCCTGAAGGACGGCGGCGACTACTACGCCGTGTCGCTGAAGAACTACACGACCTCGACCATGACGCCCGACGAGATCCACCAGCTGGGCCTGGACCTGGTCAAGTCGATCTCGGCCCAGGCCGACACGCTGTTCAAGAGCATCGGCATGACCAAGGGCACGGTCGGCGAGCGGATGGCCGAGCTGGGCAAGGACATCTACGACAACACCGACCCGGCCAAGGAGCAGCTGATCCGCGACCTGAACGAAAAGGCCAAGTGGATCGAAAAGCAGCTGCCGGCCTATTTCGGCCAGCTGCCCAAGGCGCCGCTGGAGATCCGCCGCGTGCCCAAGGCCATCGAGGCCGGCGCGCCGGGCGGCTACTACAACTCGCCCTCGCTGGACGGCAAGCGCCCGGGGATCTACTGGATCAACCTGCGCGACACCAAGGAGCAGGCCAAGTTCACCCTGACCACACTGACGGTGCACGAGGGCGTTCCCGGCCACCACCTGCAGTTGTCGATCTCCAACGAGGCCAAGGGCCTGCCGCTGCTGCGCAAGACGATCGGCAATTCGGGCTACACCGAGGGCTGGGCGCTCTATTCCGAAGAGCTGGCCGTCGAGATGGGCATCTACAAGACCGACCCGCGCGGCCACATCGGCATGCTGCACGACGCCCTGTTCCGCGCCGTCCGCCTCGTGGTCGACAGCGGCATGCACTACAAGAAATGGACCCGCGAGCAGGCCATCAAGTACATGGCCGAGACCATGGGCGACGAGGAGAGCGGCACGACCACCGAGATCGAGCGCTACGTGGTCTGGCCGGGCCAGGCCTGCAGCTACATGATCGGCAAGATCACCTGGCTGCGCGCCCGTGAACGAGCCAAGAAGGCCCTGGGCAAGAAATTCGACATCCGCCAGTTCCACGACGCCGGCCTGCTGGCGGGCATGACCCCGCTGACCGTGCTGGACCGGGTGATCGACGACTACGTCGCCAAGACCAAGGCGGGGAAGTAGGAGAAGACGCGCTGTCCCTCCCCCTTGCGGGGAGGGTGGCCTCCGAAGGAGGTCGGGTGGGGGATCGGTGCAGGGCGTTTGGAGTCGGCAGACCCCACCCGTCGGCTTCGCCGCCACCCTGCCCGTAAAGGGGAGGGAAGGTTCCCAAGGGAGAGGGAAGGGCGCTCTTCTACCCCCAACCCTCCGACACGCCCGCCCGGCGCGCCGCCGGCGTCACCGAACCGACCTTCAGCGCCGGCTGCGGCTGGTCGGAGGGCTTGCCGAAGAGCCAGCCCTGGGCGAAGTCGACGCCGGCCTTGCGGACCAGATCCTCGATCTCGACGGTCTCGACCATCTCGGCCACCGTGCGGATCTTCAGGTCGCGGCACAGCTCGACCAGCCGGCGCACCATGGCCCCCTCGCGGCCGTTGCCGGCCAGCTCCCGGACATAGCGGCCGTCGATCTTGACAATGTCCAGGCTCAGTTCCTGAAGATAGGCGAACGACGAGGCGCCGGCCCCGAAGTCGTCCAGGCAGACCAGAGAGCCCAGCGAGCGCAGGGCCTGGATGTGCTGGTTGGCGCGCGGCAGGTCGTCGATGGCGCTGGTCTCGGTGATCTCGAAGATCAGACGGCCCTTGGCGGTGTCGGCCTTGGCCAGCAGCCGGCCGATATGGTCGACGAAGCCCTCGTCGACAATGGTGCGGCCCGAGACGTTGATCGCCAGCTTCAGCGTCCCCGAACGGTCGGAAGCCAGCCGCTTGACCGCCATGTCGGCGATCGCGTGGTCCAACTCGGCGATCAGGTCGAACTCCTCGGCCATGCGGATCAGCTGGAACGGGCTGCCGCCGTCCTCGAAGCGAACCAGGGCCTCATGGTGGTGGGCGGCGCCCGTCTTCAGATCGACCACCGGCTGGTAGGCCAGGGAGAAGCGGCGCTGGCTGACCGCCACGCCCAGGGCCCCGGCCCGCGACAGGGTGCGCTTGACCGACCGGTTCATCGCCTCGGACAGGCTGAGCGGCGGGGTGTCCTTCAGGCCTTCGCGCAGGAAGTCGTCGAGGGCGTACCGCAGCGCCTTGAGACCGCGCGACGGCGCCAGGCCCCCGTCGATCGGCACGACCTGGGCGCTGGCCTGGACCTCGGTGGCGCGGGTCAGGCGCCGAGCCATGTCGTCGGCGTGGTCGGCCTTGGCGCGAACCAGGGCGAAACGGTCGGGCGACAGGCGTGTGGCCATGCCGCCGGCGTGGGACTCGGCCCGCACCGCGCCGGCCAGCTTCAGGTCCAGGGCCCGGGCCTCGGGCTGGGACAGCCGCTGGCGCATGGCGTCCAGGTCCGAGAAGTCGACCATGGCCAGCTCCAGCTCCAGCCCGGTGACGCGCGCCGCCTCGAACAGGCCGCGGGCGATGTCCTCGAAGCTCTCGCGCGTGCGCAGGCCTTCGTCGTCCAGCTGGCCCGACGGCGCGTTGGCCGGCGTGACCGAGACCGAGATCCGGCCGCGGTTTTCGGGCAGGGCGCGTAGGGTCAGGTTCACGTGGCGCGGCGGTTCGCCGGCCAGGCGCACCGTGACCGGGCCCCGCCTCTGGCCGTCGTCGATCACCTGGGTGACGGCGTCGATCAGCGGGCGGTCGACCGCGGCGAACAGGTCGCGCCAGGCTCGGCCTGTCAGCGACCGCTCGTCCTGGCCCATCAGCCGCTGGGCCGCGCCCAGGGCCAGGGTCACCTGGCCGTTCTCGACTTCCAGCAGGAGGTCGGCGCTGGCGAAGGCCAGTCCCAATAGGCGGCGCGGATCGATCGACAAGACGGAAATCCCCCCGGAAGGGCCATAGGATCGCCGGCCGGCGTTAAGGACGCGTTTCAGCCGAGCAGCGGCTTTCGACTCCCGGATTTCTTCGGCGGCCTCGTCGTGATGCGACCGATCCTGACGCATGCACGCTTTAGGATAAGAACATATTGCGAACATGGAACAAAACATGTACGCATTAATCATTCCACAGGCGGGTGGGCGCGGCGGTCGCGAACCTCCGATCCGACAGTCGGAATCATGGAATAAGGGCGGACCAACAATGAGCAACCAGGCGGCTTTGAAACTCGTGGGCAAGGAAGACGGCGACAAGCAACGCGCCCTCGAGGCGGCTTTGGCCCAGATCGACCGGGCGTTCGGCAAGGGCTCGGTGATGAAGCTGGGCGAGAAGGGCAAGGTGGAGATCGAGTCGATCTCCACCGGCTCGCTCGGCCTGGACATCGCGCTCGGCATCGGCGGCCTGCCCAAGGGGCGGGTGATCGAGATCTACGGTCCGGAAAGCTCGGGCAAGACCACCCTGGCCCTGCACGTGGTGGCCGAATGCCAGAAGGCCGGCGGCACCGCCGCCTTCGTCGACGCCGAGCACGCCCTGGATCCGGGCTATGCGCACAAGCTGGGCGTCAATCTCGACAACCTGCTGGTCTCGCAGCCCGACAATGGCGAGCAGGCCCTGGAGATCACCGACACCCTCGTGCGATCGGGCGCGGTCGACATCGTCGTCGTCGACTCGGTGGCGGCCCTGACGCCCAAGGCCGAGATCGAGGGCGAGATGGGCGACAGCCTGCCGGGCCTGCAGGCCCGCCTGATGAGCCAGGCGCTGCGCAAGCTGACCGCCTCGATCAACAAGGCCAACACCATCGTCATCTTCATCAACCAGATCCGCCACAAGATCGGGGTGATGTACGGCAGCCCGGAAACCACCACCGGCGGCAACGCGCTGAAGTTCTACGCCTCGGTCCGCCTGGACATCCGCCGCACCGGCTCGATCAAGAACCGCGACGAGATCGTCGGCAACAACGTCCGGGTCAAGGTGGTCAAGAACAAGGTGGCCCCGCCGTTCCGCGAAGTCGAGTTCGACATCATGTACGGCGAGGGTATCTCCAAGCTGGGCGAGATCATCGATCTGGGCGTCAAGGCCGGGATCATCGACAAGGCCGGCTCGTGGTTCTCCTACAACAGCCAGCGCATCGGCCAGGGCCGCGACAACGTCCGCGAGTTCCTCAAGGCCAACAAGGACCTGTCGGCCGAGATCGAAACCGCCGTGCGCAAGTCGTCCCGCAAGATCGAGGAAGAACTGCTGGTCGGCGGTCCCGACGACGACGGCGACGAATAGGACGTCCCCGGTTCGGGCTCCTCTTGGGCGTCTGGACCGGTCGAAGGTTTCGCGGCCGCCGCCCGCAGCGGGCGACCCCGCCTCATAGCCCGCCGCGCACACCGCCTCGGCCGGCCGCGATCCCCGGACGCCTGGACCCCATGCCAGGCGTCCGATTTCGTTATCCTCCCCCTCTGGGGGAGGTGGCCCAAAGGGCCGGAGGGGGCTGCTGAGTCAGCCGCCTTGTCCCCGCCCGGGAAACCGACCCGCCGACCCCTGCCTAGTTCGCCATGCGCGCCAATCCATGCCGCCACGCGTCGACTCGGTTTCCACAAATCTTGAAACCGCGCTATGCAGCGCCGACTTCCGGTTCGACCGGAGATGAGTACGGAACACCCGAGACGCCGATGCCCAGCCTCAACGAAATCCGCAGCACCTTCCTGAACTATTTCGGCGCGGCCGATCACGCCATCGTTCCGTCCGCGCCCCTGGTGCCGCAGAACGATCCGACCCTGCTGTTCGTCAACGCCGGCATGGTGCCGTTCAAGAACGTGTTCACCGGCGCCGAGACCCCGCCGCATCCGCGGGCGACCTCGTCGCAGAAGTGCGTCCGGGCCGGCGGCAAGCACAACGACCTGGACAATGTCGGCTATACCGCCCGCCACCACACCTTCTTCGAGATGCTGGGCAACTTTTCGTTCGGCGACTATTTCAAGGAACAGGCGATTACCCACGCCTGGACCCTGCTGACCCGGGACTTCGCCTTGCCCAAGGACAAGCTGCTGGTCACGGTCTACCACACCGACGACGAAGCGGCCGATCTGTGGAAGAAGATCGCCGGCCTGTCTGACGACCGCATCATCCGCATCCCGACCAACGACAATTTCTGGTCGATGGGCGACACCGGCCCCTGCGGCCCGTGCTCGGAGATCTTCTACGACCACGGCGAAGGCATCCCCGGCGGCCCGCCCGGCAGCCCCGACGAGGACGGCGACCGGTTCATCGAGATCTGGAATCTCGTCTTCATGCAGTTTGAGCAGATGGCCGGCGGCGAGCGCGTCTCGCTGCCCAAGCCGTCGATCGACACCGGCATGGGCCTGGAACGCGTCGCCGCCGTCCTGCAGGGCGTGCACGACAACTACGACATCGACCTGTTCAAGGCCCTGATCGCCGCCAGCGTCGAGCTGACCGGTGTCAAGGCCCAGGGCGACCAGGCCCCGTCGCACCGGGTGATCGCCGACCACCTGCGTTCGTCCTCGTTCCTGCTGGCCGACGGCGTGACGCCCTCGAACGAAGGCCGCGGCTACGTCCTGCGCCGGATCATGCGCCGGGCCATGCGCCACGCCTACCTGCTGGGCGCCCAGGAGCCCCTGATGCACCGCCTGGCCCCGACCCTGGTCGCCGAGATGGGCCAGGCCTATCCCGAGCTGCGCCGCGCCGAGGCCTCGATCGTCGAGACCCTGCGCCAGGAGGAGGAGCGCTTCCGCGTCACCCTGGGCCGCGGCATGGGCCTGCTCGACGAGGCCACCGCCAAGCTGGCGGCCGGCGACGTGCTGGATGGCGAGACCGCCTTCAAGCTCTACGACACCTACGGCTTCCCGCTGGACCTGACCCAGGACGCCGTCCGCGCCAAGGGCCTGACCGTCGACACCGACGGCTTCGACGTGGCCATGGACCGCCAGCGCCAGATGGCCCGCGCCAACTGGGCCGGCTCCGGCCAGCAGGGCGCGGCGGCTGCCTGGTTCCCGATCCGCGAGGCCAACGGCCCGACCGACTTCGTCGGCTACGACACCACCGAGACCACCGGGACCGTCAAGGCCATCGTGCTGGACGGCGCGCCCGTCGAGGCCGCCCAGGCCGGGGCCACCGTCGACGTCCTGCTGGATCGCACCAGCTTCTACGCCGAGAGCGGCGGCCAGGCCGGCGACACCGGCGTGATCGAGGCCAATGGCGTCGAGAGCCGCGTCGTCGACACCCAGAAGCAGGCCGGCGACCTGCATGTCCACCGCGTCGAGCTGGCCAGCCCGCTGAAGGTCGGCGACCAGGTCGTGGCCTCGGTCGACGCGGCCAAGCGCACCACCACCCGCGCCAACCACTCGGCCGCCCACCTGGTGCACGCCGCCCTGCACCATGTGCTGGGCCCGCACGTCGCCCAGAAGGGCCAGATGGTCGACGGCGACCGGATGCGCTTCGACTTCAGCCACGGCGGCCCGCTGAGCGCCGACGAGATCGAGCGCATCGAGGCCGAGGTCAATGCGGTGATCCGCCAGAACGTCCCGGCCCAGACCCAGGAAATGGCCCCGCAGGAGGCGATCGAGGCCGGCGCCGTGGCGCTGTTTGGCGAAAAGTACGGCGACAGCGTCCGGGTCCTCACCCTGGGCGAGTCCCTGACCGAGGCGGGCAAGGCCTATTCGGTCGAGCTGTGCGGCGGCACCCACGTGGCCCGCACCGGCGATATCGCCCTGTTCAAGATCGTCTCCGAACAGGGCGTGGCGGCCGGCGTTCGCCGCATCGAGGCCCTGACCGGCGAGGCGGCCCGCCGCTTCCTGCTGGACCAAGCCGGCGTCGCCAAGGCTCTGGCCGACCAGTTCAAGACCCCGGTCGCCGAGGTCCTGGCCCGCGTCGACGCCCTGGTCGCCGAACGCAAGGCCCTGGAAAAGCAGCTGGCCGAGGCCAAGAAGCAACTGGCCCTGGGCGGCGGCTCGGGCGGCGGCGCGGCGGGTCCCGAGGACGTCAATGGTACGGCCCTGATCGCCCGCATCCTGGACGGCGTCGGCGGCAAGGAACTGCGCGGCGTGGCCGAGGAGTTCAAGAAGCAGCTGGCCTCGGGCGTCGTGGCCCTGGTCGGCACGACCGACGGCAAGGCCGCCGTCACCGTCGCCGTGACCGCCGACCTGGTCGGCAAGTTCAGCGCCGCCGACCTGGCCAAGGCCGCGGTGATCGCCATGGGCGGCCAGGGCGCCGGCGGCAAGCCGGACTTCGCCCAGGGCGGCGCGCCGGATGCGACCAAGGCCCAGGACGGCCTGGACGCCATCAAGGCGACCCTGGCCGGCTGATCGGCCCGCGGCGGCTTTCGCTCAGGACGGTTCGGCGGGCGCCGAACCGTCCTTTTTCGTTCCGTCTGTTCCGTCCCCGCGACGGACAGCGGCCCTCCGCCTGTCGCTATTTGAGCGGCAGGAACAGCTCGGCCACGACCTCGTGCACCGGCACGTTCGGGAAGAACGAAAAGTGCCGCTGGCAATAGATCGGGAAGTCACGCGCCTCCTCACCGCTGGCGGGCAGCCATTCGCGGTAGAGATAGAGCGCGGCCGGCTCCAGGTTGTGAGTGTTGTGGGCGACGCGAAGCACCGCGCAGCGCCCGCCGGGGATCACGCCGGCCTTCATCTGCTGCTCGTTGGGCTCGACCGGCAGGTCGGTCCCGACACAGATGTCCATGCTGTAGTCGGCGGGGACCTCGGGCGTCCTCTCGGACCGGAAGATGTTGAAGGTCGGGCTGGTCTCCGGCGACAGGCCGGCCGCCTTGCGCCAGGCGATGAACCGCTGGATCGTGGCGTCCAGCGTCGCCCGGTCGCCGCGATGCTCCATGACCGCCACCGGGGTCGGGGGCACCTCGCGGATCGTCACGTCGTCGGGGGTGTAGGTAATCTGCATCAGCTTGCTCCTGGCGTTGTCCAAAGGCCCGAAGGCCGCAAGCCACGGCGCCCAGTCGGGCGATTTGCGGAACGATGAAGGCGACTGACCGAACCTGCGCCGAAAGGCCCGCGCGAAGGCGTCCGGCGCGTCGTAGCCGGCGTCCATCGCGATGTCCGTGACGCTCTGGGCGTCATCCGCCGCGAGCCGGTGTGACGCGCGTTTCAGACGGGCCAGCTGGACATAGCGATGCACGGACAGCCCGAAGGTCGCCATGAACTGCCGGTGGAAATGGAACTTCGAGAAGGCCGCGACGCGGCTCACCGTTTCCAGGTCCAGGTCGCCGTCGAGATGCTGGTCGATATGGTCCAGCACCCGCTGCATCCGGCTGTGATAGTTCTGAGCCGCCGTCTTCATCGTCCCTTTTTCCGTGGCCGGTCCAGCTAGACGTCCGGAGCCCCGTCGCGCTCGACCGATCTTGCGGTTCGGCATGGTTGGCTCGAACTTCTCGCGAGCCCGCCCCTGTTCGGGGCCTGAGCGTCCACCCTTTTTACCGCCGATCCTCCAGGATCATCGCCGCGCCCTTCTCGGCGATCATCACCGTGGGGGCGTTGGTGTTGCCGGAGGTGATGGTCGGCATCACCGAGGCGTCCACCACCCTCAGGCCGTCAAGGCCGCGCACCCTCAGGCGTTCGTCGACGACCGCCAACTGGTCGTCGGCTGTCCCCATGGCCGCCGTGCCGACCGGGTGGAAGATCGTCGTCGCCAGGGCCTTGGCCGCCGCCAGCAGGTCTTCGTCGGTCTCGATCGCCGCGCCGGGCCGAAATTCCTGCGGAGCGTAGCAGGCCAGGGCAGGCTGGCTCGCGATCCGACGGGCCCAGCGCAGCGAGGCGACGGCGACGTCGCGATCCTCTCGGGTGTCCAGATAGTTGGGATCGATCCGGGGCGGGTCGGCGACGCCGGGTCCCGACAGGTCGACGCTTCCCCGGCTGGTGGGGCGCAGGTTGCAGACGCTGGCGGTGAAGGCCCCGAACCGGTGCAGGCCCTCGCCCCAGCGGTCCAGGCTCAGCGGCTGGACGTGGAACTGCAGGTTCGGCGTGAGCCGGCTCGGGTCCGAGCGGCAGAACATCCCCAGTTGCGACGGCGCCATGGTCAGGGGGCCGGACCGCCGCAACGCATAGTCGACGCCCATGCCCAGGCGGCGGATCGGATTGGCGTAGTCGGTGTTCAGGGTGCGCACGCCCGAGACCTTGTAGACCGGCCGGATCTGCAGGTGGTCCTGCAGATTGGCGCCGACGCCCGGCAGCGCGTGCCGCACGGCGACGCCGGCCCGTCCCAGGGTCTGCGGCTCCCCGATCCCCGACCGCTGCAGGATCAGCGGCGAGCCGATCGCCCCGGCCGCCAGGATCAGCTCGCCAGTGACCCGAGCGGTCAGGACCTGGCCACCGCGCACGGCGCGCAGGCCCGTTACCCGCCGTCCGTCCAGGTCGATCCGCTGGACCTCGACGCCGGTCTCCAGCCGCAGGTTGCCCCGCACCAGCACCGGTTTCAGGAAGGCCGAGGCCGTGCTCCATCGCCGACCCGCCCGCTGGTTGACCTGGAAGTAGGAGGAGCCCGCATTGTCGCCGCTGTTGAAATCCTCGACCGGCGGAATTCCCGCCTGCGCCGCGGCCTGGCGAATGGCGTCCAGGATGTCCCAGCGTACCCGCGGATGCTCCACCCGGTACTCGCCGCCCGACCGGTGATGCTCGCCCGTCGGGGCGATGTGGTCCTCGTGGCGCAGGAAGAACGGCAAGACGTCCGACCAGCCCCAGCCCGTCAGGCCCCGCGCCCGCCAGCCGTCATAGTCTTGGGCCTGGCCGCGCATGTAGATCATGGCGTTGATCGACGAGGAGCCGCCGATCACCTTGCCGCGCGGATAGGCCAGGACGCGGCCGTCGAGTCCAGACTGGCCGACGGTCTCCAGCAGCCAGTCGGCGCGCGGATGGCCGATGGCGAACAGGTAGCCGACCGGGATGTGGAACCAGATCCAGTCGTCGCGGCCGCCGGCCTCGAGCACCAGGACCTTGATCGACGGATCGGCCGACAGGCGGTTGGCCAGCACGCAACCGGCCGAGCCGGCGCCCACCACCACATAGTCGTAAGCGCCCAGGTCGATCTCGTCCGCCATCCAATCGGATCCTCCTTTCGCCGCGCCTTCGTCGGGGCGGTCGACGCGTTCAGGCTGAGGCAAGCGCGCCGCGTTGGGAAGCCTCCGGCGCTGGTCGGCGCCGCCGGTTGCCGACGATATCGTCCAGCGCCCCGTCCAGTCCGGGGTGGAGGAACCGGAAGCCGCTGGCCAGGGCCGCGGCCGGGAGCACCCGCTGACCTTTCAGCAGCAGCTCGTCGGCGAAGGCGCCGAGCGCCAGCCGCAGGGGCGCGGCCGGGGCGGGCAGCAAGGCCGGGCGGTGCAGGACCCGGCCGAGCGCCCGGGCGAAGGCGGCGTTGCGGACCGGCTCCGGCGCCACGCCGTTGACTGGTCCTTGCAGGTCCGGCGCGGCGATGGCGTGGGCGATCAGGCGCACCAGATCGTCCAGGTGGATCCAGCTCATCCAGTGACGTCCGGCGCCGAACGGCCCGCCCAGGCCGAACTCGAACGGCGTCAGCATCCGCGACAGCGCCCCGCCGTCGAGGGCCAGGACGATGCCGATGCGCAGGCGCACCACGCGTACGCCCAGGTCCTGGGCCCGCATCGCCGCGTGCTCCCAGCGCCGGCAGACGGTGCGCGAGAAGCAGTCGTGGCCGTCGGCGGTCTCGTCCAGGGGCTCGTCGCCGCGCAGGCCGTACCAGCCGATGGCCGAGCCGCTGACCAAAACGGCGGGACGGTGGTCCAGCCGGGCGATCAGCGCGACCACGGCGCGGGTCACCGCCAGGCGCGAGCCGACGATCCGCCGGCGCTTGGCGGGCGTCCACGGGCCGTCGGAGATCGGCTCGCCGGCCAGGTTGACGATCGCGTCGATCCGCGCGTCGTCGGCGATCTGGTCCAGGTTGGTGACGATGCGGATCGGGGCGGGCAGGCCGGCGGCGGTGGCGCGATCGCGGGTCAGGACGGTGACCTCGTGTCCCGCGCCGACCAGGGCCGTGACCAGGCGCCGGCCGATCAGGCCCGTGGCCCCGGTGACCAGGATCGACCGGCCTGACGGCAGGGCGGCGACGAGGGGAACGGGGGCGGTGGCCACGATCCGCCGGGCCCGGCCGGCGGCGGCCAGATCGCGCAGGCCGAACACCACGACCGCCGCCGCGGCGAGGGCGCAGAGGAGGCTCCAGGCGCCGTAGGAGGTCGGGACCAGCGCGGTCGGCGCGTTCGCCCAGCCGCCCAGTCGCGGCGTGACCAGGGCCAGCACCAAGCCGTAGTTGAGGGTCAGCAGGGTGTGGGTGACCCGCTCGCTGGCCGGCAGCCGGCGCGTGCGATCCTCCTCGACGAAGTCCCACAGGGTCAGAACCAGCTCGCCCAGCATCAGCCCGATCAGGGCGAGCGCCAGCGCCCCTTGGGGCCGGCTCCAGCCCAGGACCAGGAACATCACCGCATAGGCCAGGTTGCGCACGCCGTGCAGCCGCAGTTCGCGGGCCTGGGACGGCCGCCAGGCCAGGCGCTCGGTCAGTTCGTGGTGATAGAGCGTGTCGAACCCGCCCATCGCCACCTGGACGAACACCAGGGTCCAGACCAGGCCGGTCATCGGCGCATCTCCTCGAAGTGGGCCGGCCGCTCGCGGAACAGGCCGACCTGGCGGATCATCTGACCCAGCAGCGGATGGCGTAGGTCCAGCACGAAGGCGAAGCCGCCGTCGCCCTGGTCGATATGGCTGATGGTCAGGGCGCCGGGCGCCAGCCAGGCCGGCAGCGTCAGGCGCAGGCCCCACCGTGCCGGGCCCAGCGCCAGGAAGTAGCCGTGGCTGTGGAAATGCAGGGCGGTCTCGTCGGCGCTGACCGCCAGGGCGATGCCGAAGCCGCAGCCCAGATACTCCTCCAGGCCCGTCGGGCCCGCGAAGCGCTTGCTGCTGTGGATCACCTGCGGAAAGCCATGGGCCTGGTTGTACATCCGGGTCCAGAACTGGCCGCCGGCCGGGCCGTCCTCGGTGACGGTCACCACCGCGGCGACGCCCAGGTCGTCATGCAGAGGCAGGGGCGCGCCGATCAGGCGGCACAGCTGGGCCAGGACCTGGCCGGCCCGGTTGCGCCGGCTTTCGGTGATCTCGCCGACATAGGTCACGGCCATGCCGGGGCGCAGCCGCTTGCTGAACCGCTCGCGCACGGCCTGGGGCAGGCGGGCCCAGCCGGCCTCGCCCAGCAGGGCCCGGAACCGCAGGTCGTGCAGCGCGGCCGGCGCGGGCTCCGCAAGGTTCCGGCGCGCCGCCGGCCGGGTTTTCGTGATCCCGAGCATGTGAAGCTCCTTGTTCCTGTTTGCCAGTTATTTCTGTCTAAAGAGAAATAGTTGGCCAAATTTTTTACGGCGCCTTGTCCGCCTTGCCGCGGCCCATGCCCAGCAGCCCGACCACCTTCGAGCCCATCTTGATCAGCGACATCAGGGTGCTGGGCGGCACGCTCAGCATCTGGCCGTACCAGCTGTCGATCGTGGTGACGAAGCTGTGCATCTCGTTCAGGCGCTTGCGGGCGACCTTGCTGAGGGTCGGGTCGTTCTCGGCCGCCGCCAGGACCGGGCCCAGGGCCTCGACCATCGGGTCGATCTCGCGTTCCTTGCGGCCCTGGGCGATGCGGGTCAGCATCTGCCACAGGTCGGCCTCGGCCTCGTAGTGGTCGCGCCGGTCGCCCAGTTGCGGCACGCGGCGGATCAGCTTCCAGCCGATCAGCTCGCGAAGGCTGTTGGAGACGTTGGAGCGGGCCATGCCCAGGCTCTCGGCGATGTCTTCCGCCGTCATCGGCCGATCGGCCAGGTAGAGCAGGGCGTGGATCTGGGCGACCGACCGATTGACGCCCCACTGCCCGCCCATGTCGCCCCAGCGCAGCACGAACTGCTCGACCGCGGCGGGGAGGGGTTTCGTGTTGCCTGCTATTTCTGTCATAACAGAAATGTATGATCGGCGGTGCAGCGAGTCAAGCTGGCGAATTGGCGGCCGGATCGGCGCTGACCCTCCAAGTCCACCAACGCGAGCGGGACAAAATGACAAGCGGCGCTGCTCTTCCGAGACGACGGGTCAATGTAACGCATTGTAAAAACCGGTGTTCGACCTCTGGTCGATATCCGGCGCATGGCCTTTAACTCCGTCCCGCATTAGGCGGGGATCGGAGCGATGGGCTGGTCTGAGGCGGGAAGGCGGAACCTGGAACGGGCGGCGGGCGGGATCGCCATCCCCAACCCGCTGGTCGGGGAGATCGCCGAGGCGTTGCTGGAGCTGGGCGGGGCGGCGCATCGTGACCTCGTCGTGGCCCACATCGCCAAGCGCCGAGGGGTGTATCGGCCGTCCGAGGTGATGCGGCGCGAACTGGACGAGGCCTTCGCCGCCTATTGCCTGGACGCCGGCCACCCACGGGCCGCCAACCTGCTGCACCGACCGTACGGCCCGCACAGCCGGCGCTGGGCCCTGACCGACCAGGCTTACGGCATGCTGCGCGGCCAGGCGGCCGCCGGGGCCCGTTGAGGCTGGAGCCAGCCTTGCGGATCATGGCCGATCATCTCGGCCTGGACGCCGCGCGCCGGCGTCCGCGCCTGCTGCTGCTCGCCGCCCTGCTGAGCCTGGCGCTGTGGGGGCTGATCTTCTGGGGGCTGGCGTGGCTGGTCGGGCAGGGTGTCTGAGGCTAGACTAGGCTGAGGATGTCGGGGTTTTCCATGCGTATGTTGTCGATGACCCTGGTTGCGGGCCTGCTGCTGGGCGCCTGCGCCACGCCGCCCCAGGTGGCGCGCGACGGCGATCTGGCGGTGCTGCGGGGCCAGGCGGTCGCCACCGAAACGGGGCCGACCGCGCCGTCCGACGCCGACCAGGCCCTGGTCCAGGCGATCCAGGTGCGGGTGGCCAGCCGGATCGGCGAAGTCGGCGCGGTGGCGCCCGGCGCCATGCCGGCTCGCTATCGGCTGCAGGTCACGGTCGGAACCTCGCCGGCCGGGGTCGGGATTTCCACCGCCGTCGGTCCGCAGGTCGGCGTCGCGCCATGGCGCAGCGCCCCGACCCGGCTGCGCCCCTGGTCGCGGCGGGGACCGGTCCGCACGGCCGCCCTGGCGGTGCTGGACCTGTCGAGCGGCAAGGTCGTCGCCTGGGCGACGGTCCGCACCTCTGGCGGTGATCCCGTCGACCTGGCCGACCGGTTGGTGGCGGCGCTGAAGCCGGCAGGCGCGTAGGGGGGCGCCTCGCCTGCCGTCGAAGTCGTCCTCGTCCTTCGACACGCTCAGGATGAGGACGACTTCGACGGCGGTTCAGTAGAAATCCTCATCCTGAGCCTGTCGAAGGACGAGGATTTTTCCCTCTCGGTGGAGAGCCCGAACCCGATCCGGCGGGCGGTCGTGATCTCCGCGCCGCGCGCTATCCCCAGCTTCTCCCCCGAAACGCGATGTGATCTCGAATACCGATGTTCACTCTATCCCTCTGGCGCGCTATCGAAGGCGAAACACTGTTGAGGAAGTCCCCGATGGCGCGGTCCATGATTTACGCCCTGGTCGCCGCCTGCGCGCTGGCGGTTTCCGCCGCGCCGGGCGTCGCCCAGGTTCCGGCCAACCTGACGGCGGCTCTGGCCGACCCGGCCCGGCCCGCCGCCGACACCGCCCGCGACGCGGCCCGACACCCGGCCGAACTGCTGGCCCTGGCCGAGGTCAAGCCGGGCGGCAAGGTGGCCGATTTCATCATCGGCGGCGGCTATTTCACCCGCATCCTGTCGGCGGCGGTGGGGCCGACGGGAACGGTCTACGCCTACCAGCCGGCCGAGTTCATCAAGTTCCAGGCCAAGTACGGCGAGGACCTGAAGACGGTCGCGGCGGCCTACAAGAACGTCACGCCGATGGACGGCAGCCTGGTCGGGCTGGATCTGCCCGACGGTCTGGACGCGGTGATCACGGTCCAGAACTATCACGACCTGCACCTCAAGCCGTTCCCCGCCGACACCGCCGCCAAGGTCAACGCCGAGGTGTTCAAGTCGCTGAAGCCGGGCGGGGTGTTCCTGGTCGTCGACCACTACGCCGCCGACGGCTCGGGCCTGGCCGCGCCGGACGCCCTGCACCGCATCGATATCGCGGCCGTGAAGTCCGAGGTCCAGGCCGCCGGCTTCACGCTGGCCGCCGAAAGCCCGCTGCTGCGTAACCCCGCCGATCCGCGCACCGCCAGCGTCTTCGACCCCGCCATCCGGGGCAAGACCGACCAGTTCGTGCTCAAGTTCGTCAAGCCTTAGGGGAGGGGAGAAGGGACACGCCTTGGCGGCCACCGCGCCGGACAAGAGCGCGACGCGCGAGGGCGTGTCCCCGGTTTTCCGTCCCTGGTCTTCCAAGGTTCGTCGGGGGCCGCCCCGGGACCGAAAACCTCGTCCTTCGACGGGCTCAGGATGAGGTTTTCTACTGCTGAGCCTGCAAAGGGTCCTCGTCCTGAGCCTGTCGAAGGACGAGGGCTGAAGATTGATCCGACCTAGGCCGGCAGCTCAGGCAGCCGCAGGGTGAACGTCGCGCCCACGCCGGGCGTGCTGCGGCAGCTGACCCCGCCGCCATGCCGCGTGGCGGCGGCCTGGACGAAGGCCAGGCCCAGACCCGCGCCGCCGGCGGCCTCGGCGCCCGGCCGGTCGAAGCGCTGGAACGGACGGAAGGCCAGGGCGGCCTCCTCGACGGTCAGACCCGGCCCCTGGTCGGCGATCGACAGGTCGATATAGGTGCGGCCGCCGTCCAGCACCGTGGCCGCGCGCACCACGATCGTCGAGCCGTCGGGGCTGTACTTCACCGCGTTGCCGATCAGGTTGACCAGGGCGCGGGCCAGCACGCCGCGATCGCCCAGGGCCATCATCGGCCCGTCGCAGCCCTCCTGGCGGATCTCGATATGGCGCTGGCGGCATTGGGGCCACAGCTCGTCGATCGCCTCGACGGCCACGTCGCACAGGTCGACCGGCTCCATCGCCGTCTGGGTGACCTCGGCCCGGGCCAGCTGCACGAAACCGTCGGCCAGGGCCAGGGTGCGGCGGGCATAGGCGGCCAGACGCTCGGAGGTTTCGGCCGGCAGGTCCGGCGTCGTGGCCAGCAGGGCCAGGATCGAGGTTTGCGGCGAGCGCATGTCGTGGGTCAGCAGCTGCAGCGCCTGTTCGCGCTGGCGCATGGCGGCGGTCAGGGGCGTGATGTCGGCCAGGCGCGCGATCCAGCCCGCGCCATCCCCCGCCTCGTCGCGCCGGAACACGGTCTGGATCTGGAAGGCGCGGCCGTCGGCCAGGTGCAGGTCGATCGGACGGCCGCTGTCGCCCTCGGCCGGCCAGCTGGCCGGAAAGGTGCGGCTAAGGGGCTCCAGGGCGTTGAGGACGTCGGCCAGGGCGGCGCCTTCCAGGACCTGGAGGCGATCGGCCAGCAGCGCCTGGGCGGCGGCGTTGGCGGCGATCACCCGGCGCGCGGCGTCGGCCACCAGGGTGGCGTCGGGCAGGCTGAACAGGGCGTCGGCCGAGAACCGCCGCAGATCGTCGATTCGGGTGATGGCCGCCCCGAGGCTTAGGGCCTGGCGGGCGACCACGTCGCTCTCGAACGCCGTATCGAGGTGGACGGCGCCGGCGGGGGCCACGGCGCGCAGGCGGTCCAGCTGGTGGCCCAGCAGGTCGTTGACCCGCCCCAGCCGCCCCCAGCCCCAGACCAGCGAGACCAGGCCCATGCCGAGGATGGGCGCCGCCGGTGACAGCCACAGGTGGGCGCTGGAGAACAGGACGGTGCTGGTCCCGACCGCGACGGCCAGCAGCACGATCAGCAGCAGCAGGCTGGTCCGGGGCGGCAGCACCACCAGACCGGCCAGCAGCAGCCACAGCAGGCCGAGGGCGAACGCCAGGCGCACGCCCAGACCGGCCGGCTTGGTCATCATCCCGCTGCGCAGCCCGTCCAGCACGCTGGCCTGCAGCTCCACCCCGGTCATGCTGGCGGCGTCGGGCGTGACCGGGGTCGGGAAGGCCGGCCCCAGGCCCGGGGCGGTCAGGCCGACGAACACCGTCCGGCCCGCGATCATCTCGCGCGGCGCCTCGCCGGCCAGCACGCTGGAGAAGGCGATCTGGCGATAGCGGTCCGGCGGTCCCGCGAACGGGATCAGCAGGGTCGGGGCGTCGCCGCGCGTGGCGTCGGGGGCGTCGAACGGCTTGGTGGCGCGGTGGACCACGGTCATCAGGTCGGGCGCCAGGTTGGGCCCGTTGGCCTCGAACGGGGCCATGCGGCGGACCAGGCCGTCGCGGTCGAACCGCACATGGACCAGGCCGGTCGCCGCCGCGCCTTGGGCGATGGCCGGCATGGGCGCGACCAGCGTCGGCGCCGCGCCATCCTGGGCCGGCGGCTCCAGGAACTGCGGCAGGTAGACCTTGCCCGAACGGGCGACGGCCGCGGCCAGGGCGTCGTCGGCCGCGCGGTCCTGGGACGGCTGGCTGAACAGCACGTCATAGACGATCGCCTTGGCCCCGGCCTGGGTGAGCCGATCGATCATCTGGGCGTGGCGCGCGCGGTTCCACGGCCAGGCGCCCAGTTCGCGCAGGCTGCGCTCGTCGACGCCGACGATCAGGATCGACGGATCGACGGGATGTTCCGAGGCGCGCACCAGTCGGTCATAGAGGATGTTGTCCAGCCGCGTGGTCAGGGAACTGACGGTCAGGCCGGCCAGGGCCAGGCCGGTCAGGGCGGCGACTATCAGCCAGCGCAGCAGGCGCCGGCGCGGCGATCGCGGCGGCGCGGGCCTCAGCCGCCGAAAGGGCGCCAGACGGGGGACCGACAGGCTGGGAAAGGCGGTCAAGGCCTAGCGTCCGATCGTCAGCGACTGCAGCGACGCGACCTTCTCGGTGACCACGCCGTTCTTGACCCGCGTGGCGCTGACTCGCCAGCTGTAGACGCCCGGCGGCAGGTCGGTCATGGTCAGCTGCGGCTCGACCAGGCCCGGCTGGTCGACGATCGGTGCGACGGCTTCCGTCCCGGCGAACAGCTGGAAGCGGAAGCTGCGCACGCCGCCGCCCGCCGCGCTCCAGCGGAACAGGAAGCTGCGATGCTTGCCGCGGACCTCGGCGACGGGCGGGGCGCCGGGCTCCAGGACGTCCAGGTCGCGGTCGAAGCTGTAGTCGGCGGGCGCGCCTTCCAGGCCGGCCGGATCCAGGGCGGTGACGCGGACGAAATAGACGCCGTCCTCCAGCGGGCCGAAGTCGGCGGCGGCTTCGGCCTGGGTCGCTTCGGCGAACAGGTCGACGAAGCCGGCGTCGCGCGACAGCAGCAGGCGGTAACCGGCGGCGCCCGTCTGGGGGCGCAGGGCGAAGTGCACGGTGCGGTCGGTCTGGTTCTGGTCGGCCGGGTTCAGCGTGGGCGCGGGCAGCAGGGCGACCGGCGCGCTGACCCCGGCTGCGCCGGGCGTGACGGTGACGCCGAAGCCGGCCGGAACCGGCGGGCCCAGCGGCGACGCCTCGCCGGGACCCACCCCGACCGCGCCCTTCAGCACCTCGGTCCGGGCCCGTCCCTCCGCCGCGGCCACCCGGAACTCGGTGCCACGCACGGCGGAGATCGACACCGGGGTGCGCACCTCGAAGCGGGCGTTGGGATTGGGGTTGGGCGTGGCCTGGATCGCGCTGCGGCCCTCGTCCAGCCTGAACACCCGCTGCGGGGCGTTGGTCAGCACCACGTTGCGCAGCCGCACCACGCGCATGGCGGTGTTGGAGGGCAGGGTGACGCGCGAGGCGTCCTCCATCTCGAACGTCGCGAAGGCGCCGGGACCGGTGATCACACGCTGGCCTTCCTTCAGCGTCATGCCCTTTTCGGCGGGGACGCGCCGGCCGTCTGTTTCGATCTCAACCCGGCCGCTGAAGGCGCTGAGCCGGGCGTCGATCGGCTGGGTCTTGAGCAGGTCGGCCTGGATGGTCAGGGTCTTGCCCGCCGGCATCACGCGCGGCCGGCTGATCTGGTTGGCGCGCTGCACGTGGCGATAGTCGTTGGTCCGGCGCAGATAGGCGCGGCCCAGGTCGAACAGGGTGTCGCCGGGCCGGACCACGTAGCGGACCGGCGGATCGACCGGAGCGGCGGCGGGCTTCGACGGCTTGGCCGGGGCCCGCGGCGCGCACAGCGCGGGGCCGGACGCCAGGGCCAGGACGGCGGCCAGGGCGAACAGCGACGGTCGAAGGATCATTCAGCGGCTCCGGACGCGGCGTCTGTCTCGGGCTCGCAGACTTCCAGCCGGTAGCCGAACCCATAGACCGTCGTCAGTCTAAAGCCGTTCGCGGGGCGCAGGTGAAGCTTTGATCGCAGGCGCGAGACGTGGGCGTCCAGGGTGCGGGTCTCCAGGTCGGGCCGCTGGCCCCAGACCCGGCGCAGCAGGTACTCGCGCGACAGGGGGCGGGCCAGATTGTTGAACAGCAGGGCGGCCAGCTGGAATTCCTTGGGCGTCAGGGCCTCGAGATTGTCGCCCCAACTGACGGTCTGGGCGCCGGGGTCCAGGCGGTAGGGGCCGTGCTGCTCGACCTGTGGCGCGGCGGCCGGGCGATAGGCCCGCCGGGCCAGGGCGTTGACCCGGGCCAGCAGCACCGGCGGCTGCAGCGGCTTGACGATATAGTCGTCGGCGCCGGCGTTCAGCCCCTCGACCAAGTCGGCCTCGACCGAGCGGCTGGTCAGCAGCAGCACCGGCGGCGACGGGCTCAGCAGCTCGCCGACCCGCCGCAGGGTCTCGATGCCGCTGAGCTCGGGCATGTTCCAGTCGAGGATCAGGAGGTCGAAGGTCTGGCGGCGCAGTTCGGCCAACAGGCGCTCGGGGCGGGTGAAGCTGGTGCAGTCATAGCCGGCCGGCCCCAGAAGGGCGGCGACCAGCGCGTTGTGGCTGTCGTCGTCGTCGAGCAGGGCGACTTTCATGGGCTCACTTGCAACAAGAGCATTTTCGAGCGAAGTGGGCTCCGGTTCGCGTGAAGAAAATGCGTAAGAACAAACATTTGGGGTAACTCGCGCGCCCCGCGGTGGGGAGCGGGGCGCGCGGCGGCGGGGCGCTGTCCGGGGGGAAGGATCAAGGCGACCATCCGCGTTGGCGAGCGTACCGTGCGGACGCCTCCTCGGCTCCTAGCTGTACCGCCGTTTTTACAATGGTTTACAGTCTGTTTGCCTTTCCGTTTCCCCCGTCCCGGGCCTTGGCGGGACGAGCAGGAGCCGAAGGTTATCCTCCGAACGAGCGGCCGCCGCCGCCGAAGCCGCCACGCGAGATCACCGAGCTGCGGCTCTGGACCCGGGTCGGGGCGCGCATTTCCGGGGCGTTGAAGCTGTCGGTGCGCACGCGGGTGCGGCCGGTGACATAGTCGCGCGACAGTGGATAGCCCGAGCCGCCGTAATAGGTCCCGTCGCGGTCGCGATACATCGGCGCGCCGTAATAGCCGCCGCCCATGTTGTTCAGCGCCTGGCCGACGATGAAGCCGGTCAGCAGCGGGGTGAAGAAGCTGCCGCCGTTGTTGTCGCTGCGCGGCACGCACTGGGAGACGCCGTAGCGTTCCTCGCAGGTCTGCTGGTCGCTGAACTTGGGGGCGTTGGCGGCGCTGTCCTTCTGGGCCTGGGCGTAGGCGGTGTCGCACTGCTCGGCGGTCATGTCGCCGGACTTTTTGCAGTCGTCGAGCGAGGCGTAGGTCTTGGCGTCGATCTCGCTGGAGGCGGCCGGCGGGTCGCCCCACTGGGTGGCCGCGCCGGGATCGTCGCAGGCGCTGATCGAGATCGCCGTGCCGGCCATCAGGCCGGTCAGGGCCAGGTTGCGGGAGCGCAGGCGGCGGCGCGGAAAAGGAGGCTGATGGGTCATGGCGCGCCTCAGGCCGTCATGCAGGCGGCGTTCAGCACGCCGACCGCCAGGGAAATGCTCAGCAGATAGACGCCGGCGGCGATCTCGCCCTTCTCGATCCGGGCGGCGACGTCCTTCATGGCCACGGTGCGCACCAGGGTGAAGGCGGCGATCTGGATCACGCCGGCCAGGGCCGCCCAGGCGCAGAACTCGACCAGCGACACGGTGTTGCTGAGCGCCGAGGCCAGGGGCAGCACGTAGCCGACCAGCGCCCCGCCGAGGGCGAGGGCCGCGGCGACGTTGCCCTCGCGGATCAGCTTGGCCTCGTTGTAGGGCGTCACCCACTGGTAGATCAGCTTGAAGACGACGGTGAACACGCCGGCGACCACGAAGGCCACCAGGAAGGCCAGGGCGTTGCCGCCAAATCCGTGCAGATCGCTCATGTCTTTCCCCCAGAGCATTTTCGAGCGAAGTGGTTTCCGGTTCGCGTGAAGAAAATGCGTTAAAATGAAAACTTACCCTAGGCCCGGAATTCGCCGACGCTCAAGGCCACGCCGATCATGATCTCGAACGACACCTCGCGCCGGCGGGCGTCCTCGTTCTCGTTTTCCTGCTGAATGGCCAACAGAAGCTCGCGCCCGTCGCCTGGCAGGTCACGCGAGAACAGCATGCAGGTCTGGAAGATCCGCCGGTCCGGGATCCCGTCGCGGTCGTCATGGACGTCTTCCCAGAAGCTGACCGGTTCCTGGCTTTCGGCCTCGTCGCCGAACCAGTCGCGCCGATACTCCGGCAGGCCCGGACCGGTGAAGGTGCGCGCCCGCAGCCGTCTGGCCCAGGCGTCCTCGTCGGCCCGGCCGCCCGGATAGGCGCTGTCCCAGGGGATGAAGAGCGTGACGTCGGTGACACGCTGGCCGTCGCGGTCGTCGGAGACGGCCTGAAACATGATGTTGTCGTCGGTATAGAACCGGTGGACGAAGCCGCCTTCGCGCAGCTCGACCAGACCCTGGGCGGTGATTTCCAGCGTGTCGGTGTCGAGCGCGAACTTCAGGTCGTCGCCCAGCCGCCGCCAGGCCAGGCTGTCCAACCAGACCGTACGGCCCAGGGTGACGTTGCGAATCGCCGGCAGGGCCGAGGCGGGCGCGGCGTCCTTGCGGCCGAAGAGCTTGCTGAACATGAACGACCCGCTGCGAAACTCGCGTCACATGTACGACGTCATTCCTGCTCACAAAAGGGGGAAGGGGATTACCAACTTGTCATGGGCGCACGTAAGGTTGCGCTCTCGACGACTGGCGTTCGCTCGCCCATCTAGTATGAAACAGCCTCGGGAGAGGCTTGGCCGAAGGAGACACCGCTCGATGACGACCCCCGCCTGGACTGTTCGCTCGCTGAAGACGGCGCTTTCCGACGGCTTCAGCGACGCCATGACGGCCCGCGTCGTCGAGGGCGCCGACCCGATCCTGCTGGTGACCATGCACGATCACGGCGACCTGGAGATCTTCATCAGCGTCAGCGACCAGCAGATCGCCGCCTCGGTGCTGCTGTGGCCGGTCGACGAACAGCCCGACCGCCACGCCTTCAACGAGTTCCTGCTCAAGGCCCAGAAGCTGGTGCCGCTGTCGAACTTCGGCATCAGCGCCGTCAATGGCCGCGACTATTACGAGCTGTTTGGCGAGCTGGCGCCCAGCTCGTCGCTGGACGACATCCTGATCGAGCTGCGGGTCCTGGCCGAAAACGCCATCGAGGCCGCGTCCGACCTGCGCTCGTCCTTCACCCCCGCCGCCTAAGCCCGCGACTCGGAGACCCCACATGTCCATCTGGAGCAAGCTGTTCACCCTGGGTCGCGCCGGCGCGCACGAGGCCACCGCGGCCGTCGTCGACGCCAACGCCCTGCGCATCCTCGACCAGGAGATCCGCGACGCCGACACCGCCCAGGGCAAGGCCCGCGACGACATGGCCACCCTGGTGGCTCGCCGCCGCATCCTGGAAAAGGAAGTCGCTGGCTTCCGCGAACAGGTGACCAAGTACGAGGCCTCGGCCCGCGCCGCCGTCGCCAAGGGCGACATGGACCTGGCCCGCCAGGTGGCCCAACGCATCGCCGACCTCGAGCAGGACATCGCGCTGAAGGAGCCGCAGATCGGCGACATGCGCACGGCCGAGGACCAGCTGCACCAGGCCATCACCGCCACCGACCGCCGCATCGAGACCCTGCGCCGCGAGGTCGAGGTGGTGAAGGTCAACGAGAGCGTCCAGAAGGCCCAGGCCGCCGTCTCGGCGCGCGGAGCCGGGGCCGGCGCGGCGCTCGGCTCGGCCGCCGACAGCTTGGCCCGCATCAAGGAACGCCAGGCGATCCGCGGCGAGCGAATCAAGGCCGCCGGCGAGCTGGAAGACCGCCGCACCGGTGCCGACCTCGACGAAAAGCTGCGCCTGGCCGGCATCCTGCCTGGCCAGTCCAGCGCCGACGACATCCTGGCCCGCCTGGCCCCCGCCCAGCCGACGCTGCAGATCGAGCAGAAGCCCGGCGACGGCGGCAAGACCGAGTAGTGCGCCGCCTCAAGCTGACCCCGCGTCCCGACTGGCAGGCCAAGGCCGAGGCCGTCGGGTTCGTCTACCACCACACTGAGGGCCAGGCCTATTGGGACGAGTCCACGGCCTATGCCTTCACTTTGGACCAGGTTGAGCAGGACCTGGAGCCGGCCGCGGCCGAGCTCCACGACCTGTGCCTGGACCTGGTCGACGAGGCGGCCGGCAGCCAGGAGCTGATGGAGCGGCTGGCGATCCCGCCCGAGCATCGCGACTTCGTGGCCGCCTCCTGGCGCGCCAAGTCGCCGTCGCTCTACGGCCGCTTCGACTTCGGCTATGACGGCCGGTCCAAGCCCAAGCTCTACGAGTACAACGCCGACACCCCGACCAGCGTGTTCGAGGCGGCCACGTTCCAGTGGCTGTGGCTGGAAGAACTGATCGGAAGCGGGACCTTTCCCGCCAGCGCCGACCAGTTCAACAGCCTGTTCGAGGCCCTGCGCGACCGGTTCAAGGTGCTGTTCCCGACCGGCGGCTTCGTCCACTTCGCCAGCGACGAGGACGCGGTCGAGGATCGCCAGACGGTGCGTTTCCTCGAGGACCTGGCCCTGCAGGCCGGCGTCGAGCCCAAGTTCGTGGCCATGGCCAACATCGGCCTGAACGAGGAGGGCCAGTTCGTCGACCTGGAGGGCTTCGTCCTGCAGGCGGCGTTCAAGCTCTATCCGTGGGAGTTCATGCTGCGCGAGCCCTATGCCGCGCACCTGAACACCGCCCAGGTCCGCTGGATCGAGCCGCCGTGGAAGGCGATCCTGTCCAACAAGGGCGTCCTGCCGCTGCTGTGGGAGCGTCATCGCGGCCATCCCAACCTGCTGGAGGCCTATTTCGAGGGCGATCCGGCGGCCTTGGCGCTGGGCGGCCGCTTCGTGCGCAAGCCGCTGTTCTCGCGCGAGGGGGCCAATGTCGAGATCGTCGGCGGGGGCCTGGAACACCTTGGCGAGACGGTGCTCGACCAGGGCTATGGCGCGGAAGGCGCGATCGTCCAGGCCTACCACCCGCCGCCGGATTTTGACGGCAAGCGCCCGGTGATCGGCGCGTGGATGGTCGGCAACGAACCGGCCGGCATCGGCGTCCGCGAGGACGACAGCGTGGTCACCAAGAACCTGGCCCGCTTCGTGCCGCACGTGATCGAGGGGTAGGGGGGCGCGCACTCACGGCACGGCGTCGGCTGGTTGGCAGGGGGTCTGGCGTGAGTGCGTGTCCCCGCCTCCTGTGCGGGGACGCGCCCTCGCGGCGTGTCCCCAGAGTTCGCACTGAGCCGATGCTTGGGGACACGCCGCAAGGGCATGTCCCCGTCACTGTGGCGGACAAGCCGCTGATCTCGCTGCGCTAAAACTTTATGCCCCTCACCCTGTCCGGGCGCCCTTATCCTGAACCCACCTCGACGCGGGGAAAGGGCGCATGGCCAGCGACCGATGCGGCGGCGGGGGGCGATCGAGCGGGATTGGGCTGGAGGGGGTTACTCCAGCGTGTCCGGGGCCTTCCATCGTTGGGAAGTCCGCCCGCCGTCGGCGTCGAACGGGGATAAAGCGCGTGATTTGCCCATAGGCCCGCGCCCCCGACGTCTGGTTTCTCCCGAAAGGGATCGAGACCGGGTCCGGCTAAGCCTCAATAGGGCTGCCCACCGGACGCTGGCGGAAAACGAGCGCGCGGAGCGATCGGGCTTCGTCGAAACGGTATTTATCAAAAGAACTCCGGACGATGTCCGGCGCTCCGCGTCCCTTTCCACCAACTCAGCGAGAGATCGCGTGAGGACGCTGACACTTGCCCCCACCTGACCGCTGCGCGGTCTGTCCGCCCCCGGAGGGGGCGGAGCGAGGCTCTTCCCCCTCTGGGGGAAGACGACCGCGAAGCGGTCCGTAGGGGGCAAGCGGACTGGGTCCCATGGCCCAAACCCTTGCCCGCAACGCCGCTTTGCCTCACAGCTTGAACCCATGAGTCAGCCGGTCACGATCGAACTGGGCGAGGGCGGCGCGCACGACGCCCGGGCGCTGCGCCACGCCTTCGGATGCTTCACCACCGGGGTGACGGTGATCACCACGGTTTGCGAGGACGGCCGGCGGGTGGGGCTTACGGCCAATTCGTTCACCTCGGTGTCGCTGGACCCGCCGCTGGCCCTGGTCTGCGTCGACCTGAAGTCGCGCAGCCTGCCGATCCTCGACGCCGCCGAACGGTTCACGGTCAATGTGCTGCACGCCGACCAGCAACTGATGGCCCGCCAGTTCGTGCAGAAGGACGACGACCGGTTCGCCGGCATCGACACCGAGACCTGGGGCACCGGCGTTCCGATCCTGCCCGACTGCATGGCCAATTTCGAATGCGTGACCCACCAGGTCTTCGACGCCGGCGACCACCGGGTCTATGTCGGCCGGGTGGTCAAGCTGCGCTACGACCCGGACCACGAGCCGCTGGTCTATCTGCAGGGCCGTTTCCGCCGGGTGCACGTGGAGGCGTAGGCGGCATGACGGCTGGATAGGGGAGCGGGACGATGCGGGTTAGGATCGTAGCCTTGGCCTTGGTCACCCCCTTGCTGATCGGACTTGCCCTGAGCACCGCCGCTTTCGCCCAGCCCCTGGACGCCGCCGAGATGGCGGCCGTCGGCCAGTACGGCCAGCGCGCGGCGCCGCTGACGGTGTTCGAGCGGGCTGGCGTCCTGCGGGTCGACGGCATGGGCCGCGAGGACGCCCGGCTGACGCCGCTGGGCCGCAACCGCTATCGGATCGAGGGCGGCGGCGAGCTGGTGCTGGAACCGGTCGCCGTGCGCCTGGACGGGACCCGCCTGCCGCGTCACGACTTCGGGGCCGAGGTCGAGGCCGGCGTCCGGGCGGCGGTGCGCGCCGACCCCGCCGCCCTGCGGGTCCGCGCCCTGGCCGCCACGCCGCCGGTCGAGACCGACCCGCATCGGCCCGCCGACCTGGTGGACCTCGCGACCCTGGATCCGACCATCCGCCTGGACATCCGCTATGCCGGCTCCGACAACTTCATGGGCCTGCCGCTGTACGAGCGCGCCGCCGCCTATATGCAGCGCCCGGCCGCCCTGGCCCTGGCGCGGGCCGCCCAGACCCTGAAGGCTAAGGGTTACGGCCTGTTGATCCACGACGCCTATCGGCCCTGGTTCGTCACCTGGATGTTCTGGGAGGCGACGCCGCCCGAGGACCACATGTTCGTGGCCGACCCGGCCCAGGGCTCGCGCCACAACCGCGGCTGCGCCGTCGACCTGACGCTGTATGACCTGAAGACCGGCAAGCCGGTCGAGATGCCCAGCCGCTACGACGAGATGTCGGGCCGATCCTATGCCGACTTCATCGGCGGTACGACCAAGCAGCGGGCCATGCGGTCGCTGCTGCGCGAGGCCATGGTCGCCCAGGGTTTCGAGATCTATCCCGAGGAGTGGTGGCACTTCGACTACAAGGACTGGCGTCACTACGGCATCGGGACGCGGACCTTCAGCGAACTGGCGAAGGCGCGGTGAGGGCCATCAGCTTCAGGGCGTCGGTCGTCGCCGCGCCGAACCGGGTGTTGTCGAACACGCACCAGCTTTCGGCGGCTGCGGCCTCGCCGGCGATCCGTTCGGCCAAGGGGGGCAGCCGACCGTCGTCATACGAGGTCGCGTACATGGCCGGCGAACCGTGCAAGCGGCGATAGGCCAGGCCGGACCAGCCGCCCGGCTCGGCCGCGGCGGGGACCACCGCGGGATCGGCGGCGACCCGGGCGATCTCGAAATCTTCCAGCAGCGCCTGAGCCGGCGGCCCGAACCAGGTCGCATGGCGGGGCTCCAGCACCGTCGCGACGCGGGTCGCCTTGCGCCAGGCGGCGAGGAAACGCTCCACGATGCGGGCGTCGAACGCCAGGCTCGGCGGCAACTGGATCAGCAGCGGTCCGAGCTTGTCGCCCAGGCCGCCGCACTCGTCGAGGAACCGCGCAGTCGGCTCGCCGCAGTCGACCAGCCGCCGCGCGTGGGTGATCGTGCGGGGCGCCTTGACCGCGAACCGGAACCTCGCCGGCGTCGAGGCGGCCCAGCGCTCGTAGGTCTTGCGCTGGTGAGGTCGGTAGAAGGACGAGTTGATCTCGACCGCGTTGAACACCGCCGCATAGCGCTCAAGGCCGGAGCCTTCGGCGGGGAAGACGTCGAGGGTTCGTGGAGCGCTCCAGCCGGCCGTGCCGATACGGATATCCTCAGCCATGGCCAGGGAGCGCGTGAGCGCGTCAACGGTTCATCCTCCCGCTGGCGTCTAGGAACGTGGCCGCCAGGCCAGGATGTCGGCGCTGCGCTCCACGCCGACCCGCGAGCAGGCCGGCTTCAGCGCGCACGCCCCGCAGCGCGGCGCGTGGTGTGTGCACAGCAGCTGGCCCAGGCCCTTCATCAGCCAGTGCAGCTCGTACAGGTCCTCGGCGGTCCAGCGGTCGGGGACCATGTCCATCAGGGCGCGATAGGCGTGGGCGGTGTCATAGCTGGCGGGGATCAGGCCGTAGCGGGCGGCGACGCGGTGCACATGGGTGTCGACCACCAGGGCCCGCATGTTCAGGGGGCTGAAGTTCAGCACCGAGGCGGCGACCTTGACCCCGACGCCGGGCAGGCCCTGCAGCCACCAGCGGGCGCTGTCCACCTCCAGCTCGGCCAGATGGTCCAGCGACAGCGTCCAGCCGCTGCGCACCTGGATCAGCCGCAGGGCGTGGGGCAGGTGGCGGGCCTTCTCTTCGGGAAAGGCGACGTCCTTGATCAGCTCCTGGACTTCGGCGTCGGGCGTCTCGGCCAGATCTTCCCAGGCGGCGAAGCGCTCCTTCAGGCGGTGATAGACGGCCCACGAGGTCGCGTCCTTGGTCCGGCCGCTGATCGACGCCTTGACCAGCTGGGAGACGGGATCCAGCCGCTTGGTCGGCCGCTGCGGGCCGAAGGTCTTGAGCAGCCCGTCGCGCAGGGCTTCGAGCGGCGAGGTCGACAGGTCGAGGGACAGCTGCATGGCGATTCTCGTTCTGGAACAGAACAAGAACATAATGAACGCCAAGCGGCTTGTCGAGTTATCCCCAGCCTGTCCCCAGGCGCGCGGTCAGGAATGGCGCCGACGGCCCCACAGCACGCTGATCCGCCGGCGCAGGCGGGTCAGGGCCACGCGCATCGGCGTCGGGGCCGGGGCGGGGGCCGGGCGCTCCTCGGCGGGCAGCTCGACCTGGGCGAAGCGGGCGATCAGGTCGCGCAGCTCCGGCTCCTGCACCGCCAGGGCGGCCTCGACCGGCGACATCCACCGCAGCGTCCGCTGGCCCTTCTCCGGCCAGGTGGCGTGTTCGCCGGTGATTTCCATCGAATAGACGTCGACCGTCACCGGGCGCGCCACGCCGCTCTTCAGGCGCTTCAGATAGGGATAGTCGCCAACGGGTTTGGTCTCGATGCGGCCGTCCAGCCCGGCCTCCTCATAGGCTTCCTGGGCGGCGGCCTGGGGATCGGTCTTGCCCTTCATCGGCCAGCCCTTGGGGATCACCCAGCGGCGGGTCTCGCGCGATGACACCAGCAGGATCTGCAGGCCCGCGGCCGCATCGACGCGCCAAGGCAGGGCGGCGACCTGGCGACGCCGTGTCGCGGACTTGCGTCCCGCCTGCTTGCCGCCCGCCGTGTCGCTCACGTCATCCAGAACCCGAGATAGTAGAACGCCGCCGCGACAAGGCCGGCCGCTGGCAAGGTGACGATCCAGGCGGTCACGATGCTCTTGGCCACGCCCCAGCGGACGGCCGAAACCCGACGCGAAGCGCCGACGCCGACAATAGCGCCCGTGATCGTGTGAGTCGTCGAGACCGGAACGCCCAGGTGCGTGAAGAAGAACAACGTAATGGCGCCGCCGGTTTCAGCGCAGAAGCCCTGCATCGGCGTCAGGCGGGTGATCTTGCTGCCCATGGTGTGGACGATCCGCCAGCCGCCGAACAGCGTGCCCAGCGCCATGGCCGTCTGGCACGAGATCACCACCCAGAACGGGATGTGGCCCGGCTGGCCGCTCATGCCGTGGGCGAACAGCAGGGCGGCGATGATGCCCATGGTCTTCTGGGCGTCGTTGCCGCCGTGGCCGAGCGAATAGGCGGCGGCCGAGACGAACTGCAGCTTGCGGAACACCCGGTCGGCGAAGAACGGCGAGCTTTTGAGGAAGGTCCAGGAGACGACCAGCACCAGCAGCAGGGCCAGCAGGAAGCCCAGGGTCGGCGAGACCACGATCGCCGCCGCCGTCTTGCCCAGTCCCGCCCACTGCACCGCGCCCAGGCCGCCGACCTTGGCGACGGACGCCCCGACCAGACCGCCGATCAGGGCGTGGGAACTGGACGAGGGGATGCCGGCCCACCAGGTGATCAGGTTCCAGCTGATCGCGCCCATCAGCGCCCCGAAGATCAGGCGGTCGCTGATGATGTGCGGATCGACGATGCCGGCCCCGACCATCTTGGCCACGCTGGTGCCGAACACCGCGAAGGCGATGAAGTTGAAGAACGCCGCCCACAGCACCGCCCACCGGGCCGACAGCACGCGGGTCGAGACGATGGTGGCGATCGAGTTGGCCGCGTCGTGCAGGCCGTTGAGGAAGTCGAAGCCCAGGGCGACGACGATCAGCACGACCAGGATCAGGAATGTCGGGTCCACTAGACCTGCTCGACCACGATGCCGCTGATGCGGTTGGCGACGTCCTCGAAGCGGTCGACCACCTTTTCCAGGTGGCTGTAGATGTCGACCCCGACGATGAAGGTCATCGGATCGCCGCCCTTCTGAGCCAGGAACAGCGCCTTGCGGCCCTGATCGTACATCTGGTCGGCCTGCTCCTCGATCTGGGTGACGCGGACGGCCAGCTCGGTCAGGCGCTGGGCGTTCTTGCGCATGTCGGGCAGCAGGGCCACGGCCTCGACCGTCAGCTCGGCGGCCTGGACGATGATCGCGGCCATCTCGCGCATCTGCGGCTCGAAGGTCCTGACCTCGAACAGGCTGACGACCTTGGCGGTCTTGCGCATCTGGTCGATGGCGTCGTCCAGCGAGGTGGTCAGATCCTGGATGTCGCTGCGGTCGAACGGGGTGATGAAGCTGCGGCGGACCGCGCCCATCACCTGGCGGGTGATCTCGTCGGCCTCTTCCTCATGCTGGTAGACGCGGGCGCTGGCGGCCTCGACGCCGTCGCCGCCCTGCATCAGGTCCTGCAGCGCCTTGGCCCCGGCCACCAGGGTGGCGGCATGCTGCGCGAACAGGTCGAAGAAGCGGTCTTCCTTGGGCATGACGGCCCGGAACAAGCCCAGCATGGTCGCTTCATCCTCTGTTCGAAGCGTGGAGGGTTTTCGGACGATCCTTGTACTGAACAACGCCCGACGCGGCGGAGCGGAACCACGGAAGCCGGCCGCGTTCAAGCTTTCAATGACAGTTTTATGACAACCGCACCCTCTGGTCGTTGTTCCAACCCTTTGGCAGTGTGCGCCGGTCTCAGTTCGGGAGTAGCGGCATGTCGACCAGTCTGAAGGTGAACGGTCAGGTCCACACGGTGGACGCCGAGCCGGACACGCCCCTGCTGTGGGTGCTGCGCGACGAACTGGGCCTGGTCGGGACCAAGTACGGCTGCGGCGTGGCCCAGTGCGGGGCGTGCACGGTCCACATCGACGGCGTGGCCATGCGCTCGTGCGTCACCTCGCTGGCCCGGGTGGGCGCCAAGGCGGTGACCACCATCGAGGGCGTCGGGGCCAATCCGGTCGGCGCCAAGGTGCAGGCGGCCTGGACGGCGATCGACGTGCCGCAGTGCGGCTACTGCCAGGCCGGACAGATCATGTCGGCCACGGCCCTGCTGGCCGCCGCGCCCAAGCCGACCGACGACGAGATCGACGCAGCGATGAACGGCAATCTCTGCCGCTGCGCCACCTACATCCGCATTCGCAAGGCCATCAAGGCGGTGTCCGGCCAGGTGGAGGCGTGAGCATGACCGCGATCCTGGAGAACCCCGCCCGCCGCCTGTTCCTGAAGACCGGCGCGGCGGCCGGCGGCGGCCTGCTGCTGTCGTTCAGCCTGCCGGGCCCGGGGCGGGCGCAGGGCGAGGCGGGCGCCAATCCGTTCAACGCCTTCGTCCGCATCGCGCCCGACGGCGGGGTGACCATCGCCGCCAAGCGGCCGGAGATCGGGCAGGGGATCAAGACCTCGATGCCGATGCTGATCGCCGAGGAGCTGGACGTCGACTGGTCGGCCGTCCGCATCGAGCAGGCGCCGATCGACGCCCAGGTGTTCGGCGACCAGTCGGCCGGCGGCAGCACCTCCACCCCGGACGACTGGGAGCCGATGCGCCAGGTCGGGGCGACAGGGCGCGCCCTGCTGGTCCAGGCCGCCGCCCAGCGCTGGGACGTCCCGGCCGCCAGCCTGGCGACCGAGCCCGGTTTCGTGGTCGACAAGGCCGGCCAGCGCCGGCTGTCCTATGGCGAACTGGCCCAGGCGGCGGCCGGCCTGGCCGCGCCCGACCCCAAGACCCTGGTCCTGAAGGACTCCAAGACCTACAGGATCATCGGCAAGCCGCAGCCCCAGTCGGACACGGCCGCCATCGTCGTCGGCAAGCCGCTGTATGGCATCGACGTGCGCGTGCCGGGCATGCTGTACGCCACCTTCATGAAGGCCCCGGTTTTCGCTGCCAAGGTCGCCAAGGTCGATCTGGCGCCGGCCAAGGCGGTCAAGGGCGTGCGCCACGCCTTCGTGGTCGACGGCGGGACCGAACTGGAGGGCCTGCTGGGCGGCGTGGTGGTGGTGGCCGACAGCTGGTGGGCGGCGCGCAAGGGTCGCAACGCGCTGGAGGTGGCCTGGGCCGACCATCCGACCAGCGCCCAGAGCAGCGCCGGCTTCATCGCCAAGGCCGCCGAACTGCACGGCCAGCCGCCGCATCGGACGCTCAAGACGGTCGGCGACGTCGACGCCGCCCTCAAGGGCGCGGCCAAGGTGGTCCGGGCCGACTACAGCTATCCGTTCAACGCCCACGCCACGCTGGAGCCGCAGAACTGCACGGCCAGTTTCAAGGACGGCAAGGTCGAGATCTGGGCCCCGGCCCAGAACCCGGAGGACGGCCGCGAGCTGGTGGCCAAGACCTTGGGGATCAAGCCCGAGGACATCACCATCCACTTCACCCGCAGCGGCGGCGGTTTCGGCCGGCGGCTGATGAACGACTTCATGGTCGAGGCGGCGTGGATCTCCAAGACGGTCGGCGCGCCGGTCAAGCTGCTGTGGACCCGCGAGGACGATATCCAGCACGACTTCTACCGTCCGGCCGGCTTCCATCGGCTGACGGCGGGGCTGGACGCCCAGGGCGGGCTGACGGCCTGGCGCAACCACTTCGTGACCTTCGGCGAGGGCGAGCGGTTCGTCCGCGCCGCCAATATCGGCGGCACGCAGTTTCCGTATGGGGCGGTGGAGAACTACGCCCAGGACGTCTCGGTCATGCCGCTGGGCGTGCCGACGGGCTGGCTGCGGGCCCCGGGCAACAACGCCTACGGCTTCGTGTTCCAGGGCTTCATCGACGAGGTGGCCCATGCGGCGGGCGCCGATCCGGTGGAATTCCGCCGCAAGCTGCTGGGCGCGCCGCGGCTGATCGGCGAGCCGGGCAAGGGTGACAGCTTCCATACCGGCCGGATGCGCGCGGTGCTCGACCGGGCGGCCGCGGCGTCCGGCTGGGGACGTGAAACCCCCAAGGGCGTCGGCCTGGGCGTGGCCTGCCACTACAGCCACCGGGGCTATGTGGCGGTGGTCGTGGAGGCGGCCGCGACCGATGGCGGCCTGACGGTTCGCAAGGCGTGGGCGGCGGTCGATGTCGGCCGCCAGATCGTCAATCCGAACGGCGCCGAGCAGCAGGTGCAAGGCTCGGTCCTCGACGGGATCGGCAGCGCCCTGGGCCAGGCGATCACCATCGAGAACGGCGCGGTGGTCCAGAGCAATTTCGGCGATTTCCCGATGCTGCGGCTGGCCGATGCGCCGGATGTCGAGGTGCGCTTCGTGACCAGCGACAACCCGCCGACCGGCCTGGGCGAGCCGGCCCTGCCGCCGGCGCCCGGGGCTCTGGTCAACGCCATCTTCGCCGCCACCGGCAAGCGTATCCGGACGCTGCCGATCGGCGACCAACTGGCCTAGGGATCGCCATGTCCGCAAGGGGCGCGGCAGAGTGTCCCATGGTCAAGTTCGGGGCCGTTTCGGCGAGGTTGGCGGAACGGTCCTTAACCTTCTCGGACCAGGGTGGTTCTCGAACGGGGACCATCGCGTCATGGGGCAGCACGTCGAAACCTTGGTGATCGGAGCCGGCCCGGCCGGCTTGACCGCCGCCTATGTCCTGGCCAAGGCGGGACGCGACGTCGCCGTCCTGGAAATGGACCCGCATGAGGTCGGCGGCGGGAGCCGCACGATCGACCATCATGGCTTCAAGATTGATCTGAATGGCGGCGCCTACGTCTCGACCTCGTCCGCCGTGCTGGCCCTGTGGTCCGAATGGCTGCCGGACGGCTTCGTCGAGCAGCCCCGGACGGCGCGGATCTATCACCGCGAGCGGCTCTACGCCTATCCGCTGAAGGCCCTGGAGGCCCTGGCCCTTCTGGGACTGCGCGGCGCTGCGGCCTGCCTGGCCTCGTTCGGCCTGGCCAAGATCCGCCCGATCAAGACGCCCAGGACCTTCGGCGACGAGATCCGCAACCGTTTCGGCGCCCGGCTGTCGTCGACGCTGTTCCTGCCCTTCGCCGAGAAGGTGTCGGGCCTGATCCGCGACCAGATGCCGGCCGGCCGCGCGAGCGTCCCCGGGCCGGCGGGAAGCTTGCGCTACCCGCGCCTGGGCGGCGGCTCGATGTGGCGGGCCTGCGCCGACCAGATCGCGGCCCTGGGCGGCGAAGTCGCCCTGGGCCGCCGGGTCGAGACCCTGAAGTTCGATCCGCTCGCCAAGTCGTGGACCGTGACGATCCTGCGCGACGACGGCGCCCACGAGATTCGCACGGCCGACCACGTGGTCTCGACCGCGCCGCTGCGCGAGCTGATGGCCATGCTGCGGCCGGCGCCGATCAGCCTGTTCCACGCCGGCGAGCTGATGTACCGCGACCTGGTCACGGTCGCCCTGGTGGGCCGGACCCGCAAGCCGCTGCTCGAGGCCGCGATCGACGTCCACGACGCCGACCTGCAGGTCGGCCGGGTGCAGAACTACCGCGCCTGGTCGCCGGCCATGGCGCCGGAGGGCGAGGCGGCCAGCTGCCTGGGCCTGGACTATTTCTGTTTCGAGGGCGACGGCCTGTGGACGGCCAGCGACGCCGACCTGGTGGCCCTGGCCTGGCGCGAGGCCGCGGTGATGGGGCTGATGGATCCCACCGCCGTCTGCGACGCCCGCGTCGTGCGCCAGCGCAAGGTGCTGCCGATCGAGGACGAGGACTGCGCCGAGCACCGGGCGATGATCCGCCTGGACCTGAAGATGCAGTTTCCCAGCCTGCACCTGGCCGGCCGCAACGGCCTGCACCGTGACGGCGCTCGGGACCAGGCCACGCTCAGCGGCCTGATGACCGCCGAGAACATCCTTGCCGGCGAGCCCGCCCATGACGTCTGGGAGGTTTCGGCCCCGCCGGCGCCCGGACGTCGCGCAGCCTGAGAAAGCAGCCTTGAGGGCCGTTATCCCAAGCGCCCCGGAGCGAAAATCCGGCCGCGGCCCGCAGTTTTTGCGTGCAGGCGCCGGTCAATCCAACCGCCGGCCCTCATGATCGCCTAGGTCAACACCGCCATAATGACGATCATCGTCATCATGCTCTTCCCATCGGCGATGATTTGTCGGAGTTTTCGATCCGACCGTCGAATCGGGGAAATCGGTTCCCACAGGGCGGCTCGGCGGGGTCTCCGCAGCACGCGTTTTCAGGCCTGGTGCTTGACAACGTTGTCACTGTTGAGGTGGATGTCGCGTCCCGCAATGTCGGACAGGGAGTGGAACAACATGGCAGCTATGGGTGCGGCGCAGGCTCCGAGCAACGGAGCGGCCCCCAAGTCGAAAGGGGGCGGCCTGATCCTGGCCGTCGTCTACGTTACGGCGCTCTTCTTCATCTGGGCTTTCGTCACCAATCTGATCGACCCGCTCGTGAAGAGCATGAAGGTCATCTACACGCTGACGGACTTCGAGACCCAGCTGAACCAGTTCGCGTTCTTCATCGCCTACGGGATCATGTCGATCCCTTCGGCGGCATATCTGGCCAAGAACGGCTACGCCAAGTCGATCGTGCTGGGCCTGACCGGCATCGTCGCGGGCTGCCTGATCGCCTGGTCGACAACGTTCTCCCATAACTTCATCACCGTGCTGCTGGGCCTGTTCGTGGCCGCTTCGGGCATCACCCTGCTGCAGGTGGCCGCCAACCCGCTGATCGCCTCGATGGGCGAGGCGAAGAACTCGCACTTCCGCCTGAACCTGTCCCAGGCCTTCAACTCGATGGGCGCCTATGTCGGCGGCATCTTCGGCGCGAAGTTCCTGCTGCAGGGGCCGCTGTTCGAGAAAGACGTGGTGATCACCGAGAGCATGAAGGCCATGGGCCTGGGCTTCGTGACCAACGTCTACCTGCTGATCGCGGTGGTCCTGGCCATCTTCACCCTGGCCGTGTTCCTGGTGCGCAACACCATCACCGAGCACGCGCCCAAGATGGCCGAGCACGCCGAGTCGCCGTTCAAGGCCCTGCAATCCAAGTGGGCCAATCTGGGTTCGATCGGCATCTTTCTCTATGTGGGCGCCGAGGTCTGCGTGATCTCGGGCATGATCTTCTTCCTGGAGCAGAAGCAGATCATGAACCTGCCCTCGCAGGTGGCCGGCTTCGTCGGTCCGATCTTCATGCTGTTCGCGATGTTCGGCCGGTTCGGCGGCTCGATGCTGCTGCGCTACGTCAAGGCCACGACCATGCTGGCCATCGTGGGCGCGTGCGCCGCCGGTCTCTGCACCCTGATCATCGCCACCTATCACATGCCCGCCACGGCCCTGGGCGGCAGCGTCCACCTGCCGGGCGACTATATCGCGCCCCTGACCATGGGCTTCATCCCCGGCGTGGCGGCGATCCTGATCGGCCTGTTCAACTCGATCATGTTCCCGACCATCTTCACCATCACCCTGGAGCGTTCGTCGGCCCCCGCCTCGGCGACTTCGGGCCTGATGTGCATGGCCATCTGCGGCGGCGGGTTCATCTCGATCCTCTACGGCTTTACGGTCGACATGTTCATCCACGCCTTCCCGACCGGCGCGCGCTCGCTGGCCTTCATCGTGCCGCTGGTCTGCTACCTCTATGTCCTGTGGTTCGCGTTCGCCGCCCGCGGCGCGACCGTGCACCAGATCCAGGAAGACGCGGTGGCCGGCGGCCACTAGGCCAGGTTCTTCGCCAAGACCAGAGAGCCCGGGCGTTCGCGCCCGGGCTTTTTCGCGCGCCTTGTATGTTAATGAGAATTATTTGCGGTTACTGGCGTCGGGTGCTCGACACAACCTGCAAGACTTCTCCGAGAAAGGTCTCAATCGGGAACGCCCCCTGACCCCAAGTGTTTGTGATCCGCCGACTTCGGCGACCAAGCATTCAGGGAGAGACACCATGGCGACCACCGCCAAGAGCTCATCGACCAAGGCCAAGTCCGCCAAGCCTCGTCGCACGCGCCGCACCGGTCGCCGCGATCCGCTGGCCATCACCCTTCTGAAGAAGGACCACCGCGAGGTCGAAGGCTGGTTCGACGAATATGAACAGCTGGAGGAGGAGACCGAGAAGCTGGCCCTCTTCAACAAGATCGCCCTGGCCCTCAAGGTCCATACGCGGATCGAGGAGGAGATCTTCTATCCGGAGGAGCGCGGCGAGGTCGAGGACGACATGCTGGACGAGGCCTATGTCGAGCACGACGGCGCCAAGAAGCTGATCGCCGAGATCGAGGCCATGCAGCCGGGCGACGAATTTTACGACGCCAAGGTCAAGGTGCTGGGCGAGTACATCAAGCACCACGTCAAGGAAGAGGAGCAGCCCGGCGGCATCTTCGCCCAGGCCAAGAAGGGCGACGAGGACCTTGAAGCGATGGGCGAACGCCTGAAGCTCCGCAAGGAAGAGCTGATGACCGAATTGGGCGGGAAGCAGCCGAACTGACGCGGCGGGGAGGGCCGCCCCGGCCTTCCCCTCTTTCGGAGGGCCTATGGCCGAGGTGCTTGATCCAATCCTGCCACCCGACATCGACGAACTGACGCAGGCGGTCCTGGAGACCGCCTGCGCGCGCGAGCTGACTCTGGCGACGGCGGAGAGCTGCACCGGCGGCCTGCTGGCGTCGCTGCTGACCGACGTGCCGGGATGTTCCCACGCCTTCGATCGGGGGTTCGTGGTCTATACCGACGAGGCGAAGATCCAGCTCCTCGACGTGCCGCCGTCTCTCCTGCCGCACGGCGGCGCGGTCTCGCAGCCGACGGCGATCGCGATGGCCGAGGGGGCGATCAAGCGCTCCAACGCCAGCGTGGCCGTGTCGATCACCGGTTGGGCCGAGGAGGTCGGCGATCCGGAAAGGCCCGGCGGCCTGGTCCATTTCGCCTGCGCCCGCCGCGGCGGCTACACCCACCATCGCCAGGCCCAGTTCGGCGATATCGGCCGGGGGCCGCTGCGGATCGAGTGCCTGCGCGTGGCGCTGAAGATGCTGCAGCAGGCGGTGGCGCTGTAGAGCACCCGCCATGAAAAAGCGCCTCCGGCTGGGCCGAAGGCGCTTTTCTTGTTTCGAACGTGTGAGATGTCAGAGCGCTCGGCGACCGGTGAAGGCGTGGTAGATCGCCAGGACAACGACCGCGCCGATGACGGCGACCAGCAGGCTGTAGAGGTTCAAGCCGGTGACCCCGGCCGAGCCGAACTGGTTGAACAGGAACCCGCCCACCACGGCGCCGACGATCCCGAGCACCAGGTCCACCACCAGGCTGCCGCCGGTGCGGCTGACGAGCTTGCTGGCGATGAAGCCGGCCACGAGGCCGAGCACGATCCACGCAAGAATAGACATGTACGCCTCCTTGGCATCATAAGGCGTGCGAACTGCGCGCCGATACCAAATAAAGGCCTTCGTCAAGACTTTCGTTCCGACACGCTTGCGTGTTCGGGCGGGGAAACGCCGCGAAAACTTTCAGCCTGTTCGCGCGTTGCTTCCGACCGCGCTTAGCGTGGCTTGCCGATGCGGGCTTGAACAGCCTCGACCAGTTTCTGAGCGGGAGCGCGACCCAGCAGGATGAACACGCCGGAACCGATGATGGCGCCGATGAGAAAGGACAGGCTCATGGAAATTCCTGGGGTGCTGGAGGCTGCGACCGGCCCCTTTTAGAGGCGTCGCCTGGTGTTTGGCCATGTGACACGCCGACGCCGGGCGCCGTCTTGCGCAATTCGGTCGATCCAGGTGCGTTGAACCGGCGTCGATGAATTCTGATGGGGCGTTTCCACCGGGCGGCGCCACAAGCTGGGGCAACACGGCCCGCTCGGTATGATCCCGGCGGCCCTTGCGACATGATGCGGGAGGGCCCGGAGGGGCCCCGAGAGGTTCCAGATGACCCAACCCCAGACTTCTCCTTCCTCGTCACCGAAGGCGAAGGCCGGCCGCTTCATCGGAAGCTTCGGCGTCCAGGTGCTGATCGCGATGGGGATCGGCCTGGGGCTGGGCCTGCTGGCCCGGTCGCTGGGGCCGACCGAGGGGCAGCCGGGTTACGGCTTGGCCGAGACCCTGCACCAGGTGGGATCGATCTTCGTGCAGTTGCTGCGGGTTCTGGTGCCGCCGCTGGTGTTCACCGCCATCGTCGCCAGCATCGCCAACCTGCGCGAGTTGCAGAACGCCGCGCGCCTGGTCTGGCGCACCCTGCTGTGGTTCGCGATTACCGCCCTGATCGCCGTCGCCATCGGCATCGCGCTCGGCCTGATCCTGCGTCCCGGCGACCACGCCGTGGTCGACCTGGCGACCGCCCACGCCCCGCGCACCACCGGCTCGTGGCTCGACTTCCTGACCGGCCTGATCCCGTCCAACATTCTGGGCCTGCAAGCCTCGACCAAGATCGTCGATGGCGCGGCCACGACGACCGCCTCGTTCAACGTGCTGCAGATCCTGGTCCTGGCCCTGGTGGCCGGGGTCGCGGCGATCAAGGTCGGTCCGGCCGGCGAAGGCTTCCTGGCCTTCAACGCCTCGGCCCTGGCGGTGGTGCGCAAGGTGCTGTGGTGGGTGATCCGCCTGACGCCGATCGGCACCATCGGCCTGCTGGGCAACGCCGTGGCCCAGTACGGCTGGACGACCCTAGGACAGCTGGGCGCCTTCGCCGGCGCGATCTATCTCGGCCTGACCCTGGTGCTGCTGGTGGTCTATCCGACGATCCTGGCGCTGAACGGGCTGAACCCGCTGCGGTTCTTCGCCGGCGCCTGGCCGGCCATTCAGCTGGGCTTCGTCTCGCGGTCGTCGATCGGCACCCTGCCGGTGACCGAGGCCCTCACCGAGACCCGCCTGGGCGTGCCGCGCGCCTACGCCGCCTTCGCCGTGCCGCTGGGCGCGACCACCAAGATGGACGGATGCGCGGCGATCTACCCGGCGGTGGCCGCCATCTTCATCGCCCAGTTCTACCACCTGCCATTGCAGCTGACCGACTACGGCCTGATCGTCTTCGTGTCGGTGCTGGGGTCGGCGGCCACGGCGGGCCTGACCGGGGCGGTGGTCATGCTGACCCTGACCCTGTCGACCCTGGGCCTGCCGCTGGAGGGCGTGGGCCTGCTGCTGGCCATCGACCCGATCCTCGACATGGGCCGCACGGCGGTCAATGTCGCCGGCCAGGCCCTGGTGCCGACCATCGTCGCCAAGCGCGAGGGCATACTGGACGAGGCGGTCTTCAACGCCCCGCCCCGCGAAGTGGGGACCGACGAGGCCGTGCCCGCTTAGGGCGCGGGCTTGGCCGGGGCGGGCGGCGGCCGGTTGGCCGCGACCCGCCACACGGCGTTGCCGACGTCGTCGGCCACCAGCAAGGCGCCGAACCTGTCGACCGCCACGCCGACAGGCCGCCCCAGGGCCTGGCCCTTGGCGTCGAGGAAACCGGTCAGGAAGGGCTCGGCAGGCCCGGACGGCCTGCCGTTCAAGAAGGGCACGAAGACCACGCGATAGCCGCTGACCGGCTTGCGGTTCCACGAGCCATGCTGGCCGACGAAGGCGCCGCCCTTGTAGCGGGACGGGAAGGCGTCGGCGTCGTAGAAGGTCAGGCCCAGCGAGGCGGTGTGGGCGCCCAGAGCGTAGTCCGGCTTGATCGCCCTGGCCACCAGGTCGGGCCGCTGCGGCTTGACCCGCGCATCGACTATCTGGCCGTAATAGCTGTAAGGCCAGCCATAGAAGCCGCCGTCCCTGACCGAGGTCATGTAGTCGGGGACCAGATCGCTGCCGATCTCGTCGCGCTCGTTGACGCTGGTCCAAAGGGCGCCGCTCTGGGGTTGCCAGCCCATGCCGTTGGGATTGCGCAGGCCCGAGGCGAAGATCCGGCTGGCGCCGGTGGCCGGATCGATCTCCAGGATCGCCGCGCGGCGCTCCTCGGCCGCCATGCCGTTTTCGCCGACATTGCTGTTGGAGCCGACGGTCACGTACAGCTTCCGGCCGTCCGGGCTGGCGATCACGTTCTTGGTCCAGTGGTGGTTGATCGGCCCGGCGGGCAGGTCGGCGACCTTGCGCGGCGCGGCGGTGATCTGCGTCTGACCCGCCTGGTAGGGGAAGGCCAGCAGGGCGTCGCTGTCGGCGACGTAGAAGGTGTCGCCCACCAGGGCCATGCCGAACGGCGAGTGGAGGCCCGCCAGGAAGGTCGTGCGAACCTCCAGTGTTCCGTCATTGTCAGCGTCGCGCACCAGGGTGATGCGGTTGGCCGAGGGCGGGGTCGCACCCGCGCGCTTCATGATCATCTTCTGAAACCAGCCCCTGAGGCCCTTGCCGTCCTCGGGCTTGGGCGGGGCGTTGGTCTCGGCGATCAGGACGTCGCCGTTGGGCAGCACGTAAAGCCAGCGGGGATGGTCCAGGCCGCGGACCAGGGCGGTGGCGACGAAGCCGGGCGCGGCGTCCGGCGTCTGGCCGTCGGCCCAGCCGACCGCCGGGGCGATCTTCATCACCGGGATCGTCTGCTTCCTGGCGGCGGGGAGGGCGGGATTGGGGCCGTAGCCCTGTTCGGGGGGGAGGGCCGGTCCGGCGCCGCAGGCCGACAGCAGCAAGGCGGCGGGACCGGCGATCAGCAGGGCGCGATGAGCCTTGGGCGTCACGGCCTTGGTTCCTTCGTTGCGTCGGGACTCAACGCGGAGCGGGGGCTCAAGGCTCCAGAGCCTAGGCCGGCGCGTGCTCGTCCAGCCAGCGGCGGAAGAAGCCGGCGTCGGGCAGGCCCGCCTGGTTGGCCGCGACCTTACCGTCCTTGAACAGGAACAGGGCCGGGATGCCGCGCACGCCATAGGCCTGGGCCAGGGCCGGCTCCGCGTCGACATCGACCTTCACGAAGCGGGCGCGAGGCTCCAGTTCGGCGGCCGACCGGGCGAAGATCGGGGCGATCGCCTTGCACGGCCCGCACCAGGCCGCCCAGAAATCAGCGACGATCGGGATCTGGCTGCTGGCGACATGCTTGCGGAAACGGGTGGTGGTCAGGTCGACCGGCTGGCCGGTGAACAGCGGCTGGGCGCAGCGCCCGCACTTGGCCGCCTTGGCGTCACGCTGGGCCGGCAGGCGGTTGGTGGCGTCGCAGTGTGGGCAGACGATGTTGACGGTCTCGGCCATGGCGGTGTCTCAACGAGCGCGGCGGGCGTCCGGTTCTATCGCGCCCGGCCTTCGAGGCGGTCGAGAGTCGGCCGTCTTCCGATTGCAGGGTCAAATAGACCGGCCAAATTCTATTCTGCGAGCGTCATGGTCAGGCCAATTTCTTGCCGCGAGCCCGTCGAACCCATCAGATCAGGGAGCGGCGCGCCAGTTCGCTGCGGCGGGCGGCGACCTCGCTACGGGCCTGCTGCATCGCGTCGATCTCGGTGGCGGTCAGCAGGTTGTCGATCACCCGACCCAGGTGCTCGCGCATGGCGTTGCGAGCGGTCTTGGAGTCGCGGGCCTTCAGGGCGCTGAGGATCTCCTGGTGGTCGTCGATCAGCGGCCGCACGCCCACCTGCCGGGCGCGCTCCAGCATCGCCCGGCACAGCGGCGACTTGTAGCGCAGGTCCCACAGGTTCTCGATCACCGTGACCAGGGCGCTGTTGCGGGTGGCGCGAGCGATGGCGACGTGGAACCGGCGGTCGGCCAGGTCGCCGCGCACGTCGTGTTCGTTCTCCTCGACCATGTCGTCGAGGATTTTTTCCAGGTCGATCAGTTCCTGGTCGGTAATGGTGGTGGCGGCCAGGGCGCACGACTCGCCCTCGATCAGGCGGCGGGCCTCGGTCAGCTCGAAGGCGCCGATGTCCAGCTCCGGCGCGGGCGCCTCGGCGGGCGCGGCCTCGGTGACATAGACGCCCGAGCCATGACGGGCCTCGACCAGGCCGCGGATCTCCAGCGCGATCATCGCCTCGCGCACCGTGGGCCGGCTGACCCTGAATTCCTCGGCCAGATCGCGTTCTGAGGGCAGGCGATGCCCTGGCTGGAACGCACCTTCGCGGATCGATTCGGCGATCGCATTGGCGACTTGCTGGTAGAGCTTCCGGGTTTCTGCGGTCGATGTGGTCATGGGACTTTCCCGCCCGCTCGTATCGGCGGGCCGACGCCAGCCTAGAGCATGGAAGCGAAAGACGCCATGACGCACTGGCGCGTCCGCAAGATATGTCCTATGGATTGGTCAGGCCACTTACGTAGAGAAGGCAGACCAACACTCCCATGCTCAAGATCATCGACGCCAAGGTCATCGTCACCTGCCCGGGGCGGAACTTCGTCACCCTGAAGATCACCACCTCGGACGGCGTCACGGGCGTCGGCGACGCCACGCTCAATGGGCGGGAGCTGGCCGTCGTCAGCTATCTGCGCGACCACATGATCCCCTGCCTGATCGGCCGCGACGCCCACCGGATCGAGGACATCTGGCAGTTCTTCTACCGCGGCTCGTACTGGCGCGGCGGCCCGGTGGCCATGACCGCGCTGGCTGCGGTCGACATGGCCCTGTGGGACATCAAGGGCAAGGTCGCCGGCCTGCCGGTCTACCAGATGCTGGGCGGGGCCTGCCGCGAGGGCGTCACGGTCTATGGCCACGCCAACGGCGAGACCATCGAGGACACCATCGCCGAGGCGGTGAAGTACAAGGGCATGGGCTACAAGGCCATCCGCCTGCAGACCGGCGTGCCTGGCCTGGCCAGCACCTACGGCGTGTCGGGCGACAAGATGTTCTACGAGCCGGCCGACGCCGACCTGCCCACCGAGAACGTCTGGTCGACGGCCAAGTACCTCAACCACGCGCCCAAGCTGTTCGAAAAGGCCCGCGAGGTTCTGGGCTGGGACGTCCACCTGCTGCACGACGTCCACCACCGCCTGACGCCGATCGAGGCGGCCCGCCTGGGCAAGGACCTGGAGCCCTACCGCCTATTCTGGCTGGAGGACGCGGTGCCCGCCGAGAACCAGGCCGGCTTCCGCCTGATGCGCCAGCACACCACCACCCCGCTGGCCGTCGGCGAGATCTTCAGCCACGTCTGGGACGCCAACATCCTGATCCAGGAACAGCTGATCGACTATCTGCGGGCCACGGTGCTGCACGCCGGCGGCATCACCAACCTGAAGAAGATCGCCGCCTTCGCCGACCTGCACCACGTCAAGACCGGCTGCCACGGCGCCACCGACCTGTCGCCGATCACCATGGCCGCGGCCCTGCACTTCGACATGTCGATCCCCAACTTCGGCCTGCAGGAATATATGCGCCACACGCCGGAGACCGACGCGGTGTTCCCGCACGCCTACAGCTTCAGCGACGGCCTGCTGCATCCGGGCGACAAGCCCGGCCTTGGCGTCGACATCGACGAGGCCCTGGCCGAGCACTATCCCTACAAGCGCGCCTACCTGCCGGTGAACCGGCTGGAGGACGGGACCATGTTCAACTGGTGACGTGTTTCCTCCGCGCCGTCTGGTGGCGGCGCGGGGGGACCCGCAAGCTCACTTCACCCGCGTCAGGATCAGCGTCTGGTCCGGCGGACCGGGCCGGCCGTCGATGTCCTGTTCGACCAGCAGGGTGTCGGGGTCGGTGCGGGTGACCTTCATCGACTGATGACGCGAGCCCTGCTCGCCGTGGGTGGTGACCGTCACCGCGCTCTGGCCCACGCGCTGGACGCTGATCTTCACCAGATTCAGATTGACCACGGCCTGGGTCGGCGGGCCGTCGAGCACGGCGTGGGCGAACTGCAGGGCGGCGACGCCGGCTTCGTCCACCTCGACCAGGGTCCAGGCCAGGGCCTTGCCGTCGTCGATGGTGACGTCCAGTTCGCCGCTCAGCGGCGCAGGGCCGGTCAGGGCGGTATTGAACTTCGAGCGCGGCAGGTCGATCGCCCAGCGCCCGGTCACGCCCATCGGCCCGCTGAAGGGCTGGGCGCTGGCGATAGTGGGCGTGGCGACCACCAGGAGGGCGGCGCCGACCAGGGCGGAAACGGCGCGGGCGCGCTTGTTCATGGGGCCGGCTCCGGGATCAGGCCCGGCGAGTCCGGGCGAACGCTGTGACGCCAGGTAATCTGGCCCCGCGCGCGCGCCCGATCAAGGAGTCCGCTCTCGGCCGTCCTCGGGCCAAGCCGCTTAGAACGGCGAGAACTTCTCGACCAGCGACTGGCCGGCCGGCGTCTTCTGCACGCGGCTGATGTCGCCGCGGCCGCCATAGCTGATGCGGGCCTCGGCGATCTGGGTGTGCTTGATGGTGTTGGCCGACGAGATGTCTTCCGGCCGCACGATGCCGGCCACGGTCAGCTGCCGCACCTCGGCGTTGGTGCGCACTTCCTGGGTGCCCTGGATCACCAGGTTGCCGTTGGGCATCACGCCCGAGACGACGGCGGCGATGGTCAGGCTGATCTTTTCCGAGCGGTTCACCGAACCCGCGCCGGCGTTGGACGTGCCCGACTTGGTGTTGATCATGTTGGCCGGGTCGAAGCCGCCCGGCAGAACCTTCCCCAGGCTCGATTCCAGGCCCAGGAAGTTGGGCACGCCCAGCGAGCTGTTGGAGGCGCGCGAGGTCGCGGTCTGGTTCTTGGTGGTGGCGCTGTCGTCGATGTCGATGTTGACGGTCAGGATGTCGCCGACCTTGCTGGCGCGCTGGTCGTTGAAGAAGGTGCGCGCGCCCGTGCGCCACAGCGAGTTGGCCGAGGCGGGCTGGGGCGTGTTGACATATTGCTGGGTCATCGGCGCCAGTTGGGCCGGATAGCCGACGGGCGCCAGTTCCGGGCCCTTCACCGCTTCCTTGACGGTCGAGCAGGCGGCGAGCGGGGCGAGCAGCAGGAGGGCGGCGAGGGCGGGGCGCATCAGGTGTGACCTTCTCAGCGAGCGGCGTAGCGCAGCGTGTTGTTACGGTTGGCCTTCAGGCGCATCGCCTGCGGGCCGACGGCGGTCGAGCCGGGTCCGGTGACCACGGTCTCGATGATCTTCTTGCTGGCGGTGTTCTGGACCATCAGGCTCTCGCCGATGGCCCCCGCCGACATCGCCTTGCCTTGCAAGGTCAGCGCCACGCCGTCGTCTTCGTAGGTGACTGCGACAATATCGCCCGCCTTGATCACCTGCGGGGTCGAGACGTCGCGCAGGCTGGCGGCCGCGCCCTGGCGCAGCGGGCGCTTGACGGTCATGCCGATCAGGTCGTCGGCGTCGCGCGGGGCGTCGGAGGGGCTGGCGGCGGCCTTGATCCAGACCAGGTCTTCCGGCTGGACCAGTTCGCCGGTCGCCAGGCTGCGCGCGTAGGCAAGAACTTCCACATTGCCGCGCGAGGCGCCGGCCAGGCCGCTGTCCGAACCCTGGCGGACGATGATCCGGCGCACGCCGGCGGTGTTGATCCAGTCCAGGCCCGCGCGGCGGGCGGCGATCTGCACCGCGCCGGCGTCGAGCACGGCCGAGGGGCCCACGCGTGTGGCGACCACGACGTCTGACGCCGCGCCGGCCCCGTCGAACAGCTCGCCCAGGGTGATGCGGCCGTCGGCGTCGGTGGTGTCGGACCGCAGGGAAACCGCCTGGCCGGCCAGGGCCGGGGTGGCGATCAGCAGGGCGGCGAGGGCGGGAACGAACGCTTTCATCGGCTTACGACCTCAGGTTCGACGTGGCTTGGAGCATCTGGTCGGCCGTGGTGATGACCTTGGAGTTCATCTCGTAGGCGCGCTGGGCGACGATCAGGGCGGTGATCTCGCTGACCGAGTCGACGTTGCTGGCCTCGGTGTAGTTCTGCAGCAGCGTGCCGAAGCCGGGCTGGCCGGGGGCGGCGATGTTGGCCGCACCCGAGGCCGCGGTTTCCATGAACATGTTGTCGCCGATGGCTTCCAGCCCGCCTTCGTTCATGAAGTTGGCCAGTTCGATCTGGCCGACCGTCTGCGGGGTCGGGTCGCCGTCGAGCTTGACCTGCACCAGGCCGGTCTTGCTGATCGTGGTCGAGACGGCGTTCTGCGGGATCGTGATGCCCGGCTGGACGGTGTAGCCGTCCTCGGTGACGATCTGTCCCTGGTCGTTGGTCGAGAAGTTGCCGGCGCGGGTATAGGCGGTCTCGCCCGAAGGCAGCAGGATCTGCAGGAAGCCCTTGCCCTGGATGGCCACGTCGAACTCGTTGTTCGTCATGGTCGGCGTGCCCTGCTCGTGGATGCGGTAGACCGACCCGGCCTTCACGCCGCCGCCGATCTGCACGCCCGTCGGCACCACGTTGCCGTCGCTGGACGACTGCGAGCCGGCCCGCTCGATGGTCTGGTAGATCAGGTCCTGGAACTCGGCCCGCTGGCGCTTGAAGCCGACGGTGTTCATGTTGGCGATGTTGTTGGAGATGACCTCGACGTTCAGCTGTTGGGCCGACATGCCGGTCGCGGCGGTGCGAAGCGCTTGCATCGTTGTCTATCCTTACTGCGGCTTGCCCAGGCGCTCGACGGCGCTCCGGGACAGTTCCGAGGTTTGGTCCATCATCTTGGCCACGCTCTCGTAGGCGCGGCTGACCTCGATCAGCTTGGTGATCTGGGTGATCGATTGGACGTTGGAGGCTTCCAGCATGCCCTGGTGGATCACGGCGTCCGGGGCGGCCTGGGGGGTGTCGTTGGTGGTGTTGCGATAGAGGTTGTCGCCGTCCTTGCGGAAGCTGGCCAGGTCGGTCGGACGCACCACGGCGACCTTGCCGGCGCGCTCGGCGCCCTGGCTGACCGTCCCGTCGCGGGCGATGGTGACCGGGCCCTTCAGCGGGTCCAGCAAGATCTCGCCGCCGCCGTCGTCCAGCACGGGCTGGCCGTTCTGGGTGACCAGCTTGCCCTCGGGGTTCATCGTGAAGCGGCCGTCGCGGGTGTAGCGCTCGCCGCCGGCGGTGGAGACCTTGAAGAAGCCCTGGCCTTCCAGGGCCAGGTCGAAGTCGCCGCCGGTCTGGGTCAGGGCGCCCTGGCCGAAGTCGCGCGCCACGCCGTCGTCGAGCACGAACTTCACCGGGTTGGCGCCGCCGACGGTGCGGGCCGGTTTCGCCGGCTCGGTGCGGACCATCAGCTCCTCGACCTTGAAGCCGGTCGTGTTGGCGTTGGCGATGTTGTTGGCCACGATGTCGAGTTCGCGGCGCAGGGTCATCTGCCGCGAAAGTCCGACGTAAAGTGCGTTGTCCATGACCGGTTACCGAGACGGCTGGCGCGACAAATGCGCCGCAAGTCAGCAAGCAACCCTCGTGCCAAGTCGAAAAGACAAGGAATTTCAACGGAAAGAAAGGTTAACGCGGCCCTGGGGGCGGAGTCTGCCGGGCAGATTCAGCCTGCGACGAAATGGCCTTCAAAAGACATCGTTAACCATGCTCCACGCATGAGTAGATCCGTAGATTCCAAGGAACCGCGCGCGTGGCCAACAAACCCCCCAAGGACGCTCCCGCCCCGGAAGGCGAAGAGGGCGCCGCCGAGGGCGAAGCTCCGGCTAAGAAGAAGCCGCCGATGATGATCATCATCGCGGCCGCGGCGGCCGTGGTGCTGATCGGCGGCGGCGTGACCGGGTTCCTGCTGCTGAAGCCCAAGCCCGACGCCCACGGCGAGGCGGGCCACGAAAAGCCCAAGAAGAAAGAGAAGAAGAAGGAAGAAAAGGGCGGTCACGGCGGGGGCGGCGAGGGCGCCGCGCCCGTGGCCGGCGCGCCGGTGATCAAGGAAGGCCCCGACGGCGTGGTGTTCTACACCCTGCCGGACATCGTCGTGAACATGCAGGCCGCCGACGGCAAGTCGACCTTCCTGAAGCTGAAACTGACCTTCGAACTGCCCGACGAGGAGACGGCCGAGGCCCTGACGCCGAACCTTCCGCGTCTGCAGGACATGTTCCAGACCTTCCTGCGCGAACTGCGCCCCGAAGACCTCAACGGCAGCCAGGGCAGCTATCAGCTGCGCGCCGAGCTGCTGCGTCGCGTTAATCTGGTCGCCGCGCCTTCCAAGGTGAACGCGGTGCTGATCGAGGAGATGCTGATCAACTAGTCTCCGGGCTGGCTGAGGCGAACCGACATGGCGGAAGAAATCGACGATCAGGCCGCGATGGCCCAATGGGCCTCCGAGAACCCGCCAGGCGGCGAGGTCGGCGCCAACGAGTTTGGCGACTTCAGCGGCGGCATGGGCGGCTGGGACGACGGCGGCGGCGACGGCATGGGCGCCGAGCGCATCCTCAACCAGGACGAGATCGACAGCCTGCTGGGCTTCGACATGTCCGGCGACGGCAATGACGACCGCACCGGCATCCGCGCGATCATCAATTCGGCCCTGGTCTCGTACGAGCGCCTGCCGATGCTGGAAATCGTCTTCGACCGCCTGGTGCGGTTGATGACGACCTCCTTGCGCAACTTCACCTCCGACAACGTCGAGGTCAGCCTCGACAACATCAGCTCGATCCGCTTCGGCGACTATCTGAACTCGATCCCGCTGCCGGCCATCCTGGCGGTGTTCCGGGCCGAGGAGCTGGACAATTACGGCCTGCTGACGGTCGATTCCAACCTGATCTACTCGATCGTCGACGTGCTGCTGGGCGGCCGTCGCGGCACCGCGGCCATGCGTATCGAGGGCCGTCCCTACACCACCATCGAGCGGGTGCTGGTGCAGCGGATGGTCGAGGTGGTGCTGCACGACGCCAAGGCGGCGTTCGAGCCCCTGCATCCGGTGTCGTTCAGCCTGGACCGTCTGGAGACCAACCCGCGCTTCGCCGCCATCGCCCGGCCGGCCAACGCCGCCATCCTGGTCAAGCTGCGCATCGACATGGAAGACCGCGGCGGCCGCATCGAGCTGCTGCTGCCCTACGCCACGCTCGAGCCCATCCGCAAGATGCTGCTGCAGCAGTTCATGGGCGAGAAGTTCGGGCGCGACAATATCTGGGAAGGCCACTTGGCCACCGAGCTCTGGACCACCCAGATGGAGGTGCGCGCCGTGCTCGACGAGCAGCAGCTGCCGCTCAGCAAGGTGCTGAACCTGCAGGTGGGCGACACCCTGATGCTGAACGCCACGCCCGACAGCCCGGTGGAGCTGCGCGCCGGCTCCATTCCGCTGACCCGCGGGCGCATGGGCCGCCGCAACCATTCGATCGCCGTGCGGGCCGACGCGCCCCTGAGCCCGGCGGCCAAGAAGGCGGTTCAGAAGCTGAAATGAGCGTGACGGCCATCGCCCTCAACGGTCTGCTGGCGATCCTGCTGCTGATCGCCCTGGCCTTCGGCGTGCGCCTTGAGCGCCGGCTGAAGGCCCTGCGCGACAGCCATGAGGGCTTCGCCAAGGCCGTGGCCGACCTCGACCGCGCCGCCATGCGCGCCGAGCAGGGCCTGGCCGACCTGCGCGCGGCGACCGACGAAGCCGCCGACACCCTGGCCGACCGCATTTCCCAGGCCAAGGCGCTGGCCAGCCAGCTGGACGAGCGCCTGAACCGGCCGATCGTCACGCCGCCGCCGATTTCGTCTGCAAGGGAGCCTGGTGTTCGCCCCGCCGCCGAACCGCGCGCGGTCGAGCCCCGGGCCGCTCCGCGTCCGATCCGCGCACCCGAGCCGGAGCATCCGCCGGAAACCCCGCGCCGCCTGCGGGCCGAGGACTTCGAGAAGCTGCTGGACCGCGAGGCCCGCATCCCCCGCGACGCCCCGCCGCCTTCCGCCGCACGGCCTTCGGCGCCAAAGGAAACCCCGCGTTCACGGGCGCGGATAGATGATGACCTGTTCGAGGGCCCGGAAGATCCGCCGCGCCCCGGTTCGACCTTTAGGGGCCGTCGATGAAAAACGTTCCGCGCATCCTGCCGATCGTCGGGGTCGCCGTGGTCGGCGTGCTCGCCGTCAACGCCCTGGCCGGCGCCAAGTCCGTCCCGGACCTGCTGAGCGGCGCCAAGGCCTTCGCCGAGGGCGTGGCCAAGCCTGACGCCGAAAAGGCCGCCTCGGCCGCCGACGCCGGCAAGGACGCCGCCGCCAAGGCCCCGCCGGCGGTCTGCGCGCCGTCGGCCAACGACCTGGCCAAGGAGGCCGGCCTGTCGCCGGCCGAACTGCGTGTGCTGCAGAGCCTGGGCCAGCGTCGCGGCCAGCTGGACCAGCGCGAGCAGGACATCGACGTCCAGCTGCAGCTGCTGGCCGCCGCCGAGGCCAAGCTCGACGCCAAGATGAAGGCGCTGAACGGCATGAAGGGCGAGATCCAGGGCCTGCTGGGCCAGGCCGACGCCCAGAAGGAAGCCGAGGCCATGCGCATGGTCACGGTCTATTCGGCCATGAAGCCCAAGGACGCCGCCGCCCGCATGAGCGTGCTGGACGACAGCGTGCGCCTGCCGATCGCCGCCAAGATGAAGGAGCGCACGCTCTCGATGATCCTGGCCAACATGTCGCCGGCCGACGCCAAGATCCTGACCGAGCGCCTGGCCAACCGGCTGTCGGCCGACGCCATCGCCAAGCAGCGCGCCGCCCTGGCCGCCGCCGACAAGCCGGCCGCCGACACCGCGGCCCAGGCCGCTGCGGCGCCGCTGGCCGGCGCGAGCCCGGCCGCCGGCGCCAAGAAGGCCGGCTAGGACGGGAGGGCAAGCGCGGGCATGAAGCTGGGGGCGACTCTGAGATCGACCGTCGCGGCGATCTGCATCCTCGGGGTCGCCGCCCCGTCGATGTCGGTCTCCGCCGCGCAGACTCACGCCGCCCGCAAGGCCGCCCCGGTCGCCCGGACCGCGTCGCGCGGGCTGCAGGTCCGCGTCGCCCAGGCGCCCGATTTCACCCGCCTGGAGTTTCCGGGCTCGCGCGGCATGCAAGCCCGCCGCGAGGGAACCTCGGTGGTGCTGCGCTTTCCGCGTGACGCCAACCCCAATCTCTCGCCGCTGAACGTCGGCCCGCCGCGGTGGGTCAAGGGCGCCCAGGCGCGCCATGTCGGCGGTGTGGTCGAGATCGTGGTCGCGCTCGCCGACGACGCCGATTTCCGGGCCGGCAACGCCGACGGCGACGACTTCATCAACCTGTTCGCCCGCCAGGACGCGCCCCCAGCGCCGGCGTCCGCCGCGGCCGTGGTCGCGCGTCGGCCCAATCCGATGCCGGCCAACGGCGCTGTGCCGGTGAAGTTTTCCAAGGTCGCCGGCCAGGTCCAGCTCAGCTTCGACTGGGCCAATCCGGCCGGCGCCGCGGTGTTTCGGCGCGGCGAGGCCGTCTGGGTGGTGTTCGACGCCCCGGCCCGGCTGGACATCGGCAAGCTGCCCGCCAGCACCGGCCAATATCGCAACATCCAGGCCTTCAAGGGCGCCGACTACGCCGCGCTGCGCATCAGCACCCCGCAGGGCGCGCCGTTCTACGCCGATGGCGTCGGTTCCAACTGGACGATCGCCCTGGGCGCGGGGACCCAGGACTCGCCGGACCCGATCCGCGTGGCCCGCGACGACAACGCCAGTCCAGCCACCCTGACCGCCAACGTGGCCGGCACGACCAGGATCGCCTGGGTCTCGGATCCCGCGGTCGGTGACCGTCTGGCGGTGGCCACCGCCCTGGCCCCGTCCAAGGGCCTGCCGTCGCGCCGCGACTATGTCGAGATGGCCCTGCTCCAATCGGCCACCGGCCTGGCGGTCGAGAGCTATTCCGGCGACCTGCAGATGACCGCCGAGGGAGACATCGTCCATATCGGCCGGCCCAAGGGGCTGCTGCTGTCCTCGTCGTCCAGCGGCCAGGCCCAGGCCGACGCCGGGGCCGGCGCGCCCCAGGCCCTGGCCATGCCGGCCCTGGTCGATCCCGAGCACTGGGCCAAGACCGGCTCGGGCGGCTTCATGGCCCGCTATGACGCCCTGCTGGGCGCGATCCCGGCGGCCGGCGGCGCCGACGGCAAGGGCGATGACACCGCCGCCCGCATGGCCCTGGCCCGCTTCCTGGTTGGCTCCAACCTGTCGTTCGAGGCGATCGGCGTGCTCAACGCCGCCGGCCGCGCCCACCAGACCCTGATGGGCGATGGCGAGTTCCGCGGCCTGCGCGGCGTGGCCAAGGTGCTGGCCCGTCGCTATGCCGAGGCCGAGACCGACTTCGCCTCGCCGGTGCTGTCTGACGATCCCTCGGCCGCGATGTGGCGCGGCTACATCGCCAGCAAGACCGGCCAGTGGGTCGACGCCAACCAGCGGTTCGCCGAGGGCGCCCGTGCGCTCAACATGTTCCCGGCCCTGTGGCAGGCCCGCTTCCTCGGCGCCCAGGCCGAGGCGTCGGTCGGGGTCGGCGCGCCCGACACCGCCATCCGCCTGATAAACCAGGCCCTGAAGCTGCCCAACATCCCGGTCGAGGACCAGCTGGAGCTGCGCCTGACCCTGGCCAAGGCCTTCGAGGCCAAGCACGACGTCCGCGCCCTGCCGGTGTTCCAGGCGATCTCCAAGTGCGGCATCGACCGCCTGGCCGCGCCGGCCACCCTGCACGCCATCCAGCTGCGCCTGGCCAAGAACCAGATCAGCGCCGACATCGCCGCCAAGGGGCTGGACGCCCTGCGCTTCCGCTGGCGCGGCGACGGCGTCGAGCTGGACACCATCCGCGCGCTGGGCCAGCTGCAGATCAGGCAGGGCCGCTATCGCGAGGCGCTGGAGGTGCTGCACTCGGCCAGCAACGTGCAGTCCGACCTGCCGCAGGCCGTCGCCCTGCGCAACGACCTCAACACCGCCTTCCGCAGCCTGTTCCTCGACGGTCTGGCCGACGGCATGCAGCCGATCCAGGCGGTGGGCCTGTTCTACGACTTCCAGGACCTGACCCCGATCGGGGCCGACGGCGACCAGATGGTCCGCAACCTGGTGCGCCGCCTGGTCGACGTCGACCTGCTGGACGAAGCCGCCAAGCTGCTGAAGTATCAGGTCGACAACCGCCTGAACGGCGTGCCCAAGGCCCAGGTGGCCACCGACCTGGCCTGGATCTACCTGATGGACCGCAAGCCCGAGAGCGCTCTGGACACCATCAACGCCACCCGCACCACCATCCTGCCGCCGGCTCTGAACGCAGAGCGCCGCCTGGCCACCGCCCGCGCCCTGATGGGCCTGGGCCGCTACGACGCGGCGCTGGAGGTGATTGAGGGCGACAAGGGCCGCGACGCCGAGGACGTCCGCGCCGAGGTCGCCTGGAAACAGCACGCCTGGCCCCAGGCCGGCGCGCTGTACGAACGCGCCCTGGCCGACCGCTGGAAGACGCCCGGCGTTCTGACCCCGGCTGACGAATCCAAGCTGCTGCGCTCGGCCGTGGCCTTCAGCCTGGCCGACGACGACGCCTCGCTGGGCCGCTTGCGTCAGCGCTATGGCGGTTTCGTCGATGGCGCGCGCAATCCCGACGGCCTGCGCGTGGCCCTGGCCGGGGCCGATCCGGGCAGCCTGTCCAGCACCGACTTCAGCAAGGTCACCGCCGACAACGAGGCCTTCAACGGCTGGGTGGCCAAGATGAAGGACCGCTTCCGGGCCCAGGCGAGCAACTAAGACTTCGTTCGCGTCGCTTCGCATTCGCTGGTCAGGTCGAACTGGCCCTGCCCACATTGGGCATGATTCCTCCCTCAGGCCTCGCCTGCGCGGTCGTCATTTGCGACTCGGCCGCGTTTCGTCTGCTCAAGCGGTGAACCTTCGCGTTCGAAAAGCGATTGGTCTGCTGGCGGCCCAGGCCCAAACGCCTTAGTTAGACGCCGCGCGCGCGATCCTGTCGGGACGTCGACACGGGGCTTTGGTCCTCACGGGACGGGGTCCGCTTGCATTGCTCGCGAGGGCGTGGCATGACAACGTTGTCATAGGGTGGAAGCTTTGGCCAAAGAAACAAACGCTGACCAGACGGGTCGCGAAGTGCTGGTTCTGCTGGGCGGCGCGGGGGATCTCGCGCTGCGCATGTTGTTGCCTTCGCTGTATTTTCTCGAAGTCGACCGTCTGCTGCCGCACGATCTGCGGATCATCGGCCTGGCCCGTCACGACCACACCGCCGACAGCTATCGCAAGCTGGTGCGCGAGCAATTGGGCAAGCGGGCCACTGTCGAGGAATCGGCCTGGAATCGCCTGGCCGCCCGCCTGGATTATCTGTCCGTCGACATCACGCAGGAAGCCGGCGCCAAGGCCCTGGCCGAGAAGATCGGCAAGCACGGCGATCTGGTCGTCTATTTCGCCCTGTCGCCCAGCCTCTACGGCTCGGTCTGCGGCGCCCTGCAGGCTGCGGGCCTGACCGGCCCCAGGACGCGCCTGGTGCTGGAAAAGCCGATCGGCAAGGATTTCGCCAGCTCGTGCGTGATCAACGGCGCGGTCGGCGCGGTGGTCGACGAGAGCCAGATCTTCCGCATCGACCACTATCTGGGCAAGGAGACGGTCCAGAACCTGACCGCCCTGCGTTTCGGCAACGTGCTGTTCGAGCCCCTGTGGGACAACAAGCACATCGACCACGTGCAGATCACCATCGCCGAGACCGAGAAGGTCGGCGAGCGTTGGCCCTATTACGACGAGTACGGCGCCCTGCGCGACATGCTGCAGAACCATCTGCTGCAGCTGCTGTGCCTGGTGGCCATGGAGGCTCCGTCGGGCTTTGATCCGGACGCGGTCCGCGACGAGAAGGTCAAGGTGCTGCGGTCCCTGCGTCCGTTCACCAAGGCCAATGTCGCCCACGACACCGTGCGCGGTCAGTACGTGGCGGGCGTGGTCGAGGGCACGGCCCGCGAAGGCTATCTGGAAGAGGTCGGCAAGCCGTCCAAGACCGAGACCTTCGTGGCCATGAAGGTCGACATCGACAACTGGCGCTGGGCCGGCGTGCCGTTCTTCCTGCGCACCGGCAAGAACCTGCCCGACCGCCGCACCCAGATCGTCGTGCAGTTCAAGCCCGTGCCGCACAACATCTTCGGCGCCGCCGCCCAGGCCGAGACCAAGGCCAACCGCCTGGTCATCGACCTGCAGCCGGACGAGGATATCTCGCTGACCGTGATGACCAAGCGGCCGGGCCTGTCGGAGGAGGGCATGCGCCTGCAGTCCTTGCCGCTGTCCCTGGCCATGAGCGCGGCCGGAAGCCGTCGCCGCATCGCCTACGAGAAGCTGCTGCTGGACGTGTTCCGCGGCGACCGTACCCTGTTCGTGCGCCGCGACGAGGTCGAGCAGGCCTGGAAGTTCGTGGACGGCGTCTCGGCCGCCTGGGCCGAGGCCAAGATCGAGCCCGCGCCCTACGCCGCCGGCACCTGGGGGCCGCACAGCGCCACCGCGCTGATCTCGCCCCAGGGCCGGGCCTGGAACGAGTAGGCGTGGCGACCATGACCCTCCCCAAGATCGAGGCCTTCGCCACCCGCGAGGCGCTGTACGACGCCGCCGCCTCGGTCGTTGCTTCGGCCCTGACGCAGGCCGTGGCCAAGCGCGGCCAGGCCGGGTTCGCCGCCACCGGCGGCTCGACCCCGGCCCCGGTCTACGACCGGCTGGCGACCATGACCGTCCCCTGGGATCAGGTCGTGGTCACCCTGACCGACGAGCGTTTCGTGCCGCCGTCCGACCCCAGCAGCAACGAGGGTCTGGTTCGCCGGCATCTGCTGACGGGGGAGGCGGCCAAGGCCGGTTTCGCGCCGCTCTATTTCGACGGCGTGGCCCAGGACGAGGTTCCGGCCAAGGCGGAGGCCGGGGTCGCCAGGGCGCTGCCGTTCGGCGTGACCCTGCTGGGCGTCGGTCCCGACGGCCACTTCGCCTCGCTGTTCCTCGGCAATCCGAAACTGGCGGAAGGCCTGGACCCGGCGTCGGAGCGGACGGTGATCGCCGTGCCGCCCGGCCAGCCGGCGCCGGACCTGCCCCGGATCAGCTTGACCTTCCAGGCGTTGATCCAGTCGTCGCTGATCGTCCTGCTGGTCACCGGCGGCGCCAAGAAGACGTTGCTCGAAGGTCCGGTCGATCAGGCCTTGCCGATCGCCGCGATTCTGAACCAGGACCGCGCCCCGGTCCGTATCCTCTGGGCGGAGTAGTCCCATGGCCTTGAACCCCGTGATCGCCGCCGTCACCGCGCGGATCATCGAACGCAGCCGCGACAGCCGCTCGACCTACCTGGCCAACCTGGACGCCGCGGCGGCGGCTCAGCCGGGCCGCGCCAAGCTCAGCTGCGCCAACTGGGCCCACGCCTTCGCCGCCTCGCCGGCCGTGGACAAGGTCCGCGCCCTGGACGTCAACGCCCCCAACCTGGGCATCGTCTCGGCCTATAACGACATGCTGTCGGCCCACCAGCCGCTGGAAGAGTATCCGGCGCTGATCAAGGACGCGGCGCGCGAGGTCGGGGCCACGGCCCAGTTCGCCGGCGGCGTGCCGGCCATGTGCGACGGCGTCACCCAGGGCCGTCCGGGCATGGAGCTGTCGCTGTTCTCGCGCGACGTGATCGCCATGGCCACCGGCATCGCCCTGACCCACGACGCCTTCGACGGCGCGCTCTATCTGGGCGTCTGCGACAAGATCGTGCCGGGCCTGCTGATCGGGGCCCTGACCTTCAGCCACCTGCCGGCGATGTTCGTGCCCGCCGGACCGATGACCTCGGGCCTGCCCAATTCGGAGAAGGCCCGCATCCGCGCCCTCTACGCCGAAGGCAAGGTCGGCCGCGAGGAACTGCTGGCCGCCGAGAGCGCCAGCTATCACGGCCCGGGCACCTGCACCTTCTACGGCACGGCCAACACCAACCAGATGCTGATGGAGCTGATGGGCCTGCACCTGCCGGGCTCTGCCTTCGTCCATCCGCACACCCCGCTGCGCACCGCCCTGGTCAAGGAAGCCGCCAAGCGCGTGGCGGCCATCACCCACAAGGGCAACGACTGGATCCCGGTCGGCCGGGTGATCGACGAGAAGGCCGTGGTCAACGGCGTGGTCGGCCTGATGGCGACCGGCGGCTCGACCAACCTGGCCCTGCACCTGGTGGCCATGGCCCACGCGGCCGGCATCATCCTGACCCTGGAAGACCTGGACGACATCTCCAAGGCCACGCCCCTGCTGGCCAAGGTCTATCCGAACGGCTCGGCCGATGTGAACCAGTTCCACGCCGCCGGCGGCATCCACTTCGTGGTCAAGGAACTGCTGAAGGCCGGTCTGGCCCACGAGGACGTCCTGACGGTCGCCGGCCCCGGCCTGTCGCGCTACACCCAGGAGCCGACCCTGGTCGACGGCGAGCTGGCCTGGCGCGAGGGCGCGGACGAGTCGCTGGACCTCAACATCCTACGCCCCGCCTCCGACCCGTTCAGCCCCGAAGGCGGCCTGCGCCTGCTGACCGGCAACCTGGGTCGCGGCGTGATCAAGGTCTCGGCCGTGAAGCCCGAGCATCAGGTGATCACCGCTCCGGCGGCCGTGTTCCAGGAACAGGAAGACTTCATCGCCGCCTTCAAGCGCGGCGAGCTGGACCGCGACGTCGTCGTCGTGGTCCGCTTCCAGGGTCCGTCGGCCAACGGCATGCCCGAGCTGCACAACCTGTCACCATCGATTTCGGTGCTGCTGGACCGCGGCTTCAAGGTGGCTCTGGTCACCGATGGGCGGATGTCGGGCGCTTCGGGCAAGACCCCGGCCGCGATCCACATCACGCCGGAAGCCGCCAAGGGCGGGGCGCTGGCCTATGTCGAAGACGGCGACGTCATCTCGCTGAACGCTCACACGGGCGAACTGAAAATCCTGGTGGACGAGGCGACCCTGCGCGCCCGCACGCCGGCGCAAGTCCCGGCGTCCAAGCCGGGCTTTGGACGGGAACTCTTCGGTCTGCTGCGCTCGGGAGTCGGTGCGTCCGACCACGGCGCATCGGTGCTGTTTGCTTAGGAAGTGATGGACATGAGCGGCTTGAACTCCATCGGGCTTGGCCTGGTCGGCGACATCGGCGGAACCAACGCGCGGTTCGCTCTGGTCGATTTCGATGGGGGAGATCCCAAGCTGATCGAACCCACCTCCTATAAGGGCGAGGACTACGGCCAAGCCGAGGACGCCGTCGAAGCCTATCTGGACAAGATGGGCGTGCGGCATCCGGATCTGGCGGTGGTCGCCGTCGCCGGCCCTATCGAGCACGGCGCCGTGCAGTTCACCAACAGCGACTGGAAGCTGTCGGAGGACAGCCTTCGCCGGGCCGGCGGCTTCCGCTCGGCCAGGCTGATCAACGACTTCACCGCCCAGGCCCTGGCCGCCCCGCGCCTGGCGCCCAAGGACCTGCGCCAGATCGGTCCGCACCAGACCTCCGGCGAGGGCGACCTGGCGATCATCGGCCCCGGCACCGGCTTCGGCGCGGCGGGCATGGTGCGTCGGCACGGGGTCGAGACGCCCCTGACCACCGAAGGCGGCCACATCGCCTTCGCCCCGTTCGACGAGATCGAGATCGAGATTCTCCGCATCCTGATGCAGCGGTTCGGCCGCTGCTCGATCGAGCGGATCCTGTCGGGCCCCGGCATGGAGGACCTGCACATGGCCCTGGCCGAGGTTGAGGGCCGCCAGACCGAAGAGCTGACCGCCAAGCAGATCACCGAGCACGGCGTGGCCGGCGACGCCTGTTGCAAGGTCACGATCGACCGGTTCTGCGCCATTCTCGGCTCGGCGGCCGGCGACCTTGCCATGGCGCTGGGCGCCCGGGGCGGGGTGTTCATCGCCGGCGGGATCGCGCCGCGGATCATCGACCTGCTGGAAGAGGGCCAGTTCCGCGAGCGATTCGAATCGAAGGGCCGGCTCAGCGACTACACCCGCGCCATCCCGACTCACGTGGTGATGAACCCGCACACCGCCCTGATCGGCGCGGCCGTGGCCATGACGCCGGACGGCAAGGCGGCCATTTCGTAGGGCTTTCGGCTCGCGGTCGCGGCTTCTGGTCCCTCAAGGTGAGATTTCCACTGGAAGTGGGCTCGCCTTGACAAGGTTGTCATGCCTTTATTGCGTCGCTTGTCGATTTCCGACGCTTCGCGAGGCCGGTCTTGATTTCCAAGGTTACGATCCACGAGGTCGCCCGCCTGTCGGGAGTGTCGATCAAGACTGTTTCGCGGGTGCTCAACCGCGAGCCCAACGTGAAAAACGACACCCGCGCGCGCGTGCAGGAAGCGGTCGCGGCCCTGAACTATCGGCCCAACATCTCGGCCCGCAGCCTGGCGGGGTCGAAGGCCTATCTGATCGGCGTGTTCTTCGACAATCCCAGCCCCGCCTATGTCACCGACGTGCAGCTGGGGGCGATCGCCCGCTGTCGCGAGGAGGGCTACCACCTGATCGTCGAGCCGCTCGACTCCACGGGCGACGTCGCCGCCCAGGTGGAGCCGATGCTGCAGACCCTGCGCATGGACGGCGTGATCCTGACGCCGCCGGTCTGCGACAATGTCGCGGTGCTGGACGTGCTGGAGGCCGAGGGCGTGCCCTATGTGCGGCTGTCGCCCGACCAGGATCAGGACCGTTCGGCCCACGTGCGGATGGACGACGTCCGCGCCGCCTACGAAATGACAGCCCACCTGATCGGCCTGGGCCATACCGACATCGGCTTTATCAAGGGTCACCCCGAGCACGGCGCCTCGCACCTGCGCTATGAGGGCTATGCGGCGGCGATGAAGGAGCACGGCCTCGCCGTGCGCGAGGAGCACGTCGAGCAGGGCTGGTTCTCGTTCCGCTCAGGCTTTGAGGCCGCCGAGCGGCTGCTGGATCGCGCGAACCGTCCCACGGCGATCTTCGCCTCCAACGACGACATGGCCCTGGGCGTGATGGCGGTGGCCAACCGCCTGCGCCTCGAAGTGCCCCAGACCCTGTCGGTGGCCGGCTTCGACGACACGCCCGGAGCCAAGGTCGTCTGGCCGCAGCTGACCACGGTGCGTCAGCCGATCCAGGCCATGGCGGCGGCCGCCGCCGATCTGCTGCTGACCGGCGCGACCCGGGCTGAAGGCGAGCCGCCGCCGTCGCGCCTGCTGGATTTCGAACTGGTGGTGCGCGAATCCACCGGTCCGGTCGGCTAGGCTCGATCGCCCGCGCGACCCAAAATCGACTTCAGGCGTTCAAATCTCCGGGGCTTTCGCGCTGTCCATTCTTATGGAGGTGGAAAGGCTCGTGAGTTGACGCTAAGTCAGCAATGACGAATCCAGGTTCGGATTGCTAGACAACGTTGTCAGGCGCAATTTCGGGAAATGGCGCTCGTCGAAAGCAAATCCTTTCTGCTGTGCGGTATCTATTGCCGCATCGCAGCATTTTCTAGCCTCTCCGGAGCAGGTTCATGATCCGCGCGCGCCGCTCCCGCATCGTCGCCACCATCGGCCCGGCCAGCAGCTCGCCGGAGATGATCGTCACCCTGGCCAAGGCCGGAGCCGACGTCTTCCGTCTGAACTTCAGCCACGGCAGCCACGACAATCACGCCGCGTCCTACGCCGCCATCCGCGCGGCCGAGGCGGTCGTCGGGCGCCCGCTGGGCGTCCTGGCCGACCTGCAGGGCCCGAAGCTGCGCGTGGGCAAGTTCGCCGAAGGGCCGGTGACGCTGAAGGCCGGCCAGGCCTTCCGGTTCGACGACGACCCCACCCCGGGCGACGTCACCCGCGTGCACCTGCCGCATCCGGAGATCCTGGTGGCCATGCGTCCCGGCGCGACCCTGCTGCTGGACGACGGCAAGCTGCGGATGACGGTGACCGACGCCGGCCCTGGCTACGCCAACACCACCGTGGTCAACGGCGGCAAGCTGTCTGAGCGCAAGGGCGTGGCCGTGCCGGACGTGGTGATTCCGATGTCGCCCCTGACGCCGAAGGATCGCGAGGACCTGGCCTTCGCCCTGCGCCTGGGTGTCGACTGGATCGCCCTGTCGTTCGTCCAGGCCCCTGAGGATATGGCCGAGCTGCGTCGCATCGTCGAAGGCCGCGCCGCCGTCCTGGCCAAGATCGAGAAGCCCCAGGCCCTGGAAGTGCTGGGCCCGATCCTCGACCTCTGCGATGGGGTGATGGTGGCCCGCGGCGACCTGGGCGTCGAGATGGCGCCGGAGGAGGTGCCGGTGGCCCAGAAGGTCATCCTGCGCGCCGCCCGCGAGCGCGGCATTCCGGTGATCGTCGCCACCCAGATGCTGGAATCGATGACCAGCTCGCCGACCCCGACCCGGGCCGAGGCCTCGGACGTGGCCAACGCCGTCTACGAGGGCGCGGACGCGGTCATGCTTTCCGCGGAAAGCGCCGCCGGCGACTATCCGGAAGAGGCCGTGACGATGATGAGCCGCATCATCGAGCGGGTGGAGCGCGACCCGCGCTGGCCCGAGCTGATGCAGGCCGAGCAGCCGCACAACGACGAGGACGCCGACGTTCTGGTGGTGGCCGCCGCCCAGGCCGCCAAGGCCGGCTCGACCAAGTGTCTGGTGGCCTTCACCACCACGGGCGCCACCGCCCGTCGCCTGTCGCGCGAGCGGCCGCTGCAGCCGGTGCTGGCCCTGTCGCCCCGCGTCGAGGCCGTGCGCCGCATGTGCCTGGTCTGGGGCGTGGAGGCCCGCGTCAGCGGCCAGCCCGACAGCCTGGAGGTGGTCACCTCCGACGCGGTCGCCAAGGCCGTCGAGCTGGACCTGGTCGGTCCGGGCGAGCGCGTGCTGATCGTCGCGGGCACCCCGTTCGGCGCGCCGGGCGCGGCCAACCTCCTGCGCCTGGCCCACGCGCCGTTCCCGACCCGCAAGCGCCGCTAGAGCATCGCGCGGAAAAGTGGATGCCGGTTTTCCGCAAAAGCGATGCGAAAACAAAAACCTGGAGCAAATCGTGCGATTCCTGAATCGCGCGATTTGCTCTAGGCCGGCTTTCAGCCGAACGGAAGCGGCAGCAGGCGTTCGTAGCCGCGCCGCACGGCGGCGTAGCACTCGCAGGTGATGGCCTCCAGGCCGGCGCGATCCAGGATGTCGACCACGCCCCGGCGATAGCGGATCAGGCCCTTGGCCTGCAGCGCACCGGCCACGGCCGTGACCGTGGTGCGCTGGACGCCAAGCATGTCGGCCAGGAATTCCTGGGTCAGGCTGATGGTGTCGCCTTCGATGCGATCGCGGCACGACAGCAGCCAGCGGCAAAAGCGGGCCTCCACGCCATGCAGGGCGTTGCAGGCCACCGACTGGATCGCATGGCCGAACAGCGCCTCGTTGTGGCGATCGACCAGGTCGCGCAGGGCGGGGCTGCGGGTCCAGGCCTCGTGCAGGGCCGAGGCGCTGATCCGCGAGGCCTGGCCGGGAGTCTGGATGATAGCCCGCACCAGCGACTGGCGCGGCGCCACAGCGGCCGTCAGGCCCAAAGCGCCTTCGCGACCGATCGGCGCGGACTCGATGGCCGCTCCGTTCTCCATCAGGGTCATCAGCGAGATGACGCAATCATGGGGGAAATAGATGGACTCGATCGGATCGCCCGGATCGTACAGGTGACGACCCTTTTCCAGCTCCTGCTGGACGAGGTGGGGCGCAATCAGGCCGAGATCTTCCGTCGGCAGGGCGGCAAGCAGACGATTTTTCAAGTTGGCGCGGCCCCGTCGAACGAATCGACCATCGGTAGGCGGAAGGGATTCGAAACTTAGGTTGGAAGCCGCCGCCGCGCTGTCGAGTAGTCGACACAGATGTGGCGCGCCAAGATTCTTCCAAACTAAGTTTGTCGCCTATCCGACGTTGCCGGAATAGTTGGTTGCTCGTCGCCCTCTTGTATCTCTTGTCGTCCTCAGTAGACTATTGCTCGCTTGTCGAAGCGTCGTCGTTTCGCTGCCCAGCAGCAGCCGAGACTTTCGATCGACCGTTTTCGTCAAATCAAGGCGGGGGGCGCGGTTGACGACGTCCTCGATACGCCAAGCCCGCTGGCGTCTAACCCAGCTTGACGTGGGCCTTGTCGCCCAGGTCGGGCGGACTGTCGGTCAGGTTGGCCTTGGCCACCTCCCAGGCGAAGCGCACCGGGCCGCCCCTGGCGATCCACAGTTCGGCGTCCCGGGCGTCCAGCCGCAGCAGGGTCAGGGCCGGGTCGTCCTTGCCCTCCGGAAACCAGGCGGCGACGATCGGATTCCAGTACTTGTCGATGCGGACGGTGTCGCGGGCGGTGGACAGCACGCCGCCGATGCAGGCCTGGAAGTCCTGGTCCTTGGACTGGACGATCAGCATGGCCTCGGCGCCGCCGCTGGCGCTCCTGGCCAGGTCGGTGTCCTGCCGGGTGAAGAACCAGATCTGTCCGCCCTCCGGCTCGGCGAAGACGGTCATCGGCTGGAAATGCTGGTGGGCGTTCATCAGGCCCAGCATGCCGAACCGCGCATGGTCCAGCTCCTTCCAGAGGCGCTTTTCGGCGGCGGCCCTGTCGTTGGGATCGGTGCTCATGGCGGTTCTTCCTTCCTGCGGGCAGGAGGGAAGAACTGGTCCGGACGAGAGCGGTTCCTAGAGTGAAGGTTGGAGCCTCGAAGGACGCGAGGCGGCTCAGAATCCCGACAGCGTCGCGTACCGATCGCGATGGAACGAGGCCGAACCGAACAGGGCCTCGGCCACGCGGGCGCGCTTCATGTAGAGGCCGGCGTCGTGGGCGTCGGTCATGCCGATGCCGCCATGCATCTGGACCATCTCGTTGGAGGCCAGGTGCAGCGCTTCGCTGGCCTTGGCCTTGGCCAGCGAGGCCAGCAGGCGCGTGTCAGCGCCAGCGTCGGCCGCCTCCAGGGCCGCCTCCACGCACGACCGGGTGGTCTCCAGGTCGGTGAACAGCTTGGCCGCGCGATGCTGGAGGGCCTGGAACGTGCCGATCACCTGGCCGAACTGGGTGCGGGTCTTGATGTAGTCGAGGGTGACCTCGAAAGCGGCGGTGGCGGCGCCCAGCATCTCGGCCGCCAGACCGGCATAGGCGCGGTCCAGCACCGGCTCCAGGATCGCCCAGCCCTGGCCGACCTCGCCCAGCACCGCCTCGGCGCCGACCGGCACGCCGTCGAAGCCGATCCGGGCCGCGCCGCGGCTGTCGACCAGCGCCAGATGGGTGCGCGTCACCCCCGGAGCGTCGCCCGGGACCAGGAACAGGGTGATCCCGTCGCTGTCGCCCGCCGCGCCCGAAGTGCGGGCGGCGACGACCAGCAGGTCGGCCGCGTCGCCGTCGAGGACGAAGGTCTTGGTTCCATTGAGAACGAAGCCATCGCCGGAGACGGTCGCCGACAGCGCCGTGTTCAGCGGCGCATGGTGTGCGCCTTCGTCGACGGCCAGGGTCGCGATGACCTCGCCGGCCGCGATCTTCGGCAGCCATTCGGTCTTCTGGACGCCCGATCCGCCCAGGACCAGGGCCGAAGCCGCGACCAGGGCGGTGGAGAGCAGAGGCGAGGCCACCAGGTTGCGACCGGTCTCCTCAAGGATCAGGCCCAGGCCCAGATAGCCGAAGGCTGAGCCGTCATACTCTTCCGGCACGACGACGCCCGCCCAGCCCATGGCGCCCATCTCGCTCCAGGTCGCCGGATCGAAGCTTCGCCTGGAGCCGCCGTCGCGCAACTTGCGCAGCGCGCCGACCGGGGCGCTGTCCTGCGTCCAGCCTTTGGCTGCGTCGCGGAGCATGGTCTGTTCTTCGGTCAGGACGGCCATGTCAGGCTGGCTCCAGTTAAGCGGTTTCGAGGTCTTGATGGCGGACGGCCCAGTCGAGGGCCTGTTCGAGGCGGTCGTTGCCCCAGAAGAGCTCGCCGTCGGCGGTGACAAAGGAAGGCGCGCCGAACAGGCCGCGCTCCTGCGCCTGGCGGACGTGGTCCTTCAGGCGGGTCTTGACCGGGTCGGTCGCGGCGGCGACGAGCACCGCGTCGGGCGCGGCGCCGACCGAGGCGATCAGCGGGGCCAGCACCTCGGCCCGCGAGATATCCTGGTCATCGACGAAATTGGCCTGGTAGACCGCACGGCTGAAGGCCGGGGTCCAGCCGTCCTCCAGTCCGCAGATCGCCACACGCGCCGCCAGCAATCCGTTGCGGGGGAACTGGCTGGGATGGACCAGCGGCAGGCCTTCCTGGTCGCAGATCCGCTGCAGGTCGCGCCACATGTAGTCGCCCTTGATCGGGAAGGCGTTGAACGGGCTGTCGTTCAAACCCTGTTGCTCATGCATCAGCGGCCCCAGCAGGAAGGGCCGCCATTCCACGGCCACGCCGGCCGCGTCAGCCAAGCGCTCCACGCGCATGGCGGCGGGATAGCTGTAGGAGGATCCGAACTCGTACCAGAACTCGATCATGGTTTTGCGCCGGCGCTACTGATGATCCAGCAAGCCTAGCACCCGTTTGGCGACGACGTTGAGATTGACCTCGCTGGTGCCGCCCTCGATCGAGTTGCCCTTGGCGCGCAGCATGGCGCGGGGCGCGGCCAGTTCGTCCGGGGTGAAGCCTTCGCCCTCCCAGCCCAGGCCTTGCAGGCCCAGGGCCTCGACCAGCAGTTCGGTGCGCTCCTGGTTCATCTTGGCGGCGGCGTACTTGATGATCGAGACGGCGGCGCTGGGGCCCGAACCCTGCTTGGACTCCGCCTCGGCCCGGCGCACGGTCAGGGTGAAGGCATGGGCGTCCATGCGGTGGTGGGCGATGCGGGCCCGCAGGTCGCCGTCGGCCAGCTTGCCGGACGCGTCGACCCCGACCTCCTTCTTGGCCGCCTCGACCAGATCCAGCCCGCCGCCCCCGCCGAAGCCCGAGGCCGAGATGTTCTGGCGCTCGTACTGTAGCAGCCGCTTGGCGATGTCCCAGCCGCCGTTGACCTTGCCGACCAGCTGGTCCTTGGGGACCTTCACATTGTCGAAGAAGGTCTCGCAGAACGGAGAGCTGCCGCTGATCAGCTTGATCGGCCGGGCCTCGACGCCGGGCGAGGTCATGTCGAACAGCACGAACGAGATGCCTTCGTGCTTTTTCGTCGTGTCGGTGCGCACCAGGCAGAAAATCCAGTCGGCCTGGTCGGCGTAGCTGGTCCAGACCTTCTGGCCGTTGATCAGCCAGTGGTCGCCCTTGTCCTCGCACTTGGTCTGCAGCGAGGCCAGGTCCGAACCCGCGCCCGGCTCGCTGTAGCCCTGGCACCAGCGGGTCTCGCCGCGCACGATCGCCGGAAGGAATCGCTGCTTCTGCTCCTCCGTGGCGTATTCCAGCAGCACCGGACCCAGCATCCAGACGCCGAAGCTCATCAGGGCGGGGCGGGCCTTGAGGCGGCGAAGCTCCTGTTCCAGCACCTTGTTCTCGGCCTTGGACAGACCGCCGCCGCCATAGGCTTTGGGCCACATGGGCGCGGTCCAGCCCCGCTCGGCCATGCGGTCCAGCCACAGCTTGGCGTCGGGGTTCTTCCATTCGAACCGCCTGCCGCCCCACGGCGCGTCGTCCTCGCTCATCGGCGCGTTCAGCGACGGCGGGTAGTTGGCCTTGAGCCACGCGCGGGTCTCGGCCCGGAAGGTTTCCAAGTCGCCGCCGCCGAAATCCGCCATGGCCGTTTCTCCCTACGCGTTCGTGTCTTCCGCAACGCTTGTCCGCGCCGTCGGCCGGCAGACTACGCCATGGAACGGCGGGGGCAAGCTGATTCAAACGATCGTTCGTCACGCGACGGGCGCCCGCTGGGGACAAGCCGCGCTATAGAGGGGCCGATGACGTGTCCCGCCGGGATTCGCCGATCAGGGGTCTAGATGTCCGCGCCGCAACTGAGGCCTGCCTTCCTCGCCGTCGCGCCGACGCTGTCGGCCATCCTGGCGGCCTGCGCCGGGATCCTGCTGCTGGCCTCGGGCGCGACGCCGTCGGAGCCGACCCGCTTCGCGATCTGGGTGGCCGTGGCCCCTGGGCCGCTGATCGAGGTCAGCCACTTCGTCTCGTCGATCCTGGGCCTGGTGCTGGTCCTGCTGGCCTTCGGGCTGCGCGCGCGCCTGGACGCGGCCTGGTGGGCGGCGCTGTTCACCCTGGCCGGCGGGGCGGTCCTGGCCCTGTTCAAGGGGTTGAACTGGGAAGAGACGGTCATCCTGACGGCCATCATGCTGGCCATGCTGCCGTTCCACGAGGCCTTCCCGCGCAAGGCGGCCCTGTCGCGGATGGAGATCACGCCCGGCTGGCTGCTGTCGGCCGCGGCGGCCCTGGTCGGGGTGGCGCTGTGCGGCTGGTGGACCTTCGCCCACACCGAATATGCCGACCAGTCGGTGATGAAGACGATCGGCGACCGCGAGGTGGCGCGCGCCATCCGCTCCTCGGCCGCGGCCGCCATCGTGCTGATGGCCATCGGCGTGTGGCGGCTGATCGCGACGCCGGCCACGCCGCCCGTGGTCGATGACACCGACCCGGACTTCGACAAGGTCCGCGCCATCCTGGCCAAGGCCGAGAACGCCGAGCCGCCCTCGAACCTGGCCCTGCTGGGCGACAAGCGCTTCCTGTTCTCGGCCTCGGGCGAGAGCTTCCTGATGTTCGGCGTGCGCGGCCGCTCGTGGATCGCCATGGGGCCGCCGGTCGGGCGCGACGACGAGCGCATGGAGCTGTTCTGGCGGTTCCGCGAACTGGCCGACGCCCACGCCGCCCGCGCCGGCTTCTACGCCCTGGGTCCCGCCGACTTGCCCGACAGCGTCGACCTGGGCCTAGCCATCCAGAAGACCGGCGAAAGCGCCGCCGTGCCGCTGGAGGCCTTCTCCCTGGCCGGCCGCCGTCGCGAGGTCCTGCGCCGCAACTGGCGCAAGGCCGGGGAGGGCGGCGCGGCCTTCGAGGTCCTGCCGGCCGAGCGCGTGCGCGAGGTCATGCCGCAGCTGAAGGCGATTTCCGACGCCTGGCTGGCCCACCACGCCGGCGGTGAGAAGAGCTTCTCGATGGGCGGGTTCGACGAGCGCTACGTGGCCGAGTTCCCGGTCGCCCTGGTGCGGGTCGAGGATCGGATCGTGGCTTTCGCCACCCTGTGGACCACGGCCAACAAGGTCTCGTTCTCGATGGACCTGATGCGCTACTCCGACGACGCGCCTAAGAACGTCATGGACTATCTGTTCGTCGAGCTGCTGGGCTGGGGCAAGGAGCAGGGCTACCAGGCGTTCGAGTTCGGCGTCGCGCCTCTGGCCGGTCTCGAGGACCGTCCGCTGGCCCCGATCATGTCGCGCGTGGGCCGCCTGCTCTACGAGCGCGGCGAGGAAATCTACAATTTCCAGGGCGTTCGGCGGTACAAGGACAAGTATGATCCGGTCTGGCAGCCGCGCTACATTGCCGCGCCTCACAAGTGGGCGATCCCTTTTCTGCTCGCCGATATCGGCCTGCTGTCGTCCGGCGGCGTCTCGGGGCTGACCAAAAGGCCGCGACCTAGTAGCGCGGGTCGCCCGTCTTCATCCCCAGCAGGTTAAGGACATGGGCCGCCATCAGCAGGGCCACGACGGCGCCGGCCACCATCAGCGGACGCCACGGCATCATCCGCGGACCCTTTAAAACATTGATCGGACGGGCGCCGCGCCAGCCGCAGAAGACGGCGAACAGCAGGGCGGCCAGGGCGATGGCGAGGGTCGTCGGGAGGTCCATGGCCCTCTCATGGCCTGCGACAATCGGCCATGCAAATCGTTAACGAGCGTTAACCACATGCAGCCGAATCTTAGGTACATACGTTGAGAAGGTGCGCCTGTTAACCATCCACAGTTAATCTTGACCGTTGCTATATGTAGCGGTTTTGGTCGCGTTTACACGCTAGGAATCGGTGACTAGCGTTGGTTCCCAGGTGCAGAGGGAACGATTCGCATGACGGCCGCGGCGCCATGGAGCGTTAAGGGGATAGACCCCAAGGCACGGGAGGTCGCCAAAGACCTCGCGCGTCGCTCCGGCATGACCCTGGGCGAATGGCTCAATCGCATGATCATCGAAGGCGAGGGCTTCGACGCCGCGTCGCTCGAAGCGTTCGGCGAGCCTGGCCGCCCCTCCCTGGCGGTCAACAACGACCGCGCCAATCCTTCCTATTACGAGACCGCCCGCGGCGGCGCGCCGTCGCGCATCGAAGCGCGTGAACATCCCGCCGACGAGGTCGGTCGCGTGGCGGTGGCCCTGGACCGGCTGACCGACCGCATCGAGGCCGCCGAGAAGCGCTCGGCCCAGGCCATCTCCGGCATCGACGAGTCCGTGCGCGGCGCGCTGCAACGCCTGGTCGCCGCCGAGCGCGAGCAAGTCGCCGTGGCCGCCCGCTTCGAGGGCGTGGCCGACGAGATCAAGTCCGAGCAGGCCCGCGCCGCCGAGCGGCTGCGCCGGATCGAGGCCGAGGCGGCCGGCCCGCGTTCGGCCGAAGCGCTTCGGGCCCTGGAAGGCGCCTTGGGCAAGGTCGCCGGCCATCTCTATGAAGGTGAGGCCCGCACCCGCGAGACCATCGCCCATCTGGAACAGCGTCTGGACGCCCAGACCGGGGCCGGTGATTCCGCGGCCCTGGTCGAAGAAGTCGTGGCCCGTCTCGGCCAACGCCTGGAAGCCGCCGAGGCTCGCACCTCGGAAGCCCTGCTGGCGTTGAACGCCTCGTTCGGCGCCCTGGACGGCCGCCTGCGGACCGTCGAAAGCAGCAATCCTGGCGAAGGCGTGCAGAAGCGTCTCGACGACCTGGCCGGCAGCCTGACCCAGCGCATGGAAGCGGCCCGTCTGGAGATGGCCGCCAAGCTGCGCGAATCCGCCGACGGCCGCTTCGACCGCATGGAGCACAAGCTGGGCGAGATGACCGCCCACGTGCAGGCCGCCGAACAGCGCTCGGCCCAGGCCATCGAGCGCATGGGCCGCGAGGTGGTCGGCATGGCCGACGCCCTGAACCGCCGCGTCCAGACTTCCGAAGCCCGCAACGCCGCCGCCATCGAGCAGGTCGCCGCCAGCATCGACCAGAAGCTGAACCGCGCCGACAGCGTCCAGGCCCAGGCGCTGGAGAAGCTGGGCGCCGAGATCGCCCGGATCACCGAGAAGCTGGCCGAGCGGATCAGCAACGCCGAACGCCGCAACGCCCTGGCTATCGACGACGTCGGCGACCAGGTCACCCGCGTCACCGACCGCCTGAACCAGCGCCACGAGCGCACCTCGCAGGAACTGGTCGACCGCATCCGCCAGAGCGAAGAGCGCACCGCCCGCCTGCTGGAGGAAGCGCGCGAGAAGATCGACACCAAGCTGGCCGAGGCCCAGCGTCGCGCCGCCGAGCAGGCCGCCGCCGCCGTGGCGCCGCCGCCCGCGCGTCCGGCCCCGTCGCCGTTCGACGACGGCGAGCGTTTCTCGTTCGGCGGCGAGGCCGTTCCCGAGGACGTCTTCCACCAGCCGGCTCCCTTCATCCCGCCGCACGCGCCGGCCCCGGTGTCGACGCCGGCCCGCACTGCCGCGCCGGTGGTCTTCGACGCTCCGGTGTTCGAAGCGCCGGCCTTTCCGGCCAGCGAACCGCCGGCGCTGGAGTTCGGCGACGAGGATTTCGAAGCCGCTGACGGTTTTGCTTCGACTCTGGAGCCGGAAACGGCCTTCGAGTCGGCCGCCGCTCATGACGACGACTTCTCGGCCCCCGAGTTCACGAGTTCCAACTTCGCCGCCCCGGAAGAGCCGGTCGCGCCGTCGCGCCCGCTGTCGACCCGCGAGGTGATCGAACAGGCCCGCGCCGCCGCCCGCCAAGCCGCCCTCTCCGGCGACAAGGGTAAGGACAAGGCGAAGGTCAAGAAGCCTGGAACCTCGTTGTTCGCCGGTTTTGGCCCCAAGGGTTCGGAAAAGAAGGCCAAGAAGGGCGCAATGAAGACCGCGCTGATGGTTTCGGCCACAGCCGCCTGTCTGGGCGTGGCCTCCGCCGGCGCCATCATGAGCTTAGCCCAAGGCTCGGGTCCCGTGCCTGAGCGCGTGGCCGAGGGCTCGTCGAACAAGACCACCGGTGAAATCCGCGCCGCCGAGGCCGACACCAGCCCGATCGGCGCCCGCGCCGCGGTGGCGCTGACCTCCCAGACTCAGGCCGACGCGACCACGATCTCGACCGACATCTCGCCGGCCGCCCTCACGCCGCCCGGCGAGAACGCCCAGGCCCTCTATGACGAGGGCGTGCGCCGCATCGAGGCCAAGGACCGCACCGGTCTGGACAGCCTGCGCAAGGCCGCCAACCTGGGCCTGCCGCGCGCGCAGTTCTACCTGGCCAAGATGTACGAGGTCGGCGAGGGCGGGGTGAAGAAGGATCTGGTCGAGGCCCGCCGCTGGACCGAGCGCGCCGCCACGGCCGGCGAGCCTCGCGCCATGCACAACCTGGCCCTCTACTATTACAAGGGCGAAGGCGGCGAACGGAACTCGACCAAGGCCGCCAGCTGGTTCCGCAAGGCGTCGGACCTGGGCCTGGTCGACAGCCAGTTCAACCTGGCCCAGCTCTACGAAGGCGGCTGGGGCGTCAGCCAGAACCCCACCGAGGCCTACAAGTGGTACCTGATCGCCGCGCGCTCGGGCGACACCGCTTCTCGCGCCCGGGCCACGGCCCTGCGCGCCCAGCTGACCGCCGAGGGCCAGCGGATCGCCGAGCGCTCGGCCAGCGGCTTCCGCTCGCAGGCCGCCGCGCCGGCCCCCGCCGTCGCCTCGGCCGCGCCCAGCGCCGGTCTGGCCACCGCCCAGCGCGCCCTGTCCAAGCTGGGCTACTACCAGGGGCCGCAGGACGGCGTGACCTCGCCGGCCCTGCAGATGGCCATCGCCGCCTACCAGCGCGACCAGAACCTGCAGCCCTCCGGCGCGCTGGACGGCGACACCCTCAGCCGCCTGTCGACCTGGGCCCGCTGATCCCGGACGGCCTGCTTCGCCGCTGAAGCCGGACTCTCAGGACCTTTTTGAGCGAGCATCCAAGGTGCTCGCTCAAAAGCTGTGTCCTGTGGCCAAATATCGTCCGTGGACCTATGGGCAGACCTCGGTAATAGTTGGTCCCTTCCGGGGGGAAGGGCGTGCGTCGGCATTCGCGCCCGAAGGAGTAGGCATGGCGTTCGAAGCAGCAGCGGCCGATCATCCGCAGGATCGCGTGCCCGTTCCTCTGGCCGTATGGGTCTGCGGCCTGGCCACGCTGGTCCCGTTCGTGGTCTGCTCGGCGCTGTTCTGCTACGGCCCGATCGACATGCGCCAGGTGGCGCTGATCAGCCTGTTGGCCTATTCAACGGCCATGCTGTCCTACCTGGGCGGCATACGTTGCGGCCTCGAGATCGAGCGCGCCCGCCCGCGCTGGCTGACCCTGGGCCTGTCGCTGCTGTTTCCCCTGGCCGGCTTTGGCCTGCTGCTGGGCGGACTGAAGTTCGAACCGGCCTGGCAGCTCTCCGGGTTCCTGCTGGTCTTCATCCTGCAATGGCTGTGGGACGTGACCAATCACGAGGGGCCGGCCTGGCGTCCGCGCCTGCGCACCCTGCTGACCTCCGGCGCCGCCATCTCCCTGGCCTTCGCCCTGGAACAGGCGCTCCACCTCTAGAGCCAGTCGCGCGATATAGGAATCGCACGACTGGCTCTAGGTTTTTGTTTTCGCATCGCTTTGCGGAAAGCCGGCATCCACTTTTCCGCGCGATGCTCTAGCACCAGACCTACTGGGTCACCGCCGCCGTTTCGACCGCCGCATCAGCCGTGGTGGCGAGCGCCGGCGAAGGCGCCGCATTGGTCGCGACCGTCGGAACGGCCGCCGCGTCCGCCTTGGCCTTCGGGGCGTTGATCAGCGGCGTTTGCTCGTTGAGCGGGTCGGACACGCAGGCGGCGGCGACCTGCTTGCTCAGCTTTTCCGCCTTGCTGTCCTGCTTCATGCCCAGGGCGGCCGAAGCCACCGTGCCGGCCAGCGGCACGACGGCGTTGCCGCCCATCTTGAGCGCCTTCTTCACCAGGCCGGGCTCCTCGTAGTCGATCGCCTTTGCGCGGAGGGCCTTGCAGGCCTCGGTGTCGTATTTCGGGTCCTTGGCGTCGAGCTTGGCCACGGTCTTGACTGGGGCTTCGCCGGCCAGGGCGGCGGTCGGCGCGCCCGGGAGGGGCGTGGCCGACAAGACGAGAACGGCGCCGACACCGATCGGGATCGGTCGCATGACGATACTCCTTCCAGCGTCCCGGGGATCAAACGCCCGGGCGCGAAGGGTGATCCGTCCAGCCAGGCCTTAGTCCGGGCGCAGCGATTTCCAGCCGACCGCGTGCACCCGCCGGGGCCCCAGGGCGGCGGCCAGGGCCGGTCCGCCGAACAGCGGTGCGAAGGCCTGGTCCAGGATGTTCAGCCCGCCGGTGAAGGCCCCAAAGGCGGGCAGCACCAGGCGGGCTCCGTCAGTGACGAAGCAGCGCCGGCGAATCGTGGCCCGGCCGCTGGTCACCTTGGCGGCCGGATGCAGGTGGCCGGCCACCTCGCCGGGCTGGGCGCCGGGCAGGGGCTCGTGCCGGAAGGTCAGGCCGGCGATCGCCGCCTCGTCGACTACGTCGCCGGGGAGGGTGCGGGGGCCATCCTCGTCGTGGTTTCCCACGGCCCAGACCAGTTGCCGGCCCACGGCCAGGGCGGCGATGCGGGCCCGGTCCTCGCCCGGCAGCCGATCCTCGCCGGCCCCGTCGTGGAAGCTGTCGCCCAGGAACACCAGGGTGGCGGGCGACAGGGCGGCCAGCTCGCGCTCCAGCCGGTCCAGCGTTTCGCGGGTGTCATAGGGCGGCAGCATCTGGCCGAAGCGCGCGGCGTAGCTGCTGCCCTTCTCGAAGTGCAGGTCGGCCACCACCATCGTGCGCTCGGCCTCCAGCCATAGGGCCCCGGAGTGGCGCAGTACGGCGCGCGTCCCCGCGATCTCGAGCCGCAGGCCGCCGCAATCGCCGATCTGGAACGCCAGGCTGGTCACGCCGCATACACTCTCATTCAAGCCATCGCCTCGGCGATCAGGTCTTCCTCGGCCTCGGCCAGGATCATTTCGCCGGCCGCGTCGCCCGGCGCCCGCTCGCGACCGATCTCAAGCATAATGGGCACGGCGATCGGCGACACGCGGTCCAGCGCCGCATGGCGGATGCGGCGCTGGACCCGCGCCAGCATCTCGCCCAGGCGCGCCACGTCCAGAGAACCGGTCGCCGCGTCGGCCCGGGCGCAGCGCAGCAGCAGGTGATCGGGCTGATGGCGGCGCAGGACGTCATAGATCAGGTCGGTCGAGAAGGTCACCTGGCGGCCGGATTTCTCCTGGCCCGGATGGCGGCGCTCGATCAGACCGGAGATCAGGGCGCAGGCCTTGAAGGCGCGCTTCATCAGGAAGCTCTCGGCCAGCCAGGCCTCCAGGTCGTCGCCCAGCATGTCCTGGGCGAACAGGTCGTCCAGGTCCAGGGCGTCCATCGGTTTTAGCGCCCAGATGTTGACCGCGTAGTCGTTGGCCACGAAGCCCAGCGGGCCGACGCCCAGCCGGTCCAGCCGCCGGGTCAGCAGCATGGCCAGCGTGGTGTGCGCCAGGCGGCCCTCGAACGGATAGCAGACCAGGTGAAAGCGCTTGCCGTGAGGGAAGGTCTCCAGCAGCATCTCGTCGCGCTCGGGGATGATGGAGCGGACCTTCTGATAGCCCAGCCATTCCTGGACATCCGGTGGCAGGGCGGGCCATTCGGCCTCGTCGTGCATCATCGCCCGCACGCGACCGGCCAGGTAGGTCGACAGCGGGAACTTCGACCCGCCCCAGCTGGGCAGCATCGGATCCTTGTCCGGCGCCGGCGTGACGAAGGCGTCGGCCCCCACCAGGCTGTTGAACCGCCAGACCTGGCCCGCGAAGATGAAGGTGTCGCCCGGCTTCATCTGCTCGAAGAAGCCCTCCTCGGCCTCGCCGACCTTGCGCCCTCCTATCGGTCTCTTGCCGCCGCCGATGCGGACATTGATCATCGCCGGCGAGACGATGGCGCCCACGTTCATCCGATGGGCCAGCACCGCCTGGGCGTTGCGGGCTCGCCAGAGGCCGTCCTGGCCGGGTACGATGCGGCGGAACTTGTCGTACGTGCGCAGGGCGTAGCCGCCGGTCGAGACGAAATCGACCACGGTCTCGAAGTCCTCCCACGACAGGTCGGCGTAGGGGCCGGACGTGCGGACCTCGTCATAGAGGTCGGTCAGGGCGAACGGCTCGGAACAGGCGCAGCCCATGACGTGCTGGGCCAAGGTGTCCAGGGTGCCGATCCGGGCGGGCTCGCCGTCCAGATGGCCGCCCAGGATGGCGTCGGCGGCGGCGCGGCACTCCAGGTATTCGAAGCGGTTGGCCGGAGCCAGGATGGCGCGGGAAGGCTCGTCCAGGCGGTGGTTGGCGCGGCCGATCCGCTGGACCATCCGCGAGGCGCCCTTGGGGGCGGCCAGCTGGATCACCAGGTCGACGTCGCCCCAGTCGATGCCCATGTCCAGGGTCGAGGTGCAGACCACGGCCCGGATCTCGCCGCGGGCCATGGCCGCCTCGACCTTGCGCCGCTGCTCGGCCGCCAGGCTGCCGTGGTGCAGGGCGATGGCCAGGCCGTCGTCGTTCAGTTTCCACAGTTCCTGGAAAGCGAACTCGGCCTGGAAGCGGGTGTTGACGAAGACCAGGGCGGTCTTGGCGCCTTTGATGATCTGGTAGATCTCGGCCATGGCGTGCTCGGCCGTGTGGCCGGCCCAGGGCACGCGGCCGTCCGAGACCAGCACCTCCACGATCGGCTGGGCGCCGCCGGAGCCGAGGACGAGGTCGACCGTGTGGTCATGGATCCTCCCCCTTTGGGGGAGGTGGCCCGAAGGGCCGGAGGGGGACGGCTCGACGAGGGCGCCGCTACCCCCTCCGTCGCTTCGCGACACCTCCGCCGAAGGGGGAGGATCTAGAAGGTTCCGCCCCAGCCACCGCCGCACCAGGTCCGGATCGTCCACGGTCGCCGACAAGCCCACCCGCCGCATCCTCGGTGCAAACAGCTGCAGCCGGGCCAGGCCCAGCGACAGAAGGTCGCCGCGCTTGGAGGGCCAGAGGGCGTGGGCCTCGTCGATGATCACGCAGGACAGGTCGGCGAAGTAGGTCCGGGCCCCCTCCCAGGCGCAGAACAGGGCCAGCTGTTCGGGCGTGGTCAGCAGGATGTCGGGCGGCCGCAGGCGCTGGCGCTGCTTGCGGGCCTCGCCGGTGTCGCCGGTGCGGCTCTCGGCCACGATGCTCAGCCCCATCTCGCGGATCGGCGTGGCCAGGTTGCGCTCGATGTCGACCGCCAGGGCCTTCAGCGGCGAGATGTAGAGGGTGTGGACCCCGGCCGGCGTGTTGCGCGGCGGGCGTTCGGCCAGCTCGAGCAGGCTGGGCAGGAAGCCGGCCAGGGTCTTGCCGCCGCCGGTCGGGGCGATCAGCAGGGCGTCGCGGCCCTGCCGGCCCTTTTCGAGCATGGCCAGCTGGTGTGACCGGGGCGCCCAGCCGCGCGAGGCGAACCACTGCTGAAAGCGGGGAGGAAGTGCGGTCGCCTCGGCCATTGACCGGCCTATAGCATGTTCCCGTTCCGTTTCCATGCGTCAACCTGCCTAAGTCCGGCCTTTTGACAAGGATGGTAGGCGGGGCTACCCGAAGGACAGGATCGCGAGGGCGTGACGCGCATGGGACGGATGGCTCGGAACGGCCTTGCAGGCTTGGCCTTGGCGGCGATGCTGGCGGTCGGCGCGCCGTCCCTGGCCGCGTCCGCCGCGCCGAAGGAGCCGGCGCGAGCCGAGCTGCTGCGCCGCGCCCAGGCCGGCGACGTCGCCGCCTACGACCTGCTGGCCGACAGCTACCTGAACGCCAAGGGCGACCAACGGGACGTCGAGGCCGCGGTCCGCTGGCTGAACGCCGGGGTCAGGGCTGGCGACACCGGCTGCATGATCGCCCTGGGCAATCTCTATTTCGCCGGCGAGGACCTGGACCAGGACGAGGCCAAGGCGCTGTCGCTGTACAAGGCCGCCGCCGCCAAGGGCGACGCCCTGGGGGCCTACAACGCCGGCCTGGTCTATGAGACCAGTTCCGAGGACCTGACCCAGGCCCTGGGTTGGTACTGGCGCGCCGCGGCGGGCGGCGACGAGGGCGGGATGTACAAGCTGGCCCTGGCCTATCAGCTGGGACGCGGCGTGGCCGCCGACGAGACCCAGGCCGTGGCCTGGATGCGCAAGGCCGCCGCCGCCGGCTCGGTCGACGCGATCAACGACCTGGGGACCTACGCCCTGCAGGGCTACGGCATGCCCGTCGACGAAGGGCAGGCGCTGAGGCTCTATGTGGCCGCGGCCCAGCACGGTTCGGCGGTGGCCCTGGCCAATGTCGCCGCCGCCTACCAGAACGGCGAGGGCGTTGCGGTCGACCTTGAAAAGGCCCTGCGCCTCTATGCCCTGTCCGCCAGGGCCGGCAACCTTACGGCCTGTTACCAGCTGGGCCAGATGTACGAGGACGGCGAAGGCGTGAAGGCCAGCCGCGCCAAGGCGGTTCAACTCTATCGGATGGCGGCCGAGAGCGACGACGAAGAGGTGGCGCAAGCCGCGTCGGACGCCGCCGAGCGCCTGGAAGGCGGCTCTTCGGAAACCCCGATCGCCTGACGTTTCTGTTCGCATTCTGTTTCGGGCTCCGAACTGCTAACAAGGGGCCGTGAGCGCCCAGATTCCCACTCTTGATCTTGCCCCGGCCCTGGTGGTTCTGCCCGGGCCGAGGGCCGGCTATGCCGATGGAAGCGCGGGGCGGCCGGGCGACGAGGGCGGTGGGCGGCCGCTGCGCACGCCCGACGCCCGGGACCTGTTCGAATACGGCCCTGTCCTGGTCGCCCATGCGTCGATGACCGCCAAGCGGCTGAACCTGCAGGCCCCGGCGCGCGGGCGCGGCGTGTTCGACGTGCTGGAGCTGTACGCCTTCACCCGCCCGGCCACCTTCTGCGCGCCGTCGGCCGTGGGGCTGGCCACGGCCCTGGGGCTGCCCGAGCCCAAGGGCGCCCCCGCCCAGGCCCAGACCCTGCGCGACGCGGCCACCGCCCTGCTGCACGAGCTGGCGCTGACGCCGCGGCCTTCGCGCGAAGAGGCCCTGGCGGTCGCCGAGACCCTGGCCCGGGCCGGCTGGGCCTGGGGACCGGCGGTGGTCGGCGCCCTGCGCTCGGCCCCGGTCGGCAATCAGTTCCGCAGCTCCGGCCTCGACGTCTGGGCCCGCGCGGTGGAGTGGGAAGACCAGGCCCCGCCCGGCGAGCCCGGTTCGCGCCCGGTCGATCCCGAACGCGCCAGTGAACGCCTTCGCGAGTTGCTGCAGCGCTCGGGCCTGGACGAGGCGCGCGAGGCCCAGGACACCTTCGCCCGCGAGGCCGCCTTCGCCTTCGCCCCGCGTGACCGCGAGGGCGAGCCGCAGATGATGCTGGCCGAGGCCGGCACCGGGGTTGGCAAGACCTTGGGCTATCTGGCGCCGGCCTCGGTGTGGTCCGAGATGAACGGGCCGTCGGTGTGGATCAGCACCTATACCCGCGCCCTGCAGCGGCAGATCGAGCGCGAGAGCCATTCGATCTATCCCGACCCGCTGGTGCGGGCCCGCAAGGCCGTGGTCCGCAAGGGGCGCGAGAACTATCTGTGCCTGCTGAACTTCCAGGAGCAGGTCAACGCCGCCCAGTTGGGCAATGGCGACCTGATCGGCCTGGGACTGGCGGCCCGCTGGGCGCGCGCCAGCCGCGACGGCGACATGACCGGCGGCGACTTTCCGGCCTGGCTGCCGACCCTGTTCGCCATCCCGCCCTCGGTCCAGGCCGGCCCGGCCAACCTGGTCGACCGGCGGGGCGAATGCATCCACGCCGGCTGCCAGCACTACCGCGTCTGCTTCATCGAGAAGGCCGTGCGGGCGTCCAAGCGGGCCGATATCGTCATCGCCAATCACGCCCTGGTGCTGAGCCAGGCGGCCTTCGACGGGGCCCGGGCGGCGCGGGGGCTGAAGGGCGACAACGAGACCACCTCGCTCAAGCGCATCGTCTTCGACGAAGGCCACCACCTGTTCGACGCCGCCGACAGCGCCTTCTCGGCCGCCCTGTCCGGGGCCGAGGCGGCCGAGCTGCGCCGCTGGCTGCGGGGTCCTGAGGGACGCGGCCGGCGGGGCAGGGGGCTGGAGGCTCGGCTCCTGGACATCATCGGCGAGCGCGAAGGGGCCCGCGGTGCGCTGAACGCCGCCCTGCAGGCCGCCGCGGCCCTGCCCGGCGAAGGCTGGTCGGGCCGGATCGCCCCGCCGGACGGCCAGGTCAATCCGATCGGGCCTATTGAAACATACTTGGTCTCGGTAATTGAACAGCTGCGGGCTCGAGTCACCGACCGGCCCGGCGCGGCCGAGCAGGGGCTGCAATGCGCCGCCCGTCCGGCCATCGAGCTGGTGCGCGAGCGGGCCGGCGAGGCGGCCAAGGCCCTGGCCGCCATCGAGGCGCCATTGCTGGCCCTGGCGCGCCATCTGGAGGACGTGCTGGACGAGGAGGCCGACACCCTGCCGACCTCGGAGCGGGCGCGGATCGAGGGCGCGCTGCGCGGCCTGGACCGTCGGGCCCGCATGACCCTGCCGGCTTGGCGCTCGATCCTGAAGGCCATCGACGAGGACGCGGAAGACGACCCGGAGTTCGTCGACTGGTTCGAGGCCACGTTCCTGTACGGCCGCGTCGTCGACGCCGCCTGCCGCCGCCACTGGGTGGACCCGACCGAACCGCTGCGCGCCGCCGTCCTCTCGCCCGCCCACGGCGTGCTGGTGACCAGCGCCACCCTGACCGACCCAGCCCTGGAGGACCCTTTCGCCCTGGCCGAGATGCGCACCGGCGCCGCGCGCCTGCCGCAAAGCCCCAAGGTGCTGCGCCTGGTTTCGCCGTTCGACTACGAGAAGAACGCCCGAGCCTTCGTGGTCACCGACGTCGGCAAGGACGATCCGCGGCAGGTGTCGGCGGCGATGCGCGAGCTGTTCCTGGCGGCCGGCGGCGGCGGGCTTGGCCTGTTCACCGCCATCCGCCGGTTGAAGGCCGTCCATGAGCGGATCGCCGCGCCCTTGGCCGACGAGGGCCTGGCCCTCTACGCCCAGCACGTCGATCCGCTGGAGGCCGGCGCCCTGGTCGACATCTTCCGGGCCGAGGAGGACGCCTGCCTGCTGGGCACCGACGCCATCCGCGACGGCATCGACGTGCCGGGCCGGTCCCTGCGCCTGCTGGTCTTCGACCGCGTGCCCTGGCCGCGTCCCGACGTGCTGCACAAGGCCCGCCGCGCGCGCTTTGGCGGCAAGGGCTATGACGACTCGACCGCCCGCGCCCGCATCAGCCAGGCGTTCGGCCGCCTGATCCGGCGGGCCGACGACCGGGGGGTGTTCGTGATGCTGGACGCCGCCGCGCCGACCCGGCTGTTCTCCAGCCTGCCGGAGGGCGTGACGATCGAGCGGGTGAGCCTGGTGGAAGCGATCGAGGCGACCGCCGCATTTTTGTCGGAAGATCGTTCTTAATCAGCGCGATACCAAGTTTGGATAGAGCGTCCGAAAAGGACGTGTTCGGTCGCGTTTCGGGGAAGTTGCTGTTGGTGTTGCGTAGAGGTTGGACGGTCCTGGCGGCCGTGGCGTTGTTGGGGATCGCGCCGGCCGCTCGGGCCGGTGAGTTCGTGCGCGCCGATTGCCGGTCGGTGGTCAAGCCGACAGACGCCATCCGCTTCGACACCGACGAGCACCAGCGCTGGTACAAGCGATTTTGGACCGGGACCTGCGACCACCTGTCGTTCTGCTTTCCCGGTTCGCCCAACTGGAACGACATCGTCGGCAAGCTGCTGGCCAAGGGCGGTCCCGGCGAGCAGCCGGCCCTGCTGCCCAAGGCCTGCCGGCTGGGCCAGCTGATCGGCCTGGAATGGGCCAAGGACAAGGACGTCCAGAAGATCAGCACCAAGGACCTGAAGGTTTTCAACAGCATGCTGGAAGCGGCCGGCGACCCGCTGCGGGGCGTGGAGGCCGTCGACGCCAAGGCCCGGGCCATGGCCGCCCAGCCCCGGGTGATCACGCCCAAAAAGCCCTGATAGAGTCGCCCCGCCGACGCAAAGGGGTCGAATTCCTGCAACGGAAAGCGGCTACATCCCTCGCATCCGAGGGGGAAGTGCGAGGAGCGTTGCATGACCAGATCCCAGATCACCGCCGACATGGCCGTCGATGATCAGGCCGACCCCGGCCACGTCCGTTCGGCCCGGGCCCTGGTGCAGGGCGTGCGCTGGCGCAGCGGTCTGTCGCAGGGCGAGTTCGCGCGGGCCTTTGGCATTCCGCTGGCCCAGCTGGCCGCGTTGGAACTGGGCCAGGCCCGGCCGGACGCGGCCCTGACGGCCTATCTGCGGGTGATCGACCACGCGCCGGACATGGTGCGCGAGGCGCTGGAGCGGTTTTGAAGCGGTCGGACGCCCCCCAATTTGTCCCGGGGGCCTGCGTCTGGCATGGAGAAGGCGAGCAAGGAGTCCTCGCCTCGTGACCGACGCCCGCACCCACAAGCAGCGCATGCTGGCCGGCGATCTCTATAGTCCCGTCGATCCCGAGATCATGGCCGACCACGAGGCGGCGGTCGCCTGGATGGGGCGCTACAACGCCCTGGACCTGCCGCCGTCGGCGCGTCACGCCCTGCTGCGCGAGCTGTTGGCGGAGGTCGGCGACCGCGTCGGCATCCGGCCGCCCTTCCACTGCGACTACGGCTACAACATCGCCATCGGCGAGGGCGCGTTTCTCAACTTCAACTGCGTGATCCTGGACGTCACGCGGGTGACCATCGGCGCGGCCACGACGATCGGGCCGCACGTCCAGATCTACACCGCCGAGCATCCGCGCGACCCGGTCGAACGCCGGACGGGCATCGAATACGCCCGCCCGGTCAGCATCGGCGAAAACGTCTGGATCGGCGGCGGATCGATCATCCTGCCCGGCGTGACCATCGGCGACGACGCCATCATCGGAGCCGGCAGCGTGGTCACCCGCGACGTGCCCCGGGGCGCGACGGTGGTCGGCAACCCAGCCCGGGTTCGGGGTTAGGCGCTGCCCACCAAGTCAGCTCTTCGGCTTGATCGGGATCCACGCCTCCAGCCCGCCTTCGCCGGTCCGAGGATCGAACTCGGGGCCGTAGCGCTCGAAGAACGGGGCGTCGGCCGGCTCGTAGGCCGACTCCGGCAGCCACTGGCTGTAGATGGTGTGCATGGTCCGGCGGATCATCGAGACGTGCTCGGCGTGGTGGAACACCGCGTAGAGGTGGGGCGCGATCCGTACCGAGGCGAAGTCCTTCGGCAGGTCTGAGACGTCGGCCACCTCGACGCCGGTGACATAGTCGAAATTGCCCAGGTCGTCGCCGTTCAGCACGACGCCGTAGGCGACGTCTCCGCGCTGGCCCGGGATGTGGCCGATATGCTCGCCGAAGCGCTGCCACTGGGCGGGAATGCCGCCGGCGCCCTCGCAGCCGTAGCGGCCGGTCAGGCCGGCGATCAGCAGGGCGCGGCCCTGCTCGATGCGCGGCGGGGGAAGGTCGGTTCGAAGGCTGCTGTCCATCACGATAGGCTCCACGAGGTTCAGGGGTTCCAGGTCGCGCGCCGCCCGCACCTGCTCGGGTGTGATCCCGAACTGGTCACGGAACGCGCGGGTGAACGCTTCGTGCGAGCCGTAACCGGCCTCCAGAGCCACCGACAGGATGTCGGGAGCTCCTTGCGCAAGCGCGCGCGCCGCCTCCGTCAGTCGCCGCGCGCGCAGGTAGCTGATTACCGGACGATTGGTGGCCACCACGAAGGCGCGGGACATGTGGAAACGCGAAACCCCGCCGGCCTCGGCGATCTCGTCCAGGTCCAGGGGCTGAGCGAAATGGCTTTCGATGAACCAGACGGCCTTCTCGACGGGGTTCATGGCAGGGACTCGTAACGAAGCATGCGGCAGGGATCGCGGGAGCCTCGAGCGGTCATTTGATCGCGATTGCCCTCAGAGCAAAGTCCGCTGTGCTGGTTCGACGGCCGCCGGTTCCGCAGACTCGCCCCGACGGCGCAGTTCGGTCTCGGCGCTGAAGCGGAGGTTCGGGTCGCGGTCCTGGGCGAACGCTCGCAGCGTTTCGACGCTCAGGCGGTCCCAGGGCTTGCCGCGTTCGGGGCCGGCCGGCACGCGCGGCAGCAGGCCCGGCTCGCGGCTCCAGGCCAGAAGCTGTTCCAGCGAAGCTTCACCCAGCATGTCGCGCAGGTGGTGGGCGGTGACATAGGCGTCCGGCAGCGCCCGATGGGCGGGCAGGCCCAGCTGGCGGACCAGGCCCTCGGGCATGCGCTGGTAGCGCAGCATCTGGTTAGAGAAGCTGGTCAGGTGCGGCCATAGCCGCAGGGCGCACTTCCAGGTGCAGATCCAGGGCGCGCCGCCGGCGAACCTGGGCGTGCAGTAGCGCTGTTCGAAGGCGGCGCGGTGGGCGGCCAGGGCCTGGACGCCGCCTTCGGGCTTCAGCACCTCGCCCGCCACCGCCTTCCAGAACGGCGCGTCGGCGACGTCCTCGTCGATGATGTGGTGAACCGCCATGGTCTCGGGCGTGATCGGGCGGCCGGGATTGACCAGTCGCGATCCTCGGCCCTCGTCGATGCGCCAGCGGCCGTCGAGGCCCTGCGTGACGTCCTGCCAGCCGATCTCGCAGACGTCATGCGGACCGTTTCCGGCGGTCTCCAGATCGATCACGCGGACGCGGGGAACAGCCATGGACAGGAATATGGGCCCGGTCGCACGGTTAGGGGAGGGGCGGGGTCCGCTCCCGCCTCAGGCCTTCTCCACGAAGCTGTCGATCACCTTCTTGTCGCCGGCCTTGTCGAACGCCACCGAAAGCTTGTTGCCCTCCACGCCGGTGACCTTGCCGTAGCCGAACTTGACGTGGAACACCCGGTCGCCGCGCGTGTAGGCGCTGGCCGCCGAGCTGGCCGAGACCGCCACCAGCCGGCCCTCGCCCTCGATCGGGGCCGAGCGGGCGGCCGAGCCGCCGCTGCGCCAGGTCGCGCCGCGCTCGCTGAAGCCGGCGGTGCGTTCCTGGGCCCGCTTCCAGCCGGGGCTGTCATAGCTGCCGGCGGTGAACGTGCTGGTCCCCGGATCGTCCCAGCGCGACGACACCGTCTGCTGCATGCCCGGACCGCCGCCGTAATAGCCGGTCTCGGACGCCGCATCGACGTGGGCCAGGGGCAGTTCGTCGACGAACCGCGAGGGCAGCTGCGACGTCCAGCGGCCATAGACCTGGCGGTTGGCCACGAAGCTGATCCGGGCCTCCTCGCGGGCCCGGGTGATGCCGACATAGGCCAGGCGGCGCTCTTCCTCGAGGCCCTTCTCGCCCTTGTCGTCCATGCTGCGCTGGCTGGGGAACACCCCTTCCTCCCAGCCGGGCAGGAAGACCAGCGGGAACTCCAGCCCCTTGGCCGAGTGCAGGGTCATGATCCAGACCGCGTCGTCGCCGGCGCCCTTGTCCAGGTCCATGACCAGCGACACGTGCTCCAGATAGCCTTCCAGCGTGTCGAAAGCGCCCATCGACTGGACCAGTTCCTTCAGGTTCTCCAGTCGCGTCTGGCTGGTGGGACCCTTGTCGAGCCGCAGGGCGTCGGTATAGCCGCTCTCCTCCAGCACCGCCTCCATCACCCGCTGGTGCGGGGTGTTGGCGGCCAGGGCTCGCCACCGGTCCAGGTCGCGCAGGAAGTTGCTCAGCGCCGTGCGGGTGCGGGCCGGCAGGTCGTCGCCGCCGATGATCACCCGCGCCGCGTCGACCGTGGAGATCCCTTCCAGCCGCGCGATCTGCAGCAGCTTCTGCACCGAGGTGTCGCCGATGCCGCGCTTGGGGACGTTGACGATGCGCTCGAAGGCCAGGTCGTCGTCGGGCGACTGGATCAGCCGCAGATAGGCGTGGGCGTCGCGGATCTCGGCGCGCTCGAAGAACCGCGGGCCGCCGACCACCTTGTAGGGGATCTGCAGCATCACGAACCGCTCTTCGAAGGCCCGCATCTGGAACGAGGCGCGCACGAGGATGGCCATCTGGCTGTATTTGCGGCCGGCCCGCCTGGCCTTCTCGATCTCGTCGGCGACCATTCGGCTCTCGGCCTCGCCGTCCCAGACGCCGCTGACCTTGACCTTCTCGCCGCCCGAGGCCTCGGTCCACAGGGTCTTGCCCAGTCGGCTCTTATTGGCGTCGATCAGGCCCGAAGCGGCGGCCAGGATGTGCTCGGTGGAGCGGTAGTTGCGCTCCAGCTTGATGACCTTGGCGCCCGGGAAGTCGCGCTCGAAACGCAGGATGTTGTCGACCTCGGCCCCGCGCCAGCCATAGATCGACTGGTCGTCGTCGCCCACGCAGCAGACGTTCTGGCGGCCCTGGGCCAGCAGCCGCAGCCACAGGTACTGGGCGACGTTGGTGTCCTGGTACTCGTCGACCATCACGTACTGGAAGCGCCGCTGGAAGTCGGCCAGCACGTCCGGATTGGCCGTGAAGATGGTGATGTTGTGCAGCAGCAGGTCGCCGAAGTCGCAGGCGTTCAGGATGCGCAGGCGCTCCTGGTACTGGCGGTAAAGGGTGACGCCCCGGCCGTTGGCGAACTCGCCGGCTTCGCTCTGCGGCACGCGGTCCGGTGTCCAGCCGCGGTTCTTCCAGGCATCAATCAGACCGGCGAGAGTCCTTGGCGTCCAGCGCTTGGCGTCGATGTTCGCGGCCTCGATCAGCTGCTTGAGCAGCCGTTCCTGGTCGTCGGTGTCGATGATCGTGTAGCTGGACTTCAGTCCGACCAGTTCGGCGTGGCGGCGCAGGATCTGGGCGGCCACCGAGTGGAAGGTGCCCAGCCAGCGCAGGCCCTCGGCCTGGTCGCCGATGATGTGGGTGATCCGCTCGCGCATCTCGCGCGCGGCCTTGTTGGTGAAGGTGACCACCAGCAGTTCCCACGGCCGGGCGCGGCCCGTCGCCAGGATATGGGCCAGGCGAGTGGTCAGCACGCGGGTCTTGCCGGTGCCGGCGCCGGCCAGCACCAGCACCGGGCCTTCGGTGGCCTCGACGGCGGCCCGCTGTTCGGGGTTCAGCCCCTCCAGATAGCTCGGCGCCTCGCGCGCACCGTCCGGCCCGCGGGGGCGGGCCAGGTCGGAGATGCGGGGGGCGGGAAGATCGCCGGGGAAAGCGCCGGAAGACGGGCGCGAGTCGAAGCCTTGGGACATGGAACATATGTAGCACAAAGATCGTCCGGCTTAAGCCCTTGCGCCGATCCGCCGCCCTCACGGCCAGGAACTTCGACCGTCACCTGTCGTTTGTTCGAACGGGGACGACAACACGGGAGACCAACGTGGCTGAAGAAACCAATACGAGCGGCGGTGGCGGCGGGACCGGCATGGCGTTCATCATCGGCGCCCTGGTGGTCGTGGTGGCGGTGATCGCCTACTTCGTCTTCGCGGGCGGCGTGACGCAGAAGAAGCGGGTCGACATCAACGTCTCCGCCCCGCAGGTCGAGGCGCCCAAGGTTCCTGAAGCGCCGAAGCCGGCCAACTAGGAGGAGACGCCATGGCGCGTCACCACGATCTTCGGCCGCAACACCTGGGCGTGGCAGGTCTGACCCTGCTGGGCGTGCTGTTGCTGATCGCCGCCCTGATGGTCGCCAGCTGGCGCTCCGGCCTGCTGACCGTGCGGTCGGCCGACCTGTCGATGCGGCTGCCGGAAAGGCCGGCGCTGCCGCATCGGGCGCCCGATCCCGCGCCCCTGCCGCTGCCCAGGCCGGGGCCGGGCGTCGAGCAGGGCTAGACCGCGCCGGCCTCGTCCCCCTGGGCGTATTGCAGGGCGAACACCCGGCAGGCCGAGGCCAGGGGGCGCTCGCCGCGTCCGGCGTCGATCCGCTGGATCAGTCCGGCGATGCTGATCTTGTCGGCCCCGGCGGCCGCCTGCAGCACGGCCCAGAACTCGGGTTCCAGGGCCAGGGAGGTCGCGTGGCCGGCCAGGTTGATCGAACGCTTCTTCAGACTACCCATCTCGCCTGTCCCCATATGCCGTCTGGCGCTGCGCCAAGGTTCCCGATCGGGGTCGCCGAACCCTCTTGAATAAAAATGACGCCATGTCATCTTTATTGGGTCCAGCAGGAGCATGCCCCATGATCGCAGCCACGCAAGTGCTCGGTGGGCCAAAGCCTCGCGAACCGATGAGGCGGACGCGCGACACCTTCACCCTGCAGCCTTTGCGGGCGTTCCGGGCCGTCCGGCGCCTGCTCGCCGACAAGGAAGACACCGCCCAGGTGTTCGAGATCATGCGGGCCTTGTCGGGCAAGGCGATCCCGAACGGCTACCGCCGGCTGCTGAGCACCCCGGAAGGCGGCCGCATCGCCTACGAGCGCGACGAGTTGGCCGAACGGCTGTCGGATGCGGCCTGGCTGGAGCAGTTCGGCCCCGGCACGGTCGGCGCCGCCTATCGCGATTTCATCGCCCCGCGCGGCCTGTCCGCCGAAGGCCTGGCCGAGGAAAGCCGCAAGGTCCGCGAAGCCGATGTCGACGCCGCCCATCCCCTGGCCTGGTACGCGCGGCGCATGCGCGACGTGCACGACGTCTGGCACGTGCTGACCGGCTACGGCACGGACGCCCTGGGCGAGGTCTGCGTGGTGGCCTTCTCCCACGCCCAGACCCGCAGCCTGGGCTTCGCGGTCATCGCCTTGGCCGGGGCGCGGCATCTGCAGAAGGGCGCGCCGGACCTGCCCTATGGCAAGGCGGTGCGCGAGGCCTGGCGCAACGGCCGGGCGGCGGTCTGGCTGCCGGCGGTCGACTATCCGGCCCTGTTCGCCCTGCCGCTGGATGAGGCGCGCCGGACCTTGAGGATCGCGCCCAACACCGCCTATCAGGCCATCCCGCCGCGGCGTCGCGACCGGGCCTAGCCGCACTTGAAAGGCCGCCGGGGCTTGACCCTCTTCAGCGTTCGGTAGTTGAACTACATAACGCGCTGAGAGTCCGCTTTTTGAGAGTCCGCATGATCACCCACCGCTTGAAGCTGGTCGGCCTGGCCCTGTTCGGGGTCGCCTTCGCCCTGACCGCGACGCCTGTCCTGGCCGCCGACGCCCAGGTGGCGGTCGCCGCCAACTTCACCGAGCCGGCCAAGGCGATCGCCGCCGCCTTCAAGGCCAAGACCGGCCATACCGCGACGCTGAGCTTCGGCTCCTCGGGCCAGTTCTACACCCAGATGGCCCACGGGGCGCCGTACGAGGTGTTCCTGTCGGCCGACGCGGAACGGCCGCTGAAGGCCGAGCAGGAGGGGCTGGCCGTTCCCCGCACGCGGTTCACCTACGCCGTCGGCCGCCTGGTGCTCTATTCCCGGACACCGGGCCTGGTCGACGGCAAGGGGGCGGTGCTAGCCTCGGACCGGTTCGCCAAGCTGGCCATCGCCGACCCGGCCGCCGCGCCCTATGGCGAGGCCGCGGTCGAGACGATGCGCAAGCTGAAGGTCTACGACGCCCTGGCGCCGAAGATCGTCCGGGGCGCGTCGATCACCCAGGCCTACCAGTACGTGGCCACCGGCAACGCCGAGCTGGGGTTCGTCGCCCTGTCGCAGGTGATCGACGAGCCCGGCGGGTCGCGCTGGCTGGTCCCCGCCGCCGACCACGCGCCGATCCAGCAGCAGGCCGTGCTGCTGCGAACAGGCGAGGAGAACCCCGCCGCCCGGGCGTTCCTGACCTTCCTGAAGTCCCCGGCCGCGATCGCCATCATCAAGCGCTACGGCTACGAGGTGCGCTAGAGCAAATCGCGCGATATAGGAATCGCACGACTTGCTCTAGCTCTTTGTTTTCGCATCGCTTTTGCGGAAAACCGGCATCCACTTTTCCGCGCAATGCGCTAGGATCTACTGTAGCGCGCGATCAGCGGGTCGGCGGCGGCCTGGTCCAGGATCCAGTCGCGAAAGACGGTGATCTTGCGCACGCGGCGGCGTTCGGCCGGATAGACCAGCCAATAGCCGCCGCCGTAGTGGACGGTGATGTCGAACGGGGCGACCAGCCGGCCCTGGGCGATCTCCTGGGCGAAGAAGATCGGCGAGCCCAAGGCGAAGCCCTGGTCGGCCAGGGCGGTGGCCACCTCCAGCGCCTGGGCGTCGGCCGACAGGCGGGGCGGGGCGCGATCGTCGCTGGCGTCGACGCCGGCCGCCTCGAACCAGCGCACCCAGAAGTCCGGAGAGCCGATCCGCGGGGCCCGCAGCAGGTCGGCCGGACGGGTCAGACCGCCCGACCGCGCCAGCACCGTCGGCGTGCACAGCACGGTCTGGACGGAGGGGATCAGCAGATGCGCCTCCATGCCCGGCCAGTCGCCGCCGCCGGCGCGCAGGGCCAGGTCGAACGGCTCGCGCTGCAGGTCGACCACCCGGCTGGAGGCGTCCAGCCGCACGGCGATGCGGGGATGGGCGATCTGGAAGCCGCCCAGGCGCGGGGCCAGCCAGTGGCCGCCGATGCTCTGCACCGTGGTGATCGACAGCACGCCCTCCTCGGTGTCGACCAGGTCGGACACCGCCGTGCGCAGGACGCTCATCGCCTCGGTCGCCGCCCGCGACAGGCGCTCGCCGGCCGGGGTCAAAGTCACCTCGCGGGGCAGGCGGGTGAACAGCGGCTGGTCCAGGCGCTGCTCCAGGGCCTTCACCTGCCAGCTGACCGCGGCCTGGCTGACGCCCAGTTCGTCGGCGGCGCGGGTGAAGCTCTTCAGGCGCGCGGCCGCCTCGAAGATGCGGATGGCGCTGAGCGGCAGGCTGGCGAGGATGTCACGCATAAGCAGGCCTTATGCTTACGCAAGGAAGCCGCGTTTGTCATCCCGGACGTAAGGGTCGATTTTCCAATCATGGAAAGCCAGGAAGGGTGATCATGATGGACCAAGCGTTCAAGACCCATAAGGAAACCACGTTCGGATGGGTGCTGCTGGTCCAGGAATGGATCATCGCACGCCGGGCCCGGCTGGCCCGCTTGGCCCATGAGCAGGCGGTTGCGGCAATGCGGGAGGCTCAGGCCAAGCCCAGGCGTCATCTCGCGCCTCGCTAGGCGGGCGGCGGCCCGCCCCATCCCCTGCTTCAGAGCAGGATGCTCTCGTTCGCCGGCGCTGAAACAGGTCTTGGCCTCAGCAGTCGCGCCACGCGGGCCAGAAGCTGGGCGTCGGTGAAGGGCTTGGCCAGATAGTCGCGGGCCCCCAGGGCCAGCGCCTCCTTGATGTCGCCCGGCGCGTTGCGGGCCGTCAGCATCATGACCGGGATATGCGCCACCCGCGGGCTCTTCCTCAGGTGGCGAAGGACGCCGAAGCCGTCGAGGCGCGGCATGTTGACGTCCAGAATGACGGCCGCGGGTTGGGCGCTGTGGATGCCGTCGAGCGCCTCCCAGCCGTCGCGGCCATAGACGGTGTCGTAGCCGGCCAGACCCAGCCGGGTGGTCAGCAGTTCCAGGACGCTGCGGTCGTCCTCGGCGATGAAGATTCGTCTGGCTCTGGCTTCAGGCGGCATGGTCGACCGTTTCGAACTGGAGCGCGCGATTGATCTCGTGGATCAGGACGCGCGTCTCAAGCGGCTTGGCGACGACGCCGTCGAACACGCCGGCGGGCGCCTCCGTCGCGTCGGCGGAGAAGGCGATGATCGGAACATTGTCGTTGAGGCGGCTTTGGCGAATGGCCCGCGCCGCGGCCACCCCGCCCATGCCCGGCATCCGCAGGTCCATCAGGATAATGTCGAACGGCTCGGCCCCCGCCCGGGCCACCGCCGCTTCGCCGTCGACGGCTTCGCTGGTTTCCGCGCCGAAAGCGTCCAGCACGGTGCGCACCAGGTCGCGGTTGACGGGGTTGTCGTCGACCACCAGCACGCGGCAGGCGACGGGAAGGTCGGCCGCTTGGTTCGTGGCGCTGGCCAGGGCCGCGGACTCGACCTCGCCGGCGGGCAGCTCGAACCAGAAACGGCTGCCTCGGCCAAGGGCGCTCTCGACGCCGATCTGGCCGCCCATGGCCTCGACCAGACCCTTGCAGATGGCCAGGCCCAGGCCTGTGCCGCCATGTCGCCGCGTCGAGGAGCCGTCGATCTGCGAGAAGCGCTTGAACAGCTGGTCCAGCCGGTCGGCCGGAACGCCGCCGCCGGTGTCGTGGACGGAGATCAGAAGCGTTTTCGGCCCCTGGCGCCATGCGACCTCGACCATGACTCCGCCGTGGTCGGTGAACTTGACGGCGTTGCCGATCAGGTTGAGCAGCACCTGGCGCACCCGGTCGGGCGCGATGAACAGGGCCGGAGGCAGGGTGTCGGCGCCGGCGATGTCCAGCGTGATCCCCTTTTCATGGGCCTGACAGGCGAAGAGATCCAGCGCGTCCTCGATCACGCGGCGCGGGTCGCAGACGGCGCTGCGGATCTCGACCTGGCCGGCCTCCAGCTTGGAGAAGTCGAGAATGTCGTTGATGGTCGACATCAGGGCCTGGCCGGCGTTGGCGACCCGGTCGACGAACCGCCGGGTGGCGGGCGACAGCTCCGGCTGGTCCGCGATCAGGCGCGAGAAGCCGAGCACAGCCGTCAGCGGCGTGCGCAGCTCGTGGCTCATGTTCGACAGGAACTCGGACTTGACCGCGGCGGCGGCCTCGGCCTCCGCGCGAGCCTCCATCAGCGCCGCTTCCATCGCCTTGCGCGCGGTGATCTCGCGGGCGACGTCCTGGATGGAGACCAGCGCGCCCGCCTCGTCGAAGGACAGCTTCGGCTGGCCTTCCAGCCAGATCCACCGGCCGTCCTTGTGCTGCGCCCTGAACTCGTAGGGCTCCGAGATCGCGGAAGGGCCGCGGCGGATCAGGGCCATGTAGTAGTTGATCATGTGCTCCCGGTCGTCGGGATGGGTCAGATCGACGACACGCCGGCCGACCAGCTCTTCCGGCTCGCGGCCCAGCACGGTGCGGCAGGCCGGTGAGATGAAGCAGATCTGGCCAGCGGGATTGAAGGTGGCGATCATGTCGCTGGCGTTGTCGGCCAGCAGGCGATAGCGCGCCTCGTTCTCGGCGAGCGCGGCCTGGGCCCTGCGGTCTTCGGTGATGTCGCAAACCGTGCCCATCATGAACGCGGGAAGGCCGTCGGCGCCCCTGACGGTGATCGAACTGCCCGAGACGCAACGCTCCTCGCCGTCGGGGCGGACGATGCGGGTGGGCACGTTGTGATCGTCCTCGCCGGTGCGCAGGCGCTCGGCGATCCGCGCCAGCGTCCAGGCCCGATCGCCGGGGTGGAGGCAGTCGTTGAAGAGGTCGATCTCCGGCTGCTCGACATAGTCCAGGCCATAGATCTCGAACATCTTGCGCGAGACGTCGAGATGGCGCGTGCGCAGGTCGTACCGCCAATAGCCAAGACCGCCGATGTCTTCGGCCAGCAGCGCGCGCTGGGCCTGTTCGCGGGCGTGGTCGCGCGCCGTGATCAGCTCCAGCTCCAGGGCCTTGCGGTCGGAGATGTCGCGGGAGACGCTGACGATCTCCTGGGGCGCGCCATCCCCGTCCCGCACCAGCTGGAGGTTGGATTCCACCCAGACGTAATGGCCCCGCCTGTGGCGCGACCGGTGCTGGATCGTCTTGTGGTCCAGGCCGCGGGACATCTGGTCGAAGACGGTCATGACCGCGTCACGATCCTGCGGATGCAGGACGCTCGGGACGGTCAGGCCGACGGTCTCGGCCACGGTGTAGCCCAGCAATCGCTCGACGGCCGGGGAGATGAACGAGCCGCCGCCCGAGAAGTCGTAGCGGGTGATGACGTCGCCGGCGTGTTCGGTGACCAGGCGGTAGTGCATCTCGCGGCGCCGGAGGGTTTCGATCGTCGCGACCGTGTCGGTGACGTCCTGGAAGAGCCCGAAAACGGCCGTTGGTCGCCCCTGATCGTCCTGTTCGCAGACGCCGCGGCTGGCCACGTGCCGCAAGGCGCCGTCCGCGCGAATGAGGCGGAGCTGGAAGTCGAAGCCAGTCCCCGTCTCGATCGTCGAGATCACATGGCGTCGGACCCGTTCGCGATCATCGGGGTGATAGAAGGCGACCGCGTCGTCGATGTTGGGATCGAAGGTCTCCCGATCGACCCCATAGATCGCGTACACCGCGTCCGACCAGGTGATGGCGTCGGTGGACAGGTCCAGGCGCCAGTGGCCGACACCGGCCATGGTCTCGGCGATTTCGAGCAGGCGCTGCTTTTCCCGGGTCTCCCGGTGGGCCTTGGCCAGCTCGAATTCATCGACCACGATCCGCGCCAGCAGCCTCAGCCGCTCCAGCGCCGCATCGTCGGGCCGAGGGCGCGGCTTGTGATCGAGGACGCACAGCGTTCCCAGGTTATGGCCGTCCTTGGTGGTCAGGGTGGCGCCGGCGTAGAAGCGCAGGTCGGGCGGGCCGGTGACCAGGGGATTATCGACGAAGCGCGGGTCGGTCGAGGCGTCCTCGACCACCATGACGGACTCGGGGCCCAGATCGATGGCGTAGCCGCAAAACGCCTTGTCGCGCGGCGTTTCGGTCTCTTCGACGCCCACCCTGGCCTTGAACCACAGGCGTTGCTCATCGACGAGGGAGACCACGGCGATCGGGGTGTCGAACAGGTTCGCGGCCAGGCCGGCCAATCGGTCGATCGCCGGGTCCGCCTGGGTGTCCAGCACGCCGAAGGACCGCAAGGCGTCCAGCCTGAGCGTCTCGCGATCGCCCATGTCTCTCCCCGTCCGTCGTTTACTCGACACTACAGGGGAGACGCCGCGGAAAGGCTAACGCGGTGTGTGGCGGATTGGCGCAGGTTGAGAGGACCTTGAAATTCGCCCTCGCGGAGCGTTTCAGTCCTCGCGCTTGGCGCCGTCCAAGTCGCGTTGCAAACGGTCGGCCCGCGCGGCCTCCAGGGCCTTGTCGGCCTTGGTCCGGCCGAACCGGGCGCGGTTCTCGGCGGCCCTGGTCTTGGCGTCGGTCTTGGCCTTGGCCTTGCGGGCCTGGTTCAGGTTGAGGATCTCGGCCATGGCCTAGCCCTTCTTCTTCGGCCCGGCGGGGGCGGGGGTCGCCGGCCGCAGGATCAGCGTCGATTGCAGGCGCAGGGTCTGGCCCTTCTTCAGCACGAACGGCGCCCGTCCGGGAAAGACGCAGTTCTGCATCGACAGTTCCCGGCGCAGGATCCAGCGGGTGATCGGCGCGCCGTTGGCCTTGCAGGCCAGGCCCACGGTCCAGGCCGGCGCGCCGCCGCCCGGCGTCCAGGCGAACCCCATGGCCTTGCCGGCCTCGACCGGCCCCACGGCCGGGGTCACGCTCTTGCCGCCGGAGCCGAAATTCAGCCGATCGGGCTTGATCAGCCGCACCGAAAAGCCGCCATAGCCCTTCTCGTCGTCGCTGCCGCCCAGGGCCAGGGTGTCGGACCGCGCGGTGATCACCGTGTCGAAATCGATGCGCCGCGCGCCCGCCTTCAGCGGATAGACGCGGACCTTGGTGGTCTCGCGCGCCACATAGTTCACCTCGGGCGCGGAATTGACGATCCAGTCGGCGTTGACCACCAGGGTCCCGCCGCCGGCGCTGTCGCCCTTGAAGCGCTTCTCGCGGACATGGAAGGTCAGGCCTTTCATGAACCAGCCGTCGGCGACCGGCTTGCCGTCGACCAGCACCTGATGCCAGCTCCAGAACGCCCCGCGCTGGTGCAGGTGGTCGGCGGGACGGTCCTCGGTCAGCACCGTTCCGTCGGGCGCCCAGATCGGGTGGACATAGTTCAGGCGGCCGGCCTCGTGCGGATCAGCCGGGGCGGTGCGGTAGAACAGCACGCTCTTGCCGCCGTCGATGATGGTGACGCCGTCGGCGGCGAACACCGCATCGACCCGGGGCAGGGGGGAGGCGGGCGCGGGCTCCGAAGGCGCGGGCGTCGCGGCGGCCGGCTGGGCCACCGTCGGCGGCTGGGTCGCCGTCTGCGCCCCGGCCATCCCCGCCGAGGCGAGGGCGCCGGCCAGCACGATCAGGGCGACGAGCGATCGGATCATCGGTGTTTCCCCCGCGGCGTTCGCCGAGTGATAGCCAGGAACGCGACATCCGCAAAGTCGCAACCTTGGCTAGAACGTAAAGTGAACATCTTCAGTCCGCAAGCCTTCCGGAAACTGCGCCGAGCCCTGACCCGTTTACCCTGCCAAGACGTCCATCAACAGGAGGAACGTGATGATCGACGCCTCGCAAATCCGCGAACACCTGGAAGTGGTCGGCTCGGACGGCGGTCATGTCGGCCGGGTGGATCATGTGGTCGGCGGCGAGATCGAGCTGGCCAAGCTGGACCTGGGCGGCGCCCTCAAGCACCACCTGATCCCGATCACCTGGGTCGACCATGTCGACGACGACGGCGTGCACCTGAACCTGACCCAGGACGACGCCAAGGCGCGCTGGCGCGAAAAGCACTGACGCGCCTCGCGACGCCGCTTCGCGGCGATTGACAGTCTCGTCCCGCCGACCGATCCCTCGCCCGCCAAAAGGGTGAGGGATCGCGCGCATGTACCAGCTCTATTACAGCCCCAGCACGGCCAGCCTTGCGGTGCACTGGATGCTGATCGAGATCGGCGCGCCGTTCGAGCTGATCCTGACCGACATCGCCGCCGGCGCGCAGAAGGCTCCCGACTATCTGAAGCTCAATCCGGGCGGCGTCGTGCCCACCCTGATCGTCGACGGCGCGCCGGTGCTGGAGAGCACGGCGATCCTGATGCTGCTGGCCGAGCGCCACCCCGACAAGGGCCTGGCCCCGGCGCCGGGCGCGCCGGAACGGGCGGCTTATCTGCAGTGGATGGTCTATCTGGCCAACGCCCTGATGCCCAGCTTCCGCGCCTGGTACTATCCGCAGGAGCCGGCGGGCGAAGCCAACGCCGAGGCGGCCCAGGCGGCGGCGCGGGCGCGGATCGAGGCGGCCTGGGACCGCGTCGACGCCCAGCTGGCGGCCAAGGGTCCCTACATGCTGGGCGAGCGGCTGTCGGCGGTGGACTTCCTGGCCACCATGCTGATGCGCTGGTCGCGCAACCTGCCCCGGCAAGCCACGGCCTGGCCCAACATCGCCCGCTACCTGGCGCGGATGCGGGCCATGCCGTCCCTGCGCGAAGTCCACGCCCGCGAGGGGCTGACCGACTGGATCGACGGCTAGAGCAAATCGCGCGATATAGGAATCGCACGATTTGCTCTAGGTTTTTGTTTTCGCATCGCTTTTGCGGAAAACCGGCATCCACTTTTCCGCGCGATGCTCTAGGCCTCAGCGCGGCAGGGCGCCGGCGAAGTCGATCACGCACATGTAGCCGTAGGCGCGGTGCGGGCCGCAGGCCACGCCGGCCAGCTGGTAGCTGGCGGCGAAGATGTTGCGGCGATGGCCGCGATTGGGCACGCCGCTATCGATGATCAGCTGGCGGACGACATCGCGCGGGTCTTCGAACCCGTAGGAGATGTTCTCGGCCGAAAGGCCGGCCCAGACGCCCTGGCCACGCAGCCTCTGGCCCAGGGAGCCGGCCGGACCATGGCCGACGTCGCCGCGCGGGCCTTGGACCTGGGCGTGCTGGCGGGCCGCGGCGGCGATGCGTCGATCCGGCTCGAGGGGCGGCAGCGAGGCCTGGCGCTCCAGGAAATCGATCGCCTCCTCGACGGCGGCGGGATCGTCGCTCCGGTTCAGCTCGCGGCGCAGTTCGTCGGCATATTCGGCCGGGCGGGCGCGGGCGAAGTTGAGCTCGTCCAGGACGGCGGTGTCGAGGCGAGGGTTCAAGGACGCAGACTGGGCGGCGGGCGCCAGGGCGAGGAACATCAGGCCGGCGAACGCCGGAGCCAAGGCCATGCGGCCGGAAATGCGCATGCGCGCTCCCGAGAATCAGACGCCCCAGGCCTGACCTACCACGCTCCGGAGAAGCGTGCAGTCGCGCGGAATGTCGCGGCCGCCATCAGCCCTGCGGATCGTCGGCCGGAGGCTTGGCGGGGGCGCCGGCGGCCTTGGCCGCGGCCTTGTCGGCGGCTTTCTGCGCGGCCTTCTGGGCTTTCAGGCGCTCGCGTTCCTGGCGTTCGAAGCTGTAGTTCGGGGTGCGCGCCATGACGATCTCCTGGCCGCGGGAGGCGGCGACAAGGAGCCGTAGCGCGGTTCGCGGCCGACTTACAGCCGTCATCCTCGCCGAAGGGCCAGAATGACGGCCGCAGCCGGGCGGAAAGGCTATTTCACGCTGGCGCAGAAGCGCTGGATGCGCGCGCAGGCGTCCTCCAGCACGTCGTTGCTGGTGGCGTAGCTGATGCGGAAGAACGGCGACAGGCCGAAGGCCGCGCCATGGACGACGGCGACGCCTTCGGCCTCCAGCAGTTCGCCGGCGAAGTCCTCGTCGGTCGCGATGACCTTGCCCGACGGCGCGGTCTTGCCGATCAGGCCGGCGCAGGACGGATAGACGTAGAAGGCGCCTTCCGGGGTCGGGCAGTGCAGGCCGGTCGCCTGGTTCAGCATCGACACGACCAGGTCGCGGCGCTCCTGGAACAGCTTGGCGTTGGGCTTGATGAAGTCCTGCGGGCCGTTCAGGGCCTCCAGCGCCGCCCATTGCGAGATCGAGCAGGGGTTAGACGTGGTCTGGCTGATCATCTTGCCCATGGCCTTGATCAGCGCCTCGGGGCCGGCCGCGTAGCCGATCCGCCAGCCGGTCATCGAATAGCCCTTGGACACGCCGTTCATCGTCAGAGTGCGGTCATAGAGCCTGGGCTCGACCTGGGCGATGGTGGTGAACTCGAAGTCGTCGAACACCAGGTGCTCGTACATGTCGTCGGTCAGCACCCACACCTGCGGGTGACGCAGCAGCACCTCGGCCAGGGCCGCCAGCTCGGCGCGGGTGTAGGCGCCGCCCGAGGGGTTGGACGGGCTGTTGATGATCAGCCACTTGGACTTGGGCGTGATCGCCGCTTCCAGGGCCTGCGGCGTGATCTTGAAGCCGCTTTCGGCGGTGGTCTCGACCGAGACGGGCGTGCCGCCGGCCAGCAGCGTCATGTCGGGGTACGACACCCAGTACGGCGCGGGAATGATCACCTCGTCGCCTGGATTCAGGGTGGCGACCAGGGCGTTGTAGATCACCGGCTTGCCGCCCGGGGCGACGTGGACCTGGCTCGGCTTGTAGTCCAGGCCGTTCTCGCGCTTGAACTTGGCGCAGATGGCGGCCTTCAGCTCGGGCATGCCGTCGGGGTCGGTGTACTTGGTCTTGCCGGCCTTGATGGCGGCGATGGCGGCGTCCTTGATGTTGTCGGGGGTGTCGAAGTCCGGTTCGCCGGCGGAGAGGGCGATCACGTCCCGGCCGGCCGCTTTCAGGGCGCGCGCCTTGGCGCTGATCGCGATGGTGGCGGAGGGGGCGATGCGCCGCAGGGCGGCGGACTCGAGCGACATGGTTCAGGACTCCCCTGGGAGGACGTGGACTCGAAAGACCGGTTTCAGGATTGCGGCGGTGTTTACGCCCGTGCTTGCCGGGGCGCAACGCAACAAAGGCCGCGGCGCGCGGGGTTCTTGCGCCGATGCGGCGCGCACGGTACCGCTATCACCATCAAGACGAGGAGCGCCCACGCGAGGGGCGGTCCCGGGGAGGAACGACCACATCGTCCGCCGACGGCGGGCGATCGACGCAACGACGTCTCTGAAACGAAGGGGGGAACCATGACCAAGATCGCCATCCTGGCCGCCGTGGCCGCGCTGAGCCTGTCCGCTACCGTGCCGGTAACGGCCAGGGCCGCCGAGCCGGCCGCCCAGGGCATCATGAAGTATGCGATCAACAAGCCGTCCACGGCCTGGAACGTCTACGGACCGGGCCAGACCAATGCGCCGGTCAAGGACAAGGCGGTGATGGGCGGGGCGGGCGTCCGCATCCAGGTCACCGCGCCATCGCCCGACAGGCCGTGGGAAAACAGCGCCGGCCAGGGCGTGGACGGCAAGATCACCAAGGGCGACGTCATCACCATCGCCTTCTGGGCCAAGGCCGAGCCGGTCGACGGCGGGCCGGCCACGGCGAACCTCAGCTCGGTGGGCGTCCAGCAGACGGCCGCGCCGTGGGGCGGCATCGTCGGGGGCAGCGTCGCGGTGACGAGCGGCGAGTGGAAGCTCTACACTGTCAGCGGGCGGGCCAGCATGGACGCCGAGAAGGGCGCGGCGGGCGTCGGCGTGCACCTGGGCAGCGCCAAGCAGACCGTGGTGCTGGGGCCGCTGTTCGTGCTGGATTTCGGTCCCAACTACGACCCGTCGATGGCCAAGTAGAGCGGCTCAACCCCTCTCGCGGCCCTTCTCGCGCATGTGCTGGATGAACGCCTCCAGGTGCTTGCCCAGATAGGCCAGGGTCGTGTCGTCGATCACCTGGCCGTTCTCGATCTTGGTGTGGGCCTGGCCGACCAGCATCTCGCTGAGCGGCCAGTACTCGGCCGAGACCTTGCGCAGCGACTGGCGCAGGGCGTCCTGGGCGCGGACCGTGCCGGTGACGCCCGGCGAGGCGCCGAGGATGCAGGCGGTCTTGCCGTGCAAGGCCGAGGGGCTGCCGCGCGAGGCCCAGTCGATGGCGTTCTTCAGCACGCCGGTCACCCCGTCGTTATATTCGGGGCAGGCCAGCAGCAGGGCGTCGGCGCCGCGGATGGCGTCCTTCCAGGCCGTCACCGGCGCGGGATCGCCCTGGTCCTCGACGTCCTGGTTGAACAGCGGCAGGTCGTGCAGGCCGAAGATCTCGATGGCCACGCCCTGCGGCGAACACTCCTGGGCGGCGCGCAGCAGGGCGGTGTTGAACGAGGCGGCCCGCAGGCTGCCGGAAACGCCGAGAAGTTTCATGAAAGGCTCCGCCGCTGGAGCGGGGGAACCTAGAGCATCGCGCGGAAAAGTGGACGCCGGTTTTCCGCAAAGCGATGCGAAAACGAAAATCTAGAGCAAGTCGTGCGATTCCTATATCGCGCGATTTGCTCTAGTCGGCGTCGTCGCCGGGGGAAAGCCGGATCAGGCGGTGAGGGCGGTCCGCATCGGCTTTTCGTCCAAACCGTCCAGCCTGGCCTCGACATGGGCCCAGAGGCGCTGCAGATCGCGGGCGGCCGGGCCGCCCGGCTCGAGCTCGGCCACGCAGAGCCCATGGGCCATGGCCGTCTGGAACGCCTCGCGCGCCCGCAGGCCGTGCGGGGCCAGCGGCAGGCCGCAGAACCGCAGGGCTTCCAGGATCTCGGGGAAGGCCGCCGGTGCGACGTCCGACCGGCTGGTGTGGGCCTGGTTCAGCACCACCATGCCATCCTTGCCCAGGCGGCGGACGGCCTCCGCCGAGCGAACGATCGGGGCCAGGTCCAGGAACGAGGGTCGGCCGGCCACCAGGCAGAGGTCGGCGATGTTGACCGCCTGGGCGACGTCGGCCTCGGGCATGGCCGGGGTGTCGATGACCAGATAGTCGACGCCGTCCCGCATGGCGTTGGACTTGGTCATGAACAGCTTGCCGGCGGTGACCTCGGCCAGGACGGGGCCGGGCTCGCGGCGAGCCCTCAAGGCGTCCGACGCCGACCGCTGCGGGTCGATGTCGGCCAGCACCACCTTGCGGCCCCGCAGGAAGGCCGTCAGCGTCAGGTTCACGGCCAGGGTCGTCTTGCCCGACCCGCCCTTCCGGGAAAGCACAGTAATTGTCTTCACGACTTGCACTCTTCGCCCAGACCCAACGGCCGGTTCCCGCAGCCGCAAGGTTCCCCAAGGTGGATGATGGTTATGGTCAAGGTATGAACAGAACTTCAACTCGCCGAATATTTTGACGCGAAGGCCAAATTCGCGGAAGCCGTTGCGCGACTTGAAAAATTCCGGATCAGCCGGCGCGGGCGTCGCGCCCGTGGCCGTCCAGGGCCAGCAGGCCGGCGACGTGGCTCCATAGGCGGTCGACCTCGCGGGCGGCCGGGGCCTGGGCGTCCCATTCCCCGACCGACAGGCCGCGCGCGATCGCCTGCTGGTAAAGGGTCCGCGAGCGCAGGCCGACCGGCGCGACCGGCAGGCCGCAGAAGCGTAGCGCCTCGACCGCCTGCTGCACGCTGGCGGGCTCGAACCCGCCGCGTTTGGACGGCGCCTGGTTCAGCACGATCAGCCCCGCCTTGCCCAGTCGCCGGACCATCTCGGCAGAGCGCGCCACCGAGGCGATGTCCAGGAAGGTGGGGCGGCAGACCAGGAGGCACAGGTCGGCGGAATTGACCGCGATAGCCACGTCGGCGTCCGGCGCGGCCGGCGTGTCGATCAGCATGACGTCATGGGCGTCGTGCATGGCCTGGGAGCGGGCCTGGAACAGCTTGCCGGCGCTGATCTCGGCCAGGGCGGGGCCGGGCGCGGCGCGGGCCCGCAGGGCGTCGGAGGCCGAGCGCTGCGGGTCGATGTCGGCCAGCAGCACCTTCCAGCCCGCCAGATGGGCGGTGAGGCTCAGGTTGATCGCCAGAGTCGTCTTGCCGGCCCCGCCCTTGCGGGAAATCACAGCCAAGGTCTTCACGCCGACGCTCTCCCCAAAACGCCCGGTCCGCAACCGGAAAAGCCTGTGGATAACTTAGCCGCCCGTTACGACAGGTTCGCAACTGAAATGTCGCGTTTGGGGAATCTTAACCATGGACCCTCGCGGCCGAAGGAAAGCTTGACTGTAAAATGTGCAACCGTGCGCGATCGGAGGTAGCGACCGTGGCCGGCCCGTTCGACCGCCCCCTCTTGACCGCGGCTGGGGCATGGGCGAGGCAGGCGGATGCTTCGTCGCCTGATCGACTTCTTCACCAACATGGACGCCCGCGCCTGGCGAACGGTCGCGGTGTCGTTCGTGCTGTTCGGCGGGGTGGGGGTGATCTTCCTGTTCGGGGCTCAGCTCCTGGGCCTGAACGGCGAGGTCACGGTCGAGCAGTGGCTGAGCGCCGCCCACGGGCCCTGGGCCCTGCCGGTCGCGGTCGGCGCCTTCGCGGTGCTGGCCTTCATCGGCGTGCCGCAGTTCGTGCTGATCGCCGCGGCGGTGGTCGCCTTCGGGCCCTGGACCGGCTTCGCCTACAGCTGGATCGGCACCCTGGTCTCGTCTCTGGTCGGCTTCTGGCTGGGGCGCACGTTCGGCGGCCGGCTGCTGCAGGATCTGGCCGGCGACGGCGTGGCCAAGTTCATGAGGCTGATCGGCAAGAACGGCTTCCTGGCCAGCCTGATCGTCCGGCTGGTGCCCTCGGCGCCGTTCATCGTGGTCAACATGGCGGCCGGCGTCACGCCGATGAAGCTGTTCGACTTCGCGGCCGGCACCGCTGTCGGCATCGTCCCGAAGATCGCCCTGACCGCCTTCGCCGGCAATTCCATCGTCCAGGCGCTGAAGGGCGGCGGCCAGCGGCACATCGTCATGCTGGTGCTGGCCGTGGCGGTGTGGATCGCCGCCGGTCTGGTCGCCCGCGCCTGGCTCAAGAAGCGCGAGGCGACGGAGTAGGCGAGGGCGGTTCGCGCCGTTCGAGGCCGTCTGGCGGGGTCGTTTGACGCGCCGATTCCGCCTCCCCCGCACGGCCTCCCTCAACCGGCGGGTGTCTCTGGTCGAAAGTTGCGTAGCGTGCGGCCAATCGCGCGATTAACGCAAAATGCTTGCTGGCTTTGGGCCTGCTGTGTAGAAAGCAACTCATGAACGTCGCGCGCCAACTGCTTTCGCTTCGGCTTACCAACCCCTGGGCGCTCTAGGGGCCGCGCTTCGTCGTGGCCGGGCGCGCAGGGGATGACTGAACCCGCCGCCCCAAAGGTCAGACCTGGCCCCACGCAGACACCTTCCGACGAGTAGATCCATGAGCTCCGTATCGCCCGCCGCTTTCGACAAGCGCGACAACGTCGTCATTTTCGACACCACCATGCGCGACGGCGAGCAGTCGCCCGGCGCCTCGATGTCGCATGACGAAAAGCTGGAACTGGCCAAGATCCTCGAGGAGATGGGGGTCGACGTCATCGAGGCCGGCTTCCCGATCGCCTCGAACGGCGACTTCGAGGCGGTCCGCGAGATCGCCAAGATCGTCAAGAACTCGACCATCGCCGGCCTGTGCCGCGCTCACCAGGTCGACATCGACCGTTGCGCCGAGGCCCTGAAGGGCACGCAGCGCGGCCGCATCCACGTGGTCATCGCCACCAGCGACCTGCACATGAAGCACAAGCTGCAGATGGAGCCGGACGCCGTCATCGACGTCATCGCCCGCTCGGTCGGCCACGCCCGCAACCTGCGCGACGACGTGGAGTGGTCGGCCGAGGACGCCACCCGCAGCGACCGCCAGTTCCTGCGCCGCGCGATCGAGACCGCCATCAAGGCCGGGGCCACGACGATCAACCTGCCCGACACGGTAGGCTACACCTATCCGTCCGAATACGCCGACCTGTTCAGCTGGATGGTCAACAACGTCGAAGGCGCCGACAAGGTGATCTTCTCGACCCACTGCCACAACGACCTGGGCCTGGCCGTGGCCAACAGCCTGGCCGGCGTGCAGGGCGGGGCGCGCCAGATCGAGTGCGCGATCAACGGCCTGGGCGAGCGGGCCGGCAACGCGGCGCTGGAAGAGATCGTGATGGCCCTGAAGGTGCGCGGCGACAAGCTGCCCTTCCAGACCGGCATCGACACCACCCACATCACCCGCGCCAGCCGCTACGTCTCGGCCATCACCGGCTTCCCGGTGCAGTATAACAAGGCCATCGTCGGCAAGAACGCCTTCGCGCACGAAAGCGGCATCCACCAGGACGGGATGCTGAAGAACCGCGAGACCTACGAGATCATGACCCCGGAATCGGTCGGCCAGGCGCCGTCCAGCCTGGTCATGGGCAAGCACTCGGGCAGCCACGCCTTCCGCGCCAAGCTGAAGGACCTGGGCTACGAGCTGGGCCAGAACGCCCTGAAGGAGGCCTTCGGCCGCTTCAAGGACCTGGCCGACCGCAAGAAGCACGTCTACGACGACGACATCATCGCCCTGGTCGACGACGCCCTGGCGCGCGGCTCGGAGCGCATCCGCGTCCAGCGCCTGCGCGTCGTGGCCGGCACCGACGGCCAGTCGGCCGAGCTGACCCTGGAAGTCGACGGCGAGATCAAGACCTCGGAGGCCTCGGGCGACGGTCCGGTGGACGCCGTCTTCAACGCCATCCAGCAGATCGTGCCGCACCAGGCGGCCCTGCGCCTGTTCCAGGTGCACGCGGTGACCGAGGGCACCGACGCCCAGGCCCAGGTCTCGGTCCGTCTTGAGGAGGACGGCCGCATCGCCACCGGCCAGGCCGCCGACACCGACACCCTGACCGCCTCGGCCAAGGCCTATGTCAACGCCCTGAACAACCTCATGGCGCGCAAGGAAAAGGGCCGGCCCGAAGCGGCGATCGCCAGCGGGTTCTAGCCGCTAGGCGGCCGCCCGCTTGGCGGACGGCCGCGTCGCCAGCAGCTCCGCCGACAGGTGGGCCTGCGGCTCGACGTCCAGTCCCAGCGTACGCAGGTCGTCGCACAGCGTCTTGCGCAGCTCCTGGTCGATGATGGCCCCGGCGTCGATCACCAGCGCGCCGCCCGGTCGCAGCATCGCCATGGTCGAGGCCGCGGCGGCGCGTGCATCGGGGACCGTCGAGCAGCCGACGATCAGCAGCACGTCGCTCTGCTCGTCGGCGGCGCGGCAGGTGGCCCGGCGGGCGGCCTCCACCCGGTCGTAACCCCGTCGCCACAGCACGCTCATCGCCTCGCCGGCGTCCGGCCCGGTCACCGCCACGAAGCACAGCGGCGTGGCCTGGGCCAGGGCGAGCATGCGCCCGAGGGTGTGATTGATCCCGTCGGTCGGAACGCCGAGCAGGAACCGCGCGGCCTGACGGAGCGGATGGGACGACATGCTCGAAACCTCGTGCTGGTCGCGCCCGTCACCGGACGGGCCGACGGTCAGGGTGTGCGCCCAGGAGGCCTAAGGCCTCCATTCGCAAACAGGCCGCCCCCATAAGGGCGGCATAAGGACCCCAAAGGATCGTGATGATCTGGATCCCGATCACCATCGCCGCCTCGTTCGCGCAGGTGGCCCGCAACGCCGCCCAGCGCTCGGTGATGGGCGATACCGGCCCGTGGGGCGCGACCCTGGTGCGGTTCCTGTTTGGCCTGCCGTTCACGGCGGTGTTCGTCGGCGTCGCCTTCGCCCTGACCCGGGGCGAGCATCCGCACGCCACCCCGGCCTTCTGGGCGGCGGCCCTGCTGGGCGGGGCCAGCCAGATCGCCGCCACCGCCGCCCTGCTGGTCGCCATGCGCCGGGCCGGGTTCGCCGTGGCGACCGCCGTGCAGCAGAGCTCGATCCCGCTGGCCGCCCTGCTGGGCCTGGTGGTCTATGGCGAGCAACTGAGCGCCGTGGGCTGGACCGGCGTGGCCGTGGCCAGCGCCGCCCTGCTGGTCGTCACCTGGCCGCGCGCCGGGGCCTCGGGGGAGAAGCCGGTCAGCGGCGCCCTCTTCGCCCTGCTGTCGGGCCTGGCGTTCGGCTTCTGCCTGAACGCTTTCCGCCAGGCCGGCCACGCGCTGGAGCCGGGCCATCCGATCTTCGCGGCGGTGGTCACCCTGATGACCGTGCAGATCGTCCAGACCCTGGCCCTGACCCTGTTCCTGGCGGTGAGCGATCGCGCCGCCCTGGTCGCGGTGGCCAAGGCCTGGCGGCCGTCGCTGGGCGCGGGGTTCTGGGGCGCGGCCGCTTCGGCCGGCTGGTTCATCGCCCTGGCCCTGGCGCCGGCCGGGCAGGTGAGGGCGGTCGGGGTGATCGAGGCGCCGATCGCCGCGCTCGCCGGCCGCCGCCTGTTCGCCGAAAGGCTGACCGCGGTCCAGATGATCTTCGGCCTGCTCGCGGCGGCCGGCGTGGCCATGGCCGCGCTCGGCTAGAAAAGGCCATGTTTCTGCGATGAAACCCCCGGCGCCGCCGTTCTGTGAAAACAGGTGGGACAGGGTCTGCAATAGACCTTGAAATCAACGCTTTCGCAGGGCAAACGGGCTTCGTCGGCAGCTTTGTGGCAGTCAGGCGACGGCGCGGCGGGAGCCAGCGCTCCCGTCGTGCGGCAAGTGCTGGTCAATGGGACAAAACCCGCAATTTGCGGGAATCATGTTGTCCTCGTTTGGAATTGAAGTAGGAGCCATCTTTCCCCTTCGCCTTCGTCGGTTCGCCGACACAAACGGCTCCGTTTCGCCTATCCGCCGCCTTCCGTTTCGAACGACCCCCAGCCGCTTCGCCCCCCTATCCCTCAGTCAGGGCTTTCAATGTTTTCTTCCCTCTTCGGCGTCATCTCCAACGACATCGCCATCGACCTGGGCACCGCCAACACCCTGATCTACCAGAAGGGCAAGGGCATCGTGCTGAACGAGCCGTCGGTGGTCGCGCTGCGCAATGTGGGCGGTCGCAAGATCGTCCATGCGGTGGGGATCGAGGCCAAGCAGATGCTGGGCCGCACGCCGGGCCACATGGAAGCCATCCGCCCGATGCGCGACGGGGTCATCGCCGACTTCGAAGTCGCCGAGGAGATGATCAAGTACTTCATCCGCAAGGTTCACAACCGCAAGGGCTTCGTGAATCCGAAGGTGATCGTCTGCGTGCCGTCGGGCGCAACCGCCGTGGAACGCCGCGCCATCAACGACAGCTGCCTGAACGCCGGCGCCCGCCGCGTCGGCCTGATCGACGAGCCGATGGCCGCCGCGATCGGCGCCGGCCTGCCGATCCACGAGCCGACCGGTTCGATGGTCGTCGACATCGGCGGCGGCACCACCGAGGTGGCCGTGCTGTCGCTGTCGGGCATCGTCTATTCGCGCAGCGTCCGGGTCGGCGGCGACAAGATGGACGAGGCGATCATCAGCTATATGCGCCGCCACCATAACCTGCTGATCGGCGAGACCACCGCCGAGCGCATCAAGAAGGAAATCGGCACCGCCCGCGCCCCGGCCGACGGCGAAGGCCTGTCGATCGACGTCAAGGGCCGCGACCTGATGCAAGGCGTGCCGCGCGAAGTCCGCATCAGCGAAAAGCAGGCCGCCGACGCCCTGGCCGAGCCGGTCGGGCAGATCGTCGAGGCGGTGAAGGTGGCCCTGGAAGCCACCCCGCCGGAACTGGCCAGCGACATCGCCGACAAGGGCATCATGCTGACCGGCGGCGGCGCCCTGCTGCGCGGCCTGGACGCCGAGATCCGCGACCACACCGGCCTGCCGGTCACCGTGGCCGACGATCCGCTGTCGTGCGTGGCCCTGGGCTGCGGCAAGGTGCTCGAGCATCCCAAGTGGATGAAGGGCGTTCTTGAATCGACTCTCGCCTAGGCATCAAATCCGCTTTGACGCCGCGGGGGGCGTCGGGAGAACGCGTACGTGCCCTTTCGCGAAGGTCCGCTCGGTGACCTGAAAGTGCCGCTGACCTGGACCGCGGCCGTGGCGTTGATCGTCGCGGTCGTGATTGCCGTGGCCTTCCTGCTGGCCGACCGGCGCGAGACCCTGCAGCAACAGGCCTACGGCGTCACCCGCCAGACGGTCGACACGGTCTCCAAGCCGGTCAGCGGCGTGATCGCCGCGCCCGGACGCTGGACCGGCCTGGGCGTCGACTTCGTCAGCAGCTACTTCTTCACCGCGTCGGAGAACCGCAAGCTGAAGGCCGAGCTGAGGGAGATGCGCGGCTATCGCGACATGTACCTGGCCGAGGTCGACAAGAACCAGAGCTACCGGTCGCTGCTGGGCCTGCGCACCGATCCGCCGATCCCGATGGTCGCCGCCCGCGTGGTCGCCGACACCCGCGGCCCGTTCGCCAACACTCGCCTGGCGGACTCCGGCTCGGAGAAGGGGGTGATGATCGGCAATCCGGTGATGAACGAGCGCGGCCTGGTCGGCCGCGTGGTCGGCGTCGCCCGTGGCGCCAGCCGGGTGCTGCTGCTGACCGACATCGCCTCGCGCACGCCGGTGATGGTCGACCGCACCAACGCCCGCGCCATCCTGACCGGCGACGGCGGCCCCAATCCGAAGCTGGAATATCTGCGCGGCGTCGATCCGATCAAGGAAGGCGACCGGGTCGTCACCTCGGGCGACGGCGGCGTGGTGCCGCGCGGCCTGCCGGTCGGCGCGGCGGTCAAGGGTCTGGACGGGCGCTGGCGGGTGGTGCTGTTCGCCGACGACGCGGCCATCGACTATGTCCGCATCCTGCTGTTCAAGGACTTCGCCCAGCTGGCCGACCAGAAGGCCCTGCTGACCCGCAGCCTGCCGCCGGTCACCACCGAGGATCCGGACGTCTCGATCCTGGGCCCGGTCGCCACGACGCCCAAGCCCCCCGCCCAGGCCGGCGCGGCGCCGACGGCGGCCGGCGCGACGCCGGCGGCCCAGGCGACAACGACCCCGGCGACGGCGCAGACGACGGCCAAGCCCCCCGCTACGACCCCGCCAGCGGCCAAGCCGCCGGCCGCGGCCACCTCGCCGTCCGCGGCGCCGAAGCCGGCGGGTTCGAAGCCCGCGACGACCCGGCCCGCCGCGGCCAGGCCGGCGACAGCCGCGCCAAACGGCCAGCCGGCCGGCGGGGAGATCTAGCGTGGGCGGCGCGCGGCCCCTGCACCCCGGCCTGTGGCTGGGTGTGCCCGCCCTGCTGTGCGTGCTGGCGACCGTGGTCTTCGCCGCGCCGATCCGCGTCTGGGGCCTGCAGCTGCCCGAGCCGGTGTTCGCCATGGTCCCGGCCTTCGCCTGGGCGCTGATCCGGCCCTCGATTCTGGCGCCGTTCGCCCTGCTGGCGCTGGGCTTGTTCCTGGACATGTTCTGGGGCGGGCCGACGGGCCTGTGGGGTCTTTCGCTGCTGGTCGCCTACGCCACCGCCCTGGCCGGCCGCAGCATGGTGACCGGCCAGAGCCAGCCGGTGATGTGGGCCTGGTTCGCCGGCGTCACCGCCATCGCCATGGCGGGCGGCTTCCTGTTCAGCATGCTCGACAGCCTGGCCATGCCCAGCCTGCTGGCGGTATTCTGGCAGTTCCTGGTGACAACCCTGTTGTTCCCGTTCGCCCACCGGCTGATCGACCGGTTCGAGGACGCGGACGTTCGGTTCCGGTGACGCCATGAGCGAACCGTCGATCATGTTCTTCGAGGTGAACGAGCGGCAGGGGGTGTTCCACCGCCGCGCGTTCCTGATGGGCGGTCTGGCCGGCGGCGGCCTGCTGGCCCTGGGCGGCCGGCTGGCCCAGCTGCAGCTGGTCGAGGCCCAGCGCTACCAGAAGCTTTCGGCCGGCAACCAGTTCAACTACCGCCTGACGCCGCCGCCGCGCGGCCTGATCCTGGACCGCAACGGCGTGGCCCTGGCCTCCAACCGGCCGAACTTCCGGCTGATGGTCAGCAAGGACTCCAAGGACTTCGACGTCGAGGCCACGCTCGACGACCTGGCCCTGCTGGTGCCGATCGACGCCGCGCGTCGCGCCCGCCTGGTCAAGGAGATCGCCCGCGCGCCCAAGAAGGCTCCGGTGGCGGTGATGGAGGACATGACCTGGGAGGAGTTCTCCCGCGTCAATATCCGCGCCCCGGAGCTGCCGGGGGTGACGGCCGACATGGGCGAGGTGCGGGTCTATCCGTTCGGCGGCGCCTTCGCCCACGTGATCGGCTACGTCGCCAAGGTCTCGGACCGCGACCTGGAGAAGGCCAAGGACGACCCGACCCAGGACCAGGACCTGCTGCACCATCCGGGCTTCCGGATCGGCAAGGCCGGCATCGAGAAGTCCCTCGACCGCGACCTGCGCGGCCGCCCCGGCGCCACCAAGGCCGAGGTCGACGCCCAGGGCCGCGTCGTGCGCCTGGATCCCGATGGCGACATCCCGGCCACGCCCGGCAAGGAAGTGCGCCTGACCCTGGACGCCGACATCCAGAACCGCGCCCTGGAGGTGATGGGCGACGAGAGCGGCGCCATCGTGGTGATGGACATCCGCACCGGCGACCTGCTGGCCATGGTCTCGGCCCCCAGCTTCGACGCCAACCGCTTCGTCAAGGGCCTGTCGGGACCGGAATACAAGGCCCTGGCCGAGTACGAGCGCAAGCCGCTGCTGGACAAGGTGCTGAACGGCACCTTCCCGCCGGGCTCCACCTTCAAGCCGACCGTCGGCCTGGCCGCCCTGACGGCGGGGATCGATCCCGAGGTTCGCGTCAACTGCGGCGGCAGCTGGTACTATGGCGGGCGGACCTGGCGGTGCTGGCAGAAGGGCGGCCACGGCTCGCAGAACCTGCACGAGGCGATCAAGAACTCGTGCGACATCTACTTCTACCAGACCTCGCTGAAGATCGGCCCCGACGCCATCGCCAGCGCCGCCCGCGCCATGGGCTTCGGCAGCACGTTCGACATCGGCATTCCGGGCCAGAAGAAGGGCCTGGTTCCCGACCGCGAGTGGAAGAAGCGGGCCTTCAAGAAGAATCCGGCCAACCAGATCTGGTTTCCGGGTGAGACCCCCAGCTACGGCATCGGGCAGGGGGCGCTCAGCGTCAACGCCCTGCAGCTGGCGGTGATGACCTCGCGCCTGGCCAACGGCAAGAAGGCGCTCAACCCGCGCCTGATCAAGTCGGTGGGCGGCGTCGAGCAGCCCAGCGGCGCGGCGGTGCCCGACCTGCCGTTCTCGATGGAGCACCTGGCCTATGTGCGCGGCGGCATGGCGGCCGTGGCCAACGACGTGCGCGGCACCGCCTATCGCCAGAGCCAGCTGGGGCTGGGGGACGTGCAGATGGCCGGCAAGACCGGCACGGCGCAGGTTCGCAGCTACGACAAGGTCAAGAGCCGCAACAGCGCCAGCGTCCAGTGGAAGCTCAAGGACCACAACCTGTTTGTGGCCTTCGCGCCCTATGACGACCCGCGCTACGCGGTGGCCGTCATCGTCGAGCACGGCGGCCTGGGCGGCGCCACCGCCGGGGCCCCGCGGGCCCGCGAGGTGATGCGCGTGGCCCTGCTGAAGGATCCCGAGATCCGGGCCCGCATCGAGCGGCCCATGCCGTTGCCGGCCGAGCCGGTCGAGGCCGCCCCCGACGGTTCGGTCGAGGGCGCCGCGCCCGACGACCCCACCGTCGGCGCCCCGCCGCCGTCGCCGGCCGCCGCCCCGACCGTTCCCGCGCCTCCCGCTTCCGGAGCCCCCCGATGACCCTCAGCGGCGGCCTCAGCCGGCCCGGTGAACGCGACCGGCCGATCATCAAGTTCATGGAGATCGACTGGACCCTGTGCCTGGTCCTGTGCCTGATCGCCGGGACCGGGGCGCTGATGCTGTTCTCGATCGCCGGCGCCTCGTGGGAGCCGTGGGCCGACAAGCACCTGCTGCGCTTCGGCATCTATTTCGTGCTGATGATCATCCTGGCGATGGTGGACCTGCGGGTCTGGTTCACCATGGCCTATCCGATCTACGGCATAGCCCTGCTGCTGCTGGTGGCGGTGGAGGCGGTCGGCGACGTGTCGCTGGGCGCCCAGCGCTGGCTGGCCATCGGGCCGCTGCGGTTCCAGCCGTCCGAGATCATGAAGATCGGCGTCGTCCTGGCCCTGGCCCGCTACTATCACGGCCTGTCGGCCGACAGCGCCCGGCTGTCCTGGAAGCTGCTGATCCCCCTGGCCCTGATCGGCGCCCCGACCCTGCTGGTCGCCCACCAGCCCGACCTGGGCACCGCCGTGCTGATCGCCCTGCCGGGCTTGGCGGTGATGGTGCTGGCCGGCCTGTCGCTGCGGCTGATCATCATCGGGATCGTCGGCGGCCTGGCGGCCCTGCCACCGTTCATCTTCTTCGTGCTGCACGACTACCAGCGCAACCGGATCCTGACCTTCATGGACCCGGAGAAGGATCCGTCCGGCAACGGCTACCACATCATGCAATCCAAGATCGCCCTGGGCTCGGGCGGGCTGATGGGCAAGGGCTTCGGCCTGGGCTCGCAGAGCCAGCTGAACTTCCTGCCCGAGAAACAGACCGACTTCATCTTCGCCACCCTGGCCGAGGAGTTCGGCTTCGTCGGCTGCTTCAGCGTGCTGTTCCTATACGGCGTGGCGATCTTCATGGCCCTGCGCATCGCCTCGATCAGCCACAGCCACTTCGGCCGGCTGTCGGCCGCCGGGGTGACGGCGACCTTCGCTCTCTACGTGCTGATCAACGGCGCCATGGTCATGGGCATGGCTCCGGTGGTGGGCGTGCCGATGCCGATGCTGTCATATGGCGGCACCGTCATGCTGACGGTGATGATCGGCTTCGGCCTGGTCCAGGCCGTGCGGGTGCACCGCTATACCGAGGTGACCAGCGGCAAGGGTTCGCTGATGTGAGTTGGGGGGAGCACTTGCCCCCACCTGGCGGCTTCGCCGCATGTCCGCCCCCATAGGGGGCGGAGCCTTCATGGCGCGGTTTTTCCCCCTCTGGGGGAAGACGATCGCGAAGCGATCCGTAGGGGGCAAGTGGCAGCCGCTACTTCCCCTTCAGCGCCCGCCCGGTCACCACCGCCCCCGCCCCGAACTTGCCCCGCAGGCCGTCGATCACCGTCTCGCTCTTCAGCGCCTTGCGCTCGTCGCTGGCGAAGAAGTCGTCGGCCGCGCCCTCGGCGGGCACGAAATCGGTCAGGCCGGCGCCGATCAGGCGGTAGTGCAGGCCCTTCGGCTCGGCCGCCAGCAGCTCGCGGGCCACCTGGAACAGGGTGCGGGCCGTCTGGGTCGGGACGGCCAGCGTGCGACGGCGGGTGTGGATCTTGAAGTCCGGCGTGCGCAGCTTCAGCGTCGCCACCCGGCCCGCCAGCCCGCCGGCCCGGGCCTGGCGGGCGACCTTCTCGCACAGCGGCCACAGCTCGTCCTCCAGGTCCTCGCGCCTGTAGAGGTCGTCGTTGAAAGTGGTCTCGGCGCTGATCGTCTTGCGCTCCTGGTCGGGATCGACCATCCGCGTGTCGCGCCCGTGGGCCAGGTGGTGCAGGCGCAGCCCGCCCGAGCCCAGCACCTTGACCAGCCACTTGAGGTCGGCGCGGGCGATGTCGCCGACCGTGCGCAGGCCTTCCGAGGCCAGGGCCGTCACCGTGGCCGGGCCGACGCCGGGCAGGATCGACACCGGCCGGGGGGCCAGGAACTCGGCGATCCCGACCGCCCCGATCACCGAGAAGCCGCGCGGCTTGTCCAGTTCCGAGGCGATCTTGGCCAGGAACTTGTTGGGGGCCAGACCGATCGAGACGGTAATGCCGACCTCGGCCTCGATCTCGCGCTGGACCCTCGCCAGCATTACCGCCGGCGGCGCGCCGTGCAGGCGTTCGGTGCCCGACAGGTCGATCCAGGCCTCGTCCAGCGACAGCGGCTGCACCAGCGGCGTCAGGGCCTCCAGCTTGGCCATGATCCGCCGGCTCTCGTGCCGGTACTTGGCGAAGTTGGGCTTGATGACCACGGCGTCGGGGCACAGCTTCAGCGCCTTGTACATCGGCATGGCCGAGCGCGGACCGCTCATCCGGGCGATGTAGCAGGCCGTGGTCACCACGCCCCGCTTGCCGCCGCCGACGATCACCGGCTTGTCGCGCAGCGACGGATCGTCGCGCTTCTCGACCGAGGCGTAGAAGGCGTCGCAGTCCATGTGGGCCATGCTCAGCCGGCCCAATTCCTCGTGGAAGACGACGCGCGGCGACCCGCAGGCCGGACAGCGCGAGGCCTTGGCCTCGCCCGTCGCCAGGCAGTCGCGGCAGAGGGATTTCATGGGAACAGCTTGCGCTCGATGGCGGCCTTCAGGTCCGGCCACAGGTCGATGCGGGCGTGCCGATCGGGATCCGAGGGGGCCAGGGGCCGCAGGCGCTCGTCGGCCACCATCTGGAAGCGGCTGACCCGCGGCGCGCTGTCCGCCACCGAGTTCAGCTGCGGCAGCAGGTCGTCGACGAACACCGACGGCGAGGCCGTGCGCTCGGACAGATGCGCCGCCGACGGCCCCTTGGGGCCGCTGTTGATCACCAGCGGATAGTCGAAGCCGTGGGTCTTCAGCCAGCGGATGCGCGACTGGCGGCCGTGCTCGGGGGCGTTGGTCAGGATCACGACGTCGGCCCGGGCGGACAGGTCGGCCAGGGCGTCCGCCGCGCCCTCGGCGGGCGGCAGGTCGTCGGCCCCGTCGCGGAAGAAGTCGTCGAACAGGGCCCGGCCGGCGATCAGGTCCAGGTGCTGGGTCTCGCCCGGGCGGTAGATGTTCTGGAACAGGGCGAAGCGGTCGACCCGCAGTTCGAATCCATGGCGCCCGATGAACGTTCCGAAGCCATGCATGAACCGCGCGAGGACCTCGTCGACATCGACGATGACCAGTGGCGCGTCCGGGCGCACGGTGCAGGCCTGAAGGTCGGAAAGACAGGGTTCCATGATCTACGATTGGTCAAGGTAAACGCGATTAGCGCGGGCTTAAGGATATTCGTGCGATCTGGAATCCAGAAGCGATGCGAATCCCTCACGCATCGCCACGGACCGGAATGGTCGGGGTCAGGATGACGAAGAAGGTCCTCATCGTCGAGGATAACGAGCTGAACATGAAACTCTTTCATGACCTGCTCGAAGCCCAGGGCTATGACACCCTGCAGACCCGCGAGGGCCTGCAGGCGCTGTCGATCGCCCGGGAGCACCGTCCGGACCTGATCCTGATGGACATCCAGCTGCCCGAGATTTCCGGCCTGGAAGTCACCAAGTGGCTGAAGGAGGACGACGACCTGTCCCACATTCCCGTCGTCGCCGTGACCGCGTTCGCCATGAAGGGCGACGAGGAGCGGATTCGCGAAGGCGGCTGCGAGGCCTATATCTCCAAGCCGATCTCGGTGTCGCACTTCCTGGACACCATCCGCCGGTTGCTGGAAAGGTAAGGGCCGTGAGCGCGCGCATCCTGGTCGTCGACGACATCGAGGCCAATGTCCGCCTGCTCGAGGCCAAGCTGTCGGCCGAATATTATCAAGTGTCCGTCGCCTATGACGGCCCCACGGCGCTTGCCGTGGCGGCGGACGAGCTGCCCGACGTGATCCTGCTGGACGTGATGATGCCCGGCATGGACGGCTTCACCGTCTGTCGCAAGCTCAAGGAAGACCCGGCCACCCGCCACATCCCGGTGGTGCTGGTCACGGCGCTGGACGGCCGCGCCGACCGCATCCAGGGGCTGGAGGCCGGCGCCGCCGACTTCCTGACCAAGCCCATCGACGACGTCATGCTGTTCGCTCGGGTGCGCAGCCTGACCCGCTTCAAGCTGGTGATCGACGAGCTGCGCCAGCGCGAGGCTTCGGGCCGGCGCATCGGCGTGATCGCCGGCGCCGCCTCGCGGCTGGACGGCCTGGGCGGCCGGGTGCTGGTGGTCGACGACAACGAGCGCCAGGCCCAGCGCGTGGCCGCCGAGCTGGCGGTCGAGCACCGCCCGGTCATCGAGTCCGACCCCGCCAAGGCCCAGATCAGCGCCGGCGGGCCGGTGGATCTGGTGATCATCAACGCCGCGGCCAAGGGCTTCGACGGCCTGCGCTTCGCGGCGGGCCTGCGCTCGGACGAGCGCACCCGCCACCTGCCGATCCTGGCCATGGTCGATCCGGACGAGCGTCCGCGCATCGTCAAGGCGCTGGAGATCGGCATCAACGACATCCTGCCCCGGCCGATCGATCCGCAGGAACTGGCCGCCCGGGTCAAGACCCAGATCCAGCGCAAGCGCTACACCGACTATCTGCGCCAGAACCTCGACCACAGCCTGGAACTGGCGGTCACCGACCAGCTCACGGGCCTGCACAACCGCCGCTACATGACCGGCCAGCTGGACTCTCTGGCCAAGCGCGCGGGCCTCGGCGGCGATCCGGTCGCAGCGCTGCTGATCGACATCGACCACTTCAAGAAGATCAACGACGGCTTCGGCCACGACGTCGGCGACGAGGTGCTGCGCGAGTTCGCCCTGCGCCTGGCCTCCAACGTTCGCGCCATCGACCTGCCTTGCCGCTACGGCGGCGAGGAGTTCACGGTGATCATGCCCGACACCCAGCTGGCCGACGCCCTGCGCATCGCCGAGCGGATCCGCATGCACGTCTCCGGCTCGCCGTTCCGCGTGGCCCACGGCAGCGAGCTGCTGACCGTGACCATCTCGATCGGCGTCTCGGCCACCAGCGGCCCCAACGACACCCCCGAGGCCCTGCTCAAGCGCGCCGACGAGGCCGTGTACGAGGCCAAGAAGTCGGGCCGCAACGCCGTGGTCGGCAAGGCGGCCTGATCGGGCCGGGGACATGCCCTTGCGGCGTGTCTCGCTTTTCAGGCGCGGCGTTTCCCCGGCCAAGCCTACGGCTTCGCCACCACCTTGATCTCGTACAGCCGCGGCCACAGCTTGCCGGTCACGATCAGGCGGTCGGTCCTGGCGTCATAGGCGATGCCGTTCAGCACGTCGGCGCGGGCCCGGTCGGCGTCCGGCAGCAGGCCCGTCAGGTCGATCCAGCCGGTCACCTTGCCGGTCGCCGGGTCGATGCGGGCGATGCGGTCGGTCTGCCAGATGTTGGCGTAGATCTCGCCCTTGACCCATTCCAGCTCGTTCAGCTGGTCCACCGGCCGGCCCTCGTCGGTCACGGTGACGCCGCCGGTCTCCTTCAGCGTCTCCGGATCCAGGAACCGCAGGCGCGAGGTGCCGTCGCTCATGATGATCCGCCTGTCGTCGCGGGTCAGGGCCCAGCCCTCGCCGGGATAGTGGAACTCGCCCTTGGTCTCGAAGTCGTCGATCCCGTAGACGAAGCCGAGCTGGTTCTTCCAGGTCAGCTGGATCAGCCGGTCCTTCCAGTCGATGATCCCCTCGCCGAAGAACTGGCTGGAGATCGAGCGCTCGTTCTCGACGCCGCCGGTCTCCAGCACGACCTTGCGGATCGACGAGGCGCCCTCCAGGCCCGTGCTCTCGTACAGGAAGCCGTCGCGCAGGAAGAGGCCCTCGGTGAAGGCGCTGGGGTCGTGGGGATAGGTGCGGACCACCTGGTAGCCATAAACCGGGGTGGCGGCGTGGACGCCCGGCGAACAAGCGCTGAAAGCCAGGGCGACGGTCAGCCAGAGGCAGGCGAGGGGGATTCGGCGCATGGGCCAGCTAGGCCTTCGCTCGGCGGCGAAAACAAGACGCTTCCGGGCCAAGAACGATAGGCCGAAACGAAAAAACGCCCGGCTTGGCGGCCGGGCGTCTTGTCGCATCACGAAGGGTCGGCAGACCTACTTGATCTTGCCTTCGCGGAATTCGACGTGCTTGCGGATGACCGGATCGTACTTCTTCAGCACCATCTTTTCGGTCTTGGTGCGGGCGTTCTTCTTGGTCACGTAGAAGAAGCCGGTGTCCGCCGTCGAGTTCAGGCGGATCTTGATGGAAGCCGGTTTGGCCATGGTCGAATCCCTGCGATGGTCGCGCAGGTCCCTACGCGGTCGAAATAAGAGGCGCGGAACATACTCATCGGCGGGGCAAAGTCAATTGCCGGTCGGACATCGTCTGTAGGGGAATTCGACGGCCTTGGCCTGGCCGCCGACCTGGCCCTCGATCCGGCCGGTCACGACGTCGGGTCCCAACCGGCGATAGATCACCCGCTGGGGAAAGTCGTGCGCCGGGTTCTCGAACACCGCCTCGTCGGCCGTCAGGCTCTTGAGCGGAAAGGCGGCCTTCTCCTGGCCCGAGGGCTCTGCGACATAGGTTAGCGAGCCGTCGGCTTCGACGATGCGGACGAACTCGTACTCGCGCAGCTGGCCGTCGCGCACCGTTCGGCCCAGGCCCAGCATCACCCCGCCGCCGGGGGCCATCCACAGCTCCTCGACCACGCCGTTGGGCTTGGCCTGGACCCAGCAGCCCTTCAGCCAGGCCATCTGGTCGATCGTGGCGGGCGGGCCGGCCAGGGCGGCGGCGAGGGCGAGTGCGAGCATGGCGGCCTCGTGCGGCGAAATCCTCATCCTTCGACACGCTCAGGATGAGGATTTCGAATGTTGGCTCGACGCGACAATAGCCCTCATCCTGAGCCTGTCGAAGGACGAGGGCGGGCCCGAAAGCTTCAGAGATAGCTCAACCGCCGCGCCCCGTGCAGAAAGCGCATGAACGGGGCCGGGCGTCCAGGGTCGGCCAGGCGCCGGGCGACCTCGTGGACGACGAAGCGGGTGATGTTGGGCAGGTCCAGGTCGCGGGCCTGGTCGAAGTCGAACCAGCCGATCTCGTCCAGTTCGCCGCAGTCCGGCTGGCGCTCCAGGCTCAGCAGAGCGCTGGCGGGGGCCATGAAGAAGCGGGCGTCGAAGCGGCGGGTGCGGTAGGGCGGGGTGATGGCCCGGGCCACGAAAGCCAGGGGCGCCAGGTCGGGCAGGGCGCCCTGGGCCAGGAACGGCCGCCAGGCCCCGGCGCCGGGGCGGGCGGGCCCAGCCTTGGCCAGCAGCAGGCCGGTCTCCTCAAAGGTCTCGCGCACCGCCGCCAGGGCCAGGGCGCGAGCCAGCCGGGCGGGGCTGGGATGGCGGGGCTCCAGGGCCAGGCGCGCGGCGGTGTCGGGCGACAGCTCGCTGGCCGAGGGGGCAGCGTAGTCGCCGCGGTCGACCCGGCCGCCGGGAAACACCCACTTGTCGGCCATGAAGGCCAGGCCGCGGTTGCGGCGGCCCATCAGGATACGCGGCTTCTCGCCGTCGTCGCGGACCACGATCAGGGTGGCGGCGTGGCGCGGCTTCAGCACGCCGGCGTTCGGATCGCGGACGTCGCCGTCGTTGCGGGTGTCGAATTTGGCGTCGATCGGCTCGTCCATCCGATCAGCTTAGACCCGACTCGCGCCGGCGCCAGCCGTCCGTTGGGCAGGCGCGAGCCGGCCCGGGACGGGGACATGCCCTCGCGGCGTGTCCCCAAACCCGTCCCTGGCGCTTGACCGCCAAGCCCCCCGCCGCCCAAGCTCCGGCAAGGGTTCAAGAGGGGACGATCATGTTCGCAAGGGTTTCAGGGCTGGCGCTGGCCGCCGCGCTCGTCGGTTCTGTCGCCCAGGCCGCGCCCACCACCGCCCAGGTCGCCGCCGCCGCCAAGGCCGTCCAGCCCAAGGTGGTGGCCTGGCGGCGCGACATCCACGAGCATCCCGAACTGGGCAACCAGGAGGTCCGCACCGCCGCCCTGGTGGCCAAGGAACTGCGCGCCCTGGGCTTCGAGGTCCGCGAGGGCGTCGGCCGCACCGGCGTGGTCGGGGTGCTGAAGGGCGGCAAGCCCGGCAAGGTGGTGGCCCTGCGCGCCGACATGGACGCCCTGCCGGTGGAGGAGAAGACCGGCCTGCCGTTCGCCTCCAAGGTCACCGCCCAGTGGGAGGGCAAGACCCTGCCGGTCATGCACGCCTGCGGCCACGACACCCACGTGGCCATGCTGCTGGGCGCGGCGACGGTGCTGGCCGGCCTGAAGGCCCAGATCCCCGGCACGGTGGTGGTGATCTTCCAGCCGGCCGAGGAAGGCTCGCAGGCCGGCGAGGAGGGCGGGGCCCTGTTGATGATCCGCGACGGCGTCCTGGACCACCCCAAGGTCGACGCCATCTTCGGCCTGCACATCGGTCCCGGCGACGCCCACGCCCTGAACTACCGGGCCGGCGGCTTCTACGCGGGTTCCGACCGGTTGACGATCACCGTCAAGGGCAAGCAGACCCACGGGGCGCGGCCCTGGGCCGGGGTCGACATGGCCAGCGTCGCGGCCGACGTCGTCCAGGCCTTCAACCAGCTGTCGGCCCGCCAGGTCGATGTCGGCGCCTCGCCCACGGTCCTGACGGTGGCGACCATCAACATGGGGGTGCGCAACAACATCATCCCCGAAGACCTGGTCATGACCGGCACCCTGCGCACCTTCAACGCCGAGCGGCGGGCCGACGTCATCGACAAGGTCCAGAAGACGGTGGCGGCCATCGGCGACCGCTATGGCGCGAAAGCCCAGGCGGTGTTCACCCAGCCCTATCCGGTCACCCGCAACGACCCGGCCCTGTCGGCCTGGGTCAAGCCGGTGCTGGAGCAGGCCTCGCCGGGCAAGGTCGACGACCAGGCGGCCCTGGTCACCGGGGCCGAGGACTTCTCGCGCTACGGCGAGACGGTTCCGGCGGTGTTCATCCAGCTGGGCGGCCGTCCGGCCAGCGTGCCCGCCGCCACGGCCCCGGCCAACCACTCGCCCTATTTCGACGTCGACGAGGCGGTGTTCGAGACGGGGGTGAAGGCCGAGGTCTTGCTGGCGCTCGATTATCTGGCCAAGAAGTAGCGCCCCCGGGGAGGCCCAGGGGAAGAACGCGTCGAAGGAGACCCGCTTGCGATCGTTGTTTCTCGCCGCCGTCGCGGCCCTGGCGCTGTCGAGCTCGGCCGTGGCCCAGACCGCCCTGACGCCCAACATCGGCGGCCGGGTCGTCGCCCAGCCGGACGGCGCGGCCGAGTTCGGCTGGCCGGGAGTCTATTTCGAAGGCCGCTTCACGGGCCGTTCGATCGAGGTGGCGGTTGATCCGCAGGCCGAGCACCTGGCGATCAGCATCGACGGCCAGGTCCGCACCGAGCTGGCCAAGCCGGGCGCCGTCCGCCTGTCCTTCGACGACCTGGGACCGGGCGAGCACGTGGTGCGGGTGGACAAGCTGACCGAAAGCCAGAGCGGTTCGGCCCGCTTCCTGGGCTTCTTCGTCGGCGCGGGCGACCAGGCCCTGCCGCCGCCCCGCCGCCCGCACCGGATCGAGTTCATCGGCGATTCCCACACGGTCGGCTACGGCGTGCGCTCGGCCAAGCGAAGCTGCACCCAGGCCGAGATCCACGACCTGACCGACACCAGCCAGACCTTCGGCCCGATCCTGTCGCGCCGGCTGGACGCCGATTATCGGATCGTCGCCTTCTCCGGACGCGGCGTGGTGCGCAACTACGGCGGCTCCTCGCCGGGCCAGCCCCTGCCGGCGCTCTATTCGAGACTGATCCCCGGCCAGGCCGCGCCCACCGTCGATCCGGCCGATCCCTGGCGCCCCGAGCTGATCGTCATCGGCCTGGGCACCAACGACTTCTCCACCCCCGTCGCCTCGGGCGAGGCCTGGGCCGACGAGGCCGCCCTGCACGCCGACTACCGCAAGACCTATGCCGGCTTCATCCGCGACCTGGCCCGGCGCCAGCCCCAGGCGCGGTTCCTGCTGATCGCCGGCGACAGCTTCGCGGCCGATGTCGAGGACGTGGCCAGGACGGTCGACGCCGAAACCCCCGGCCTGGCGACCTCGGTGCGGATCACCGGCATGGCGCTGGACGCCTGCGACTGGCACCCCTCTGTGGCGGACCAGAAGATGATGGCGGATCGGCTGGAGGCGGCGGCGAGGACGGTGCTGCCCTAGATCCTGGGCGCGGCTGGGAACAGGCGCATGCGCCTGTCCCCAATCCGTCGTCACCGCCGCTTCCCGCGCCGCACGCCCTTGGGCAGGCCGCCGCGCGGCTTGACCGGCGTCCGGGCCCGCACGCCCAGTCGAGGCCTCGGCGCCTTGGGATCAGCGGGAAGGGCGTCGGTCAGCATCTCGAACAGCAGGCCGCCGGTCACCGGCGTGGCCTCGCGCAGCCGCACCTCGACCGCCAGGCCCAGCGGGAAGCGCTTGCCGGTGCGTTCGCCGACCAGGGCGTGCATGCGGTCGTCATGGACGAAATATTCCTCGCCCAGGGTCGAGACCGGGACCAGGCCGTCGGCCCCGGTCTCGTCCAGCTTCACGAACAGGCCGAAACGCGTCACCCCCGTGATCCGGCCGGTGAACGTCGCGCCCACCCGGTCGGCCAGGAAGGCGGCGATGTAGCGGTCGGTGGCGTCGCGTTCGGCGGCCATGGCCCGGCGCTCGGCGTGGGTGATGACCTCGGCGGTGTCCTTGATCTGGGCGATGTCCTGGTCGGTCAGGCCGTCGGTCCCCAGGTTCAGGGCGCGGATCAGGGCCCGGTGCACGATCAGGTCGGCGTAGCGGCGGATCGGGCTGGTGAAGTGGGCGTAGCGGGCCAGGTTCAGGCCGAAGTGGCCCAGGTTGTCGCTGGAATAGTGGGCCTGCATCTGGGTGCGCAGGACCACCTCGTTGATGATCGCCGCGTGCGGGCTCTCGCGGGTGTCGTCCAGCAGCTTGTTGAACCGCGCCGTGGTCGGAGCCTCGCCCTTGGACCATTTCACCTCAAGCGTCTGCAGGAACTCGACCAGGCTCAGGACCTTTTCCTGGCTGGGCGTGTCGTGCACCCGGTAGATCAGCGGCAGCCGCTTGGCCTCCAGGGTCTCGGCCGCCGAGACGTTGGCCTGGATCATCATCTCCTCGATCAGCTTGTGGGCCTCAAGGCTGGCGCGGCGGGTGATCGACTGGATCTCGCCCTCGCGGATGACGATGCGGCGCTCGTCGCTTTCGATGGCCAGGGGCGAGCGCGCCTCGCGGCCCTTGCCCATCAGGCGGAAGGCGGCCCACAGGGGCTTCAGGATCGGGTCCAGCAGCGGCCCGGCCTTGTCGGCGTCCTGGCCGTCGGGCGGGGCGACCCCGTCGATGGCGGCCTGGGCCTGCTCGTAGGACAGCTTGGCGGCGCTGCGCATCAGGCCGCGCACGAACTTGTGGCTCTTCTTGCGGCCGGCGGCGTCGAACACCATCCGCACCGCCAGGGTCGCGCGGTTCTCGCCTTCGCGCAGCGAGCACAGGCCGTTGGACAGGGTCTCGGGCAGCATCGGCTCGACCCGGTCGGGGAAGTAGACGCTGTTGCCCTTTTCGCGGGCGTCGCGGTCCAGGGCTGAGCCGGGGCGCACATAGGCGGCGACGTCGGCGATGGCCACCCAGACCACCCAGCCGCCCACGTTGCCGGCGTCGGGATCGGGATGGGCGTAGACCGCGTCGTCATGGTCTCGCGCGTCCACCGGGTCGATGGTCACGAACGGCAGGTCGCGCAGGTCGTCCCGGCCCTGCAGGGTCGGCGGCTGGGCCGCGCCGGCCTCCGCCTCGGCCTCTTCGGAGAAGCCGGTGGGGATGCCGTGGCTGTGGATGGCGATCAGCGAGGCGGCGCGCGGGTCGTCCTCGCTGCCCAGCACCTCCAGGATCTTGCCGAACTTGGGCCCGTAGCGGGCGCCGGCCCCGCTGACCTGGGCCAGGACCAGGTCGCCCTCCTTCAGGCCCTCGGCGGCCTGGTTGTCGATCAGCAGGCTTTCCTTGGACTTGCGGTCGACCGGCTCGACGCGGGTCTCGCGCCGGTGCTTGCGGATCACCCCCAGCAGCTTGTGGGCGCTCTGGCCCAGGCGCTTGATCAGCCGGGCCTCGGTCTCGCCGCTCTCCAGCTGTTCGAACCGCACCAGCAGGCGGTCGCCCAGGCCCGGCGCCCCGCCGGCCGCCTCGCCCTTGCCGGGGGCAAGACGCACCTGGGGCGTGTCCTCGGAATCCTTGGTCAGGCGGACGTAGAGGTCGCCGTCGGCGTCGCGCTCCACCACGTCGACCACGCCGACCGGGGGCAGGGCCCCGGCCTGGGCGAAGCCGCGCCGACCGCGCTTGCCCAGGCTGCCGTCGGCCTCCATGGCCCGCAGCATCTCGCGCAGCGCCCGGCGGTCGGCCCCCTTCAGGCCGAAGTGGCGGGCGATGTCGGCCTTGCCGCTCTCGCCGGCGTCGCGCAGGAAGGCCAGCAGGGTCTCGCGATCCGGCAGGCCGGCGGGCGGCTTGGCCGCCCCCTTTGCTTTCGGCGAGGCGGCGGGGAACTTGGACGACTTGGGCGAGCGGGGTTTGGCCATGGTCTCCGGTCTAACGCGGTCCGGGGGCGGTTGGCCAAGGGAAAGCGTCCGGCGCGCCGCTAACTGCGGCTGAAGGTGCGTCCGAACATGTAGATTCGCGTCAGGTCGGCGCCCCAGGGCGCGCAGAGCACCGACTCGGTGCGGCCGTCGTCGTACTTGAGCACCAGGCTCAGCCCCTCCAGCCGATAGACCCCGCGCTGGCTGGCGCCGTCTTCGGACCGCGACTGCGACCCGGCGAACACGCCCGCCGTTCCGCCGCCGGCCGAGGTGCGCGACCCCTTGCCGTCGGAATAGCCCGAGCCGCTGGCCGTGAAGCCCGACGCCGCCGCCATCGAGCCCGAGCCCGACTGCTTGTAGCCGATCACCTCGAAGCGGCCGTCGTCGGAGAACCTGTAGGCGGTGGAGCTGTAGGTCCCGCCCAGGGCCAGGCTGCCGTGGAAGGCCTGGGCGCTGTAGGTGGCGTTCAGGCGCTGGTTGGGCTTCCAGGCCCCGGTCAGGTGGCCGGGCTGGTCGGACCAGTCGCCCTCGGGACGGCCGAAATCGTCCTGGCGAAGGATCTGGAAGCCGGCGCCCTTCGCCCGCCAGCGGGCCCAGAGCTGGGGCTCCAGCTTGCGCGACTTGGCGATGTCGAGGTCGCTTGGCGCCACCGCATGCCCCAGATAGGCCGTGCCGTCCTTGAGCAGCAGGAAGACGTCCTCGCGGAACTCGTAGCCGTTGGCGCCCGTCTCGCCATGGCCGTTGTGCAGCAGGCCCTGGACCTGGGCGGGAGACAGGCCCGCGCCCGGAGCAGCGGTGATTTGCGACGGCTTGACGTCCAGCCGGTAGAGGCCGGGTTCCGACGGCAAGGGCGAAGGCTTCAAGCCGGCGCCGTCGACGATCCGGGTTTCCTTCAGGAAGACCATGCCGCTGGGAAGTTCCTGCATCCGGCCTTCGACCGTGATCGTCCGTCCCGTGAAGGGAGTCAGTTCCCGGTCCGAAAGGTCGACGGCCACGGGCAGCTTGGAGCGGAAGGTCCCGTCGTTGGTCTCCAGGAAAAAGGTGTCGCCGCGCGCCATCACCCGGCCCTGGATGTAGAGGCGGCCAGCCTGCTCCAGCATCCGGTTCGCGCGGTCGTAGTCCCGCGTCGGTCCCCACCAGGAAGCGACCAGGGCCTTCAACTGGGCCGGCGTGTAGTAGACGCCCGCCGGGGCCGCCGAGGCCGCCGGGGCCTGGGGTGCGGGCGCGGCGGCGAAGGCAGGCGATCCGCCGGCCGGCAGGCCTTCATAAAGCGCGGGATAGGCCGTACGCGTGACGAAGGGGCCCTCCTTCAGCCAGCCGGCGATCTGCGGGCAGGTGGTCTGGGGCGGCCCCATCTGCTTGAGCTTGCCGACGGCGGCGGTCGCCACCCGGGCCATGCCGTCCCGCAGGCGCGCCAGCTTTTCAGGACCAAGGGCCTGCGAGACCTGGGGAACCAGGGCGTCCTGGCGCCAGGCGGTCCATTTCGGCCGCAGGCCGGCGGCGGCGTTCGGCGCGGCCGCTTCGCAATAGCCGATCATCGCCTCGACGGACATGTCCAGCCCGATCACCGACGCCGCCGCCTCCAGCCGTTCGTCCTCGGATCGGGCCAGGGCGGGCGCGGCCAGGGCGCAGGCGACGAGCAGCGACGGGGCGAGGCGGATCCAGGACGTCATGCGGACCTTCAAGCGAAAGGATCGGAGCATCACGGTTGTGATGGTCCTCCTTGACACGCCTGTGACGAGTCTGCGCGCTAGGGAAGACCCTAGAGCCTTTTTAGACGCCTCACATGGAATCATTTGAGGCGTCTAAAAAGGCTCTAAATCAAACATTTAGAGCGCGTTAGTCGGCGAAACCGCTCACACTTTCGCCTAACGCGCTCTAGGGATGGATTTCCGATCCTTCCGTCGCCGGCTTCGCGCCCTCCATGCTGACCTTGATCGGCCGGCTGCCCAGCCTGGCGCCGGACACCGCGTCGACGCCGACGGGCTCGATCTCCTGGCCCGTCGTCTCGTCGATGAATCGCGCGAACTGGCCGTCGCAGTTGCGCTGGGCCCAGGCCCCGAACAACAGCAGGACCGGCAGGAAATCCTGGCCGGCCGGCGTCAGGACATAGTCTTCCCGCGGCGGGCGTTCGGAATAGAGGCGTTTTTCCAGCAGGCCGCCGTCGGTCAAGGCGGCCAGCCGCTTGGTCAGCATGGTGGGCGCGATGCCGAGATTCTTCCGGAACTGGTCGAAGCGCGTGACCCCCACATGCGCCTCGCGCAGGATCAGCATGGTCCAGGTGTCGCCCAAGGTGCTGACGCCACGGACGATCGGACAATGCTGCGCAACTCCATTTTTCGACATGGTACCATTTCGATAGTGACTAACTACTAAAATGATAGTATCTCGCTTGCCGTCGGCGATCCAGTCCGATGTGAAGGTGAGACATGACTAGGAAAGACAGCAGCGTCGCGCTCGTCACGGGCGCGTCCTCCGGTATCGGCCTGGTGGTGGCCCTGTCGCTGGCCAAGGCCGGATATCGGGTGTTCGGGACCAGCCGGAAACCCGCGCCCGACGGTCCGGACGTGACGATGCTGGTGTGCGACGTGACCAGCCAGGCCTCGGTGGACCAGGCTGTCGAGACGATCCTCGCCCAGGCCGGGCGCATCGACCTGGTGGTCAACAACGCCGGCGTCGGTTTGCTGGGCGGGGCCGAAGAGTCGTCGATCGCCCAGGCTCAGCGCCTGTTCGACGTGAACGTGTTCGGCGTGGCCAGGGTCGTCAACGCCGTCCTGCCGATCATGCGCCGCCAGAAGAGCGGCCGGATCGTCAATATGAGTTCGATCCTGGGCATGATCCCGTCGCCCTTCAACGCCTTCTACGCGTCGACCAAGCATGCGATCGAAGGCTATTCGGAGTCCCTGGATCACGAGGTGCGCGAGTTCGGCGTTCGGGTGGTGCTGGTGCAGCCCGGCGTCACCCGCACGGCGTTCGAGGAAAACCTGACCCGGGCCGATCAGCCGATCGCGGTCTACGACACCGCGCGCGCCCGTAGCGAGACGCTGATGCGCCAGTGGGTGGAGGCGGGCGACCCGCCGCAGGTGGTTGCGGATGCGGTGGTGAAGGCGGCCAGCGCCGCGACGCCGAAGCTGCGATACCCGGCGGGCAAGCAGTCCAATCAGCTGAGCGTGCTACGGCGCGTCGTCCCGTCCTCGGCGTTCGATAAGGCCGTTCGCAAATTCAACGGGTTTGCGGCCTAATACAGGTCCTCGATCCGCTGCGGCGTAGCCTGGTCGGGCGGCGGGGCTTCCGGCTTCTTCTCGACCGGCGGCGGCGCGGCGGGCGGGGTCTCGACCACCGGGGCGGCGACCACCGGCGTGTCATCGACCTCCTCGACGGGCTTGGGCTTGGGCGCCTCGACGGGCGGCGGCGGGGCGACCTCGGCGACCGCCGGCGTGGCCTCCCGCACGGGCACGCCCGAGACCTCGGCCAAGGGCGCGGTCGAGGCCGCCTCGCGGTCGGTCTTCAGCAGGGCGTTCTTGAGGCCGAACGCGAAGCCGCCGACGCTGATGGCCGACAGGATCACGACCACGACAGGCAGCGGCAGGGGGCGTTCGAGCGACGTCATGCGGTCAGCTTAATCCCACCGCCGAGGCGCGTCACGCCTCGGCTTTGGCCTTTGTCGCGGCGGGCTTCTTGGCCGCTGGTTTCTTGGCCGCGGCCTTCTTGGCTGGAGCCTTCTTCGCGGGAGCGGCGCCATCCGTCGCCGTCTCGGCCTTGGCCTTGGCGGGCGCCTTCTTGGCCGGGGCCTTCCTCGCCGGTTTCTTGCCGCCGCCGCCCTTGGCGACCCGTTCGGCGATCAGGGCCACGGCCTCGTCCAGGGTCAAGGCCGCCGGGTCGGCGCCCTTGGGGACGTTGGCGTTGGTGTCGCCGTGCTTGATGTAGGGGCCAAAGCGGCCCGACAGCACGCGGATCGGCTTGCCGTCCTCGGGGTGGTTGCCCAGTTCGGCGAGGGCCGCGGCCTGGCCGCGCTGCGGACGCCCGCCGCCGGCCCGCTTGTCGGCCAGCAGGGCCACCGCGCGGTTCAGGCCGATGTCGAAGACGTCCTCGGGGTTTTCCAGGTTGGCGTAGGCGCCGTCGTGCAGCACGAACGGCCCGAAACGTCCCAGGCCGGCGGTGATGACCTTGCCGTCGTCCGGGTGGGCGCCGACCTCGCGGGGCAGGGACAGCAGGCGCAGGGCCTTTTCCAGGTCGACCGCCGCCGCCGTCCAGCCCTTGGGCAGGCTGGAGCGCTTGGGCTTGTCGCCGCTGCCCTCCGCCGCCAGTTCCTCGACATAGGGGCCGAAGCGGCCGTTCTTCAGCCACACCGCGCGGCCGGTCGCCGGATTGATCCCCAGCTCCTTGTCGGCGGCCTCGGCCTCGCCGTCGCCCTCGCTGGTGGCCAGCTGGCGGGTGTAGCGGCATTCGGGATAGTTGCTGCAGCCGATGAAGGCCCCGAACTTGCCGGTCTTCAGCGACAGCCGCCCGGTGCCGCAGGTCGGGCAGGCGCGCGGATCGGAGCCGTCGCCCTTGTCCGGGAAGATGTGCGGACCCAGGGCCTCGTTCAGGGCGTCCAGGACGTTGGTGGTGCGCAGCTCGGCGATCTCGCCGACGGCGGCGTGGAAGTCGCGCCAGAAGTCGCGCAGGAACTGCTTCCAGTCCAGCTTGCCGTCCGACACCAGGTCCAGCTGCTCTTCCAGGGCGGCGGTGAAGTCGTACTCGACGTAGCGGCGGAAGAACTGCTCCAGGAAGGCGGTGACCAGCCGGCCCTTGTCCTCGGGGATGAAGCGCTGCTTCTCCATGCGGACATAGGCGCGGTCGCGCAGCACGGTCAGGACCGAGGCGTAGGTCGAGGGGCGGCCGATGCCCAGCTCTTCCATCTTCTTGACCAGGCTGGCTTCCGAATAGCGCGGGGGCGGCTCGGTGAAGTGCTGGTCGGCGCGGGCGTCCAGAACCTTGGCCGCCGCGCCCTCCTCGATCATCGGCAGGCGGGCGCTGTCCTCGTCGCCCTCGTCGTCGCGGCCTTCCTCGTAGACGGCCAGATAGCCGGGGAACAGCACGACCTGACCCGTGGCGCGCAAGCCGGTCTGGCCGTCGGCGCTCTCCAGGTCGACCGTAGTGCGCTCGATGCGGGCGCTTTCCATCTGCGAGGCGATCATCCGCTTCCAGATCAGCTCGTACAGGCGGCCCAGGTCGGGCTCCAGTCGCAGCGAGCCCGGATTGCGGCGCAGGCTGGTGGGACGGATGGCCTCGTGGGCCTCCTGGGCGTTCTTGGCCTTGGCCTTGTAGTAGCGCGGCGTCTCGGGGACGTAGGTCTCGCCATAGACGTTGCCGATCACGCTGCGCGCCTCGGCGATGCCTTCCGGCTCGACCGACACGCCGTCGGTTCGCATGTAGGTGATCAGGCCGACGGTCTCGCCGCCGATGTCGACGCCTTCGTACAGCTTCTGGGCGGCCTGCATGGTGCGCTGGGCCGAGAAGCCCAGCTTGCGGGCGGCTTCCTGCTGCAGGGTCGAGGTGGTGAAGGGCGGGGCGGGCGAGCGCTTGCCGGGCTTCTTCTCGACCGCGGCGACCTTGAACACCGCCTTCTGCACCGCGGCCCGGGCGGCGAGGGCCGAGGTCTCGTTGTTGAGGTCGAACTTGGTGAGCTTCTTGCCCTCGTGCTTGACCAGGCGGGCCAGGAACGGCTCGGCGCCGGCCGTGACGTCGGCCTCGACGGTCCAGTATTCCTGGGTCTTGAAGCGCTCGATCTCCAGCTCGCGGTCGACGATCAGCCGCAGGCAGACCGACTGCACGCGGCCGGCCGAGCGCGAACCCGGCAGCTTGCGCCACAGCACCGGCGAGAGGGTGAAGCCGACCAGGTAGTCCAGGGCGCGGCGGGCCAGATAGGCCTCGACCAGCTCCATGTCGATGTCGCGCGGATTGGCCATGGCCTCCAGCACGCTCGACTTGGTGATGGCGTTGAAGGTGACGCGCTGGACGGCCTTGTCCTTGATCGCCTTCTTCTTCTGCAGCACCTCCAGCACGTGCCAGCTGATGGCCTCTCCCTCGCGATCGGGGTCGGTGGCCAGGATCAGACGGTCGGCGCCCTTCAGGGCGTCGACGATGTCGGACACCCGCTTGGTGGCCTTGCCGTCGACTTCCCAGCTCATGGCGAAGTCGTTGTCCGGCTCGACCGACCCATCCTTGGACGGCAGGTCGCGGATGTGACCGTACGAGGCCAGAACCTTGTAGTCGGACCCGAGATACTTGTTGATGGTCTTGGCCTTGGCCGGGCTCTCGACGACGACGACGTTCATTAGGACCTTGATGCCTGGGAATCGGGTTCGTCCCCCAGGCGAACCCCAAGGGGAGCGCTAAGGCGGCGAGGGCCGGAAAGTGGGGGCGTCCCCCGGGGTCTGTCAACGGCGGCCGTGGCGGACGGCGCATTTGGCCGGCGGCTCTCTCTATAGAGAGAGGATTTTTGGCCCTACGCCGCTTGGCCGCCGATCAACCGGCGCATGGTCTCCGGGGCCCGGGCGATGGCGGTCAGCAAAGCCCGGGCGGGAGCGTCAGGATAGCTGCGTTCCTGCTCCCAGTCGCGGACCGTGGCCAGCGGCAGGCGGAAGGCCTCGGCGAACTGCACTTGGGTCATATCGAGCCGACGCCGGATATCCTTGACGGCGTTCACGTGCTTGGCTCGCGCCAACTGCTCCGCCGTCAGGGGAGGATTGTCCGGATCGGAAAGGGCGTTAGCCACAATCTCCTCTTCGGTCATCGCCCTCAGGCGCGCCCTGTCGGTCTCGCAGACGGGAAATTTAGGATTCGCCGCGGAAATAGTAACTCTCTTCACGCCGGCTGGCGGGGCGGGCCGAGATGATCCTGTGATGGTCTTGGGCATGGGAGACGGTCACCACGAGTAATATGCGTTGTGAACTCAAGCCGATAATGCGCAGGCGCTCTTCGTCATAGTCGAAACGATCGTCGATGATCTCGACGCGATGAGGATCCAGAACCGCGAGACAGGCTTCTTCGAAGCTTACGCCATGCTTGGCGAGATTGGTGCGCGCCTTCTCGATGTCCCATTCGAATTCAGTGAGGTCCATAGTACGGGTATCCAGTACCTGGGGCAAGGTGAGGCGATCAAACCCCCGCCACCATCCCGCCCGGCAGCAGCTCGGCCCGTTCGGCCAGGGCCAGCTCGACCAGGGCCGCCATCACCGCCGAGGTCGGGGCGTGGGTGGCGCGGACCAGTTCGTCGCGGGAGACGGGCGTGGGCGAGAGCAGGCGGGCGATCTCGTCGCGCAGGGCGTCGTGGTCGATGTCGAGGCCTTCGTCCTCGGCCAGATAGGGCCGCTCGCGCTCGCGCAGGTGGGCCTGGCCCGACAGGGCGCGCAGCACGTCCTCGACGCCCTCGCACAGGATTGCGCCCTGGCGGATCAGGTCGTTGGGCCCCTTGGCGCGCGGGTCCAGCGGCGAGCCGGGCACGGCGAACACGTCGCGGCCCTGCTCGGCGGCCAGGCGGGCGGTGATCAGCGAGCCGGACTTCAGCTCGGCCTCGACCACGATCACGCCCAGCGACAGGCCCGAGATGATGCGGTTGCGGCGAGGGAAGTCCTTGGCCTGGGCCCGGCGGTCGGGGGCGCTCTCGCTGACGATGCAGCCGCCGTCGCCGGCGATGCGGGCGTGCAGGTCGGCGTGCTCGGGCGGATAGACGTCGCTGACGCCGCCGCCCAGCACCGCCACCGTGCCGGTGGCCAGGGCCCCTTCGTGGGCGGCCCCGTCGACGCCGCGCGCCAGGCCCGACACCACCACATAGCCGTGCCGGCCCAGCTCCGCGGCCAGCTGACGGGCGAAGCGCTGGCCGCCGGCCGAGGCGATCCGCGCCCCGACGATGGCCAGGCTGGGCTGGGACAGCAGCTCGGCCCGCCCCAGGGCCCACAGCACCGGCGGCGGCGGGTCGAGGGCGACGAGGCGCGGGGGAAAGTCCGGCTCGCAGGCGCAGATCAGCCGCGCGCCCAGGCGCTGGCCGCTCTCGAGTTCCGGGAGGATTTCGCTCTCCGGCGACGGGCGCAGGGGCGAGGCGCGGCCGGCCCGGCGGGCCAGGTCGGGCAGGGCGATAAGGGCGCGCTCGGCCGAGCCGAACCGCTGGAGAAGATGGTCGAAGGCGACGGGGCCGACCGTCTCGGTGCGCGCCAGGCGAAGCCAGGCCAGGCGCTCCTGATCCGAGAGGCGGCGCGGGGTCAAGCGGCGGGAGGCGGCGCTTCCGCCGTCTTCTTCTTGCCGATGCGCGGCTCCTGGCCCTTCAGCAGCCGGCCGATGTTGTCCTTGTGGCGGATGAAGATCAGCACGGCCATGAACAGGGACAGGCCCAGGAAGGCGGCGTTCTGGTCGGTGGCCAGGGCGAACGGGGCGGCGAAGGCGGCGGCGACCAGGGCGGCCAGCGAGCTGATGCGGAACAGGGCGGCCACCGCCAGCCAGGTGACGGCGGCCAGCAGGCCTACCGGCCAGCAGGCGGCCAGCAGCACGCCGTAGAAGGTGGCCACGCCCTTGCCGCCCTTGAACTTCAGCCAGACGGGGAACAGGTGGCCGGTGAAGGCCGCGCCGCCGGCCAGGGCGATGACGAAGGGGTTGCCGTGGCTGAGCCAGCGGGCCAGCAGCACCGCGACCACGCCCTTGCCGGCGTCGCCCAGCAGGGTGATGGCGGCCAGGTCCTTGCGGCCCGAGCGCAGCACGTTGGTCGCGCCGATATTGCCCGAGCCGATCTGCCGGATGTCGCCGGCCCCGCCCAGCCGCGTGGCGATCAGGCCGAACGGGATCGAGCCCAGCAGATAGCCGCCGAGCAGGGTGAGGCCGAGGGTCAGGTAGACGGCTTGGGCGAGATCTTGCACGGATTGCGACCTATGGATGTGGTGAAGCTGCCCGGCGGCACGGGCGCATGGCAAGGGCGAAAACGCCGATTTCGCCTTTTATAGCGGCGCTCGGGCTCGGGACTCCACCAATTTCCCTGGTCCGGCCGAGGCAGGAGGACGCGTGCGCGTCCTCCTTCACCGATCAGACCCCCAGCGTGCCCGCGACCTGACGCGTCGCCGCGTTCAGCCGGTTCCAGACATTGATCGCCGAGATCGTCAGCAGCAGCCCGGCCAGCGCCTTCTCGTCATAGTGGCGGGCGGCTTCGTCCCAGACGGCGTCGGGCACGGCGTCGCCCTTGTCGGCGATGCGGGTGACCACCTCGGCCAGGTCCAGGGCCGCGCGCTCGGCGTCGGTGAAGAAGGGGGTGTCGCGCCAGGCGGCGACGCTGAACAGGCGCTGGTCGGTCTCGCCGGCCTTCTTGGCCATCCGGCCGTGCATGTCGACGCAGACGCCGCAGCCGTTGATCTGGCTGACGCGCAGGTGCACCAGTTCGTGGATGTGCTCGGGCAGGCTGTCGACCTGGGCGGCCTTGCTGAGGGCCATCATGGCCTTGTAGGCGTCGGGGATCAGCATGGCGGGCTGGGTCATGCGGGCTTGCATGGGAGGCTCCTTGAGGTTTGTTGCGTCTCGACGTCCGTCGCCGGTCACATCCGGCGGTTTGCGTTCGTCGAAGGTGTGACGAAGCCCGACGGAGCGATGTGACCGATGCCGCCAAAAAATCCCGAGCAGAATTTTCTCGCCGATCGTTTCGAGGCCGACCGGGCCCGCCTGCGCGGCGTGGCCTACCGGATGCTCGGCTCGCTGCCCGAGGCCGAGGACGCGGTGCAGGAGGCCTGGCTGCGCCTGTCGCGCGCCGACACGAGCGGCGTCGACAACCTGTCGGCCTGGCTGACCACGGTGACTTCGCGCGTGTGCCTGGACATGCTGCGCTCCAGGAAGTCGCGCCGCGAGGACGCCCTGCTGGACGGCGGGCCCGAGCCCTCGGTCAGCGGCGAGGACGCCATCGAGCGCGAAACGATCCTGGCCGACTCGGTCGGTCTGGCCCTGCTGGTCGTGCTGCAGGCCCTCTCGCCCGCCGAGCGGATCGCCTTCGTGCTGCACGACCTGTTCGACATGCCGTTCGAGCAGATCGCCCCGATCGTCGAGCGCACGCCCGACGCCGCCCGGCAGCTGGCCAGCCGGGCCCGTCGCCGGGTGCGTGGCGGCGAGGCGCCGCTGGATGCGGCCCAGACCGCGCAGAAGACCGTGGTCGACGCCTTCCTGACCGCCTCGCGCACCGGCGACCTGGCGGGCCTGATGGCGGTGCTGGACCCGAATGTCGTGGTCCGCGCCGATGTCTTCGCCGGTGGCGGCCAGACCCGGGAACTGCGGGGCGCCGAGAGGGTGGCGGCGTTCTACAACGGCCTGGCCCAGACCGCCCGCACGGCCCTGGTCGACGGCGCGATCGGCGCGGTCGTGGCGCCGCTGGGCAAGCTCCATCTGGTGCTCGACATCAGGGTCGAGAACGGCAAGGTCGTCGAGATCTCCGCCGTCGGCGATCCCCGGCGACTGGAAACGGCGAAGGTGGCGGCGGTGTGATCGTCCCAAGGGCCGCAGCGACTTAAGAAAAATACCCCGTAGGAATTACGCGTTACGGTGGCAGACTGCGCAAAAGCTCTTGGCTCTCATTCGCATCCAGGGTGACGATGATGGATCGGCGACGGTTCCTGCTGGCGGCGACGGCCGCGGCGTCCGGCGGCGAGGGGCTGGACCCGCCGCGAAGCTCGGCGCCGACCGATGCGACCCGATTCAAGGCCGAGCGGAAATATCGGGATCTGCCCCAGGGGCGGATCGCCCATGTGGAGCGCGGCGACGGGCCCGCCGCGCTGTTCATCCACGGTTTCCCGCTCAACGGCTACCAGTGGCGAGGCGCCCTGGACCGCCTCTCCAGCCTGCGCCGCTGCATCGCGCCGGACCTGATGGGCTTGGGCTATACCGAGGTCTCGAACGCCCAGGATCTGTCGCCGCAGGCCCAGAGCGACATGCTGCTGGCCCTGCTCGACGCCCTTTCGGTCGGTTCCGTCGACCTGGTCGCCAACGACAGCGGCGGCACGATCGCGCAGCTGTTCGCCGTCCAGCATCCGGCCCGCGTCCGAACGATGCTTCTGACCAATTGCGACGTGCACGAGAACAGTCCTCCGCCGCAGATGGCGGGCTCGATCGCCAAGGCGCGGGCCGGCGTCTACGACCAGAAGATCGCCCTGCACCTGGAGGATCGAGCCTATGCGCGGTCCGCAAGCGGCATCGGCGGCGCGGCCTACATCGACCCGGCAAGCTTCTCCGACGCGTCGCTGGAATACTATTTCAGGCCGCTGGTCGCCTCTCCCGAACGCCGGTCCCAGCTCAACCGCTATCTGGCGGCGTTCGAGCCCAATCCGTTGCTGGCGATCGAAGCGGGGCTGGGGCGGTCGGCCATCCCGACCCGGATGGTCTGGGGAACCGCCGACCCGCTTTTCCCGGTCCGCTGGGCGCAATGGCTGGACCGCACCCTGCCCAGGTCGCGCGGCATCCGCCTGGTCGAGGGCGGAAAGCTGTTCTGGCCGGAAGAGCGTCCGGACATCCTGGCCAGCGAGGCCAGGACCCTGTGGGGCGTGTAGAGCGCCGGGGATCGCCGGGGACGCGCACTCACGGCAAGGCGTTGGATGATTGGCAGGGCGTCCGGCGTGAGTGCGTGTCCCCACCTTGATCCGCTGAGTCCGGCCTTGAACCCTATTCAGGACGAACGATCTGGCGCCGTGGGCGACGTGGGGGACACGCACTCACACCGATCGTCCGTGATTATCGGCTTCGGCCTTGCCGTGAGTGCGCGTCCCCGGCGTCTATCCTCGGGCTATCGGGAACGAACCCCAGCGATTTCAACGCCCTGAACTTTCTCGACCCCAATCTGTCCTCACCCCTCCAGACACCCCTTATCCTGGTCTCACCTCGTCGCGGGGAAAGGGCGCATGGCCAGCGACCGATGCGGCGGCGGGGGGCGATCGAGCGGGGTCCTTTCCGGCTTTTGCTGGAGAGAGACTTAAACAGAGGGCGAGGGACGTAAGCTCGCCCATCGGGATCTTCATGCTGGGAAGGTTCCGCCCGTCGTGGGGTTCGCTCCGGTCCTCGTTGGCTCACTCCCGCCTCTGATCATCATGCGGTGCACAGATCCTTGGGGAGATACCGGGTGGGGTGAAGGGCGGAAAAGGCCCGCGCGCCCCGGCCTTGCGGATAACGGTCGCGCGGAGCGCTCGGCTTCGTCGAAACGGTACAAACGCTACAAACACTCCGGACGATGTCCGGGCGCTCCGCGACCCTTTCCATAACCTCAGCGGTAGTCCGCGTGAGAACAAGAAGCCGTGCCAGTGAACACTTGCCCCCACCTGGCGGCTTCGCCGCCTGTCCGCCCCCAGAGGGGGCGGAGCGCTCGCACCTGAAGGCTCTTCCCCCTCTGGGGGAAGACGACCGCGCAGCGGTCCGTAGGGGGCAAGTGGCGCTACCCCTCCGCCCGGTGAACCACCCGGCCGTCGACGATCGTCATCAGCACCTGGCCCTGCAGCCGCCGTCCGTCGAACGGCGAGTTCTTCGACTTCGACAGCAGCTTGCCGGCGTCGACGATCAGCGGGGCGTCCAGGTCGCACAGCACCAGGTCGGCCGGGGCGCCGGGGGCGATGCGGCCCGACTGCAGGCCGATCAGGGCGGCGGGCGCCAGGGTGACGGCGCGGATCAGGTCGACCAGCGGCAGGCGCTCGTCGTGATAGAGGCTCAGCAGGGCCGGCAGCAGGGTCTCAAGCCCCACCGCGCCGGGGGCGGCTTCGTCGAACGGCAGGCGCTTGTCCTCGGCCGGGGCCGGGGCGTGGGCGCTGACGACGATGTCGATCAGGCCCGAGGCCAGGGCCTCGATCAGCGCCTGGCGGTCGTCTTCGCCGCGCAGGGGCGGGGTGACCTTGGCGAAGCTGCGATAGTCGCCGATGTCCAGCTCGTTGAACGACAGGTGGTTGATCGAGACGCTGGCGTGGATCCGCAGGCCCTTGGCCTTGGCGCGGGCCAGGGTCTCCAGGGCCTGGGCGCTGGTGACCTGGTCGACCAGCAGGCGGCCGCCGGTGGCCTCCAGCAGGGCGACGTCGCGCTCCAGCATGATCCGCTCGGCCATCGGCGAGATCGACGGCAGGCCCATGCGGCCGGCGAACTCGCCGCCGGTGGCCGCGCCGCCCTTGGCCAGCCAGGGATCCATCGGCCGGTGGGCCAGCAGGGCGTCGAAGCCGCGGGCATAGGTCAGGATGCGCTGCATCACCTTGCTGTCGACGATCGGCCGGTCGGCGTCGGTGACATAGACGCAGCCGGCCTCGCGCATCAGGCCGATCTCGGCCATCTGCTCGCCCTTCAGCCCCTTGGTCGCCGCGCCGGCGCAGAGGATGCGGGCGGCGTCGATGTCGCGCGATCGGCGCAGGATGAAGTCCACGACGCTGGGATCGTCGACGGCCGGATCGGTGTCGGGCTGGACGACGAAGCTGGTCACGCCGCCGACCGCCGCGGCCTTGGCGGCGCTGGCCAGGGTCTCCTTGGTCTCGGCCCCGGGCTCGCCGGTCTTGACCCGCAGGTCGATCAGGCCGGGCGCCAGCATGGCGCCGCCGCAGTCGATGACGCGGACGTCCTTGGACAGCTTGCCGAACTCGCGGCCCTTGGCGACGTCGGCGATCACGCCCTCGGAGACGATCACGCCGCCGGGACCGTCATAGCCGCTCTCGGGATCGACCAGCCGGGCGTTGATCAGGGCCAGGGGAGGGGATGAGCTCATTGAAAAACTCCGCTCATCCCGGCGAACGCCGGGACCCAGATGGAAGGGCTTTGAGGTGGGTTCCAAGACCGCCGAGTCTCTCCAATCATCCCCTCAGCCTTGGGATCTGGGTCCCGGCGTTCGCCGGGATGAGCGGTGGAAAATGAGAGAGCCAAGCTCACTTTCCATGCTCCTCGAGCCGGTGGGCCAGCGAGGCCAGCACGGCCATGCGGGCGGCCACGCCCATCTCGACCTGATCCTGGATCAGGCTGATCTCGGGATCGTCGGCGACGTCGGAGTCGATCTCGACGCCCCGGTTCATCGGCCCCGGGTGCATGACCTTGGCCTTGGGCGCGGCCTTGGCCAGCTTGTCGCGGTCCAGGCCGTAGAAGCGGAAATATTCGCGGGTCGAGGGCACGAAGGCCCCCTGCATGCGCTCCAGCTGCAGGCGCAGCATCATCACCACGTCGGCGCCGGCGAGGCCCGCCTTCATGTCGTGATGGACGGTGACGCCCCAGCGTTCGGCCTGGGCCGGCATCAGGGTGGGCGGTCCGACCAGCCGGACGCTGGCGCCCAAGGTGTGCAGCAGGGCGACGTTCGAGCGGGCCACGCGGCTGTGCAGCACGTCGCCGCAGATCGCCACGGTCAGGCCCGAGACCCGGCCGAAGGCCCGGCGGATCGACAGGGCGTCCAGCACGGCCTGGGTGGGGTGCTCGTGCTGGCCGTCGCCGGCGTTGATCACGCTGCCGCTGACCTTCTGGCTGAGCAGGCTGGCCGCGCCGGACGAGGCGTGGCGCACCACCAGCAGGTCAGGGCGCATGGCGTTCAGGGTCACGGCGGTGTCGATCAGGGTTTCGCCCTTGGTGATCGACGAGGTGCGCGGGCTCATATTGACCACGTCGGCGCCCAGACGCTTGCCGGCGATCTCGAAGCTGGACTGGGTGCGGGTGCTGTTCTCGAAGAACAGGTTCATCAGCGTCCGTCCCTTGAGGATGTCGAGGGACTTGGTCGTCTGGCGATTGAGGGCGACGAAGGCGTCGGCCAGGTCCAGCAGCTCGGTGGCCTGCAGGGCGTTCAGGTCGCCGGCCGAGAGGAAATGGCGCCGGGGGAACGAGAAGACGCGCTTGCGGATCGTCTCGATCGGGTCGGCGGGCTCATGGGGCGGGGGCTTGGCCGTCATGAGTGCGCGTCATACGGGGCTTTGGGCGGGGAGGGAAGGATTCGTCGGCCGACGTGCGTCCTTCGAGGCCCGCTGCGCGGGCGCCTCAGGATGAGGCGCTTTTTTGCTGACGTCCTCATCCTGAGGTGCGAGGCGAAGCCGAGCCTCGAAGGACGCACGGCCTCAGAACCCCTTGCCCGCCGCCTCGTTGATCCCCCGGATCCGCTCCAGCGCCCCCTGCAGGATCCAGCCGGCGGCCATCTTGTCGACGACCTCGCCGCGGCGCTTGCGGTTGACGTCGTGCTCGTCGACCAGCACCCGGGTCACGGCCGCCGTCGACAGGCGCTCGTCCCAGAAGGTGATCGGCAGGTCGGGGTTCAGGCGCAGCAGATTGCGGCCCAGGGCCCGGTTGGACTGGCAGCGCACGCCCTCGCTGCCGTCCATGTTCATGGGCAGGCCGATGACGATGCCGACGGCCTTGCGGCTGTCCATCAGCTGGAACAGCGTCCTGGCGTCGTCGCTGAACTTGCCCTTCTTGATCAGGGCCAGGGGGCTGGCGACGGTCAGGGTGACGTCGGAAACGGCGACGCCGATGGTCTTCTCGCCCGGGTCCAGGCCGACGATCGGCTTGTAGTCGGGGAGGGCGGCGGCGAATTCGGCGATGTCGAGGACGGGCATATGTCCTCATATCACGGGGAACAGCTTGTCAAAGCGGCCTTCGCCCGGCTAACCCACACGCTCGAATTTCAGGAGGCCCCCATGGCCATTGACGCCGCCACCGTGCGGAAGGTCGCGCGGCTCGCCCGCATCGCCGAACCCGAAGAGCGCATCGAGGCCCTGGCCCAGGAGCTCAACGGCATCATGACGTGGATCGAGCAGCTGGCCGAGGTCGACACCGACGGCGTCGAGCCGCTGACCAGCGTCGTGCACGCCGGCCTGCCGCTGCGCGACGACGTCGTGACCATGGGCGGCGACGCCGAGCTGGTCACTTCCAACGCCCCCAAGTCGGCGAACGGCTTCTTCGTGGTCCCCAAGGTGGTCGAATAGCCATGACGTCCCTGACCTCCCTGACCCTGAAGGGCGCCTTGGACGGGCTGGACGCCGGCGCGTTCACCTCGGTGGAGCTGACCAAGGCCCACATCGAGGCCGTCGAGGCCGCGCGCGGCCTGAACGCCTTCCTGGTCGAGACGCCCGAGCAGGCCCTGTCGATGGCCGCCGCCTCCGACGCCCGGCGTGCGCTGGGCGCGGCCCGACCGCTGGACGGCGTTCCGCTGGGCATCAAGGACCTGTTCTGCACGCAGGGCGTGCCGACCACGGCCGCCTCGAAGATCCTCAAGCCGTTCGTCCCGCATTACGAGTCCACCGTCACCAGCCGGCTGTGGCGCGACGGGGCGGTGATGCTGGGCAAGCTGAACCTGGACGAGTTCGCCATGGGCTCGTCGAACGAGACCAGCGCCTACGGCCCGGTGGTCAATCCCTGGCGCAAGGCGGGCTCCAACCAGGCCCTGACCCCGGGCGGCAGCTCGGGCGGCAGCGCCGCCGCCGTGGCCGCTGACCTGTGCCTGGGCGCCACCGCCACCGACACCGGCGGTTCGATCCGCCAGCCGGCGTCGTTCACCGGCACGGTCGGGATCAAGCCGACCTACGGCCGCTGCTCGCGCTGGGGCACGGTGGCCTTCGCCAGCTCGCTGGACCAGGCCGGCCCGATCGCCAAGACGGTCGAGGACGCCGCCATCCTGCTGACCTCGATGTCGGGCCACGATCCCAAGGACTCCACCAGCCTGGACGTGCCGGTCCCGGATTTCGCCGCCTTCGTCGGCAGGTCGGTCAGGGGCCTGCGGATCGGCGTGCCCGAGGAATATCGCGTCGACGGCATGCCGGCCGAAATTCAGAAACTGTGGGACGATGGCGTCGCCTGGCTGAAGGACGCCGGCTGCGAGATCGTCGAGATCAGCCTGCCGCACACCAAATACGCCCTGCCGGCCTACTACATCGTGGCCCCGGCCGAGGCCTCGTCGAACCTGGCCCGCTACGACGGCATGCGCTACGGCCTGAGGGCCGAGGGTTCGAACCTGACCGAAGTCTATGAGAACACCCGCGCCCAGGGCTTCGGCGACGAGGTCAAGCGCCGCATCCTGATCGGCACCTACGTGCTGTCGGCCGGTTATTACGACGCCTACTACCTGAAGGCCCTGAAGGTGCGCCGCCGCATCGCCGAGGACTTCGACAACGCCTGGGAGAAGGTCGACGCCATCCTGACCCCGACCGCGCCGTCGGCGGCGTTCGGCCTGGGCGAGAACAGCAACGACCCGATCGCCATGTACCTGAACGACGTGTTCACGGTGACGACCAACCTGGCGGGCCTGCCGGGCCTCAGCCTGCCCGCCGGCCTGGACGCCAGCGGCCTGCCGCTGGGCCTGCAGATCATCGGCAAGCCGCTGGATGAAGGCACGGTGTTCTCGGTGGCCGGGGCGATCGAGAAGGCCGCGGGCTTCAAGGCCAGGGCCGACAAGTGGTGGTGATCCGCCGCCTTTAGATGGACGAAAGGAAGGGCGGCCCCGTGAGGAGCCGCCCTTTTTACGCTACGCCACGGACAAGGGTTACATCGGGGTGTCCGGCGTGGCCGGAACCGGGGCTGGAGCGGGCGTCGGGGCCGGAACGGCGGCGGGCGCCGAAGCGGCCGGCGCTGCGATCACCGGCGCCGGAGCGGGCGCGGCGGCCGGAGCCGGGACGGTGGCGCTGACGTTCTCCGAGGCCGAGCCGGCGTCGGGAGCGGTCTCCGGCGCCGCGCGGCGGGCCGGGGCGGCGCGACGGGCGGGCTGGGTCACGCGCGGCGGCGGAGCCGTTTCGGCCCGGGCCACCTGGGTCGGCTGCGGGGTCGGCGCGGGCGTCGCGGCGGCCGGAGCCGGCCTCGGCATCGCGGCCGGCGGCGGGGTGATCGGCAGCGGCCGGGCCTCGGCCACCTTGGCGGGCGGCGCCTCGCCGACCGTCGGCGTCTGGGCCGGCTGGCTCATCAGGCCCCAGGCCAGGCCGCCGGCCGCGATCGCCAGCACCGGCAGGCCGATCAGCAGCGGCAGGTTGGATGAAGACTTGCGAGTGGGCGTGCGAGCATAGACCGGCGCGCTGGGAAACAGAGCCGAGGAATCGGCGCTGGTCGTGGGCGCGACATAAGGTTCGCTGGCGTCGAGGTTCAGAACAGCCATGATGTCCTCCTGAGCGATATCTGCGTTCGCGGAGTCAACGGTGCGCGTCTGTAGCGGTTCCGGTTGGCCTGGAATGACCTTGGTATGGCCCAGAAGCGGTCATTTTTCGGATTGTCCGAAAGCTTCATTTCAGCGCCGGCTAGCGATCTTGTCCCTCCCCCTTGCGGGGAGAGTGGCCCGCGTAGCGGGTCGGGTGGGGGATCACGCCATGAGCGTTCGCCGCGCCAGGGCCTTGAGGAAGGCGATGAGCGGACAGGAAGTTCGCCTGTGGGTGCGGTTGCGGGCGCTACGGGAGCGGGGCTTTCACTTTCGGCGGCAGGCGCCGCTGCTGGGGTATTATCCAGACTTCATCTGCTTGAGCCGAAGGCTCGTCGTGGAGGTGGATGGGCCGCATCACGAGGAGCTCGAACAACGGGATCATGATGTCCATCGCGACCAAGTTTTGCGGCGTTCGGGCTTCCAAACCTTGCGCTTCTCGACCCGCGCGGTGCATGAGGATGTCGATGCGGTCATGAGCGTGATTTGCCAGGCCTTGAGCGCAGCGAGCCCCACCCGACCCCTTCGGGGCCACCCTCCCCACAAGGGGGAGGGAAGGGACCTAGGTTGATTGAGACATGACCGAAACCGCCTCTTCCAAAGTGATCCAAGGCCGTACCGGCCCCTGGGAACTCGTCCTCGGCCTGGAGGTCCACGCCCAGGTCGCCAGCGTGTCCAAGCTGTTCTCCGGCGCCGCCGTCGGCTTCGGCGCGGGGCCGAACCAGCAGGTCAGCCTGGTGGACGCGGCCATGCCCGGCATGCTGCCCGTGCTGAACCGCTTCTGCGTCGAGCAGGCGGTGAAGACCGGCCTGGGCCTGAAGGCGCAGATCAATCTGAAGAGCCGCTTCGACCGCAAGAACTACTTCTATCCCGACCTGCCGCAGGGCTATCAGATCAGCCAGTTCGACCAGCCGATCGTCGGCGAGGGCGTGGTGAGCGTCGAGCGTGACGACGGCACGACCTTCGACGTGCGCATCGAGCGCCTGCACCTGGAGCAGGACGCCGGCAAGTCGCTGCACGACCAGGATCCGAACGCCACCTATGTCGACCTGAACCGCGCGGGCACGGCGCTGATGGAGATCGTCTCCCGGCCCGACATGCGCACCTCGGAAGAGGCCGCCGCGTACGTCAAGAAGTTGCGCACCATCCTGGTCTATTTGGGCACCTGCGACGGCGACATGGAGAAGGGCAACCTGCGCGCCGACGTCAACGTCTCGGTCTGCCGCCCCGGCGACTACGAGAAGTTCCGCGAGACCGGCAGCTTCAGCCATCTGGGCACGCGCTGCGAGATCAAGAACGTCAACTCGTATCGCTACATCCAGCAGGCCATCGAGTACGAGGCCCGCCGCCAGATCGAGATCCTGGAGGACGGCGGCAAGATCGACCAGGAGACCCGGCTGTTCGACCCGAACAAGGGCGAGACCCGGTCGATGCGGTCCAAGGAAGAGGCGCACGACTACCGCTACTTCCCCGACCCCGACCTGCTGCCGCTGGTGCTCGATCCGGCCTGGGTCAGGCAGATCCAGGAGACCCTGCCGGAACTGCCCGACGCCAAGAAGCAGCGCCTGCAGGGCCAGTACGGCCTGTCGGCCTACGACGCCGGCGTGTTGATCATCGAGGCCGACCGCGCGGACTATTTCGAAGCCGCCGCGAAAGGCCGCGACGCCAAGCTGGTGGCCAACTGGGTGACCAACGAGCTGCTGTCGAAGCTGTCGGCCGGCGGCCACGAGATCGCCAACTCGCCTCTGCCGCCGGAAGACATCGCTCAGCTGGTCGAGCTGATCGAGAACGGCACCATCAGCTCCAAGATCGCCAAGGAGGTCTTCGAGCACATGTGGGCCGGCGAGGGGCGTCCGGCGCAGATCGTCGAGAAGCGCGGCCTGGTCCAGATCAACGACACCGGCGCCATCGAGGCGGCGATCGACGCGCTGATCGCGGCCAATCCCGACAAGGCGGCGGCCGTGAAGGAAAAGCCCCAGGCCATCGGCTGGTTCGTCGGCCAGGTGATGAAGGAGACCGGCGGCAAGGCCAATCCGGCCACCGTCAACGAACTGCTGCGGAGCAAGCTGGGGCTGTAGGCCCCGTCGTTCTCCGCTTGGAGCCGGCAACAACGACAAAGGGCCCGCCGCTCGCGCGACGGGCCCTTTTCACCAACGGAGCGGCAGCCTTACGGCTTGGGCGTGTCCGTGGTCGAGCTGGCGGCCGGATCGGTTTCGGAACCGGCCGGCTTATGGTGCTTCTTGGCCTTCTTCTCGGTCTTGGTGTCGGCGGCCGGCGCCGAGGCGTCGGTCGAGGTGTCCGAAGCCGTGGCCGAGCTGGGCGTGCCGCTGGCGCTGGCGTCAGCGGCCGGATCCGGGGCGGGGGTGGCGGCCGGGTCCGTGCCGTAGGAGGGCGCGGTGGTGGACGAGGACGGCGCGCTCTGCGTCGTCTGGGCGGTCGGGTCGGTGGGCGCGGTCTGCTGAGCCAGGGCCGACCCGGCATAGCCGGCGAGGGTCAGTGCAGCGACGGCGGCCGTGAGGCGGAGCTTGGTCATGGAAGCGTCTCGTTACTGTCGCGTCGGAAAGTGACACGGCCGGCACGCTGACCTGCGAATGCGGTGGGAATAACTCGCCAATCGGGCGATCTTGCCGCATACGCGGCCAGGATGTGGCGAATGGCGACGCTTACCAAGAGTTTTGGAAAGCATCGCCAGGCGCGTCAGGACGACATTGGTCTAGTTGTTGATGATGTCGAAGATCAGTCCGGTGGCGATCGCCGCCAGGACATAGTCGTTACCGGCGCGGTACCAGTAGTAGCCGCGGGGCGGCGGACGCAGGCGATAGTATCCGTAGTCATGGATGATATAGCCGTTGCCGCGATAGTAGGGCGGCAGGTAGCCGCCGCGACGCCAGGCGTTGTAACCGGGCCGATAGCCGGGGTGGCCGTAATAATGGGGGGGCGGGGCCCCATAGCTCCAACGGTTGTTGTAGTAGTAGCCGTTGTAGCGACGGTCATCCCAGCGGTCGCCGCGATCCCAGCCGCGGTGACGGCCGTTGTCGTGGCGGCCGTCCCAGCGTCCGCCGCGATCATCCCAGCGGCCGTCATGACGGTCACCGCGATCGTCCCAGCGGCCGTCATGGCGGTCGCCTCGGTCGCCGCGATGATCCCAACGGCCGCGGTCCTGGGCGGATGCGTCGCTCGCGGCGACGGCCATCGGCCCGGCGACGGCGGCCACGGTGGCGATGGTGAGCAACAGGCGCTTCATATCCGACGTCTCCTTACTTCGGTCGGCGGCTCTCCGAACCGCCTGTTCCCTCGACCTTGAAGACAGTTTCCGCCTCGGCGGCTGAACCTGATCTGAACGGCGCCGTCAGGCTGCGGCGTGGGCGGGGTTGGCGACGGGGCTCCGCGCGGCCATGTTGGTGGTCAAACAAAACCGAGTTTAGGCAAAACCCGCCTTTGGCAGGGCTTGCCTCAGGTCAACGCGTGTCAGGGAGCGCCTGGATGAGCCGTCCGATCGAACTGTACTACTGGCCCACGCCCAACGGCTGGAAGATCTCCATCGCCCTGGAGGAGATGGGCCTGCCCTATACGATGATCCCGGTGAACATCGGGGCGGGCGAGCAGTTCAAGCCGGACTTCCTGGCCATCAGCCCCAACAACCGGATGCCGGCCATCGTCGATCCCGACGGCCCCGACGGCCAGCCGATCTCGGTGTTCGAGTCCGGGGCCATCCTGCAGTACCTGGGTCGCAAGACGAGCCGGTTCTATGGGACCAGCGAGCGCGAGCGGGTCGAGATCGACCAGTGGCTGATGTGGCAGATGGGCGGCCTGGGCCCCATGGCCGGCCAGACCCACCATTTCCGCCAGTACGCCGCCGCCATCGTCAGCGACCAGCGCCAGATCGCCTATGGCGCCGTCCGCTACACCAACGAGACGCACCGCCTCTATGGCGTGCTGAACAAGCAGCTGGACGGGCGCGACTTCATCTGCGGCCAATTGTCCATCGCCGACTTCGCCTGCTGGGGATGGGTTGTGCCGTGGAAAAACCAGGGCATCATCCTGGACGAGTTTCCGCACCTGAAGGCCTGGTTCGAGCGCATGGGCGCCCGCGACGCCGTCGAGCGGGGCTTCAAGCTGGGCGCCGAATTGCGCCGCCAGGGCCTGCAAGCGCCCGGAAAGGCCCAGGAAGAAGCCCGAAAGGTGCTGTTCGGCCAGCGCGCCCGTTAACGCGCTGTATACGCCAGTTTACATTCAGTAACACCCATGAATGCGACGTAATGTCTCTAAACGATTCATGTATTCTCGGGTAAGATTCATGATGTCGCCGCCTTTAACTATATGTTCAGCGGCGATGGACTTTTCTGTTCTCGAGCCAAGCGGAGCCGGAGGGGCAAGGCGGGCTGGGAAGGGGAATTGAAGTCATGATGATGAGCATCGAACCGCCGGCCGCCATCCACGGGATCCCGCTGCCGACCCCCGACGCTTCGGGCGACGAGCTGTTCCGCATGGGCATGCTCTATTCGACCGGCCAGGGCGGCGCGCCGCTGGACTACGTCTCGGCCCACATGCTGTTCAATCTGGCCGCCATGCGCGGTTCGGTCGAAGCCAAGATCTATCGCAAGGAAATCTCGCAGGAGATGGCCAGCGAGGACGTCGCCGAAGCCCAGCGCCAGGCGCGCGAATGGCTGGCCCACGGCTGAACCCGCGGTTCAGCCGTCGACCCCCGGCGCGGGGGCGACGGCTTCAGTTTCCGCTGAAGCCGTTGATCGCGTAGCTGAAGCTGATCGGCAGCAGGTCGCGGAAGTACTGCTGCATGAACAGGCCCGCTTCGGACACCCCGCTGCGCGGCACATAGACCACGTCGAACCGGCGCAGCGGCACCAGGTCCGCCCGGCCGTTGGTCATCCCCGCCAGCAGGTTCGCCGTGCGCAGCATGGCCCGGCCGTTGGGGCCGCGACGAATGATCACAACCGACGTGCGCTTGGCCGAGGTCTTGAACCCGCCGGCCTGGATGATGGCCCGCAGCGCGTCGCTGTCGCCGGCCATGTCGAAGGCGCCCGGATTGCCGACCTCGCCCCCGACGAACACCTTCAGCGGCGCCGTCGACTTGATCGACACCTGCACCTGCGGCCGCAGCAGCTGGCTGGAATAGGCCTGGGTGATCGCCGCTTCCAGCTCGCCGATGGTCCGGTCGGCCGCCATGACCGGCGGGATCAGCGGCAAAGCGACGCGGCCGTCCGGCTGGACGACCACGGACTTGTTCAGCTCGGCCGCCGAGGGCACGGTGACCTCAAGCTCGTCGCCGGGATAGAACCGGTAGTCGGGCTCCTGATCCGACCAGTCGGCATAGCCGATATCGGAAAAAGTGGCCGTCGGACGGGCCGTGGGCGTGATCGGCTCGCGGTCCACGTGGCCGCAGCCGGCCAGGCCGAGCGAGAGCCCGGTGGCCGCGAAGGGCAGGGCGAAAGCCGCCGAAAGGATGGTGCGCCTGTGCATGCGACAAGTCTTAACAGGAATGGGTAACGACTCCTTAAGCGCGCTCCGACCAGGGTGAGGCTGAGATTGAACCCATCGGATTCGCATGTCGACGACGAGCGCCTGGAGCCGTGTGCCGCATGACCCGCCGTCGCGCAGCGACTGGGCGGCCCGCGCCCGCTATGCGCCGACCGATTTCGTCACCCTGCTGTGGCGCGAACGCTGGCTGATGCTGCTGGTCTTCGTGGTGATCTTCGTGCTGGGAGCGGGCTTCGCCTTCACCCAGAAGAAGACCTACACCGCCAGTTCCAGCCTGTTCGTCCGCCTGGGCCAGGAATATGTCTACGAGCCTCGGGCCGGCGACGCCGCCCGCGGCGCGGTGCCCGACGTCGACCAGGTGATCCAGTCGGAATCCGAGATCCTGGGCAGCGGCGAGCTGCGCGAGCGGGTGATCCGCAAGGTCGGCTTCGGCCGGATCTTCCCCAGCAGCGCCGCCAAGTACGCCGTGGCCTCGCCCGAGGCGAAGCGCAAGCTGATGGCCGAGGGCCGCGACAGCCTGGCCCGCAACCTGAAGATCGAGACCGCCCCGGACAATTCGATCATCCGCCTGTCCTATTCCAACCAGGATCCGGAGGTCGCCGAGAAGGTGCTCAACACCCTGCTTGAGGAATATCTGATCTATCGGCGCAACCTGCTGATCGGCGCCGACGACAACGGGCTGGAGCGCCAGCGCGAGCTGTTCACCGAAAAGCTGGCCCAGACCGACGCGGCCTACCAGGCCTTCCTGTCGGGCAACGACATCGGCGACTTCACCGCCCAGAAGACCGCCCTGACCCAGCTGCAGGCCCAGGCCGAGTCGCAGAAATACGCCACCGAGGCCCAGCTCCAGGACCGCAGGGGCCGGCTGGCCGCCGTCGAGGCCGAGCTGGCCAGGACCCCGACCGACATGGTCCTGTACCGCGACAGCGACATGTCGGCGTCCAGCAAGCTGGCCCAGCTGAAGCTGGACCGCGAGGGCCTGCTGTCCCGCTATCGTGCCGACGCCCAGCCGGTGCGCGACATCGACGCGCAGATCGCCCAGCTGCAGCAGGGCGTGTCGTCGGGCCGCACCAACGGCGAGGGCGCGCGCCGCAGCGGCCCCAACCCGATCTGGCAGACCCTGCAGTCCACCCGCAACGACTTGTCCGCCGAGGTGGCCGCGCTCCAGCAGTCGCTGAACGCCTACACCCAGCAGGTGCAGGACGTGAACCAGCGCCTGCTGCGTCTGGCCGAGCTGGAGCCCACCTTCAACCAGCTGTCGCGCGACCGCGACGTGCTGTCGTCGAACGTCAAGGACTTCACGGTCAAGGAACAGCAGGACCAGGCCCAGCGGCAGATGTCGGCCGAGGGCAGCGACAACATCCGCATCGTCCAGCGCGCCGTGGCCCCGTCGACGGGCAAGAGCCTGCGGAAGCCGATCCTGGTGCTGGCCTTCCTGTTCGCCGCCTTCACCGCCGCCTGCGCGGGCCTGGTGCGCATGCTGCTGCGCCCCGGCCTGCAGACCCCGGCGTCCGCCTCGCGCACCCTGGGCCTGCCGGTGCTGGCCACAGCCAACTACAAGCGCTGAGGCCTGCAACCCTGAGCGCTTTCGTCGCCTTTCGCGCGAGCGCGTTTGGCCTTTAAGGTAAACGGACTTCAACGCGCGGCGATTCGGCGAATGGTGGATTTGAACGTCGAGATGGCGGAGCTGTGGGGGTCCTTGGGCGCCCCCGCGCCCGGCCGCGCGCACGTCATCCAGTTCGTCGCCGCCCGGCGCGGGGAGGGGACGTCGACCGCCGCCCGCGAATTCGCCCGCTTCGCCGCCAAACGGGCGGGCCGCAAGACCTGGCTGATCGACCTGGACCTGGTCACCTCGCCGCAATACCAGGCCATCGCCGCCGACCCCGAACGCTATGGCCAGCTGGGCGGCGGCACGCCCGCCTCGCCCGATGGCTCGGCCTTCTTCACCGTCCAGCCGCCGGCCCCAAAGCCGGACGGCGGCGTCTGGCCCGACGCCAAGTACCTGACGGCCCACAGTGTGGGGGGACCGCGCTTCTGGGTGACGCGCTTCAACCGCGAGGCCCTGCGCGGCCGCCAGAAGGTGCACATCCTGCCCGGCGTCGAATACTGGGCGGCGCTGCGCCGCCACGCCGAGATCATCGTCGTCGACTGCCCCTCGGCCGACCGTTCCCAGGCCGCCCTGACCCTGGCCCAGCACATGGACCAGACGGTGCTGGTGGTCAGCGCCCAGCAGCCCGACGTGCGGCCGCCGGGCCTGCTGCGGGACGCCCTGGCCTCGGCCGGCGGTCGCACGGCGGGCGTGTTCTTCAACCAGGCCTCGGTCCAGCCGCCGAAGTTCCTGAAGGCCATCCTGCCGTGAGGACTCTGTCGTGAGGAGTTTCTCGTGAGGACCGGGCCGTGAGCGTGGTGCATGGCGCGGCCCCCGTCGCGCCAGCCCGGCTGATGTTCTCGCAAATCGTGCTGTTTGGCCTGGCCGTCTTCGCCTTGCTGGTCTTCAGCGGCGGCTGGGAGCTGCCGGCGGTCGGCGAGAACGCGACCGAGAGCGGCTCGGCCATCCTGCGCCTGGGCTATCTGCCCGCCTACGCCGCGGGCTTCGCCCTGATCGCCCTGCGGCCGGGCGCGAGCCTGCGGGTGTTGGTCCGCCAGCCCTTCCTGCTCGTCCTGCTGACGATCGCCGTCGCCTCGATGTTCTGGTCGGTGAACCCCGACCAGACGGTGCGGCGCTGTTTCGCCCTGGTCTGCACCACCCTGGGCGGCGTGGCCCTGGCGGCGCGGTTCCGCTGGCCGCAGCTGGCCGAGGTGATGGGCGCGGCCTTCGCGCTGCTGATCGTCGCCTGTTTCGTGGTCTGCCTGGCCGTGCCGCGCATCGGGGTGATGACCGAGCTGTTCCCCGGCGCCTGGCGTGGCCTGTGGCGCGAGAAGAACGGCCTGGGCGGTCTCATGGCGTTTGGTTTCTGCATCCTGTCGGCGGCGGCCCTGCTCAATCCCCGGCGCGCCCGGCTGTGGTGGGCCTTCGCGGGGCTGGCGGTGGTGCTGGTGCTGATGTCGACCTCCAAGACCTCCCTGGTCTCGCTGGTGTTGGGCGCCGGGGCCCTCGGCTTCGTGGTGGTGGCCCGCCGCGGCCCGGCCGTCGGCGCGGCGGCCACCTGGGCGGGTGTGACCGGCGTCGTCTTGCTGGTCGCCTTCTCCCTGTTCGCCGCGGACGTGTTCTTCGCCATCCTCGGCAAGGACGCCACCCTGACCGGCCGCACCAAGATCTGGAGCGCGGTGATGCGTGAGATCGAGGACCGTCCCTGGCAGGGCTATGGCTACTCCGCCGTATGGGGCGACAAGAGCGGCTGGGGCCCGTTCGCCTGGATCAGCAAGAACGCCGGCTTCCAGGCCCAGCACGCCCACAACAGCTGGCTGGAGCAGTGGCTGGGCCTGGGCCTTGTGGGTCTGATCGCCTGGGGGCTGTTCTACCTGCAGACCATGACTCTGGCCGTGATCGCCGTGTACCGCGACCGCGGCGGCGGCCTCCTGGCCTTCCCGTTCCTAGTCGTCTACAGCTTGGTGTCCCTGACCGAGAGCATCGCGGTCGTCTACAACGATTTTCGCTGGGTGCTGTTCGTGGCCTTCGCCGCCAAGCTGGCCTTCCCGGACCGCGAGGTCGAGCGGTAGCGAGTCGGGGACTAGCGAGTCGGGGACGCACACTCACCCCAAGATCTCGGCTAGCCTTGCATGAGCTTTGCCGTGAGTGTGTGTCCCCATCTCTGCCCCGAAGGAATCCGCATGCTGCTGGCCGCCCAGATCGTCACCGGGATCGTCGCCCTGATCCACGTCTACATCGTGCTGCTGGAGACGGTGCTGTTCGACACCCGGGGCAAGCGGGTGTTCGGCCTGACCGACGCGGCGGCGGCGATCGTCAAGCCGGCCCTGTCCAACCAGGGCTGCTACAACGGCTTCCTGGTCGCGGCCCTGGCGCTGGGGCTGTTCTGGCCCGACGACGTGACGGCCAAGGCGTTCGCTTTCTATGGCCTGGCCTGCGTGGCCGTGGCCGGCGTCTGGGGCGGCCTGACCGTCAAGCGCTCGATCCTGCTGATCCAGACCCTGCCGGCCGTGGCGGCATTGGCGCTGTGGTGGATGGTCTAGGCGCTTTCCTCCCCAAGGCGGGGTTGACGCCCCGGGCCATCCCGCTAGAGCCAGTGCCCGAGCTTGGCCCGAGGACCCGATGATCGATTTCTCCGAAGACATCTTCAGCGAACCCGAGGACGTGGATCCGGACACCCTGGCCAATCTGGGGCCGCTGCGGCCGCTGGCCGGCGTCTGGGAAGGACGCAAGGGCGTCGACCTGAACCCGAAGGCCGACGGACCCGAGCGGCGCGACTATCTCGAACGCATCGAGATGCAGCCCATCGACCCCCAGGCCAACGGGCCGCAGCTGCTCTACGGCCTGCGCTACCACGTCCATATCGTCGCCTCCGACGAGGACACCACCTTCCATGACCAGGTCGGCTATTGGCTGTGGGAGCCCGCGACAGGACTGATCATGCAGACCCTGGCCATCCCGCGCGGCCAGGTGGCGCTGGCCAGCGGCCGGGCGACGCCGGACGGTTCCGGCCTGGTCGTCCGGGCCGAGCGGGGCGGCCCCGGCTACGGGATCTGTTCGACCGACTTCCTGGAATGGGCGTTCCGCACCGATTCCTACGAGCTGGAGGTGGGCTTCGGCGCCGACGGCGGCTGGTCCTATGTGTCGACCACCATGCTCCAGGTGCGCGGCCGGACCGCGCCGTTCCGCCACGTCGACCGCAACACCCTGACCAAGGTCGCCGAGCCGCGGCCCAATCCCTCGGCGCGGATCGCGGCGGGCCAGGCGACCCTGGCCGAGGCGCATGGCTTCGTAACGATGGACGCCGTCTAGGCTGAAAACCCCCTCAGTCGGCTTCGCCGACAGCTCCCCCAGAGGGGGAGCAGCTCGCGTGGCGTTGCTCCTCCCCCGTGGCGGAGGTGGCCCGAAGGGCCGGAGGAGGCCTGCCGCTCCTAAAGCCCGATCCGCCGCGCGCCCTCGGCCACGGTCACGACGTCGAACCCCGCCGTCAGGGCGCTGTCGACCAGGCGTTCCAGGGCTGCGGTCGTGCAGCCCCACGGCGACGGCTGGGGCGAGACGTCGTGGGTGTAGAGGATCAGCCAGGCCTTGCGCCGGTGGGCCTTGTCCAGCCAGTCCAGGGCGACCTGCTCGCCGTCCGCGCCCTCGATGCCGACCGCCGGGGCCTGGTTGAGGTCGGCGCCGTCGGCGATCAGGCCATGGTGCAAGGCGCGCAGGGTCTTGAAGCGTCCGGCCAGGGCGGTCTTGGCCGGGGCGGCGACGTCGCCATAGGGATAGGCGAAGCTGACCGGCTCGCCCGTTCCCCACTCGGCCAGATGCCGGGCGTTGAGGTCGATGTCGGCCAGGGTCTCGTCGCGCGAGGCCTGGCCGCAGTCCAGGTGCGAGAAGGTGTGGCAGGCGATCTCGTGGCCGGCGGCGTGCAGGCGGGCGGCGTCGGCGCCGGTGGCGAAGCGGCCCATCGGCCCCTCGCGCCCGGTCAGGCCGGCGGCGAAATAATAGGTGCCGCGCAGGCCGCGGGCCTCCAGCACCTGGGCGCCGGCCTCGCAGGCGGTGGCCGGGGCGTCGTCGAAGCTGAACGACACCATCGGCCGCTCCAGCTTCACGCGGGCGGGACGGCGGTGGGCCAGGCGGATCAGCCGGCGGCGGACCTTGCCCTTCAGGCTGCGGTCGGGCTCGTAGGCGTCGACCTTCTCGAACGAGGTTTGCATCAGACGGCGTCCGAATAGAGCGCGGCGCGGTAGAGCCGCAGGGCGAGGGCGCGGAGCGGCGTCGGGGCCGCCTCGTTGAGGCCAAAGGCCTTGAGCATGGGCCGCCAGGTCCCGCGCAGCGGCAGGGACTTCAGGGTCTTGGCCATCTTGTAGCTGGGATAGCCGCTGACCACCTCGCGGTGGCCGGCCACCACCCGGGCGAAGTTGGCCGCCGACTGCTCGTACTTGGCGGCCAGGGTCGGGGCGGTGTCGAGGCCCAGGTGGGTGGCCGAATTGTCGATGTGCAGGATCGGGTGGCGCTGGGCCACGCGCATGGCCCACTCGACGTCCTCCCAACCCCAGCCGGCGAAGTTTTCATCGAACCCGATGGTTTCGAAGACGTCTCGGCGAACCAGCAGGTTGGAGGTGAAGACGTGCTTCTCCGGCTCCTTGGCCCGCTCGGGGGCGGGGACGCAGTCGCTTTTCAGCGCCATGGACCGGTGCAGCTCGTGCTCGGGGCGGCGCGGGGTCTGGTCCAGGGTGAAACCGCCGAAGGCCACGGGCGTATCGTCGGCCGCGACCGCCGCCCAGCGGGCCAGGAAGCCGATCGGGTCGGGCAGCATGTCGCTGTCGAGGAACAGCAGGTGGCGGCCCCGGGCGTGCCGGGCCAGGCGGTTGCGGCCCTTAGCGCGTCCCTCGTTGGATGACAGGGCGATCAGCCGGGCCGGCAGCTTCAGCTTCTCGATCCGCGCCGCCATGCGTCGGGTCAGGGCCGCGTCGCCGCCGCCGTCGTCCAGCAGCACGATCTCGGCGTCGGCGCCCGGCTCGTCCAGGGCCTTGAGCAGGGCGCTGGGGTCGTCGCGATAGGTCGGGATCAGCACCGACAGGCGCGGCGCGGCGTCCTGCTGGGCCAAGGCCGCCCAGGCGGCGTTATCGGTCAGGGTCTCGGTCACGACGGTCATGCGGGCTTCTGTCGGCGTTGCAGGATGTCCAGGGCCCGGCCGCGCACGCCGCCCGCGTCGAGCGCCAGCGCCGCGACGCCATAGACCACGGCGCCGGCGGAGGCCTTCAGGATCAGCTCGACCACGCCGCCGAAGGCCGGCACGGCCAGCACGGCGGCGGTCATCAGGGCGCAGGCCAGGCCGGAGCGGGCCAGCGCCGCCCACGGCACCGGCAGGGGGCAGGCCCGGCGGCCCAGAAGCGCCGCGCCGACCGCCCCGACGCCGTAGCTGGCGGCGGTCGCCCACAGGGCCCCGTCCAGGCCGAAGCGCGGGATCAGGGCCAGGTTCAGGACCACGTTGGCTCCGGCCGGAATGGCCATGCACGCGATCAGCAACAGGGTCTTCTTGCCCAGGGTGAAGGCCTGCAGCAGGTAGTAGGTCGTCACGCCTGACAGCCATCCGGCCACGGCGATCCACGGCACGACATGGCCGGCGCCGACGCTGAGGTCGGCGCCGGCCATCACCTGGGCCAGCGGCCGGCCGACCAGGGCCAGGCCGACGGCGGCCGGCAGGGTCAGCAGCACCATGAAGCCGGCCTGCTCGTGGGCGGCGTCCTTCAGGGCTGGATGGCCGCCGCGCTCCAGCGCCGCGACCAGGGCCGGCCCGCCGGCCATGCCCAGCCAGATGAACACCACATCCAGGGTCCGCGAGCCCAGCGAATAGCCGGCGTGATAGACGCCCACCGCCTGCTCGTTCAGGAAGGCGGCCAGCAGGAACCGGTCGGTGGTCGACAGCACCAGGGCCAGGACCAGCGACAGGGCCACCGGCACGCCATAGGCGGCGTAGGTCTTGGCCAGGGCCGGATCATAGCGGCCGCCCGTGGTGCGGCGCAGCTCGGCCGGCAGCACGAACACCAGGCACAGCAGCGAGATCGCCCCCATGCCCAGCAGCGGCGCGGCGCCACCCAGCCCGACCAGGGCCAGGACCAGGCCCAGCAGGAAGCCGCCGACGGTCTGGACGACGTCCAGCAAGGCTGCGCCCGACACCTCGCCGGCCGCGCGGCGGCGTTCCTGCGACAGCTTGGCCAGGCTCTTGACCACCGCCCCGGCGAAGGCGGCGGCGACGGCGACCTTCATCGGGGCCGACAGGGGCGCGAAACGCAGCACGCCGGCGGCGACGACCGGCACGGCCATGGCCAGGCCGAACCACAGGCGGTAGAGGGTGGCGAAATGGTCGGGCAGGCGGCCGTCGGCGTCTTGCCGGGCGTGGAAGCGCGCCATCGCCGCTTCCGTCCAGGTCAGCAGGATGGTCTGGGTCAGGCTGAGGGCCGAGAAGGCCAGGGCGTAAACGCCATATTGCTCGGGCGTCAGGACCCGGGTGAACAGGACGATGGTGAGCAGGCCCACCACGCCCTGGGCGATGTTGACCGGCAGATATCCGAGTACGCCACGCCAGAACATGTTTGGTCCTCAGCGCACCGCCGACCGGTCCCCGAGCAGGCAGGGGATGGTCATGGCGATGATGTAGAGATCCAGCCAGAACGACTGGCGCTCGATATATTCAATGTCCAGCGCCACGCGCTCCTGCACCTGCTCGGCGGTGTCGACCGGCCCGCGCGAGCCGTTGATCGCCGCCCAGCCGGTGACGCCGGGCTTCATGCGGTGACGGTGGGCGTAGCGGGCGACCAGGGTCTCGGACTCCACCTCGCCGCTCTTCATGCCGATGGCGTGGGGGCGGGGGCCGACCATCGACATCTCGCCGCGCAGCACGTTGAACAGCTGGGGCAGCTCGTCCAGGCTGGTCTTGCGGATGAACCGGCCGACCTTGGTGACGCGGTCGTCGCCGGCGGTGACCTGGCGGGCGGCCTTGGCGTCGGCGGCCTCGTGGCGCATCGAGCGGAACTTCCAGACCAGGATCGCCTCGTTGTTGAAACCGTGGCGGCGTTGGCGGAAGAAGACCGGGCCAGGAGTGTCCAGCTTGATGGCCACGGCGATCAGCAGCATCACCGGGGCGGCGACCAGCAGGCCCAGCGAGCCGATCACCAGGTCCTGGACGCGCTTGACCAAGGCCCGGCGGGCGTCGGTGGCCGCGCCCGACAGGTCGACGAAATGAGCCAGGGAGGCGTTGCGCTGGGTGTCGCGGTTCAGGTCGACGAACAGGCTGACGGGGTTGGGCAGCACCTCCAGGCGCTCGACCAGCTGGTCGACGCGGGCCTCGGCGGCGGCGCTCACCGCGATGATCACCCGGTCGACGAAGGGCATGATGCGGTGGCCGATCAGGGCGCCGGTGTCGCCCAGCACGGGCACGCCCAGCACCTGGGGCGGAGCGCGGTCGGCGCGGTCGTCGAACACGCCCAGCACGTTGACGTCGCCGGTGGCCAGGGCCGCGCGGATGAAGTGCTCGGCGTTGGCGGTGGCGCCCACCACCACCACGTTCGGCGTCAGGCGGCCCTCGCGACGGCCGTGGTCGACGACCCGCCACCAGGCCACGTGCAGTCCGGCGGCGGTCGCGGCCAGCGCCGCGACCCAGCCGGCCGCCAGGGCGACGTCCGCCTGGCCCCGCCCGAAGGCCAGGGTCGCCAGCGCCACCACCACCGCCACGGCGCCGAAGGCGGCCGACACCCGCAGGGCCTGGCGGCCCAGGGTCTCGCGACGGTGGAAGGTGTAGGCCTCCAGCATATAGAGGGCGGGCAGCAGGGCCAGGGCGCCCAGGATCATCGGCGCATAGACCTCAGGGGCTGGGCGGGCGATCGCGATCGCGGCGGCGGTGACCCCGGCGAAGGCCAGGCCGTCGACCACGCGGAACAGCCGCGACAGGCTGCGCACCTGCATCCGGGCCCGGGCCGGAACCAGCCGTCCCGGACGGAACGGTCCGCGCCGGCCCTTGGCCTGGGCCGAGTCGTCGCCGATCACGACACCGGACGCCGTCGGGCCGTCGATCGCGATGGCCGCCTTGAGTTCCGTATGTGCGATAGCAGACGACATAGAGTTCAGACCCCCTTGTAGAACGGGGTTCAACCTAGCCCTGCGGTCTGAGCTTCGCGTTAACGCGGATTTTTCGAGACAGCGCGTTGTCATGCCGCCGCGAACAGGCTATCGAACCGCTCCCTCTCAGGAGGAGACGTGGCCGAGAGGCTGAAGGCACCGCTTTGCTAAAGCGGCATACCTCAAAAGGGTATCGAGGGTTCGAATCCCTCCGTCTCCGCCAAATTTTCTAAATCATTGAATTTATTTACGAAATCGATGAGTTCGATTTTCGACGCGGGGCAGCTAATGTCTGGAGCGCGCGTCCCCATGATGTCCCGCCGCTCGGTAAATTCATGAAATTTATGGATAAAACGTAATCGCGTCGTGGGCGTCATAAGGTTGTGATGTTTTAGCCAAGCTTTGCACAACAGGCCGTCGCACCGAAAGTTTCGTAGGTAGGAACTGGGGTAGGGAGCGCCGGCCCGAGGGTCCGAAGAGGAAAACGGACATCTTCGCCATCCGAGAGCCACGACGATAGGATTGGCCCTTCGCCGCTCACGTCCCAGGACTTGCGTGGCGGCTGGTCGTCATCGACCGTGCGGAGCTGGCGTTCGACCCCCGTCTTGCACATATGCTCGATGTCGAGACGAGCTTCCGCGACCGGCGACGTTTGGCGCGTCCTGAAGGATGCGAAGCTCATCGCCTCAGCGCAAGGCGTCGAAAACCGATTTGACGGCTGGCGCGCCAGTTCCCCTCCGGGTTGGCGGCCGGCTATGCTGGCGTCATGAACGCCCCAGATTCCTCCGAGCCGATCCGTCGCCTGAAGATGGCTGACATCGCCAGCATGGTCGGTGTCTCGACCTCGACGGTTTCGCGCGCCCTGGCCGGCAATCCGGTCATCCCGCAGGCCCTGCGCGAGCGGATCGAGGAAATCGCCCGCGAGAGCGGCTATGTGGTTAACCAACAGGCGAGGGGGCTGCGCATGCAGCGCACCCACGTCATCAATGTCGCCATTCCGCTCGGTCACGAATCCGGCCAGCTGATCTCCGACCCCTTCTTTCTCGAGATGATTGGCCGCTTGGCCGACGAGATCACCGCCCGCGGCTATGAGCTGCTGCTGTCCAAGGTCGCCGCGCCGGAAGCCGGCTGGCTTGAGCGAATGGCGCGCTCGCAGCGCGTCGACGGGGTGCTGGTGATCGGTCAGAGCGACCAGCACGACGCCCTCAACGCTGCGGCCGAGTGGTACGGGCCCCTGGTCGTCTGGGGCGGCGCGGCCGAGGGCGCGCGTTACTGCACGGTCGGCGTCGACAACTTCGCTGGCGGGCGGATGGCCACCGAGCATCTCCTGGCCCTGGGGCGCCGGCGCATCGCTTTTCTTGGCCCGCCGCAGGCGCCGGAAGTCGCCCTGCGTTACGAAGGTTATCGGGAGGCCCTGGCTGCGGCGGGCGTCGCCTATGATCCCACCCTGACCGCGACCACCCATTTCACCCTCAGCGATCCGAGCGAGGGCGTTCGCCGCCTGATCGACGAGGGGGTGTCCTTCGACGCGGTCTTCGCCGCCTCCGACCTGATCGGGCTGGAATCGGTGCGTATCCTGGCGGCGGAAGGCCTTGAGGTTCCGAGCACGGTGTCGGTCGTCGGCTTTGACGACATCGCCCTGGCGCGGCAATCGGTTCCGGCGTTGACCACGATCCGGCAAAACCTCGCCGAGGGTGCGGCGCGGATGGTTGACCTGTTGTTCCGGCGCATGGCGGGCGACCTGGCGCCGTCGGCCATGATGCAACCCAGCCTAATCGTTCGCCAGACCTGACGAGACCCGACTCCGATTGCCGGACCATTTTTCTACGCAATCGATTGCGAATATTCTTGCAACCGATTGCGTAATCCAGTCTATTCCCCCTGCAGAGGCGGCCGGAGAGCCGCTTTGGGAGACGCGGCGCAAGCGCGCCCAGGGGAAGGGAACAAGGAAATGGTCCGTAAGACGGTTTTGCTCGCCAGTGTCGCGACCTTGCTGGGATCAGCCGGAACGGCCTGGGCCCAGCAGGCCCCCGCCGCCGAGACTGATCCTTTGGCGCTGGACGCCATCGTGGTGACGGCCTCGCCCGGCGGGGCCACCAAGATGAGTTCGTCGGTCTCGGTCAGTTCGATTTCGGCGGAGCAGATCGCCGCCCAGGCGCCGCGATCGACCGCCGAGATCTTCCGCGGCCTGCCGGGCATCCGTTCGGAATCGACGGGCGGCGAGGGCAACGCCAACATCGCCGTGCGCGGCCTGCCGGTGGCCTCCGGCGGCGCCAAGTTCCTGCAGCTGCAGGAAGACGGTCTGCCGGTCATGGAGTTCGGCGACATCGCGTTCGGCAACGCCGACATCTTCCTGCGCGCCGACCAGAACGTCTCGCGCATCGAGTCGGTGCGCGGCGGGTCGGCCTCGACCTTCGCCTCGAACTCGCCGGGCGGGGTGATCAACTTCATCAGCAAGACCGGCGAGACCGAAGGCGGGGCGATCGCCCTGACCAAGGGGCTGGGCTACGATCACACGCGGCTCGATTTCGACTACGGCGCGCCGATCAACGACACGCTGCGCTTCCATGTCGGCGGCTTCTATCGGGAGGGCGAGGGCGCGCGCCGGTCCGGCTACACCTCCGAGAAGGGCGGCCAGATCAAGGCCAACCTGACCAAGGAGTTCGAAAACGGCTTCGTTCGCCTGCACGCCAAGTATCTGAATGATCGGGCGGTCGGCTACCTGCCCATGCCGACCCGCGTCACCGGCTCGAACCGTGATCCCGCCATCGGCTCCTTCGCCGGCTTCGACATCGGCCGCGACGACATCCAGTCGGTGTTCCTGGCGACCAATCCGGGCCTGGACGGCGATGGCAACCGCCGGATCAGCAAGGTCTCCGACGGCATGCATCCCGACAGCCTGCAATTTGGGGCGGAAGCCAAGTTCGACCTTGGCGGCGGCTGGAAGATCGAGGACCACTTCAAGGTCGCCAAGACCTCCGGCCGGTTCGTCGCCCCTTTCCCCGCGGAAGTGACCTCGGCCCAGACCCTGGCCACCGAGGTCGGCGGAACCGGCGCGACCCTGCGCTACGCCAACGGGCCGAACGCCGGCCAAGCCATCGCCTCGCCCTCCAGCCTGAACGGCAACGGCCTGGCCATGCGGGTCCACATGTTCGACGTCGAGATCAACGATTTTGGCAACGCCATGAACGACTTGAAGCTGTCGCGAACGTTCGAGGCGGGCGGACTGGGCTCGATCGACGTGACCGTCGGCTACTACAAGTCGCGCCAGACCATCGCCATGGACTGGCTGTGGAACACCTTCCTGATGGAGGTTAAGGGCGACAACGCCGCGCTGCTCGACGTCTATGACGGCGCGGGAACCAAGCTGACCCAGGCCGGCCTGGCCGCCTACGGCGTGCCCTATTGGGGCAACTGCTGCACGCGACGTTACGACGTCACCTACGACATCGATGCGCCCTATCTGAGCCTTTCGACCCGCGTCGGCGATCTCAGCCTCAACGCCAGCCTGCGCCGCGACGAAGGCAAGGCCCGGGGGGGCTACGCCGCGGCCAAGCAGGCCACGGTCGACGTCAACGGCGACGGGGTGATCCAGACCGTCGAGCAGAGCGTGTCGGTGGTCGACAACGCCAACACTTCGCCGGTGAACTACGACTGGGGCTATACCTCCTGGTCGCTGGGCGCCAACTATCAGCTCAATCCGGATCTGGCCCTGTTCGCCCGCGCCAGCCGCGGCGGCCGGGCCAACGCCGACCGCCTGCTGTTTGGCAAGGTCCAGGCCGACGGCTCGGTGACCAAGGAAGACGCTGTCGACATGGTCGACCAGGTCGAGGGCGGGGTGAAATTCCGTCGCAACGGTTTTGGCCTGTTCGCCACCGCCTTCTGGGCCAAGACCCAGGAGCAGAATTTCGAGGCCACCAGCCAGAAGTTCTTTGACCGGGTCTACAAGGCCAAGGGCGTTGAGCTGGAGGCCAGCTATCGCATCGGCGGCTTCTCGGTCACGGGCGGCGCGACCTATACCGACGCGGTCATCGACAAGGACGCCCTCAACCCCGCCGTCGTCGGCAACACCCCGCGCCGTCAGGCCAAGTGGCTCTATCAGTTCGCCCCGACCTGGCGGTTCGGCGACAAGGCGACGATCGGCGCCAGCGTGATCGGCACCACCAAGGCCTACGCCCAGGATGAGAACCTGCTGGCGTTCCCAGGCTACGCCCAGGTCAACGCCTTCGCTGAATACAACATCGTCGAGGGGCTGTCGGTGTCGGTCAACGCCAACAACCTCTTCGACAAGGTCGGGCTGACCGAGGCCGAGGAGGGTGCGATCACGGCCGGTTCGGTCAACGCCATTCGTGCGCGGTCGATCAACGGCCGGACGGTCACCGCCACACTTCGCTACGCCTTCTAGCCTGCCCCCTGTCCGCCGGGCGTCCCCTGCTGCGCCCGGCGGATTTTTTCGTGCCTCCCGTCTTGTCGAGTTTTCCGTCCATGACCCTTCCAGCTCCCCAAGGCGCGGACGCCGCGTTCGGCGAGACGATCGCCGAGCGGCTTGCCGTCCATTGGCCGCGTTTCGAGGCCCGCCTGAAGACGGTCTATGGCGATCGCGAGGACTGGGTCGAACTGGCCGCGGACTTGCGCGCCCGCGTGGAGGCGGCCGCATACGCGCGACCCGAGCCGCTTCGCGCCCTCGACGCCGAACGCGAGGCCGCTCCCGCCTGGCTGTCGCAACCGGGGCAGAGCGTCTACACCTTCTATGTGGATCGGTTCGCCGGGACGCTGGCCGGTGTGCGCGATCGGCTCGGCTATCTGGAAGACCTGGGCGTACGCTGGCTGCATCCTCTGCCTTTGCTGGCCGCCCGCGAAGGCGATAGCGACGGCGGTTTCGCCGTGGCCGACTACCGGCGCGTCGAGCCGCGCCTGGGGAGCATGGAGGACCTGCGCGACCTGGCCGACGACCTGCGCGGGCGCGGGATGGGGCTGATCCTCGACGTGGTCTGCAACCACACCGCTCGCGAACACGCTTGGGCCGAGCGCGCCCGGGCCGGGGATCGGGCCTATCGCGACTACTACATCACGGTTTCCGAAGCGGAGGCCCGCGATCGCGACGCCGAACTGATCGACGTCTTTCCAGACACCGCGCCGGGCAGCTTCACGCCGGACGCCGAGATGGGCGGCCAAGTCTGGACGACCTTCTATCCTTTCCAATGGGATCTCAACTACGCCAATCCGGCCGTCTTCGCCGAGATGCTCGATGTCCTGGTGTTCCTGGCGGGGCAGGGGGTGCAGGGTTTCCGGCTCGACAGCGCGCCCTTCCTCTGGAAGGCGAAGGGCACGACCTGCCGAAATCTGCCCCAGGCCTACGCCATCGTTGAAGCCTGGCGCGCCGCCCTGTCCATTATCGCCCCGTCGGTAGTGCTCGTCGCCGAGGCCATCGAGAGCCTGGCCGATGTCCTGCCGTTCTTCGGCCACGATGGTCCAGGCTGCGACCTGGCCTACAACAACGTTGTGATGACCGCCCTGTGGGGCGCGCTGGCCGACCAGGACGCGGCGGTGGTCCGCCGGTGCCTGGCCGCGGCGTTGGACAAGCCCTCACGCGCGGCGTGGCTGAACTATGTGCGCTGCCACGACGACGTGATCTGGAACGCCTTGGCGGACTATGCGCCGCGCGAGGATCTGCGCCGGTGGTCTGACTTCTATGGCGGCGGCGCGGGCTTTTCGCACGGCCGAGCGTTCCAGACCGCGCCGGGCGGCGTTCCGTCGACCAACGGCATGGCCGCATCGCTGGCCGGCCTGGCGCCCGGCGAAGGACCGCAGACGCCGGGCGCGGCGCGCCTGCGCCTGCTTTACGGAATTCTCCATGCCCTCGACGGCTGGCCGTTGGTCTATATGGGCGACGAGATCGCCCTGGGCGACGACGTTCACTACCGCGACGATCCGCTGCGCGCCGGCGATGGGCGCTGGCTGCACCGACCCTTGATGGATTGGGATCGGGCGCAGGCGCGGCATGACGCGGACGGCCTGCCTGGTGCGACGTTCGCCGACTTTCGGCAACTGGGCCGGGCGGCGCGTGAACTTGCGGCGCAGGGCGTGCGCGGACCGTCCGTTCCGATTGATCTCGGCGTGGGGGCGGCCTTGGCGTTTTCGCGCGTCGAAGGCGCGCCATTTCTTTGTGTCGCCAACCTGTCCGACCACGAGATAGCAGCCGGCCTGCCAGAACCGTTCGCCGGCCCCTGCATGGATCTGCTGTCGGGTAGTTCGCGATCCGGGCCGACGGTCGAGCTGCCGCCCTACGGCCTCGTCTGGCTGAAGGCGGCGCGATGACCCGTGTTGCGGCGATCGAGCTTGGTGGAACCAAGGTCCTGGTGGCTTTCGGCGGCGGGCCGGACGACCTGTCTGCCCCGATCCGGATCCCGACAACGACGCCGGAGGAGACCCTGGTGGCCGTGCGCGCGGTGCTGGAAGCCGAGCGCGGCGGCTTCGACGCGATCGGGATCGCCAGTTTCGGGCCGGTTCGCGTCGACCGCGAGGCCCCCGACTGGGGTTCGGTCGTGACCACGCCCAAGCCCGGCTGGAGCCACACGCCGATCGTCGCGCCCCTGGTCGAGCTGTTCGACGTTCCCGTGGGTTTCGACACTGACGTGAACGGCGCCGCGCTGGCCGAAGGCCGCTGGGGCGCGACACGAGGCCTGACGGATCATGCCTACATCACCGTCGGAACTGGCGTGGGCGCGGGCCTGATCATCGGCGGACGGCCCGTACACGGCGTCCTCCATCCAGAGGTCGGCCACCTGCTTGTGCGCCGCGACCCAATCCGCGACCCGTTCGCCGGAGCCTGCCCCTTCCATGGCGACTGCGTGGAGGGGTTGATCAGCGGCCCGGCCCTGGCGGCGCGTCTCGGGCGGCCGGCGGAAACCGCGACCGACAGCGATGCAGTCTGGGATCTCGCGGCCGACTATCTCGCCCAGCTGGTCATGAGCCTGACCCTCGCGGCGTCGCCGCGCCGCGTGGTGGTCGGCGGCGGCGCCGTCAGGCCGGTCGTTCTGGCCAAGGCGCGCGACATCCTTCATCGCCGGCTCGGCGGCTATCTGCGGAGCCTCGCCGAACGGCCGGCCCTCGACGCCTATCTCGTCGCGCCCGGCCTCGGCGGCCTGTCGGGCCTGCTTGGCGCGGTGGCGCTGGGTCAAGGCGCGGTCCGGCGACAAGCTTGAGACCGGCGTCGTAAGTAAGAACCAGGGGGAGGAGCAAGGCGATGACGAACGAGAAAGGCGCGGCCGCGAGCCATGGGCTGATCAAGCTCATGACCTTCCTGATGTTCATGATGTTCGCCATGACCACCGACGCGGTGGGCGTGATCATTCCGGAGATCATCAGGACCTACGGCCTCGACCTGAAGGCCGCCGGCGCCTTCCACTACGCGACCATGAGCGGCATCGCGCTCAGCGCGCTCTTCCTGGGCTTTCTGGCCGACAGCTTGGGGCGCAAGGCGACGATCGTGCTCGGTCTGGCCGTGTTCGCCGGCGCGACCCTGGCCTTCGGGGTGACGCGGGAGTTTCCGGTGTTCGTCGGCCTGCTGTTCGTCTCCGGCGTGGCGATCGGCCTCTTCAAGACCGGGGCGCTGGCCTTGATCGGCGACATCAGCGGCTCCGCCCGCGAGCACACCAGCACGATGAACGCCGTAGAGGGTTTCTTCGGCGTCGGGGCTATCATCGGTCCGGCGATCGTGGCGGCCCTGCTGGCGGGCGGGATTGCGTGGAAATGGCTCTATGTGATCGCTGGCGGCCTCTGCCTGGCTCTGATGGTCGCGGCCCTGGCGGTCCGTTATCCGACGGCGCGGCGGGCGAGCGAGAAGGTGACCGTCAGGGCGCTCGTCGGCGCGATCCGCGATCCGCACCTTCTCGGTTTCAGCTTCGCGATCATGCTCTATGTGGGCGTCGAGACGGCCATCTATGTCTGGATGCCGACGCTGCTGGCCGGCTACGCCGGGCCGGGCGCGGTCCTGGCGCCCGCCGCCCTGCCGATCTTCTTCGTGCTGCGGGCCAGCGGACGCTTCTTTGGCGCCTGGCTGCTGTCGCGGATGGACTGGACGGCGGTTCTGGCGGTCTGCACGGGCGGCATACTGGCCTGCTTTGGAGGCGCGCTGATCGGCGGCCGGGGGAGCGCGGCGCTGCTCCTGCCGCTGTCGGGTTTCTTCATGTCGGTGCTCTATCCGACCTTGAACTCCAAGGGCATCAGCGGCTTTCCGAAGGCCGAGCATGGCGCGGCGGCGGGCGTGATCCTGTTCTTCACCTGTGTGAGCGCGGTGCTCTCGCCCTTGGCGATGGGCGCGGTGAGCGACCTCTTCGGCGATCCGGTCTTCGGCTTTGGCCTGGCGTGCGTCTTCGCGGCCGTGCTCGCGACCGGGGCCGTGTGGAATTGGCGCACGGACCCAGCCGCGGCGCGACTGTCCCTGCAAGACTAGGCTCCCGCAAGACTGGGCTCTGGGCGCCGGAAGCGGACCTGGCGGGCGGCGGTTTGGAACATGCGGAGGAAGCTATCTGGCATGCCGCGCGAGCGGACCTTCACGCTGGAACAACGAGCTGAAGGCGAAGCCCAGATCAAGGCCACACGGACGGCAGCTCGCCCTCAAGCCGGGACCGTCAGGCAAAACCGTGCGCCGGCGAGCGCGGCGTCGGCGTCGGAGGCGGCCAGCAGGGTCAGCGCGCCGCCGTGGCCCTGGGCGATCTGGCGGGCCAGGCTCAGCCCGACGCCCGATCCGGTCGCCTTGGTGGTGAAGAACGGCAGGCACACCTGGTCGGCGTGGTCTGGCGGCACGCCCGGCCCGGAATCCTCGACCACGAAGCGGATGTCGCCCTCGACCTGCTGCACGCCCAGGCGGACGCGGGGGGCGGGATGCTCCAGGGCCGCTTCGGCCGCGTTGTTGAGCAGGTTGCCGATCGCCAGCCACATCTGGTCGGCGTCGATGCGGATCTCGACGGCCGGCGGCGGCGGGCAGTCCAGCGCCACGCCTCGGGCGGTCCACTGCGCCAGGAAGCTCTCCCGCGCCACGTCCAGCCAGGCGGCGAGGTCGACGACGCGGGGCGTCGGCGGCGGCAGGCGGGTCAGGGTGCGGTAGGCGTCGATGAAGTCCCGCAGGCCTTCGGTGCGGGCCACGGCCCGTTCCAGCGCCGAAATCGCCTGGTGGGTGGCGGCTGGGCCGCCGTCGCGCAGCAGGTCCAGGGCGCTGCGGCTCATGGAGGCCACCGGGGTCAGGGCGTTCATCAGCTCGTGGTTCAGCACCCGCAGCAGGTCGCGCAGCGCCGCGGCCTCGGCGGCGCGGACGTCGGCGGTCATGTCGGTCAGCACGACCAGGTCGGCCTGGCCCGCCTCGTCGACGATCTCGGCGCGGCTCACCGCATAGCTGGCGTCGCGCCAGCGCACGGGCGAGGCCAAGTCGGACAGCGACCGGCCGCCGGTCAGGGCCAGGCGGGCGGCGTCCGACAGCCGGTGCGGCGTGTCGAACGCCCGGCGCGCGGCGCGGTTGGCGGCGATGATCTGGTCATCCCCCGCGCCCAGCAGGATCGGCGAGGGGGTCTGGTCCAGCAGCAGCTCCAGCCGCCGGCGGTTCAGCTCGGCCGCGAAGCCGCTTCCGGCCTGGACCGGAACCAGCCGCGCGGCGCGCCAGGCGCCCAGCTTCTGGACCAGGTCCAGGGCCAGGGCGGCCCCGGCCAGGGCGCAGAGCAGCGCCGTCGCGTACAGTCCATGGGTCACCGACAGCCAGGCCAGGACACCGAGCGCGAAGATCGACGCCTGGGCCAGCAGGCGCAGGGCCAAGGCCTTAGAGCCCATGCTTCTCCATCCTGCGATAGAGGGCCGCGCGGGTCAGGCCCAGGTCCCTGGCCGCCTGCGAGACGTTGAACTGGCGGCGGGTCAACGCCGCCTGGATCAGCGCCTTTTCCGAGCGTTCGAGGTTCAGGTCCTGGGGCGGCAGGTTGGCCGGCACGCGCCGGGGCGTGTCGATGGCCGCCCGCACCGAGGCCAGCAGGCGCTCGTTGTTCCATGGCTTGACCACGAAGTCCTGGGCGCCCAGCCGCATCGCCTGCACGGCGACGGCCATGCCGGAATGGCCGGTCACCACGACCACCGGCAGGTCAGGCCGGGCCGCCAGACGCTTTTCGAGGAAGGCCAGACCCGCCTCGCCGGTGGTGTCGCCTCGGCGGAAGTTGAGGTCCAGCAGCAGCACATCGACGGGCTCCCGGTCGAGGCGCCCATGCGCGGCCTCGGGCGTCTCGACGCCCACGAAATCGAACCCGCCGCGCACCAGGATCAGCTCGGCCGACGCCAGGATGTCGGGGTCGTCGTCGAGGAAAAGCGCGCACGGGCGACCAGCGTCGGACATGTTCGGAATCGGACACATTGGCGATGTTATCGCGGCCGAGACTCACGCTTAAATGTCAATAAGTCAAATAAAACCAGCAACTTATTGAATTTGCGCGGTTCATATTAGCCTGGAAGCATGAGCAGGTTCGCCTCGAGTTCCACTACGGCCCCCGGCGGCATGGACCGCCGCATCGAACGACGCTGGCGGCCCACGCCCGCCCAGCTGTGGGCGACCGGCCTGGTGGCCCTGGCCGTCGCCGGTCTGCTGGCCTGGGGCCTGTCGCCGAAGGCCGGTACGGTGGATGTGGAGGCCGCGACCCTGTCATTCGGTGAGGTCGTCCGCGCGCCCTATCTGGACTATGCGCCGCTACGGGCCGAGGTCGCGCCGGCCGAAACCACCTTCATCGCCGCGGAAACGTCCGGCCGGGTCGAGGCCGTCCTGGCGGCCGACGGCGACCTGGTCGCGGCCGGGCAGGAACTGGCCCGTCTGTCCAATCCGCAGCTGAGCCTGGAGGTGACGGCGCGCGAGGCCGACATCGCCGCCCGGCTCAGCGACAACACCGGCCGGCTGATGAGCCTCAAGGGCGCGGAGGAGAGCCGCGAGCAGGCTCTGGCCGACACCGCCCACGCCCTGAGCCGGGCGCGGCAGGACCTGGATCGGCGGCAGGTCCTGCTGGCCAAGGCGATGCTGAGCCCCGCGGCCGTACAGCCCTATCTCGAGGAGGTCGACTATCAGAAGGAGCGCCTGGCCACCCTGCGGGCGGCGCAGCGTTCGGACGCGGCCTTCTATGCCGAGCAGCGCGCCCAGGCGGCCCGCAGCGCCCAGGACCTGCGGCGAAGCCTGGCCGAGACCCGCGCCGGCCGTTCGGCCCTGGTGGTCCGCGCCCCGACGGCCGGCCGGCTCACCGCGTTCGACCTCAAGCCTGGCCAGGCCGTGGCGATGGGGAGCGCGCTCGGCCAGGTGGACGCCGAAGGGGCCTACAAGCTGCGCGCCAAGCTGGACGAGTTCTATCTGCCCCGGCTGTCGGTCGGGCAGGGCGCCCAGGCCACGGTCCGCGACCATGCGGTCTCGGCCCGGGTGACCAAGGTGTTTCCGCAGGTCGCGGACGGGCGGGCGACGCTGGAGCTGGCGTTCGACGGCGCCGCGCCGGGCGGTCTGCGGCGCGGCGAGACCATCGACCTGCGCCTGTCGCTGGGACGGCCCCAGGCCGCGGTCGTCGCGCCGTCGGGCGCGTGGCTGAGCGACACGGGCGGGGCCTGGGCCTTCGTCGTGTCGGCCGACGGCCAGCGGGCCGAGCGGCGGGCGATCACCCTGGGCCGGCGAAACCCCGAGCAGGCCGAGGTGCTGAGCGGCCTCAAGCCGGGCGAGCGCATCGTCACCGCCGGCGCGCAGGACGTCGCCAAGGCCAAGGGTCTCCGGATCCGATCGAAGGGATGATCATGATCGAACTGCAGTCCATCTCCCGCCTCTATCGCTCGGACGAGATCGAGACCACGGCGCTTCACGGCATCTCGCTGTCGATCCGGCGCGGGGAGTTCGCGGCCGTGATGGGGCCGTCGGGATGCGGCAAGTCGACCTTGCTGAACATCCTCGGCGCGGTCGATCGGCCGACCTCGGGCCAGTACCTGTTCGAGGGCGTGGACCTGGCGAAGCAGAGCGAGGGGGGGCTGGCCCAGCACCGCGCCCGGCATCTGGGCTTCATCTTCCAGAGCTTCAACCTGGTCGACGACCTGACCATCGCCGAGAACATCGAGCTGGGCCTGATCTATCGCAAGGGCCGGCCGGGATCACGGCGGGCGCTGGTCGAGGCGGCCATGGACCGGGTGGGCATCGCCCACCGCGCCCGGCACTTTCCCCACCAGCTCTCGGGCGGACAGCAGCAGCGGGCGGCCATCGCCCGGGCGATCGTCGGCGAGCCCGACCTGATCCTGGCCGACGAGCCGACCGGCAACCTCGACACCGAGAACGGCGCCCAGGTCATGGACATCCTCAAGGGCCTGAACGCGGCCGGCGCCACGATCGTCATGGTCACCCACTCGCCCAGCCACGCCGACCAGGCCAGCCGGCGGATCGACATGCTGGACGGACGGCTGGTCGCCTCCGTCGCCCAGGCCCTGTGAGGCGCGCCGTGCTGCAATCGATCCTGGTCTCGTTCTGGCGGTCCTTCACCCGTCGCCCGCTCTACGCCGCGCTGAATCTGCTGGGCCTGAGCCTGGGCGTGGCCGTTTTCGTCACCCTCAGCCTGCTGCACCGCTTCGAGACCGGCTACGACAGCTGGACGCCCGAGCGCGAGAAGATCTACGCCGCCGGCATCGCCTTCAACATCCAGGGCATCGCGCCGGGCGTGCGGATCGGAGCCATGGGCGGGCTGCTGGACGAAATGAAGCTCGACTATCCCCAGGTGCGCGGCGTGCGCGACTGGAGCGGGGCGGCGGTGATCCACCGAGGCGCTACCGTCTCGAGCGAACAGATCGAACTGGTCGACGCCGATTTCCTGGCCTTCTTCCAGGTTCCGCTAGTCGTCGGCGACCGCGCCTCGGCTCTGCGTGATCCGGCCGGCCTGGTGCTGTCGGAGACCATGGCGCGCAAATATTTCGGGGCTCTCGACGTGATTGGCCGTCGCCTGGAGATCAGCGACATCGCCGGGCGCAACGCCTACACCGTCACGGCGGTGATCAAGGATCTGCCCAGGAACAGCAATCTGAAGCTGGACTTCGTGCGGCTGCTGACGCCACGCGATGTCGCGACGACGATGGGCGGCTGGCACGCATGGGGCAGCGTGATGCTGCAGACCTGGTTCAAGTTCGACGATCCGGCGGCGGTCCGCGCGCTGGAGGCCCAGTTGCCGGCCTTCGTCGACCGCCGGGTGGGCAAGGCGTTCGGGGACGCCGTCACGCCGCATGAGTTCCTCAGGCTGAGCTTCGTGCCGCTGAAGGACGTCCGCCTGATCGACCCCAAGCAGCGCGCGGCGATCGAGGCGCTGCGGCTGGTCGGATGGGTCGCCCTGGGCCTGGCCCTGATCAACTATGTGAACCTGGCGACCGCCCGCGCCGGACTGCGGGCCCGCGAGGTGGCGGTGCGCAAGGCGCTGGGGGGCGGGGCGGGCGTCCTGCGCGTGCAGTTCCTGGGCGAGGCCGCCCTGACCATCGCCCTGGCGTTCCTGGTCGGGCTGGCGATGGTGGAGCTGCTGCTGCCGCTGATCAACGCCGCGGGCGGCCTGTCGCTAGGGCTGGACTATCGCCTGGACGGCGCCTGGGTGGCGGGCGTCTTCGGCGTGGTGTTGGCGGCCGGGCTCCTGGCCGCGATCTATCCGGCCTTCATGCTGTCGGCCTACCAGCCCGCCGAGGTCCTGGCCTCGAGCCGCACGCCCGCCGGCGGACGGTTCGGCGTGCGGCTTCGCGAGGGTTTGATCGTGGTCCAATTCGCCGCCGTCGTGGCCGCTTTCGTGCTGATGCTCGGCTTTTTCGGCCAGGTCCGCCACATGCAGAGCGTCGACTTCGGCTTTAGGCGCGACGGGCTCTACCTCGTCAACGCCACGCGCGGCGTCGGCGTCACGCCGCAGCAGCGGCAGGCCTTCTGGGACGCGGTCCAACGTATCCCCGGCGTCACCGGCGTCGCGGCCAGCAGCGACGCACCGGCCGACCAGACGATCGATTCGAACTCGTCGGCCACGCGCCTCGACCGGCCCACGCGCCCCGAAGCCTCGCCGACGCTCAGCTGGACCGGGATCGGTCCAGGCTATTTCCAGACCTTGGGGACCCGCCTGGTCGCCGGGCGGCTGCTCGACCTTGCGCATGGCGGGGACGAGACGTACGTCCCTAAGCCGGACCTGGAAACGGTGACCAACGCCGTCATCAGTCGCGCGGCGGTGCGCCAGATGAGCTACGCCTCGCCCGAGGACGCCCTGGACAAGCTGGTCGATTTCCAGAACCGGAAGACCCGCATCGTCGGGGTCGTGGAGGACATGCGCTTCTACAGTCCCACCGAAAAGACACCGGCCAAGCTCTATACCTTCTACGGCTACCCAGCCTATTGGCCGACGGGCTGGCCCATCACCCTGGTGCGCTATTCGGGGCTGAGCGAGGCGGAGGTGCGGGCCCGGTTGGAAGCCGCCTGGCGTCAGGCCGCGCCGGACGTGCCGTTCGAGGGCAAGACCGCCCTGGTCAACCTTGACCGCTACTACAAGCCCCAGCGCGACCGCACGAACCTGTTCAGCCTGGGCGCCCTGGTTGGGGCGGGGATCGGCTGCATCGGGCTCTACGGCCTGGCGGCGTTCAACGCCTCGCGGCGGACGCGCGAGATCGGCGTGCGCAAGGTGCTGGGGGCGACCCGCGTCCAGGTGGCCCGGCTGCTGGTCGGCCAGTTCCTGCGTCCCGTGGCGGTCGCCTGCCTGGTCGCTTGGCCGCTGGCCTACTGGCTGCTGCGCCGCTGGCTGGCCCAGTTCGACGATCCGGTGGCGGTCGACCCGCTGGTCTTCGTCGCCGGCGCCGCAGCGGCCATCGCCATCGGCCTCCTGGCGGTGGGCGGCCTGGCCTGGTCGGCGGCCTCGGCGGAGCCGGGCAAGGCGCTACGGCATGATTAGCTCCGCCGCAGCACCAGGGTGACGATCGAGCGGGGCGGGGCGGTGGTTCCGGCGATCGGCTGCAGCCGGCGCGTCGCGTCGGTGACCACCATCCGGGCCGACCAGCCCGCCAGGGGGATGGTCAGCGCGCGCGGCGACAGCCCGCCGTTGACATGGACCAGCACCAGCTCGCCGCCGTCCGCCGACAGGGCGGCGACCGTGTCGATGTCGTCGACCGGCGTCAGCCGCCAGCCGGGGCGGATGTAGCGGCTGAAGTGCGCCATCGCGTGGTACTTGGCCGTGACATGGATGGCGTGCGGCCCCCCGGGAGGACCGCGCAGGTCGGCCTTGACCAGGCCCCAGTTCGAGCCCGGCTTGCCCTCGCGCGCGCTCAGGTCCTCGACCGCCTGCCAGAACACCCAGGCCGCCGGCTCCAGCCGCTTGAGGTCCATGACCACGTGCTCGGCGAAGGCCAGCGGCGAGTCCATGCCGTCCAGGCTCTCGGGGTCCTTGTCCAGCGGCGTGTCGTTCTCCGACATCCACAGCCGTATCCCCGAGGCCCGGGCCACGTCGCGCACGCCGGTCTGGTTGACGACGCCGTAGCTGTGGACGTTCAGCTGGCCGATGGCCGCGCGGGCCTCGTCCGGATAGGCCTCCCAGTCGGCCAGGAACAGGTGCGAATTGGTCTCGTCAGGCCCGCTGACCACCGTCTTCAGCCCCCGGGCGCGCAACGCCGCGGCGGAGGCGACGATCATGGTGGCCTGGCGGGCGGGCGACCAGTGGGCGCCCTCCTGGGTGTTGGCGGCGAACCAGTAGTCGGTGTTGGGCTCGTTGACCGGCGACAGGGTCCGGAAGGCGATCCCGTGGCGCCGCTGCAGTTCGTCGACGACGCGGGCCAGATAGGCGGCGAACAGAGGCTCCAGGCCGGGGCGCAGATTGTCGTCCGTGCCCTTTACCGCGCCCGACACCTTGCCGCTGACGGTCATGAACCAGGGCGGCGAGTTGGAGAAAGCCTCCAGGATCGGCTGGTCCACCCGGGCCTTGATGGCGTCCAGCCACCAGCGCTGGTTGGCGTCGGCCGACCAGTCCCACATCGACTCGTCCTCGGGGCGCCACCAGTCCTGGCCGGCGGCCCCGGCCGGCTGGCGCCAGAACCCCGGGACCGCCGCGCCTGTCCGCAGGTTGGGCGGAGCGCCCGGCTTGGCCCCGCCGCCGATATTGTAGCGCCCGATCGTCCAGCCCAGGCCGTCCGGACCGTAGAACAGGTCGGCCAGCCGCCGGCGTTCCGCCTCGGGCCAGCCGCCGGTGACGTTGGCGAACCAGGCCAGGGCCGTGCCCCAGCCCTCGAAGGCCGGACCCGCGCGATCGAGCGCCGGACGCAGCACGATCTCGACGGGCGGCGTCGGCGAGGGCGCGGCGCCAAGCGCCCTGGGGCCGATCGCCAGTCCGGCCAGAAGGCCGAAGATCCCGCGTCGCGACAACGCCATGAAGCCTCCCCCCGTTCTCCTGAAACCTAAGATTTGTATGACAATTGATCTGTTCCGGCAACCCAGGCCGCCAAACAAGCCCGCCTTCGTGCGGTCGGCCGGTGCGGGGCGACGGCGCGATCCGGGCCACGCCGGGCCGCTTTGGCCGCGATCAGCGGGCGGACGTTCGGTGAGGCGGTGGTGTGCGGAGCCCCGGGGCGTGGAGGCGGCCGAATCCCTGGTCGCTGGGGCGATACCTCGCTAAGGACCTGTTTTTCCTTAACAAGCTTTACCATGGGGAAGGGGGCCTCGGTCGATCGGCGCCCCCGGCGGGACCGACCGGCCGTTCCGATCAGGGCGGCGCGCCACAAGCAAACCAGGCTTGGCGGCGTTGCGCGTCCCGTAGAACACCTGTTCCGGGTTGGTGGTTGCACAAAAATATCATTTACAGGCCAGCATGGATAAAATCGTACTTGTAGTACAAATGGTAGCGGCCTATGTCTGACTGGAAGTCGCGCCGTACGAGAGCGTGACAAGTCGAGAGCAGGAGGAAACGAAATGAGGGGTATTCAGTTCCAATTGATGTTGAGCGCGTCCGTGGCGACCCTCGGGGTATGCACGGCCGCCGGATCGGCGGTGGCCCAGACGGCCGGCGCGCCCGCGGCCCAGGCGCCGGCCGACCAGACGGTTTCCGAGATCGTCGTCACCGGCGTGCGCGCGAGCCTGCGCTCGGCCCAGGCCATCAAGCGCAACGCCGACCAGGTCGTCGATTCCATCCAGGCCCAGGACATCGGCAAGCTGCCCGACGCCAACACCACCGAGGCCCTGCAGCGGGTGACCGGCGTCCAGATCCAGCGCCGCTACGGCGAAGGCGCCACCGACTTCGACCACCGCACCCAGCCGGCGATCGCCATCCGCGGCCTGACCCAGGTGCAGAACTTCCTCGACGGGCGCGCCGTCTATTCAGCGTCCGGCGGCCGGGCCTTCGACCTGGAAGGCGTGCCGCCCGAGCTGTTGGCCGGCGCCGACGTCTACAAGAACGCGCCCGCCAACATCATCGAAGGCGGCGTCGGCGGCGCCGTGAACCTGCGCACCCGCAAGCCCTTCGACTCCCCCGACCGCGTCCTCAGCGCCACGTTCCGGGGCAACTACTATGACCGGGTGCGCAAGAACGGCGGCTCGATCTCCGGGCTCTACAGCGACCGCTTCGACACCTCGATCGGCGAGATCGGCGTGCTGCTCAACGCGGTGCTCAGCAAGAGCCGCTATCGCCAGGACGGCCTGCTGGCCGGGCCCTTCGACACCGTCGCGCCCGGCTCGATCACCGGCGCCCCGGCCAACGCCCAGGTGCCCTACGGCTTCGAGATCTACGACGACAAGGGCGACCGCAAGCGCCTGGGTATCGCCGCGGCGGTGCAATGGCGGCCCAACGACGACCTGCTGCTGACCGCCCAGTACCAGCGGACCAAGTACTGGTTCAACCGGACCGGCGCCTACTATTACGATTACAACAACCGCTCCAACGTCCGTAATTCGGCGGGGACGGTCACCAGCTACGGCACCGACCCGTTGCCCGGCGCGAGCTTCACGTTCAACGACGAAGGCTACGCCACCAAGGGCTCGCTGCAGAACCAGACCTTCGAGACCGGGCGTTTCGACCAGCAGCTGTGGAGCCAGAGCCAGAACTTCACGCTGAACGCGGCCTGGACGCCGACCGACCGCCTCAAGGCCAATTTCGACGCCCAGTACCTGAAGTCCTACTACAACGCCGACCGCAACGGCCACGTGCTGTCGCTCTATTCCCAGTCGGGCCAGAACGGGCTGACCGCGCCCCACAAGTCGATCGTCGACTTCGACCTGACCGGCAAGTACCCGCGGTGGGACGTGCGTGACGCCTCGGTCCTGAACAACCCGGCCAACTACACCACGCCGTACATGGCCGACTCCCTGCAGCGCAACGACGCCGACACCCTGTCGCTGGCCGCGGACGTCGAGTACGACCTGGAAGGCGGCTTCTTTGACAAGCTGCGCGGCGGAGCTCGCTATTCCGACAACAGCATCGACCTGCGCGGCACCTGGCACGGCGTCTGCATCACCGCCCTGGGCCCCGACGCCAACTGCTCGGCTCCGAACGGCACGCCGCTGGTGCCGCTGTCGGCCCATCCGGAACTGTCGATGCCCGGTCCGTCGATGCGCTGGTTCGACGGCAACACCGTCAAGGGCGGGATTCTCTATCCCGCCTTCCCCAAGGGCGACGGCGTCTGGGCCCAGACCAAGGCGCTCTACGCCCTGTTCGGCGCCCAGACCAAGGACGCCTTCACGCCCGGCGACCTCAACAGCCAGACCGAAAAGACCTATACCGGCTGGGCGATCGCCGACTATGCCGGCGAAGTGGCCGGCGTGCAGATCGACGGCGGCCTGGGCGTGCGGGTGATCAAGACTGAGGCGACCTCGAAGGGCACCCAGTTCAACAACGACGGCACCACCACGCCGATCGACGTGGACAACAGCTACACGCGCGTCCTGCCCAGCTTCAACCTGCGGGCCAAGCTGACCGACACGATCCAGGCCCGCCTGGCCTATTCCAAGGGCCTGGCGCGTCCCAACTTCGACCAGCTGTCGACCAACCTGACGCTCAACAACCCCAACCAGGTCAATCCGGTCACCGGTCACCCCAGCGCCAGCTCGGGCAATCCGATGCTGCGTCCGATCGAATCCGACAACTACGACCTGACGGCGGAGTGGTACTTCAACGACACCGGTTCGCTGACCGCCGGCGTCTTCTACAAGAAGGTCGACGGCTTCCTGGCCGGCGGCACCGTCCTGGGCTCCTATAACGGGGTGACCTACGACGTCAGCACGGTCGTCAATTCGGGCAAGGGCACGGTCAAGGGCGTCGAGCTGGGCTACCAGCAGTTCTTCGACTTCCTGCCGGGCCTGCTGAGCGGCCTGGGCGTCCAGGCCAACTACACCTATGTCGACAGCAGCGTCAGCAACCCGTTCGCCACGGCGGGGTCGGCGGCCCCGGCCCAGCTGCCGCTCGAGAAGCTGTCCAAGAACAGCTACAACCTGATCGGCCTCTACGAGAAGGGACCGGTCAGCGCCCGGGTCGCCTACAACTGGCGTTCGGCCTATCTGGACCAGACGACGGGCAGCGGGGCCAACGGCATCCCGCAGTACGCCAAGCCCTACGCCTCGCTGGATGCGTCGCTCAGCGTCGACATCAACGACCACGTGGCGTTCTCGGTGGATGCGGTGAACCTGAACAACCGCATGAACGTGCTCTACATCGGCACGCCCGCCGCGCCGCTGCAGTACCAGCTCAACGACCGGCGCTTCGGCGTCGCCCTGCGCATCACCTACTAACCTCCCCGGCTGGCCGACGTGGCGCCTGGGGCGTCACGTCGGCGCTTTTTTCCGACAAAACACCTTCGGTCCGCGCGCAAGACATGGTTCGATCGATCCGATGCTGACCGAAATCTCGCGCGAGAACGGACCGCTAAGGCGCATCGCCATCGTCGGGGGCGGCGCCGCCGGCTGGATGGCCGCTGCGGCCCTGGCCCGCGTGCTCGGCCCCCAAGGCCCGGCGATCACCCTGATCGAATCCGAGGAGATCGGCATCGTCGGGGTCGGCGAGGCGACCATCCCGCCCATCCGCGCCTTCAACGCCATGATCGGGCTGGACGAGGACGTCTTCGTCCGCGAGACCAGGGGCACCTTCAAGCTGGGCATCGAGTTCGTCGACTGGCGCCAGCGCGGACACCGCTATTTCCACCCGTTCGGGGTCTATGGCCCCGACTTCGGCCCCACCCCGTTCGAGGGGGCCTGGCGACGGCTGCGCCAGGCGGGACGGGCCGAGCCGCTGGAGACCTATTCGGTCTGCGCCCAGGCGGCTGCGGCCGGACGCTTCGCCCGCCCGCAGCCGGGGGGCGGCCCGCTGTCCCAGTTGGCCTACGCCTTCCATTTCGATGCGGCCCTCTACGCCAGGCTGCTGCGCGCCCATGCCGAGGCGGCCGGGGTCGTCCGCCGCGAAGGCAAGGTGGCCGCCGTGAACCTGCGGGGCGGCGACGGCTTCGTGGAGTCGGTGACGATGGAGGACGGCGAGCGGATCGCCGCCGACCTGTTCCTGGACTGCACGGGCTTCCGCGCCCTGCTGATCGGCCAGGCGCTGGAGAGCCCGTTCGAGGACTGGTCGCGCTGGCTGCCCAACGATCGGGCCGTGGCCGTCCCGTCGGCCAACGCCGGGCCGCCGGCGCCCTACACCCGCTCGACCGCCCGCGAGGCCGGCTGGCAGTGGCGCATCCCGCTGCAGCACCGCACCGGCAACGGCTATGTCTTTTCCAGCCGCCACGTCTCCGAGGACGAGGCGACCGCCAACCTGCTGGCCAATCTCGACGGCGAACCCCTGGCCGAGCCGCGGGTCCTGCGCTTCCAGGCCGGGCGGCGCCCCGCCGGCTGGGTCAGGAACGTCGTGGCCCTGGGCCTGGCCAGCGGCTTCCTGGAGCCTCTGGAATCCACCAGCATCCACCTGATCCAGGTCGGGATCGCCCGGCTGCTGGAGATGCTGCCGACCCGCGCGTTCGAGCCCGCCGACGCCCGCCGCTACAACCGGCTGATGGCGGCCGAGTTCGACGGCGTGCGCGATTTCCTGATCCTGCATTTCCACGCCACCGAGCGGCGCGACACGGCCTATTGGGAAGAGCTGGCCGCCATGTCCGTTCCCGACACCCTGGTCGAGCGGCTGCGCATCTACCGCGCGACCGGGCGGGTGTTCCGCGAGAGCGACGAGCTCTTCACCAAGACCAGCTGGCTGGCGGTGATGGACGGGCAGGGGCCTCGGGTCGAGGGCTGCGAGCCGCTGGCCGAGGGCCTGCCGCTCGATCAGCTCGAAGCGCGGCTGGCGCGGATCGCCGAAGCGACCGCCGAGGCCGTCCGGCGGATGCCCTCCCAGGCCGATTTCATCCGCGTCCACGGTCAGGCCGCGACGGTGGTCGCCGGCTGATCCACATTTTTGACCGACAAACGGGGCGGGGCGCCCCTTGAGAAGAGGGTTCGTATGCGACGGGTTCTATTGGCGGGTTTCGCCTCGTTCGGGCTGCTGACGGCGGCGCAGGCCGAAGACGCGCCCCGCGTGCAGCCGGTGCAGGTGGACGCGTCGCGTCCGGACTGGGAGAACCCGGCGGTGTTCGCGCGGGGCAAGCTGGCGGCCAGCGCCACGCACTTCGCCTTCGAGAGCCGTGAGGCGGCCCTGGCCGGCGACATGACCAAATCGGCGCGCTACCAGTCGCTGGACGGCCTGTGGTCGTTCAGCTTCTCGCCGTCGTCGGACGCGGTTCCCACGGGCTTCGAGCAGCCCGGCTACGACGTCTCGGCCTGGAAGACCATCAAGGTCCCGGCCATGTGGCAGACCGAAGGCTATGACCAGCCGCGCTACAACAACATCACCTATCCCTTCCCGGCCAACCGGCCGCTGATCCCGCACGCCACCAATCCGGTGGGGTCGTACCGGCGCAGCTTCGAGATCCCGGCCAACTGGTCGGGCCAGGCCGTGGTCCTGCACATCGGCGCGGCCGGCTCGGCCTACCAGGTGTGGGTCAACGGCGTGGAGGCCGGCTATTCCGAAGACTCCAAGCTGCCCAGCGAGTTCGACGTCACCAGGCTGCTGAAGGCCGGCCAGGCCAACATCGTGGCCATCCAGATCCACCGCTGGTCGGACGGCTCCTACCTGGAGGACCAGGACTTCTGGCGGGTGTCGGGCATCGAGCGGTCGGTCTATCTGAAGGCCGTCCCCAAGGCCTCGGCCAGCGACCTGTTCGTCCATGCCGGCCTGGACAAGGCCTATCGCGACGGGGTGCTGTCGACCGACGTGGCCCTGGCCGCCCGCGACAAGCCGGTGACCGTGCGCATGACCCTGCTGGACGGCGACAAGACCGTCCTCACGAAAGAAGCCAAGGTCGCGGCCGGCGCGGCGCGCACCCAGACCCTGGCCGCCAGCGTGCCGGGCGTGCGTCAGTGGACGGCCGAGACGCCCAACCTCTACACCCTGCTGGTCGAGGTGCT